>JBGUGD010000013.1:0-17656 GCA_041697335.1 Vampirovibrionaceae bacterium NZW_1234 | reverse complement strand
GTGATAGGTGCCGTTAATACTCCGTTTTAATTGGCTCCAAAAGCCTTCAATTGTGTTTGTGTGGGCATCACCAATAACATACTGGCCAGCACCGTGGTTCACTTTTTGGTGTTTAAAACCTTGCAGTGAAACACGGGTGTAAGAGCGGTATTCATCGGTCATTACAGTGGTGCCTTGCTCAACGTTATCATTCAAGAAAGGCAAAATGGTTGACGCCTTAGTGTCAACGCTAACCATAGCTTTGACTTCCCCATCACGTTCCACGATACCGATGACGGGTATTTTACCATCAGCACCACGACCACGTTTACCCTTACGTTTGCCGCCGACATAGGTTTCATCAGCTTCAACAATACCGCCAAGCGGGCTATCGTCTTGATCCTGGTCTTGAAACAGCAACCGGATCTGTTTAGCCATTCGCCAAGCGGTCTTGTAGGTTACGCCTAAATGGCGTTGTAACTCCATTGCGGATACGCCGTTTTTAGAGTTGGCAAACAAGTAAATGGCAAAGAACCAGTTTTTCAGGTTGGTGGAAGACTTATGAAAGATGGTATCAGCCAAAGGATGCAGTTCATAGGCGCAAAAAGCGCATTTGTAGCACTTCCGGTTTTTGACTCGATAAAATTTAGCAGGCTTCTGACAGTTAGGACAAGCCACTAATTCCCCATAGCGATGCTCAAACAGTTCTTGTAAACAAGCGTCATCATCGGGGTACTTATCGTGAAATTGCTTTACTGTGAACTTTTCCATTTAACCAAGCCCATGCTTTAACTGTGTTCAGTTTAGCAAAAGGCTTACGTGTTGTAAAGGGATAATTACCATTCTTTTTTGTGCCTATGCATAATAGGAATGACCTTGGTGTGGCATTCTAGCGGGTGTCCCTGAGGGAACAGCCATAACAACAATGTAATATGGTGCTTTTTTTCCGGTAGGAGGATTTCGTGACTGCAGCCCAAATTGTCAAAGGGACTCGGGGAACCGTTCTCGTTATTGAAGACAACATGCTGAATCTGGACATGGCTTGCGAACTTTTAGAGTTGGCGGGTTTTCAAACTTTTCAGGCGGAAGATGCAATGACGGGAATTGACTTGGCGCGCTCGATCAAACCGGACTTAATACTCATGGATATGTATATGCCCAATGTGGATGGGTTTTCAGCAACCCGCCGATTGAAGCAGGATCCGGAATTGCGTCAGATTCCGGTTTTGGCGTTTACGGCTCTTGCCATGCGGGAAGACCAGGAAAAAGCACTTGAGGCAGGCTGTAGCGGCATTGTCACAAAGCCTATTGATATTAGCCGCTTTGCCAATATGGTGGCATCCTATATTCCTTCCCCTCAAACCACACCAGCCAGAACCGTGTCATTAGTGGCTAAAGAGCCCCAAGAATTCGTTCTGCAGTCTTCCGCCCGCCTGTCGTTTTCAGAACCTTCCAGACCAGAGCCTATGGCTTCCAATGTTTTAGAGACAACAGATCTGACTTTGTCTCAGCCCGCTCGTGCCAATGTGGGCAGCCAGGATATCAGCGCTCACACCGTTCTGGTGGTGGACGACAATGCAATGAATGTGGAATTGCTGAAAGATGCACTGGAAAGCATGGGACAGAATGTGGTGGTTGCCTATGGCGGCCAGGCTGCACTGAGTTTGGCCCAGGACAAGCAGCCGGATCTAATTTTGTTGGATATCATGATGCCGGATATGGATGGCTATGCCGTTTTGGAGCATTTACAGGCCAATCCCAATACAAAGGCCATTCCCGTCATTTTTATTTCGGCATTGAACAAAACCCAGGATATGGTGCGTGGATTTAAACAGGGCACCTATGACTACATTACCAAGCCCTTTAAAATTGAAGAGGTCAAAGCACGCGTCCTCTCCTCGCTCAGACTCAAGGATTTGCAGGATCGACTCCGACAGGAACGCGATAAAATGAATGTCATTTTTCGTTTTTCAGCCGATGGGATTGCCCTGTTAGGGCCTGATCAGGCGGTCCTTGAAGCGAATCCCGTGTTTTGCCAATGGTTTCATATGCCTCTCACTGAGGATGGGCGTTTGGCCGAGAATATTAACTTCTACGAAGTTCTGGGATGCCAATGCGATTATGGTGTTGTATGCCCGATTCACACCCAGGAATTCTCCTTGCTGAGAGAATCGGAGCAAGCGGATGGATCTGGTATTAAGCCTGTTTTGTCCAGCGTCACGGTTCGGGATGAAACAGGAAACCTGCGTTATCTGAGCTTACATGGCGGCAAAGTGGCCGAAGTCCATGAAGGTCTCTCCGGGTATGTGATTGTCTTACGGGATATGACGCTGGAAAAGTCCATCGAGCAGTCCAAGGAAACCTTTGTGGCGACATTGACCCATGACTTGAAGACCCCCATCCGGGCGGAACATCAGGCCTTGGATTTGTTGGCCAGTGGCAGCTTTGGGGATCTCAATCAGGAGCAACAGGAGATTGTTCAGGAGGTTCTCCAATCCAACCGCTATATGTCTCGTCTGGTAGACTCCTTGCTGGCAACCTATATGTATGAAGATGGCAAAGTTGAGCTGAAGCTGGAGCCTACGGATTTAAATGCGTTTATTCAAAGCGACGTGATACCACCTTTGCAAACGCTGGCCCAGCAAAAATCGTTATCGCTGAACTTGAATCTGGATGCAGATCTGCCCAATGTTTGGGTAGATTCGATTGAAATTCAACGGGTGTTGAACAATCTGGTCCAAAATGCCATTCACTTTACTCCCGAAGGTGGCAGGGTGACCCTGATGACCCAGCGCCATGGAGAGGAGCAGATTATGGTTTCGGTTCAGGATTCCGGTGAAGGCATTGAACCGGAAAACCGGGCCGCTTTATTTGATCGGTATAAGACAATGGCTAAGAAGTTTAAGCAGGTGGGAACCGGCTTGGGGCTCTATTTGTCTCGCATGATTGTGGAAGCTCATGGCGGCTCATTGGATTTGGAGAGCGAAGTTGGTCGGGGAAGCCGTTTCTTCTTTATTCTGCCCATCAATCCGAACCCAAAATCCACGCATCTTGTGGGGGCTTAACCCGCTATTTCCTATTCAGGCCAGGCCAGTGCAGTACCTCAGCTGAGACGCATAAGGCTTGTCTTGCTGCGGCTGGCTAGGAGTTCCTTTTGGCGAATGGGAGGAGTAGAATAAGAGGGTCAGATGAGGCTGTTCAACAGCAGCGTGGGGACGTAAATGACAATGATGACCACGGCAGAGATTCAGGCAAAAAAGCAGGCGATTATTGATCAATATGGTCCATGGCAGGCTCATGCCCTGCATTTACAGGACGATGTTTGGACGATGGGGGGGGCTCCCACGGCAAAAGGGCCGTTTATCAATCTGAGGCGTTTTTGTCAGGTCATGGCGGATGTCACTCGTCAGCCGTTACAGGAGTTGCGGATTCTGGACTTAGCGTGCCTTGAAGGGTGGTTTTCCATTGAACTGGCCCTTCAAGGGGCCGAGGTTGTCGGTGTTGAAGGTCGAGAGGAGAATGTGGCCAAGGCCCGTTTTGTTAAAGAGGTGTATGGCCTCGATAATCTCACGTTTCATCATGATCTGGTTCAAAACGTCAGCCGGGAGAAGTATGGTGAATTCGATATCATTCTGTGTTCCGGCATTTTATATCATCTCGGGGCGCCCGATGTCTTTGAGGTGGTTGAGGCTTTGGGCCCTATGTGTCGGCAGGCACTTCTGGTCGAAACCCATATCTGGTATAACGGGAAGGACCCCTATGAGTACAAAGGCCAGTCATATCTGGGACGCTTTCGCCCCGAGTATGATCCCAACTATCCCCCTCAGTTTCATGGGATTGATACGGACTATGCCTTCTGCTTAACCCGGCCCTCGTTGTTTAATTTACTGATGCATGCAGGCTTTACGTCGGTATATGAATGTATGGGGCCTGTCTGTCCTGCATATGCTTCTGTATACCGGGATCGCCCTTTGGTGGTCGGGATTAAAGGTGTTCGTCAAACCCTCAAAACGGCCCCTCCGGCTTGGCAGGATCTTCCCTACGATCTTTGGGAGGAGCGCGTGAATGAGATTCCAACACCGCTATTTTTAGCCGGAGGCGATGTGGTGCCCAATGTCTACAACCCCGACGTCAAAATGCACTGCTAGCTTTGTTTCTTTTTGCTCATGCCCACGGAGACGGGGACTTTATTGGTGACAATATCAAAAACCGGCGATCGCTCTTGGGCCACTTGGATTAATTCCTGAAGCACCGACTCCGGTGCGTCCGCATCAAGGATAAAGCGAATGCGAATGCTTTCATAGCCGTTTCGAACATCGGCAATACCTAGAAAACCTCGGGCGTCCAAGTCCCCTTCCAGATGGGATTCGACAGATTTCAGCTCGATGCCTCGGGCGGCGGCATGGGCGACCAAGGCCGTGGTGAGGCAGCCGGATAGGCCCACAAGAATATATTCGACAGGATTGGCACCCACATTTTGACCGAAGAGTACAGGGGGCTCATCTTCTTCAAAAACCATGGGGATCTCGCGGGACTGGTCTTCCTGGCCTGCGCCGTAAAAATCTTGCACAATCGCCTGGTTATGTGTCCCGTTCACCCATCGGTTCCGGGCACGAAAAGTAAACTGGGCCATCTCGGGCTGGTTTTGCAAGGTGGTTATGGTTTCTTGAAGCCGTTGCACGTCAATGCCGTCTAAAACCTGCTGCATGATTCGCTTCCTCCTGCTGTGGTTGAGACTGTCAACAGGCCCAGGATCCAGGCCGCCCTTATTGTGCATGCCTCTTGTTGTAAGGGCTATCGTCAGAGCGTGCAATTTTCAGACTAAAGATCAGCTCTCCTAAAGAACCTACTCTTTAAGTTCAGCCATGGACTCGTTGGTGCCGAGCAGACGAGAGATGTATTCGGCAATCACCGGAGCGATAGAAACCTGGGTAATCTTATCAACAAGTTTGGCTTTGGCGCTCAGGGCCATGGAGTTTGAAACCACCACTTCACTGATGCTCGACTTTTGGATTTTATCAAGGGCATCTTTGGTAAAAAAGCCGTGGGCCGCAATCACGATGACTTTCTTTGCACCCATCTTCATCAAGGCATCCGCATTCTGGCAAATGGTTCCGGCGGTGTCGATAATGTCATCGCCCATCACCACGACCTTGCCTTTCACACTGTCCGGGTTACCGATAAAAATCGGATCCGGCAGGAGTGCCCCGTTATCATCTCTGCGTTTGTCAAAGATCCCAACATAATTGCCCTTGCCCAATAGCTTGGCAACTTGTGTGGAGCGCTTGGTTCCCCCATGGTCTGGCGAGACAACAACCACTTCCGACAGATCGTAGTTTTCTTTAATATATTGGCCCAGCACGGGGAGGAGTTTCAGGTTTTTAAATGATTTGTTGGTAAAGCTGGTAATGGCTTTGTTATGAATATCACCGGAAATAATGCGATCAGCACCGGCCATTACCAAAAAGTCGGTAACCAGCTTTGCAGCCGCCACTTCCCTATCCTTTACAGACCGATCGGAACGACTGTACCCGTAGAAAGGGTTTACAATGGTGACGGAGCGGGCTTCAGCTTGTTTCGCCGAGGTAATGAGCTGGGCCAGTTCAAAAATATTGTCGTTGGGAGAAGGGCCATCGGCTGTGCCCGAAGTCGGTTGAATGATCACGACATCCTGATTACGCACGGTTTCATCAATCCGAGCAAAGGTATGACGATCGGGGAAGGTTTTGAGCTCGCTCTTGGACAGAGGAAGCCCGAGTTTATCGGCAACCATCCGAGCCAATTCCGGAAATGCGGAACCGGTAAACACTTTCACGTTAGGTAGTGGGCGTGTTTGAGTTGAAAACGGAAGGGTTTTGACTTCCACGTTGAGTTTGGCGTCACCAAACCGGAGGTTAAGCAGGGGCATAGGACGAACGGGACGAATGTGGGTGCTGGTTGTTGGAAAGGAGATCAGATTGGTCATCATGGTGGTCAGTCTCTTCTGGGTCATTTGATGAGAAGTACTCTATCTAAAACGGGGTCCGATAGAAAATTTCTTTTTGGGGGTGTGTTTACGTTTGAAATTGAACTTTATTTTTGACGTCCTTCATTCCCCAAACGGCTCACTCCAACGAATGAGCCAATGCGATGGAATTGCCGTGTCATGATATGATCAGCACGTGGTGTGAGCGCCCTTAATTGGGGAATAAAGGATTTTGAAATGACAAAGTCTGTTCATGAGGCCGTGGCCAGCCAGTATGAAAAATGGGTTTACCCTTTTCCAATTCAGGATCTGAGTGCTCCGGAGCATCGTCACAGGAGAGATGGAGCTGATCCCAGCACTCGGTTCTGGTCTTATTGGCCTTGTGAGGAATTCCGTGATGATATGGATATTCTGATAGCCGGATGTGGCAGTAATGCGGCTGCTCGTTATGCTTACAACCACCCTCAAGCCAAGATTACGGGAATCGATCTCAGTACCTCCAGCCTGGCCCACGAGGCATATCTGAAGGACAAACATGGTCTCCAGAATTTGACCCTGCACCAGTGCCCGATTGAAGATGTTGCTTCATTGGGACAAACCTTTGATTTTATTGATACGTCCGGCGTGCTTCACCATTTGCCGGATCCGGTTGCCGGGCTCAGGGCCTTAAAAACCGTCCTCAGGCCCAATGGCGTTATTGCCGTAATGCTGTATGGCAAATATTCCCGCACTGGTGTGTACATGCTTCAGGAGATGTTCCAAACCTTGGGCTTGGGGCAGACCGAAGACGATGTGGCTACTGTGAAGGCTGTTCTCGGTTTGATTCCCCAATCCCATTTTGTTCGGGATTATTTGAAGCGGGCGAAAGACACCCAATATGATGCCGGGTTGGTGGATACGTTTTTACATCCTCAGGATCGCGCTTATCGTGTGGCCGATTGTCTTGAGTTTGTTGATGCCGCGGGTATGAAATTTATGGGATGGTGGGACTCCATGCTGTACTACCCTGAGGGCCAAATCGATACCAACCATTCTTTGTGCCGACAGATTAACGCCTTGCCTGAGGCCAAGATTTGGCAGGTGATGGAGTTGTTTAATGGCACCTTGGGCCAGCACGCGTTCTTTGTCTGCCATCCTGAGCGTCCGGAAGCAACCTATAAGCCTGATTTTAACAGTGATGCATTGATGAGCTATATCCCCGTGGCTCGAGGCACTGTGGAGGAAGATACTGCCGATAACTTCAAGGTTTCTCGAAAACCCTATGCAACTTTTTCGTTACAGCCTGTTGTGGCTCAGATGTATCGTCAAATTGATGGCAAAAAAACGGTTAGTGAGTGCTTTGACGCTGCCAATGTTTCTTTACCTGCCAATTATGATAAACAATCCGCATGTAGCGAAGTATTCAAATACCTCTGGCGTTTAAGCCTGGTGTTTTTAAGAATGTCGGCCGGCTAACCCTCGAAAAAGGACCGCTCCTACATCTCCCGAGCTAAATGGACGCTGGAGGCGAAGGGTTGCGCGGAATGGTTTGAAGCACATAGTCAATGGCGGGGCGTTTTTTGCTGAGCAAGACCAGACTATGCACATCCTGATTGCGTGGGGTTTTCAAGGTGAAATCCGCTTGGAATTGCACAAAACGCTGCAAGGCACCCAGGTATCCTTTTCGGGCAGCGACATGAACGGGGGTAAAGCCTTTTTTATCAGGCATGTTCGCCAGACGCTTTTCCTGCTGCTGGTCCGCTTTCAAAAGGGAGGTCAGCAAGCCATAGGGAGGAAAGGGCATATTGACGACCTGGTGAGCCGCATTCCAGTTCAGGTGCCCTTGGGCATAAAGATAAAGTCCTTTACCTATCAGGTAATCAACAATGGCGGGTTCACTGTCTTTCATTCCGACAGCGCTGACGGCGCTTAGGATCAGTTGTTTGTTGTCCGGGTGTTTTAGATCCCAGCCTTGGGCAAAGAGGGCATCCATAGCCGCCATTTTTTCGGCCGTTGTTTTGGCGGAGTCAACAAGCAGTCCTTCTGCCGCTTGCCGCCACTGTGCCTGGGCAGACAGTGGACGCGGTGCGCCAAACCGGGTGAGATGACTCTGGTGCAACAGCGGGCGTTTGGGTGTTAACTGAATGGGATGCATCGGTCAGGTCTCGTCTTCTTGTGTAAGTCTTGCTGATAAAGGGATTAGGAGAACAAGCGTTTCTCAATTACATTGTTTTTGACTAAGCTTTCGAAATAGGAAAAACGACACAAGGCCAACACAAATTGGCTGAGGCCCTCTGGGGTGGCTAGTGCAAATTTTTGTCGGATAAAGGCGTCCCCTTCCTGTTGCACCAGGGCTTTATCCCGGTTTAAATCAATATCCGGCAAGCCTTGTTGTTTTAAGAATTTGGCGGCGTCTTTATCGGTGACCACAAAGCCTCCGAATTGCTCATTGGGATTGGCTGCAGGGCTTTTTTCAGTACCCGTGGAGGCCACCACGCTAAAAGCCAGCTTTTGGCTCTGTGCCTGAAGCAGATCTGCTTCCGCCTGCACATTGGGGCGCGCTGGCCCTAAAATTTGATAGTTCGCCCGAAATCGGATATCCATCATCACACACCTTCGTCATCATTCTGGGCTCACCTTACCATAAACCCGCTTTGAGCCGTGGGCTCATGTCGAAAATCGTTACGTTTTGAAATTTATTTTAGAGAGGGCTTGTGTTCTTCCTACTCAGTTCGATCCGTGACCAACCGGGCATCGGCGTTATCCCCTGAGTCCCTGCGACCTGCTCCAGATCATCATCGGCATGGCTCTACTGGTGTGAGATCACGTTGGCCGTTACCTGCTCAATCCGTTACGTGTTGTGCCGGTTTACGAATTCGTATTTTCAACTTACGCTCGTCGGGCAATGCCTCCGGGTTCTCCTGGGTATAGGCTATATTGGAGCACGACGGGGACGAACCATGATTAAGGGATTTGCTTATGCCTCACATCAGGTGGCCGACTTGGATCGGGCCAGGGCGTTTTATGAAGGGCTCTTGGGGTTGCCCTCATCTGGCGCCTATGCCGGAACATGGGAAGAGTATGATGTGAACGGAGAGACTTTTGCCGTTTGGAAGGCGTCTCAAATGACACCTCCCGAGTTTGAGGCACTAAAGGTCACCGGGTCTATTGCGTTCGAGGTGGCGGATATCGATGAACTTTATAAACGGTTGAAAACGGCCGGAGTTCACTTCCTCCAGGAGCCTGTTGATAATGGCGGGCATTGCAAAACGGCCTACCTGACGGATCCGGATGGGAATATCATTACCTTGCACCAACTTCTGGAATAAATCGCTTTGTTCCGAGGGTGCTTGAGAATGCCGATATTGCTTGGATATCCCTCTTCAGGCTTATGAATGTTGATACGGTCATACCCTATACTGTGCAAAATAGAAATACATGTTCTGAGGAAAAGAGTCACAGAAGAGCAGTAAGGGGTTAAAGGAGACGGGACGATGCTGGAAACGTTTAAACGGGATCAGTCGCAACGCTATGATGAGCCCATACAGGAAATGGGTGGAGAAGGTTCTGAAATTTGTGGCTTTAAGGTCATTAGCGATGAGGGCGAAAAAATTGGGAAAGTCGATGACTATGTCATTGATGATAACGGTCGCTTGCGCTATGTGGTCGTGGATTACGGAAACTGGTTCACGGGCAAGCGCGTCCTGGTCCCGGTGGGGATGTTACATATTGATGATGCCAATCGAGAAGTGGTGATTCGAGGGCTTTCAAAGGAGCAGGTTAAATCCATGCCTGACTACGATGAGAGCCACATGTCCGATGAGGAATACGAATCCACAGTCTTGGGCTCGTATTATCCGGAATCTCGTCGTAAAGGTGAGTTTGCCAGTGAACCCATTAATTATGATCAATATGATAAATTCCAGGCGCCTGAGCGGATTCGCTTATTGGAAGAACGGTTGAATGTGGATAAGCGTCGCGAAAAAGTGGGGGATGTCCACGTGCGAAAAACCGTAGATACCCATATGGAGCGAATTGACGTTCCCGTGACCGAAGAGCACCTGGTCATCGAGCGTCATCCGGTTTCCGGCGAAACCGATATCACCCAAGGGCGTCGCGGCGATTTCGAGGGCGAACGCGGGGAATGGTACGAAGGTGAGCGTGGGCAGTCGCAAACGGATGTACTCGGCGAAGACACATCCATCGATATTCCTTTATACAAAGAAGACGTTGAGGTCACGAAACGCCCAGTGGCCAGTGAAGAAGTGACCTTGCGTAAAGAAGCGCGAACCGAGAATCGCGTTGTCGAAGAGCAGGTTCAAAGAGAGCGCCTCGATGTGGATAATCCCGGTGACATCGATATTGAGGATCAAAATGATTACCGCTAGGTGTCTTCATCGTCGTCATCGTGCTTTCTGTGCAGAGAGCCCTTATTCCCGCCGCTGGCAGGGGTAAGGGCCTTTCTGCTAAATTCGATTTATAATGACACTGGTGTGATTTTCGCTACGGATTAAGCGTGGAAGCTTTTTCATGAAGTTATTGAGCGATTAAGCATTCTTTCTTTTTTATTGCATGATCCCCTACCGGAGCTAAGAGCCCTCTTTGCCAGTATCAATTAATTTGCAGGATTCTGAAAATAACCGGCTTCAGACCAATAAGTTGACTTTTGATGCTTCTGGAATTGTTGAATTGGTTTACGCCAATCAATTCAATTTGGCGCCTAGTACTTCCCAGAACTACCTTCCGCAAATAACATTCCAGTTTGCGGTAGGTACTGCTCAAGCCGGAATGGCAGGTTCCAGTCTATTGCCTGTCAGGCCATAGCTTCTGTCTACTAGGTTTATTGGGCCCCTTAACTAACTGGCGATAAAGATCTGTGTCGCCGAAACAGTTCTCTATCATTAGACCCTGCCATCACTCTGGGTACAATGACCGTTCACACCGCGTCATGGACGTGTCGCATGGTATCATTTTTTAACGTGATATTGTTCAAAGCCAGGGTCTCGCGTGTTGTCTGATTCGTTCAGACGACGGCTCTCAGAGTTTGTAGGGTTTAACGGTCCAGAGGATAAGCCCGCATAAAGCCGGAATTGTTTTGTCATTACCGTCATCCGTCATTACCGTCATCCAATGTGCTTTGAATCACCGGGAAAATGCGGACCTACGACCACATGGGTTCCACATATGCAGTCTTTGAAGTGGAACGAGTGCCGAATGGACTTAAAAGCGATTCGAAGGTTGTTTTTAATAGAGGCAATTTTTTTTCTTCAGGACTGTTTTATGGACTATGTCACTCAACAGTCTGGAGAAAAGTATGGATATCCGTTTTGGCGCAACCACCTATTTAAAAGGCCCGTACTCGGAAGTGAAGAAGAGAATGTCTCAGTTACGCGACACGACACCGAATTATTTGATGCGTACCTCTGTCATCCGTCCTGTGGGGGAAGCGGGTCAACACTTTCCCAAAGATTTTTTTCAGGACAGCAGAAACACGAATGCTCCGGCAGAAGCGCTTATCGTTGATCGCCACGACTTTAAAGAATATATTCAAGATGCCGTGGGCGTGACCATTGATGATGAGGTCTTATCGTATACCCGCGACGATATTAAAAAGCCCGGCAAAAAGCAGGATCTGTATTATGAGAACGATGACGCCATTCGTCATGGGACCTATCCTTCTGAAGATGAAGAGCCTGGATTTTTAAGCCAAGCCCTGTTTGCGTATTTGGAAAAATGCCAAAAACGCGGCAACCGGGATGCCTTGGGGCAACCCATCCAGGAAGAAACTTTCAAAGCCTAGTTCCCGCTTTTATAGAGATGCCCGATTATTCCCTTTGAGCGATGATGCCTCATTAGCTCACCGTCTTGTGTCTGGGAATGTTTTGATGCCGACGCAGTGCTTGCCAGATGTCGTCATCGGCTTGCAGGCCCATCTAAAAATTCAACCAAGGTGCCAAAGGCATCTGCAAAGCGACACGCCATCTCGTGGGTAACACCCTGTTGCCCATCGATTGCCTGGCGGGGCCATTAAGTCTGTCAAGGTTATTGCTCGTCGAATGGCATCCAGTTTACGCTGGGCAATTGGGTGAAGCGGCTTGGGTGGGGAACCTTCGTGCCTCTTTGGAGTTGGACCCGTCATAGGTGTCCTGGTTGGTTTTTCCGCAAAAAATTGGATCAGTGTATCAAACATCGATACAGAGCGCCCGTCTCTCCGACAATATACTTGTCACCGGTTGACATCTTGGCAGTGCACACCTCGGCTTTTGGCAAAGGGCTCTATTCGGCAGCAGTCACATGGTAGCGTTGAGCCAGCATCTGCAGAATGTCCGGGCGGAGACGAAACAAGGGGTAGAAAATCGTGAATGCCTTTTTAGCCCACCATATGGGCTCCAGCACCGTAAGCTGGCCACGACACTTTTGGTAACCAAACAGCTGTTTGATCCCCATCTTCAAAAGCTTATTGCAATGTTTCCAATGAATGCCATGGCTCCGGGCCCACAGCGCTAGGGACATAAATAACTCAGCCTTTCACCTGAAGCAGTCTTCCATTTTCTGGGTATCCAGCTCATGGACGCGGTTCTCCAAGTGCACCCGTCGAATGGCCACCGGCTGATCGATGGAGCCGCTGAGTAGGGTACATGTTAAAGCCAACCTATAAAAGAAGTGCGTATCCTGTGAGAGACGGTACTGATTGAAAACGCCCGCCTTGGCGAAGGCCTGCTTTCTAAGGACCAGTGTATTAACGTGAATGCGAACCTTAGCGCCTATCTCATTGAACACGTCCTTGGGGTGAACCACCTCCTGCCGGGTATGGCTGGGCTGGAATCGAGCAATGTGCTGATAGCGTTCCTTGGCCTCGGGGCTATCGAAATGCACGCCTTGGGAGCCGTAGACCCCATCAGCCTCTGGATGGGCCGATAGAAGCTCTTTGGCTTTCTTAAAGCAATCTGGGGCATAGAAGTCATCGGCATCCAGAAAGGCAATATAATCGCAGGTCGCTTTTTCAATCCCCAGATTTCGGCTGGGACCGGCTCCCAGGTGCTGTCCATCCGGATGACGATATAGTCTTACACGCTCATCACTCTCTGCTAAGCGCTCACAAACGGCCAATGCATTATCCGGAGAGGCATCCTCAATCAGAATCACCTCTCCCGTTTCCTCCTGGGCCAGAGCAGAGCGAACTGCCTCTTCCACATAACGCTCGGCATTATAAACTGGGATGATAACGGAGACCTTGAACGCCATGGAAATCCCTCTTTACCGATACGTTGAAGCGGCTTGAATCACCTTGTCCCACAAATTGGTTAATAGGTGCTTATGGCCCTGTATATCGGATTTTTTGGCCTGGATAAAGCCTTTCTCCCGAATGTCTTCAGGAACCGGCTGGGAGATGATCCGTCTAACCTCGTCCAAAGAGTCGTAGAGATAACCGGCCCCGCCGATATACTCTTTTAAATCCGGGCGAATGTTCGGGAAACAAACCCCAACTCCAGAGGCTTGAGCCTCGGCGACAGCCATGGACCAGCCCACAGTAGAGGTCTTAGGGCAAGCCGTGTACACCAGCCACTGGTGCTTTTTGTACTCGGCAGGCATCACCTCGGGAGCTACCGCTGGGATGAAGTTCACCGGATGTTGGGTTTCTGCATTCATCCGCTTCAATTCCTTATGGTACTCCGGCTGGACACATTCAATGTCGTAGAGGTTAAATACACGGCCGGGAAACATCTGGGCCAGCTCGATGAAATCTTCCATTTTCTTCTTCCGGATCACGGCGCCCATGTTCATAATGGCGTCGCCATTGGGTTCCCGGTTGTAAAAAGCGCCGTAGTTGATAACCGGATAGCAGTCAATCAGTTTTTTCGGATTGACCCCCTGCCGCATCAGATGCTGGCGAAGCCCTGGGAACACCAGGATGCCGAGGCACAGATCATCATTCAGCCATCGGATATCCTTCACGTTCCAGCGCTGGATCAGGTGTCCCTGGATGGATTGCCAGAGCGACGGCTTGGAAAGGTTTAGGATGTCAAACGAATGGGTCCGGACGGTGAACGGAATCTTATTTTTCCTGGCAAGGGGGCCTACCCGGCGTGCCATATGCACAAAATGCGTATGAATAATCTGGGGCTTCACCTGATCAATTACCGCCTGCATTTTTTCCGTTTCCCTGATCTCGACAAAGGGCAGGTGGTTTTCATAGGGGGATTCGGCCGGCTCTAGGGTGATGATGGAAATATTGTAATCCGTCATCAGCGCTTCAATTTCATTCTTGATATAGGTCTGAGACGTCTGGGGGTAACGCGTCAGGATATAGAGAATGGAAGGTTTTTCATCCCGCTGAAGACCCGTATGCGGAATGTCGGCCTGTATAATACTCATGGGTGTGATTCACTCTTCGGACTTAAACTTTTGCCTTTATATCATAAAGTAAAAATCGTGCGATAGACGTAAGTGTAAAACGTTACAAAGCCTGACAGCTGTGTTTTTTGATTTGTTAAACCAATTTTTGAATGAGCAAGGTTTAATCGCTTGGGGTGATTTTTCTGGTATCCCTAGCAATGACTCAGTAGGACTCAAATAGGACCCGAAAAAACTTGAACTTCAGACAAAAACCTACCCGGCGGGTCAGATCAGGGCGAAGATCCGCCGCAAACACGGTTGAGTTTAGCGAGGGTGTTTCCGGAATAAGTGCGGATAGTGACGCATGATAAGGCGAGACTCATAAGAAAGCCTTTGTCCGACACTCCCCCAGTGCTCGGATCCCCACCAAGCCCCGCGTACAGATCGGGAGGACGATGAGGAATAAGGGGCGGGCGTTTGCCCGGTCGGTTGGAAGGTGTCCTGATGTGTCCCCACCCGTGGTTTTTGGGTCGATTCAGACGCTTCAAGCGCTTTCGCTTTATTCTTTTTCGTGGATTTTTCTGCCTTGGCAGTTTTTTTGGCGGTTTTTACCTGTTTTTTGGATGGGCTGAAGAGCCTTTCACCGCCTTTTTCACAGAAATCAAAACGACCAAAACGCACCGAAGCCTGTATTGTCAAAGACATAAAGAAGCACCAACTTTTTATAGAAGCGTTATCTGTGACGATTTTAGTATGAAGGCGTTGGCACTGCAATTAAAAAATTACAAATGTAGCAATTTGTTGCCCGTAACGAAATATTGAAAAAATGGGCATTTGGACAATCTCGGTTCTTGAGATACGCTAATAGCAGTTTCTTTGATCATTATTCAGTTTGCCCGTTCTTAGAGGACGTTTTGTCCGCAAATGGTGTTAGTTGCATTATTTTGCTGTTGGAGAGTGTCAACATGAACGTTATTCCAAAGGCCACCCGCTTCGGGGCGCAGTTAAGTGTCACATTCCCAAATCAGTTATTTTTTCATCCGGCAGCAAAACCGGTTCAACCGGCGAATCCGGTGGCACCGAAGCCTCCGACCATTTTTCAGGAGATTGCCGATGTGGTTGAACATACCGATGAGTTTGAGCGACTCCTTGCGGCCATTGATGACCAGGTTGATCCGCAACAGATACATGTTGATGCGACACATGACAAAAAATCGTTGCACTGTGCAACGATTAATACGACCTGCAATGGCCGGACTCCCTTGTTACGGAATGAGCAGGAGTCCCTGGTGGATTTTATTCGCCGTACGTTGGCTATTGCAAAGGAAAAAGCCAAGTCCCTGCTAACACCCGAGGCGCATCAAGAGCAGCAAAAGCAACTTATTACCCAAGCCTTTCATGGGTTTGCCGCGGTCTTGGCTGCAGGTGCACTCCAAAAGCTGGAAGAGAATGTTTTGCCGAAAAGCTCACCTCGAGAAACCGTCATTCGGGTTCGAGCCGGAGAGCGTGAATACTTACTGGCCAAAGAAGACGTTCATTATACCGGCGGCAAGACGTTTCCTAAATATCGGCTTCACTGGCTCGACAATGGGGTTAACTACTATTTAAACCTGAATGAATCTCCGGTACGAGATGCATCAGGCGCGTCAACAACTGCGTTTAGTTGGGGACTTGGGGCGCTTGGCAATCCGTTTCCATTGCCCCATCTTAACCTGCAAGATCGGGCAAAAGAGGTTCTGGAAGCAATCAAGGCATCGACACTCTTTTCGACAGGTGATAAAGCTTAGAGGCTTGATTGGACACCTGCATTTAATCCCTCAACGCAATCCGGCCATCTTCGTCGATGGGGAAGAAGGGGTTCCAGGCGATTTCCCAGAGGTGGCCATCCAGGTCCTGAAAATAACCGGCATGGCCGCCCCAGAACGTGTCTTGAGCGGGCTTTAGGATTTTGGCACCCAGGGATTCGGCTTTTGCCAGAACGACGGCCACCTCGGCTTTTTTACGGACATTATGGGCCAGGGAAATCCCGCTGAACCCGGGTTGGCTATCGTGTACCTGGGCGTCCTTTGCCAGGTCCTCCCGAGGAAAGAGAGACAGGACCACCCCGTTCAGATCGAAAAATGCCACGCCTTGGGCAGTGGTGTTCTTGCGAGGGAAGCCCAGGCCTTCATAAAACCGGATGGCCAGCGCCAAGTTCATAACACCCAAGGTAATAAGGCTGATACGCGGCTCCATGATCTGTTCCTTAAACCTGACGGCAATGCTCTGAAACCCGATCTAAAAACACATAAGCACCCGGGTCGGGGTGCTTTAAAGGATTTAGAAAAGTGGTGCGCTGTGAGAGATTCGAACTCCCGACCTCATGGTTCGTAGTTAGGCTACCAGCGCAAGAGAAGGATAACAGAGAAATCTTCAAAAAGCAATAGGTAAGTGAGTTTCCAGTGTAAGTAAACATAAGGAGACTCAACAAAATGTTGGCTAAAAATACCTGTATTTTGGATGAAACTCGGGAAAAACTCGGGAAAATTTCGAAGCCATTTCTCACTCCAAGCGAAGTTGCGCATATCCTTGGGAGAGATAGAAAAACGGTTACCGCATTATGCCGGAAAGGAGAAATAACAGCAGTTGCGAAGCCGCATGGCAAGCAAATAACCTATGAAATCAAGCCACAAGCCGTTGAACTCTATTTACGTACCCAGGAGACCCTGATTGAGATTCAACAGGCAAAAAAACAGATAAATGATCATTCAACTTTTGTTGATGATTGGAAGAAGGCGATGCGGTCTGGATTGATTCCCGGATACTCCTATACTTATAGCGAAAATACTGTAACCAACTATGTTCGCTATATAGATTATTTCTTCAAGGAATTTAAAGAGGTTACACCTCAGAATTTCCAGAAAATGTTAGCCAAGTATCCGAACAATCCAGATACCCGACGAAACTGTTATCAAACGATTGTATGCTTCTGTAAGTATTTGATTGGACAAAAAGCCCTTCATCCGGCTGTCCTTGAAGAAATTCAGAAGAATCATCGGCAGAAAGCAAACAGAAATCCACGGCGGCCTGTTTTAACGGATGAAGATTTGTCAAAAATCATCAAAGCCTGTGAGACAAACCAAGAGTTAGCCATGGTTTTGCTACTTGCTTCAACGGGTATCCGGGCAGGTGAGTGTGCCGCCTTAAAACTGAAAGATGTTGACCTGGAAAATCGAACCATTACCATTCGTCAAGCAAAGTGGGACAAGTCTCGTGTGCTTGGCTTGAATCATGAGACCGTACAGATGCTTCAAGACTACCTGAATGAAAGGCCGAATGTGAAATGTGACTATTTCTTTCTCAGTATTTTCAATCAGAAAATGGAACGAGCCGGTGTTCATAAACGGATTGAACGTC
>JBGUGD010000006.1:0-3459 GCA_041697335.1 Vampirovibrionaceae bacterium NZW_1234 | reverse complement strand
TGACGTTCTAGTGTCTTTAGATCCATAGCTTGTGTTATAGGATAATATTTACTATTTTCCCTGGTACGTAGATAACCTTTTTTGGTTCGCTGGTGATGCGAGAAGCGAGGCTTTGGTCTTGTTTGATAATTTCCATAACTTGCTGTTGTGTGGCATCAGCTGGGATCTGTATCGTTCCTCTTACTTTTCCGTTGAATTGTACTGCCATCTTTACTGTGTCTTCGATAAGGAGTTTCTCATCAAACGTAGGTCGTGTTGCTTGGGTGAATATAGAAAATTTGTTTCCGAGGGTTTTGCATCGGATATCTTCTGCCAGATGTGGTGCAAATGGCGCGATTAGGATGCTGAGTGTTTGTAATGTTTCTCTGTCGATTATTTTTGCATCACTCAGTGCGTTGACTAGGATCATGAGTTGGGATATGGCAGTATTGAATCTGAAGTTTTCGATATCTTCGGTTACTTTTTTGATGGTTTTGTGGAGCAATACTTCGTGTTGAGCTATTAGCTTTTGGCTATTGGCTGTTAGCTTTGTGGATAGTCTTTCTATTTTATCGAGGAATTTTTTGACTCATTTGACTCAGGCGGTGCTTCGTGCAACTTCGTTTTCAAATGGTCACATAAACATCTCATATGTTCTAAATGCATCAGCTCCGTATTGTGCGATCACATCATCGGGATTGATGACATTTCATCGTCTTTTGGACATCTTGCGGCCGTCTTCAGCCAGAACGAGTCCAACACCATAGAGCTTTTTGAATGGTTCACTCGTGCTGACAACGCCGATATCATAGAGAAACTTGTGCCAAAAACGTGCGTAGATCAAGTGTCTGGTGGCATGTTCCATTCCTCCGACGTAGACGTCGACCTGTCATCGGTATTTTTCTTTGACTGGATCAACGAGGTTCTTAGAGTTTTTGGGATCCATATAACGAAGCCAATATCGTGACGATCCTGCTCGTTGTGGCATTGTGTTGGTCTCTCTTTTCC
Organism: Vampirovibrionaceae bacterium NZW_1234; assembly: GCA_041697335.1. GTDB lineage: Bacteria > Cyanobacteriota > Vampirovibrionia > Vampirovibrionales > JAGQHJ01 > JBGUGD01. The sequence continues at coordinate 2,472 of JBGUGD010000006.1, read as the reverse complement.
CTTCAGGCGTATTGACCCAGTCGGTGATATTTGCTAATGGACCTTCTTCAGTTCCGGTTGGTTCATAGTGTTCTACTTCAGGGAGTTTGAGTGGAAGTTCAGATTCATCAATAGCTTTGATGCCATTGGCTGTATGTATCATCGGAATAGGTTCTCCTCGATATCTTTGACGAGAAAATACTCGGTCTTGGAGTTTGTATTGTACTTTTTTACCACCGATTCATTGTGATTCAAGTCGAGTTTGCATTGCAGTGATTGCTTGGTCGGATTTCATGCCTGTATACTGTCATGATTGGACGAGGACTCATTTTTCTGTAAATGGTTTGTTATCTATAAGTGAGTTGATAAAATATTTCCATAAAGGTATGTCAATTTTCTTATCTAACTCTTTTCTGTCTACCCATTGAAAAATTCCATTTTCATATGATTCTAGCTTTTGTTTCACCTGTTTTGGATTTTTTACATGAGCAATAAAACAATATGCATTATTTTTTCTATAAAAGTTTTTTTGATCTGCTTTAGAGGATATGAAATAGTGTGATTCTGCATATACGGGATCTGGTTCAGGGTGTATGTTAATATATCCTGTTTCTTCCTCTAACTCACGAAGTGCTCACTCTAATATACTCTCGTTTTTTTCAATACCTCATCCTGGTAATCCGTACTTTTCATTCCCCATTATTAAATACTTGTCACTTATTTCATCATGTACTAATATATATCATGATATTTTTTCTTGTTCATCAGGGTTTATATCTCATAATATTGGTCAAACTATATTTCTAATCGGCAGATCATACTTCTTTGCAAATGCAAAATCTCTTTCATCATGTGCTGGCACTGCCATGACTGCTCCTGTTCCGTATCCACCTAAGACATAATCAGCGACTCGGATAGGGACTGGTTGCCTGTTGAATGGATTGATGGCGTAGGCTCCGGTAAACACTCCTGTTTTGTCTTTATTGAGGTCTGTTCTTTGGAGTTCGCCTTTGTTTATTGCTTCTTGGATATATTTCTCTACTGCTTTTTTGTGTTCCGCTGTTGTAATTTTCGACAACAAAGGATGCTCAGGTGCAAGTGCAACATAAGACATCCCATAGACTGTGTCTATACGAGTAGTATAGATGTCTATGCTGTCATTGTGTCCTTGTATCTGCATAGTAAATTGTGTTCCTTCAGCTTTACCGATCCAGTGGCGTTGCATTTGTTTCACACTATCAGGTCGTTCGACGAGTTCATCTAGTCATTCTAGTAGTCTGTCTGCATAGTCAGTTATTCTGATAACTCGTTGCCTCATTGGTCTTCTTTCGACTGGTCATCCTGTTCTTTCACATCTGCCATTTTCATCTAGATCTTCTTGTGCGATAGCTGTCTGTAGGTTAACCGATCGAAGAATCGGTTTATAGTCAACATATGCGAGTCTGTGCTTGTCGATATATTCTTTTTTAGCTTCATGAGATAATCATTCAGGAATTGGAAGTTCACTGATTGGTTTTGCTTTCTTTTCTTTGTGGTCATAATAATGTTCGTAAAATTTGATGAATGTTCGCTGTGTTCGTTTATAGAACTCTGGATCAGTAGTATTTACTTCTCTGTCTCGGTCGTAGGTAAATCAGATATCTTGGAGTTGTTGTTTATATCTGGCAATATTTTCTGCTGTGGACACTATTGGATTAACTTTGTTCTTGATAGCGTATTGTTCTGCTGGTAATCCAAATGCATCCCATCCCATTGGATGAAGGACATTATATCATTGTAGCATTTTTTGTCTTGCGAGGACATCGGTTGCTACGTATCCCTTAGGATGCCCCACATGAAGTCAAGATCCCGATGGATAGGGAAACATATCCAGGACGTAAAATTTTGGTTTTTTGCTGGATTCATCAGCTTTATATATACCGTGCTTCTCTCGTTCTTGTTGTCGATATTTTGCATCTTTTTCCATATTGTGTTGTTTGTACGTTTAAAGCTGTTAGCTATTAGCTCTTAGGTTTTAGCGTGTGCTGTTGTTATATTTTTTCTTGTAAAAAACAAGAAGAATATTGGCTTATGTTCTGTCGTTTTGTGTACATATCGTATATTTTCTAGGGCGAGTTATCCCTGTTATGTTGCCTTATTATTCGATTTTTTTTAAAGTAGACAGTCTTAAATACGCCATCTTACCTATATTTTTCTTGTATATTTTTTTTAGAATGCACTTTGTATGTATTTTCTCTTGCAATTTATTGTCAGAAGTGTATCATGGTTTCTGTTTGCGTGTTTTGCGTTTTGTAAAAAACTGCTTCTAAACTTGCATAACTCACTGATATGATTATGTCTTATTTGGTGAGGGTCTTTGTTACATACAAAATTATTATTATGGTTTGGTCAGATCCTGCTATGCCGGGGTAGCTCAGTGGTAGAGCAGAGGCCTGAAAAGCCTTGTGTCGGCAGTTCAATTCTGCCTCCCGGCACCACTCATCAACACATTGT
>JBGUGD010000021.1:0-47378 GCA_041697335.1 Vampirovibrionaceae bacterium NZW_1234 | reverse complement strand
GTGGCGGCGGCGGTGGCGGCGGCGGTGGCGGCGGTGGCGGAGGATCGCATGGCGGCTTCACCTGCCAGCACGGACTAGGTTGATAGCACGTGTTTATGGGATATAAAATTGGCTGTGTATTGCATGGCACACCGGCATTGGACAAATAAACTCCCAATCCGGACGAGTAAAAAGGATCAGCTCCCACAAAAGGTGTTTGTGGCACAACTTGTAGCTGCGCTCTTGGCTTAAACGCAGATGAAAGCAATCGGAACATCAGCATATCTGCTATGCCGAATTGCCTAGGCGTTCTCTCTTGCGTAAATGCTCCACCCCATGCCGGTGAAGCCCAACGCGTGTCCCAGGGATACTGTGTTCCAGGGCTGCCGTTCGCAATAAACGAGCCCTGTCTTACTCCCTGAGGTGGTGGAGAATACCCAATGTCTCGGTTGTATGCCATGGAATACGCCATGGAATACCCACCCTTTTTATTTCATGTGCTAAGTAATAAAATAAAAACATGGATATACTATTTATTTACAAAAGATTTAAATTTCAGGAACAAAGTTTACAGAATGCAAAACAGCGTCCTAGGAATTCAGCTGCTGAACGACCAATTCGTTGATGAGCTTCGGGCTGGCCTTTCCTCCGGTTTCCTTTAGCACTTGCCCGACGAGAAAGCCGAGAACATTGTTGCGACCTTCTTTATAGAGGGTCACATTGTCAGGGTTAGCGGCTAGGACTTTCGTCACAATTGGTGCCAGTTGTGACGGATCCGTGATCTGCTTCAATCCCTTCTCGTCAACAATCTGCTTGGGATCTGCACCTGTTGACAGCATTTCTTCAAAGACGTCTTTGGCAATTTTGCCGGAAATGACCTCATCATCGACCATGGCCACCAGGCTGGCAAAGGCCTCAGGCCCAAAGGGCAACGCAGCAATATTGGCATCCTTCAGCACCCGCTGAAGCTCATTAACAACCCAATTGGACAGAGACTTGGGCGAAGCATGCGAGGAAAGCGCCGTCTCGAAGAAGTTGGCCAAGGCCTCATCGGAAGCAATCATCCGGGCATTGTCGGCGGGCAGCCCCATCGTCTCCTGATAGCGCTTAAACCGTTCTTCCTGCGCCGGAGTCAACTCCATCACCGGAGCTTTTGCCGGGGCCGGTGCAGACGAGGCTTTTTTCTCTTTGGGTTGAGATTCTTTCTTCACCGGAGCCGCTTTTTCAGGGGCCGCCTTCTTGGCCCAGGAATCCCGAAGCGTCACAATTCGGTTAAAGACCAGGCTTCCGGGCTTGGAATCCACACTGTCGGCACAGAAGTAGCCTAAGCGTTCAAACTGGTAGCGGCTTCCCGGTTCGGCACTGGCCAGGCTGGCCTCCACAAACCCGTCTTTAAGGACCACCAGCGAGTTTGGGTTCAAGCTCTGATCCACGTCTTCGGGGAATTCGTCCACGAAAAGGCGATCATAAAGACGGATTTCGGCCGGTACGGCATGGGCAGCAGAGACCCAGTGGATTGTGCCTTTGACTTTGCGTTCTTCTCCGCCTTCACCGCTTTTGGTTTCGGGGAAGTAATGACAATAGAGTTCGGTAACCTCGCCGGCATCATTCTTCACGACCTTATCGCAGCGAATGACATAGGCGTGGCGTAAACGGACTTCGGCCCCCGGGGAGAGACGATAGTAGTCCTTGGGCGGGTTTTCCATGAAATCATCCTGTTCAATGTAGATTTCACGAGAAAACGGCAAGAGTCGAGAGCCTTCTTTCGGCACATCGTGAGGGTATAACGGCGCATCCAGGTCTTCGGTCCGGCCTTCGGGGTAATTTTCGATGATCACTTTCAAGGGACGCAAGACTGCCAGAACCCGAGGCACCCGCTGATTGAGATCGTCCCGAATGGCAAATTCCAGCTGCGCCATGTCAACGGAGCTGTTGGCTTTGGCAATGCCGATGCTTTCGCAAAATTTCCGAAGCGCTTCGGGCGTAACCCCGCGACGGCGCATCCCGGAAATGGTGGGTAATCTCGGGTCATCCCAACCACTGACCAATTTCTTTTCCACCAGGTACAAGAGCTTTCGCTTGCTCATCACCGTGTAATTCAAACTGAGACGGGCAAACTCGTACTGATGAGGGCGCGGTTTTTCGACCTCCAGGGTATCCAGAATCCAGTCGTACAACTCTCGGTTGTTTTCGAACTCCAGGGTACAGATCGAATGGGTGATCCGCTCGATGGAATCCGACAAGCAGTGGGCAAAGTCGTACAAGGGGTAAATACACCATTTGTCGCCGGTGCGGTAATGATGGGCGTGGCGGATGCGGTAGATCAAGGGATCACGCATCTTCATATTGGGCGAAGCCATATCGATCTTGGCCCGCACCACATGTGCCCCGTCGGGAAATTCCCCGGCCCGCATACGACGAAATAGGTCCAGGTTCTCTTCCACCGAGCGGTTGCGATAGGGGCTATCTTTTCCAGGCTCGGTTACGGTTCCCCGGTACTCCCGGATTTCCTGCTCGTTCAAGCTGCAAACATAGGCTTTGCCCAGCTGAATCAGTTTGACGGCATAGTCATAGAGCTGCTCGAAGTAATCGGAGGCGTAAAACATATTGTCGCCCCAGTCAAAACCCAGCCATTTTACATCCTGCTTGATGGACTCCACGTATTCCATACTTTCCTTGGTGGGGTCCGTATCATCCATGCGCAAATGGCACGCACCGCTATAGTCGTTAGCAATGCCGAAATTCAAGCAGATAGACTTGGCATGACCGATGTGCAAATAGCCGTTGGGCTCGGGAGGAAAGCGCGTGGCCACTCGCCCGGCATAGGCATCGGTCCGCATATGCTCGTTAATAATGGTGCGAATAAAATCCACCGATTTGGTTTCGGCAGAATTGGCGGACGACGGGGCTGAATGGACGGACTGGGAAGATGCGCTCACGATTCTCGGTCTTTCTATCGGGTTGATGTGACGCTGGATACGTTTATCCGAAAAGCTGTGATTCAGGGGGCGCCAGTGTCCTTTCTGTTGCCTCGGGATGGCACCGGCCTGAATACGTCCCATTATACACAACGCCTGAGGGATTTTGGATCCGCTGTTCTCAGGGACTTTTCCCATTTGCCCGAATGCGGGGCCTGAAGTCAAATTGACCCCGAATCCCGGCATTGTGTATGATGGAATCTGTTCACTCGATTTTGCATTGTCGAAACCGCTGAAAGCCCTGTTATGCCGCTCACCATCAACCTGTACAACACCCTGACCCGTCAGGCGGAACCGTTTATTCCCATGAGCCCGACCCATGTCCGCATGTATGTGTGTGGCCCAACGGTCTATGACGAAGCTCACCTGGGCCATGCCCGCTGCTATATGACCTGGGACACGCTCTATCGGTTCCTGAGCTTTATGGGCTATGGCGTGGTCTACACCCGCAACCTGACTGATGTTGATGACAAGATTCTAAAACGGGCCCAGGAAAACGGCGAACACCCGCAAGCTCTTGCCGAGCGCTTTACCCAACGCTTCCATGACGTCATGGCGAAGCTCAACACCCTGCCACCGACTCATGAGCCCAAGGCCACAGAGTATGTTCCCAAAATGGTGGAGTTTATCCAGGTCCTGATGCATAAGGGGTTTGCCTATACCACCGCGTCCGGCACGGTGTATTACGACACCTCGCGTAAACAAGACTACGGCAATCTGTGCCACCAGAATCTGGACGATCTGCAATCGGGTTCGCGAGTGGATGTGGACCCCGAGAAACAAAGCCCCCTGGATTTTGCCTTGTGGAAACCCGCCCCGGAAACCGAGCCCTATGTCTGGTTCTCCCCCTGGGGTTACGGACGCCCGGGATGGCACCTGGAATGCTCGACCATGAGCTATCATATTCTCGGCTCCCAGCTGGACATTCATGCCGGCGGGATGGATTTGATCTTCCCCCATCACCAGAACGAAATTGCGCAAACCGAAGCCTTCACCGGCCTGTCCCCCTTTGTGGCGCTGTGGATGCATAACGGCTTTGTCAACGTCAGTGGCGAGAAGATGTCCAAATCCCTGGGGAACTTTGCCACGGTGGCCTCCTTGCTTGAGGTGTATGACGCCAACACCTTGCGCTATTTTGTGCTGACCCATCATTACCGAAGCCCCATGGACTTTAACGATTTTGCCCTGGAAGGCGCCAAAAACCGCATCAGCAAAATGTCTCAGAATGTCAAAGATCTGGTTTCCGAAATCGGCTTTCCCGCAGATGCCGTTGCCACCGCATGCAAGGCCCATATCCTTGGCTTGATCAACAGCCCGAAAGGCGACTTGAAGGATTGGGAGCAGAGCGCCGTCGAACTTCTGGAGGCCATGGCCGAGGATATGAATACGGCCCAAGCCCTGGCGAAGCTCAATGAGCTCCTCTCCCATGCCAATCCCAAACCCAACCAGACACCTACCCGATTATCGTTTCTGGAACCCTGTGCATTGGGAGCGTTTCTTGCCATGTCCGAAATGCTGGGCTTTGACTTCATTACCCCAGAGACAGATACCAGCCTGGACATTCTCCTTCCGGAGCTGCGTCGATTGGCCCAGGAACTGCAACGCCGTCTGGAACAGGAGAAAAGCTGGTCCATGACCTTGGAAAACGATTGGACGCCTGTCCAGTACATCAACGAAATCCTGCAGCAACGGGCGCAGGTTCGAGCTGATAAGGACTGGAGTATGTCCGATTGGATCCGGGATCGGTTGGCGGCCTTGGGTATCCTGATTAAAGACCGCAAAGAAGGGCTGCCCCTTTGGCACTATGAACCCACCTCCATCACCGCTTCACCCTAGGGCTCTGGCCCACTTGGGCGATGCCGTGTATGAACTTTGGATCCGGGAAGATGCCATTGCCCGATTCCAGAAAAGCAACGACTTGCATCGATTTACAACCGCTCGCGTGAAGGCGGAGACCCAAGCCAAGCTACTTGACGCCTTACTTCCAACCTTGCCTGAAACAGTTCGGGAATTGGTTAAACGGGCGCAAAATCTGCCGGTTCCCCCGGCCCGTCGTTCCAATCAGGCTCTATATCGAAAAGCCACTGCATTTGAAGCCCTGGTGGGCTATTGGTACCTGCACGATCCGAACCTGAAACAATATCAAGCCACTATTTTAAGCCTCTTAGCATCATGGTTCGACCCGCAACCCGAATCCATGGTGCCCTAAACTGATTCCGACACAATTCGGATATGCGATAGACGTCCAGGCCGTGTCTCAGCAAGGCCTTGGCCGTTTTGAGATACAGAAATTGTTACATCCCTTAACAAAGAACAATGACTCGCACCCTATCGTCATTCAAGGCACAATTGCCCACGTGGTGACTTGTAAATTTCCCTCTTGCATTTTTGTTATTCACTGTAGAAGATATATTTCTACTGAATGTCCCTACCCCTTGAACCTGGAATGATGTAAATGGAATCCAAACTGTTTACCCTGGGTCGACACCTCCTCGCTGAATTTCACGATTGTGAGCCCAATATCCTCAACAACGTTTCGTTGATCGAAAAGTTGATGTGTGATGCCGCCGAAGTGGCCGGCGCCACCATCGTTACGAAAACCTTCCACCACTTTAGTCCCTACGGTGTTAGCGGTGTTGTGGTCATCGCCGAATCCCACCTGGCTATTCACACCTGGCCCGAGTTCGGTTATGCCGCCATTGACCTGTTTACCTGCGGTACCAGTGTGGATCCGCTCAAGTCCTACGAATACCTGCGCGAACACCTGCACGCCAAAACCGCCTTCTACTCCGAGTTGAAGCGGGGGCTTCTCAACGAAGAAAACGGCCAGGTGATGAAAGCGCCCTTCCAGATCGAAGTCGAGCACGAATACCACATCCCCGTGGGTGGAGGTGTCCATTCATGACGACCACCGGAGGATTCGGACCACATTTGATGATGGACTGCCGGGGCGTCAGCTTCGAAAAGTGCAGCGATCTTCAGTACATCTGGAACTTCTTGAACGATTTACCCGATAAGATCGGGATGACCAAAATCACACAGCCCTACGTGTTTCCTTACAGCGGGCTGGTTCCTGAAGATGAAGGGATTACCGGGGTGACCATCATTGCCGAATCCCACATCACCTTCCACTCGTTTACCCAAAAAGACTACTTTTTCTTCGATCTCTTTAGCTGCAAGGACTTTGACACGGACACCGTGGTTCAGGAAGTCATTCGAGCCTTCGAGGTTCAAGACCCCGATATTCATCGTGTGGATCGTGGGTTATACTTCCCCAGGAACCACTCGGAAATTGTTCCGCGTCGTCAGCTGGCTGCGGCCGGTATCTGCTAAAAGGAGATTCATCCAATGGAATTATGGGCTACCGAATATCATCAGGACATGGCCTTGGGGTTTCGGGTTACCGAAACGCTGTATCACGCCCAGTCTCCCTATCAAACCGTTGATGTGGTGGAGACTCAAGCCTACGGCAGGCTGCTGCTCCTGGATGGCGCCGTGATGACTACGGACAAAGACGAATTTGTCTACCACGAAATGATCAGCCACGTCCCCATGCTCTTGCACCCTAACCCCAAACGGGTTCTGGTGATTGGCGGCGGCGACGGCGGCACGGTTCGCGAACTGGTGCGGCACCCGGAAGTGGAGTCCGTAATTCTGTGTGAAATTGATGGGCTGGTGGTGGATGCCTGCCGCCAATACTTCCCGAAGATTGCCTCGGCCCTGGATCACCCCAAGGTCACCGTGAAAATCGGGGACGGTGTGGCCTACATGGCCAATGAGGCCAAGGACTTTGACCTGATTATCGTGGACTCCACCGACCCTATCGGCCCCGGTGAAGGCTTGTTTACCCACGAGTTCTACACCAACGTCTTTAACGCCTTGAATCCCGACGGCATTATGGTTGCCCAGACGGAATCGCCGTTCCTGCACCCCCATATCATCCAGAAGGTCTATGGCATGTACCAGCAGATCTTCCCGGTGGTGCGGATGTACACCGGCCATGTGCCGACCTACCCCTCCGGGTTCTGGACCTGGGCTTTCTGTTCCAAGAGCATTGTTCCGGAGCAGGTGGATATCAGCCAGTCCTCCCGGGCCAAGGCCATCGAAAAAGACAGCCGGTATTACAATACAGCCGTCCATCAGGCCAGCTTCGCCTTGCCGAACTTCGTCCAAGAGCTCCTCAAGACCCCGGCCCTGGCGAAATGATTTCCCTGGTCAGTCAGCAAAACACCTTTATGGGAGCGACGGCTCCTTTGGCCCAAGCCCAGTGGGTCATTGTGGGGATTCCCTATGATGGGACCTGCTCTTATCGCCCAGGCACCCGATTTGCCCCGAACGCCATCCGGGAAGCCTCGTGGGGTTTGGAAACCTATTCGCCGGTCATGGACCTGGACCTGGAAAACCTGTCTTATGCCGACCAGGGCGATCTGGAGCTTCCCTTCGGCAACCGGGATGATGTCTTGAGTCGTATCCGGGAAGCCACTCGCGACGTTCTCTCTCGGGGGCAAGGCTGGATTGGTCTGGGTGGGGAGCACTTGGTGACCCTGCCCGTGGTTGAGGCCTATCTGGAGAAGTACCCGGACTTGGCGGTTGTGCATTTTGACGCCCATGCGGATCTCCGGGACGACTATATGGGCGAGAAGCTCTCCCACGCAACGGTTATTCGACGCATTGCCGACCTTATCGGTCCCGAACGCCTGGTTCAAATCGGCATTCGTTCCGGCCCCAAAAGCGAGTTTGATTGGATGCGCCAGAACAAAACCCTGGTGACTACCCCGGCACAGCTTACCGAGCGGTTGGCGGCCTGGGGCTCCCGTCCCGTTTTTCTGACCGTGGACCTGGATGTGCTGGATCCCAGCGTCTTCCCCGGCACCGGCACGCCGGAACCGGGAGGAATGACCTTCAGCGAGTTGCAGCAGTGGCTGACCTATCTCAAGGGAGTCAACCTGGTGGGTCTGGATGCCCTGGAACTTTCGCCCCATTATGACGCCTCGGGGGTTTCCAACGTGGTGGCGGCCAAGGTCATTCGTGAGTGCATGTTGCTGACCCTGACGGTCCCGGCATAGAACACCGTTATCTTTCCCACTCCTCCCCCTCGGGTTTCCCCCTATCACGGGAGTCCGGGACGCGTGTTTTACGCGTGATTTTCGCGTGAAAAAGGGACAATCACGCGTGAAACACGCGGGTTTCACGCGCGGTTTACGCGTGATTTCGCGTGAATTTGTCGTGAATTCCTGATGGGGTGTGCCTCGAGAGCAGGCATGAGCAAATCGCCAAAAGACTGATGCTGATTGGCTTTCAGCGATATTTTTTTGATTGTATTGAGGGTCGGTTTGGCGCATGGGTCCTTGAAAATTTATTTTTTGACTGATTTCACGCGGTTTTACGCGATTTTCCGTTTTCAGTGTTTTTATTTTTCTATATCTTTATTATATATCAATAACCCAAAATCCTGAATTTCTTTGGATTTTTTTAATATTATCAAGCCAATACTGGCGTTATGATTCATTCTTTCACCCACACACATACTATTCGGGTTATATAGAAGCCTTCTTTAGAGGTTTTAAAAGCAAGATACTTCTCATTCCTCAACAGCCCAAGGTCAACACCCTAAGCGAAGCAACAGGAGAGCACAAAAAAGACGCCCCCATTGCTGAGGGCGTCTTGGGTATTCGGGGTTCGCTAGAAAAACTAGGGAACCAGAATCATTTGATGACGCTCCGGAATGAAGCCGTTGGGGAAGAAGGTATTCCGGTTGTACTTGGCGCCGGTGAAGTTCGCACCCTTCACGTTGGTGGCGGTCAAGTCAGCGTTACGCAGGTCGGCACCATGGAGGTTGGCGTTGGCCAAGTCGGCACCGGCCAATTTGGCGTCGGTGAAGTTGGCACCGGCCAAGTCAGCACCCCGGAATCTGGATTCCACCAGGATGGACTCGCGGAAGTTGGCGCCAGACAAGTCAGCGTTGTTGAAACGGCCCAACACGATGTGGCGTTTGGAGAAATCTTTCCCCATCAAATCCAGATCTTCGTTGGTGTTGCGGTACACGCGGCTGGTCAGAATATTGGTTTTACGGGTGACCGGGGAGGAAACGTTGGTTTCACCTTCCGGCAGATTGTCTTTGGACCCGTAGTACATCGGACGGCCAGGAGCAGTATTCATATAAGGGGTATCGCTCGGAAGGGCATCGGAGCGGGTGTAATCATGCAAGGAACCCACAGTGGTGGTTTGGGTGGTGGACTTGCTGAAGGTATTTCCCCAGTTATCGGCGGCAATGGCCACGGAAGACGCTACTACAGAACACAAGATTAAAGAACTCAGAACGAGTTTATTCATGGTGTGAACACCTCACTTGAACTTTACTTTTAGGACTCAAGTAACATCACTGCAACTCTTGAGAAACTCATCATAGCATCGTGTTTATTGAAATCAAAGGTGGATATCTGCACTCTGACAGTGTCTTCGTCAACCAAACCTCAATATCGCAATGATTATTTTTCAACTAACTTCTTATCTGATTCGTCATATTATTAAAAAGACTTGTTTAAACAAGCACTCTTCCAGGCAAGGATTCTATTCATTTCTATTTCTTATATAGTTACTTTTATTCTTAATCCCTCTGATGGCTAATTGCTTCAAAAACAGATTTAATTTTCGTATCACTACTACACCAAGCACAGTCGCCTGGCCGGAGGGTTTTTACCAAGGTCCACCGCGTTACCGATGATGAGAGCGAAACAGTGTACCCAACACCCGAAACCGGTCATTCCTCCTAAAGGCAGTCTCCTCCAGGATCAGGACGTTCATCCGGGACCAAGCTAAACCACGCGAAAAACATTCCAAAAATTCAGGCGGCAGTGTGCCGCCTGAATTTGGAAAGACCGTTGTTTTGGTTATTCAGTTCGGATGTTGCTCACGGTTTGGCTTTGGGGATCCAGTTGCATGGTCACCCGCACCATCTTGTTATTGGCATCCTGGAGGCGAACCACGGCCTGGTTGCCTTGCACCCGGTACTCTGTCACCCGTCCGAGACGATCCATCTGGGTCAGGTACTCAATGGGGTCTTTGCCGGTCTGCATATTTTTTACCCGCTGGACAATCGCCTGGCGATCCTGACGGTTGCGGTTGCCGGCCGTGGCACCATTGTCCATATCTCGGACGTTCACACTGGAAATGCGGTTATTTTGATTTTTTTGCAGCACCACCTGGTATTGTTCCCCGTTCTTCTCCACCTGGTGCGTAATTTGATTCCCGGAGGTGCGGGTATCTCTTACCTGGTAGCCCATATCTTTCAGACGGGAAACATAGTAATCCGGGGACTGGTTGGTTTGAAGCCGTTGCAATTCCTGCCGGGCGTTATTGCTCCCGGTTGTTCCGGCCACGGGCCGCTCGAGCTGCTCTGATTCCTGATATTTGGTAGCTTCACTGTCACCGGTCTGGACCACAACCCGATCCGACACCGTTTCCCGTGTCCGACCGGCGTCTTCTGCAACGCCCTCACTCAGCTGCCGGTCTTCTATGGTTTCATCAGTACCTATTTCGGTATTTCGGGTGGTAGTACACCCGGCCATACCGACAACCAAGCCCAACATCAGGGTTGAGGCCAAAAATTGCCGCATCATTAGTTTCATGAATAAACCTCCTATTGCTTTGGAAATAGCCAACCTACGGAATCCGATGTCAGCCTAGCGAAATAGATGTGCCTCGTCATTACCTGAACAGCGAATCTTTCCGCTTCTATGGCCAGTTGGATTGCGCCGATCAGGTAGGCATCCGAATTCCTCAGAGCGCAATGACGCCCCCTTGGCCCCGCCATCCGGGACCCTGACATGGGCAAAGGGCAGGATTTAAGTTTTGACTCAAGGTGGGACTCTGGTATAATACGTGTGAATTAAAGATTCACCGCGCAGACACCGATTTGACAATTAATTTGACTGAACCACATGTCATTGCCCACGCTCGATCGCCAATTTTTAGAACACCATATTCTCTCACGGGTTAATAAACCGGCCCGCTATTTGGGGATGGAAGTCGGCGCCTTCCGAAAAGACCCGAATTCGGTCAAGGTTCGTATGGCGATGATCTTTCCGGATCTCTACGAGATCGGGGTTTCCAATTACGGGCACAAGCTCTTGTACAGTCTGGTCAACAACCACCCCGATTACCTCTGCGACCGGGCCTACGCCGCGGCCCACGACATGCGGGATTTGCTTAAAGAAACCAATACTCCTTTATATGGGGTCGAAACCCTGCTTCCTCTGAAAAACTTTGAATTGCTGGCCTTTACCCTGCAATACGAGCTGAATTACACCACGATTCTCGGTGTATTGGACTCGGCCCAGATTCCCTTCAGAACCGAACATCGCCCGGACTGGCAAACCCCCATCCTGATTGCCGGTGGCCCCGGCAGCGGCAACCCCATGCCCCTGGCCCCCTTCTTCGATGCCTTTATTATCGGCGATGGCGAGGAAGTTCTGATTGAACTGATGGACCTGTTGGCCCGGGCCAAGGCCGAAGGCTGGAGCAAGCCCGAGACTCGCACGGCCATGAGCCAACTGGAAGGTGTCTTCGTTCCTGGTATCAGCAAAACCGCCCGCAAGCGCATTTTTGATATTTCCCAATCCACCGTGGAACTGGCCCCTCTCATTCCCTTTATCCAAACCGTTCACGATCGGGTGACCATTGAAGCCCGTCGCGGCTGTGACCGGATGTGCCGGTTCTGCCAGCCCTGCTTTATCAACCTGCCGGTTCGGGAACAAAAAATCGATACCATTCGCGAACAGGCCCTCAAAGAGATCGCCAAAACCGGCTATGAAGAGTGCTCGCTCCTGTCGCTGTCCATTGCCGACTACTCGCAGCTGAAACCCTTGATTCACGAAGTGGCCGACGCCCTTCAGGACAAAGGCGTCTCCATATCGCTGCCCAGCCAGCGTGCCGATCGCTTTGATATTGAAGTCGCCGAAGCGGTGCAACAGGTCCGCAAAAGTACGCTGACCTTTGCTCCCGAAGCCGGTTCCGAGCGTCTTCGGGCTGTGATTAACAAGAACCTGACGGAAAAAGAAATTTTAAATGCCGTTACCTCGTCCTATAAAGCCGGGTGGAACAAGGTCAAACTCTATTTTATTATCGGCCTGCCCACGGAAACCGACGACGATCTGCAAGCCATCGCCGACCTGGTCGCCAAGATGCAACAGGTCTGCGGCGCCATTGATCGGGATACGAAAAAATCCCATAAAAAACACCTGGACGTGAATGTCACCCTGTCCAATTTTGTCCCCAAGCCACATACCCCGTTCCAGTGGTTTCCCCAGGATTCCATGGCCGAATTGAACCGCAAGCGCCAGTTCCTGAGAGACGCCTTCCGCCCCTTGAAAGGCGTAAAATTGAATTTTACCGATGCCGAAATCAGCAAACTGGAAGCCGTGATTTCCAAGGGCGACGCCCGCATGGCCGACGTCATCGAAAGCGCCTACAACAAAGGCGCCTACCTCGATGCCTGGGAAGAAAATCTCCTGTTTGCCGAATGGTTTGAGTCGCTCCAGGACATGGGCATCGACCCTGATCAGTATACGGCCCATACCTACACGAACCTGCTGGAACCCCTGCCCTGGGATTGTATTGACCTCGGGCTGGATAAAACCTGGCTGCGCGACGAGTTTGAAAAATCCCTGGCCACCCAAACCAGTGACCCATGCTTTGTAGGATGCAACACCTGCGGCGTGTGCCACGACTTTGGCGTTCAGCCGGTGTTTATGAAGCCCTCGGAAATGGCCACCTTTGAGTCCAAAAATACCCAGGCCAAACGCTCGCGCGAAGAAGTGTTCCGCATGCCCACCCGGACGGCCCGACTCACCATTCAGAAAAAAGGCGATCTGAAATACATCTCCCACCTGGATTGGCTGCGCATGATCCATCGCGCCGTCTTCCGGGCCGAACTGCCTGTGGCCTACTCCCAAGGGTTTAACCCCAGTCCGCGCATTTCCTTTGGTCCCGCCCTGCCCCTGTTTACCCAAGGTCTGGCCGAGTACATCGACCTCGATATGGTCGACCATGTCCCCTACCTCATGGACCGCCTGAATGAGCATCTGCCGGACGATGGAAAAATTTTACATTGCGAATGGATCCCGTTACATTCCTCAAGTTTGGACAAGTCGCTTCGATACTTGATTTACTCTAGTCGATGGACTTGTAGTTTTTCAGAAACACGGTATACTTTATCTGAGAGGGTTAAGGATCTCGAATCCCTCCCCGCTTGGGAAGTGGATATCGAGAGGAAAAAAGCCTCAGAAAGACTTGATATAAAACCTTTCATCGAAAACATTAGATTCAGTTCCGACGACGTAATTGAATTTACAATTCGAGTGGATCGGCAATACCCTACGGTGAAGCCGAGTTGGTTTTTAGGTTTGTTGGACCCCCAGGGGTCCTGGGAAACAACCCGTTTGAAAGTTGGTTTAAATGAGATTCACGTTGTTAACGTTTAACATCAATAAGGATTTTTTATCACATGGGTAAGCAAAAAATTGTTATCTCCGAGCGAGATAACATCGCTGTGTTGTTTGAAGACGACGTCGCCGTCGAATTCATTATTCACAGAGGCGATGTTTTGCTTGGGGATGTTTATTTAGCGCAAGTTGAAAATATTTTACCCAGTATCGATGCAGCATTCGTCAATGTCGGCACCGAGCGCATGGGCTTCCTGCACTCCAGTGACGTCCAGGGTAAAGGCGATCTGAAAAACCGATTGCAACCCAAACAAAATATCGTGGTCCAGGTCATGAAAGAACCCACCGGACACAAAGGTCCCCGGGTCACCACAAACCTCGCCCTTCCGGGCCGCTTTCTCGTCCTGATGCCCGAATCCAAAGGCATCAGCATCAGCCGCAAAATTGCCGAAACCAAAGAACGCTCCCGGTTGAAATCCACCGTCAGCCTGATGAAACCTCCCGGCGTCGGCGTGATCATCCGGACGGAAGCTGAAAATCAATCCGAACCTGAAATCCAGGAAGACTTTGAAACCCTCATCGAACGGTGGCAAAACATCGTGGCCATGGCCGATACCGCCAAGCCACCCACCCTGCTCTATCGGGACCAGGACCTGCTCTATCGCGTCATCCGGGAAATGGTGACCGAAGATGTCAAAGAAATCGTCGTGGATACCCAATTCGGCCAACAGCGCGCCAACCAGCTGTTACAGAACTGGGGCATCGAACACCCCGTCAAAGTGACCCTCTACAGCGGTCAGCAAAGCATTATGATCGGTGCCGGCATCGACAAGGAAATCAAACTGGCCCTGCAAACCAAAGTCCCCCTTCCCAGCGGCGGCTACCTCTACATCCAGCCCACCGAAGCCTTGACCGTCATTGACGTCAACAGCGGTAAGTTCACCAGCCTGCAATCGCAAGCCGAAACCATC
This sequence comes from Vampirovibrionaceae bacterium NZW_1234, assembly GCA_041697335.1. Lineage (GTDB taxonomy): Bacteria > Cyanobacteriota > Vampirovibrionia > Vampirovibrionales > JAGQHJ01 > JBGUGD01. The sequence goes on along the minus strand of JBGUGD010000021.1, from coordinate 33,008 downwards.
CGCCTCACCAACCTGGAAGCCTCCAAGGAAATCGCCCGACAACTGCGCCTGCGCAATATCGGCGGGATGATCATCGTCGACTTTATCGATATGGAAAGCCGGGCCAACCAGCTTTCCGTTCTGGAAAGCTTCGAAATGGAGCTTTCGGCAGATAAAGCCAAGCCCCAAATTGGCCAACTGTCTGACCTCGGCCTCGTCGAAATGACCCGCCACAGACAAGGCCAAAGCTTGAGCGAAATCTTTACCAAAAAATGTATTACCTGCGGCGGCACCGGCCTGACCCTGGATGACCTCAACTGGATGCCCACCGATGTGGGTCGCGGCGCCGGACGTCACAAGCTGCCAATTCGCCAGCAACGTGGTGGCCAGCAACAACAGAAAGAAGCGCTGCCGAAACCGGGCGCTCAAACCCTGCGCAAGCTTATCGACCCCAGAGCCACCGAACCCCTTCGGGAAGGCTTCCTGCAACGCTCCAAAGAAGTGGCTGAAAAAGAAGAAAAAGCCGCCACAGAGAGCATGACACCGGAAGAACTCTACAAACACCGCCTGGTGAAAAAGCTCGGCATCCGCCTGGCCAACATCGTCAAGCTGGCCCGCCTGCCACTGGGCATCAACTCCATTGTCGTCCGTATCAACCCCAAAGCCAGCGACGTCTTTACCCTGGTTGATGCCATTGAAGGCGCCGGCTTTATGGGCGAAATGGACACCGAATTCGAGGAAATCGTTGAAGGCGAAGTCATCGAACAGGCCCCCGAAATTGATTACCAGCAACCGCCCCGGCATCAACGTCATGACCGTCATGACCGTCATGACCGCCGTGATCGCGGCGAACGTCCTCCTCGGCCTGACATGGAACCCGTGCCCTTTGACGTCGAAAGTGACATTGAAACCGAGGACGAGCCGGAACTCGTTCCCGTGGGTCCCGCCGTCCGCCGCCGTGAACTGGACGTCGATGACATGGACGCCCGTGAAGGCCTGGCTGCCGACTATGACCGTGTCGATGAATTCGACGCCGAACCCGTCACCGAAGAGGATGATGACGAAGCCGCACCGGCTCTGCCAGCACCCAATTTGATGGTCCAGCAACGCCTGGGCTTCGACTCGGAAGAATACGACACCGAAGACGAAGACGAGGACACCGACGACTCCGACGAGGACGAATCCCCCTCCGAAGAAGAAACCGAAGCCACTGCGCCCCGTCGTCGCGGACGCCCCAGCGCCAAAGCCAAACCCTCCGACGACAAACCCCGCCGCGGCCGTCCCAAGAAGACCTCCAAATAACTCCAGCTTCATTGGGGGCGTAATACGTCCTCTTTCTTGGGGACGCTGTCCCCAAACCCCTGCCAAAGGACCTTACGGCCCTCTGGACTCCCGGGACGTTCTGGTCATCCGGGGCCGTCCTTCGTGCCATGAGCCATACCCCTGTCTGCGGGCCCCGGCTGCCCAGAACTCTTGGGTTGTCTTGATACACGTTTGAACCATTGTCTGGCGTTTGGAGACAGGCCGCCAAGAAGACGGGCGTCGTTCTGCGCCCCCGATGGGGGCGGGAACTTTAGAGGGAGGTATCAGCAGCTCTCCCGTCAGGAGAGCAGATCTGTCTCGCCAGCAAAGCCTGTATTGAGCAGACCAAAGCCACCGGCTTTGGCTATGCGCCTCGCCTCGGAAACCCAACCGAACATATCACAGGCACGGGTGACGGGCATGCGGTGGGCGGAGGGATTCATGGGGGGGCATGGCAGGCAAATGGCCATCAAAAGGGCATGAGCGGTTCAGGCAACCCACCAAGAGGTCCGGCTTGGATGGGGGCCTCCGGCACGAAAAATCGAGGCAAACACAAAACCCTGCCCCCGTCCAAGCCGGACCGTCCGGGGTTCCAAGGGGCCATCTGGCCCTTTGGTGGGGGTTTGGGGGCAAAGCCCCCAAGAAAACCTCCTCCCGCCTCATGCCTGTCGACCATACATGTGATATGTTAGGGTAGGTTTTTGGAGCAAGGTGCGTATGGCGATACTGGCGATTGGTGGGACAGCGAAGGAGGCGGTGGCGAAGACCAGCGGGATGGTGTTTTGTCCACCGAGGCCCAGTGGGTTGATGCAGTGGTTTATTTATACGACGTTGCCCTTTTGGTTTCGGTACACATTGAAGCGTTTTTCGGTGTCCATTGATGAGGCGTCCCTGGACCGATTGCGGCGGCTTCGGGGGCAGCGGTGTTTGTTGTTGCCCAATCATCCGTCGCCGTGGGATCCGTGGGCGTTGGTGGCCTTGGCTCGCCGTTTGAACGAGGGATTCTTTTACGTTGCGGCCCGGGAGGTGTTTGATCGGGCGTACAAGTTGCAGGGGTGGTTGTTACAGACCATGGGGTGTTATTCGGTGGTTCGCGGGGCGAGTGACAAGGAGTCGTTCCGGACGACGAAGGACATTCTGGCGAACAATCGCGGGCGTCTGGTGATTTTCGTGGAGGGGGAGATTTCGAACCAGAACGATTCGTTGCTGCCCTTGGAGCCGGGGGTGGTGCAGCTGGGCTTTTTAGCGATGCAGGAGATGTTCCGGCAGGTGGACAAAGATCTTTCCCGGCTGCCGTCGCTGTACGTGTGCCCCATTGCTTTGCGGTACTTTTACGAGGCCCGGCATTTGGAGGACCATATCGAGCAGGCTGTCCGCCAGTTGGAGAAGGCCACCGGTTTGGACGGAACGGGTAAAACGACTTTTGAACGTCTTCGCCAACTGGGTTACCGGGTTTTAGAGCAATCGGCCCAGCAGTTCGGGTATGCCTTAACCCCGTCTGAGCCGTTGGATGATCAGATTCGGGGGTTGGAGCATTTTATTCTGTGCAAGTTGGAACAGGTCGTAAACTTACCGCTGGATGGGCATTTGAGTTATCTCGATCGGATTCGCCGTATCCGCAATGCGGTGGATAAAGTTTTAAAGGACAGCCATCCTGAAGAAATGACGGCCTATCAGCACCGTCTGTATCAACACCAGAAAGCGGTGCTGAAGCATTTTTACTGGGATCTGGATCGGCTGGTGAATTTTATCGCGATTTATGACGGCTATCTTCACCCGGACATGACGCCGGAACGCCACGTGGAAATGATTCGCCGCTTTGAAAAAGAAGTCTTCGGCGAGTATCTGTTTCGCCATCCGAGAACGGTGGTCTTGCAGGTATTGGAGCCCATTGACTTACGGGATCATTTCGAGGCCTTTCTTCAGGACAAGAAAAAAGCGGCCGAGCAGTTGATCTTGCAGATTGAGCGCGCCTTGTTCGAGGCCATTCAAGGCGCCAAATCGCCTCAGAAACAGCATTAAGCCTTATTACCGTTTATTCGCCGCTGCTTCGACTTTCTCTTGCAAGGTGCGCAAAACATCCTGCAAGACGTTGTCCCAATCGCCCGGGGCAGGCTGGCGAAACAACCGGACAGTCGGATACCACGGGCTGTCGGTTCTCGCCTGTAACCAGCGCCAATCGGTGGCATGGGACAACAGCACCCAGGTCGGGCGTCCCAGGCCTCCGGCCAGGTGGGCCACGGACGTATCGACGGTAATCACCAGATCGAGCTGCATCACTGCCGAGGCGGTGTCATCAAAGTTTCGGAGCCGGGGTGCCAGATTCTGGAACAGGGGGGCGGCGGCATGCGTCGTCAAATCCGACTCGTGGTCGCCGACTTGAAGGCTGTACAGGGCGATACCGGGGACGCTGAGGAGCGTCAGTATTTTTTCAAAAGGAATGGAGCGGCTGTCATCCGTGGGGTTGGCCGCGCTACCGGCCCAGACCACGCCAACCTTGAACGCCTGCGGAGAGTCCGGCAGCGTCACGGACCAATCGGCGGGGGGCGTCAGGTAGGGCTCTGTGGCCGAGGGGATGGTTTCCAAGGTGGTTTTCAGGTGAAAGGGCAGGCTCAAAAGCGGAATGTAGCAATCGTATGCGCCCACCGGGTCTCCAAAGGCAACCGCCCTATCAACACCGGCGACCCGAGCAAGCAAGGACAACAACGGGGGCTGGGCGACCACCACCACATGCTCAGCGCCCAGGGCCTTGACCGCAGAGGCATAGCGAATAAACTGCAACGTGTCCCCCAGCCCCTGTTCGGCAATCAGCAGCACCGTCTTTCCAACCAGGGACTCCCCGGCCCAACGGGGTTTGGACAGGGCCTGAAAGGGCCCCTGAAACTCCGGCCTGAGCAGGCGTGTCTCGTAGCCCGCAAAGCCGTCTTCCAGATTGCCTGCCTGTAACAGGGTGAGTGCGCGATCCCACAGGACCGCCTGATTTTCCGGATTCAGCGCCAGGGCTTTATCGAAGCAGGCCAAGGCCTTATCCACCGGCCCGGCCACCCGGTACACCTTGCCCAGGTTCTCCCAGGCACTGGCAAAATCAGGCTTCAGGGCCAGAGCCTTCTCATAGGCGGCCATCGCCTCGTCATACCGATACAGTCGTCGCAATATCGCCCCCAGGGTGTTGTAGCCTACCGGTGTTCCGCCGGAAAGCTGGACAGCCCGCTGACACAGCGCCAAGGCCAAGGCCCCTTCGCCCTGAATCAACAGCAGCGCGCTCAGATTCTCCAGAGCGCCCACATGTCCCGGCGCCAGGGTCAGGGTCTGCAAATACCCCTCCCGGGCCTCCACAAAGCGCCCTTCTGTATGCGCCCCATACGCCCGAGCAAAGGCCTGCTCCACCTGCGTCATTCGGTCGGTCGACACCGTCATTGCAGTTCCCTTTCATCACCGCACCGGTCATGGCCCACCCGGGCCCTATCGTCCCATTCTAGCACCTCCGAGCGCGCGCATTGCGCGCTCGGAGACCCGGCGGGCCGACCCGCCCCCAGACCGCCCTCGCAAGCGCCTTGAACACCTGAGTGAAAAAAGGTTTGATATTTGAGGGGCTTTTGTTTACAATGCTCTCACAATCAAATCATGCGTGGCGGATTAGCTCAGTTGGTAGAGCAGAGGACTGAAAATCCTTGTGTCCACAGTTCAATTCTGTGATCCGCCACCATTTTTTTGTCTGAATGCAGGCTATGGAATGCCAGTTCAAATTTGCATGAGCATGCCGTCTCCGCTGTGATAAATTCTAAATATGTATAATAATTGTTATAAATATAAATTAATGTCCAAACTGAATTTCATAGTTCTAGTTTGTCTATTTTTATTGTTTTTCCCTTCGTTAGGATTTGCAAAACTCTCTCTAACCTATGATAAATTTAAAGCTCTGTCTCAGTATTCTACAGATAACCACAGAATTTCGTGCACTAATTGCTCCTTTTTTAGCCCTCTCCATGGGCTTTATGCAGACGCCTCCTTTTATTTTAAAGATAGCAAAGTAGACAATCACTTAATTATTACCTTTCAGAGTTCTTCTGAAGGATGGGTCTTTTTAGAAGCTAAAGAACTAGATTTACTTATTGACCAAGAACCATCCACATTTCCTATAATGCGATCTGGAGACGTTATCTATGGTGGCCACGTTAGAGAATGGATATTTCTTACTCTTACACCAACTGTTTTTGCTCAGCTGGCCAATGCAAAACAGATTGAAGGGAGAATAAATGGAATTGAGTTTAAATTTAAACCAGAGCATTTAGCTTCCTTTAAAGAAATTTGGTCAAAATATACTGAATTGAATGAAACAAACCCAATTCCCTCTACGCTATCGGAACCTCCAATGCCTTCAAATATGAATTTGTTCTCCCAAGAGCAAGCCCTATCATCAGGGAAACAAGCTCTTCTGTCGGGATTCATCACTCTCAAACAAACAGGTTTAATATCCGATGCCTTTTTCAAAGGAGAAACTCAAGAAATTTTATTTATTCAATGTACATCTGCTTTTAAGCAACAGTTACACGCAATCATAAAAGCCCAACCTGAAGGCTATAAAATTTTTGGAATTACCCAAGTGATACTCAACGATGGCAATAGCCAAACAGAAATTAATCTCTAACCATCAAATTCCCCAATAAAGAACAATCTGCTAAATAAGCCCCGATTTGCTTTTCTTCAACTCTAGAGCAATAAATGTGCTGTCCTTATCTACATGTTTCGGATGGCAGAATGAAACATCCTCTGAGCAACTGTTGCTAGTATCTTTTTGTGTATCAAAGCTTGCTGTTTTCTTCTCTTCAGAACGATGAATCAAAGATCAAAATGTCCATACGTCTATATCATTGTTAGCAGAAGACCTGAAAATCCTTGTGTCTACAGTTCAATTCTGTGATCCGCAACTACTCTTATCCGTTTGCGGCTTAGTGGCAGAGCGCTCGTCACGGGAACGGGAGGCCAAGGGTTCGACTCTCTTCAAGCATTGAAAAAAGACTACTTGTTGAGTCGTCCTTTTGTCTTGATTCTTTTTTCCTTCAGCGCAACTGACCTGCATCCCATGACGAGACGCAATTAAACGTTTGAATGACTATCGACTCAGCATTTTGTAGCGATACAATATCCTGAAGTAGAGCAGGAGAGTAACGCTGTTGAACATTACTGATGACAACCACACGGAGCGTCCAGATTGTGTACGGGTGCGCGGTGCGCGAGAAAACAACCTGAAAAATGTGGACCTCGATATTCCACGCGACGCATTTGTTGTGTTTACCGGCATATCCGGCTCCGGAAAGTCGTCACTTGCTTTTGAGACCCTCTATGCTGAAGCGCAGCGTCGTTACTTTGAATCGGTTGCGCCGTATGCACGCCGATTGATCGACCAGGCTGGCGTTCCGGAAGTGGACGCCATTGAAGGCTTGCCCCCAGCAGTGGCCTTGCAGCAGCAACGCAGCACGCCGAACACCCGCTCGTCGGTCGGCAGCGTAACGACATTGTCGAACCTGGTGCGTATGCTCTATTCCCGTGCTGGCGAGTATCCCAAAAATCAGCCGATGCTCTATGCGGAAGATTTCTCTCCAAATACCATCCAGGGGGCCTGCCCCGACTGCCATGGACTCGGGCGCATCTATGACGCGACCGAGAAATCGATGGTACCGGATGATACACTCACGATCCGTGAGCGTGCCATTGCAGCCTGGCCGGCAGCGTGGTACGGGCATAATCTTAGGGATATTTTGGTGTCCCTGGGCTATGACGTCGATACGCCCTGGCGCGATCTGCCCCAAAAGGATCGGGACTGGATTTTATTCACGCAAGAGCAGCCAACGGTAGGCGTATATCGGGGACGAACCCCGGAGGAAACGCGCATTGCCATCCAGAATAACGTACAACCGAACTATCAAGGCACGTATACCGGCGCCCGTCAGTATGTCCTGCACACGTTTGCCAATACCAAGAGTGCCACGATGAAAAAGCGCATCTCGAAGTTTATTGTAGGTCAGGACTGCCTGACCTGCCACGGCAAACGGTTAAAACAAGAAGCCCTGTCGGTGAAATTTGAAGGGCTTGATATTGCCGAATTTGGACGTTTATCGATCCTGAAACTGGCAGCGCTTCTAACTGACGTGGCTCAAGGTGAATTTTCGGATGCCCAAGCGCATTCGAAAGACACCATCCCTAGCGCAACGTCACGGGCCGCTGCAGTCCGGAGTCGTATGGATGCAGGCGGATCAGAACACAAGGGTGCACCGGATGTGCGCCGTACACCGAACTTCTCCGAAGAAAAACGGGTTGCCGCCCAACGTCTGGCGTCTGAATTACTCGAGCGACTCGGACCACTCATCGATCTGGGATTGGGTTATCTGTCACTGGACCGCAGCACGCCAACACTGTCCTCCGGTGAGCTTCAACGCCTCAGGCTTGCAACGCAATTGTCTTCACAATTATTTGGTGTCGTTTATGTCCTGGATGAACCCTCCGCTGGACTGCATCCGGCAGATGGCGAAGCGTTGTTCAAGATCCTCCAGCGACTCAAGTCTGCAGGCAACTCACTCTTTGTCGTCGAGCATAATCTTGATTTAATACGCCAAGCCGAGTGGCTGGTGGACGTGGGCCCGGGTGCCGGTGAGCATGGTGGCTACGTCATCTACAACGGGCCACCCGAGGGGCTTGCAAACATCCAGGATTCAGTGACACGTCGCTATCTGTTTGACAGTCCCCCCGTGGTTGAGCGTAAGCGGCGTACGCCGAAGGGCTGGTTGCGACTGGAAGGCGTGACGCGAAATAACTTGCACGGGCTGGACGTCGCGTTCCCTATCGCATGCTTCAGCGCCGTTACCGGAATCTCGGGCTCGGGTAAATCCAGCCTGCTCAGCCAGGCGCTTCCTGAACTCGTGAGTGAGCATCTTGGTCGACCGCTTGCTATGCCGGAAGAAGAGGAGTCAGATCCGCTGCTTGAAATGACACCCGCTGCCACTGAAGGGCGTATTGTTGACGGTATGAAGCATATCCGCCGCCTTGTCCAGGTTGATCAAAAGCCTATTGGACGCACGCCGCGCTCGAATTTGGCCACATACAGCGGTCTGTTCGACCAGGTACGCCAACTCTTTGCGGAAACGCCCATGGCGAAAAAACGCCGTTATAATGCGGGTCGGTTCTCGTTTAATGTTGCCGGAGGGCGTTGTGAGACCTGTGAGGGTGAAGGCTTCGTGATGGTGGAGTTGTTGTTTCTTCCCAGTGTCTATGCACCATGCTCGACTTGCCACGGTAGCCGATACAATCCGGAAACCCTGGAAATTGAATGGCAAGGGTGTAATATCGCCCAAGTGCTGGCGATGACCGTTGACGAAGCCTGCCATTTATTCTCGAATGAACCGAAAGTATTGCGACCGCTCAACGTGTTGCGCGAGATCGGACTCGGCTATCTGCGACTTGGACAGCCGGCAACAGAGCTTTCTGGTGGTGAAGCACAGCGCATCAAGTTGGCAACCGAACTACAGCGTGCGCAACATGGGAGCACCCTCTACATCCTGGATGAACCAACCGTCGGGCTTCACCCGGCAGACGTTGACCGATTGATGCACCACCTGCAGGGGCTTGTCGATGCCGGTAACACTGTTGTCGTTGTCGAACATGACATGCGATTCATTGCAGCGGTTGACTGGGTCATCGACTTGGGGCCGGGGGCAGGAGAAGAAGGCGGCAACATTATTGCTACAGGCACACCGGACGAAATTGCCAACATCGCGGAGAGTCGGACAGCGGCCTACCTAAGACCGTTTATACAGCAAAGTTAAAACTCAAGCCCTAATCTCCATTCATGTATCAGCCCAAAGCGACGTTGACAGGGGAACTAAAAATCCTTGTGTCCCCAGTTCATACCTTAGGGGTATATTTTGTTGTCCGCTAAAATCTGCTTACAGTCAGGTTTTTATAACTCAAGTTGCTCCGCAAGAACTCATTATGGTGGTTTGTCCGGGGCTTAACGGTGGGAGCAGGTGGCGGATGTGGATGCCCAGATCAGCCTCCAGCCGGTCGGAGATAAGCCCGCGATGACAGGCCTGAGGCGTTGTTTCAACGCAAAAAAGAGCAACGGTCGTTGCAGGCCCCAGGCTCTCGATGAAATCCCGGGCGTCGAAATGGCTCAGATATCTCTCGGTGTAGGCATCAATATAGCGCGTGTTCAGCCGATCGCGCTGACGTTTGGGAAGATGATTGAAATCGGCATGCAACTGCTTGACCAGGGCAATGTCCGGAGCCAACGCCAGAATATGCCGATAAAGGATGCCCCGCTCCGCCAGTTGTGCCTGCAAGCGTGCACTGTTGGCAAACGCATAATGAGTACCACGCACGGCACGACGTCGGCGCAGGTCGCACAGCAAATCAACCCCGGCAGCCTGCAATGCATCGAAAAAGCCTTTTTCAGTAAACCCATAAACACCAATCGTTACGATTGCCGGCAACGTCATTGATCGTTTTCTCCTGTATTTTTCAGTTATGACGAATTTTCGGTTCTGATGTTTCTATATTGGGAGGAGGCCATAAGCAATTTTTGATTATGAGCGGTTTATTTCAATAATCTGCACATAAAAAGCATACCCTGAGGAATATTAGCCATGCCTATTACACAGACCAACTCACATACCCCTATCCTATTTGGCGCCCGTTACCGTATTTCTCAGGTTCGCTCTTCAAAAGGTCATGAAATCACTGAAACTCAGAAAAAGATGCAACATGTCCAAAATTTTTTCGAAGGGTTAGAAAGAAACCACTATTCTCGTCATCAGGAAGCAATAGAGACAGGGTTAGCCGAGCATTTCAACACCGACGACATCCATAGCATCGAAGTCCCCCTGTCCGATATTCCTGAGATGAACCGGGAGTTACAGCCCATATTGCAATCCGTTGATGATACCCGCCCATTTTCGTTTGCCATGCATAAGGACACAAATAATATTCTTTTGTTCAGAGACCCTGAGGCAGCCTCTTCGCCGGTTGATCCAGGTCGACTGGATTTCGCCGTTTTTACCAATGAAGATGCCAGGCCGGTCCATGATGCAGTCAATACCCTTGGTCTTTTGAGCCAGAAAAAAGCGCGCTCCCAATACCGCTCACGGCTTCAATCGGCTATTGCCCCTCTTATTGCCCAGGGGCTTCAGCAGGTTGCCCTAGTGGTGTCAAAAGTGGGTCACCGGGTGACCTATCGCCTGGAAGCATTAGACCCCAAGTAAATCAGTCAGCTTAGTAGCCTTCTTTGAGGCATATGGCCTTAAAGTTTTTGTATCTACAGTTCCATTCTATGCTCCGCCACTATTTTTTATTGTTGAATTTTTGAATAAGAATCGAGCAAATCTCGAAAGCCCCTCTCCTGAGCAGAGGTTATTGGTATATTGAAATACCAATATCAAGGGTAAAGAAGTGTAAAAAATGGAAAATTGGGCAATCAATGATTATGAGGGTTTTAATAGATAGATTACACCCTGATTTAGATAACTATACTTTAGAGGACATCCCCAATGGTCACATCCGTTAGCCCGATGCATCCCAGCCCAGCATTTAAGCACATTGCAGAAACCCCCATTCGAATATTTGATGGTTCAGAGCATGGTCACCCTTCCACTTATGTGGACAATCTGGAAGTCGCTGTTAGACATTATTCACCGGTTTTAGCGGGTAAAAATACTGTCAATAATCATCCTGTCAATCCCAATCTTTTTTTAGCACAAGCCATTAAAAGTGTGCATCAAGGAACCGAGACGGCTATAGCCGTTTTGGCACAGAAATATGCAGATTTAGAAAAAAAGGTTACAGAACTGGCCGCAAAAAAGTAAACGCTTCGATATCAGCGAAGGTCGAATTGCGACATTAAAACGGAAAGTCCGGGACAATTTCATGGACGGTTAAATAGTCCTGGAACGCTTTGATTAGGGGACTTCCAGGAGAGTTATTCTGTAGCGCCTTGTTCACTGAAATGAGCGCTTTTTCAGGGCGATTTTGCGCAAAGTGTTGGACCGCCTCGTTAAAATCCTTATCCTGGCGGGCTGCCTGATGCATTTCCTCTGTAAACGGATGTTGGAACAATTTCTGAAACGCCTTGTATTTGGGCTCTTCAGTGTCTTTGCGAACAGCGGATTCTATTGAACTGACGGTTCGCCAATGGTGAGGATGTTTCGCCCACATGACTTTAGCCGCCTGGTAATGCAGGTTTGCCGATGCCGCGGAGGGAATGAAAATGCTGTCTCGCTCAAGCGCTTTGTTCGCAGGAGGCTTGTTAGCATTCGACAGCTCGATGGCTTTGCAATAAATTAAAAACGCATTGTCAAAGTCACCCGCATCCTGAAACCCTAAGGCCGTATCGGATTCGGCAGATAACTGTTGAAGCAGCTTGGCACGTTCGCGCCGAAGCTGAAGACTCAACTCTTCTCCCGAGAAAAAAAATTTTGTCTTCACTGTTTCATCGGGGCTATCCGGGTCAGGCGTTTCAAGCTCTAGGAGTTGGCCTTTTTCCATGACTTCTTGCTCCGGAAAAGACACCATCGTGGCCAGCTTCTGACGACTCGTCAGTTCCGGTCCCGGAAACACCAGGGCCGGGCTTGCCATCGGAGACTCCTGCTGCTCCGGATCAACCAGAAACACATCCTTGTTCATCTGCGTCGAATAGGGATTGACCACGGGCGTCAGTGCCAATTTTGCAGAAAATCGCGGCCGTGATATTGCGGTATGAAATTCAGATCGGATATTCATAGCCCTATAAAACACCTCATTGCCCAACATGCGCTTCAGAATCCCCTTACTATTTATGATGTAACATAAAAATTCCCCAAACGCTTGCGATGTTTAAGCACCGTTAATAAAGACGACAAAAATACAGCCAAGCTGTCTCAACGACGAGGGGTTGTTGGAATTAATGGTGAATCCGGATAATATCGTTTTCGACATAGACGTTTAACGTCGGATCGTGGGCCTTGGCCTCCTGGTAGACCTGCTCGATGGACGGGTATTCACCGCCCTGAAAATCACGGGCATCGTCGATTAAAATCACGTGATTCTGGATCGGGTGATTGAATATCAACCGCAACTCTTCGCGAATCGGGGTATCGGTGTCACCCTTGGCCGTAATACCGCTGGAGTAGTGGGCATCCAACCAGAATAAGCAAGGCTCATGGATCTGGGGCAGAATTTCAGCCAGCACCTTGCCACTATCACCCTGAAGCAGGGTGATGTGCGGGTAGCGGCGAAACCGCTCCTTGGCGTCTTGATAGAGCTTATCTCCTAATTCAATGGAATAAATCCGACGAAACTCATGTTTCAAGGCGTTGATGGTTCCCCCCAGAAATGTGCCGGTTTCGACCAGGGTGTTCAACGAAAATTCCCGAGCATAGTTCGAGATGATCTTTTGTTTGACTTCGGGATAGGGCGGAATAGGCTTGCCGTCACGAAGCCATTTGCGAATCTCGCGCTTGGACTGGTGTTCAATATACAGGCGATCCAGCAGGTTATAAATCTCCCGGGTCAGCCGGGAATTGGCATGGGGCTCCTGATAGCGCTGATCCAAGTGGTTATAGATCTTGCGCATGAATTTAAGCTTGGGAATGGTGCCCAGATACGAGGAGCTGGGTTGAATCACATCTTTTTCAATTTTTTCACTTTTTTCAATTTGCTGAATCATCATCGTGAGTCCTTACGTTATTTCCATCACCGAGACCATCGTTACGGATGAATCCGAATGATGTCATTTTCAAGATAAAACTTAAACCCCGGACGTTTGGAGCGGACCAGCGCTTCTACCTGCTCCATTGTGGGGTAGTCCCCGGTCCCAAAATCACGCGCATCATCAATGAGAATGACATGATTTTGAATCGGATGATTAAAAATATGCGTCAGTTCTGCCAGAACCGGAGAGCTGACATCCCCTTTGGCCGTGTTGCCGTAGGAATAATGAGCATCCAGCCAGAACAGGCAAGGCGTATTGATTTGCGGAAGAAGCTCAGCAAGGACCCGGCTGCTATCGCCTTGCAGAAGCGTCATGTGCGAATAGCGTTTAAACTTCTTACGCGCCCGGGCAAATAATTGTTCCGACAGCTCAATGGAATACAACTGCTCAAAGTGGTATTTAAGCGCGTTCAGGGTTCGACCTTCGTAGGTGCCCGTTTCAATAAATGTCTTCGTGTGATATTGGTTGGCATAGTCCAAAATAATCTGATGCTTCACCTCGCGATACACGGGAACCGGCTTGCCCTTCTTCACCCACTGGCGGATCCGGATTTTGGCATTTCGCTCCAGGGACAGCTTGTCGAGGCGGGTATACAGTTCAGTCAAACATTGCACCATAAATTACGCTGGTCCTTCAGTTACCGCAGTATCTTCATCACGAAATGCCTGTAGAGTGGAAAAAGCAGTTTTTGGAAAACATTATAACGACTGGGAAACTTTCTAAAAAACCTGGGAAGTTGTTGTACGCTTTTTTCCCGGTACGGGAGGTCATGCCAAACGACGGTTCGATCGCCCCGAAGAATAATTTTGCCGTCGTATCCGGTAAAAATGTGCGTCACCATACTCAGGTCCTGCCGCAGCGTTTCCACGGAATTATCCGGGATATTCAGACGATCAAAATAACAGGCATCCACAAAAATTGCATTACTGGTGGTGGCCGCCACCAGCTCATAGCCTTTTTCATGAGCCAATTTGCAAAGAGAGGTGATGCTGTTACCCCGAGAAACATTCATATTCCTGGGTTGAACATACTCCACGCCATTGGCAATGGTGGGGTTATATTCAATGCAGACGATTTTAGGGCGATACTCCTGACATGCCTCCCAGACGTGATAGTCGTTGCCGTCGATATCAATGGACAAAAGATCAAAGTCTGTTGCGATCGGGGTTTCGCGAAGGATCGCATCCAAGCTGTTGGTTTTATCAAAACCAACGTAACGGTTCAGGGCGATGACGGTATGATTGCGGCCATAGGTTTTCAGCAGATCTTTAAACTTCTTCGGGTTCGCCTCAATGAGGACCGAAGCATAGTTATGGCGTGTAATGAAATAATGCGTATTGCTTAAGGTCTTTCCATCCCAGGCACCAAACTCCACACACCAGTTGTTTCGGGGGATAACCTCGAGAATGGCTTCGATAATGCCGTCTTCCCCGTGTTGTGAGGTGACATTGTACGCACGCGACATCAGCCAGTTGGAGGATAATTCGGATGTCGGCTGTGACAGGGCCATAACGGGAAATCCTTTTATTGATGCGCCCGACGTCTTAGCGAAATACGGAACTCGGGAGGCAACAGCCTTGAGTGGTGGTGCTTAAGCACTGTATTGGCCATTGTAATTGCTGACAGGATGAAAGTAAAGAATTCGCCATCCTTGACACACGTTTTCTTAACCTAAGGTCTGCTTCACCGGCTGAATACCGACTCCGGATGCCAAAGACAGGCCCTTCAATTTCAAAAAGGGCTTTTCAATGACGTAATAGGTGATCATGGCCAGCAAAAACGTGGTCGCAAACCCCATCACAACGTACATGGGGCCTGTCAGGCTGCCTTTCCAGATCTGAAGCCCATACAGGTGAAGCAAATAGATCGAGTAGCTGATTTCCCCGGTCATCAAGACCAATGGGGCTTCAAAAATCATGGAGCGCAGCCGGGACGGGCGATTCATCAGAAGTACCATCAGCACACTGAACCACACGGGGAAGACCAGGGATAAGGGTTGATAGGGCAAAAAGATCAAACCGAAGCCCAGCAGTAGCCAGGGACCCAGGGACAGCCATTGGGGCAGCAACCGCTGGAGCCGGGCGGCATGAACATGGGTAAAGATGGCCAAGGCATAGGCAAAGGCATAGCGTTCCAGGGACATATGCGCTCCCAGGGCCGTATGGGGTTCATCAATGGGAAAAATATTCACCCCGATGTAAGGCAACAGCAGGACGGGCTTGAACGACAACACCGTGATGAGCAGCCCCGTCAGCACGATTCCCAGATGTACCCACAGGTTTTTTCGCACAAAGAAGTAGAACAAAAACGGAATCAGCAGGTAATAGCCAAATTCCACCGGAATGGACCACTCAACCCCCAGAAACGTGTCCCGGAAGCGCATATCAAACAAATTGATCAGGCTCATATGAGCGAACAGGTTATACCAGTTCATGGGGTGTTTTGTATCGGTTAAAAAGTCAAACAGACAAACGCTCCAGTATAGCGGAATAATCCGCAGGACACGCTTGCTGAGGTAATGAACATAGGAAAAAGCCCCTTTCTGGCGCTCCAGGGCCAGGCAAATGGTAAAAGCCGATAAAAAGTAGAATGCCAGGACACCCCATTTTCCAAAGTCCACAAGATTATTTCCAATGACCCCCAGCTCCCGAAGCCCACCGCCCCCGGAATGAATCAGGAAAACGCCAAAGGCAGCATAGGCCCGCAACCCGGTGAGATAGGCCGTGTTCGGGTGGTTTGGCTGAAACTGCCCAAAAAACTGCGTAATGCGTTGACGAAGGACGGACACGGTTGAATGCTCCATAAATGCTCTCGCGTGGGGTTTAGGCGGTGTTGTTTTTTTTCTTGCGTTTGTATATAAAGCCCAAGGGCCGGTGTTTAAATTTCTTCCAGGCCCGAATCAGGTTGTCCCGATCGTACCAGGGGGGCCCCGGCAGTTTCTCGTAGGTGGGCAGTTTCTGCTTGTGGACCCGCACCATGAGTTTCATGTCGGCATAGTCTTTCCTGGACCCTCTCAGCTTTTTAAACAGGTAGACCATATCCAGCGACTGGAACTTCACCCCCCGATGCATAAAGTGGAAATTGGGGTTGTAGACCATTTCATCCACCCGAATGGGAAATTGGGGGTATTCGAAATTATGATTGCCGATGAGTTCATCGTCCGGATAGGGCAGCAGGGAGCGATCGGCGGACAGGTAATCAATGTCACGGGCCTGTCTCAAGCCATACATCGATAAAACGGTACTGGAGTCCACGCAGAAATTGTCCGGACATCCGGAGTCCTGAATCAGGGCACGATAGTCCTTCAACAAGCGATCCAGCTGGGCATAGTGCTTTTGTACGGCGTGGTTCAGAAAATGAAGGCTGTTTTTATTCAGGCAACTCTCGGCAATCCACACGGTTTCCCGATGGGTGTCGTTGATATGTGCCGGATGAGGGCCCACGTTAAAATGCGAGCGGACTTCCTCTTTGATGTCCCGAATGTCTTCGGTCTCGGGAATGGTGATGAAAACCAGGTAAAAGCGATCGGATCGCACACCGACTTTTTGCGGAAATCGCAAATCCACAAACTCTTTTAACTGGTATTCTTTCCACCAGGGCTCATGTCCGTAGAGCAGTCGAATCAGGTTTCGCTTGCCGGTGTCGGTCAATAGAATCGACTTCTGGTGAACGACCGTCGAACGGCGATTCAGCACCTCCATGACCCGTTGGAGCGAGGATTCGGATTCGGGAAATAAATTGACGGCATAGGTATTTTTATCCAGCTTGATGTATTCATGAACCAGATGCTCCACGGCCTGTTCATTCATCCCAATCCGCAGCAGGGTTTGGGCATCCTGAACCTGCGGGTCGCCGATCATTTCAATCACTTCAATGGGTGTGTCGTAATACAGGCATGCACCCAGACGATGGGCCCCATCCACAATGGTATCTCCCGTATAGGGAATGGCGCCGTTATAATGCCGCTGAAAGCCTTCCGCTTTGATGTTTCGCAGCACCTGGGAGAACTGGGTCAGGTAGTCGGTAAAACAAACTTTTCGCCCGTCCCCGTCGATAAAAGCCGGATTCCACGACTCCAGCAAATTCCGGTAGACAAACATGCCCCATTCCAGGCCCAGGCCCAATTCAAAGTGCTTGGCAAACACATAGCGGGCCATCACATCCAGGCGCTTGGGCGTTAAAAACAGTTTGGGCGAAACAATCTGCGGGGTTGCGCCCGGCTTGAATTCATAGTAGTTCAGTACGTTGGCATCCACCAGGGACAAAGCATCCGTGTGGGTTTCAGAGGGGCTCATACACCAAGCCTCCCGGGAACACACAAGGCATACAGATCCTGATTAGCCGGCATGCGCCGTCTCCCTTTCTTCCAGGGGCAATGCATCCTGGGAGCGATACAGATTGTAATAGGCGCCCTGTTTTGCAAGCAAACTGTCATGGGTTCCTTCCTCAACAACCCGGCCCTGGTTTAAAACCAGAATTTTGTCGGCGTTTTGAATCGTTGACAGTCGATGCGCGATGACAATCACGGTACGGTTTTGCATCAGCGTTTCCATGGCTTTTTGGACATAGGATTCCGAAATATTATCCAGCGAGCTGGTGGCCTCATCAAAGATGACAATCGGGCTATTTTTCAAAAAAGCTCGGGCAATGGCCAGACGCTGACGCTGACCGCCGGAAAGATTTACACCCCGTTCATTGACTTTTGAATCCAGCCCATTGGGAAGGGTTCGGACAAAATCACTTAGATAGGCCATCTCCAGGGCATTATGGATGTCCTCTTCCGAGGCAGTCAGGTTGCCCAGCAGGAGGTTCTCCCGCAGGGTGCCTCGAAAAATGGGATTGTCCTGAAACACAATGGCAATATTGTTTCGGATTTCTTGAAGGGTTAGGCGGGTGATCTCGTGGCCATCCATCAGGATTTGGCCGCGGGTGACATCATAAAACCGCGGCAACAAATGCGCGATGGTCGTCTTTCCGCTTCCGGACTCTCCAACCAGGGCAACGGTTTGGCCTTTCTCAACGGTAAAAGAAACATCCTCCAGGACCGGGCGATCGGCTTTGTATTGGAAGTACACATTGCGAAACTCAATGGCGTCGGTAAACACCTTGTGAGAGACAGGATTCTTCGGGTTTTGAATCTTCGGCACCAGATCCATCAGGGTAAACACCCGCTGCATGGCCAGGATGGAATATTGCAGTTGTACCGTCGAATTGCTCAGACTTTTAAAGGGTGAGTATAACAACAATAATGATGCGAGAAACGCTGAAAAGGACGCCAGGGAAAATTCATTGATGTGAATCAGGTAGGTTCCGTACAGCAGGACAAAGCTGACACCAAAGCCTGTGAGCGTGTGATTGATGGGACGGATAAAATTATGCAGATGCGATTGCTTCAGGCCCACACGAAATGATTCAAGCATCAGCTCGTTTAACTTGCCCAACCGGAAGTTCTGGAGGTTGTTGGCGAGAATTAGCTTAATCCCGGAGACACTCTCGTTGTATTGCAGCATCGAGTGTCCGGTCAGGTAGAGCCGGGAGTTAACCAGGGCTTTGAGCTTTTTATTAATCAGGCTGATGGGAATAAACGTACACCCCAGAATCAAAATGGCAGCCAGGGCCATCTTCCAACTCAGAACAAACAACGTCACCGTAAGCGATGTGGCCGAGAAAAATTTCATGACCGCTTGCTTCAAGTAATCCAGAAACAGCACACAGGAGCTTTCCGGGTCGTGATAATAGCGATTCAGGATTTCGCCGCCGTGGGAAGACTCGATAAAGTCCAGATCCTGATGCAGGAGGCGCTCGTACAACTCGGTTTTAATCTCGATGTTGATGCGCTGGCCGACTTTATAACTTAAGATGCCGCTGATGTAATAACACGTGCCTTGAATCAGGTTAAACCCCAGGATGAACAGGGGAATAAACCAGATGGGAAAGGCCGGAACCGTAATCGGCCCCAGGGTAATGGCTTTTCCCAAAACAAAATCCAGGTAGGCTTTGACGCCAAAGGGCAACACCGCATCCAACAGGCCACCCAACCCCGCCAGAATGACGGTTAGAAAAATAAAAACCGCATGCTTTTTTAGATACGTGACAGCTCGTCGAATTAACGCAAGATTGCCAGTATTCTCGGATGTGATGGGGATGGTAAGTTGGCTCATAAGCTTCCAGAGGTCATTGGGTCAGTACACATAGTCAAATTACAGAGAGTTTAAACGGGTTTCCGCTGCCAGTTCTCCCAAATAAACTCGTAACACCAT
This sequence comes from Vampirovibrionaceae bacterium NZW_1234, assembly GCA_041697335.1. GTDB lineage: Bacteria > Cyanobacteriota > Vampirovibrionia > Vampirovibrionales > JAGQHJ01 > JBGUGD01. The sequence goes on along the minus strand of JBGUGD010000021.1, from coordinate 13,730 downwards.
TGCTGTGTGTGCGTTCGCTCAAGCATAGCACGAATTTTATCTGTCTTTTGGCGAGAGTCGACCACAAATTCATGGAACTGAATTTGCAGATTAACAAACCGTTTCAGGACATCCCGCTCAATCATATGCTCCAGCAGGTCATATTCGGCCCCTTCGATGTTGATTTTGGCTAAATCCACTTGATGAATGCCTTTTTCGGCGAGAAAGTCCGCCATGGAAACCACTCGCACCACCTCATGACGCTGATTCAGCTGAGTGTCCGGATCGGGGCCAACGTATAACGACGAGGCATCATTGTCCAGATACAACGTGGTCTCACAGGTGCTTCCGCCAAGACCAAAGGGATAGACTTCGATGTCCGGGTTCTTTTCAAACCGAAGCGCCAGCAATTTATAAAACTCCATGGCCGGCTCAAAGACAAGGACCCTGCACTTGTACTTGGCATAAATATCGCTTGCCCATTGGCCATGGTAGCCACCAATATCAAACACAACGGAATCTTGGTTTAATTCGGGATAATGCAGCCGAAGTGTCTTATCTCCGTTGACATCAACAAAACGCAACACCTCTCGTTCAATTGGGGTTAATTCTTTAGGCGGGTTTAACTTGGCAGACCATTTGTTTAAGCGCCTGGCTGCCTTCTGCCGAAGGGTCTCAACAAGTGAATTAGGGGTGTCTGTTTTCATCGGATTCGCAATCTTCTTTTGCGGCATGGTAGCCCACGGGATGCGCAGTAGAGTGTATCACAAGAATCCGTCAACACTCTACTGTTGAAATCAAAAGATAAAGGGGGAGCAGGGTGTCGTTTGTAAAGATGTATCCAGACCCGGCACACACCCGGATAAAGCGGGCCTGAGGAACGTTGACTTTTGTGACAGGACCGTTGGAAATGTTGGAATAAATCCGCATTTCTCCTAAAATATAAGCTTGATTCAGGTTTTACGTTTTGTGTGATTTTCAATCTATATGCAAATTGATATAGCGTCGCGCATGGGGACCATGCCCACCGCTCACAAACGAATTGCTGTTCTTGGGGGCAGTTGGGGGGCAACGAACCCACTCTTCAAGACCCTTTTTGCATGTTTTGATCAGTGTCAGATTGACTATTACGAACACCGCCAGGACATGCCCACGCGTGCGGATATGGCGTTTTTTATCGATTGCCTGCCTGAGTCCAGGGTCGCACCGCTGCAAGTTCTGTTTCGATTCGAACCCTCCGTGGTGATTCCGGAAACATGGCAGCCACAACACCTGACCCATGTCGACGTCATCTTCACCTGGGATGACGATTTTATTGACGAACAGCGGTGCTTCAAACTGAATTATTCGTATGACCTTCGCCCCGGCAGGCTGTGGTATTTACATGCCTCAGCTGAAGACTGGTATCGGCAGAAAACCCGATTTTTGACTCTGATTAACGGTCACAAGCTGTCGTTTCAGCCCGGAGAACTTTACAGCAAGAGGCTTGAGTGGATCCGGTATATGGAAGCCCAGGCGCCGGATCGGTTCGACCTGTACGGTACCCAGTGGGCTCAGCCTATTGGATTGGTGGGTGGGATTAACGGCAGGTACAAGCTCCTGAAAAAGCTTTATCGCAATCTGCCCTTACCCAAAGGACTCAAAAACCAGATTTTCCCGCATTATTTTTCCTTCAAGCCCTTTCCCTCCTACCGTGGCACGATTCAGGACAAAATTGAGGTTCTGGGGCGTTATCACTTTGCCATCTGTTATGAAAATTGCGAAACCCACGCCGGCTATGTGACTGAAAAAATCTGGGATAGCCTGGTCTCGGGAACCATTCCGGTGTATTTGGGTGCGACCAACATTGAACGCTATATCCCCAAATCCTGTTTTATTGATGCGCGGGACTGGAAAACACCTCGCGCCATTTATGCCCATTTAAATACCATCTCCGCTTCCGAATACGTGGAACGCCTGGGTGCGATTCAGGAATTACTCTCCACCAGCTCCTATTTCGAGCAATTGCGATCGAACCTGATTGCTGACGCCTGCTACCAAACACTCCAGACGATTCTGGCCCGGGGAAATGGCTGAGATGACGACGCCCACGGTCGATGTCATTATCCCTGTCTACAATGGCGCCCGGTTTATCGTGGCTTGCATCCAGTCGGTGCTGGATCAACGCTATCCCGTTGCCCAGGTGATTGTCGTCGATGACGGCTCAACGGATGACACGGTGGCACAGATTCAGCCCCTGGCGGATACCCGGGTCACCCTGCTTCGCCAACCCCATACAGGCGTCTCAGCCGCTCGCAACATGGGCATCAAGGCTTCTCAAGCGGAACTCGTGGCGTTTGTGGATGCTGATGATATCTGGCATCCGGACAAGTTGGCCCGGCAGGTGGCGTTGTTCCAGGAAAAGCGCGAGGCCGAAAAGACGTTGCCCATTATCTATTGCGGGTACCGCCATATACTTGAGGACGGTTCCGATTCGTCGGAACCCTGTTTTGAGCCACATTTAGAGGGCCACGTGTTCGAGGATCTCCTGGCCGACAACCTGATTTCCGGCTCCAACTCCACGGTCCTGGTGGCACGCGAGTGTCTGGAGAAAACCGGCCTCTACAACGAAACCTTAACGGCCTGCGAGGACTGGGATTTGTTCTTGCGGTTGTCGCAGTATTATCCGTTTTACTATGTCCCGGAGCCTCTGGTGTCCATTCGCCTTCATGGGAAGCAGTCTCGTTTGAATTACATTCCCCTGATTGCCGGGCGGCTGGTGGTTCAGCAGCAATGGAAGGCCCAGATGGCCCAGCGTCCCGAGCTGATCCGAAAAACCCGGGATTATGTATGGCACTATCTGTTTAAAGGCATCGAAGCGTATATTCAGCCCGTGACCCAAATTTTTAAATCGATGGATCCCGACTTCTACCGGCTAATGTTTTTCAATTCCAGGTATGATACAGTTTGGTTTCTCTTCAAAAACAAGTCTTTCAAGCGCTTTCTCGGGTCATTATTAATGGTAAAGGGCAGGAATTGAACATACCCATGCTGCGAGTTGTTTTTACGTCTCGACCCAATGCCCTGGTCTCCCCCGGTGGGGATACGATTCAACTGCTCCAGACGAAGCAGGAACTGGAGCGCCTGTTTGATATGGACATTCGGATTGCGCTGACCATTGACGAGTTGGAGGATGGGTTTAAACCGGATTTTGTGCATGCCTTTAACCTGCAGTGCGCCGCCAATATGCTTCCCGTATTAACCTATGCCAAGAGCCGATGGCAGATTCCCATTGTCCTGTCCACCATCTACTGGGATCTGAGCCCGGCCATCTTTGTCTCCCAGTTTTTTAAACGCTTCAAACGGATGCCAACCCATCCCCAGCTCGCCAAGCTGAAATGGACGCTTATGCGCTACAAGCGCTGGGAGAGCAACCTGGGACGCGGCTCTTTTTGGGGCGGGCGCAAGTATGTCCGGGACCGGTTGTCCCTGTTGACCATGGCGAACTTGTTGTTACCCAATTCCACAGAGGAACTCGACATTCTGATTCAGGAATTCGGCTTACCCGAGCGCCAGATACGAGAATTTCGCAGCGCTATTGTTCCCAATGCCATTACATACCCCGAAGAAGCGAACGATAATCTTTCACCGGAGCTTCTCGCCGCCATCCCGGAGAATGCGGTTCTGTGCGTGGGCCGGGTTGAATCGGTGAAAAACCAGTTGGCCATCATCGAAGCGCTCTTCCATCAACCTGACATTCCCATTGTCCTGGTAGGACGTGCGGAAGATGCCGCCTACGGCCGCCAGGTTCGAGCGCTCGGGGACCGCCGCGGAAACGTTCACTGGATTGACGAACTACCCCATGCCGGTGTGTTGCAGCTCTACAAACGGGCCGCGGTTCACGTCCAGCCATCCTTCCGGGAATCCTGCGGTCTTTCAACCATGGAGGCCATCGGGGCAGGTTGTCGGATTGTGTACAGCGCCCCACCCTATGCACCGGAAGCAACGTATCAATTTCAGCGCTTTGGGGCAGCCTGTAACCCGTTTGATATTGCCAGCATCCGTTCCGCCATTCATCAGGCCTTGGCAATGCCGGCCATCGAGCCCGAAGACATCCGCGTGTATCAACAGCAATTTTCATGGGAAAATGTGGCCATGCGGACCTACGAGGCTTACCAGCAAGTACTTCCGGCGTCGGTTACCGCTCCCTCACCTTCGGCAGCTACTCGGGACAAAGTCTGTATCTCCTAATGCCCACCCCTGAAACAAAGACGCATCACAAACCGGATTACGCCATGGTTTCCGCCTCGGCTCTGCCGTATTCGGGCGGCGTGGAGACCCATATCCGACACCTGATGACGTCTTTACAAGCGCATCACGACCAAGCGGGGCTCTGGATAGCCCTCAAGGCGCCTCCCAAAAACCTGAAAGCAAAGTCCTCATCCCACACCCCGCCGGTCATCTGGCTTCCCTTCCGGGCGTATTACAAGCGGGCCTGTGTTCATCCCCTCGGCTGGATTCAGCGTGGGTGGCTGCTGCTGTTGTTGTTATGGCATCGCCCCAGGGTGATTCACTTTCATGATGCCGGGGTGTGCTACCCCATGCTGCCCTGGCTCAAAGCGTTTGGCCTTCTGAAACGGACCTTTCTGACCTATCACGGCTGGGAAGGCAAATACCCGGTCGAGCCGTGGAGCATCACCGCCCGGCAGGCTTGTGAGCGCGAGGTCTCCGGAACCTTGGCCGTCGGGAGCTTTATTGACCACTGGTACGGCACCCAGAGTTCAACGATCACTTATGGCGGTGTGGATACGACGAAATTTCAGGCCATCGAAGCGATGCCCGACCGAACACCGGGCACGGCTCTGAACATCGCCTATCTCGGCCGACTCGAAGCCGACACCGGGGTCCAAGCCCTGCTCCATGCCCTCCCCGGGCTAAAAGACCATCCCATTCATCTGACGTTTTTCGGCCATGGCAGCCTCTCTCAGGACATGAAAGCCCTCCAAAAGGACCTGGCACCCTCAGCACTGACGCTGGAATGCCGGGAGCCGGTGGAGGACATCCGCCCTGTTCTGGCATCCTCACACGTCATCATCGCCTCGGGGTACCTGACCATTCTCGAGGCCCTCTGTGCCAAACGCCCGATCATCGCCTTTTATGACAACCCTCTGCGGGAAGACTACCTGCGCATGCATCCGGCAGCAGACGCCATGTGGATCTGCCAGTCTCCCGAGGACCTTCACCAGGCCCTTCAGGAGATACTCACTCTCGACAGGGCTTCTCTGGAAATGCGTTACAAGGCGGCCTGGCAGTGGGCACAAGGCCAGGACTGGCAGGTCCTGGCGGCCCAATACCGAGCGCTCTGGGGGGATACGTGATGCCACCCCGGAAACGGACCCTTCTGCTGGTAGAGCCCCTGTGCACAGGCATGGTGCATGTGGAGTTCAATGCAGCCCTGATTGCCGGGCTAGTAACGGCCTATCCGGACTGGACCATTTGCATCTGGGCGGAGGCCTCCCATCAGGTGTGCTTAAGACAGCGCCTACGCGCGGCCGGTCAGGACGACACACAGCTTCAATGGATGACCTTGTCTCCGGCCATCCACCAGAGCAAGGATCATAAGCGAGGCCCTACCGATCTCAATCTGGCCTGGAGGATCCACCATTGGCTCCGGGAGCATCCTGAGGCCACCCGCATTGTTTGGAGTTCCGTCAATACCAACCTGCTCTGGGTGCTGCAAAGTCTGCCCCTCCGGCATCCGACGCTGGCGATCCTTCACAGCCATCTGGAGTCGGTTTTAATACCGCCGAAAAAGACCTTGCCCCGGCTGTTCTGGTTCAAGCATGCCCTGGTTCGGCCAAAGCCGCCGAACCTGCAACTGGTAACCCTGGGGCCGAGCATTTATGAGCACATGCTCAACCGCTTTCCGGGCGTAGCTGAGCATGTGTCCATCATGGATCACCCGCTCCTCTGGGATCCTCTGCCCAAAACACCTGCCGACACAGGCCCCTTATCCTTTGCGGCCATTGGCAACGGCAGCATCACCAAGGGCACCCCGGACTTTTTCTCGTTATGTGACATGCTGACCCATCGCCAGGTGGATGCGGCCATGTTTTACATCGGTCGGCTTATCGAATCGTCCCTTCAGGAACGGGCGACCCAATCCCCGTGGGTGACGGTGCCCTCCCCCACGAAGAATCTTGAGATCGAAGACTATCAGGCCTGGTGCGAGCGGATGCACGGCTTTGTCTTTACCTACCCGCCAGACAGTTATCAGTTGCGGGCCAGTGGCGCCCTTTTTGATGTCCTTCGCTGCCGAAAGCCTTTCGTGAGTTTTCCCAACCCGTACTTTCGGCATTATGTCCAGCAATTCGGGCCCATTGGGGTGCTCTGCGATACTTTAGACGACATGGCCCGCGTCATCGAGGGCTGGACCCAAGCACCTGAGCAATACAGCGGCACGGCCTTTGAAGCGGCCAGCCTGAAAGCCCGGCAGTATTTAACATCACAGACGGCAGCTACCCAGATTGAGGCGGCCTTTAACCGTATCGACGCCAGAGGCTTCCGAACACCCTGACTTAAAGACGGATGCCTGTGCGATTCGCCCACTCCACCCGAAGACTCCGCCACAGCAGGCGACGGGTTTTCAATTTCAGCAGCGGCGTTTGGGTCGGGCCCTGATTGAAGATCTGCCAGGATTTCCAGCCCAGATGCTGATGATTTCGACACAGCTGATACCACCGCCGGGCCAGGACCGTTTTCCAGGGGGCTTCCTGAAACAGCGCCAGGGCTTTGGGGGCTTGGACCAGCTGGTTCAACCACTGGGCACACCGGGCCAACTCATCCCCGGACAACCCCGTGGGCAACAGACTGAGATGTTCATGGGCAGGCTGCCATTGTGCGAGGCGGTCTTCGGACCACTCGGGCAGAATCTGGTGCAGCAGCAACAGTCGAGCCGCTTTGCTGGCAGCGGCAATGGCTTCGGATCGGGCACTTAACTGATTGGGGTGCTGGCGGTAGCGGAGCAGGGCGTCCGGCAGGCTGGTGACCTGGCCCGCCGGAAGAAGCCGGACCCAGAGGTCATAGTCTTCGGTCTTGCTTTCAGGGCGATACCATGGCGGGTCGATTGTGTTCAGCAGGGCCTGTCGCCGGAACATCACCGTCGGATGCGCCAGGGTACAGCAGAAGGCCATCTCCGCCGTCGCCAGATGCGGATCCGTCTCATAGCCCAGGTACGTCCCTGTTGATGTGGCAAGGCTCAGGGTCTCGGTCACATCCGGTTGCTGAACCAGTTCCAGCGCCGTCCCCAGGGCCAGGATGCGAGGATTTTCATCCAGAAACCGCACCTGCTTTCCCACCCGGTCCGGCATCGACCAGTCATCGGCGTCCATGCGGGCGATATAGTCGCCTCGGGCCTGAGTAATCCCGGTGTTAAGGGCATTGGCAATGCGTTGGTTGGTCTCATGGAGAATCACCTTAACCCTGGGGTCCGAGAGGGTGCCCAGCCAGGCGGGAGTGCCGTCGGTGGAAGCGTCATCGATTACAATCAGTTCCAGATCACCAAAGGTTTGCTGCAAGATGCTGTCCACGGCCTCTTTCAAGGTGTGAAGACTGTTATAGGTCGGCAGAATCACGGATACTCGGGGCATCTTGGGCGCTACTCCATCACATGCCAACCGGGCGGAAAGCGGTCTTCGGGCCGAATGGGCCGCTGGGCAAACCAGCGTGCCGGGGCAAACACCTGTTTGTCCGGGTTCGCGTTGAGCCAGGCCGCCCAACAGCTGAAGGTGGAGTTCCCGATAATCTGATGGCGGCAGTGTTGCATCAGGACAAATTCATCCAGGGTGCTTAGGCCGGGGCAGTCCTGTTTGGCGATAACGGCCTTCCATTGTGCCACCGGGAAATGCTGGGCCACCCACTCCGGGTCATCGGAAAACAGCCAGGGTTGTGCATCGGGATGGTGCTGCCACAGGCGCTGCAAGCAGGCCTCATAATAGTCAACACCCAGCATGGCATAAACGTTTTGCAGCTGCAGGTAATCGCCGCGCCGAATGTGTAGGGCCACTGTGGGACGGCCTTCGAGCTGTCGCAACAGAGACCCGGCCTCCGGCGAGGGCGGTGTTTTCAGCCGAAACGCCTGCTGAATCGTCTCCCGAACCGGCTCGAAATAGCGCCAGCTTTGCCAGTAGCCTTGCACCCAAATCACCCGGTTGCCGCCGGGCAGGTGGCAGACCTGATCGTCATAGTCCTCGTCCTGTTCACACAGGCCATAAGGCGCACTCAGCAGAGGAAGCCCGTGGCGAAGCCGCCGAAGGGGATCCACCCATTTCCCCTCGGCCAGTCTGGCCAGAAGACGTCCCTGCTCCGGGGTCAGAGGCACATAGTCGACCTGGAAGCGGTCCAGTTCAAAGGGACGAAAGTAGCCTTCAAACAAGCGGGTATCCACAAACAGGGGCACCTGACGCTGATGAGCAAGGGCTTTGCCCATGGCGTACTGATACATCTGGTTCCCCAGCCCGCCGTTGAGTTCCACACATACCCCGCCCTTGGCCAGTGAAGGGGATTGCGCACGTGTCTTCATTCTTGGCTGATGAGCGGGGTCAACAAGGTTGTCTAGAACCGGGGCCATCATAACACCCTTCTTCGCCACAATTGCCTCAATTTAGTATAAACGCCCTTTGAATTCAAAGCGCTGTTCCGGGGAGGGATACAGCCAAGCCATTGCCGTGCCTCTTGCCCGCTCAGGGGAGCGGTTTGCTTGACACCCATGTTCATGACATACTGTGGGCAATAGAGGCAGTCTTAAAGCGTTATGAACCAACGTTATCAACCCCTACCTATTTCGGTCGTGAATCCATGAGAGCGGTGATCCTGGCGGGAGGCGGCGGCACACGATTATGGCCCTTGTCTCGGGCAGAGATGCCAAAGCAGTTTATCCAACTCAATACGGAACGCTCGCTGTTTCAGGACACGCTCCACCGCATGAACAAGCCCGATTATATCGACGGAATCTTCATTGTGTCCAATCTTGCGCATCAGGCCTTGTTACTTGCGCAGATGCTGGAGATTGGTTTTTCCCTGGCCAATAATGTCCTGTATGAACCCCTCCCCCGAAGCACGGCACCGGCCATTGCCCTGGCCGCAAAATTCATCGAGTCTACCCATGCCGTCGATCCGAATGACGTCCTGCTGGTTTTGCCCTCGGATCACGTCATCGCCGATGAGCCGACGCTCTGGCAGGATTTCGACTTAGCCCGGCACCTGGCCCAGCAAGGCAAAATGGTGATTTTCGGCATTCGCCCGACCCGCCCCGAAACCGGCTACGGTTACATTCACGTCGACACCGCCTCGGGCAAGGCCGTCGATGACAGTTATTTCCACGTGCAGGCCTTTACCGAAAAACCGGACAAGGAAACGGCCGCCCAATTTGTGGCCAACGGCGACTATTTTTGGAATTCGGGGATGTTTGCCTTTACGCTAAACACCTTGTACCAGGCATTTCAAACCCATACCCCCGACATCTACGACCTGCTCCAGAAGCCCTATGCCCAGATGCTGGAATCTTTCCACCAGATGCCCAACGTGTCCTTCGATTATGCGGTGATGGAGCATGTCACCAACGTGGCCATGGTCCCCTTGTCGGTGGCCTGGTCGGATGTGGGCTGCTGGGACAGCCTGGACGATCTGTTTCCCAAGGATGCCCAGGGCAATATCCAGCGCGGGACCGACCTGGTAAGCCCCGATGCCAGCAACACCACGGTGTTTAGCACTTCCGGCCGCACCGTATCGACCCTTGGCCTTTCCGACCTGATTATTGTGGACACCGACGACGTGCTTCTGGTGATGCAAAAAGGCACCTCCCAGGACGTCCGCCAGCTGGCCAGCCTGATGGATGTCCGCCCATCCGCCCGCCCTCAACCGACCGAGGAGAATCAAGACGATGAGCGCCGAATCTCTGAAGACGCGGCATTGAACCCATTGCTCTTGAATGCCAACGTCAGCTCCAAAGGCGATCGAGTCCGATCCGATGCCGTAAATCGGGAACCCTGACGTCAGGGTTGCGTCAAGAGAAAGCTATCACCACTGACTGAGAGGGTATTCATGACATCGCCACAAACACACCAGGCATTCTCCGTTTGCCAGAGCCTGATTGAAGAGCATCGCACCATGGAAGGCTATCTGCTTTCGCTGGAAAACCAGCTCAGCCGGTTTTCTAGCGGACATGCCGTGTCGTCTTCCGAACGGGAGGAAACGCAGGCGCTTTTACACACAATTTCCCAGGAAATCAATGTCCATTTTGCCTGTGAAGAACGGGCCCTGTTCCCGGCGGTGTCGCCGTATCATCCCATGGTGCTGATGGAAGTCGAGCATGAAGAACTCGTGACCCTTCGCGATGGGCTGCTGACGCAATTTGACAAGGCCGACTACACGGCCTTTGAAAAAACGAGTCGACAGTTTATCGAGGACCTTCGCAATCACATTGCCCGAGAGGACAGCGGCATCTTCCCCACCTGCGAAGCCGCCTTATCGTCGGAGGAAAAACACCGGGTCCTGGAGGCCATGACCCACATCCGGGCCGAGGCCAAAACCAGCGATATCCCGGCCATTATCCGCCCGGAAAAATCCTTCCGGGTGGTTCACATGGACGTAGACACGCCGTCGGATCGCCCACTCCTGATCACCCGGCTGGCCGAGGCCCCGGGCCTTCAGGTGAAGCACCTCACCATTCAGGCCCACGAATCCCTGCCCGCCCACTGGACGCCCAAACACCTGTTTCTCTACTGTGTCTCCGGCCAAGGCGTTTTCACCGTCGACGGCGCCGACCCAGTCCCACTGGCCCCCGGCACCGGCCTGATGATCGACCCCCAACTCACCCACGCCATCCATGCTGATACCACCTGCCACGTCCTCTTGTTCTTACATGACACCCAGAAAGAACCCCAGCCCGAAACCAGCAGTTCTCAGCGACACTAGCCTGTCCAACTGGGTCCAAAAGCGCTTCGGCCGACATGGGTTACAACCTCGTCGGGCATTTCCGGCAACGCCTCAGAGGCGAGGTAATCAAATTCTTCTTGTTGATACTGCCGCTTGGGATTCTTGATTTCCCCGAGAACTTGCGTCGTCAAAGCGGGATCGGCCTTGTCCTGTTGCTGAATCTGGTACCCCAGGACGTTGAACAGGACGGTGTTTGGAGCCGAGGGCAACGCTTCTTGAATAAATGCGGTCTCCAGTTCCGGTGAAAACGCCGGTTTGTAAGGCACTTTTTCCAGCCCCGCAAAGGCCGATTCGAAGTTCGTCACCTGGCCGATACAGCTCCCCCGCGTGTGAGGCGATTCCGGATAATACCCAACCGTCACGGTATAACTGTCTCCAACGGGATAGCCATCCTCCATGTCGCAAGTCGTATATTGATATTGATTGTAGCGACAATTATTCATCAGCGCGTCGACAACGGCCTTTGGGGTCGCATCGGCATTCGGATGCTGTCGCAACGCTGCCAATATCTGCCCCGCCCGTTTTACATGGAACTCCACATAATTTTGGGTCCGATCATCTTTGCACTCTTGAATCAAATAGGCCTCACTGTCCTGTCGAATACCGGGCAAGAGTTGCGGGTTCAGGATGGAATCCGCAATAAATCCCGGATTGAAATGTTTTTCAGTGCCATAAAATGCCTGCACCAGCTTTCCCGAATGGGCCTCGCGAGCCTGCCGCTCGGCTTCCGTCGATTGCGCCCGAGTAAATTGATCCTGAGCCTTCTTCGATAACGCCATCCCGAAACGCGTTGTCTGTGGCGGTCGTGTCACGCCAAACGAAACGCCTGCCGCCTGCTTGGGCCCACCCATGCGCAGGCCAACGGCAGGCACCATGCCTGTCAACTTGTCCATCTTTGTATTCGCTCCTTTAAACCCAACCAAAAATATCAAAAAACAGCCCTTATCGTATCACTGCATTCCAGAAATAGAAAAGACATCACCCACACTTGTTTTTTCCCTGTAATACCAGACACCCCATATAAAACACTCTATATTAATTAAATTTCCTTTACAAATTAACCCTCTCCCCCAAAAGCGGCCATTTGGTCCCCGGATTCGATGCGGATGACAAATTTATAAACACGTGCCCCACTCTCCCCGACACCGGCTTCCTGCTCACCCTAAAATCACTCACACCAAATAGATTACCCAAAATACCGATGCTTGTTGTTACGGGACATTCACCCAGAGCACATATTCTCGGAAATGCGACACGTTTACCCTGGTTGCATAGGAGAGAAGCTCTGCGGAACAGACCATCAGGCCAAAGCATCGCACAGCGACGGGTTTGTTTTGGGCTAAACGATTTATCTTAGTTTACAACCCTTGAAAATGGTATCATATTTTGATACCATAAATACATGAACAGCAAGCAAGTCAGCACGCTTAAGGCGCTATTTCACAACCCAGTCAAAAGCGATATCCACTGGAACGATATCGAGTCGCTGTTCAGAGCCCTTGGTGCCGAGATAACCGAAGGGAACGGCTCACGAGTTCGGGTATACTTGAATGGCGTGAGAGCTGTTTTTCATCGACCCCACCCGGAAAAGGTCACCAATAAGGGTGCGGTTAAATCCTTAAGAGACTTCTTACAGCAATCGGGAGTCAAGCCATGATGGATTACAAGGGATACATCGGACACGTCGAATTTGATGACGAGGCAGAGATTTTTCATGGCCAGGTCATCAACACCAAAGATGTGATTACATTTCAAGGTTCCTCGGTCTCTGAAATCAAACAGGCCTTCATAGATTCTGTTGACGATTACCTTGCGTTTTGTAAGGAACGCGGCGAAACACCTGAGAAGCCATTTTCCGGGAACTTTACTGTGCGCTTGAGGCCGGAAGACCATCGAGACGTTTACATTGCGGCCAAATTGTCTGGCAAAAGCCTAAACGCATGGGTGGGTGAGATTTTGACCCAAGCCGCTCACAAGCACCATCCAGCCTGATGCCATATTTTGAACAAGGTCCCTGGGGTCACGCTGACAGCCCCCTGAAAACCACTTATAATCGGCCACATAAACTCAGACTGAACCTTGCCGGATTGAGAACGTGTTACAGATGTGCTATCTTGAGTCTCAGAGCTTAAGTCCTTTTCCCCCGTGGTGCGGCCTCCAGAATGTTAGGTCGTATCATTCAAAGAGGAAGCATCTGTTCTGGCAGTTCTGTTTGGGTGGGCGTAACCAACCTTAAGCTCTTTTTTCTTATTGAAGTATGGTGGTAACCACTGGCCAGCGGATTTAACAGAATAGTCGTTAGACTTCGAGTCAAAATCCAGTTTTACAGAGTATCACAAGACCTTTAATGCGGTAGAGTCAAAACAATAAAGAGACTAGGAAGAAGTATTATCTAGAACTAATCTTTACTATTACTATACTTATCCTCACAGACACTCCAAGTATTCTTAGAGTTACTGTTAAGACAGTCTTTCATATACTTATATTTCTTCTTAAGTATATCAGCAGTAAATGCCATAAAGTCACAAGAGGACTTAGCATCCTCTAGGTACACCTCTATCTTGTTTTGTTCTTTGTTAAAGTCATAATCCTCAGCAAAACCATAGACTAAGGAAGTAGAAGATAAGAGGGTAACGATAACTAGAGATAATCTAATCATTTATTTTTCTCAGCCTTATCCATTAACTCATTTATATACATCATAACAAGACCTTCAATGCGGTAGGGTCAAAACATTCTCAACCCCAGCAACCCAGGTTTATTATCGCAGATGACCC
>JBGUGD010000005.1:0-25133 GCA_041697335.1 Vampirovibrionaceae bacterium NZW_1234 | reverse complement strand
CTAGCATTGGCCTACAATCTCAGGCGCTACGGATTCCTTGTCAGGGAGCAGTGTGCCTGAATTGCCAATTTGGGCACCAACTAATATTTCAAATTGTAAAGATGAATTTAAAACACCCCAAATCCCGTACTAGCTTTGTTTAACTCAACCTTTTTCCGTAGCCTCCATAATTGAAAATTTGTAAAGCGCTGGTTTTAAGACGTAGTTTTAGGGCGCTTCGGATATCACTTCCTTGCTTGCCGTCAAAATGCTGCTCATAAAGTGTTTCTAACTCAGTATCTTCTGGGAGGCCAAGGGTAACCCCTATTTGTGAGGCATTGTCCAATGCATTCAATAGGCCATTTTGGCCCATGATGGCGTTTGCCTGCTGGCTTGGATCAGGACTTGTCATAACCGCTTTCTGGTGAAATCGATCCACGCTTTGGTACAGGCGGGATAGGGCGTTGATTAGGCTTCGTTTTTGAGGGGAAGGCATAGGTGCCAGCGTCGCAATGGTTAAGGCGCTCTCCACAAAGTTACCTGTATCCATAGGCAGACGGGCGGTTAAACAATCAAACCGATCGCCTTCTGGTGTCCATCGCATTGTTGCGTAAGCAACGCCATCCGTTGTTCGGGCCTGTCGGGCCATCCGAGTTTTTTCGAGATCTGGATCCGTAATCCAAAAATGTCCAACCAGCCCCTTGGGTGTTTCTGTAACGGGGCGAGCCAGCTGAACCGCCCCAAAGCATATCTTTTGCATCGTCATCACGTTCCCAAAACCCAAATTGTTTCAATTTATACGTAATAGATAACACCAATCATGTTTTAAAATTGCATGTTATCTTTCTGACTGATGTTTTCTCACAGACAAAGACCAAAAACCACCGGCCCAGAACGACCGGTGGTTGAAAACACGAAAAGAGTGATAGGAGTGTCATTTTGAGAATGAAGAAATCTATACAGGTTCCATTTCGACATCTGCGGCTACGGCCTTACCTTTGCCCTTAACAGCTGGGGCTTCCTTGGGAGCATCCAGAGCTGGTTGGGTGGTTTGTTGTTGTGGCCGTAAGCGGTTTCGAACTTGGATGTCGATTTCAGAAAGAATTTGTGGGTTTTCTTTCAAGAATTCACGGGCTTTATCACGTCCTTGGCCTAACTTCTCGTCACCGTAGCTGTACCAGGTGCCGGATTTTTTGACCACATCCAATTCAGCTGCGACGTCTAATAAGCAACCTTCCGAAGAAATCCCTTCGCCAAAGAGAATATCGAACTCGGCAATCTTAAAGGGAGGAGCCACTTTATTTTTCACTACACGAACTTTAACCCGGTTGCCATACTCTTCCCCATCTTTTTTTAGGGTTTCGATACGCCGGATGTCTAGGCGGACGCTGGAGTAGAACTTCAGTGCGTTACCACCCGTGGTAGTTTCAGGGTTCCCGTACATCACGCCGATTTTTTGACGTAATTGGTTGATGAAAATAACCGTGGTACGGGTTTTACCCACAATCGCTGTCAATTTGCGAAGCGCTTGGCTCATTAAACGTGCTTGCAAGCCCATGTGTGAATCGCCCATTTCGCCTTCAATTTCGGCCTTGGGGACCAAAGCTGCGACCGAGTCTACAACCAGGACATCAACCGCACCGGAGCGAACCAGTTGTTCAGCAATTTCCAGGGCTTGCTCCCCTGTGTCAGGTTGGCTGACCAGGAGCTCATCAATTTTTACACCCAGCTTGGCTGCATATTCTGGATCTAAAGCGTGCTCTGCATCAACGAAGGCAGCAATTCCGCCTTTTTTCTGAGCTTCTGCAATGACACTCAGTGTTAATGTCGTTTTACCGCTGGATTCCGGCCCAAAGATCTCAATAACCCGGCCTCTGGGTAAACCGCCAACACCTAATGCCAAGTCAAGAGACAGTGCTCCTGTAGGGATTGTATCGACGCTGACATGGGCACGTTCGCCCAAGCGCATAATGGCGCCAGAGCCAAAATCTTTCTGAATTTTATCCAATGTAAAGCTGAGCGCTTTTTTGCGATCTTCCATCGTGGGATCAGTCGGTGCTGCCATCCGTTTTATCCTCTCTGTATCACCTAACACGTCTTCTGGATTACACAAGGGTTTGCTGGGTATCGTACCGCAAGGGCAGCACGTCATGTGTTACAGTATGTGAACACCATCAACCAGCTCTTTAGTTTCTGTGAACTTATTGTACCGCAGAAATCGAAAAAAGTTTCTAGTTTTTCGATCTTATTTTCGATTCTTAACGATTCGGGGCAAAACTTGTTTTTCATCAGAGAAAGCAGCAATTTCAGGAATTTTTAAAATGACAGTAACCCCTGTGGGAGTTCGTTCTCAGGGGTGCGTATTGTAAAAACCTCTGACTCCAGAATCGGCTTACTTGTCAAAGGCCCTCAAAAGATACGGTAAGAAGAGGATCATCTCTGTGAAAAGATTGTTTAGGATGGCAAAGTGGCCCAGTGTAACTTGAAAACGTGACAACCTTCCATGATAAAAAGGTTAGCGAACAAAAAGCTTGTATTCTCCTTGACTCGGGAGAACTGGCGTAACTGTATTTCAAGATCTCTGGTAAGCTTTGAACGGCAATCCTTGCTCCAATCGAGGATGCTCGAGAAGGTTGGCTCGTAATGTCTCGTAAGATATTAGGTCTTGAGAGATCAAACTGGCAAAGTCTATGGACTTATCTGAAGCCATACCGGCTTTGGTTTATCTTGTTTATTGGGCTGTCTGTTCCGGTAGGCCTAACCGAGGCAGCGATGGCCGTGGTCTTCAAACCGCTGTTCGATAGTTTACAAACGGGATTTGTCTCGTCGGCTTTTCACTATGCCGGGCTCATGATGTTCGGCTTAGCGTTGTTGGGGGGAGTATTGGGCTATTGTTCACTTTTATTAGGGCAATGGCTGGCCCTGCGTGTAACCGATGACTTTAAAGCCAAATTATTTTCGAAGTTAATGTCCCACGACGTGGCCTATATTCAACAAAGCAATACAGGACAGATTGTTCAACAGTATTATCGGGAGACGGAAAATTTAAATTATCAATTTTTCTATGCATTTCGCGAATTTATTATTCGGGTCTTTTCCATTATTTCACTTGTCGTAACTGCGTGCTATCTAGCACCAGGTTTAGCTTTTATTGCCGCCACAGCTGTTATTCTTCTACCGATTCCGGTGATATTATCTCGGCAGTACTTAGGGCGTTTACAAGAAGAAGTCAATCAGGTGAATGCCAAGCTTATAGCAATGTATGCGGAGGCAAAATGGGGGATTCGTCTGATATATGTCAATAATTTAGCAACCTCAATGAAAACACGATTTTATGAACTTCAACAGTCGTTGTTTAAAAAGCAATTTCGGCAAAACCAGATTAATTGCGGGCTAATGTCTCTTTCTCAAGTTCTATCGGCACTGGGGGTTGCCAGTCTCATTTTTTATTGTGGCTCCTACTTGCCGGTCCATCAATTCTCACAAGGCACGGTTGTTACGTTGTTGATTGTAGTCACGATGTTATACAAGCAAATTTTGGGTTTCGGGAATTCAACAACAGCCTTAAATAATGCGGCGCATGCCGGATTCAGGATTTTAACCACGCTGAATAACCGTCCTAAGATTGTGGATAAGTCAGGGTGTCAGGAGCTGGTTCTGAGTAAAGCCCCTTCTATTGAGTTTCAAGATATTGAGTTTTATTATGAACAACAGTCTGAGCCTCTGTTTTCGGGGCTGAATCTCCAAATTCAGCCGGGTGAGCAGATTGCGATTATTGGTCCAAGTGGTAGTGGTAAATCGACACTCGTGAACTTAATTCCCCGGTTCTTTGATGTGAATTCTGGAGCGGTTCTGATTGATGGGGTTGATATAAGGGATGTTTCGCTAACGTCGTTGCGCAGTAATATTTCGATGGTGATGCAGGAAAATTTCCTGTTTGAAGGGAGTATTCGGGACAATCTAACGGCCGGGCTTTGTGAAGTCGCGGATGATCAGATTGAAGATGTGCTAAAGAAGGCTGGCTTATTTGAGTTTATTCGATCACTTAGTCCAAAGAATTCTTTGGAGGATGGTCTCAGTAGGACGATTGGTGAGTACGGTGTCTCGCTCTCGGAAGGCGAGAAGCAACGAGTGGCTATTGCACGAGCGTTACTCAAAAACAGTAAAATTTTAATTCTCGATGAGATGACGCATTCGCTCGATAATTTGTCCGAAGCTCGCATTCGTGAAGCCATGCACTACCTGGCCAAAGGTAAAACGGTTATTATCATTGCGCACCGATTGTCTACTATCCAGCATGTGGATCGGGTTGTTTTGATGGAACAAGGCCAAGTTGTGGATTGTGGAACGCATGCGGAACTCTTGGAACGCTGTAGTCTTTATAAAGCGTTATATGAAATCCAGTTTCAGTCAGAAGGGGTGGTTTCCTGACTGACGGAATCAACGGCCGTGAAAAACATAAATTCGGCTAGCCCGGACAGTGAACGGGTTAACATGGAGGCGCTTACAGCATAACTCATGGGGCTATCATCGCGTTCAACCAAGCAAACCCGCCGGATTTGATGATAATGTCCGTGTTCGGAAACCAGTTGAATTAGAGCTGCTTGAAGAGCAGGTAACGTCGGGTTGTAAGCACCGCTTTCGATGAGTCCGCCCGAAACAAATTCTTCGGTATCGAGCTCAATCGCCAAGCCGGACCAGTGTTCAGTATAAGGAACATAGGAATGTTCGGCGGCACCTAAGGCTTCCGTAATAATAGGGTCGTCCATGTTTGCATCTTTGACAATAAGTTGGCGGTGAGGAACTGCCAGTAAGCCTGTGTCTGAATCGGCTAGCGTGAACGGGGTTGGAAGTAAACTGGCCAGCGTATGTTCCTGCCAAATCTCACCATGCACCACCGTTATCGGAAGGTCTGGGTTACCCAGTTCCGTTAGAAATTGGCGACAGTGACCACATGGGATTTCTGAAACAAATAAATGGGTCAGTGCTGTTTCCCCATAGCGTCGAGCGAGTGTCACTGCAAATTGTTCCGCATGAACGGATTGTGCGTGGGGTTGACCTTCAAATTCCAGGTTTAAGCCCAAGTAGGCTTTCCCACTTGCACCTATCGCCACGGCGCCGACACGAAAGTTGGAGACAGGACAACGTGCCAGAACCCGAGCCTGCATTAGAATAGACCAGATGGTATTCGGATCGTCCCGATTGATGATGGGTGCATCAATAACAAAAGATGGGGGTTCTTCAACGAGCATCGTTAACCTGCCAACAGCTCTACTAACGCTAATGTACAAATGGTCTTGGCATCAATCACCTGGCGAGTTTGAATCATGTGGCGCAATTCATCCCGGGTGACTTCCAGAACATCAATAAATTCATCTTCCTCTCGGCGAGGGTTCGGGGAACGTTTAAGGCCGGTGGCTCTGTACAGGCTAATTCGTTCATTACAGAAGCCGGGAGAGGTATAAATGGTCGTTAATTCCTGCCAGTCGGATGCCGTATAGCCGGTTTCCTCTTCCAGTTCCCGTTGAATACTGCTCAAAGGAGATTCTCCAGGATCGAGCTTGCCAGCAGGGAATTCATAAAGATCGTGGCCCAGGGGATAACGAAATTGGCGAATCAATAAGAGTTTTCCGTTAGGCAATTCTGCCATAACAGCGGCACCCCCAGGATGTTCTACAACTTCTCGGGAGGCTTTTTTTCCATTGGGCATTTCGGCTTCATCCAAACGCAGGCGCAGTATGGCGCCTTTAAAGACCTCGCTGGATCCTAAGGTTTTCTCTGGGTAATGGGGGACATCAATCGAGGTCATGTGTTTGCAAACTGCTCCCAAATGCCGAGTAACAGCTGAGTACATGTAATCATATCCTTTAAAGGGACCCGCTCATTCAGAGAATGAGGTTCCATATATCCTGCACTCAAGACAATGCCAGGCACACCATGCTGAGCAAAAATATTGACATCACTGCCTCCGTTGGTGCGGATTAGGTTAACGGGCAACCCGAGGGTTTCAATGGCCCGAATAACCCGTTGTACGTCTGGATGTTGTGGTTCGGTGCGGTAATGTTGAAAACAGAGCTGGGATTCAAACTCGTAGTGTGCTCCGTCAATCGGGTCAATAATCTGCTTCAAGGTGTTTTCTATGTGCTCAATTTCGTTGGAAAGACGGACCTCATCGTGACCACGCAACTCTCCTTCCGCAACAGCCAGATCAGGCACGATATTTGGGGCTTTTCCTCCGGAAATAAAGCCTAAATTGGAGGTGGTATTTTCATCCAGTCGGCCAAAATCAATTTTTTCCAAAACGTAACTGAGAAGTTGAATTGCATTAATGCCCTTTTCTGGCATGATACCTGCATGAACGCTTTTGCCATGGACGGTCATCTTGAATTTATAATAAGAGGGCGCTTCGTAGATGAGAGTTCCTTGCTTCCCAGTGTGATCCAGGGCGATTGCAAAGTCAGCATGGTGATAGAGAGACGGATCCATGTTTTTGGCTCCGTTCAGCATGACTTCTTCTTCGGTCGTAAAGAGGAACAGAAGATTGGGCCGCGCCAGGTTATGTTCTAAACTTAATTCCAGGGCTTCAAGCATGGGTGCGAGGCCGGACTTATCGTCTGCACCCAGGACCGTGTTACCGGAGGACCGAATGACACAGTTCTCACCTTGCCCCTCGACGATGGGTTCAACCCCCATACATGGCGGAACGACATCCATATGGCCCGTAATAATCAACGTTTTCCCACTTTGATTTGATTGGCCTGAGATCGAGGCAATCAGGTTTCCTGCGGAATCTACCTGAAAAGGAATATCCAGTGCACAAAGGCGTTGGATCAAGTATTCCCGCACCAAATCTTCCTTGCCGCTGGGACTGTCCAGTCGGACCAAGGACAAGAAGGTTTGGAGCAATTTTTCGGAATCAACCTGAATGGATGTTTGCATAGGTTAAGGGTATCAAAACTTTTCCCCGTGCAAAAGCCTTTTATCTCCCTCTACGAAAAAATCATCCATGGCCCAACCCTAAAAAAAACCCGGCAATTTCTTGCCGGAGCTTATGTTCTCTCTTTTCTTCTCGTAGGTTATATGAGTGTGGGAGGTTTCGCTTCTCTTACAAAAATAAAAACAATCACATGATCGAAAATGCCTAAAATGAGGTTTTGTAGATCAGGAATGTTACAAAACTTTATAAAATTGAGGTCGAAACAGAATATTAATTATTTATTAAGGATTTGCTTTGAGGGTGTATTTCTTTCTTTTAGATATATGAAAAGGGCTTGGCAGGGCTGAATATCCCCAAGATACGGAATCCTATGGCCGACTTAGGCAGAATAGCCAGAGTCTCTTAAGCCTGAGCCTTGCTCTTTGGCTTGAAGTTCTTGATAGACTTTGCTGACATCTCCAACAACAATGGCCGCTTGGCTTCTGACCAGCCAGCTTTCGTCTTTTAACAGGGGAATGGCGTGGGGCAAAATTTCTGGAATCAGTTCGAGGCCGAAATGGGTTAACTCTTGCACGGCTGTTAGGGCTGTGTGTCTCACAACCCAGTGGTTGTCTTGCAAAGCCATTTGAAGCGGTCCGAGAGCTGGTCGGCCGATCTTGGCCAAGGCTTCGGCGACATTCTTGCGGACTGTGGGATCATCGTTGCTTAGGGCATGAATTAATCCGGGTAAGGCGCTTTCATCTTTGATCTCACCCAAGGCAAAGGCGGCACTGGCCACAACCCCTGGAACATTATCGCTGAGCTGCTCCAAGAGGTAAGGTAACGCATCAGCGATCGTCTGCATGACGGATCCGGGCCTATGGCGTTGTGTTGGCTTTGGCTTTGTCGGGGCTGATTTTCCAGTGGGAGGGTAGGGCTTGCCATTAAACTCCGCTGAAAATCCAGCTCGATGAATTTGCGCTACGGCTTTTTCCAGTGTTTCAAAGGCTGCTGTTTCCGTTCCAAAAGGATGGGGTATGAGACGCATCCCATCCTGGGTTTTAATGCCCACGGCAGGTACCGTGTAGGACTCTATCCCGTCTTTGACCAGCTTTTTAATGTAAATGACTTCCATCAGACGGGTATCCTCGCTCTAGCTGTTTTGAACCCCTTGGATGGCATGGGGCAGATAATCGATAAGATGTGTTGCGGTGAGGCAGAAGGGAGAAAGAGCTTCTGCAGCTTTGTCACCAGACAGGCCATGCAGGTAGGTTGCTATTCGGGTTGCTTTATCGGCCGAAAGGCCTTGGGCCAGAAAGCCGGCCACTAAGCCCGTCAGAATATCGCCGCTTCCTGCAGTGGCCATTCCAGGGTTTCCTGTCGGGTTAATCCATTGCCTACCGGAGATATCACTTATCACGGTTGAGGCGGATTTAAGAACCACGGTGGCCTGATACTGCTGAACAGTTGTTTGGCAGGCGTTGAGTAAATCGTTCTGAACGGTTTCCTTATCCAGGCCGGTTAATCGGGTGCATTCACCCAAATGAGGGGTCAAAATGAAGCGGGGTGATAAGATTGGGTGAGGTTTGATTGTGCTGAGACAATTTAAACCATCGGCATCAATGACAACAGGACCTTGAAATTGGCTTTGTAAAAACTGGAGTAGTTGCTCGGTGAAGGAAACAGCCGGGGGTTGGTGGGTCATGCCGGGCCCGAATGCCACGGTTGAGACTCGATTCCATAAAGGTGCCAAGGCTTGCAAGGCTTCCGGTGAGATGATGCCATCTGATGTCTCTGGCAGGCTCTTGCAGATTAGCTCCGGGGGGAGATCCATCCGGGCAAAAGCCGACTCAGGGGCTGCTAAAATCACAATCCCTGCACCGGAAGCGAGAGCTGCTTTGGCGGTCATGACAGCAGCTCCAGGCATATCCCGACTTCCAGCAATTACGAGTACCGTGCCATAGCTGAACTTGTGGGATAGACCCTCTCGTCGAGGCAGTTTATTTCGTACCATTTGAGGTGTGATGAGGTGAATTTGGCTTGCATCTTCTTCCATGAGTCGGCGAGGGATGCCAATGTCCACAAATTCAACTTCACCCGTATAACCTTTTCCTGGAAAGAGGTAGAGACCAGGTTTTGGTGCAGCAAATGTGACGGTAAAATCGGCTTTAACCGCACAACCCAGAACTTTTCCCGTTGAACTGTGGACACCTGATGGCAGATCTACGGCTACAACAAAGGCTCCGCAGTCGCTCACGGCATTGACAAGATCTCTGAAATGCCCTTCGATGGGGCGTGACAGCCCGCTTCCGAAAATGGCATCCACCACAATGTCAGACGTGACTAATGTGTCTGTAACCCGCTCAACCATCATTCCTGAGATGACCGAGATGGGGTGATGTTTCAGGAGCTTGAAATTGGTTAACGTGTCCCCCGACATTTCCGATTCCGGAACCGCATGCACGACCACAACCTGGCAATTCCCCAGCATGGCCAATCGACGGGCGCATACGAACCCATCTCCTCCGTTATTGCCTTTGCCGCAGACGACTGTAACAACGGGCAAGCTAAGCTTACGCTGTTCAAGGAGACGAGTGACACGTAAGGCCACGCGTCGCCCTGCTTCTTCCATTAAGAGAAGACTTGGAATACCCAATTCATGGATGGCTTTTTGATCAATCGGGGTGAGGTCAGGGATGAGTTTCACAGCGGCCTCGTTTTTTTGAGAATAATTAGACCCATTATAATGAGCATGGAAGATATGGGAACTCATTCGCTCGATTGAAGTCCCTGTCTATAGGATTCCGTATGTTCAACTGGATAGCGAGTGGGTGCTCATGCCAAAGAAAATGTCTTTTCCTCAAAAAACGAGACGCTGGTGGGTTGGCGTCATTGTTCTGACAGCTTTAACAGGTTCTACAGTCTTTACAGTGTTGACGGGTACGGGTGTAATGCCTTTGAAGGCTATTGCCCAATCACAGCCTGTGGCTAGAAAACCTGTTACGATTTTGGATGCTGACTTGATTCGAGTTGGGTTAAGCGATAACACCATGACCCAACAAGAATATCCTTATGCCATGATCGGTGCCAGTGGCGAATATCGTGTTGTCAGTAAGTCCGATAATCGGGTATTGGTGACGGTCCCCTCGGAAAATTCCATGACAATCAGTCGCACGTCCGCTGGATTTACGTTGGCTGTTAAAAACAAAGCGACCTATGGGCCATTTTTGGGTGCGCTTCGTGTCGAGCCGATAACGCCGGGGGCAAAGCTGAAGCTGATGAACGTGACCCGAAAAGGAACTGTGCCGAGCTATCGTGGCGTTTTTGAATTGATACCCGGCTATTCATCCCCTGCAAAATTTAGCGTGGTCAACGTGCTCCCAATGCAGGATTACCTGAAGGCTGTTGTTCCTAACGAACTGCCCATTTCCTATGGATACGAAGCTGTTAAAGCCCAGGCCGTGGCTGCCAGAAATTATGCTATTCGACCCCGTGAAAAGCCTTGGCCCCAGTTTGATATTTGTGATTCGCAATATTGCCAGGCCTACTATGGGGCACAGACCGAACATCCCCAGACCACTAAAGCGCTGGAAGAGACCCAAGGGTTGGTCGCCCTCTATGACGGTGAGCCGATTTTAGCCCTCTATAGTTCGTCTCATGGCGGGCATTCTGAAAATTATGAAAATGCCTTCTCCGATGCCAAGACGAACCAGTTTCCAGGGACACCCATTCCCTATTTAAAGGGACGTCCGGATATTGGGCAGCCGGATGATCTCATGACCGAGGCCGGTGTCCGGGCTTTCTACTCGAACCCGCAGGCTCGCAGCTTTGACATTCAGTCTCCGAATTATCGCTGGCAACGTCAATGGACTCGCCTGGCCCTTGAAGATCTGATCAATACTCAGATGGCCAAGGCGTCTCAGGAGAACTTTACGCGTCCGTTTGTGACGCCTGCGTTTCCGGCGGGAGCCAAGATTGGTACGTTTAAGCAATTTAGGGTCCTTCGGCGCGGCGTTTCCGGAAAAATTATGCAATTGGCCATTGATGGCTCAAATGGCACCTGGGTGGTGAGTAAAGAATTCGTCATTCGAAGCATTCTCAGAACCAATAACCGCTTTTTGCCTAGTGCCAATGTCTTCTTCGATATGGTTAAGGATCCCAATGGCAATATCATCGAGGTTAAGGCTACTGGAGGTGGTTTCGGCCACGGTGTGGGGATGAGTCAGCTTGGAGCAAGCTACTTGTCCAAGAGGAACCAACCGTTTGTCAAAATCCTGCAACATTATTATCCGGGCGTATCCATAGGGTCTATTCCCTTGATAGCCTCTCAGGGGAATGGAATGATGACCCACTTCTTTGTGCACGAACCTCAGGGGGTGCTTTTCGTGAAGAGCACAGAGGAGGCTGTGGTCGACGTCAGTATCAATGGGAGTAACATGCAGGTTAAGGTTGCTCCGAATCAACGTGTACAACGAGTATTAAGTTCGGAATTGGTTGCCGGTAAGTTGAATGAGTTAAAACTGGTGCCTGGTTCTCAATCATCCAGCATGGTTCGGGCTTGGATTGAATTGGCTCCACCCTCAACGAACCCAATTCAACTCTAGACAGTTGCAACGAGGCTCTAATACACGCTGAAAGGCCTTGTCCTTTCCCGCGTCTGCTGTAAAGTACTAGGCCTTGGCCTGAAATGGCAGTATGATCGAAATAGCTCAGTCGGTTTAAGAAGGGTTGTTGAAAAGGTTGACGATGGATCGACGGACATTTATGAAATTGATGGGTGGGGCCGGGCTTGGGATGATGAGCCTTGCTGCTGGAGTGGGTAGAGCCATAGAGACAACGCCACAGGTCCAAGCAGACACATTTCGCTTTGATGGCGATTGGGTTCAGGTGCCCGAGTGGACGGGGGACTCATTTAAGCCCATGCATCGGGTTCGTGATGGTGTTTTGCTTCCTGTACCGGAACCCAGTCGCCGACATCAACTGGTGATTGTCGGCGGTGGCCTGACAGGGCTAACGGCTGCCTATTTCTTGCGGGAAGAAGATTTGCTGGTGCTGGAGCGGGAAGAAACCTTGGGTGGAACCGCTAAATCAGGACAATATCAAGGTTCGCCCTACTCTTTGGGCCCCGCTTATCTCGTCGATACCGAAGAGCCTTATGGTCCTTTGTATGATGAATTGGGTTTGAAACTGTCTCCGGTAAAAGAGCCGCGAGATATGGCTTTTATGAATGCTCAGTGGCATTCTCTTGACAGAGGGCCCATGGAATTTGCCTTTACGAAGCTCAAGCGATACTTGGGTGAATGGTTGGGTCGTGAGGATTTTCCCGGTATCCCAATACAAAAAGCGT
Organism: Vampirovibrionaceae bacterium NZW_1234; assembly: GCA_041697335.1. Classification (GTDB taxonomy): domain Bacteria; phylum Cyanobacteriota; class Vampirovibrionia; order Vampirovibrionales; family JAGQHJ01; genus JBGUGD01. The sequence continues at coordinate 12,891 of JBGUGD010000005.1, read as the reverse complement.
CCTCTCAGGCCTTGGCTTTAGATCGGGTCAGTTTCTACGACTTTCTCAAGAATGATTATCCAGCCGACTTGCTTCGCTGTATCGATGCTTATTGTTTCTCTGCTTTAGGTGGTGGTATTCGGGAGGTGTCGGCCTATGCCGGGGTGAACTTCTACTCGGAAATTGCAGGTCAAATTATAGCCTTCCCTGGAGGGAATTCTGCTGTGGCACAACGTCTGGTGGAAAGGGTTCAACAGGCGGGGCCGGCGAGATTAGAGACCGGGGTTTCGGTGTACCGGATTCAACAGGTCGGAGATGAAGTTCATACATCATTTTTTCAGAACCAAAACCCGGATCTGTGTGAAACGGTGGCCAGCAAAGCCGTTGTGCTCGCTGTGCCGTATTTCTTTGCCCATCGCATTGTTGCCGAACTGCCCGAGGAAAGCCGCTCTGTGATGCGTCGCATGCGTTATGGGTCTTATCTGGTAGCCAATTGTTGTTTTGATCGCCCGGTTTTTCAAGGTGGGTATGATCATTGGACTCCGAATAACCCGGTGTTTACGGATTTTATTGCAGCAAATCATGTATCCGGGGAGCCCGCTGTTTCTACCTCCTCTGTGTTGACGGTATATGCCCCTTTTCGAAATCCTGTGGGCGGTAGAATGTCGTTGATTCAAGGAGATCGCCATGCCTTTGCCCAGTCTGTTGGGGCCTCGCTGCAAGAGGTGACGTCCTTTGCGCCGGGTAATCTCAAGGAAGTGGCCTTGACTCGCTATGGCCATCAGATGGTTAGTTCTCGTGTCGGGTTGATTCACGCCTTGCATAAAATGCCCAAGGAATACGGGCGTATTGTTTTGGCACATTCAGACGGGCAGGGGATGGCTGCTATCGAAAGTGCGGTAGCTGAAGGGATTTATGCCGCCAATGCTGTTAGGCCTCTATTGAAGGCGAATTTACTTCAGGTGCCTGCATTGGCCTGGACCCATTCTTATTGAAGGATTCTCTTTTCGGTTCGCTGATGTCAGATTATTCGCTCCGTCTTATCTGATGAGGGGTCTCTTTAGGTGTGAGACTTTGCGAAAGATGGGCTTGGGTACATTCTCGGTCGCTCCAAGCTGCAGCGTCACCCGATCGACGAATAATCGACATTTGATCGTCATTTTGTCGACATTTTCGCGTCGCTTTGAAAAGTGTCGAACGGGAAAACTCTTTGTTTATAAGGCTTTTTGGGTATTTGGGGGTGGGGCGTACGGTATTCGACGCGTTTTGTCGAAGTTTGTCGAAGTTTGTCGAAGTTGAGTTCGCTTAAGGGCCCTTTGTGGTTGTTTCTTAAATCCTTATTGTTCAGTAAGAGGCTTTTTTGGTATTATTCCCAGGTCTTACGGCTTTTAAACCCGTCTATTTAAAACAGGATGGAACACGTTTGGAGTATGTGATGCCTACAGGAGACGACGTTGGGAGGGGATTGAAATCCGAATTTGCGTTGACCGGGTCTTGGGTCTATCATAAGAGGTGATAATTCTCATATTCATCAGGATGCTGTAGCATGACGCTCTCACTTTCAGAACTGCCAGCTATAGAGATAGCCCAGGCGGGCTTGCAAGAGGTGTTTTCGTCCATTCAGGGCGAAGGACCTTATGTGGGCAGGCGCCAGGTGTTCGTTCGGTTTAATGCATGCCACTTGAAATGTGCATATTGCGATACGCCTCAGCGACCCGCCGCCCAGCAGTGTGAGTTGGAATGGGTTAGTGGAAGCCATGAGAAGCGCCTGATTGATAATCCCATTTCTGCCGCCCAAGTCCTTGACTGGATTCAGCACTTTGCATCCCAAGCCCGACACCACAGTGTGAGTTTTACCGGGGGTGAACCGCTTCTGTATACTGATTTTTTGACGGCCTTGCTACCTGCGGTGGTACCGATTCTGCCGGTATATCTGGAAACCAGCGGTACACAACCGGAGAAGTTCTTGCGGATTAAGCCTTGGGTGTCTATTGTGGCGATGGACATCAAGCTGCCTTCGGCCACGGGAGAGCCCATGCTGCTGGCGGAGCATCAGGCGTTTTATCAGGCCTGTCAGGACATGGAGCATTATGTGAAGCTCGTCTTCAATAATGCAACGCATTGTGATGAAGTCGCCGCCACCTGCGATATTGTGACCAATCCCGCCACACCTGTCATTTTACAGCCGATGACGTCTTTGGAGACCGGTGAAAATACCGTGTCGGCGCAGAAGATTTTTGAGTTGGAATCGTTTTTGTCCCATTATTTTTCGGATGTTCGGGTCATTCCCCAGACGCATAAAATGTTGGCACTGTTGTAATCAGGTTTTGAAAATGGCATTGGCCTCACGCTGTCTGCGGCGTTGGCGGTTTGCCATGGAGTACATCAGGCCAGCGTTGCCAGAGCCGCCTTTTTGTGTTGCATCGCCCATTCGTTGTGCGGGGTTGGGGTTGGATTGGAAGGTATTGTTAGGGTTGGCATTGGCCGCAATGGGGTTGGGTTGGCCGGCTTGTGTGTCTCGTGGTGGGGGCTGCACCAAGACCCGGCCTGTTTGGGCTTGAGTGCGAATAATGTTTTCTGCCAGGGCCGCGTTAAAGGCATTTGCCTGGAGCTTTGCCAAACGCTGAGCTTCGGAATCAGTCTGAATTTTTGGTTCTGCGCGGTTGGGATCCAGGCGGGCGGGATCCGGTTGTGATGTTGTGTCAATCCGCTTTAATGCATCGTTGGTTGCAATATTATTTAGCTCTGTGGGTTTTGAAGGCTCTTGGGTCGCTTGTAGCCGCTGTGATGCATCCAGATTGTTGGTAATGTCTACTCCGGTGACATCATTGCGGCGTTGGGTGCTTTGGGTGGTCATGTCATTCTTTCGGGCAGCCTGTTCCAGCTGATCTTGCATCTCGAGGGCATCGGTTTCTTGGGGGGTGAGCCTTGTCAGCTGAGCGGTGTTTGTAGGGTCTGTGGCGCTGATGACATTGCTTTGAGTGATACCGGTAATGCTGCGGGTGCCCGCAGCAACTGTGTCTGCCGGAAAGGTACTGTTGAAGCCGGCACTTGCGTTTCCGGTTTGAATATCGTTGGTTTGCGACGTAACGGCCATGGAAAGCTCGCCATTTTGATCAATGGTAATCTTGACCCCATTATTCAGCAGGTATTCTCCCGGTGTGCGGTTTTGGATGGCTTGCAACATAGCCTGCTGGTTTTGATCGATATTTTTGAAAAAATCCCCATACTGCCCTGTGACGTTATCTGTACTGGCGAGGTAATAGTTCGAAGCAAAGTCAAAGCCGGTCATGCGGTTGAAGTTGGGTTGATAGGCCAGGAAAGCTCGAGACTGGGCTTGAGATACCGATTGAAGCTGACCGTTGGAGCCAACTTGCTGATAGGCTTTTTGTTGAGAAATAGCATTGGTGTCAGGGGATTCATACTCGCCAACGTTGGCAGGAGCTTTCAGTTCGTATTGCTGATCTCCCACGTTCAAGTTGTAGCGTTGGCTGGTGTCGATATTCTGAGACGCGAACTGGTCCCCTTGTGGTGTGTACAAGGGGACCGTTCGTGGAATTAAGCGTTCAATCCGCCGAAGGATATCTTGTGCCATTCTCTTCTTGAACTCCTCTGGTATCAGAGGTGTCGTCAAAGGAAGTTGCAGATTGAATAGAGCGGCCTTTTGAGGCGTATTTTGTAATCTTTGTTAACAATAACCTGGGGCCCCGCAACCTGACTGGGTCGCTCACTCCCTCAAGGAATTCTATTTCCGGAGGTTTGGGTTCATGACCAGGAAGACAAAGCGTTTCTCGGCAACGCTGGTGTGATCAAGCTTGTTTACAACGTTTTGTACAAAATTTTCGTCATCGGCCAAGTGCGGAAACTCTTCTCTTAAAAGTTCAAGAACCGCTTCTTCTTTCTTTGACTGGATAAATTGATTAAAGCTTTCCAAAAAGCGTGTGCCAACACCATCAGCATCAGTGATATCGAGGTTAATGCCACTGATTGTGCTATCAGAATGCTGATCGTCGATTACGGTCATCTTAGACATGTTCATCTTATCCTTACCATTTGGTATTTAACTTACATCTAATCTTACTAGTAGTGGCGGATTCAGTTAAGGGGGATATTTTTCCACTACGATCCGATTTCTGGGTGTATAGAAGCCAGTGAAAAAATTCTTGTGCTAGTTTTTTGGAAGTTGTTACATTCTGTTACATTGCTATAAATGTCGTTATTGCAGGAGGTTTGGCATGGCATGGGGCTGAAATTGTCTGGTTAGCTTAAGCCAGCTTAGTCATAAGCGGAAATTGGCCCTTTCTTATAATGAGGGGGCAAAATTGCAGTGTTCCAAAATACGCTTTGGATCGTGATGTATGAGTTATAGGGACCACTGTATCGACTTGAGAATGGGTGTGGTCAGGTAAAGGATAAGCGATGAGCCACGGTGTAAAAGCATTTTTATACAACGGGATAAAACGATGCCAGAAATCTCGGTTCCCTCAAGTATTGCAGGCGATGCTGGAGAATCAATTTCAACCGTTCTCTCGTCTTGAACAGGACCGAAACGAGCTTTTAGAAGCGCTTGTTCAAGAGGCCTATCGGTGGGTTCCATTCTACCGAAAGCGTTTAACAGAAGCCGGAGTTATCCAGAATCAGAAGCCACATCTTGAAAATTGGACGGCCATTCCTCCATTAACCCGTTTGGACGTTCATTCATTGGGTGGGGAGCTTCTCCACCTAAACGCCCATGAACGAGGCATGTTTTATTCCGGGACGGGTGGCTCTACGGCTTCGCCCGTATTTATTGCCCATGATAAATATGTGAAAGACTGGATCCACGCCTCTTACTTCTTTGTCAACAGCTGGGCAGGGTTAGACTTGGGCAAGCCTTATTTTTTACTGTGGGCTTCCGAACATGATCTGGATGCTCAGCGACGATTGTTCCACAAGTGGTTAATGATGGGCTTTCTTCAAGGGCGTCGAATATTGGATACGGCGGTAGTTTCCCCGGAAGTCCACCGTCGTCACCTTAATATCATCAATATTCAGACCGATTGTCATCATATGATGGCCTATGCCAACGAAGCCTACGAATTGGCTCAATTTGCTCTCGAAGAATCCTTCCCGCTTGAACGGCACTTAGATGCTGTGTTTACAACGGCAGCCATGCTGACACCCAATATGCGCACGGTGATTGAGACCGCTTTTGGGACAAAGGTCTTAAATCGTTATGGCAGTCGTGAGGCTGGGGATATTGCCTGCGAATGCCTTTATCAAAGTGGCATGCATATTAACCCGATGAACCTCCTGATTGAAGTGGTGGATGAGAACAACCAGCCAATGCCCTTTGGGGAAGAAGGCCGGATTCTGTTAACCAGCCTCCATAATTATTCGATGCCGCTGATCCGCTATGAAATTGGTGATCGGGGCATTATGGCTCCCTCAAAGCTGTGCCGATGTGGTCGGGAATGGGAAAGCATGGTTCTGTTGACGGGGCGCATTAATCAAAAAATCGTGTTGCCTAACGGGCAGCTCTTTAACAACATCTTCATAGAAGAGGCGTTTGATGTTGTTCCAAACTTAAAAAAGTATCAAATACTCCAATTGGCACCGGGGCGACTGCACGTCAAATTACGATCTTCGCATCCCAATTTCATTGAAACCCATCAACAATCACTCCAGCTTGTGGTGGACCAAATACAGCGTTGGACCGAATGCCCGATGGAAATTACCTTCGAGCAGACCGAGGCTTTTGAGCGAACCCTGCATGGTAAGGAATTGACCATTATTAACAAGATTGAGGCATCCGCTTCTGAGGCTGCCGGGGTTTGAGGGAGGGATATCATACTGCTTGGGATTAGCACATGGTATTCTGAATCAGTTTAGACAAATCTCGATTGCTTTTGGATGAGACCTTTTCATTACGCGCTAATTCTCGTGGGCTTCTTTGCACTTGTGGGCGGCTTATATGCTTATAATCATTTGCAGCCGGAGGCCGTTACTGCAATTGCCGTCAAACCTACTAATGCGGTGCTGTCCGTGACGGTTACCGGGGAAGTCCGAGCAGATACGACGGTCAATATTTCTTCTCCTGAGCAGGCCTTGATTTCAAACATTGCTGTCGATGAAGGACAAGCCTTTCGTGCCGGGCAGGTTTTGGTCTCCTTGACCACCCAGGATCTGCAAGGGCAAATTGCCCAGGCCCGTGGGGCAGCAGAAGAAGCCCGAGCTGCGCTTCGCGTTCAACAGCAGGGGACTCGGCCGGAAGATATTCGTCGCCTGGAAGCCGAACGACGTGAAGCTCAGGCTGAAGTGTCGCGTCAAAAAGCGCTTTTAGAAGCGGATCAGTGGGCATACCAGGATGCTGTCCAAGATGCTCAGCGGTATCGTTCTCTTCGGGCTAGGGAATATGTGTCCCAACGCGATCTGGAACAGGTGTTGCGCCAGGAGCAGCAATCCCGGCGACAGGTTGATGCCCGGCAGGCTGAAATTCGGGCGGCCCAGCTTCGGGTTCGTCAGGCTGCCGAAGAACTCATGCGAGCCCAGCGAGGACCTACGCAGGCGGAAATCGAGCAGGCCCGAGGCGGCTATGAGTCTGCTATCGGAAACTTGCAGGCGGCCCAATCCCGTCAAGTTTATCGTCAGCTTTCAGTTCCTTTTGCCGGTGTCGTGGTAAAACGTCTCCAGGACACTGGTGAAGCTGCTCGGCCTGGGCAAGCTATTTTACGGGTGGTAAACCCGGCGACGTTTGAGGTGGTTGCCTATGTTGAAGAGTCCGATCTCTCGCAAGTCCGTATGGGGACTACTGCGTATGTGGTTTTGGATGCCAAGCCCGATTTGGCATTGAAAGGGTTCGTGACGCAAATCGGGCAAGAGGTGAACCGGGAGAACGGAACGGTGGAGGTGACGATTCACTTTACACCGGAGGCGCTCCGAGGTTTAGGTGGCTTGTCTCTTCGACCGGGGATGACGGCCGATATTAATCTGATGACGGCAACCGTTCGAAATCGGATTTTAATTCCCAGCACCGCTGTCGAGCGGACCAAGAGAGGGCCAGTGGTGTATCGGTTTGAAGGCAATAAAATGGTGGCGCGGCCCGTGACCCTGCGTCGGGTGTCTTCAGAATCCTATGAGGTTCTTCAGGGTTTGGGTTCAGGGGATCACATTGCCGAAATTGCCAATCCCACGCTGTTGGAAAAACCGCGTGTGGCGCCATTAATCCGTAAGCCCAAGACAGAAAGCTGATTTGATATGGCGTTGCCTTTGGAGTTGTATATTGCAGCCCGCTATATTAAGGCCAATATCAAGCAGTCCTTTATTGTGATGTTTGCCGTGGGTATTGGCGTCTCTCTTATCGTCTTTATTCCCTCGGCCAATATGTCCTTTTATGGTCGTATGTTGGAGCGAGCCGTCGAGAAGGCCCCCAGTATTACCATTTCCCGAGAAATGAAGACCAAAGAGCGTAATCGTCAATTACTGCAGCCCTGGTTCCCTGGCCCCGAGGAAGTGCGGATCTCGGATAAGACCTTGAGCCGAAAGCGCAATATTTTGGGCTATCGCACCCTGATGCAACGTCTGGCCGAGGAACCCGATGTGGTGACCGTGGCGCCGTATGTCTCTGAACATATTATTGTGGTTCGGGGCAGTAAGGTTATGGGGGCGGACTTGCAAGGGATTGTGCCCAATCTGGAAGAGAAAATGACCCACATCTCCGGGGATGTAGAGAAAGGGGATCTGTCGGATTTACACAGCAATGAGGTTTTTCTCGGGCGAAAGCTTGCTGAAGAGTTGGGAGTCGATTTGGGAAGCCGTGTGCAGCTGGTTACCTCCCAGGGGACCCGCAGCTTTAAAGTAGTGGGGACTTTGAGTACCGGCCTCTATGCCAAGGACTACAGCACGGTAATTACCAGTTTAACCGCCGCCCAAAAGCTTTTGGATATGTCTTCGACGGTCACGTCCATTGGGCTTCGGGTCACGGACCCCTATCAGGCGGATGCCATTGCCCAGGACATAAGGCTGCGCTACGGGCTGAAGGCCGAAAGCTGGATGGAACAGAACAAACTGCTTCTTGATGAACTCAAGAGCTTTCGGGTGATTATCAGTTTCATTAGTTTTCTCATTGTCTTTGCGGCGGCTTCCAGTATTACCAGCATCTTGATTATGGTGGTGAGTTCCAAGTCCAAGGAAATTGGGATACTCAAGGCCATGGGGGCTCAGCCGGGGCAGATCATGCGGTTGTTTATGATTCAAGCCATGGTTCTTAGCCTTATTGGGGCGGTGCTTGGTGTTTTTGGCGGCCAGGGAATCATCGAATTGTATAACGCCAGCCCCATTGCCAAGATGGAAAGTTCCTTGGGCTTTGAGCGAAAACCCATTGTCATGAATATCCCCTTTACGATGCTCGCGGTGATGTACGCCATGATTAGCAGCTTTTTGGCGAGTCTGTTGCCCGCTTGGCAGGCCAGCCGTCTGAACCCCGTTGATGCCATTAACAAGTAGCGTTCTATGATGAATCCAGACGATATTTTATTGCAAACTCAGGATCTGATGAAGGTTTATGGTGGATCTCAGCCGGTTTATGCCATTAATCAGGTTAACCTGACCATTCGGCATCAGGAGTTCATCAGCATTATTGGCCCTAGCGGTTCAGGGAAGAGTACCTTGATGAATTTGCTCGGGCTTCTGGATACCCCTTCCTCCGGGGCTGTTACCTATCTGGGTGACAATACGGCCAAGTGGAGCGAACGCCAGCGCTCGTTTTTTCGCAATCGGAAGATTGGCTTTATTTTCCAGGCCCACTTGCTGTTGCCGGAGTTTACGGCATTGGAAAACGTGGTTATGCCGTGTCGTATTTTGGGGGAGTCCAGTGCTGACAGAATTGATAAGGCTAAAGAGCTTTTAAACCGCATCGGCCTGGGAGATCGAATGCACCATTTGCCCCGAGAGCTTTCGGGAGGGCAAAATCAGCGGGTGGCGATTGCTCGGGCGTTGGTCAACTCGCCGGAAATTGTTTTTGCCGATGAGCCAACCGGGGCCTTGGATCATAAAACCGGCTTGGCTGTGTATGATTTGATGCGGGAAATTCATCAACATGAAGGCGTGACCTTTGTCATTGTCACCCATGAACGCTTGCTTGCCGACCGAAGTGACCGCATTATCTCTATCCTGGATGGTCAGGTTCAGTCCGATGAGCTAAAGTCCTGACACACGGGGTGAACGGGGAGAGTTTACGATTCCTGCTTTTTATGACCGTCGGTCAGTTTCCGCAGCAGCCACTGAACAGAGGACCCTTCGAAGATCATGGCGTGGGCTTTTGCCAAAGATTTCACATGGCTGTAATGTTTGGAGTGAAGTGTGTTTTCGTCATACTTTGCACCCTTGAGGCAAGTGTTGGGGCCCATCAGGATTCGGCCGCTGGTGTCAAAGCCTTTCAGGTTTGCTAAAGGCATTTGGGTTCCAGTCAGAGAAACAAAATTCCCAATGTTCATTGGGGTCATTATAAGGGTGTTCGACAGGTCGATTCCTGGTAGGTTTGCTTCCTGAAGCATGTCTGTTCGGGTTAAAAGCAGTTGCAAGGGGTTCTTCGGACTTAATGGTGTTCCTTGGCGAATTAAACTTTGTTCGAGGCTGGCCTTGGCGTGATTAAACCGGCGAGTGGTATCGGCATCGCCGTAGGCAATGCAATCGGCAAAAGCGTCAACGACGTGGCGAACCTGTTGCTTGAGTGCGGGTTGACCAAAGGCCTTTTGAGACAGTCGGGCATGCAGTTCCATCCCCTCTTTGTAAGAAGCCACCCACGGTTCAGCAATCAGCCAACTGCCAAAACGCGAAATCGGACGGCCCATTGGGGCGTTGGTGGGCTCTGGGATTTCCAGGGGGGCCGTTGGGATTGTCGGGTGTAGCCGCCCTTGCGGCATAAACCGAATCTGCATGAATCATACCCTTCGTAACAATACGGCTCTTGAAGCCGTGACCATAGGATATACCATAAAGCCATGATCGTGCCTAGCATAAAGGGAGGGACGTTTTACTTGTGACGTTTGTCTCATTCTCTGATGAGAGTAAAGATTACCAGGGAAGAAGGCTGAATTTCCTGGCATTTTGGCATTTTTGACGACCCCTGTCAGGCATGACCCAGATGTTAAGTTCCATGAAGTTCGACCCGCTGCATGAGCCCCCATGCTGACGTCACATGACTCCGCCACAGATGGGAGTGCCAGTGTCTTCCTTCAGCCATGGGGGTTGAATTGACTTGTGAATGTGTTTTGATTAGGAAGTAGAAGCAACGCTGTGTGTGATGGGTTTGCCAACCCAAACGGAAAGGAGTCCATGATGAAGATTGCTCAGAATGTGTCTGACCTCATTGGATCAACGCCCCTGGTTTATTTGAACCGGGTTTCTCAAGGGTGTAAAGCAACCGTTGTTGCCAAATTGGAAAGCATGAACCCATGTAATAGCGTTAAAGACCGGATTGGGGCCAGCATGATTGCTGAGGCCGAAAAAGCGGGTCTGATTACCCCGGGGAAAACGGTTTTGATTGAGCCCACCAGTGGTAACACAGGTATAGCGTTGGCGTTTCTTGCGGCCAGTAAGGGCTACCGCTTGATTTTGACCATGCCAGACACCATGAGTATGGAACGTCGCTTGGTGCTTCGGGCCTTTGGGGCAGAACTGGTCTTGACCCCAGGCGCCCAGGGAATGAAAGGGGCGTTGGCCAAAGCCGAGGAATTGGTGGCTCAAACGCCCAACGCTTATATGCTTCAACAGTTTACCAATCCGGCCAATCCCAAAATTCATCGGGAAACGACCGGTCCTGAAATTTGGGAGGACACGGAAGGTAATGTGGATATTCTGGTTGCCGGGGTCGGCACAGGTGGTACCATTACCGGAGTAGCGGAGTATATTAAGCCTAAAAAACCTGAATTTAAGGCAATTGCCGTGGAGCCTGCCGAAAGCCCGGTTTTGTCCGGAGGGCAGCCGGGTCCGCATAAAATTCAAGGTATCGGTGCCGGGTTTGTTCCTGAGATTCTACGTACGGATCTGATTGATGAGGTCATTCAGGTGACCAGTGCCGAGGCCGTCGAGATGGCACGGCGCTTGGCACAGGAGGAAGGGCTCCTGGTCGGGATTTCTTCGGGGGCTGCTGTTCAGGCCGCGCTGAATCTAGCCCAACGTCCTGAGAACATCAACAAGTTGATTGTGGTGATTATCCCAAGCTTTGGGGAACGTTATCTCAGTTCGGTGCTTTTTGATGATCTGCGGGCTGAAGTTCAGCAGATGACAGCTGTTGCGGTTTAGTCGTTATGCTGGGATGGGCTCCTACAATTCGTGAAGATATCCGCTCGGTTTTTGACCGGGATCCAGCGGCCAAGACGCTGTTGGAAGTTCTTGTCTGCTACCCGGGTCTTCATGCCCTATGGTGGCACCGTATCAATCACTGGCTTTGGACGCATCATTTTCCGCTGACGGCTCGAATTCTGTCACAGGTGGCCCGCTTTTTTACCGGCATTGAGATTCACCCGGGCGCAACCATTGGCCGACGGTTTTTTATCGACCATGGCATGGGTGTCGTGGTGGGTGAAACGGCCATTATTGGCGATGATGTCACCATTTACCAGGGGGTGACTCTGGGAGGAACCGGCAAAGAAAAAGGCAAGCGACATCCTACGGTAGGGAACGGTGTCTTTATTGGCGCTGGTGCAAATGTTCTGGGTAATATCACTGTTGGGGACAATTGCCGTATCGGAGCCGGATCTGTTGTGCTGCGGGATGTTCCGGCGGATTCCACTATTGTGGGTGTTCCTGGGCATATTGTCTTCCGTAATGGCAAGCGGGTTGTGATTACGGATCCCAAGGAAGTGAACGATCCGCTCTCCGATGTAATTGTAGCCTTGGCACGCCAGGTTCAGGAATTGAAGCATCAGCTCGGGCATGGGGTTTCTGAGGGTGAAGCCTCGGAAGAGCCATTTGGGCTGTGTTTAAAGGATGTGGTAGCTGCGTCGCCCGAAGATATGTCCTCATCCTGATAACGTGCCGATGATATAAATTGGTGAGGACAAAACCCAAACCCCCTTTCGGTCCTCAGGGGTATCCAAAAAGGGGGTTACACGTCTGACTTTATTCACGTTACTTGTTGCCGAAGCCACAGAGATGTGGCCCTGTCTGTGTTGCAGTGGGACACGATGCTGTGGTTTCCTGGGTTGTTATAAAAAGCCCGTTAAAAAATCACTTTCTTGTTCTCAGCTAAAATCGACTCTCTGTATTCCTTGTATATGGATAAAAACAAATTTCTGGGATTTTAGGTTAGTTTGTAAAAAAAGTGTTACCCGACTCTGCGCATTGCTGACGGGCTGTGTTGCGTAAGGCTAATTTTAACCTGGAGAGCCTGTATATGGCGTTTTCAGTGAAGTTGTATATTTGTAAAAGCAACCTGCCCAGGTGGGGGATTCGGGCTTGAATCTCTTTAATTCTTTTGGCAACTATCCCTTTACAACACGTAGAGATTAACGGGTAAAGGTTTTATGAATTTCTAAAATTCTGTATGCAAAAGGTTTACCTTGTACAGTTTGCACCTCCACATTGACCAAATAAGCCTTTCCGAAGGGGTCTTCGAGTATTTCTTTTTTTATTTCAGGGTTTGGGTATAACAGATAAACTTCTTCTTTGGAGATAGATTCAATAATACCCTTATCGCCCACTTTTTCCTTTTCGGTTTGGTTAACGGCTGTATCAATGTATAGAATGACTTCGTTATGATTTCCAAAGTCAGGCAGATTGATATCTTTCTCCCTTTCTGAAATTTGAGTTCTAATTATATTGGCCTTTTCCCAAGGGACATCAATCAAATTGATATTAGTGGAGTTATCTTTGCCGAAAAGTATGAATTTAGACCCTTGATCATGTATAACAGGACGAATGATTTTCTTG
>JBGUGD010000038.1:0-157970 GCA_041697335.1 Vampirovibrionaceae bacterium NZW_1234 | reverse complement strand
GCATTACCGGCATTATTGGTTCCTGTGGTAAAGCTAAGTTCGTTAATGCGATTGTTATTGTTGGTTCCGTCAATTCCCATAGTTCTATTTGTCTCCCTATTGATTACCTAAAAGTGTTGATGCAGGGAGGCATCTTCTCTTCGCTAGTATAAACCAATAAAAACATGGTGGAAGAGATTCTTGCCTCAAAAAGATACTTTTTAGATATCCTTAATAATGATCTCCGTTATTTTTCCCGTCTGACTCCATGAGATGCTCTCATCTAAATAGCGTATCGGCACAAAGTAGATTCACTTGAGCGCGACACCGTTAAAAGATTCTTAAGGCCATCATTCTGTCCTTGTCCCCCATATTACCCCGTCAAGTTGAAAGTGATTCGATTCACTTTACAGATTGCTTGAAACTCCCACCTGAGGACTCCATGTCCTCTCATTCATAATTATCACCATGATCGTAGTTGAGGTCAAGCGGTTGAACAGACGAGGGGCATCGAGAATCAGAATTTAGGACCTGTAAACCTCCTCTTGAATCTCCTTGTGGTATCCTATCCCTATTATAAAAGCTTTTAGATGCGGGCTAATCCATAACATAATGGATTCTGCCTCCCCTCTGGAAGTCAATTGTCGGTAAATTAGTGGATGGACTCTGCGGAATGACCATGCTCCAACACACCACGGTTCTGCTGGAAGAAGCTGTTGAGGCCTTGCTGCCTCGTCCTAATTTGGCCTATGTGGATGCCACCTTGGGAGGGGGAGGACATGCACGGCGGCTGTGCGAACATCTGGATAGAAGCAATGCATTGGTCGGGATAGACCAGGATCCGGTGGCACTGGAGAAGGCCAGGGCATCATTGGCCGGTTGCGGCACTGATGTGATTCTAAAGCAGGGCAATTTCCGAAATCTTCACAGTTTGCTCATTGAAGCTGGGTTTCCGAAAATTGATGGGGGAATTCTAATGGATTTGGGAGTGTCCGATTTCCAGTTGGGAGAGGCTGCCAGAGGGTTTAGTTTTAGCCAGGAAGCACCACTGGACATGAGAATGAGCCCGGAAATGCACCAAACTGCTGCAGAACTGGTAAATACGATGGATCCAAAGTCCTTGGCAAACCTCTTTTACAAGTATGCTGATGAGAAACTCTCCCGCCAAATTGCTTCTGCGATTGCAAATGCTCGTCCCATAACCACAACAAGACAGTTGGCCCAGATTGCCGAAGGCATTTATCGCCAAAAAGGGGTTAAGGCTCAGAATATCCACCCGGCAACGCGTATTTTTCAGGCGCTTCGGATTGCTGTCAACCAGGAGATGGAGGCATTGGAATCTGTATTGGAACAATTGCCTTCCATACTACTGCCAGGAGCACGAGTGGCCATTATTACCTTTCATTCTCTTGAAGATAGAATGGTCAAACAATATTTTAGAGAAGCTTCAGCCGTGTGTTTATGCCCTCCACGGCAGCCTTTGTGTACTTGTCAACATCAACCGACCTTCTCGTTGGTTGGTAAGCCTATCTTTCCCTCCGATGCAGAGTTACAGGCCAGCCCAAAATCTCGCAGCGCAAAGCTCCGAATTGCTGAGCGTATTTAAGGTGTTAGCCTAAATTATTCTGTCGGATTGTCGCCGTCTTCTTCAGCTTTCGGTTTGGGTTTATGGGGCATGGAACGACGAAAGGCACAGTAAGTTTGACGAAAATCGGTGTTGTCTGGGTTCTTCTTAATCAGTTCACGTGCTTCTCGCTCGCTGGCGGCAGTCACTTTAACTTCTTTAGACTGGTTCCAAATATTCATGCATGCAAATACATAGTCTCGAAGAGCAGGAGTAGAGGTGGGTTCTTCTTTGGAATTACGGGCGAAAGCAGAAATTGGCAGTAATAGGACCGAAATAGCCACGAGGGATAATAACGAACGACCTGTTAACATAGGTAAATATCCTCACGGTTGGGTTGCAAAATAGGAGAATAGTCGGGGGAATGCCTCTCACGAGACAAGGTACCTCGTTATTCTAGCGATGGGCACTGAAAAAGTAAAGATAGCTTACATTTAGAGCTTGACTCGTGCGCCTTTAGTCTCGAAGCAGCTTGCGAGGCACCCAGGCTTCGGGCTCAGGCGAAAACCAATGTAAGAGCAGCATGTGTGTGCCAATGCCGATGAGCAGCAGCACTGCTCCTAAAAGATACCCACCGAGGATATCACTTAAAACGTGGTGGCGGTGGACAACAACGGAGAGGCCCATTGAAAGAATGAACAGGCATGTTGAGATGGCCCATATTGGGCGAAAAATAGGCCAGCTATGACGGGCGATAAGGTACATCAGGAAGCCATAGTATGACATGGAGAATAAGGCATGGCCGGACGGGTAGGCAATGGGCATCGACGGGTCAATGGGAGAACTGGCAATACTGTAAAAGAATTGCTTTAGCGGATCATCACATAAGACTGACCAGAGAATCTGAAGCAATAAGCAAAGACCAACCAGACGAAAACGAGGAATCAGCAAGGCGAAACCGATATTCACGACAAAGATGTGCTTAATAGTCTCTCTATCTGACGCATGTTCCACAATTTGAAGCAGGTTCATCAGCACTGGCGGCAAAGGGTGGTTTTGGAGAAACTGAAAAGCAGCTATATCCCATGTGGCGTTCTGAAGAACAAACACGCGATAGGCTAGTCCAAAGAAAAGTGCTAGCAGGACCAGGCTAAACCCAATCCAGGCATGCAGATTGGGAGAGAGAAAGTTGGAATATAGGCGTGAAACCGGACTATTCATAATCAAGTGCTGTATCAGTAACAAGAATGCCAAACTGTGAACTAATATTATGGAAAGTATCAGCCTAACATTCAGGCAAGGAGAATCCAAGACCTGAAGTACGATTGTCTCCGGGACATTGGGTTCGTGTTTGGACGGGGACCTATTTGTAAAAACCAGATCTGGAATGAAATTGATTATTTGTTATTTTTGGGTTTAAGTGGTTAACAATTCCTGTTCCGTGTGTCTGTAGATTGGAGGAATCTCCATGCGCCTATCTTTCCAGCCGATTGTCCAATACCGTCCCCGTTTTCGTTCTTCTGAAGCTGAGCCTGCTCCTGAACCTTCGGTGTCGCTGTCGGGCTCTCAACTCGAATCAATGATTACCCATTGGACCAAGATTGCGCCCGGATTGATTCCTGCCCTGGAGGATGGGGCACTGACAGTCTCCATTCGAACGAGCCGTTCGCTGACACAGCAACACTTGAAAAACTTTGAGACCCTGGGTCTCCATATCCATGCTGATCCCAAAGAAACCAGTTTCCCACGTCGGCGAGTCTTTACAGGTGTATTTCGCGAAGTTGCTCGTCTGAATGATATTCTAGCCACGGACGTGATTCAGCGGATTGCACCGGCTGAAAAACTCAAACCAAACTAAGGCGCAACATTTCATTCTCTGCTGGTTTTATAATCGCAGGATTTACCCGCCAGCAGGAGTCGAACCTCATATGCTCTTAACACAGCCCGCCTTTAGGTCCACTGCCAGCCGCATGCGTTTTGGACACACCAGTGCGCTTGAGCAGGTTTCAGTGAATGTGAATGCGAATTCCGTTCCCACGATTTCCCGTTCCAACATCCAGGAACGTGTGAACCACGGGTTTGAACAAGCCCTGCTGCAAAAAAAACTGCCTCCGGAGTTGTTTCAACACGGACGAGCAGTATGGGTGAATGAAGCGATTCGATTTATGAAGCAATTACCTCCCCCTGAAAATGGTATGGTAACTAAGTTTTACATGATTGCTGCCCTGGAGCGATTTTACGAGCAGGCATCCCGCTATAGTGATGTTGAGCGAAATCGGACCATGAGCTTTTCTGAAGTCCCCTGGAATCATTTTACCCGGCCACATGGCGCCTATCCCGATGTTGATACAACCCTGGCTCCTGGGCATGCTATTTTTATTCATCGCCATACCGGGGCCTATGAAGTTTATCAAATTGACTCCCAGTTCCAGCGGGCCAACCAAAGTCGACGAAACCTGGGATTCTATGGCCGCATCCGTAATGCAGGACCCTCACAATTAAAACAGCTAAGCGAGCAGGGGATCCTTCATTTGGTAACGGCGGGAGCAGGGAAGGATCATCGTGATGTCTGGGGACACAACAGAGTTGAATAGGCCCAAAGGCCAATTGGTCACACTGATCCCGAGTTGGGTTAAGCGGAATTTAACAATTTTTATTAAAACCTGAATTGCAATTTGAGTTTGGCATCGGTTTGGTTTATGATGCTCGCCTTCGGTCGTTGTGCTGACTCTCTCAAATAACACTTTGGGAATGCTGGAAAAAGGGCGAGTGATAATAGCGTCTCCTCTAAACGTGACTCCACGTGTCACCTCTCGTTTATCCCTGAATAAGGATATTCGTAAATCCCAACCGATGGCGTTCGGTCGGGGTCATGCTCGTGTGTCTGAAAAATCGAAAACTCCGGCATACTTTACTCCCATGGTTCTATCTTCTTTACTTGGGCTATTGGGTGTTACCAACGATGCACAAGCGCAGGGGGGCGGAGCGTGGCAAGACAGGATACCCTCCATCAGCGCTCGCCGTGACCCAAATGAGAAACGCTTTATTGTCTCTGCCGATGAAGTCATTCAGGCGATGATGCGAAAGGAAGTGGCCAAAGTCGTTATTGAGGGAGATACATGGCAGTTACAATACAAAGATGGCCACACCCGGTACTTTTCCCAGGATTTGTCGGATAAGGTCCAGGCCGTTTTTATGCAGGGCCTGCATCATCCCGGCAATTTCGGGTTAAATCCGGCCATGAATCCGGACGCCTTTCGCCTCTTTGAGCAACGTCGTCTTGAAGCTCAGAAAATGATGCAGCAGCTGAAAGATTCGGATATTGTATTCGAGCGTCGCGATCCTGCCCGTGGGGTTACGCTGGCCAGTGGCCCCGCTATGGATAGGCTGGATCCAGCATTATCGTCCAATTCCGGCGTATTTTCCAAAGTGGATTCCCAAACCTGGTGGAACATTGCCTTTCTAAGCCTGTTTATTACAGGTATCGGCTTGAGTGTGTATATGTACCGGAAGTCTCGTAATTCGTATGAGAAAGATCCGGTGTTGGGCAAATCAAAGTCCAAGGAAGTGGCTCAGGGCGAAATTCCAAAGGTCACCATGGAGGATGTCGCCGGGATGGAAGAGGTGGTCAAGCAGATTCAGGATTTGTTGACCATCCTGAAAAAGATTCAAGCGGAGTACGCGCAAGCCAAAGAAGTGTCTGATGAAGGTCAGCCGGATCTGAAAGAAATTCTGAATGGTGCCAAACTCCCCAAAGGTGTGCTGCTTGAAGGCCCACCGGGGACGGGTAAAACAATGTTGGTGAAAGCCATTGCCAATGAAGCCAAGTGCCCGTTCTTTTATGTCAACGGGTCTGAGTTTATTGAAAAATTTGTGGGTGTGGGGGCTTCTCGGGTTCGTGAATTGTTCGCCCAGATACGCGAGGCTGCCAAAAAGGGCCCTGTCATCTTAATGATTGATGAGTTGGATGGGCTTGCCACCACTCGGGATGGCCATCAGGATGGTGGCAGTCAGGAGAAAAATGCCACCATTAATCAGTTCTTGTCCGAATTGGATGGGTTTAACGAACTTCAAAACGTTATGGTCTTTGCGACGACCAATCGTGCCGATTTGCTGGATCCGGCCTTCATTCGCGATGGCCGCTTTGATCGCAAGATTGCTGTCAGAGGTCCGGTTACGCCAGAAGAGCGGGAGCGAATTTTAAAGGTCCATTTGAAGGGCAAGCGCGTGGCCCCGGGGCTGGATACGCTCAAAATTGCCCGTAAAATGGGCGCAGGGGCCGTTGGGGCTGAAATTGCTTCTATTACTAACCAGGCTGCCATTAATTCAGTACTGCGTGTGAAGGAGCCCATGGAAGAGCCTGAAATCATTGAAGAAGACTTCTTAAAAGAAATTGATAACCGGCGTCATGGGTTGGAAAAAGAAGGCATTCAAATCGATGAAGCTGAAAAGCAACGAACTGCCGGACACGAAGCCGTTGGCCATGCCTTGGTGGCTTGGGCAAGAAAAGTGCCTTTTGATTATATCAGTATCGTTCCACGTCACTTGTCCGGGATGACGGCCATGGGGATGGTGGGTCTGGATGTGGAAAAGTTGCCCCAGTATGGCTTAACCCGGGAATACTTTGAAAATCTTCAGCGTGTTGCTTTGGCAGGCCGGGCGGCAGAAGAAGTGTTTTACGGTGGAGACGAACATGTGAGCAGTGGCGCCTCCAACGATTGGAAACATGTCAACAAGTCCATGAGACACGCCGTCACGGAATATACCTTCTACCGCAAGGAAGTGGGCGATTTAGATTTATCTCCCTGGGAGACTTCGCATGGGTTGGTATGGCCTTCCGACAGAACGCGCCGACGTGCAGAGCGCTTTATTGATCTCGTAAAATTGATGCGCTTTACCAGGAAACCCGAATGTTTATCCAGATGGTTCCTCCTGAGGTAAGGCAGGAAATTATTATGACCATGGCGGAAAAGGAAACGCTTCAGGACCCCAAAGACATTGAGGCTCTTTTTGAATCCCCTTCGATTATGGAAAAACTGAAAAGTATTGGCTGTGACAGTTGGCAGGCGTTATGGGATAAAGCCTCGAAAGCAGCTCAAGAACAATTATTAAAAAGAAGTGTTTCGAGAAAAACGAAATCCGCATAGACTGTGTTGGCTGGGCCAGATGATGAGAGAGGACGGTAAGTTACCCGATGAAACCACAGAATCAATGTCGTCAATTCCTGGCCATTTTCATCATTATGATTCTGGCGCTGTTGGGCGTTTCTCAAGCGGCAGACCAAGACGATTATTTCAGCGGTATTCGACCCTCCTCTTCTGAAAACCGTATTGTGCTTCCCCAGTGGCAGTATTTGCCCGGTCCCTTAAATGCCATTACCGATGTGCCCGGGGTTTCTGTAGGGCATGTCACGATACGTCAGGATAAACCTGTCACGATTCGCACCGGTGTGACGGCAATAATGCCTCATCCTCACGATCTGGCGACACTTGGTCTTTGGGCGGATGGTTTGATGTTAAACGGAAATGGGGAATTGACCGGCTTAGGACCGCTACAAACATCTGGAATCCTGAATTCGCCTATAATGCTTTCCAACACCTACTCCGTGGGTGCTGTACATACCGGTGTCTTCAGCTATTTCCTCAAACATTATCCCGGTGAAACCAGAGGAAGCACTCGGTGGCCGGGGCTCTTGCCGGTGATTGGGGAATGTTATGATGGCGTCTTCAATACGATTGAAGCCCTGAACACGATTCAACCGGAGACCGCTGTCAGGGCTTTGGAGTCTGCCCGCTCAGATAGGGTGCTTCAAGGACGTGTCGGGGCGGGGACAGGCATGCGATCGTTCGAACTCCACGCGGGGATTGGGACGGCGTCTCGTCAGGTTACCCTAAACCGGGAGAATTACACGGTTGGTGTTCTGGTTAATGCTAATCATAGTCGATTCAACACAATGAATCCCATAGTTCGTCAGGCTTTGGAGCAAAAGCTCGGGCGCTCCCTTGAGGCATTGAAACAACAAGATGACCAGGATCGTGTCCATCGAGAATCTACGAAGCCGCAACGTCAAGGGTCTATTATTGTGGTGATTGCCACAAACGCCCCCTTAATTCCAACCCAACTGCGCCAGTTAGCGCTTCGGGCCGGTTTGGGGATTGGTGCCATGGGGAGTACCATGGACACGACGAGCGGCGATGGGGTTATTGCCTTTTCGACAGCGACCCCGATTCACTTAGATTCCGATCCGCCTGCTTCTATTCCCCAGGAACCGGTACTGCATCCGGATGCTCTTTCGCCTTTCTATCGCGCTGTGGTTGAGGCAGTTACAGAGGCGCAAATCAATGCGATATGGGCAAGTCATAGCCCTTCGCTTGAGGGTGGGCAATTTTGAAGATTGACGGGTTTTTTCTCGATAGAATTTCTCAAAAACAGATGGAGTGACGTGTTATGCATCTTCGGTTTGGCGCCAGCTTGAGTGGATTTGTGCCCGGATTATTTGGTAGAAAAGATGATGTTGATGGGCGGAAATCTTATGCTGATCTCAAAACCGTCTTTGATTCTCCGGAATTGAAGCCCTTGCTGAACACACCTGAAGATGATGTCATCGTCATTGTTCACAAGGAATTGGGCCGAGAAGGGAAAATCAGACTGGAAACCCAAACGAAAAAGCTGTATTGCCGTCCAGATGGCATTAAAGGTATTAATATTGCTCCTGCGGAGATATCGAACCAGTCTGCCAAGATCATTAAACGTCTTCAATCGAATATTGACCATATGGCTCAGGTGGGCAAGGTAATAGGCAGCTTAAAGAAATTTCAGGATACCTATTCCGTCCGTGGTTGGATTTTAGAAGAACTCATCCAGGGTAAGAACACCCGAGATCGTCTAAGTGCGGAATCGCTTGATGCCTTACACAGGTTATCAGGAATATTGGCTGACCCTGAGGTTCAGCAAGCCTTTTCACAACAGAAAGACTATAAATGGTACCAGGCGAATTTTCAGTTCAAAGATCGTGATTTTGAAACTTTTCTGGAGGAAAAAGGCACTGATTTAAATACCTTGCTGGAAACCGATATGGAAAAATACCGTGAACTGAATCAAGAGTTTGACCCTCGCCCATTGGCGGATTTTTCATTAGATTTTCGGTTTAAGAATATGGGCTTTCATTTTGCTCCCGACGCTGAAATGTATGTGCCGGGTTCCGATTCTGCCAAGCATCAGTCAATACGAATTTCCGTGGCTGACTTGAAAAACGATCCGGAGAAGGTGAAGCAGACAATTTTAAAGGCTCAAACCTACTGGAACCAGAAAATTACCGAATACGTCGGCTAGCTTGTCTTTAACGAACTTCACCATTCTGCCTTCAATATTGGCATTTAATTGATATAAAGATTTATGAATAAATCATTTCATAAATCTATATATTTTGTTTGCCTTTGAGATTGTTTTTGAGATTATGGCACTCAACGTGACTGATCTAGAAAAGTGTATAGGAGTGCAGTGGATGCAAACGACATTCCCGGTAATGCGCATGCAACCTCATTTGATGAATAACACCAGTTCCCTTGGCAACACATCGGTTTTATTTGCCGGGAAAAAGGCCAAGTCCTATGGACCTTATAAAATTGGGGTGCCTGAAAAGAAACTGGACGAATGGAAGGCAAATAATACACGAACATTTGTATTTGATGTTCCTGGAAGCAGTATTCTCCGGCTGAGTGAGGGAGATCGCAAGGCCCTCGTTCACTTGGTTCGGGCCGCTCAAGCGCTGGATCAGGTGTTTTTAAAGCAGGATCACAAAGAAAATATTCCCGTGAAGAAGGCGTTACAAGAGGCTGCTGAAGCTGGAGACAGCCACGCCCAGAAAGCGTTTTTCTTCTTTCAATCCTTTAACAGCATCAATGGCTTCCATCGACTGACCAATAAAGTCATTCGCCTGATCAAGGGCCAGAAGCCGGAAAAAGGACTGGGACTTTATCCCTCGGATATTACCAAAAAAGAGTTGATCAACTACATCCTGAAGCACCCTGAGCAAGCTGCTCCGATTCTCAGCAACGACACCATTGTGGTCCGAAATGGTAACCGGCTGGAGGCAATCCCCTATGCCGTCACGTTTCGTGAAGAGTATGAACAAGCGGCCCGTGAACTGCAACAAGCCGCTCGGGTTACCACCAATGCTGATTTTGCGAAATACTTGAAACTTCAGGCGGCTGCACTGGTGAGTACCGATCCTGTCTATGCTTATCAAGCCGACGAAGCGTGGGCCAAACTGGAAGATACCCCACTGGAATTTACGATTGGCCGTGAGTCCTATGAAGATAATCTGACGGCCAGTGTGGCTTCCGACCCTCGAGTGGCAAAACTTTTGGCCGAACTCAATATTTCCCCCAAAAGTAAAGACATGATTGGGGTGCGAGTAGGTATTGTCAACCGAGAAGGCCAGGAGCTGTTTGCAAAATACCGTCGCCATCTCCATGAAGTGGCCCCTCAAATTCCACGGAGTAACGAGTACAAGCAAGATTTTGACAATGTTAGCTCTGCGGATCAAGTGAAACAATCCATGGTGGATGTTGATTTACTTTACATTGCCGGTGATTACGCCAGCAAGAAAACCGGGGTGACTCTGGCCCAGAACTTGCCCAACGACGATAAAATCTATACCACCTTGGGGGGTGGCCGACGTAATGTATTCCATCGTCAAATTCGCATGGCCCCGCCTTCCGACCCGACCCTCTTGCCGAAGATGCTCAATGCATTGTTGGTGCCGGAGCAGCATCATCTTTACGATGATGACCTCGCGGACCATCTTACCACCATTGGTCATGAGCTTGGGCATTCCTTAGGGCCAAAGACCACGGCTTCCGGCAGCGATAAAAAAGGTGCCTTGGGTGCTTACGGTGATATTGTGGAAGAAAACAAAGCCGACATTATGTCGATGTTCATGGTCGATCACTTGCTGAAGAAAGGCGAGCTAACCGAAAAAGAAGCTCACTCCATTTATACAACCTGGGCCTTTGATAATTTCCCCATCAAAAAGCCGACCTTGCAGCAGCCCTACCCGGTGCGCAGTGTGATGCAAGCCCAATACTTTTTCAACCAGGGGGCTGTTGTCCTTGACGACCAAAAGCGCCTGAAAGTGATTCCCGAAAAGATGCACGAAGCCGCTCGTGCCATGTTGGCTGACATTGTGGATGTACAGCTCGAAGGCAGCGAGGCCAAAGCCAAGACCTACGTGGAAAAGTACTTTGTGTGGGATGACCGCATGGAACACTTTGCCAAAACGATACTGGAAATCCGCAAGAATCCGAAAATCTTCACCGACGTAAAAATGCCTGCCGCAGAAGCGTTACTGGCAAATGCCTAGTTTTCGGGTGTGACTAGCTCGTAGGAGACTCGTCTCCGTCCCAGTCGATCCTGATTTTTTTGGCTTGGCTTAAGTCAAGTGTGCCGATTACGTCTGCTATATCCGTTGAACCGCTAAGACCTACATTAGGCCCAAGCTGTTGAATGGGAGAATAGTCTTGTTGAAGCTCCTTGGTACATTTGGGATAAAGGGCTTGTAGCTTATTCAGGACTTCAAAATACTGATCTTTCAAGAGTTGATTTGCCGGGGTGTCCGCAAGGCGTTGGTCCGGTTGCCTCAGTTGGCGAAGGCTTTGCATGTTTTGAGAAATTTGCTGCTTGATATCTTTCAATTCCATAAATACTCTTGTTTCTTCAGGATCCAGGACGCGAGAAGAGGAGATAACCACGTGACCACTATCATCCTGTATCCGTGTTTCATTTTCGGATTGCCCTGTTCGCTCGCTCAGCTTTGACTGTAATTGCTTCAATTCTGATTGCTTCTGTTTCAGTTCTTGTTGGGTTGATTCCAGGGTGCGGATCTTTTCCAAGGTTTCAGGACTGGCTGGAGCAATATCCATTTGACGCATCAGATCGACAAACCGATCCAGGAGCGGCATCATCGTTAAATTATTAGTGAGTTGCTCTTTTTGGGTCTTAAGTTCGCTGATACGTTTGAACGTGCCCATATCCATCATTTTCGCTTTGGATTTTGCAAAAATATCGAGTTCCTTGTTTACCTGGTCCAGATGGAACCGATACGATTCTTCTCGTGCTTTTCGTTCCTCATAAGCCACCAGGGAATATGCCAATTTATACTCAGGCTGTGTGACCAGGCTTGAAAGAATAACCATCAAATTACCCTCAAGCGTTGACACAAGGCCTTTGACGGCCTTTATACCCTCATCTCGTTTTTCTGCTGTTAGGGGAATTTTACCCAGAGCTTGCTCTTTGGCCGACGGTAACTTGGTATGGGTGCTGCGATCGGCGATGTAAAAGCGGTAATAGATCGAATCCGCATAGGTTAATAAGTTCTTTTCAGCCTCATCGGTGTTCCCAAATTGTTGAATAAATTCAGCCGCCGCAGGATGGTCCAGAAGTGCCTTAATTTGCTTTTTGCCATGATCGTTAATTCGTTGTACTTCCCAGGAGGGACGGTCAGTATACCGATCCGGTTGAGTCAGGATTTGTCGCATACAGTCTGCCAATGGGCGCCTGAAATCAGTGGGCAGATAAGGCTTATCAACAATCTTGGGGGACATGCGCTTAAAGGTTGTAAGCTGATAATTAAACCCTTGAACGACGGCTTCCTGAGGGGATAGGTGAGGGGCATTTCTTTTTAAGAGGTCGGTCACATCCGGGGTCATCAGAGAAATAAGTTTTTCTTTTCCGGCATCCGTCAGGCGATAGGAAGAGGGATCAATAAATTTTGAGCTAGATAACAATATTTTAACTGCTCCGCCACTCCATACTTCCAGTGTGGGAATATCTGCTTCGGTAATATCAAAGGGTGGTTTTTCTTTCGGATCCACATGGAAATCAAACCCGGCTAAGAGTTTAGGCATGCTTTCCCCGTCAGTGATCCGGCTGATAAGCTCATCAATAATCAATGGCGTGACAATACTATTGTCATGAATTGCCAGATGCCGTCGTTTGATGTTTGAGAGCGCATGGAACCCTTCATGAGAGGCCAGTTGTTCGATTGGGTAACCTGTATATGCCGCTTGGGCACTATATATCATCTTGTCTGTGGTCCCTAAATAAGCGCCAGCAAGACTATTTTCAGGTAACAGGAGAAGGGTATCCTTTGTCGCTAGTTCAAAGTCTGGAATAAAGCTCTTATAATCTGGATCAACCGTACTTTTCCAGTCTGAGAGTCTTTCATTGAGGGCAAGTCCTACGCGTCTGATTGCCATCTCCTGGAATTTTTGGGGTCGCGCTGCTCCAAAGCGAACTGGAGCCAACTCGCTGGACCGAAGATGATTCGATGAAAATTGATCGTTCAGTGCATTTGCCTGGGAGGGCAAGCCTTGTACAGGAATGTCAGGTCGCTTCTCACGAAAATTCGAACGATCATGTCCGGCCAAGGGTTTCACATCCAAAGACATTCTCTCTAACACTCCTTGAATTGGGGCGACTGTTCCGGTATGAATGCGCCTCAAGAAAAAGTTGTGCTAGGGAGTTTTCATGGTCTTTCAAAAGCATTAGATAAAACGTTCGCTTTTGTTCATCAGTGCCTTACAGCAAATATCCAAGATAATGTTTATTTGCTAGTTTATACCTGATGCTTTCGCCGTTATTATGCGGCCAGAGGACGTGTATTCATTTGGTACCAGCGACTATCGGTTTCAAAGGCTTTGCCGCTCAGCCGCTGCTGGGGCAAGGTATTACGATCGGAAAATACGATGATGCATTTGTCGAACCCGGAGTCACGAGAGCCATCAGGGATATTGGTCCAATAGTCCCGTTCAAACTTGTCGTAATCCATGGTGGATTTTCTGCCGGTCCACGGATCAGAAATTTCCAACGAAATTTCGCCATCATCAGAGACCGTATAGCCGCTAATAACAACAAAATGGGAACCGCCGGAGTTGTTCCGAACAAACGCAATCATTTGGTTATTGGCATCGAGATTCTCACGAATTTCAGCGAAATTAGAATTATTCAAAATGGTCCCGTTGGCACCGTTCATCCGAGCGCCATCCAATAATCTGCTGGGCGAAAGACCTTCGTTTTTATGTGCCCGAATTTGATCATCAATTTGGCGCTCAGTTACATTTTTGCCAAAGGCGTTTAAAATCATGGTCATACAGGCAGGACCACAGGATTCATTGTCATACTGTTTGATGACATTGATATTCATTTTCTTTGAGCCTGGGGTCCGGTATGGATCTGCAGGAGAAGGCGCCGGTTGGGGCACCGGCGTTGGTGCCGGAACAGGAATGGGTGTAGGCGCTGGAACCGGTTGAGGTGCGGGGCCTACTGGGGTAAGTTCGGTAAAACTGGAAGGTCTGCCACCCGGATTATAGGGTTGTACTGGTTGAGGCCATGAAGGTTGTGGTGCTGGCTCTGGGCAACACGGATCACACGTGACCACCGGACATTCATCACGACCGGAGTCCCACTCTGAGTTGCCGGACTTGAAGAGACGTCCCAGAAACATCATGGACAGTAGCATCATGAGGTTATTGGGTGCTACGGTTGAGGGGCTCTGCGCTTGGGAAGAAACAAGCGTAAACGGATTCTGGTTCGTCCCAGAGATACGACGGTTGCTAATCACCGCTGGCGCAAAGTTATAGTTAATCTGCTGGCCAAGGCCAAGAGAACTTACCATAGCGAAACTCCTACACATTACCGGTACCTCGGGCTTCGAGGTCCAATTCACACACAACACTACTTATATATATAAAAACAATTTGCGGGGATTTGATGCGTAAATTATTTGTTAAGGTGCGTTCTGCTAAAAACTCTCAGGGAAGTTTTTTAGCGCAATAAAAATGCTCTGGATGTCGATGAAGCACCAGAGCATGGAAATCTTGTTAGTATTGCTGAAGCGAGAGAGAGTTTATTCGCGGAAGGGTCATTCTTAAGTTATGGGGCTGGATTTTTAATGAGTACCCTTCATATCGGACTGATTCGTCAAAAAATCAGTCACACATTAAAAAAGGTGTCGGCTAAATCAAGCGGCTTGTTGGGTTCCTCGGAAGTTGACCTCACGCCACCCGTTGTCTGTTTCCAGAGATTTGCCTGAAAGCCGTTCCGGATTCAAGTTCCCGTTTCTTGAGATAGTGATCATGAGGTTGTTCATCCCTGTTGAGGCTCCGTTTTCTTTAATATTGCCCCATCGATTTCTCACAAAGGCATCAAAGTTCTCTTTTACCGGCTGGCCGGTCATCGGATCGAGATATTCAATTTCGCGTTGACCAAAGGCGTTGGTGGATGTGCCAATGGCGACCACATAATGTTGTCCTCCGGTTCCGTTGTTAATCAGGAGGATGGGAGGTTGGCCACTTCGGATTTGGGCATCAATCTCTTCAAAGGTGGCATTATCCTGGACCGAGGCTTCCGCCCCAAATTTTTTCGCACCATCACGAATAACGCTGGGAGCAAGTCCGGCACTTTTATTAGGACGAATACTATCGACATCCCGTTGGTCTAAATTCATGCCCATAAAGTTCAAGACCATGGTCAGCGAGGTCGGACCACAGGAAAGGGAATGGTATTGCACCAGGCCGTTGAAATTTTTCAGCCGGGCCGAGTTGGCCGTTATTTCAACATTGGGATTAGCATTGGTTGTTCCGGTGCCTTGGGTGGATGTGGTTGTTACAGGGGTGGTTGTTGCCACGCCATTTGAGGTCACAACAGGCTCAGTATTTACCGGGGTGGTATTATTCCCCTGTGTGGTTTGTCCTGTACCAACCGATGCAGAATTATTGCCTGAAGCATTTCTGAAAAGGGCAGAGACCAGCTTTTCAAGCGCTGTTGATAATTGTGATAACTGATTGGACAAGGAGGGGTTCTGTGAACTTGTGGTCGTACCCCCTTGCTTATCTTCCTGTTGGCGCACCAATCGGGCGACACTTTGCAGGCTTTGCATTTGTTGCATCAATAGCTGTGCATCGTTGCTCCTTGAAGAGCCTGACTGAGACCGAATAGGCATGAATACCGCTTGGCCCTGGTCACCGTTGGTGTCCCACTGAAGCCGATTCAGGTTATTTAAGGTTGTTGAAACTTGTTTATTGATCGCAACTGGACTGATGGACGTATTCGCCATGCAAAACTCCTACACTCAATTCCGCCCTGGGTGAGAGAGATAAACCCGGGCTAGACACTCATAACTTCCTACATGGTTATAAAAACAATCTTTATAAATTTTGTGTTAAGGATCTTGGGCTTCGTTACGTTTCTGTTACGGTTGGCTCAAAGCACTGTCAAGGCCTGAAAGAGCAAGGATGTGGCACGAACATTGATGGAAGAATGACGCTTTTTGATATCGGATTTGCATTCAATATCTTGAAAATCAATTCGGAAGGGCTATGATAGAGATTCGATTTTGAAGGACTTATGCGCAACGGTGCAGGTGTGGTGCAGGCTATGGATGGGAATACAATGGCGATTAGGATGAATGCGATTAACCTCAAGCCGATGAAGCAGTCGCCTCGCTTTGGAATACTGTCTTGGGATGCAAAGGCGTCGGCAATGCTCCAGGATGCATTGAAAAATCAGAAGCTCTTTATACACGACGTGGATACGCAGGATGACTTCATGCGTGTGCATCCCGATAATCCCAGAAAGGGCTTGTATGTGCCTCAAGCCGAGACCATTATTCCAAAGTTGAAGCAAGCCGTTGACCGGCTTCGGATGACCTTACTGCCCAATAATCCTTTCAAAATTCCTCATTTTCGCTCCAAGGATACCCATCAGCCCGGAGATCCGGAATTCGAGGACTTCAAAGCGTTTTCGGATGAACATTGCATTGAAAATACCCCCGGCTGGCAGAATATTCCAGAAACCGAACTGTCGTCTGATGTTCATGTGGTCTCGGTAGACCCACAACAGGATGATGTGCCCGATCGCGCGGCCTTTGAAAATCTGGTTAAGCGGGGAGCAACCATTGAAATTCGCAAGAACCGGTTCAATCTCTTCGAATATAATCAGCCCCAAGGTATCGATCCGGCTACGGGTAAAACGACGTTTCAGGTGGTTCCCAATCAAAAGGCATTGAAATTGTTTGATATGGTCAAGCAAACGGGTCGTAATATTGCCTTGGTGTACGGTGTTTGCACCGATATTTGCGTTAAGCAGGCCATTAAAGGCTTTAAAGCAATGGATATTACACCCATCGTTGTCTCCGATGCTATTTACGGGTTGGATAATTCCTGCCTGACAAACCCTGCGGATCCGGAATATCGTGATATTTATGCCGTCACGTCTGATCAATTGGCCCAGGAACTAACCCAAGCGGGGTTGCCCTTAAGCCCAAAGGGCATTAAGGCTTAAACCCAAGCTTAGACTCAGTCCCAATCCCCTGCCACACTTGAAGGCGGAATTGTCAACGCGATGATGCGGCGAGGATGTTGCTGTTAAATGCTGACAGAACAACATTGAGAAAGCCTTCCCAGGACGCGAGGAATGGTAGATTCTGCCGTTCCTCGAGTGGCAAAGGCCATTTCCAGCGCTGCAGGATTGGGGGCATCGACGGGTATTGACAGCACATCAGACCCTTAAAACCGGGAATAATGCTTTGCATCAGAGGCGTAAAGTTATATTGCAGTCACCATGCTTGAGTTCGATTGAAACTCAAAAAAAAAGGGTATAACCTCTAGAAGACTTTCGGTTGTAAAGTCATTATCAATTCTGTGTACATCATCTGTTGATTGAAGGCAGTCCATTCAGAGTGGCGAATAGACGAGAAGAGGTATCCCCGATGTCCTATGGCATGGTAAAGCAGCAGGCCATCTGCGAGAAAACGCTAGACTATTTGTTTCAAAATTCCGTGATGGAGGAATTTTCCCACCTCCGCTCTTGTGTAAGACGTCGTCAGAAGAGTAACGGATTTATGACCCTGGTGACTCGGTTATTGCAACCGAAACCACCTGAGACCCACCCGGTACCTCCTGGAGATGAGTAAGCTTTCGTATGAGTTCTGAGACGTAAAGAAGAAGTAGGTTTTGTGTAGGAGAATCATGAATCATATGCCCTTGTATCAATTGTGTTTTCGCTTTGAACGGACTTTAATGCTGACCCTGGAACTGCGTTTTGGGCAGAAGCAAGCGTCGGTAGGTGCTTCTCGTAATCGCCGTCAATAACCCACTGAAACGGAACCCCTCGAAATGTTGCCGTGGCCCGTCTCGTCGTCCTTGGCATTGTTTTCGCCATGTTTTTCATGAATAATGCTGAGCAAGTATACTTCTGAAAATAATGGCGTACTTATAGAGGGTTAATCCATTACTACCACGTATCTTCGCAAGCCGGACTGGCTTAAGATCCGTCCACCCGGAGGTCCGGTCTATAACGAGATTAAGGCCCTTGCTCGTCAGATGAATCTTTCGACGGTCTGCGAGGAGGCCAAATGCCCCAATATAGCGGAATGTTGGGCCGGTGGTACCGCGACCTATATGTTAATGGGCGATACCTGCACCCGCGGGTGTCGTTTTTGTGCGGTTAAAACAGGTAACCCGCAAGGCTGGTTGGACGCTGAGGAACCCCAGAAGATCGCCGATACGGTGAAGCGGTTTGGCCTGAAATATGTCGTGTTAACCTCTGTGGATCGGGATGACCTCCCCGATGGCGGGGCGGATCACTTTGCCCAAACGGTAGAGCGATTAAAAGAAGCCATTCCGAGCATTATTGTTGAGACACTGATACCGGATTTTCAGGGCCAATTGGCGCCCCTGCAACGCCTGATGGACTCGAGTCCTGACGTGATTGCGCAAAATATCGAAACCGTTGAGCGTCTGACCCACCCTGTGCGGGATCGCCGTGCCGGGTATCAGCAAACCCTGACCTTGCTCGAGCGAGTCAAGACGATGCGCCCCGATATTTATACCAAATCCTCGATTATGTTGGGCTTAGGCGAAACCGATGAAGAAGTGAAAGCCTGTATGGAAGACTTAAGAGCTCATGGGGTTGATATTCTGACCCTGGGGCAATATCTTCAGCCCACAGCAAAGCACTTACCCGTTGAGCGCTTCATTACGCCCGAGCAATTTCAGGCGTGGGAAGCCATTGCCCTGGATATGGGTTTTCTCTATTGCGCGTCGGGTCCCTTGGTGAGAAGCTCTTATAAAGCGGCTGAATTCTTTATTCAAGGAGTCATCGAAAAACGCCGACAAATGACCTGAAGCATCACTACCGAATTACTGTCGATTTGGGGATATTGTTTAGGAGGGCATGTATGTCACTGACACAGGAAAAGTGGACTATGAAGACAACCGCCGAACACTCGCAGAAATTACCGGAAGGGCTGACGGAAGATCAGCTTCGGTCCATGTACGAACACATGGTCCTCACCCGGGAGTATGATGACCGGTGCTTTAAACTTCAACGTCAGGGCCGGATTGGTTTTTACGCAGGCTCTTTTGGTGAAGAAGCCTGCCAGATTGGAACAGCGTTTGCTCTAAGAGACACAGATTGGGTCTTTTCATCTTACCGTCAGCCTGGTGTGGCGATGTTTCGTGGGGTCGAAATCCAGACCATGGCCAACAACCTCTTCGGTAACCGGGAGGATATCGTGGAAGGTAAACAGATGCCCGTGCATTATACGTCTCGCCAGCACAAGTTCCTTTCCATCTCCAGTGTCATTGGCACACAGGTCATCCAGGCCGTTGGTGCGGCCATGGCCATGAAGGTCAAAAAGGACGACAGTGTTGCGATTACCTATTTTGGGGATGGCGGAACCTCTTCCAACGATTTTCATTCCGGGATGAATTTTGCCGCAGCCTTTAAGGCGCCCTGTATTTTTGCCTTGGTGAACAATCAATATGCGATATCCACCCCGGTCTGTAGCCAGACAGGTGTGGAAGTTCTCGCCGATAAAGCCAAGGCGTATGGCATGCCGGGTATTTTGGTTGACGGAAATGACATTCTGGCCGTTTACAAAGCGACTAAAGAAGCCGCAGAGCGGGCACGTCGTGGCGAAGGACCCACTCTGTTGGAGTTGAAAACCTACCGTGCCGGTCCTCACTCCTCGTCCGATGATCCGAGCCGATATCGCTCCAAGGAAGAAATGGACGAATGGCTGAAACGGGATCCCATCCTGGTGTTCAAAGCACGGTTGCAGGAATGGGGCCTCTGGACCGAGGACTATGAAACCCAGGTCCGGACCCAGGCTCAGGAACGTATCAACCAAGCCATTAAGCAGGCTGAAAGTATTGCAACTCCCGATTGGGAAACGTTGTTTGAAGATGTTTACTCCTATATTCCCCAAGTCCTCCAGGATCAGCAGGAGGATATCCTAGCTCATGAAAAGGGTCTCGAGCTGACCAATGAAGGGGAGTTCCCGTTATGATGCATGTCAACATCGTGCGTCACGGTCAACAGTAGGAATTCAGGAGGGATAAGTACCAATGGCTGAAGCAACTTTATTGCAAGCAATCAATACGGCGTTGTTCGAGGAGATGGAGCGCGATGACAGCGTGGTTGTCCTGGGTGAAGACGTCGGCTTGAATGGCGGAGTCTTTCGAGCGACCGAAGGGTTGTTCCATAAATTCGGTGGTGACCGGGTGATGGATACTCCGCTGTCTGAAAGTGGCATTATCGGTGCTGCAATTGGGATGGCGGTTTATGGCCTGAAACCGGTACCGGAAATCCAGTTTGCAGACTTTATCTACCCGGCCTTTGACCAGATTGTGTCCGAGATGGCCAAGATGCGCTACCGCTCAGGGGGAGACTTCACTTCTCCCGTCATTGTTCGGACACCCTATGGCGGAGGTATCCGTGGTGGGCACTATCACTCCCAAAGCCCGGAAGCCTATTTCTGTCACACCCCTGGCCTTCAGGTTGTTATTCCCTCGAATCCCTATGATGCCAAGGGACTTTTAAAAGCGGCGATCCGAGGCGATGATCCGGTCATCTTTATGGAGCCCAAGAAGATCTACCGGGCCTTTAAACAGGACATTCCCGATACCGATTATATTGTGCCCATCGGCCCGGCAAATATTGTTCGGGAAGGTACGGATGTGTCGATTTACTGTTACGGCTCCATGGTTCAAGTGGTGGAGAAAGCGGCGAACAAGGCTGCCGAAAGCGGTTACAGTGTGGAGATTGTAGACCTCAGAACGCTGTACCCCTTGGATATGGACACCATTGTGAGTTCGGTGAAGAAAACCGGCCGGGCCGTTATTGTGCATGAAGCGCCTAAAACCTGTGGTTTCGGTGCTGAAATTGCAGCAACCATTGCCGAAAAAGCCATTGATTATCTGGAAGCCCCCATCCTTCGGGTTGCTGGCTTGGATACACCGTTCCCGTACACGCTGGAATATGTGTACATGCCTCACCCGGCCAGGGTTTATCGGGCCATTATGGAGGTGCTGAATTACTAATTGTGATTCATAGCCCGACCATTTGTCAGTAGTTTTATTTTGGGGAGGTTTTCCACACATGGCATTTGAATTTAAACTCCCGGATATCGGAGAAGGCGTCCACGAGGGCGAGATTTCCAAGTGGCTGGTTGAACCTGGCCAAAGCGTCACCGAAGACCAGCCCATGGTTGAAGTGATGACCGATAAAGTGACGGTTGAAATTACGTCACCCGTGAACGGTGTTGTCGAAGAGCTTTTGTATAAAGAAGGCGATGTTGTCAAAGTCGGTAGCATTATTATCCGCATTGATGATTCTGCCACTTCAGGAGCCAAGCCGGCCTCTAATGAAGCGGCTGCAACCAATGGCTCTGCTGCGGCCAAGGAAGTGCATTCTGAAGCACCGCCTGTATCCTCTCGTCCGGTCGCGACAGCCCCACTACCCTCCGCAGGTGGACGTCATCGAACCTTGGCGGCTCCGGCGGTTCGTAAGTTGGCTCGCACAATGGGAATCGATCTGGCTCTGGTCAGTGGGTCCGGGCCAGGTGGTCGGGTTCGCAAACAGGATTTAATGGCCTTCTCTTCCGGTGGCGGTATGGCCGCTCCCCAGCAGGCACGACCGACTTTTCAGCGGTCCTCGATTATTGCCGGGCAGGGTGAAGAACGGATTCCGTTCCGAGGGATGCGCCGCAAGATTGGCGAGCATCTGGTGAAGTCCAAACAGACGGCGCCGCACTTTACCTATGTGGAAGAGGCGGATATGTCTGAAATCGTCAAGTTCCGCAACGATCTACAGCCTATGGCTGAGGCCATGGGCCTCAAACTGACGTTTTTGCCGTTTATTATCAAAGCCGTCATCGAAGGGCTGAAAAAATTCCCCAAGCTCAACAGCTCTCTGGATGAAGCCACCCAGGAGATTGTCCTCAAGCAGTATTACAATATCGGCGTGGCCGTTGCGACCGATGAAGGCTTGATCGTGCCTGTGGTCAAGCATGCTGATCAACGCTCCGTTCTGGACCTGGCGGTTGAGATTGTCGAACTTAGCGACAAGGCACGTCAGGGCAAGCTGGCTCTCACCGATTTGCAGGGCGGGACGTTTACCCTCACCAGTATTGGTTCCATTGGCGGGATTTTCTCGGCACCGATCGTCAACTACCCGGAGGTCGGGATTATGGGCATCCAGAAAATCGAAAAGCGCCCGGTGGTCAGAAATGACGAGATCGTGATTCGGGAGATGACCTATCTGTCTATTTCCTGTGATCACCGTGTGGTGGATGGGGCTGAGGCGGCCCTATTCATGAAGGAAGTCATTGACTGGCTCGAACACCCGGCTCGTTTTCTCTTAACGCCCTAAATGGTCTCTCCAGTTCGTTTTTCAGCCGTCGCTCGGGTGTATGGTCCCCGGGAGTTTGAGGTCCACAGCGAAATTATTCGCATGGATCGCACCGCTCGACTCACGGTGGCGTCGACGCGTCCTATCGCTGAGGCTGATTCGTTTCGTCGCTCAGGGGAGGAGGTCATGGCACGGGTGCTGACCGATGACGACGCTGTTTTTCTGATGCGAGAGCTCGGGGCCGATGTGTCCATGGCATATTCCCACGAGGATAATCAGGATCGGGTGCATGATTTTTTCCTGGCGCATCAGGAGGATCTGACCCAGACTGATTTTGATCGGGCCTTCGATGCCTATACCCAGTTCAAAGTCGCCTGTAAGAAACCTGTTTTGGAGGTTCACCTGCCTGGGGTGACTCGGCAGGCTGAAGCTAAAACCGAATCCCCACAGCCCTGAAGATGACGGGATGACCTTGGAATGAATCCACCTCGGGATTGGCGGTCGCCTGGATGACCCCCTGGGAAATGAGGTAGGTGCGCAACGGGGCAATGTGGCGTTGTGCCATGCAGTTTAGGCTAAAGCCCTGTTTCCCCTCGATGGTGACAACCTGGAAGTGGTAGTACCCCAGAGCTTCAGGTTTTCGGGTTGTGTAGCTTCCATGGGGGTCAACGTCCCGGGTGGCATCCAGCATTTTCTTGGAAAAGGCATTATAAACCGCTTTAAACTCAGCTGATAGCTTGGAGTAATCAGGCTTGAAGTGAATTCCGAATTTTAAGCCCAAGGCTGTTTGTGAAAAATGAACAGAGGCGGGCCGGGCGGGGGAAGCAGAAGAAACGGGGTACATCGCGAGTTAATCCCAATTCCAGACGGATGACATTTCAATAAACGTAAACCATCGCAAAAAGTGCGCGTATTTGGCAAGGGGAGAACAGGAGTATTCGGGGCGAGGTTTTTAGGCTAGAATACGGGTTGTTCGTGGTGTTTAAACTCAAGGAGGCAAAAGGTCCAATGGCAGAACAGATGCGTGATGTTGTCGTCGTGGGAGCCGGACCGGGGGGGTATGTGGCTGCCATTCGTTTGGCACAGCTGGGTTTGAAGGTGACCGTTGTCGAAAAAGACAAATTGGGTGGCGTGTGTTTGAACTGGGGTTGTATCCCGTCTAAGGCCCTCATTTATGCCTCCTCGTTGTTTGAGAAAATTAAGAAATCAAGCAAGATGGGCATTAAAGTCGATGCCGTCAGCGTTGAAATGCCGCAACTGGTCAGTTGGAAAAATGACACCGTCAAAAAATTGACTGGGGGGATTGGACAACTTTTTAAAAGCCATCAGATCGAGACCCTTTATGGAACGGCACGGTTCGTTGATGCCAAAACCCTGGAAGTGGTGGATAAAGAGGGTAAGACACAATCGCTGGTTGCCAAGAATTATCTTTTGGCGACGGGCTCCACACCGGTTGAGCTGCCCAATATGCCCTATGATCATCAAGTGATTATTGATTCCACGGATGCCCTGGACTTGCAGGCTATCCCGGAACGCTTGGTGCTCATTGGCGGTGGCGTGATTGGTCTGGAACTGGGTGTGATGTATGCAAAACTCGGTGCCAAAGTCTCCGTCGTTGAGATGCTGCCGCAGTTGTTGCCCGGTGTCGACAAAGAAGTGGCCGATACCCTGAGACGGGCCTTGAAAAAGCGGCAGATTGAGATCTTTTTGGAGAGCAAAACCACCCAAGTGGCCGTCAACAATGGACAGGCGACCGTCACCCTGGACACGCCGGACGGCACAAAAACCCTTCAGGCCGATAAAGTGCTCGTTGCCGTGGGCCGAAAGCCCAATACCCAGAATCTCGGCTTGGAAAAGATTGGGGTCAAAATGGATGCCAAAGGCTTTGTCCAGGTCAATAATAAACTTCAAACCTCATGGCCGCATATTTATGCAATTGGCGATATTGTAGGCGCCCCGCTTTTGGCACATAAGGCCTCCAAGGAAGGGTTGGTCGCCGCGGCGGTCATTGCCGGGCAGAATGAAATCCTGGATTACCGGGCGATGCCGTCAGCCATTTTTACGGACCCCGAAATTGCAACCGTAGGGATGACCGAAGACGATGCCCGCAAAGCCGGACGAGATATTAAAGTGGGCAAATTCCCCTTCGCAGCTTCCGGTCGGGCCATGAGCATGGACGATACCGATGGCTTTGTGAAGGTGATTGCCGATGCCGTAACCGATGAGCTTTTGGGCGTGCACATGATTGGCCCGGAAGTGTCTGAACTCATTGCCGAGGCCGCATTGGCGATTGAAATGGGGGCCTGTGCCGAAGATCTGGCCTTAACCGTGCATGCACATCCCACCTTACCGGAGTCGTTGATGGAAGCAGCCGAAGCCTTGGAAGGGCATGCCATTCATATTTATCAGGCCAAGGAATCCTCCCGACCCTCAAAACCGGCTCCTGCCAAAGTATAGCTGCGCTGAGACAGGCTTATGCCGCTGACCGGCCATTGGATTGATTTTGGTTTGACCGAGTATCAGACGGTCTATGACCAACAATTGGCCTGTGTAGCAGAGCGGATCCGGGGCGATATTCCCGATACCTTGCTTCTAGGCCAACACCCGCCGGTCATTACCTTGGGACGAGGCACCCATGAGGAGAATTTGCTGGCAACGCAAGCGATTCCTGTCGTGCCGATTGAGCGAGGCGGGGATGTGACCTATCACGGCCCCGGACAGTTGGTGGGATACCCCATACTCCAGCTGAACGAAGGGGAGCGGGATTTGCATCGATACTTGCGGAACCTGGAAGAGGTCCTGATTTTGGTCCTCGAGCGATTTGGGGTGGAAGGTCGGCGCAACCCCGGTTGGACCGGTGTCTGGGTCGGTGACCAAAAAATTGCGTCCATCGGTGTGGCCGTTCGCAAATGGGTGACCTATCACGGCTTTGCCCTGAATGTGACGACCGATTTAAGTCACTTTCAGTCTATTAACCCCTGTGGCCTGTCAAGCTCTGTCATGACATCCCTACAGGTCCTTCAGCCAGAGGTGTTTGGTGATCATGAGGCTGTCTTGCGCCTCTATCCCTGGGTCATTGATGCCTTTGAAACGGTCTTCCAACGCCGCTTTATCGAAGCTCACCCATTACAATTGGACATAAACCGTTCCAACTAGCGGAAAGAAATTTTTTATACCAGTAGAGGATATCTTTTCTGTTTGAGTCGGATTGTGGAGGCACCATGGCGCAGCAAGGGCATTTATCATCTATTCCCCCGTTCAAGCCGGTTGGTACGTCGGTATCTTCGACGACACCACCACCGCTGATTGATCCTATCAATTCAACCACGTGGCCGGAGTCCTCCGGTAGCAATCGTGTTGAAGCCATTGCCAGCCCTCTGGGCAGCACGTTTTGGGGTCTGATGGTCTTTTTACCCTTGATTATCAGCCAGGTATTCCAATGGTTTAATCCGGGAACCGTTGCCCAATATTATTTTGATATCGGGCTGCTGCTGTATATGCTGGTTGCCTGCGGCTGTGTCTGGCAAGCCTCGGAGTACAGCCATGCCATGTGGAAATGCCTGGCGCGTGCTGCGGCCATTGGCTGTGCCATTATCATGATTACCTGTATCCCGGCGTTTGACGTGTCACTTCCGAACCAGGGATTTGCACTGCCGACACCGGCCAATATCAAAGCCCATTTTGCCGTAGCCGAGTATTACCATCCCTTGGGGAAGGTCATCGATTACTGGACTTGGTGGCAGGGCATTCAGCAGAACCTGACGTTGGCCAAAGAAATACAATCCTGGGCCACCAATGCGCTCCTGATTTGCAGCTCACTTGCCGCACTGTCCGTCGCCCTTCACTTTGGCCGACGCAATTAAGGCTTAATAGCACCGATGTTGCTCCCAGTGCCAGGCTGTTTCGATAATCTGGCGCAGTGAATAGCGCGTTTCCCATCCCAATACGGCTTTTGCTTTGTCGGCATTGGCCACAAGCGACGGGGGATCC
Organism: Vampirovibrionaceae bacterium NZW_1234; assembly: GCA_041697335.1. GTDB lineage: Bacteria > Cyanobacteriota > Vampirovibrionia > Vampirovibrionales > JAGQHJ01 > JBGUGD01. The sequence goes on along the minus strand of JBGUGD010000038.1, from coordinate 131,743 downwards.
CCAGGGCGGCGCGGGGATAGCTTCACAGGAATATCGCATCCGGTAATCTCACGGCAGAGATCGATGACTTCTTTGACAGAGGCACCATGGGTGGTGCCCAGGTTAATGGCCTCACCCACCACATTGGATTTTAAAAAGTTTAAGGCCTTGCAGTGTGCCAGAGCCAGGTCGGTCACATGGATGTAATCCCGCAGGCAGGTTCCATCCGGGGTGTCGTAGTCATCGCCATAGATTTCAACCGAGTCCCGTTGCTGGAGGGCGGTTTTCAGGACGTTTGGAATCAGATGGGTTTCCGGGGCATGGCTTTCGCCGATTTGGCCGCTTTCATCGGCCCCGGCCGCATTAAAGTACCGAAGGGCGACATAGGACCAGTTGAGCCGCTCGTGATACCCTTTCAACGCCATTTCCATCATGAGTTTGGTCAGGCCATAGATGTTGATGGGCTGCTGCGGATGGGACTCGTCCAAGGGCAGGCGGATGGGGTTACCATAGGTGGCACAGGTTGAGGAAAATAGAAACCGGCTGACCTGAGCCTGTTCCATGGCCTGAAACAGGTTGAGGGTCTGAACCACATTGTTCTGGAAATACTTGGTCGGCTGGGTTTGAGACTCGCCGACATAGCAGCTGGCGGCAAAATGAACCACGGCATCGACATCATGGTCCTGCATAATCTGGCTCATCGCTGCGATATGACCCACGTCTTCTTGAACCAGGCGGATCCGGTCAGGATAAATCAGGGCATCCCGATGCCCCTCGGAAAGGTTATCGACCACAATGACGGATTCCGATGGATTCAGATCCAGGTAGGTCTTGATGAAATGACTGCCAATATACCCGGCTCCGCCGGTCACCAGAAGCATGGGGGCTCTCCTGTAAGTAAAAAAGTCGACATGGGTTTGGGCTTATTGTCCCATACAGCAAGGACGAGAGCCATCCAACAAATAGCTTGCTTTTACAAGGGCTTAGTCTTCCGTCCCGAGATACCAGCCTTCCAGACCTTTGGCCCGCAAGGCGTCACGTGTGGCCTCGTCAAATCCTAAATATTCAGCTCTGCGCCGCTCGGCTTCTTCTTGGCGCCATTCCTGCATTCGAATATCGCCGTTGCGGCTTAACGTCACCCGAAACAATGGGCGACGGGCATCCGGCGCCGTTTGGGTGACCGGTGTCACCCCATGAAGGATGCCGTCGTGGCGGTTGCTGTTGTTAAAAAGCAATAGGGGTATGTCATTGTCGGGGTCGAGCTCGCTTAAAGTAATGCTATAGTCACTTTCGATGACGGGATAGTACGCTTCATAGAGTGCTTTCAATTCCGTGGGCTTAAACTCGGAGGGTGATTTTCCGCGTGTATCCTTCAGCCACTGGGCAAAATCCCCAAGCCGGGGCTTGCCTCCCTCAATCCCAACGTTAAGTCCATACGAAAGGGAGTTCAGCGGCGTATGATGGCAACTGTCGCCATTGTCCCAGTGCAGGTTTTTTCGCTCCTGGGGTTTGTTCAGAGCATTGGCCGAGGAGAGGCCATCTTTGGATTCCGGACAGGTGCCATAGGACCCCTTTGGGTCAATCAGGGGGGAGTGTTGCGCCTTTACGGCTTGGCTTACGGCACGAATGAGTGACGTCTGAAAGTGTTGAATCTCTTTTAATTGAAGTTGAAGGCGTTGATACAGGCCGGTGAGGAGCACAAACCGAGGTTGATCGAGTCCGGTCATTTTACCGGCAATCTCGCAGACGAGTTGCGGGGTCGGCTCGATCGCCCCATCAGAAGAGCGCATCACACACTCCGGGGTCATGCTTATGGAATAGCTTTCCACAGCCGGGGGGGACTGTTTGCTCCAGCCAAAGCGAGGAGACGAGCTGAATGGACAGGTATCAAGTTTCATAAATCGAGAGCCAATGTCATGTGTTTTGCGAAATGAGCTTTAATTCGCTTTAAGGTAAAGCGAATATTCAAAACAAGCAATAGACTTGTAACAAACTTTGCGTATAAATCGCGATAATTCTTGAGTCATGCCTGCATTTCAAGTAGAGTCATTTTTTATATGATGGTGTGGCGTGGGAGATGGTCCAATGGTCCTGAGTGTTTCATTCCAAAGTTTCTCAGGGGGTATGACCCCCTCAAAGGTTCGGTTTCAAGCAAACCCCAAGGCAAATAAAGCGACATTAAACGAGCTGAAACAAGATTTACTCCGCCAAGCCCAGGGCTTGGGGCGGCGATTGACGCCACAGCAGCTGCAAGCCGCGTTTGTGTCCTTGCGGGAGACCACGGATAAAGTGGGTCGGCAAGCCGGTTTCCTGCCGCCGTTGCGTGTGCCCCGGATGCTGATGCCCGATGCCTACATTGCCGCGAGTGCCGGTTATGTGAGTCCCAAGGCCAAGACCATGAGCACGTATCAGCTGTCGTTTCGGCGGGAGCTGACACCGTGGATGAAGCAAATCGGTCTCAAGCCGGAACAGTCCCGCTTTGTCTTCTTTGGGCTTCAGGAATTGATTGGAAAACTCCTCCATGATCCGGTCACCCGTCAGGAAATCGATGAGGCGGACACCTTTTATAAGACCGCCCGGGCGGGGCAGCCCTTTAAATGGGACAGAGCCATGTGGGACCGTATTGTCGACGAGTACGACGGCTATATTCCCATTAAAGTGGAAGCCTTGCGAGACGGCGCCGTCAGTTTCCCCGGTGAGCCGGTGATTCAAATCACCGCCAAAGATGGCTTCGGGCCGTTGGCGGTCTGGTTTGAAAGCAAGCTGGTGCAACTGTGGGCGACCAGTGAACGGGCGTCCTTGTTGCGCTTCTGGTTGGATTACAACAAAGATCTGGTTCGTAAATGTACGAACCAACCCATGGCCGAGGCCGATGTCACTGCCAAGGCTCAGAAACTGATGGTCGATTTCAGCGATCGCTCCGGTATGACCCCGGAAGAAAGCCAGGTTCTGGGACTGGCGTCACTGACCAGTTTCCCGGCCACCTCCACGGTTTCTGCCGCGTATCTGGCTTATAAACGGGCCAACAATAATTCGGCTTCCACGTTGGCCATGGACTCTTTGTATCACGGCATTGTCCAAGGCTATGACAAGGAAACCGATGCCTATGACGCCATCTTTAATCATGCCCGAGGGCGCATTGCCTCCTATGTGGCCGATTGCTATGACTACCGCAAGGCTGTGGGCTATCTTGTCGAGTTGGCCAAAAAAGCCCAGCACACGGGCAACATCGTTTGTGCCCGCCCGGATTCGGGTGACCCCTATGAGCAGATTCTCTTTGCCCTGAACAAGGCCGTCGAGGCAGGCCTCTATACGACGGTGACTGCGGCTGATGGTCGGCCTTTAAAGGCCATGACTACCTTGCGGGTGATTCAGGCTGATGGGATGACCTTGCCCAAGGTCATGGAGATCAACGAAAAGCTTATTCAAGCTGGATTTTCGCCACCTGATTGCGTGTACTACGGCGTGGGCGGCTACCTCCACGATGCCCTGTCCCGGAGCAATATGTCGGCCGCGGCCAAACTGGCCGCTTACGGAGACCCGGAGCAGGATGCGATGAAAGCGCCTTTGGATGCGCCCGGCAAGGAGTCCATCCCCGGTCGGGTGAAGATTGTTCGCACGCCCGATGGTCAACCCAGTGTCCGCAGTGTTCGAGAAAAAGGTCAGAATGAGCTTGTCGTCTGGTACGACGGTATCAACCGTCAGCATCTGCTGTATCGTGAGGACTTCCGGGATGTGCAAAAACGGGTTTTAAACGAATTTCATACATACCCTCGGCCCAAGCAGCTCTTGAGTGCAGCTGTCCTGGCGAAAACGGAGGCGTTGAAAACCAAGTACCGCAACGCCACCTATGGTGCCCAGGCTTAAGGGCTCTCGTTTTTAGGATGACTACGAAAAGAGGAACGGAAAAGTTTTCCGTTCCTCTTTAGGAAAGCTGGCGCTGTAGCTCGAACGCCCGATCTGACAGACCGAACGGGAACCGATGCATTGGGTTCAAGAAACGTCTTAACTGAGACGATCGATCCCGGTTCCGGGCAGGCGCTTGGGCGCGTCCATCATCTTGGCCATTTGTTCCAGATCTCGCAAGACGGCTTCAATGTCTATCCCACCCGGATCCGACTGCCCCATGGTGGAGGCGAAGTTCGAAAACGGCGAATTGGGAAAGGCGTTTGCGGTCTCAAACGGGTTGGGCTCCACCCGGCGTTGCGCTGCGGGGGAGGGCGAAAAATTTTGAAATTGTGGCTTAAAAAATCCAGGGATTTTGTCAAAGCCTGACATAAAATGTCGCCTCCAACCTGTCACACCTCGCCCATGGCGAGTGTTCGAGAGAACTGTTACGTATACATATAAAAACAAGATCTTAAGAATTTTTTGATAGTTGTCATTCCCTTGGATTTACAAATATTTAGAAATTCTGAAGAGAAGCCCCCTTGGTATGTTTCACAACCCCGGGGAAAAGCGGCATGGCGAGCGCCAAACAAAAACCGCCACCAGAGGTGGCGGTTTTGTTTAAGTCTTACGTTAAGCCCGATGAACGGCTATTTGGCGGCATCGGCGCTGCCGCAGCACTTTTTGAATTTCTTTCCGCTGTTGCAGGGACACTTGTCATTCCGCCCGATCTTGGCTGACTCGCGCACATAGGGGCTATGGCTGTGGTGATGATGCCCGCAGTGTTCGGAGTGAACGTGGGGTTCATGGGCGGTTTGGGTCATACAAGGGCCTACCTTTCCGATTGCATTCGTGTCCTGATACATCCATTATAGCAATTCCGTTGTGCCTTTCGCTAGAGGGGGTGTACCCCCCGTCGCATGAAGATGTATCCGGTTATCGGCAAATAAACAGGCTACTGAAGTCCTGTGTCCACTTTGGGCACTTCCAGGGCCACTTTCAAATGCCCTTGGGTCTCCTGGGCCGAGTCATCCTTCACCATGACCCGGTAGGTCAGCTTGGTGAGCGGGTTGGCCAAGGCGTCAAGGATACGGCGCTTGGTTTCTGCAAAAACGGATTCGTGCTGATCCTCCGGTATCTCATCAGGCAGATAAGGGGGGCGAATGTTCATCTGGCGAAGCCGTTCCAGGCTTTCTTTCAGGGCGGGCTTGGATTCGCCGTCATCCGTTTTGGTGTTGCGTTGCGAAGGCCGCAAGGTCATCTGCGAGCACAGGTCTGTTAATAATGCCCGGGCACGGGCTTGATTCTGCATCATGAAGGCAGCAATCAACTCCCGCTGAGACGCCAAGCTACTCGCCAAGGCCTTAAACGGCTCCTTGGGCTCCAGGCTGACCTTCAACTGTTGCCAGGGATCCTGTTCCCAGCCAAAGTGGGCCATCATCGCCGGCCGGATGTCAAACGGACTTTTGTACGTCAATTCCGGAAAGTGGTCATCGACACAGGTTACCACAGGAGCCGCCTGGCGGTATTGACTCATTTCCAGTGTACTAAACGTTTCATAAGGCCCGCCGCCCAAGCAAAAAATAATCATGTCCTTGTCCCGAAAGCGTTTTTCCGACACGTGAAAACCGCCAAAGCGGACGGACTGAACCGCATTCAAATGCATATCCCATCTCCCAAGTTTGTCCCATCGTAACCATAAGGTTCACACCCGAAATTAGCGGCATAAAATCCTCTCAAGCCGGATTGATGCTAGTGTGTGAACGAATTTAAAGCGTCCCCTTGGGACATGGGTCTCCATTTACGCTACAATAACCGCCAGAGTGGTACTGAGTCTGGAGACGGGACCCATGTGGATACAACAAGGCACAACGAAATTCACGCAGCCTGAAGAGATGGCTCGCCTGTGCGACCCGGTTGGCATTGAGCGCGGGGTGTGGGACATCAGCACCGTGGACCCCAGCGTATGTCGAGAAGCCGCCAAGAACCCAGAGTATCAGGCCCAGATTTTCAAGGCCATCGAGGCGCCGTTAAAGGCCTTAAAAGAGGCCCATGGTTACTTGTCCGAAGACGTCGTTTGCCTGTCACCGGAGACCCCCAACCTCGATGCCATTCTCGCCAAGTTCGATAAAACCCATCACCATACCGATGACGAGGTCCGGGTGGTGTTGAGTGGCAACGGTATTTTCGGGATTGTGCCCCCGGACAGCGAGCCCTTTGACATCCATGTGCAGGCAGGCGATCTCATCGTGGTGCCTGCCTATACGCGTCATTGGTTCACCTTGGCCGAGGACCGTTTCATTGTGGCCTTGCGGGTGTTTATGACCCCTGCCGGATGGGAAGCGGTGTATGAGCCGGTGACGGCAACGCCCCCAGCAGCCGTTGGTTAAGGCTCACCTGAAACAGAAATTCCCAGATTTCGATATGCCGCTTGGCCTCAAACGGAGTACGGCCCCAGGTATAGATGCCGTGCCCCTTCAGCATTAACCCCGGCACCTCGGGGTTGGCGACCTCCGGAAAGCATTGTCCCAGATAGGCCATGTCCTGGTGGTTGTCCACAACAGGCAGGTCAATCGAGGTCTCATGGGTGTTGAAGCCCAGGCCCTTGATCATCTCCAGACCTTCAAACCGCAGACTCCGGGCCTCGGCGGGCATGGTCTGGGACAAGGTCGTCCCGGCAACGGAATGCACATGATACACGGCCCCGGCGTGGGGATAGGCCTGATAAATCGCGGCATGCAGCAAGGTCTCGGCAGAGGCTTTATGGGAGGAGGCTTCCGTCAATTGGCCTTGGGCATCCACCACCACAAAATCCTCATGGGAGAGCAGGCCTTTATCAACGCCGCTTGCGGTAATTACAAACTTGAGTGGCGACGCCGAAAGTCTCACCGACAGGTTTCCGGCGGTGCCCAACAACCAGCCCCGATCATAAAACAGGCGGGCGGCATCGATGATGTGCTGTTGTGCGGTGTTACGATCGAGGGCTTCCAAGGGGCACCTCCGTCAGTTTGGCCTCCAGGGCCGCTTGTATGTCATAAAAGGTCTCAAACGGCGTTGTGGGGATTCCGGCTTCAGCCGTATAGTCAATCAGGCGGCTTCGGGCAAAGGTCCAATCCGCACGCCGGGACATCCCCAAATCCGTAATGCTGTCCCCAATACCGATTCTGTAGTGGGTCTCGGGGGAGTACCTGTCCAGAATCCCGATTTTGCAACAGGCACACTGGTTGCATGGCTCGCAATCGGTGGCGCCATAAGGGAAACTCAGTTCAATGCGCTCCGGTGTCATCCGGGCGCGATTGCAGTACAGGGTCAACCGATCCCGATAGGGGGCCAGAACAGGCTCGATAAAAAAGTCGACGCCGCCACTGACCACATTAAAGGGGATGCCCTTGGCCTGGCAAAACGTCAGAAACTCGGGAAAGCCGGGCCGAAAGCGCACATTCTCTTTCACAAAGGCAACAATATCGTCATGCAGGCTGCCCGGGAGAAGGTCAAACAGTTGGGTCACCCCGTCTTTAATGCTCAAGGTCCGGGCATCCAGGATTTGAGCCACAATGTCCTTCCACACGGGTGGGGCAAAGGCTTCCATAATCATCTGAATGACGTCCCGTTCGGTAATGGTCCCGTCAAAATCACTAAAGATAACCGGCTGGCGATGCTCGATGACGACGCTCACGACAGGTCCCCTAAACCGCCGGAACGGCGTGATAGTCCCGGATGGCCCGAACAAACTCCCGGGCGCCGTCGGCAGAACCCTGCGGGTGATCGTGGATGCCGGTTCCGGCGTTGATGACCACATCCGAGCCAAAATCCTTGAGGATGGCCGGGACCATGCTGGCTTTGATACCGGCGGACGGCACCACGGCACTTGGTTTTAGGCCGGACATTTCCACGCTTAAAGCCGCTTTCACCCGCATGGCATCTTCAAAGCCCAGGGCGACCGATCCATAGGGACTGGGAAACAGGACCAGATCCGCCCCGGCCAATCGAGGCAGCTGGCCAAACAGGGCTTTGGGCGAAACCCCATGCCATGGTGAGCCATAAAACGCCCCAGCCAGGGAAGGGTGTGCCATCAGGGGGATATTGACTGCCGGATCCGCTTGCAGGGCCGAGAGCATCGGCAGGCCATAGCACAGGTAGTTGAACAGCAGCATAGGGGCGCCGTCACGGGCCAGGGTCCGAGCCCGATCCAATAGGGTATCGGCAGGGCCGGAGAGATTGATGGCATAGAGAATGGGTTTTCCGGTCTCCTGTTTTACTTTTTCAGAGGCCGCCAGGCAAGCGGCCAGACGGCGGCGGGCGCTGTCAAAATCCGGATCGGAGATAACCTCGTCGTCCTTGACCATGTTAACGCCGCCCAAGCCGGTTTGAAAAAGCTTTTCTGCCAGCATGTGCCCGGGAAGGCCCAGGCAGGGCTTAAAAATACTCATCAGCAAGGGGCCTTCAGCCACCTGGGCACGCTCACGAATGCCCGCCAAGCCAAACTTGGGACCGCCAAACCGCTCGGCTAACACGGGAGGAACATCGATTTCCACGAGGCGGATCTTGCCGGACATCGACAGCTTGCCGAAAATCACGCAAGTCAGGGTGCCAATATCGCTGATGACGGTATTGAGCGGAAAGGCAATTTGGATCAGTGCAATGCCTTCGCCCTCGGGGGTGGTTTCCGGCAAAATTCGATAGTCGGCCACCGTGGCCCGGTAGTCGCTCAGCAAGGTCAGATCGGCTGCAAGTTCCGTGCCCACGGTCTGGCCAATGGCAATCTTGTTCGCCATCGATTCGACGGTAGCGGCGTTCAGTTTCTCCGGGGGCAGGACCAGTTGATAGGTCACCAGGAGCGGGGGTTGTGAGTATGCCTGTTCCAAAGCCATCGTCTACACACCTCTTGAGTCGTGTTTTGTGTACTGGCTATCCTAGCACAAACCCGTGCCCCCGAAAAACCGTCCCCGGGCCTCGCTGACGTGCTGAGCTCCCTCTGGCCCTTTTTGAAAAGCAGCCGTATAATCACAGATATGGAGAGGACAGACAGTTTATTACACCGGTTTGCTGAGGGTCGAGAAGAATTTTTAGCCAGTTTGAGCCTGCAGCGGGATTTATCGTCCAATACGCTGCGCGCCTACAGCAAGGACTTGGAAGGCTTTGTGCGCTGGCTGGAAGATCAATCCCGGTCCGTCGAGGTGGACTTGGCCTGGCTTCAGCGGGCACCGGGTCAGTTTACCCAGCACCTGCACAGTCAGAATCTTGCGAAAAGCAGCATTGCCCGAAAGCTCAGCGCCCTGAAGATGTTTTTCAAGTACCTGATTAAAGAGCAGTTCTTTGAGTTGGGGGAATTGTCACTCCAGTTTCAGGCCCCCAAGCAGCTTAAGAAGCTCCCCGAATTTCTGACCCCGGAAGAATTGCTTCAGATGAAGCTCGCCGTAACCGGGTCCATTGCAGACTGGCGCCAGTTGGAGCCTATTGCCCTTCGTAACCTCTTAATTCTGGAGTTTATGTTCTCCTCCGGCGTGCGGGTGGCGGAACTGGTGCAATTGCAGGTGGGCGATATCATGATGGGCGAAGGGGAAATCCGCATTATGGGCAAGGGCCGCAAGGAGCGCATCAGCTTTATCAGCCAGGAGGCCTTGCAGTACCTGGAAGAATACCTGCTGAAGGCATACGCCGCTTTGGCTGGCCACGCCCCAAGGCCGGGGGACACGGTATTTTTAAACTACAAAGGCCAGGCCCTCACCACCCGAAGCGTCCACCGGCTGTTGTGCCAGATTGCCAAAGAGGCCGGAATCACCAAGGCCATTTCGCCACACACCTTCCGACACAGTTTTGCCACCCATCTGTTGAATCATGGCGTGGACTTGCGGGTGGTCCAAGAGTTGTTGGGGCATGTCAGCATTCGCACGACTCAGATTTATACCCACGTCACAACAGAGCGTCTCAAAGCGGCCTACCTCAAGGCTCATCCGCGTGCCCAGAGGACGCTTTCCTCTTAAACTGCGCAATACTATTGTTTTTCTATTTGCATCTTCCTTTCATCTTGCTTATAGTGGCTTGATTCAGTACCGGAACATGGCGCCAAAAACAGAGCCGCCGGAAAACTGCAGCCCCAAAAAATTACAGCCAAAAGAATTGCAGAGTAAAGAATTGCAGAGTGAGGAGAACCCAGAATCATGCCCATTCACACATCCGCCTACACCCCTGTCATGCGCTTTGGTCGCACCACAACCCAAGCCGATGTCACTGCACTGAAACCCTTGTTAAAACAAATTCCACACCTGCCCGCCGAGGCGATTGACGCCCTCTCCCCTGCTTTATGTGCCAAGGCCACCCTGTCTGAGCGGGTGCCGCATCTGTTGCAATTTATCCCCCTGGCTGTCGAAGCCCTGGTGGATCGCGTTCGCCTGAATCGGGCGGCAGCCAGGCAGGTCCGAGAAAACCCCGATAAGCCGGTCATTGCCATTCAATGGGTGCGCTCCAAGACACCGTTTTCCAAGGCTCTGGAACTGTCTTCCCCATGTACCGGCCCCTCCTGTCCGGTCACCAAGGACGGCAAACCCGCCACCGGACGCGCCACCCTCGGGCACGATATGATCAACTGGATCCGCTACGCCTAGGGTGCTTCGCGTTTCTGTTCAATCAGCACGGTGACCATGGCGGCAACCGCGTCGCCTTCGCCAATAGGACCCAGGCCTTCCATGGTTTTGGCTTTGATATTGACCTGGTTCAGTTGCAGATCGGCCAAGGTCACCAGGTGATCCCGAATGCGCTCTTTGTAGGCGCTCAGTTTGGGGGCTTCCAGCATCACCGTGACATCGATGTTATGAATACGCCAATTTTCGTTTTCCAGGCAACGCAGGGTGCGTTGCAACAGGTCCGAACTGTCGGCCCCCTTATAGGTGTCATCCGACGGCGGGAACCACTCGCCGATGTCCCCCAGGCCTGCCGCCCCCAAAAGGGCGTCAATCACCGCATGCAGAATCACGTCGCCATCCGAGTGACCCTTGGGGCCTTTGGGCCATTCCAGTTGAACCCCGCCCAGCATAAACGGAATGCCGGACTCTAGTGTATGCAAGTCAAACCCATGACCAACTCTCATGAGGGTACGTGGACGTCCTCCAGGGGCAGATGCCCATACACAAACTTTTCAATGGCATTGGCCGCCCCATCCTCGCCCACCGGATCGGTCACGTAGTTGGCAAGGGCCTTCACGTTATCCGGGGCATTGCCCATGGCCACGCCCACCCCGGCAGCCGTAATCATGGACAGGTCATTCTCATGATCCCCGATGGCCATCACCTCGGAGGCCTGGATGTTCCACAGGGACATCAGGTGTTGAATGGCGTTCCATTTGGACACGGCCGTATGCACAATTTCACAGAAATTCGTTCGGGACTTGCAGATGCTCACATCCTGGGAGAAATGGGTTTTCAGGCGGGCCACAATCTCATCGGCCCGGTCATCAATGATCATGATTTTCGACGGCGCGCCCGTGAGTATCTCATGCAAGTTCGGCGCCTCTTGGGGGACCACCCCGGAAATGTTTTGGTAGTACACCGAGTTGGGATTCCAGTGGGACGTAAACAGGTGATCGTTGACGTACACATTGGTGTGAAGCCGCTCCTCGTGAACAAAGTCCACAATGGCCCGAGCCACGTCCATCTCAATGGTTTGGTGAAACATAATGGGATGGTCGTGAATCCGATCCAGGCGCTCGGCAATATCCCGAATCATGGCCCCCTGGTAGGAAATCACCGGCGTGGTCAGGCCCAGGCGTCGGGCAAAGGGCAGGGATGACGGAAACATCCGTCCTGTGGCCACCACAACCTTAACGCCTTTTTCGTCCTGCACCCGTTGCAGCATGGCCAGCGTTCGCGGCGAGACTTCCAGTGCCTCGTTGACAATGGTGCCATCCAAATCCAATGCAATCAGCTTGATCATATGAAAATCATACCATTAACCCGAATGGCCGGGGCAATTCTCCTCCCTGGGAAAGTGCCTAGCGAGGAGGAAATAGGTTTTCTGGCGATGGGATGCCTGGCGGTTTTAGGCGAGGGGGGAGGGCTGTGGATCGGCTCGGGTCGCCTTCTCGCTGGGGTGTTGGCGGAAGCGTGCTTTTTCCGGTAAGGCGCACATGAAGGCGGGCATCAATCATTTTTTGGCAGGTGGTGCAGTAGACATCCTCACTCGGGGAAAGTACGCGAGAACACACAATGCATGGCCGCCGGGACCCGGCCGGGCGATCGCTCAGGCTGGGCACAAATCGTCCCTGGTCGAAGAGGTAGTTGACGAAATCCCGCGGAATTCTGAGGGTATCGGCAATCTCGCTCTGTTTGGCCTCGGGATGGCGCTTTAGATACACGCGAATGTGCTCGGAGGCCTCCTCACATTTTACGGCACACTTGATGCAGAACACTTTGGCTGCGCCCAGGGATTTGGGCAGAAACAGTCCTTTGCAGTGTCCACATTTCTGCGGTAATACAGCCATCCCGACCTTCTTTCTTCGTCCTTCGTCTTGTCTTGTTTTTCCACATGACGTATCGGCCAAAGCCCATTCAATGTGGAGCCCGAGGCGTCCAGGATCCTGTATTTAATGGAGGGCGATATCGACCTTATCCCAAGCGGGCGCTTGGAAAAAAGCGCCATAACCGCCTATCCGCAAGCGGTATATCTCAACTATCAAACAAGGATGCAGCAATTTCGCCGTCGCTTTGGGTTATGTATAGGTGTCGCGTCAGTAAAAAGTGATATCTGGCCATGAAAACCGTGTTGACGTTCAATCCAACCGTACCCGTTCCCAAGAGTCGATTCGGTCATCAACCCACCAACCCTACCGGATCGGAGCAGAGCGGTAACCCCGAAAAACACACCAAAACCACCTCGGGAGACCATGGGGCTCAAAAACACATCGACAATGAAACGGTCTTAGGCATTTTGTGTGCGTGGGTCGCATTTGTGGGGTTGTTTATTGCGCATGCCTGCAGTGGGCCGCACCCGACCAAGGACCAGACCAAACCAACCGAGCCCGGTGCCCATCAAAATCCGCCCAAGCCCCCGGCTCATCATAAATAGCCCCACGCGTTCCGGAACGTTTTGCTCCAATGTTACCCCCCCGGTAGGGAGTGCTCGTGTGATAAGCGAAACGACTGAACGAATGTGTTCACTTCGGGCGTTTTTAACGCGGCCTCCGAGCCTGCAATGCAGCCGTATTGATAGAGTTTGGGTCGGGCAACGATAAAGTTGAATCGGCCGTAGGCCTTGCCGTTGGGGTGCCGAAACCAGTACGACTTGCCCTTGAAGTGACCGAGAGTCGTATTTTGTTGGGAGAGAATTTGCCCTTTCATCGTCACGTCTTCTTGCGTCATTTCAAGCAAGGCATTATCGGAATAGGACGCAATGACCTGGGGGGAGTAATCATATAAAACCACGGTGCAAAGCTTTTCCGGGTTATTCGAAATCCAACGGGTCATGGTGCCTTGGCCTAAATAGGTTTCAACCGGCAACACTTTTTTTTGCAGCGCCGCAAACGATTGTGGGAGTGTTATCGAAAACGGTAACGGATCCCCTGCTTGGGCAAACGGCATCCATGTCAGCAGACCTAAACAGAACGTGAAAACGTACTTATACATTCTTCGGTAAGTCCTTTTTCCCAGGTTGCCTCGGCTGAGTTTGCCCGGCAACACAAAACCCAGTATGAAACCATAATATCAGGGAATGTCCGTTTCCACAGATTTGAGGGCGGATGAAGGCTGAGCAGGTTCGGTCACTGCCCCTCAAGGTGTGTCCGTTGGACGCCGGGGCAGGATAACCATTAAAAAGCAGTGTTTGGAAGCTTCCGAAACACTGCTTTTATGTGTTCATGTGAGTTATCCATTTGCAAGATAGCAGGATAGAATGTGTGAGGAGTAGAAAGAGAAAGAAAGCGGTAATTCAAGTAGGCAGTTTCGTGCGCATTTCAACACCCTCCCAAAGTGGGGCCAGGTGTCATCGCTGAACGTGTCGACCTCCTCCGCTGCACTGGCCGCTTAACGTGTAGACGTTAAGTCCGCCCTTACAGGAAGGGATTGCTTTCATACAGCCATTTGTACCTATATCACCGGAGACCGAAGAAACACGTCTTATCAAACTACCATTTATATAAAAACAATCAATCTCATTTTTTTCCTTAAATAAATATAAGGACTGTGGATACGGCGTGTTTTCCGAGACCCGGATCAGACACGAGCCATCGGATGTGGAAGAAGCCGGTCAAATAGGCTGTAGAGAAGCGACAGAAGAATGGAGCCAATCAAGGCCGGTAAAACCCCGTTGACCTCGAACCCCGGGACAATGGCCGAGGCCAGCCAGAAGAGAAAGGCATTGACCACAAAGGCAAACAGGCCCAGCGTTAAAAATGTCACGGGCAGGGAGATAAAGCGTAAGATGGGCCGGATGGTAATGTTGATGAGTCCGATGATCAAGCCTGCCCAAAACGCGGTACCCAGGCTGTTGACTTCAATCCCGGGGATAATATAGGCAATCAGAATAAGGCTTAAGGCCAGTAAAATCCAGTTGATGATCAATCCCATAACCGTTCTCCTCTCGTCTCTTTGTCAAATCCTATCGTGAGCGATCTCTCCTGCAGATGCAATCCGTCAGAAGTGCGTAGTTGCGTAAGCAATGAGTCCCAGGAGCCAGACAATACAGATAAAGGTTAAAATCCACTGGAGCAAGGACATCCGCACTTCGACTCCGGGAGCTTTGGCCCGAATGGGAGTCGCCGGAGCCGAACTCAGGCGAAGTCCAAGGACGGGAAAATGCAGGGCTTGCTGAACTCGGTGCTGTCCGCGTGAATCCCGGGGATCGCAAAAGGGCTGACGGGCAAACAGGCCATACACCTCGGCAATCATGCCGGATTGCACCAAGTGGCGCATATCCCGGTCATGCGCCAGAAGCAGCAGGTCATCCGGTTGCAAGGGGACAAAGGATTTGGAGCTCAGCGTAAAGCCTACCATGCGCCCGTGCCGACAGACATAACAGCGTTCATCCCGACTGTTGTGTAACACATAAAGCCGGTCGTCATACAGCAGGAACCCTTGGAACTCATAGGGCAGGAGGCCTGTCGCCGAATCTTCGGAAAAACGACGCTCCAGGCTCATGTAGCGATGGAAGTGCATGCTGATTGTTTTGGGGTCCAGGACCACAGGGCCGACATTATGATTGAGGATGGCTTCCGAAACGTTTTGAAGAATGCGTTGGGAGCGCACCGTGGATTTGGAGGTCATCAGCAGAAGCAGACGCCGACTGTTGACTTCCGTAAAGTTACGCACCAATGCGTTTTGCTCCAGATCACAGACGACCATCGCTGCGGAGGGGCCCAAAAAGCCGATGCGAGCCAAGTTTGCCCTGGACTTCATCCACGCGGGCCGAAGCGTTGCAATAAACTTAGCAGCTGTGGGCATCATCTTAATCTCAACGTGTGGGCTCTGTCGTTCACATCTCGGGGGCCTGCAACGGGCCGTCGAAGAAAATTTTGTGTGTTTCGATGTGTTTCATTGTGGGACGGATCCCCACAACTTTCAATACACCAGTAGTAGATTATTTCGTCGGGTTCAGAAGGCGTTCTCTTCGGTGCCCGGGAATGGTGCAGGAATGCCTTGAGACGGCAACGGCACCAAGAAAATCTGGTGCCGTTGAAAAAAGGAGTGTTGAATCGCCTGAGGGTATCTCTAGCTGGCGATAACGTAAGGAATTAAGCCAGCTTGGCGAGAGGTTTTAACCCGCTTGGCCAGCATGCGCTGGTGCTTGGCACAGGTCCCGGTAATCCGACGCGGGAGGATTTTGCCCCGCTCGGTTAAGTAGCGTCTCATCTTGCCTGCATCCATAAAATCGATGTTCTCGATCTGATCGGCGCAGAAATTGCAGATTTTCTTGCGGTTACGGGAGGATTCGTGTGCCATTCGGAAATAAACCTCGTTGCTTCTTCTTCCTTACGTGTTCTGTAGAAAAGATGGTAATTGGTTTGGGTGACTTTTGCAAGTCTAGAACGGAATGTCGTCTTCGGTCAGCACATCATCCTGGGGGAAGGAGTCCCCGGAGGATACGCTTGCCGGTTGACTGACACCCACCGACACCGGCTGCTGCTGGTAGTTGCCATAGCTGCTGCCTTGGTTGCCTTGCGAGCGAGTGCCGCTTTGGGCTTCAAAGGCCGCACCCAGGGGGCTCAGCTCACCTTTATAGACGTTGGTGGCATCAATTTCGTACATGCGCTTGGCTAGGCCCGAAGCGCTTTCAAATTGATTCACCTGTAACCGGCCGTCAACAACCACGTGATCGCCTTTGTGCAGTTGCTCGACAACGGTATCGGCCAATGCCCGCCAGCAGGTGACGCGCACCATAAAGGGCGCTTCCTTGGACGTGGCTGCATTTACCTGTAGCGTAAAGTTCGCAACAGCGATGTTGTTGGGGGTAAACCGTTTTTCGGGTTCGCTGATCAGCGTTCCGCTAATTGTGGCTCGTGCAAGTGCCATCGTCGTATCTCCTTTTCTGCCTCAGAGGGGGGAGTGTTATGCTACGTGCCTATTCGGCAGGCGTAACGGCGGGCTCTGCAGATTGACGAGGACCGCGGTCCGGACCACGATCGGGTCTGTCGCCGCCACGGAAGTCGGGTCGGTCGCCACGACCACCGAAGTCGCGCCGGGGGCCACCGAAATCACGACGGGGACCACCGCGATGGGGCCGACCGCCAGGGCCTTCTTCACGACGTGCTTCCTGGAAGGTTTCACGGGTCTGGGGCAGGCTGTCCTGACGCACCAGGGTGACTCGCAATACGTCTTCATTGATTTGGCAGGCCCGTCTGAAGTCAGCCACTTTTTCCGGCGGGAACTTAAGCAGGTACAGCGTCATAAACCCGTCTTTAAACTTGCCGATTTCAAATGCCAAGCGCTTGCGACCAATACGATCCACTTCAGCAACTTGGCCCTGGTTGGCTTCCACAATGTTCTTCTGGAAGTTTTCCAAGACGGCGTCAACATTTTCGACGTCCAGGATGGGCTTAAAGATAATGAGTACTTCGTATGTATTCAAGACGGACCTCCACGGAGTTCTGAAACAAATTGTTTTGCGGTTTGGATAGTAAACTGTAACACCAAAATAAGAGAATGAAAAGCACCTGTGCTGGCCTCGCATCGTTCATCCCATGCTGTTGCCAGGGGCGTTCTCCAGCCGAATATCCAGCCACGCTTCTCCCTTTGTTAAACCTCAAGGGCAACGGTTTCGCAATCTTTTTTACAATTGGTAACAAACTAACATCGGGTCTAGAATATTTGTTTTTATGCAAATACAAATCATCTCCCCTCTTCGTAATAAATCCCCTTTATCTCTTCGCTTTACAAATTTCCCTCTGCAAAGAGGGTTTTTTATTTTTTGTCCCTTTTTCGACCGTCTCGTGCAAGGCTGAGAGCCTCGTTTGTGTGGGACTGATCCTGTTATTTTGTGCAAAGGTCGGTGTGATTTTGGGTGTTGTTCAATCTGAAAGCGTATTTTAAGGTTGAAAATGGTGTAAATGGCTTAATATAGGGAATCTTAATGATTATTTAATGAAAAATACGTTTAAAATAAAGGGTTTTTGGGTATATCAAAAGTAAAAACCCATTTTAAACGAGGTCTTATGCGGATTGAACCGGAAAAAGCCATTCAAAGAAGCAATTTCCCCGCTTCCGGCGAGGGCAATGACCGTGTGGCCAATTTGGCCACACGGTCATTGCACATTCAATCGGCCTTCTTTCGCCGTACGCTCAGAACATGCAACCTTGGGAGCCACCGTGTGGCCAATTTGGCCACACGGTCAACCCCTCCTGTCCCAGGTCAGGATGACCCGAAACATGAAACGAGGTGATAGCCCCTGTTCAGTTTCGCTTTAATGTAACGCTTATTATAAAGACTAGCCCGGCAGCGGGGTCAGCGCGGCTTCCACCGGTTGGCTTTCGGACGGGGCGTCTTCGGCAATCTGGGCTTTAACCGCCTCGACACGAGATTCGGCCAGGGCCACATAGGCAGGATCAACGTCATAGCCCACATAGCGTCGACCGGCCTTGAGGGCGGCCACACACGTGGTGCCGCTGCCATTAAAGGGATCGAGCACAACATCCTCTTGAAAGGAATACAGCTGAATCAGGCGCTGGGGCAACTCTTCCGGAAAAGGGGCCGGATGCCCGATACTCTTGGCCGACACCGCCGGAAAGGTCCAGACGCTTTTGGTCCACTCCAAAAACTCGTCCCGCCCAATGGTATCGATACGCCCGGTTTTTTTGCGGGTAAACGTGTCTTTGCTGAACACCAGGATGTACTCATGAATATCCCGAAGCACCGGATTCCCCGCCGATTTCCAGCTGCCCCAGGCGGTCGACGGGCTGGCGCTGGAGGCTTTATTCCAGATAATTTCCCCCCGCATCAAAAACCCCAGCTGGTGCATATCGTCAATAATGTAGCTGTGAAGCGGAATATAGGGTTTTCGACCCAGGTTGGCCACATTGATACAGGCCCGCCCGCCGGGAACCAGCACCCGGTAGGTTTCGGCAAAAACCGCCCGCAGCATGGCCCGGTAATCGTCCAGGGTTAAATCGTCGTCATATTCTTTTTTAACGTTATACGGGGGCGAGGTAATCATCAGATGCACCGAGTTATCCGGCAGGTGAGACATCTGCTGGCTGGAGGCACAGTAAATCCGGTTGACGGCCTCCTCGGGCAAGGGGCATTCGTCGCCCGGCGCGGTGGTTTTTATCTGGAGATGCTCATAGAGTTTGCTCTCGTAAAATTCCGAGGCATCGTGATTGATGCGCCCCGAGGTGCCAAAGGCACTGGTTTTGGTACCCCGCTTTTTAGGGGCGGTTCGTTTTGGGGAGGAATTTTTCTTTTTTTCGCCCATCTCGGAACCCGTTTTCCCTCTTGTTCTGGATGCTCGTTTAGGTCCAGCTTAACAGGCTTTCGGGTTTCTGTCACACCGTTTTTTGCGATCATCCTTCTTATAAAAAGAAGCTGTTTTGCTCCGGGGCGGGCGTTACATTCGGTAACACTCTAACATCGAATCTTAAAAAATTGTTTTTATACAAATATAAATCATCTCCCCTCTTCGTAATAAATCCCCTTTATCTCTTCGCTTTACAAATTTCCCTCTGCAAAGAGGGTTTTTTATTTTTTGTCCGAATAATTCCGAAAAAACGAGGATTGGGGTCACAGCCGCTTACAAACCGTAACATTCCCAGAGAGACGTCGTGTTGAACGGGCCTTGGCGTTGGAGGATGCCCATGCATTTAAAAATCAAGATCGCCTTGAGGGTGCCCAGGTGGTACACTTAAGGGCACGTTTTCATCTGTGGAAGGGAATGGTTACGCCGTGATTGAAACCTATATACCGCTTTATCGCAAATACCGCCCCCAGGCCTTGGGCGATTTGGTGGGACAGGAAGTGGTTGCCACTGCTCTTGGAAACGCCTTGACGCAAGGAAAAATTTCTCACGCCTACTTGTTCTGCGGCCCCAGAGGTACCGGTAAAACCTCCAGTGCCCGTATTTTGGCAAAGTCCCTGAATTGCCAGGAAGGACCCACTGTAACCCCCTGCCAGGTTTGCCCCAGTTGCGTCTCCATCACCCAGGGCAATGCCCTGGACGTGACCGAAATCGATGCCGCCAGCAACAACGGGGTGGACGATATTCGGGATTTGACCGACAAAGTCGCCTTCTCCCCCCTGGAAGGCAAGTACAAGATTTACATCATCGATGAAGTCCACATGCTCACCACCGCGGCCTTTAACGCCCTGCTGAAAACCCTGGAAGAGCCCCCGCCAAACGTGGTCTTTATCTTTGCCACGACCGAACCCCACAAGGTCTTGCAGACCATTATCAGCCGGTGCCAACGCTTCGATTTCGCCCGCATTACCCGCACCCAGATCGAAAGCCGGGTAAGCTATGTGGCCGAAAAAGAAGGCATCCAGATTACGCCGGAAGCCGTTGCCTTGATCGGCCGCCATGTGCGAGGCGGGCTTCGCGATGCCTTGGGCCTTCTGGATCAGGTCTCGGTCCTGGGCAAGGCTGAAAGCAACCAGGCCATTACCCCGGAGACGGTGCGGGCCTTTATCGGGATGCTGGAAGAGGACATCCTGTGGAATATGACCCAGGGCATCCAGGACAAGGACCCTCACGCAATCTTGCAGCAGATTCGCTATTTGCAGGAGCGGGGCATTGAACCGGTGCAGATGGTCAAGGAACTGACCCAGCATTTTCGCAACCTGCTTTTGGCCAAATCCTGCGGCCCCAGCGCCGATGCCGATCAGCTGGATCTGACCCCCGATTTTTACGCCAAGCTGTGCCAACAGGCCCAAGGTTTTGAAGTCGAAGAAATCCCCCAGATGCTAATGCGACTCTCCACGATGGAGTCCCAGTTGCGCCACAGCCATCAGCCCCAGCTCTGGTTTGAAGTGGGGTTGTTGGACTTGTGTTATCGCCAGGAAATTCATCTGGTCAAGTCCCTGGCGGCTCGGGTGGAGGCTTTGGAGCAAGCCCTTCAGGGCGGTGCCATGCCCATGGCGTCTCCGTCTCCTCAACGATCTCAGGCCGCCAGTCGTCCGGCCTCACCGGTTCCTCAACCTGCGATGACAACACCCCCGGTGTCACCTTCCGTGCCGCCGTCGGCACAGTTGCAACGGCCAACCGAGGCCCCGCCGACCCAGCAGCAGACACCTGCCCCGATGCCGGAAAAACCGATGCCACCCCAAGAGACGCCCCCGCAAGCGACCGCTTTTTCGCCCGCACTGGCCGGTGGTAGCGATGTCGCTCAAATCTGGCCCCAGGTCTTGGCCGCCATTAAGAGTCTGCCGTCACGCACCATTATTAATGAGCATTTCCGGCTGGTCTCCTTTGAAAACGGTATCGCCACCTTGAGTTATTCCACGGAAGCCATTTACGAGATGTTCAAGAAAACCCCGGATCGGGCCAAGCATCTGGAGCAAGCTTTCCTGGCTGTGACGGGGCAATCCGTGCGCTTTCACTTCCAACAGGGGGCGGCTCCTGCGCCGGTGGCAACGTCACCAGCCATGAATATGAGTGCCCCGCCTGCGATGCCCTTGCCTCCGGTTGAACCCTCGGAACCGGTTCCCCAGCCTGCCATGACGGCCCCTTCAGTTGAGCCTTCGGTATCTGAAACCATGGCCTCTTTGGCCACCCAAGCCACCCCGCGCTTTGATGAACCGGCCATTTCGGCGGGGCCTTCGGAGCCTGTAACCCCACCCTCACCGGCCCTGGTGGCTGCTGAGCCGGTATCGTCGCCGGACGTGGATGACTTTGATACGCAGCAGGCTAAAATTTACACCAAGGAACTACTACAAGGTAAGTTGATTGATTGAACTTTTCCCCCCGTTTGAGTTTAAATCAGGTAAAGTCCGCTGAGATCCGATACAATGGTAAGTGGATAGTCCTGAGAGTAGTCGCTTTTCATGTCCCAGCTCCCCTTGTCTGAAACCAAATACTTTATTTCTGCAAAACCCCAGTTTTTCACTTCGGAAAACCGGATTTTGATCTTTGGTCTGTTGCTCAGTACGGTGACACTGGCCATTGTATGTTTCTTTATTTACCGGCATTTTGACAATGCCCTGGAGCGTTCCTATGAAGAGACGGTCCACTCCTTGACCACGGCCATCTCCCTGGCCGGGGCGGCCGAAATTCAGAATGCCCAGCCCCCGGAAGAAGTCCATCAGTTCATTGATAAAATTATTCGCTCACACCCGGACATCGCCTATATCGAGTTCCAGGATGGGACAGGGCGAGTGCTCTACCGGAGCGAGGTCAAGGCCCGCCTGAAGGACAGGAATCTGTTTCACCAGGTGACCAAGCTTCACCCGAATCATAACCCCAATGAGCCGCTGATGGGCTCTGTCCATATCGGGCTTACCTCCAAGAGCAAGAATCGCCTGAATTCGGCCAGCCAATTGACCTTGATTGTGGCTTTTTTAAGTGCCTGGATCATTTCCAGTATTGCCGTGGTAGGGATTACCTGGATTTTAAGCAAGCACCTTCGGACGTTGGTTCGGGGGGTGAAACGCCTATCGACCGGCGATTTTGGCTATCGTATCCCCTCTGATGAGCTTTGGGGCGAACTCAAGCACCTGGCCGAGTCCTTTAACGATATGTCGACCCGGTTGCGGGTTTATGAAGATCAGAACATCGATACCCTGACCTTTGAACGCAACAAACTGGAAGCCATTTTGCTCAGTATTACCGACGGGGTCCTGGTGGCGGATAACGATGCCGAGGCCGTCATCATCAACGAATCCGCCTGTGACATGCTCGATATTAAAAACAGCGAAGTCTTGCTGGGAACCCCCATTACCGAGTACACCACCGATGACGGGGAACATCCCTTTGAGGCGGTGATTGCCGACTTTAAAAAGGCCTTGCAGGAAGGGGAGCCGGAGACCTTTACCCGCTCTGTGGAAATCGGGAGCCGGACCTTGCGCCTGATTATCTCCTCCATTAAAGATACCGAGGGCTTGTCGCTGGGTTACGTCATGATTATGCGCGATATCACCCGGGAAATGGAAATCGACAAGATGAAAACCCAGTTCATTTCCAATGTGTCCCACGAATTGCGAACCCCGGTCACCACCATCAAGAGCTATGTGGATACCATTGTGAACCACGGCGATGAGCTGGACAGTGAAACCTACAACGAATTCATGCAGACCCTGAACATCGAGACCGACCGATTGAAGAAGATGGTCAACGATATTCTGGACTTCTCCCGTCTGGAAGCGCCGGAATACAAAATGGAAATGGATTATCAGGATATGACGCCGCTCATTAACCTGACGGTTCAATCCATCAAGGTTCTGGCCGAGCAGAAGCAGCTGATTATCTCCACGGCCCTCGAATCGAATCTGCCCAAGGTCTATATGAACAGCGACAGCATTGAGCGGGTCTTGCGCAACCTGTTAGGCAACGCCATTAAATACACCCCGGAAGGCGGGCGGGTGAAAGTTCGGGCCGAAATCGTGGACAACGGCAAGGAATTGGAAGTGTCGGTGGAAGACACCGGCGTGGGAATTCCGGAAGAGCATTTGGCCCGTATCTGGGATCGGTTTTACCGGGTTGAAACCAAGGTTCATACGGTTAAGGGCACCGGATTGGGGCTGCACTTGGTGAAGATTGCCATTGAAGAGCATCATCATGGCACGGTGTTTGTGCGTAGCCAGGTGAATAAAGGCAGTGTCTTCGGGTTCCGCCTGCCGCTGATTCCTGGGGGGCTTCTTGCCGATGGCGCGGATTACGATTCTGGATTGATAGACGACAAAAACCTCATGGAAGCCTAGTCGCTGGCCATGCCTGCTCTGAAGGGGCCATCTGCGTCGTTGATGCGGTGCTCGGTCAGTCACGTATTTTAGATACGCTCCTTCCCTGTGCTCCTCTCGCCTCGCATCTGCCCCCTTCAAAGCAGGCGTGGCCAGCGACACGTGGTGAGCGCGAGGAGGGCTCTGAAGAAAGGCCATCGGCGTCGTTGATGCGGTGCTCGGTCAGTCACGTATTTCAGATACGCTCCTTCCCTCTGCTCCTCTCGCCTCGCATCTGACCCCTTCAAAGCAGGCGTGGCCAGCGGCGGGGAGCTGGCACTGGGGATCCAATTGTTACACAGGTTAACACACTAGCATCAACGGGCCTTGAGGGGTCTTACTTCATCATTCGTTGATCACAGACCACGTGTTGTTGCCAGTTTGTCTACGTATCGCCAGATGTGAAGTGAGGGTCCCAGATTATGCGTCCATTGTCTTTGGAGAGTCGTCAGCAAGTTTCTCAGGTTCGCCCGCATGCCTTTACCCCAGCGGCATCCATGTCCATGCGTTTCGGGGCCGAAGGGGATCAGGTGGAGCTGTCTACAAAAGCCCAAAACCCTCAATCTCCGGAGTCGCCCAAGCCCGCGTTGACCGGCCCGCTCGGGAACCTGGTTCAAGGGCTCTCAGGGTTAGTGCAAGCCGTTGTTTCCGGTGCCCAGAAACCTCAGGAATCGGCAAGCGCCGATTTGCACCGGGTTCGGACCGGATGTGAGTCTACCCACAGTATTGCCATTGTGAATGGTCGGGGGCAAGTTCAATACGACCAATTGGCTCCCTATGGATTTCGTCCGGAAATGGACGGAAAAGTCGCCATCCGTCTCTTGAGCAGTCATGAAACAGCCTTCACACGTGAAGTGGGGCCGGATCAAATCGAGATCGGGCTGCCCAGAAATACCAGAAATTCTGTTCGTATTAATGAGCTGGCCCATGAATTGCACCATGCCGATGCCATCTTACGGGCTCAAAACAATGAGCCCGGCTATCGGGCGCGGGTGGAAGCCTACCGAAGTGCGGATCAGGCGTTTCAGGAAGCCACCCAGCAATTTATGGCCGCATCGCAAGCGGCCGATAGCGAGTTCGCCACCACCGGCAGTAATTCGCCCCAAGTGCAGCAGGATTTAATCAACGCCAGAACAGCATTGGACGATGCCCGCTTTAACTATGAGAATGACCCCCTGGAGAATGAAGCTCGCATTGCCGAGCATCAGGCGCTTCAGTACTACTTCCAAAATCGGCCCGCTTCAGAGCAGGGACCAAATGATGCTGAGGTGGGGCAGCTCCATCTGCGTCGAGCCCAACGCCTAGAGCATCGGCAGGCTGCGATTTCGACGCTTCGGGCGGCAACAAGCATAGACCAACTGGCCCAAGCCGTTCAGGATCATCGTAATATACCGGCGGGACCCACGACACCCCACTTGCCTGCGGCAGATATTATGCGGATCGTGAAGGCCTCGCGCCCGTTTAACACCATCATGCAGAACCTGACCGGGAGTTCGTTGCACAATAACGCGGGTATCCTGATCAGTTCCTCCAAGCTCAACAACCACGTGGCGCTGGTTGAAAAGGCGATTGAAAAATTTGCGGCCCAGGCAGACCTGGCCGGCCCGTTTCAAGATCTTGTCCGGGATCGCTTTCGTCAGCGCCTGACCGACATCAGTCTTCAGTCCCAGACCCAGCTTCAACATCATGTCCAAATGCGGGCGGATTTTGAAAAGCTGGCCAGCATCAGCCAGAAATTAAAACTGAACCTCCACACACAGCCGTGGTATTCGGCCGCTCGCGAATGTCTTTTTATGCGGCGGAATTTGACCACCAATGGATTTTTACATGTGGAAGTCCATCATGATACGTTGAAGGCCATTGAGGCGCGGGTTCGATCCACATCGGCTCAGCGACTTGAGACCATGGTGGCCGATCATTTAAACGGCGCTTCCGGGCAAGGGGCGGGTCAGATTGAAACCCGTGTGGCCAAGTCCAAAAGCGGCTCTATTCGCTTGGAGTTGCGTCATCGTGGTGGCGAGCGGGTCATTATCGATCCCTCGTGGTCCGGTCCCACCCAGACGGTGCGGGTGGTGATGAACCAAACCACCCTGGACACGATTCGTCGTCAGCCGCGATACAATGCCTTGCTGCAAGGGCAACCTCAGCTCTCCAGTGCTACCTATGCCTCAACCCCGCAATATTATGTGGATATGGCGATTCCCTTGAACGGGACGATTCGGGCCTTTTATGATAAAAGTGATGAAACCGACGTTTTTAATATTCTGTAGTGCACGCAATTTTATATTTTGACCGTCTTTAGATTGTCAGCGATCGCCATGTGTGAGTGGCGTGTTCCTGAAGGAGTTGCACCGTGGTTGTCATCAGCCCGTATTCCAATCCGTATGCGTTATCTGCACCAGCAGGCTTTTCAAGAAGCCGTTTACCCAAGCCCCTTTTGTTTCAGGGGCATTTGAAGCCCAATGGTGAGCCTTGGGAGCCCAACAAAGATAGAGTGGAAAAAGAGAAATCGGATCCGAAACAGAAAAGAGAGCAGGGCCCTGTGAATCCTTCCAGTTATCACGATGAGTTGACCGTCCGTGGGGCAAGGGTGGCCCTGGATATTGCCGGTGATGTGTGTGATGAAGCCACATTGCAGGTGAGTGTCGCAAAACCGGGCAGAACCAAGCCGGAAAAATATGCCGCAACTTTGGCCACACCTGAGTTTTTGCGCCAGAAAATGCAGATGGATGCCGAACGGCAACGCCCTGACAGCTGTTTTGCCTGGTATCGCAATCTGCTGGTGGTCTCCGATTTTAAGCCGAAAACATTGCTGTCGACGGTGAAGTATCTCATCGAGGCCCAGATGCTGGCCGACGTGATGGCGAAAAAAGAAGAATTATAACACCGGAGTCTGACCTCAGTGGAACCTCGGGCATGTCGTGTGCATGACCGGGGCTTAACGTGTTTTCCCCAAGACAGAGAAAAAGCGGCCAGACGATAATCCCAGAGCCGCTCAAAACGTAAGAAAGAAAGGAATGGTTAGACTTTAACAATAGTAACATATTCTCAATTTTGTTGAATCATTTTTTTGTGTAGTCATTAAAAAACTTAATATATGATTTTTTGACCTATTCCCCCAAGCATGCCCCCTGTGCATGAAAGCCGGATTTTTGAGTGCGATCCCAAGTTTTACAAATTGCAACAGTTTTAGGGGAAATCTTCTTTCTTCACCGGACTTATGTTAACCATAGTAGAGAAACTCTCTTGTTTTTCCGGCCAATCATTAGAAGGGATAATTTCAAATCCATGCACCGTTCATGGCATCCTCAGCAGAGATGGTTAGGGTTTTTGTTGGTTCTGACAACATTACTCTTTCTGTTCGTCTGTCCCGTCAACGCATTGGACAGCGAAGAGGTGAATAATATTTCTGTGTATGAAAAAGCCGCTCCGGCCGTGGTGACGCTGACCGTTGAAATGGACGACGGACCCTCCCAGGGGGCCGCCGTCATTATCGATCCCAGCGGCATTCTTCTGACGTCCAGCCATGTGATTGGCGATGCCCAAAAGGCCATGGTGGCGTTAGAGTCCGGAGAAGAGTATCCAGCGACGGTGCTGGCACGTATTGGTCAAAAATCAGACCTGGCCATTTTAAAGTTGAAAACCGATCGGCCCATGCCCTATGTACGCCTGGGCCGGTCGGAAAACATTAAAGTGGGCCAAAAGGTCCTGGCCATCGGCAATCCCTACGGCTTTGATCGGACGCTGACCCTGGGCATTATCAGCCGCATCGATCGCCAGCGTAACCGCATTCAAACCGATGCCTCGATCAATCCCGGCAATTCCGGCGGACCCTTGCTGAATACCGACGGGGAAATCATCGGGATCAACCAATCCATTTTCAACCCCGAAGGTAAACGCACGAACATCGGCATTGGATTTGCCGTTCCCGTGGATTCGGCCCGCACCTTTATTCGCGAAGTGGCCATGCTGCCCAACCATCGCTACAAGGCCGATATGATTTCCACGGACCTGAAAGTCAATCCAAATCAAGATATCCCGGTCCTGCTCAAAGAGTTTTCTCAGAATTTTTAATCTTCAGGCGTCGTTCTAGACCATGTTCCTTCCGGCATCGGAAGGGCAATGGCGTGTGTTTACTTTCTATCCCCGGATTGTAATTTATGACGCTACGCGCTACAATAAAGGCATGATTCACTCATTTCGCGACGACACCACGGAAGATATCTTTCAGGGCAGAAACACAAAATCTGCCCGAAAAATTCCTTCTCAGTTGCACCGTCGAGCCCGGTTAATGCTGGATCAACTGAATGCCGTGATTGATGCCAACGCCATGGGAACACCGCCAGGGACACGGCTGCATAAGTTGTCGGGCGATTTAAACGATTTTTGGTCTGTCAGCGTGAATGATCAATACCGCATTATCTTCAGATTTGAGAACGGACACGCGTATGATGTCCAAATCACAGATTATCATTGAAAGGAGCTTTCGATTATGTTGCCCACAAACAGACAACCTACTCATCCTGGCGAAATCTTGAAAGAATTATATATGGGCCCCTTGGGGTTAACCCAAACCCAGCTTGCCCAGTATTTGGGTATTGCCCGTAACGGCTTAAATGAAATTATTAATGGAAAGCGCTCCGTCAGCCCGGAAATGGCCTTCAAGTTGGGAGATGCATTTGGAACCGGCCCAGAGATGTGGATGAACCTCCAGACGAATTATGATCTCTATGTCGCTGGCAAAACGCACAAACCCCTTAAAAAAATTGCAGGCTAAAAGCCATTGCGCAAGGCTGGCCTATCTGGGCCGGGGTTGGGTGTGGCGCGAATGGGCCATGTTTTAGAGGTCGTCGGGAATTTCGTCTTTGGGGAAGTTGGCTAAATCCAGGAAGGGACGCAGGATTTCCGGGTTGAAGCTTTGGCTGCCTTCGAGGAGCATGATTTTAATGGCCTTGTAGGAGCAGATGCTCTCTTTGTAGGGGCGTTTTGACGTTAAGGCATCATAGACGTCGGCAATTTTCACAATCTGGGAGAAGTAGTGGATTTCGTCTCCCCGGAGGTTTTGCGGATAGCCGCCGCCGGCATACAGCTCCTGGTGCTCCAGGGCGGGGCGGGCCACTTCTTCGGGCAGCTTCAGTTCTTCCCGAATAATGCGGTAGCCGATTTCCGGGTGCAGTTGCATGACCTCGAACTCTTTGTCCGTGAGCCGGGTGGGCTTGAACATAATGGGTTTGGGGATGAACAGTTTGCCCAGATCATGGAGAAGGGCGGCGAGAGCCAAAGTCTCGAGGTCTTTGTTATCAAGCCCGAGCTTGGCTCCCAGCGCAATGCTAATGGCCGTCACATCCAGGGTGTGCGAAAAAGTGACTTCATCCCGGATGCGAAGCTGGTTTAAATACTGGAGTTGTCCCATCTTGGGGACGATATCGGCTATCAACTGATGGCGCATGATGTCCAGTAACGCCAGATCGAAATCTTCGCCGTCTTCGATTTTTTTCCAGAAGCCGAACATGCTGTTCAGGTAGGGCACGGCTTCTTCCCGGTTCAGGAGGAAGGGAATATTCAGTTCTTCCAGGGCGTATTCATCGGATTGGTTCAGGATGGACTGCAACTGGGTGGTGTCCGAGAATTGGGGCATCTCGTCCTGAACAATCCACTCCAGGGGAAGTTTTTCTTGATGACGGAACATGCCGTCGGGGGCGATTTTACGAAGATTCTTGCTCTCCACGGTCTCGCCGGCCTGGTAAATGACCCGGCCAAGACTGTCTAAAATGTCATAAGCCAAGGGTTGCTGGCTTACAACTTCATCAAAACGTAGTTTAATCAGCAATGGCGTAGCTCTCTCAGTCGTTTTCGGAGGAAAGTTAATTTCTGTATCGACCCGATTCGAACAAAGTTTAAAAAAACGTCATAAAACGTGACAATTGGTTTGAAAAACACCGGAATCCGGAATTAAAGACGCCACCGGGCGTTGTTTGCC
Organism: Vampirovibrionaceae bacterium NZW_1234; assembly: GCA_041697335.1. Classification (GTDB taxonomy): domain Bacteria; phylum Cyanobacteriota; class Vampirovibrionia; order Vampirovibrionales; family JAGQHJ01; genus JBGUGD01. The sequence continues at coordinate 102,552 of JBGUGD010000038.1, read as the reverse complement.
AATGATCAGTCCGTTAGGCCCTGGGCAAGTCATCCCCCCATGGCTTCCGAGGCGAATCGTTTGTGCTATGATTCAAGCAGAGTTGACACAACCTCAAGGAGTGGTCTTTGACTCCGATGGAACACCTCAAAGAGGAACCGCTGTCCAGGGAACGCCTGACACCCCCGGCTGAAACCATTAATCCCGTGGAAGAAGCCCATCGGGTGATGAGTATTGAAATCGCCGCCTTGCATCAGATGCAAGCCCGCCTGGATCATCGCTTTGAACGGGCAATTCGGATTCTGGAAGCCTGCCAGGGGCGGGTGATTCTTACCGGGATGGGCAAATCCGGTATTATCGCCAAGAAAATAGCTGCCACGTTCTCCAGTACCGGCACACCGGCCTTCTTTCTCCATCCGGGCGAAGGCATGCACGGGGATTTGGGAATGATTATGAAAGACGATGTGGTCATTGCCATCTCCAACAGCGGCGAAACTCCGGAACTACTTCAAGTTTTGCCGGTAGTCAAGCATTTTAACCTCCCCCTGATTGCCATGACCGGCAATGGGGAGTCCACCCTGGCCCGCCGCAGTGATGTGGTCCTCGACATTTCCGTGGAGCAGGAGGCCTGCCCCCTGAACCTGGCCCCCACGGCCAGCACCACCAACACCCTGGTGATGGGCGATGCCCTGGCCGTAACCCTGATGCGCCGAAAAGGCATTACAACCAACGACTTTGCCGTCTTTCATCCGGCAGGCAGCCTTGGAAAGCGACTGCTGCTAACGGTGGGTGACGTGATGCATACCGGTGATGCCCTGCCCGTGGTGCAGTTGGATACGCCTTTTAAAGAAGCCCTGTTGGAAATTACCTCGAAAAAACTCGGGGTGACCCTGGTGACCGATGCCCAAGGCAAGACCTGCGGCGTGATTACCGATGGGGATGTCCGCCGGGCCCTCACCCGGGATCAGGACATCGCCACGCTGAAGGCCCGGGATGTTTACACGGCCAATCCCAAGAGCATTGGCAAGGAAGCCTTGGCCGCCGCCGCATTGGCCATGATGGAGAACAACAAGATTACCGTCCTTCCGGTGAACACCGCCGAGGGGTACTCCGAAGGCATTGTCCACCTCCACGATCTGCTGAATACCGGCATTTGATATCAACTCGAGATGTCTTTTCGGATTTGTAACGGGGTGTTACAAATCGGCGAAATCGAGATTGTGTCGCCTTGACAATATGCTTTTTACAGTGATAATGACTGTACTATGAGTCAACTTTTTGCACAGCAACAACAACGCCGTCGCCGTAGCCGCCAACCTCAGGTGGATCCACGGTAAAAGTTGCTCGTTTAAAAAACCGCATAAACAGCTTACAACCACGGATCCACAACACAAGATCCGTGGTTTTTCGTTACAGCCCTAAACCAGAAACAGGACCTCCCCCGCAATGAACCTCAACCTCGTGACAACCAGCCTGAGACAAGCGCAACAGCAACAACGCCGTCGCCGCCCTGGATTGTGCCGAGGCTGGCGTTCGTTGTCATAAACAGACACACCCAAACGACCTACAGCCCCGGCAAGACACCTGCCGGGGCTGATTTGTTTCAAGCCCTTCCCCCGTTACCCCAGAAACCGTAGGAACGCCCCTCTCCATGAGAATCTCCCCCGCTGTTACAACCAAAGTCTTCTCGGCGCTCGACAATGAGCACTCCCTTTACCCGTTGTGGGTGAAGGACCTCATTGATAACGCCGGCAGAAGCGCAATGGAATACAATCGGGGTGGCGTCGGGGCCAATCATGCGGGCCGGGAGCGGATGATCGAGGAGTTCAGCACCACCCTGGTCTGGCTGGCCGGTCGGAAGGCCTTGGAAAAGTGGATTCTGAACCCCATGATGCGGTGGAAAGGGCTGGACCCCAAGGTCGATATTATGCTCTTCCTGAAGAAAAACCAGCAAGCCATTCCCCAGTGGATTCTCTCCCGGAAGAACGATTATTTGAAAGCCAACATCGCCAAGTTTCTGATTGGCACCATTATTCCGGTGGCCATTATCGGGTGGGTGATTCCCTCCATTAACCAGGCCATTACCCGGTTCCAGCTCAGCAAGGAGAGCACCCCCAAGGTTTCCGAGCCCCAGAAAAGCATCAATTTTGAGGCGCTTCACACGCTTCTTTCCAAAAATTCGGGTTCTATCGCATCCAGTCATCAGGTTGGGCTCAGCCCCACAGGGCTGAGGGGGCCCTTACAGCAGCCGGCATGGGCAGCAGCCCAACCCTACCCTCGGTTTGGTGGGAATGCCGGTTTGCTGGAAGGGATTGCCAATCTCATCAACAGCGAGTTCTACGGCAACGTGGCCATCGATATGGGGATTTCCGGCGGCCGGTTGTACAAGGCCCGGAACTGGGTGGATCGGACGGAAGTGGCCATTCGGGAAGGGTCCATTGTCCTGTTTCTCTATTTCCTCGGGGACTATGTGAAGGGGCATCTGAAGCGGTGGTTTGACAAATCCAAAGGCGTGTTTACCGGCTTGACCTACGATTCTCTGGCGTGGCTGAAGAAAAAGCAGTTCAAGCCTGAGCTGTGGAAGGAGCAACTGGCCTTCTTCAAAGGCTTAACCGGCAAGAATGCCTTTGATGAGATTGCCAAGCGGTTAAATCCTTTGACCGGCAGGTTTGATAAGGACCCGATTCTGGAATTGGCCCGGTTACAGAATAAGCTTCACGTCTTGTCTTCCAAAGAATCCCTGCCCCTGACCGCCTTCCGGAAAATCTTCGGCGGCAAGGTCTCCTCCACGAAGCACCACTATCTGTTAGACCCCCGGAAGCTGGTGGATGTGGAAGATTTAAAAGGCCTGCTGATCAGCGCCCCCGCCGAGGAAGATGCCTTAAAGCGGTTACTGCTCTGGTTGCCCCGGCAGATGGGTCTCTTCAAACGGACTTCGTCCCACGTGGCTCCCGGACTGGCCACCCGGCTGATGAAGGTGAACAGCACCCGGATGCCTGGGATGCTGGCCTTGACGGGTCGGTACAAGACCATTGCGCTGCTGTCCAGCTATGTCATCAGCGGCGTGTGCATTGGCTGGCTGGCGCCCAAGTTCCAACACTGGGTCACATACAAACTAACCGGGAAAGTAGACTTTCCCGGCGTTCGTAAGGATGTTTAATTGTTCGGTAGGTGATTCGGCCTAGTGAACGGTTTCCCGCTCGGGGGCACCGGTGCCGTTGGTGGATTCGGCTTCTTCGGTTTCCCGCTGAAGCTGGGAGGAGAACCGAGGGGTTTCGCCCCGCTCTTCCAGCACCTTGTCCATAATGCCCGTGACTTCCTTGTCGTCAATGGTTTCTTTTTCCAAGAGCACCTTGACGATGGCGTCCATCATATCCCGGTTTTCCGTCAGCAGCTTTTGGGCCAGCTGGTACTGGGTCTCGATGATGGTCTTGATTTCGTGATCGATGGCCGAGGCCACTTCCTCACTGTAATCGCGATCGCTGCCGAAGTCGCGGCCGAGGAACACGTGTTCGTTGCTCTTGCCGAACTTGATGGGTCCCAGGCGCTCGCTCATCCCATAAATGGTGACGATGCGACGAGCCAGATCCGTGGCCTTCTCGATGTCGTTGGAGGCCCCGGTGGTGATACGGCCAAAGATGACTTCCTCGGCTACCCGACCGCCCAGCATGCTGGCAATGTTGGCCAGAAGCTCTTCCCGGGTGACCAGGTGGTTGTCGTCTTCAGGCATATTCCAGGCCATCCCGAGGGCCATCCCGCGGGGGATGATGCTGACCTTGCGGAACTTGTTCTGGCTGGGAACAAAAATGCCCATCAGAGTGTGACCCACTTCGTGGTAGGCGATGATTTCCTTTTCTTTTTCCTTGATGATTTTGGAGCGCTTTTCAGGCCCGGCAATGACTTTGTCGATGGCCAAGTCCAGGTGCTCCATGTGGATTTTGTCCCGGTTTTCACGAGCGGCCAACAGGGCCCCTTCGTTCAACAGGTTTTCCAGGTCGGCCCCGGTAAAGCCAGGGGTGCTTTTGGCCAGACGCTTCAAGTCAACGTCCGTGGCCAGAGGTTTGTTGCGGGCATGAACCCGAAGGATTTCCTCCCGGCCGGTGACATCTGGGCGATCCAGGATGACCTGGCGGTCGAAACGACCCGGACGCAGCAAGGCGTTGTCCAGAATGTCCGGGCGGTTGGTGGCGGCGATCATAATGATCCCGCTGGCCGAGTCAAAACCGTCCATTTCCACCAGCAACTGGTTCAGGGTCTGTTCCCGCTCGTCGTGGCCGCCGCCTAAACCGGCGCCCCGCTGACGGCCCACGGCATCAATTTCATCGACGAAGATGATACAGGGGGAGTGTTTCTTGGCTTGCTCGAACAAGTCGCGTACCCGGCTGGCACCGACCCCGACGAACATTTCGACGAAGTCCGAACCGCTGATGGTGAAGAAGGCCACACCGGCTTCTCCGGCCACTGCTTTGGCCAGCAGGGTTTTACCGGTACCCGGTGCCCCAACCAGCAGAACACCTTTGGGAATACGGGCCCCGAGCTTCTGGTAACGCTCGGAGTTCTTCAGGAAGTCCACGATTTCTTCCAGCTCTTGTTTGGCTTCACTAATGCCGGCCACGTCCTTGAAGGTCACTTTGACCTTGTTTTCCGGCATCATCTTGGCCCGGCTTTTGCCAAAGGACATGGCTTGCGAGCCACCGCTCTGGGCGCTGCGGATCATCAAAATGACGAGGCCGACGAGAATCAGCGGCACAATAAATGTGGTGAGCGCGCCAATCCACTTGCCGGTTTCTTCCGGGCGGACCTGGGTGATTTGTACATTATTCTCTTCCAACGTCTGCATAATCCGATCGGAGGAGACATCGTTGGCGGGCAGGACCAGCTTGTACTGCTTTTTATCCTTGCCTACGGCCATCAGGTCTCGTTCCTGAATCACGACCGACGTAATCTCTTTGTTTCGTACCATTTCGCTAAATTGCGTCTGGTTCAAATCCTTGGGGATGGCGCCTTGATCTTTGAAGATCAGGGTGGAAGCAAAGACCACCACCAGAAGGATCAGCACTAAGATCCAGACACCGGTTGTTTGATGCTTTTTCATGGACTCCTGTATCCCGTCGCTAAAACTAATGTGTTTAACCAGAAAAGGGGTTTTGACCAACTAGATTATAGCACACGCTTTTTCGGATAATGTCCGCCTGAAAGACGGTTTTTCACGGGACAGGCAGCCTGTTGCTTTGACAAGTGTAGCAAATTGAAGGGCTTCTCTGGCATTCAATGGCTGAAACGGCATAAGCTGCCTGGAGTGTTTTTCATGCTTGAAGGGACTTTCTGTGCAGAATGTCGGGTTTGCTTGGGTTGAGTATGGAATAGGGTTTCCCTGATTGTAAAGGCCGTCAGTACCTTCAGAGCGGCCTGAACCGGAACATGGGACTCTGATGGCTGCCCTTTGTGCTTGAGGTCCTTTTCGATGGCGGGGTTTGTGTTAAGATGATGTCAGTTTAAAACCGACTGAGACGAGGCAGCCCGTTCATGAATCCGATGTCAACCGATGCGTTTCCGTATACCATGGCGTACTTGTGCGAGTTACTTCATACCGAAGAGGCCAAGATTCTGAACTTATGCAATCGGCTGGGGATTCACCCCCATCGCAACGAGCGCACGGGGCATCTGTTTTTTGGTATTAAAGATGTCGAAACCCTGCAAAAAGCTTTTGAAGATGAAAAATTGGGCCTGGCGCCGCGCTCTGCGGAAAGTACGGCCTTGCAGACCGGCCCACAACTAACCCCGGCTCGTGGCGGCTATGCCTCTGCCCAACGCAGTGTGGCGTTATCTCGGGCGGATTTGTCGGGCATCGTGGAGTCCGTGAGCAACGCCAAGGAAGAAATCCTGCGGGATTTGTCCCAGTTGCTCGATGACAAATTGTCGGGCCTGGATGAAGTGGTGGTGGAATTGATCCGCAGCAAAAGCGAAAACGATTCCCTGAGGGACGAAATTAAGCGCCTGGAAGAAAGCCGCGAGCAGCTTCGGGCCGAGTTGGACAAGTTCAAGCCTGCGGCCTTTGGGTTTTATCGTAAAGAAGACTAGACATTGCCGACCGTCGCGCAATACCTGACGTAGAAATCCGTAAACGGCTATTGTTTGTATCGGCTACGCCAGTCGATCAGTCCCCTGTGCTGAGGTATAGGCAATAACGTACCGATCCGCGAGATCACTCGGTTACCCGGTTTGCGGTTACCAGGTTTGGTTGAAAAGGACTCACCCTACTTGAAGGGATAGAGGTGCCAGGTGGATTGCTTCGGGGCCGCTGTTGCGTCGGTCTGCGCCTTTGTTTGGGGGCTATCCGTTTTGGAGACAGCCGTGTTTTTATTAGAAGACAGGTTAAAGGGATACAACTGCAGGCCGGTTAAGGGTGCCGTCACACACAGAGCCAGAAAACCAACCAGGATACCCGCCGAAGCCAGGAGTGTTCCGGAGTAGAGTTTCCTCTCCTCAGGGGTGAGCGGCTGCGGGGCGTCTGTTTCGGATTTGCCGGATTTGCCCACCTGGTAGGCAACCGCTGCGGTGACCAAATGGCCCAGGTCCAGACTTTTAAACTTCATGACACGAGTATTAACCGGTCGTACGGCAGTTTGAGTGATAATCATCAAATCGTTCCTTGTTGATACAAAATGTCAACGACTCCCAAAAGTGTCCATGATTGAATCATGGTTCGTATGGATATGCAAATTACCTGTAAAGAAAGGGTTGCAAACGCTGTTGTGATGCTTTTGAAATGCGATACCTGTTTGGCGCTCCGAACGATTTATGCCCGGTTAGAGAGCGTATGGGAGGATTGTCTGTGTTCAGAAGACCTGGGCTGCCTCTGAAGCGGTTTGCCTGAGGTGCCTTCCTGGGGCAATGGCACGGCGGCTGGCAGGAACCGGAATCCATAAATGCATCATAAATAAGTGTAACAATGATCCCTTTTTATGTATTTTTTGGGGTTCCGATTGAAATCAGCATTGCATAATGAAACACGGCAGAGGTAAGGCCGGTGCCTGAGGGCAAGGCTTTCTGCTCAAGTAGAAGAACGTGTTGTGATGATTGTGAGGAGATCCAAAAATGCAGGTTCGCTTTTCTTCGTTAGCTCCCCAGGTTCGTTTTGGCATTAAAACCGATGATGATTTCTTTCCAGATCCAAAAACGCCGAGCAATAACGGTATAAACCCGACTGTTTTTCAAAACTTAGCGGCGGCCCAGGCCGTGATTAATTACTATAAGTCCGGAAATGACAATCAGCCTTCCGGTGCAATATTCAAGGGCGTTGCGGTTGCCTTAGAACCCTTGTATACAGCGGTTAACCAAATGGCGCAGGATTTGTATAACAAACGGCCCTAGCACAACAACGATTCCAGGTGCGTCAGTTGCTCCAGGGTGCCGATGACGACAAGAACCTGGTTGGATCTGAGCACCGTATCCGGTTCGGGGTTGAGTTGCGTCACGCCATCCTCATCGAGAATGGACAGAATATTGACCCCGGTGCGCTGGCGCAGGGCGGCATCGGCCACCGTTGAGCCTTCCAGATTGCTGCCTTCGGGGATGGTGATCCACTCAATCTTGGTATCTTTGAAGACGCTGAAGCGGCCGTAGCGCATTTGCTCCTCGATGGCTTTTCCGGCGTTCATCAGGGATTTACGGTTTTCCCGCAGCAGCAGCATGTAGCTTTCCTTGTCGCTGACCGTGTCGCCAAAGACATCGATGATGGAGTAGATAAAACTCATGCTGGTTTCAAACTCCTCGTAGACCACTTCATCGGCGCCCATCTGAAACAATGCCCCGATGGGATGCTGATAGCGGGTGCGTACGATGCAGTAAATATGGGGGTTGAGGCGTTTGGCATTTTGAATGGCCAGCTCCGTGGCGCGGATGTCCGGGATGGTGATGGCAAAAACCTTGGCTTCCTGGATCCCAGCTGCATGCAAAACTTCGGCATTGGAGGAGTCGCCGAAGACACAGTGGATGCCCTGATTCTGGAGCCGCTTGACCGTGTTGATGTTCATTTCGATGACCCGAAACCCGATGTCATGGCTTTGCAGTACATGGGCGACGTTTTTGGCAATGGGACCATAGCCCGCAATAATCACTTCATCTTTCAGCGGGGGCATCGCACCCCCAGGAAGTGCCTTTTCCAGACCTTTGAGCCACCCGCCGTCGGATTCGATGTAATTGAGCCAGCTGGGGATAGAGCGGATGGCTAGGGGGGTCAGCAGCATGGTTAGCACAATGGCACTGGTCACGGTATTGAGGAGGACCCCGTCTAGGGTGCCGGTCTGTAGGCCGGTTTGAAGCAAAATAAACGAGAATTCCCCAACCTGAAACAACGACATGGCACACCAGAAGATGGTTTTTGCCGGAAACCGGAGAAAATAGACCGCCAAGCTGATGCCCAGAAGTTTAACCACCACAATCACACAGGTAACCAAGAGAATCAGGGGCAGGTTGCCCAACAGAAAGGGCACGTTCAGGAGCATCCCGATGGAGACGAAGAAAACGCTGGAAAAAACATCGCGAAACGGGATCAGGTCGGCGACGATCTGACGGCTGACCAGGCTCTGGCTGAGGCAGAGGCCCGCCAAAAATGCGCCAACTGCGTGAGACAGTCCCATCCACTCTGCCAACATTGTAATCAGCAAGCCAAAAGCAATGGCCAGGAGCCCAAAGATCTCCTTGCTGGCCTTGGCCGCAAACCTATCCGCCAGGCGAGGGACAAAGCGCCAGCTCATCAACACGATAAAGGCCAAAAATAACAAGACCTTTCCGGTTGTCACCAGAAAAGCCTGAAGAATCTGGCCTTCACCCCCATGCCCAGTAAGCAGAGGCATAAAGGCCATTAAGGGGACCAGGGCCAGATCCTGAACCAGGAGAATCCCCATGGCAATGCGGCCATGGGCGGCATCCAGTTCATTCTGATCGCCCAGAATTTTCAGTACCAGCGCCGTACTCGAGAGCGATAGGGCACCGCCGAGGAAGATGGCGGCCTTTAAGTCCAGCCCGGCTAATGTAAAGCCGAGCGACATAATAATGATGGTGATGACGAGCTGAAGTACCCCGGCCCAAAGCGAATGAATCCGCATTTCTTTGATTCGGGGCAGGGATAGTTCCGCACCGAGGACAAAGAGCAGAAAGACAATGCCAATCTCAGCAATATGGCGAATGACTTCTTCATTGGCGACCCATTTTAGCCCACCCGGACCAATGACAACCCCGGTGAGGATAAAGGCCAATACCGCAGGAAGGCGGACAACATTGAACAGCAGGCCAATCAGACCAGCAACGGCCAGAATCAGTGTAATGGATTGGATGCTTTCAGCCGCAAACTCCATCAGGTTGTCAGACGCCTCCATCCGTTTTGAGCCGAGGCACTTCTAAAATGAGCAACGGCTCGCAAAATCAGGCTTTATTCTATAACACCCTTACGCGATAATACACCAAATCCACTCGGGTTGATGATGCAGAAGAACATAAAAGGAAGCCCATGGACATCCGTAAGTCCCCCGTTGTCATCATTGGTAGCGGTATTGCCGGTCTGCTGACAGCGCTGAAACTCTCTGACTCTGGAATTTCCTCGCTTGTGGTGACCAAGACCTGCCTTCAGGAAAACAGTTCATGGATGGCGCAAGGGGGCATTGCGGCAGTGCTGCCGGAAAACAACAACGATTCCATTGAGCTTCATGTCAAAGACACTCTGATTGCCGGGGCCGGGTTGACTGAAGAGAGCGTGACCCGCTCCATTCTGAGCGAAGGCCATCTCGCCATCCAGGACTTGCTGAAACTGGGCGTGCCCTTTGATCGGGTTGGTGGCAAGCTGGCCTTTACCAAGGAAGCCGCTCACTCGACTCAACGCATTTTGCATGCCGGAGGCGATGCCACCGGGCGTTCCATTCAGGACACCCTGATTCAGAAAGTCCAAGCCGATCCGTATATTGAAGCCCTCGAAGAATGCATTGCCCTGCGCCTGCTGACCATTGACAACCGTTGCTACGGGGTTCATGTGGTTCGCTACGATGACCCCGAGAACATCCAGGAAATGCTGATCCTGGCTCAGCATGTTATTTTAGCGACCGGCGGCATCGGGCGGCTTTATGCCCAGACCACCAACCCGGTGATTGCCACCGGTGACGGCGTGGCCCTGGCCTACGATGCCGGTGCCAAGATTCAGGATATGGAGTTTGTTCAGTTTCATCCCACCGCCTTTTGCTTTGAGGGCCAGGTCCGCTTTCTGATTTCCGAAGCCCTGCGCGGGGAAGGCGGGATTCTCCGTGATCAGCATGGTCGGGCCTTTGCCAGGGATTATCATCCCGATGGGGAGCTGGCTCCCCGAGACGTGGTGACCCGCGCCATTTCGGCCCAGATTCTGAAAGACGGGCGTCCTTTTGTGACCCTGGATATTACTCATCTGCCGGTGGACACTATCGAGACCCGTTTCCCCAATATCTTGCAAGCATGCCTTGAGTATGGGGTGGATATTCGCAAGGATCAGATCCCCGTGGCGCCAGCCGCCCACTATGGCATGGGTGGGGTTTTGGTGGATACCGTGGGACGGACGACGGTTGAAAACCTGTATGCCGTTGGCGAAGTCATTAGCTCCGGCTTGCATGGGGCCAATCGCCTGGCCAGTAACTCATTGTTGGAATGCGTGGTCCTGGCCCGCCGGGTTGCGGCGCATCTGGAAACCTATTCCGAAGTCATTCCCGTGGACATTTTCAACCACTTCCCGCAACTCTCCCAGCCCTCTCTCAAGTATGGCCACAACGAGGTCCTGCAACGCAGCATCGATAGCCTGCGCCGGCTCATGTGGCAGGATGCCGGGATTTTGCGCCATGAAGCCGGGTTACAAAGCCTGTTGGTTGAACTGGATGGGATTGAAGCCCTTGCCACGGAGCAGGATCTGTTTTCCTATGTGCCCTTTGGTGTGGAGCTTCGCAATATGCTGACCACCTGTCGCCTGATTGCCAAAGCGGCCCTGAATCGGCAGGAAAGCCGTGGAGCCCATTATCGGACAGATTTTCCCGAGTTGTTGCCCCAGGCACGGCACTCGGTATACCACCGTGTGCTGAAAGAGGAAAGTACGAAAGAGGAGATTCCCCGGTGACGCTCCTCACCCCGGAGTTGGCCCTGATTGATTTGGCGTTGGCAGAAGACCTGGCCTTTGGTGACATTACGACCGACCCCCTGTTTTCTCCGGAGTCCCAGTGTCGGGCGCAGGTGGCTGTGCGTCAGGCGGGTGTCGTTTCCGGTCTGACTGCGGCACAAACGGTCTTTGAGAAAGTGGATCCCCTGGTGAAGGTCTGCCTACGGGTTCAGGATGGCGATCGGGTTGAAAAAGGCACTGTGCTGTTATCGTTGGACGGTCCCACGGCCTCGGTGTTAAAAGCCGAGCGTTTGGCTTTGAACCTTTTGCAGCATCTCTCGGGGATTGCGACGCTGACAGCGCAATATGTCGAGGCGCTGGCAGGTACAGAGGCCAAGATCACCCATACCCGAAAAACCATTCCGGGCCTGCGTAGCTGGGCCATTCAAGCGGTGCTCCATGGTGGGGGCATGCCTCACCGCAAATCCCTGTCTCATGCGGTGCTGATTAAGGACAATCACATCCAGGCGGCAGGCAGCATTGCAACAGCGGTAGCGACCATTCGTAAGACCGTGGGCCATACGGTTCGTATCGAAGTTGAATGCGATACCCTGGCTCAGGTCCGGGAAGCCCTGGAGGCCCAGGTGGATGTGATTCTGCTGGATAATATGGATTTGGAGACCCTGGCCCTGGCGGTTAAAGCCATTGACGGGCAGGCCATCACCGAAGCCAGTGGTGGGGTGACATTAGCCACGGTCCGGGCCATTGCCGAAACCGGGGTGGACGTTATTTCAACCAGTCAGATTACCTTGAGCGCCCCGGCCCTGGATATCGGGTTGGATTTTCTGCCGTAAGCCCAATCGATGCAAGATGGCGCAATTTTTCTCCTGGAGTGATTTTATTGGCCTAGCTATCCTACAAGTGCGGAGCTGAGTATCGGAATGAATGTTACCCCTCGATTCGGTCAGGTTTATGTTTTGGGTTCCACCAGTGCAGCGGCCGCTGAGCGTGCCCTGGATCAGCGAGGCTTGAGCGGTTATCTGGATTACATGAGTCGGTTGACGAAAGATCCGGTTTTTGACGGGAAAAAGCCCCAAGCCTACGACAAGAATGTCAGCTCTCTGGATTTGGTGGACGGTCAGGTGTTGCTGGTCACCAATACCAAGCATAAAGATCGCAATGCCCTGGCCGCTCTGCTCGAGGCGAAAAAGCGCGAATTACAAGTGGCGGCGCTCCCTTCCACAGCCTATCAGGATGTCGCCAAAGCCTTTATGGATTCCCGCAAGAGACGCCTGGAAACTTTTGGATAAAACCCTCTGCATCGAAGCAGGCTCGAACGCACCAACCTGCCCGGTCGACCAGCACAAATTGCCCCAGTTACAAGCTAAAGTGATCTAGCAGGATAAGACTCAAGCACGTTTTAGCCGTGTCTGATAGAGCGTGGGCTCGGGAGGCAGAACTTATGCGTGTGTTTCAGGCCATGACGTCCCCGGCAAAAACCATTTCCCCCAAAGCCACCGTGGTGGAAGCCAATGATCTGATGTGGCGCCTTCGGATCCATCATCTGGTGGTGACCAGTGACCAGGGGGCTATTTTGGGCGTTATTACCGATACGGATTTGGGGGGCGATGGTGCTCAGGAAATCCCGGATCAACAGCGTGTGGAAGAGGTCATGAGCCGGGATGTGATTACGGTTGAGCCTACAACGGACTTGAAGCGGGTGGGAGCCCTCTTTCAGGAGCGCCATATTCATTGCTTGCCCGTGGTGGAGCATGGACGGCTGGTGGGGATTATTACATCTACCGACTTACAGCGCATCATGAAACAGGGGGTGCCACAGCATACGGCCTATCACGGTTCCACCCGTCCGTCCTAACCCATAGAAAGCAGTGATAAACCAGAGGAGTCAGACCCATGGGAAAACGCAAACACGGCCACGATGCCCATCCTCACGAGCATCATCGCTTTGGCCCGGAAGACCAGGAATTTCAACAGTCCCAGACGGGACCCGTGAGCCAGCCGCCACCGCACCAGCATGGCATCGACCCGACCAAGCGTTCGCCGTCGGAGTGCGGTCCGGGGAACTTTAACTTTCGGGCGGATCCTCGCCGGGAGGGCTTACTGACGGATCGGGGGCATAACAAGTAACGCCGAGGGGGGACTGTTTTCTAGCCGCCCAGAAGCTGAAGGCCCTGGTCCCGAATGTTGACGCGTAGCGTATAGCCGGGCACCTTCTTCGACGTATAGTCTAAAACGTGATTAATGCCGTTTCGCCGGTCCATCCATTCCCGGAGGGTCGAGCTATTTCTCATGAGCAGTGACGGTATCCGGATGTCAATAACGCCGCTGACAGGTGTGTTGGGCTGAAGCTTGCGCTGAAGGTTGAACAGCCATCGGGGTTTGGAGAACCAGCCCAGACGAGAGATCACATGGCGCTCACGGTATCCGGGCAATCCAAGATTAAGGACTTTGTTGGCCAATTTGGCCTCTTTGGCCGAAGTGTAGATGAAGACCTCTTGCTCGCCGCTGTTTCCTTCCACCAGGGTTGGGGTGAGCGTAATATTCTGAGCGCCTTTGACCTTTGTCTTGGCATTGCTGATGAGAGCCGCCAGTTCGTTAAAGGCCGTGACCCGTTTTTGGTCGTCGTTTTTATCTTTGAGGTGGACCATGATGGGGTAGTTTGGGGAGTTTGCTTTGAGTTCCACAGCTGACATCTCCCGGGGGTTGGTCCAGGCCCCGGTCGGGGTTTTGGTCTGCCAAACCTGGCCGACCAGAATTTCGGGAAGGGCTTTGTATTGCCAGAGGAAGCGACGGGTGTTGTTTTTATTGGGACCAAGCGTGCTGATATCGGGATGCGTGTAAAGCGGGGCAACCCCAGGGAGACTCCGCAGCACGGTGTAGGCATCTTGGATTTTATCCTCGTCCACTGTAACCGTAATTTGTGGGCGATAATGACGGCCCACCCCCATCTTGCTGGTCACGTCCATGGGGACTGTTGTGGAGCTCCCGGCCAGTAATGCTTTAAAATCGGCTTCGGCACCGGCCTTGATTTGCGGCAGCAACTCGCGTTCCTTTTCCCAGGACACGGACACGCTTGGGAACACGTCTTTGGCCTGGCCGGAGAGATCCAGAATCACTCCCGGGGAACTGTTATCGCCTTCCGGGTTGGTGGGCTCTGAGGCTGCACTTGATGCAAAGCGCGGGGTTTGCCGAGTGACAGCAGGGGTAAGATCTTTGCGGCCCGCTGTTTTTAGGCCGAATTGAATCTGGTGGATCATGGCAGTAAGCTCCTAACGACGCTCCCAAAACAGGTGTCGCAGTTGAGGGCAGCCATGCAGAGACACACCCCTGCCATGCGACGATGGTCTTATGGTGTCATAAACAGGGCGGTTTTAATAGGGGTGGATGAACAATGACGATGGCTTAAAAAATGAGGATAAAGGCCACCAAAAGCCCCATGGCAAGTGCTTCGATGATGCCGACCCGAAAAATGCGGTTGCGCCGTTCTTCGTCGGAGAGCTTGGGATTCTTAATGCTGCTGAGAACTTCGATGGCGATGTACAGGCTCATCAGAATGCTGGAGCCGACCAGGACCAGGATATCGGTTGGGCTTAAGCTAAACATCGGCAGGGCGTGTCCTGTGTTGTGTTTTATTACGGCAAGACCATAACAAAAACATCCCCAGCGCGCCACGTTGGGGATGTTTTGGATGGAGGTTTAGAACACGGTGAGACTTAACCAATCCATTGGTTTCCGCCCCCGAAAGGGGTGGGGGCATTGAAGGACATTTGGTTTTGTTGACCGGAATTGGCCCCGTTAAAATTGAGGTTCAGGGGCTGGGGGGTAAATTGCGCTTGGGCCGAGCGTTGTTGCTGTTGCAACAGGAGATCTCTCAGCCGGTCGGCAATGGCTCGTTGTTTTTGGAAAATACTCTGTCGCTGACGCGGACCCGATGTCGCAGCGCGATTAGGGAACTGGACTGACATCTCTGCTTCCTTCCTCTCAATGGTCGACAACACATACGATCTACCAGAATAAAAACATGGGGTGAGCCTGAATTGATTGATTTTTAATTAAAAGAATCTAAATGCCTGACGAACCTGTTCCTGCGCGGCTTTAGACCAATCAATGAAGAATGCGGGACGGAGGATATCCGGGGACGATAAAAAGTTTATTAACAAAAACTTAAGATTCGTTGTTTTTATACAGTTACAGACACCGATAAAATTGGACAGACATTTCGGAATATAACCTGGGACGCAATAACGTTAGATAGTTGGACAAGATGGATTGGGGCGAGATCACATGGCACATTGGGCAACACTGCGTGGACAACCAAATCGATTTCAATTTCAGCCTTGGGCAGGCGCGTCCGGCCCGAGCTACCTGAACTTCAACGGGCTTTTCGGTCAGCTTCAGAACCGGAATAATTCCCTGTACAACAGTGGCGCCCGCATCGGGGGCATCCCTGGATTTATACCAACGCCGGGATATCAGAGGCCACAGTATTTGAATTTTAATGGGCAGTTCGGTCAGCTTCAGAACCGCAATAATTTCCTCTATAACAACGGTGCACGCATTGGCGGCGTTCCGGGGTTTATTCAAACACCGGGCTATCAAAACCCGCAATATTTAAACTTTAATGGGCTTTTTGGCCAACTGCAAAACCGCAATAATTTCCTTTACAACAATGGTGCTCGTATTGGCGGTGTTCCGGGGTTTATTCAAACACCGGGCTATCAGGGGCCACAGTATTTAAATTTTAATAACATGTTTGGTCAATTGCAGAACCGCAATAATTTCTTGTACAACAACGGAGCACGTATTGGGGGTGTCCCCGGGTTTATTCCCACACCGGGCTATCAGAACCCGCAATATTTAAATTTTAATGGGCTTTTTGGGCAATTGCAGAACCGCAATAATTTTCTTTATAACAACGGTGCTCGTATTGGCGGCGTTCCGGGATTTATTCCCACACCGGGCTATCAGAACCCGCAATATTTAAATTTTAATGGGCTTTTTGGGCAACTGCAGAACCGCAATAATTTCCTTTATAATAACGGCGCCCGTATTGGGGGTATGCCGGGATTTATTCCCACGCCGGGGTATCAGGGGCCTCAGTATTTGAATTTTAATGGTATGTTTGGTCAATTGCAAAACCGGAATAATTTCTTGTACAACAACGGTGCCCGTATTGGTGGGGTGCCGGGATTTATTCCCACACCGGGGTATCAGGGGCCACAGTATTTGAATTTCAATCCGATGTTTAACAACCTGAACCTGGCCAATCAGTTCCTCTATGCCAATGGGGCTCAAATGGGGGGTATCCCTGGCTATGCTCCAGGCTTTGGTGCATCACCATGGGGGATGGGTGGGTTTCCGGGTGGTTTTGGATCCTTCGGAGGCTTTCCCGGCGGATTTGGCATGATGCCACAACAACCTTCCATTGCTCAAAACTTGATGGCTTATCCGGGGTATGCACCTTCCTTTGGTCCTAGTGCCGCAAGCATTCTGGGACTTTCACCGCAACCGCCATCGATTGCTCAAAATTTGCAAAACTACCCGGGCTACGGACCTTCACAACCCAATGGGTTGGCTGAACTCCTCGGGTTGCGCAGTCAGCGTCCATCCATTATGGATAACCTTCAGCTTTATCCGGGCTATGGAAATAGCGGCGGCATGGATCCCAGCATGATGAACGGGGGAATGCCCCCGGGTGGGATGATACCTGGGATGGCTTTTTAGCGATTTTTAGAGCCGTAATTTCCCAAGTGGGTTTAGGGAGTGGCCACGCCTTGGGCCAGGGTGGGCTCTTGAAGCTGGCTGGGTTGCAGGACAGTACGGACTTTTAAAATATATTGATGCCGGATGGCATTTGCCGCCATTCTCTCTTCATGCATCAGAAAGGTCAATACGGATTCCAATGTCTCCATCAGCTCCCGATTGCGGGACTGAAGCTTGGTGTTTTCCTTGACGGAGTGACGAAAAAAATCGGCCAAATCATGCATCTTCAACGGTTCCTCTCTTGTTCTCTCTTCTGTCTTCTTTTTTCCGGTAACATGGGTGTCGGCAGGATGCGAAATAACTAAACCCCCGTTAATGAAATTTTTAGAGTCAATAAACCTGCCCTTTTCGACAGAAAATGGAGACAGGGTGGGAGAAAACATGAGAGAGTCGTGTTGGTTTTTAACGGGTTATTAATAGAAGCGAATGGAGTTTTTAATTTCCAATAAGAATGAATCTCGGTGTTAATACGTTAGGCATTGGCTGGCCTGTTGACTGCAATGAATCGTGAAATACGTGAGAAAGTAAAGATAAAAAAGGTAAAAAGCCCAATAGCCTGCATTAAAGGTCATCCCGATGAGCATGGAGACAGGGTGAGCGGAAAGTCTCTCCGGACCAAGCCAGCGAAAGCCGTATCGTCCCCAGACTACAGCAGCAACCAGGTGATAGAGCAGGCCCACGTATATCAATGACAGGCGAAGGCCCATGGTTTCCGGCCGGATGGGAATGGCCTCGGTGGAGGCGATAATCAAGGGGATCAGGGCAAAGATGACATATAAGAACAGGGTCAGGATGCTCTGGCGCCAGAGCCCATGCCACAAGCCCCAGAGCCATGTCAGTAAGCAGGCAGGCCAGTAAAACGTCATGGGTGTCTAAGCCGTTTTATTGGGGACTGGGGAGGGCTTCGGAGCCGGGGTGATCCTGAGGAAATTGGGGGTGGCGTAGGCCACGTTTTTTTCCTTGTCAATGGCATCGGCCAGAGCCAGGACCTCATTCCACGGTTTTCCGGGGCTGTAAAACAGGTGTCCCGATTCCGAACCCGCCTGTTTCAGCTCCAGGCCATGACCGGACATCCACTGGGCCAATTTTTTAGCACCGGGCAGGCGCTTGAACTTCACGATGATTTCATTGATCGGAATTTGTGGAGACTCGGGGTAACCGGGTTGGGTCAACAGTGGCGATAAAAAGCGCAGAGAGCCTTTTTGGAGCAAATCGACCAGCCCATCCCATGCGGTTTGAGAAGCTGTTTTGCCCTTGGGCAACTGGACGGTAAGCCACTGTTTTTCGGCATTGAACGCGGTGGCCTCTTTGACAATGACCTTGAGCGGGGAAAGCAGGGGAGCCAAATCGGCCTCGGTCAGTGGGGCGCTGAAACCCACGGCAATGTCCGAAGGGTTGGGGCGGTAGGTCTGTTTGGACTGCCCTTTGCCCGATGAAATATGGACCGGTTTAAACGTGATGCCGAAACGCAAGAATGTTGGTACCACGGTCATGCTCATTCCCCTGTTCACGTGCTTTGTGTGGTGATTACAGTAGCATAGTAGGCATGAACTCACAAGGCTGGGCTGGAGGAGACTTCATCTGTTATTGAGAATGCAGCAGGCGATCCAGAGTCGTTGCAAATTGCTGGAGTTCGGCGTCGGTATTGTAATAGTGCACGGAGGCCCGAAGGATCGTTTCCAGCCCGCGCTGGCGCATATCGTTGAGGGTGTATTCCCGGGGTGAAACAGAAATATTGATGTTCTGCTGTCGAAGGGCCTGTTGCAGATCCCGGGGAGCCATACCGGTAACGCTAAAGCTGACAATGCCGCATTGCACCTGTCCCAAATCCTGGACAGTCACGTTGTCGAGATCGTGTAACAAGGACCGGAGTCGGGACGCCAGCATGTGAATTCGATCCCAGATAGCAGGCAATCCCAGATTCAGAGCATAGCGAGCCGCAACACCCAGGCCGAGCTTTCCGGCGTAGTGGGTCTCCCAGGTTTCAAAGCGACGGGCATCGGGGCGCATCTCATAGCGATCCGGGGCCACCCAGGTGGCGGCATGCAAATCCAGCAGAGGAGGTTCCAGGGCGTTCAGGCGCTCTCGGCGCACATACAGGAAGCCGGTGCCACGAGGGCCTCGGAGGTATTTGCGCCCGGTAGCCGAAAGGAAGTCACATCCAATAGCCTCCACATCAATGGGCATTTGCCCCACGGACTGGCAAGCATCCAGGAGGTATAAAATATTGTGCTCCCGGGCCAGAGCACCGATTTCGGCAGCCGGGTTCACCAGGCCCCCATTGGTGGGGATGTGGGTGATGGCAATCAGCTTGACCTGGGGATGAATCATCTCGGCCAGCGCGCTCACCGAGGTTTGGCCGAACGCGTCATTCGGGATGACCTGGACAACGGCGCCCGTTTTTTGGGCCACCTGGAGAAAGGCGATCATATTGCTGGCATATTCGGATACCGACGTCAAAATAACGTCCCCCGGAGAAAATGGAATGCCGTAAAAGGCCATATCCCAGGCTCGGGTTGCATTCTCCATAAAGGCAATTTCATCGGGCCGGGCGTTAATCAGGGTGGCCAGGGCGTGATAAGTATCTTCCAGTTCATCCAGGCGAGCGGCTGTGGTTTCATAGCCGCCGATGCGGGTTTCCTGGGTCAGGTAGTCCATAACGGCATTGGCGACGGGACTGGGGATGAGTGCAGCTCCGGCGTTGTTGAGGTGAATCACATGCGAGCAACCGGGCGTGTCGGCCCGGAGGGCGTCAATGTCCAGAGTGGTGGTGGGTGACATGGGGGGCTCCTTGAGAGGTCCTGCGAATTTCAAAGCCAGGACCTGTGAGGGGTCATGCTAACAAAGTTAGGCCAGGGAAACAACGCCGTGTCCGGTTTGTGGGTTCGCATCTTGATAAGTTGTTTTATTTTAGATAGGATGCGTAAGGCGTTTCAAAGCAACGCAACAATACAAGGAATCCAGCCGACATGCAGGCCGTATCGTATGGGCGTGGGGTAGCCACAATCTGCCCGGGGAAGCACGCTACCAAGCCAGGGTTTCTGAGCCCGTCTCGGGTGACGTCTTTGCGTCTGGGAAGCCAGGCGGCAACACAGACGTCCAGTCCACTGGTCATTGAAAAGCCGTTGCCCTTTGTGCCCGATGATCCGGCATCCATGGCCTATTATGCTCAGTTGCTGACCAAAGCCCAGGCCATCTCGCAACCTGCCGTCACCGGGCGACGTGTCGGGATTGTGGCCATTGGGAACAGTGGGAGGGCTTACCTGGGCGCGAATATTGAACTCAAAGGAGCCGCCCCTGCCGATACCTTGCATGCGGAACCCTTTGTTCTGGCCTTAGCCCGACAGCATGGGGAAACGGGGATTCAACGCCTGATTCAATCCCTGCAACCCTGTGGGCCGTGTCGTCAGATTGTGCGGGAGGCTGGGCATGGGTCGTTACCCGTTCACATCCTGGTCCCGGGTCAGCCCATGGTAACCATGACCATTGATCAGCTCTTCCCCGTAGGATATTCCTACGCGACCCCTGAGCAAAACCTGTTTCAGTCTCCTGCCATCGCCGTCTCTCATGCGATTAAGCCGATTCGCCCTCAGTATCTGACACGTCAGGCCCGTCAGGCAGCCGGGGCATCTTATCTGCCCAATCCCTCCCGAAAAACATGGTCGGGGCTTGCCGTGAAGCTGGAGAATGGCAGGGTTTACACAGGGACTGCCTTGACCATTTCCGGCCCCAATCCCACGATTACCCCGTTTCAGGATTTGATGGTTCGGCTGGTATCCGAGGGCCAGTCCTTAAGCGCCATTCGACAGGCCGTGCTGGTGGAGCCAGCCTTTGCGGATTACTCGTTTGCCGCCAATACCCAGGCGCTGCTGGCCCTGGTTTCACCCAAGGCTTCGTTTAAGGTACAAAAAGCCGGTTAAGACCGATTTATCCGACAGGCGCCAGAAGGATTCCCTTCTCTTTCGGAGGTTATTTCCGAATCGGGCCGCGCTGGGGTTGGGGTAAAAAATGATCGCAGGCCCATTGGTTCTGAGGGCTTTGGAAGGAGGATATCTGGCCGGTTTCGAGGAGCGACACCAAACCCTGGTGAGCGGTCGCGTCCAAGGTGACTTTTTTATCGTGGACCAGTTTTTGGAGCACATGCAACAGGGTGACGCGTTTTTCCTGAATGCTGGGGGGCGTATCCGAGACCATAGCATTGGACAGGGCTGCCAGATCCGGGTATTCCTCCTCCAGGAGTTTGCCGTCGAATTCCACCTGCCCGGGTTTGAGAAGTTTATAGGTGCTGCCGCTAACAGTAATGCCCTCACGGCCGGGCGTACTTTTGAAGATCGCGCCGGTAAAGCGCATGGGGTGCGAGGAGGAGAGTTTCATGATGGGGTATCTTTCTTTCTCAACGAAAACAAAACGCAACGGATAACAGAACAAAATGCAGACATCCAAGAAAAAACCAGGCAGGCATCAGAATTGATCAGAGGGAAAAACAGGTGGGGTAGATTATGTCGGGCGCCGTTTTCCCGAACTTCAGACGCGCTTTCTACGGTGAGGGAGGGGACCGTTTTGGGATGGCAGAAGTTTTGTATAATTGGATAGAGGGCTCATGATCATGAAAGACGGTATGGAATCGGGCCGATACCGTTCTAAAGGGACCAGGGCTTTTGTGTTAGGCGGTTTTGTATATTAAAGAGAGTGGTGTGTATGACCAAGGTGTTGTTTTTGGCCGATGGCTATCTGGATGGGCAGTTTGGGCCCTATATTCATACCATTCTCGAGAACTATTTCGCCCCGGCCCAGATGCCGGTGCTGGCCATTCGGACCAATGCCTTCGTCAATACGATTTTTAACGGCAGCATCAACACCCAGCCCGAATTTCCGAAGATGCTGGAAGCTATTGAGGATTTTCAGCCGGATGTCGTGTTCTGTGTCAACCGTTGTGGCCTGAGCCCGGAGGTTCTGAAGCTCCTGGGGCCGGAGATGCCCATTATCAACCTGATTGTCGATCAGTACAACCAAATCCCTGCCGAATGCCGCCAGTTCACCGAGCGAGACGTGGTAGCCATCCTCTCCTTTGACCATGGTGACGGGCTTCATACCCGCAAGAATATCCTGGAGGCCTTCCAGATCCGAGATGCGCAGTTTGAACAGCTGAATTTCTTCCTGGATCACTTTACCTTCTATCCCCAGAACCGGCCTCGGGACGTGGATGTATCCTTTATCGGGACCGCCTTCTCCAACGTCAACTTCTTGCGCTACATTCGGGCCACGGTGTCTCGGATGATGGATCAGTCGGAGGAGCAGGCCTACCAAAATTTAAACACCCTGCTCGATGTGTTTCACGAGCATGAAACCCGCTATATCGACAACCTGGCCGACCTGTTGGAGGCACGCGGCTGTCACATGGACCCGACGGATCCGCATTATGACCTGTTGGCCTCGCCCATGATGATTCAGTCGGCCTTTGAGATGCAGAATACGTTTTATAATCGGCTCCATGCGCTTTCGGCCCTCTCTGAATTCAACCTCGCCATCTATGGGATGCCGGTGGGCGAATGGGTGCGGCAAATTTCCATTGCCAACATCGAGCTGCTCAAGCATTTCAAGTTCAAGGCCGTGTTCTCCTACCCGGAAAACGCCGTGATATACAACACCTCCAAGATGGGGCTGAACGCCCAGGTGACCGCGGCGATGAACACGTCGTTGTCGTTTCGGGTGTTTGATATGGTGGCCTGCAAAAGCCTGCTGGTGACCCAGGGGCTGTGTCGTGAGCCTCTGAAGCATCTGGGTTTTGAAGAGGATACGGATTTTATTGCCTATTCCTCTTTCTCGGAGCTTCGGGACAAGTGCGCCTACGCCATTGCCAACCCCAACTACCGGGAGGATGCCGCAGAATCCGCTTTTCAGAAGCTCCAGGGCTATTACGACCGGTTTACCCTGCAGGCGATTTTGACCCGATGCTTTGCCAAAGTGGGTTTTAAAGACGTGGCGGAGCGAATCCAACGTCTGGAAGCCCGAGATGCCTATCAGAATCGGGCACAGAATATTCGATTTCTGGGCGTGGGGCAACTGGCCCCCATTGGCTAGCGTGAGGCCGAGACCATGGGCTGGGCAGAAGTGCCGTACAGGGGCAGAACCTGCTGGTTGATGCCGTCGATGCGAAGGCGATCCCACGTGGTCCATTGATTGAATAAGGCTTCTCCTGCGCCGATGACGGCAGGCAAGCCCAGTTCGGCACAGCGGATGGCCATGTGTGAATTGGCTCCCCCGTATTGGGTCACCAGGCCCGCAATGTTCTTGGCAAACAGAAAATCGTAGCCGGGATCCGCAGAGCGAATCAGGACGATGCAACCGGTGACGTCCCGGTTATAGAGGTCTGCCTCAAGAACCACCGGGGCTTCCACAACACCTTGGGTCACAAAGGTCGGGCGCTCGGCATCAAGGTAAAAGCTGTAGACGTCTTGGGGTTTCCGAATCAGGCTGGGGAGCTTCAGGGCCTGCGTGTATTGATAATGCTGCCGGGCCTGGCGGATGTCCGCCTGGAGACGTGTACCCACGTCGTCTTCCGTGAGGGATACATACAGCTTGCGGATGCTCTCGACATCCACAAAGGCCATATCCTCCCGACTGAGGCCAACCCGCTCGCCTAATTGCGCAATGGATTCGAGAATCTGGCTCAGGCACTTGGTAAACTCAAATTTTGAGGCCTCACGGGCTTCGATGGCCTCGCGAATAAACCGCAGCAAGTGATCCACGGAGAATTGGAACCCATGGGCGTGTAAGTGCTCATTGATCCGGGCCCGGTGGTCCGGTGTAAGTTCAAAGGGCGTCACCGGGGTCGGGGCTTCTTCGGTCCCCGGATCCAGGATGGGGGATTTCAGGGCCGTCGGGAAATACACATCGAGAGACTGATCGTAGCGAGGGGAGAGAATGTCATAGGTCCCGGGGCGCAAGTGGCCGTATCGTCTGACGAATTCCTCCCGAGACAGTACACTGGACTGCCAGGCATGGACGTCCGCCGAAAGCTGCTTGCTGATGGTGTTCAGGCTGTTGAGAAAGGCCTGGTAATCGTCCGGTGTAAACAGGCCCACCGCCACAAACGAGCTGAGGAGTTGTACGGCCACGAAGGCGGCTCGGGCGATTCCGGCAAAGGGGAGCGTGCCGTAGCGTTTGCAATCTTCGATGAGCCAGTAGATTTTATCAACGAGGGCCAACTCGGAATCCATGACGGCCTGCATGCGCGTGGGCAGCTCCTGCACCGCCTGGACATCCTGATCAAACAAGCCGCCGTCTTCCTGGATAATGCGGTTGGTGAGCGTCAGCAAGGCCTGCTGAAAGCGTTGCTGCTCGTCCGACGTGAGGCCAAGGGTCCCCAACCGCTCCGGGGTGTTCAGGCAGTAGCAGCTGTGGACAATCTCGAACTCCACCTTGTCATGGCACTGCGGGCTTTCAATGAGTTGCTCCAGATAGATATCGGCCAGCTTTTCGGCGGTCTTGGGGTCCAGGGCCTCCGGAATAAAGGAATTGAAGTCCACCCGGATGTCGATATAGGGGAGGCCGAAGAAGGACACGAGAAGCGGGTGGGACTTGAGATCGCGGTAGCCGTACTTTTCCCGCTGGATGGCCCAGATCTGATCGGTGATTAGTTCTTTATACAGCGACAAGGCCAGGGGCTTGGGGCGAATGCCAATAATTTCAGCCGGGTTCCAGTCGGGCATCACACCGAAGAGGGCATGAGAGCCCATCATGCTGGGATGCGGGCGGGAAAGCTTGTCGATTTTCTTGTACAGCTTCTCCAGGGCGACACTCAAATCCAGGGTCTTACCGGGACGAGGGGCTCCATGGGCTTTGGCCAGCGGTCGCACCTGGAAGAGGACGATCTCCTCCTGGCCCGTAACCCCGAATTCGATGTCCAGGGCGTCGGTTTGAAACAGGGCCTCCAGCTCCCGGCAGGCAGTGATGAGTTTGTCCAGCCAGGCTTCAGGCGCTGGAACAGGAGATTGCTTGAAGCAGACATAGGTCCGCCGGGTGTCTGCCTTGCCGCCGGTGACCACATCGGTGCCGGTGGTGCTGTATTCAATGACGTAGTACGGGGCGAGCATGTCCAGGTCCAGCGTCAACGCCACGCCAGAACAAGCGACATCCGTCATCATGGGCTGAATGAGAACTTCCTGGTGCCTTTCCAAGTCTCCGTAGGAGGCAATCACCTCGCCGATGGCCTGGTGAAGGGCATCGGGATCTGCCGCCGGGACGTTCAAGACGCTGGCAAAATGACCCGCCATTGAGGATGTGGCCGTGTCCTCCAGGGTCGATGAGGATCGAACCGCCAGCAGCGGGGAGGTCAGGGTGTCACATACCCTGTGATACCATCCCTCCGGGTTGGCGAGGTAATCAACCACTGGAATACGTACCAGGGGCAATACCGTGGCATGGCGAAGAACCCCTTGCAGTTGTGCCAGGGTTTCGGCCTTGGTTCCCAGTTGAAGCGACGTGTGTGTCACGACAGGGGCCTCATTTTGTTTGCCGGTGACATTTCCATCAATGACCGGAATGCCGTACAATCAACGTATTACTTTATCATATCTGCCTCGGTGCGATTTGTCCCCCTTCAGCCTGCGTAGATAGCGGTTTAAACCGACCTCCCGGGCTTCGGACACCCCAGTGCGCATCGGGCCTGTGAACGGAAGAGGATGATGGCAAGCTCCCCTGACCCGACCCTGGCATGGAATGATGACACGGCCCAACGGTTCCAGTCCATGGACGACCTGGTGCCCCAGACCGATGTGGCTCAGATTGCCTTTGCCGTCAACGTCCCCCTAATGCTGGGCCACTATGCTTCGATTCTGGACCATTTACCCGAGGACCGCCGGGTGGTTCTGAACTTTGCGACCGACCTGGACCAGGCTCGCCAGATTCAGGCCTGGTGCGAGCGGGCCGGGTACCGGCATTATTCTGTTTACGAGGTCATGAAGGCCTGCCTCAGGTTTCAGGTGCTGGTCTCTCATGTGCCCTTTTGTTATGTGGCTCCGCCCTTCTTCCCGAATCCGGGCGTGAATTATTTCGTCATGTTCCGCCACCTCAGCCGGACCCAGGTGCGGATGATGTATGGCTTGGGCAAGGATCTGTGGAATTTTGGCCAATACAATGGCGAATACGATGCCGTGCTGGTCTATGGCCCCTACCAGGAGGAGCAACTGAGGCAGCGAGTGTCAACGCCGGTCTATCAGGTGGGCTACCCTCGTTTTGATGGGGTCAAAAACGGTTCGGTTCAAGGGGCCGAGGTTCGGGCAAGGCTCGGGCTGTCCTCCGAACGAAAAAGCCTCGTCTGGCTTCCCACATGTGGTGACTTATGTTCTATTCCCCGTTTTCTGGAGCCCATCGCAGCCCTTGGTGAAGATTACAACCTGATTCTCAAACCCCATCCGCTGACCGATCCGGCCATTCTCGGGCCGGTTCGCCAGGTAGATGGTCTGGTGCTTCTGGATGCGCCGGACTATGACAATGCCGAACTCTTTGCCCTGGCTGATTGGGTGATTGCCGACTATGGCGGCTCGCCTTTTGGCGCCCTCTACTCGAACACCAATTTGCTGTTGCTGAACATGCCGGGGGCAGCAGGGCATCAGACCATGTCGGCCGAGTCGCCGGATCAGATGCTGCGGCAGCATTTTGTGAATCTGGATTCGGCGACGCCGGAAGCACTCTGTCGTATTTTCAACGACCCGGACATCGCCCGGGCGCAGCAACAGGCGCGGGCAATCCTGAACGCCCGGTTCTTCCTGGATACCCAGGGACAAGCTGGACGTGTCGCAGCCCAGCGGTTATTGGAAATTTTGCAGCGTGTCGAGGTGAGTGCCCCATGATCATTTGGTTGATTGGCCTGGCCGGTTCCGGTAAAACCACCATCGGGCGGGCCTTGTTTTCCCGGATGAAAGCCACCTGGCCTAACACGATTTTGTTGGACGGCGACGGTATCCGCGAGGTGATGGGCAATGACCTGGGCTATTCCCAGGCGGATCGGGAGAAAAACGGGTGGCGTCTCTGTCGTCTGGGGAAGTATCTGGCGGATCAGGGCCAGCATGTGATCGTCTGTATTCTCTCCAACTTCCCCGAGCAACGGGCGTGGAACCGGACTCATGTCGCCGATTACCACGAGGTTTATATCCGCGTGCCGCTGGAGACCCTGCGGGCGAGAAACCAAAAAGGGCTGTATGAGGGTTCCTCCGAAGGTGTTGTGGGCTTGGATATTCCCTTTCACGAACCCGAGTCCCCGGATCTGGTTTTGGAGAACACCGTCGAGCAGACGGATTTTGCCCCCCTGGCCGAGGCGGTTCTGGAGAGCATACGAGCGCGAGGCATTTCGCTGACATGACCTATCGCTATACACAGACGCCTTACAAAGCCCAAAAAACGCTGTATATGTACACCCCCTTCGAGGGTGAGGCCTTTTTGGCCGCCTATGCCCAGAACCGGGCGCTTTTGGCAAAGTACTTGCAAGAAGCTACCCCACCCCCATCCGTGGCGACGACCGAAGCGCCTTGCCCTGATGGAACAAATCCGCTACAACACACCGAGGGCTTTCTGGCCCGTCTGGCCACACTGACTCCGGAGGAGGGCCAAGACCAGCAGTCTTGGGTGGACATCCTTATCAAGAAGTTTGAAACCACGCGGGTGATTAAGACCGGGTATGATGCGTCTTTAAAGCCGCTCAGTGGCGACGAAATTTCCCTGCTCAGCTATGCCCGCTTTGGAAATATCCTGGGGCAGCAACGACAACCGGCTCGCCAAAACCTCCGGGCCTTGAGCTGCCTTCTAAAGCTCAACGACTATCTGGCGACGCGCCTGGCGGAGTTCTCAACCCCCGAGGCCTGCGAGGCCTATCATGCATCATTGGCGTTGGAGCAAGCTGCCGTCGAATTGCTGTGGGCTTCGCCCCGCACAAGCCCCGATCCTGCCCCTGAGGGCAATCGCATTTCCGATGGCGCTCCCGAGCGGACCTCCCCGCAGGTGATGTCGGATGTGATCTGCCTGCTGGCGGAGACCGGGCGCTCCCGGGCCTATCTGGATGCCATGGCCTGCCATCGGCTAGTACCTGCGGCGGCTATTCTGGTCAAGGCTCCCTCTGCCGTCTCGTCTCCAGTAGAGCCTAGGCCGTCAGAGCGCTTTGACAACACAACCCCCGTGGACGCCGTGCTGGCCCGTATGGGCATTCCAACGACTGTGATCGAAGCCGAGTCCATCAACGATGCGTCCGTCACCGAAGCCTTGCGTCAGTTTCATCAGCCCTATGTTATTTTCTCCGGGCCCAGCGGGGCGGTGCTTGGCCCCAGCTTTTTTGGACAGGGCAAGCACTACCTGCATGTCCATCCCGGGCAGTTGCCCCAGTATCGGGGGAGTACGCCCATGTACTACAGCCTTCTCAAAGAGCAACGTTTGGTCGCGACGGCCCTGTTTTTGGAGCAGGCCATCGACACCGGCGAGGTGCTGATGAGCCGTTCGTTTGCGATTCCCGAAGACCCCATGGCCATCGATCAGGACTACGATCCCTGGATGCGCGCCCAAACCCTGGTCGCGGTGCTGGAAGAGTATCTGCGTGAAGGCCGGTTTCACACCACGCCTCAGCCACAAGACCAGGCGGAAACGTTTTTCGTGATTCACCCGGTGTTGAAGCATATTGCCATTCTCCAGGCACAGGGCAATCGGATCCCGCACCCGGAGGTTCTGCGATGAAGCGCCTTATCGGGCTGACCCAGCGCGTGGAGGTGACCCCGCACGGCGAGCGCCGGGATGCCCTGGATCAGGCGTGGGCCCCCTTGATTCAATCTCTGGGGTTTCAGCCGGTACCGCTGCCTAATCTTCGCCTGAATATCGAAGCCTACCTTGATGACCTGAATCTGTCCGGCATCATCCTCACCGGGGGCAATGATCTGAGCAGTCTCCCCCATCCCGAGACCCCGGCCCCGGAACGGGATGAGGCCGAAGCGGCCATTTTGAGCTACGCCTGTCAACACCGGCTTCCGGTGCTGGGGGTGTGTCGCGGCATGCAGGTGATCAACCACTATTTCGGCGGGTCGTTGACGCCGGTGTCCGGCCATGTGCGAACCCGGCACCGCATCATCCCGAAGGAGGACGCACTCTGGGAACAGGTCTTCGAGGTCAATAGCTTTCACCACTACGGGATTCTCCCGGAGACCCTGGCAGATACCCTGGCGATTTGGGGCGTGTGTGACGATGGGAGCATCGAAGCCGTCCGCCAGAGTGAAGGTCGTATCTATGGGGTGATGTGGCATCCCGAGCGTGAGGCGGCATTGGCCCCGCACGATCGGATGTTGTTTGATGCCGTCTTTGGAGCCGATGAATGCAGGCCTTGATTTTGGCGGCAGGACAAGGATCTCGCCTGCGGCCCTATACCGATGACCGTCCCAAGGCCCTGGTCCCCCTGGCCGGTTATTCGCTTCTGGAACGTCAGTTGGCCGTGTTCAAGGCCTGCGGCATTGGGGATGTCACGGTTCTGGGGGGCTATCGTGCCGAGACCCTGTCCACAGCCCTGGGGGTTCAGGTAATTCTGAACCCGGCCTTTGAGACCACCAACATGGTGCATTCCCTGTTCTGTGCCGAGTCGCTTTTTCACACCGCCGAGGATCTTCTCATCAGTTACGGGGATATCGTCTACGAGCCCCGGGTATTGGAGGCCCTGTTGGCCTGTGACGCGCCTCTGGCCCTGACCGTGGATACCGAGTGGCGGTCCTACTGGGAGCTTCGGCAGGAAGACCCGCTCCAGGATGCCGAGACCCTGAAGTTGGATGCCACCGGGCGTCTGCTGGAACTGGGCGAAAAGCCGAAAGGGTATGAAGACATCCAGGCCCAGTACATGGGGCTGATTCGCTTTCGGGGCGATCAGCTGGCCCCGATTCTGGCCTTCTACCAGGCCATGGATCGGACCCGGACCTACGATGGCAGGGCCTTTGGGCAAATGTTTATGACTCGCTTCCTTCAGGAGCTGATCGATGCCGGATGGCCCATTCAGGCGGTCCCTGTGGCCCATGGGTGGTTGGAAGTGGATACGGTCCAGGATTTAACCCTTTACGAAGCCATGGCTCGGGAGGGAACGCTTTCGACGTTCTGCGATTTGTCCCGGTGCGGCGGGATTCGCCTGTAACGTGATACGATAGACTAAGACACCGGTGTTGGAGTAACGGATGGCGTATGCCCAAGGTCAGTATTCTTTCCCCCAGCTATAATCACGGCAAATACGTCCAGGAAGCGGTCAACAGTGTGTTGAATCAACCGTTTCAGGATTTTGATCTGGTGATTGTCGACGATGCCTCTCAGGACGGCACTTGGGAGCGGATTCAGGCCATGACCGATCCGCGCATCCGCAAGGCCCGAAACAGCAAGAACAGCGGGGCTCCCTACACCACCTACCAGTGCTTCCGGCAGTTCCAGGGCGACTACATGGCCTTTTTGCCCACCGACGATGTGTATTTGCCCGAGAAACTCCAGAAGCAGGTCGCCTACCTGGATGCCCACCCCGAGGTGGCCGCCGTGCTGACATGGGTTCAGATTATTGATGATGACAGCCAGCCCTTTGAGGATTTGAGTCATTACGTATTTGAGGATTATTACACTGATCCGGCATTGCGAAAGCCACCCACCCTCGAAAAAAACCGCTTTACCCAGCCGAACCGCTCTCGCTATGAGTGGTTGAATCATTTCTTCCACAACTTCAACTGCCTGTGTGCCCCGACGGCCATGCTGCGACCCTCGCTTCTGCCCTGGCTGGACGACTATTTCCGCCATGGCCGCCTGGTGAAGACCGCAGACTTTGAGCTGTGGGTGAAAATTTGCATGCATCACCCCATTCATATCCTCCAGGAGCCCCTGATGCAGTACCGGGTCCGAGCCGGCGGGGCCAATGCCAGCGCCTACGTTCAGCGGGATATTCCCCTGTATGATTGGGAGCATGTGCAGGTGCTGATGAACTTTCTCGACATCCGCTCTTTGAGCGACTTTAAGGCTATCTTTCCGGCTGCCCAGACCTATGGGGCGGTGGCCGGGGATGATGACATGGTGCCGTTTCTGGTGGGCCGCCATGCCCTGGACTTTGGCATTGCCTGCAACAGTGCCACCCATCGGCGTTTTGGGGTGCTGGCCATCTATGAAGCCATGGGCGATGTGGCGCTGGCCGAAAAGATTATGGCCCGCTGTGACTTCGGATTCCCCGAGCTGGCCCGGATGGTCAGCGATCAGGATATCTTCAACATTCGCCAGGTGCAGGAATGCAAACAGCAAATCCGGGCTCTGGAGCACTCTCGCATCAATGTCTAGCATCTACCCCGGTCTCCACTGTTACGAGGAGCCAAACCCAACGCAAATAAGATACACTGAAGTAACATTCCCTTCATGAGACTGCTGATTCCCGATGCTGGACCGTTGTAAACTCATTGATTTTCCCATCATCCACGACCCCCGTGGCAATTTGACCTTTATCGAGGCCGAGCGCCATGTGCCTTTTGACATCAAGCGGGTCTATTATATGTACGACGTTCCCGGAGGGGCTCACCGGGCGGGACACGCCCACAAGGAATTGCAGCAGGTTCTCATTGCCATGTCCGGCAGCTTCGATGTCTTGCTGGACGATGGACACCACAAGCAACGTTATCATTTGAACCGATCTTATTTTGGCCTCTATATTTCCCCTGGCGTCTGGCGGGAGATTGACAACTTCTCCTCCGGATCGGTCTGTATGGCCCTGGCCTCTATGTATTATGACGAAGCCGATTACTACCGGTGCTATTCCGAGTTTCTCGAAAGTGTCCGCAATCGGGAACCCCAAGCATGACCATTCCTTTTCTCGATTTGAAAACCGGCTGCGATGCCTTGCGGCCCCAACTGGATGCCGCTTATCACCGGGTCATGGATTCCGGCTGTTTTATCCTGGGGCCGGAACTGGAGGCTTTTGAATCGGAATTTGCCGCTTACTGCCGGGCCTCGCATTGCATTGGCGTGGGTAACGGATTGGATGCCCTGTATCTAATACTGCGTGCCCTGGAGATTGGCCCAGGCGATGAAGTTTTGGTGCCTACCAATACGTTTATCGCAACCTGGCTGGCCGTATCCCAAACCGGAGCAACCCCGGTGGGCGTCGAACCCGATCCTGGTACCCATAATCTGGATCCGGCTCGTCTGGAGGCGGCATTGACCCCCCGAACCCGGGCCATTATGCCGGTGCATCTCTATGGTCAGCCTGCGGATATGGTGCCCATTCTGGCCTTTGCCCAAGAGCATAATCTTGCTGTCATTGAAGATGCGGCACAAGCCCATGGGGCTCGGTATCAGGGTCGACCTGTCGGGACCTTTGGTATTGCCGCCGGCTTTAGTTTTTATCCCGGCAAAAATCTCGGGGCCTTGGGCGATGGCGGGGCTGTCGTGACCCAGGATGCCGCATTGGCTGAAAAAATCCGGAAGCTTCGCAACTACGGCTCAACCCAGAAATACGTTCACGATGTGGCTGCGGTAAACTCGCGCCTGGACGAACTTCAGGCCGCGTTCTTACGCGTGCGGCTGGGGGTTCTGGATGACTGGAACCGGCATCGCAGGTCGGTTGCCGAGCAGTACATCCAGCGTTTATCCAGCGTGCCGGATATTCAGGTCCCGCACATTCTTCCGGAAGTCGAGTCCGTGTGGCATCTGTTTGTCATTCGCTCCGCCGATCGCGAGGCGCTCCAAGCCTATTTAACACAACAGGGCATTCAGACCCTCATCCACTACCCGACGCCCCCCCACCGCCAGGGAGCCTACCGGGCCAGTCATGGCCATCAATCCTACCCTGTGGCCGAAAACCTGTCCCGGGAAATTCTAAGCCTGCCCATGGGGCCCCACCTGCCTGCCGAAGCCGTGGACCAGGTTGCCGAGGCCATTGCCCGGTTCTCCCAACGACCGCTGAACGTCTAGGCTAGTAGGAAGGTTCGTGTTGTTCGGCTTTGATTTCCTGGCGTAAAAACGTGTGAATATCCATAAAATCCGGGTGCTGCGAGTAGATGGCATTGGCCAGCCAATGGAAGGCCGGGTGCTTTTGGGGTAAGACGTAAATATAAAACACCAGGCGGGTGGCAAACGCCTGCCACAGGTCCTGAATCATTTCGCCCAACAGGGCGAACGCGCCAAGAGCGCCCTCGCGTGGGGGTTCGGGACGGAGGTGACGCAGCGCCCGTACTTTTAGCTGCTTGGGGTGCAGAAACAGGATGCTCAGCAGCATGCCGAAGGCGTAGTCCACAACCGCGTCCACGGTTTCCGGGTCGGCTCGATAACGGTCCCGGGCATAGGCAATGACACTGGCCTTGTATTTTTGGTACTTCTCAAGGAAATCGGCAGTGTAGATGTAGCGATCAAAGCAGAGCTTCTGGTGATTGGCCTGCCCACGCTGGCGTAAGGAGTAGGGCACGTCCAGGACCTTGACCTTGCCCTTTAGGGCGGTCATGGCACCAAAGAGAAACTCCATGAAGACAAAGCTTTCCGAGTCCGAATAGTTTTGAACCGTCTGCTCCAGCAAGAACTGCAAATGCTCCCGACGGTGAACCGCATAGATAACATCGGAGTAATGGTTGTAAAAATCAATGAGCCGTTCCAGCGGGTCATCGGCTTCAATGGATTTCCGGGTTGTCCAGAAATGGGGTTCAAACCAGAACTGGCCTTCTTCCAATAGCAGATAGGTATAATAGCCCTGGGCCGAGGCGTAGTCGGGGTGGGTTTTCAGATAGCCCACGGCTTTTTCAAGCCCTTCTGGCAAAAGGAAATCATCATCCGGCACCACGCAGACCAGTTCCGTTTCGACCTGTCTGGCCCCATCCAGCCAGCGCTCAAATTGGCTGACTCGGCGATCGTAGACATTGTAGCGCACGCCGTATTCGTCACAGAGCCGCTTGTTCTGGTACAAGGCCTCGGAATCCGTCGAGCCGTCCAGCACAATCACCGGCAACGACTCCAGATGATACACGTGGGCCAGGTACCGGATTGTCCGCCGCAAATCGGCGGGGCGGTTATAAGTGGGGATCAGTAATGTGAGCTCTGCGGGGGATGGAACCGACATGGCGGATCAAATCTTGTGTTTAAACGCAACGGATGGAGGCATAGCAACGACCGTTTCTCTTAAGGACGAACTCCCGAAATTCGGGCCGGGAACAGCGGCATCGCCGGGGGATATTAGTATCATACGGTGCCTGGCATATTTAGACAATAGCGCTGGGATTGCCACCAGGCGACGGTTTCGCGAAGGCCATGGTCCAGGGAGTATTGGGGCAACCATTTCAACTCCCGCTGAAGCCGCTCCACTTGTGCCACCAGCAAGGCCGGTTCATTGGGCGGGCTGGGCAGGGCGCCCAGTTCAATGAGATGGGATTTGCCCAGAATATCGCCAATGGCATAGATGATTTGCTTCAGCGTCACCGCCGTACCCGAACCAATGTTGACCGGTCCGGTCACGTCGCTGTCCAAAAGCGCTACCAGGGCGGAGGCCGCATCGGCCACGTGAAGATAATCCCGGATCTGGTTGCCATGCGAACACCGGGCCGGTGCCTCATCCAATAAGGCATTGATGATAGAGGCCACCAGACGGGACTTGGCCTCATAGGGGCCATAGAGGAAAAAGACCCGTCCCCAGGCGTAGCTGAGCTGGTGTTGCTGGCAGTAGATCTCGGTCATGGACTGGAGACAATGCTTGGTTGTGCCGTACAAGTTGGTCGAGGCCTTCGGGGTCAGTGACTCGGAGCAATACCCATAGCGGGCGTCATACTCAAAGCCGGTGCCGCTGAAGGTACACCGCTGTCCGCCATGCTGGTGGAAGGCCAGGAGGAGTTTCAAGCTGGCTTCCATCCATAGGAAGTGCTTGGGGGAATCCCACGACAGCTTGGGCGGAAGCTCCCAAGCCAGGTGCAGCAGATGGGTCGGTTGAACCTCGGCTACCAGCCGTTCCAATTTCTCGGTTTCAAACATGGAGACGGCATGCCAGGTCACCTGGGGCCAGGCCTCAGCCAGGGCTTGCCAATCCGCATCCGATGAAGGACGCGATGTCAAGGCGTGAATCTCATACCCGGCAGCCACCAGGTAGGGCAGGCAGTGGCGGCCGATAAAGCCCGTTGCACCTGTCACCAGAACCCGCTTCATGGCACCCTGAAAACCCTGACTAACCGGCACGGCTTACCAGGCTGGCGTCAGCCGGATACAGCGGTGTGGGCAACTGGTGCACCAGGGTGGATGGACGCGCCCAGAAGAAGTAATCATCAATCTGCTGGGTCGACAACAGGTATTCCAGTTGGCGCATGCGCGTAAAGCCCCGGAACATAAACTGTTCGTAGGTCATATCCAGCTTTTGGAACATCTCTTTCAGCTGCTCGGCCCCGGCTTTCACGGTCCACTGGCAGGAAAAGCCCGGCAACTGGTCGTGAATCTTGCTGAAGTCCACCCGGTAGCTGCGCGCATCGTTGCCCCGATCGCCAAAGCGAATCTGGCAGTGCGGGAAGACCTCCGCCACGATTTCGGCAATATCGCGGACCTGGAAATTGTTTCGGGTATCACCGACGTTAAAAATCTGATTATGGACAATGTCCCGGGGGGCCTGAAGGGCACATAGAACAGCCTGGCAGACATCCTGAACATGCACCAGGGGGCGCCACGGGGTGCCGTCGCTAATCATGTTGATTTCACCCAAGGTCCATGCGAGACCCGACAGGTTGTTCAGGACCAGATCAAAGCGCATTCGGGGGGACAAGCCAAAGACCGTGGCGTTTCGCAGAAAGACCGGTGAGAAAGACTCTGTGGCCATCGGCATGACATTCTGTTCCACCAGCACCTTACACTGGGCATAGACGCTGACGGGATTCAAATCCGAGGTTTCCGTAACCATGGCATCTGTTTCCACCCCGTAGACACTGCACGAGGAGGTGTAGACAAATCGGGACACGCCGGCTTGCTTGGCCAGCCGTGCCAGGTGTAGGGACCCATGGTAGTTGATGGCATAGGTCACGTCCGGGCAAAGCTCGCCCGCCGGATCATTGGCCAATTCCGCCATATGAACCACGGCGTCGCAGCCGTCCAGGTCGTTCAGGGTGATGTCGCGAATATCTTTGTTCAGCAGGCGATAATGGGGGGCCGTGGCATCTTCATACAGCCATCCGGCCTTGTAGTAGCCCGTATCCACACCAACCACCTCGTGTCCATGCGCCACCAGAAGCGGCACCAACACAGAGCCAATATAGCCTTCTGTTCCTGTGACCAGAATTTTCAACAGACGCGTTCCTTTCGCTCGCTGGGGTTCATCGGGAAGATGCCCTTCGGATGGTCAAAAGACCAGGATTCAAGCTCTCAGGGCGGGTTACAGGAAAGGAATAGAGCCCGGGCGTGGGGGTTGCCCTCATCACCTGCTCGAAAGTCCCGCCTGATACATAAATGTGATTTGGCACCGTCAAGCGCGACCCACATTGATAAACATCATGCCAGGATTCTGGCCTGATCGCAATGTTCCTATCCCAACTGTTATCATTATTCGACACATTTGATATATCCTTAATCCCATGAATAGAGGAATTTTTTTGAGGGGATTCCGACGCCCGCTTGTTCCGGGTTTCTACTATTACAAAGTGTGATGGGGCCGTTGTGGCATCGGGCTCGGCCCGCAGATCCGGTAAAGGCCCTCTGGGCTTTGACGTGGTATTTTAGACGGGATTGCCCCAGGTGGGCTCCCGCGCCATGCGTGCCCTGGTGCCCCCGTGCGGAATCGCCTTTGTGTCAGCCAAGCCTTGGGCGACGGTAATGCAATGTCCACTGGTATAATAAAACCAGCCCCTGTCTTAGTGAGACCCATTGGCGGAAGTTCGTGACCTTATCGGATCTGACCCTGCTTATTCCCACCTATCAGCGTCCTGAGGATTTGAGACGCACGCTGACCTATTTTTCACAGGCCTATGACTTGACGGAACTGACGGTGATCGTTCTGGACGGCTCGAACCCGGAGATTGCCCAGGAGAACAAGCGTTTATGTCAGGCTGCAGGAGTCCAGTACCAAGGCTTTGCGCCGGACTTTCCCCAGTATCTTCGCTGGCAGGAGGGGCTTCGCTCGGTGACGACCCCCTATGCGGCCTTTGTTCCTGATGATGATTTTCTGAACCCGGCAGGGCTTCAGGCCTCTGTGGCCTTTTTACGCACGCATCCGGACCATACCGCGGCTCACGGCCACGATATCTTTGTCCTAATCAACCCGGAAAACCGCCGTTACCAGTTGACGCAACATCTTTACCCCTGGCTTTCGTCCACGCAAGACGAGGAGCCGCTGACGCGGGTGATTCGCTTCTTCTACAACTATTCCGATCTGACCTATGCCGTCTACCGCACCGAGCATCTGGCCTGGGTGATGCAGGAGGTGGTGGAGACGGTTCACCCGGATTACTTTGTCTTTATGGAGTTTCTGATGAACGCCATGGCCTGCCTGTACGGCAAGGTCAAAGTGGTGGACACCTTCTATATGGGCCGCCAGGATCAGCAGGCCGTGCATCAGAAAGTCGTCTTCGACCGGGAGATCTATAAACCCGCCTTTGTGGAGCAGTACAATCGCTTTAAGGCCTGTGTCGTCAAGCATGCCAAGCGGGTACAGCCCGAAGTGCCTCCGGATGAAGCCGATCGTTTGGTGGATTATGCCTTCAGTGCTTTTTTGGGGCGGATGTATCTGTTCCCCAAACGATTCCTGGTGCAAGGGCTTCGCATTGGTCAGCAGCAGGGCCCTCCGACTCGGCTGAAGTCCATCCCGGCAGTTCTGTGGGACAGTGTGGTGGATTTGGCCCAAACCCTGAAAGAGCGCATCACCTACCACCAGTACGCCCTGCCCCAGCGCGATAAACGGTTTGGCCAGTGGGTGCACCGGCGCATGAAACAACGGGACGACTTCCAGAGCCTGACTCTGTTTCTGGACCAGTGGTTGCAATCTTCCCTTTAGGCCGTACCGTGTTTGTCAGACCCGATTTTCCCAGAGATGTGCAAGGAAACCGCCGCCGATGAAATTTACCCCCACCCCGATTCATGGGGCCTACATCATTGATTTAGAAACCTTCGGCGATGAGCGCGGCTTCTTCGGGCGTGCCTGGTGCCGGGAGGAGTTTGCCCAGCATGGTCTGGTCTCGGACATTGCCCAGTGTAACCTCTCTTATAGCCGGGAGAAAGGGACCATTCGGGGACTGCATTACCAGATTGCCCCGCATCAGGAAGCCAAGCTGATGCGCTGCATCCGAGGCGCCATTTACGATGTGATTGTCGATCTGCGACCGGATTCGCCCACCTATCTGCAATGGACCGGCGTCCTGTTGACCGCCGAAAACCGGCAGTCCTTCTATGTGCCGCCCGGCTGTGCCCATGGGTTTCAGACCCAGGAAGACCATACCGAGGTCTTTTATCCGGTCTCCACGTCCTATACCCCCAGTGCGGAGCGGGGTGTCCGCTGGGACGATCCGTATTTCGCCATTTCCTGGCCGTTGCCGCTGAGCCAAATCTCGGCCAAAGATAGCGCCATCCCGGACTTTAAACCACTGTAGCCTGTATTCAGTCGATTGGGCATGCCAACAGTCATCCTTTGGATTGCTGAGGCAATTTTCATGATTGATGGGGTTTATTGAGGCATCCCACCCGGTTTTGCCTGACGCTGTTTTATAGCGGCTCGGTATCCGAGAGTTGATTTGCTTAAGGAGAAGATGATGACGTTGCCCCTGGCTCCCCTTCGGTTTTCCGGCATCTACGTGGTCCAGAAAGTCGTTGCCAAAGATACGATCCACAAAACAGAAGAAACCTTTACCGCACAAGAAGATGCGCTGGCTCTGGCCACCATGCACGATCTGCTGACCATTCAGCCTTCGATGTCGAGCACTATGGGACAAGAGTTTGCCGCGGTTATGCGCGAGCAGCTGGAAGCGGAGAAATCCCAAAACTTTATGCGTAACGCTTTGGGGGTAGAGCCTGAAACAATGATGGTTCGTGACTTCTGTCGCTCCACTCGGGCATTAAAAGCCGAAGAACCTGGGGTTCGCTATGTGACGGCCAACCAGCAAAAGGTCATGGGGCCTTTCAGCCCGTTGGGGTATCGTCTGCTTCCCGAATCGCAGTTCAATCCCCGGCACTACTTCGATGAGCAGGTCTTTCTGGCGGATGATGAAAGAGGCAACCATGCGACTCAAGTCAAGGCAATGGTTTCGGAGTTTCGAAAGCACGAAGCCGATGTGGCCGAAACCTATCGGCAACGCCTAAGCCTGCCTTCGGACTTGAAGTTAGCGGAGCTGGTCGATGAACTGTATGAAAGCAATGAAGACTTCACCAATGACGTTGGACTGGCTTTCAAGCAGACCGTCGACAAGCTTAAAACGTTATTCAAGTCGGCTCAACCGGCAGAACTCCACATTACGGTCAAGCAAACTCCAGAGCAACCGCCTGAAGCCACCTATCGACTGGAGGTGCTTGCGTAAGGCCATCCCCTGGCTTTGGAGAAACGTCTTTTCCAGATCTTTAAGCGTGTGTCATTTGTTTGTCTAAGGAGCTTCCACTCTTATGAATATTGCTTCCCTTCGATTTGCCGGGATCTATGTGGTCCAGAAAGTCGTTACCGACGACAAGGTTCACCGGGTGCAGGAAACCTATACGTCGCAGGATGACGCTGTTATTGAAAGTACGCTGAGCAGTATGCTCAAGATACGCCCCCCTGAAGGGGGGCATCCCGTGGGTGAGCTGTTTCATCATCGGATGAGAGAACAGCTCATCGTGGATAAGTCGTTTAATCTGATACAAGCCATGTTTGGGGCGATGCCGGAGGTCATGCGGGTTCGGGATTTTTGTAAGCTGGCGCCGAAGTTGAATCAGGACCCCCCTCGGAAAACCTATATCAAAGGAAATGCCATGGATTCCCTGCATTCCTTCAGCCCGAAAGGCTTGGAACTTTTGCCCAAAGGGCGCTTTCATTCCAAGCACTACTTTGATGAAAACATCTTCATTACCGATGATGAACAGGGGGACCATGCCACCCGCATGACGGCCCTGGTGGAAGAGTTTCGGGAACAGGAGGCCGTGCTGGCAGACGCGTATCGGAAAAAGCGGAAGTTGGATCCGGCGATTCCTTTGGATGAGCTGTTGGACGAGTTGTACGAAGATGACGATTTCGCCGGAGAATCGGCCCTGGTGCATGAAGTCATCCAGGAAAAGATGAAAGCGCTTTACCAAGACAGTGTGTCGGCGACCATGCATGTGACCGTCAGTCAGGTGCCGGAGCAGCCGCCGGAAGCCAGCTACCGGATTACCCCGCACACACGGGATTAAGATGTGGTTATTTTAGGTCGTTATCCGTCATTTGAGAGTCATAGGAGCTTCCACCCATGATAAAGACACAGTTACCCCGTTTTTCGGGCATCTATTATGTAAACCGGGTTCGGTATGAGGATAAAATCCATAACCTGGTGACCGAGGCCAATGTTCAGGATGATCTGGTGATTAACGGAACGGTTCGGGGCATGCAACGTGTGAAGCCCCCCAATGCCAATCCGGTGGGGCGCGCGTTTAATATCCTGATGAAAGCGCACCTGCGTGAAGATGCACGTCGGAATTCGTTGCGGGACCTGTTTACCGTGATTCCCGATACGCTGTTGGTCAGGGACTACTGTCGTATGGCAACCGTCCTCCCTCCGAAAGACAGGACAAAGCGCTTTATCAATGGGGATAGCCTGGAGGCCATGTATATTTTTGAGCCCTCGGGCACTGATTTAGTGCCCGCAACGGTGTCGGATCCGAGGTTGGTCCATAATGAACAGGTCTTTATTGCCGATGATGCCCTTGGCAATCATGCGTCCCAGATCAAAACCCTGGTTGACGATTACCGGAAACAAGAGCTGGCCATTGCCAGGGCCTACCAGAAGGAGCATCATCTGGACCCTGAGATGGATGAGGATGACTTGATTGCCGAGGTGAACGACGCGGAAGATGCCCCGGAAGGCTTAGAGGCACTGTATGATCGGACGCTTGAGGCGCTCCGGAAGGTGTTTCAGGATACCAAGCCATCTCGCCTGGAAGTGACCCTTCAGCAGGAGCCGGAGCAGCCGCCGGAAGCCGTATTTGACATCAAGGCGCTTGATTAGGCCTCGTCTTTGCGAAAGCGGGCGGTAAAGGCCTTGAAAAGATTCATCGCTTCCCGGGTCAGGCCCGTGGCGTTGTTCAGCCAGCCCCAGTCGTCGGGCTTGTTTCGGTCGTAGCTGCCGTTGGGGCTTTTTCGCCATGAGGCAATCTGTGGCGAAAGGGCCTGGAGGGCTTGCTCGGTGGGGGCATCCAGATCATCGAAGCAGCGAATGGCATAGCTGTAGGTGTGGGCATCGTCCACGGTGACTCGCATCACGTTGTGGTAGGCGTCCCTGTCGGGATGCTTCTCCTGGAGAAGGAGAGACCGGTAGGGGCGCTGGGGCATGCCGAGGTAGGTGCGCCCTTCTTTTTGGGGGCGATCCGGCAGCGTCTGCGAGAACTGGGTGGCGAGGGCGTTTAAAAAGGCTTCGCCCTGGGTCCGGTTATTGGTGTCGTGCTTGCTGCTGTCATACCAGGGGGCATGCTTGATGCCGTTGAGCTGAATCCGGTAGGTGCCGGAGAAGCGTGTCACTTGCATGTGAGTTTCCTCCTCGATCGAACCCGTTGGAACGGGATGGTGAAAAACCCGATTATACGCCAAGCCGGTGTGGTTCGCATCCTGGGTGTGTCCCCCAGGTGGAGGGCAACCATCGGCAAAGGGGGGCTCGCCGATGGCTACCAGTTATACGGCTTATTGGCTCGAAGCCGTACCGTCCACCTTCTGAAATCGGGTTCCCGGAGCTTCCAATTCTGGGGCCGATTTCATTGTCATACCTCTCATCGTTTCTCTTCTTCGGATCACTCCTCTAATATACGACTGTTGGGATAAGCCCCTAGGCCAGCGGGATGGCCCTGACGGCGGCTTGCCGTTTGGGCGAGGTCAGGGGGTTGTCCAGAATAATGGTTTGCGAGTGTTCGGGGCCCACACTGATGATGGACACCGGCACGCCCATCAGGTCCGACAGGCGCTGCAAGTAGCGCCGGGCGTTGACGGGCAGGTCTTCCAGTTTTTTGGCTTCCGTAATCGGGGTTTTCCAGCCGGGCATGGTTTCATACACCGGTTCCAACTGGGCCATTTGGGAGACCTGGGTGGGCACGTGCTGGAGGATCGCCCCGGTGGCTTTATTGCGGTAGCCGGTGCAAATCTTGATTTCATCGAGGCCATCCAGGACATCGAGCTTGGTGATGGCCACATCGGTCAGGCCATTGACCTGGACGGCAAAGCGACCGGCCACGGCGTCAAACCAGCCGCAGCGACGCAGGCGTCCGGTGGTGGTGCCGCGTTCCTGCCCGACCTCGGACATGGTCTTGCCCACGGTGTCGGTGGCAATGTCCAGCTCCGTCGGGAAGGGGCCTTCGCCGACCCGGGTGCTGTAAGCCTTCAGGACACCCAGGACCCGGTCGATTTTGCTGGGGCCGATGCCGGAGCCGGTGAGCGTGCCCCCGGCGGTGGCGTTGGAGCTGGTGACGTAGGGGTAGGTGCCGAAGTCCACATCAAGCAGGGTCCCCTGGGCGCCTTCAAAGAGGATCTCCTTGTTCTGGGCCACA
Source organism: Vampirovibrionaceae bacterium NZW_1234 (assembly GCA_041697335.1). Lineage (GTDB taxonomy): Bacteria > Cyanobacteriota > Vampirovibrionia > Vampirovibrionales > JAGQHJ01 > JBGUGD01. The sequence continues at coordinate 60,014 of JBGUGD010000038.1, read as the reverse complement.
GCCTGATTGAGCAGGGTGACCGTATCGGCGACGTAGGGTTTCAGGATAGCGGCAAAGCGCTTGCAGTCGGCCAGGACGGTGTCCATGGTGAATTCGGGCTGACCAAGGCTGCTGAGGCGTTGGTTGGCGGCCCGAAGCACGGGGGCCAACTTGGCGGACAGGACGGCTTCCGGCTCGAACAGGTCGGCCACGCGAAGTCCGGTGCGGGCGACCTTGGCCTCGTAGGTGGGGCCGATACCCCGGCCGGTGGTGCCGATTTTCTGGTTGCCCCGGGCCACTTCCTGGGCCTTGTCCAGGGCAGTGTAGAGGGGAAGCGTGACGTGGGCCCGATCGCTGATCTTCAGGTTGGCCAGAGAGATGCCGCGTTGGGTCAGGCCGGTGATTTCCTGCTGGAGGACATCCGGGTGGATGACCGTGCCGTTGCCGATGACGCACAGCTTGTTGGGCTGCAAAATCCCGGAGGGAATCAGGTGGAGCTTGAACACATCGTTGCCGCGCTTCAGGGTGTGGCCGGCGTTGCAGCCCCCGGTGGGGCGCACGGTGACATCGGCATATTCGGCCAGGACATCGACAATTTTGCCCTTGCCTTCATCGCCCCACTGGGCGCCCACCACAATGGTGTTGCCCTGAAAACGGGGCTTCATCCAGGTCAGATCGACCATGGGAATCATTGAACCAATACGTTGACGAAGCATCGTCAAAATCTCCTTTAAATCCTCATTATTCGTAATGCCGCGTCGAGCTGTGGTAAGACAGTGTGCGAGCAGAAAGTAGGGTTGGCCAGATTGGCCCGTGCTCGACGGCGTGATGAACGGTTAAATTGTGAATGTCTATCTTTAGAGAGGGGAACCCGGATTGACGGGTTTATATGGGGCGTGCACAGGCAGCGTAAACCAAAGCCAGGTCATGTTGCCAACAGATGCACCGACAGGCGTGTTGCGGCAACCTGTCGCAGGGGTGGCAAGCTGGCGTTAGAAATCGTGCCAGGATCCTTCAGATGTCGAGAATAATGCCATAGTCCATTACCCATATATGTGGTGCGAAAAATTAAAGTGTGTTCAAATTACACTAAGCAAATTCACATGTCAACCAATTTTGATAGAAAAAAATAATTTTTCTCAAAATTCAGGCTGGCCGGTTTAAACGGGTCTTTGGGGCCGGAAGGCGTTGCTTTGGATTCGGTTGCGCTCGGGCTGACCCGGATAAGGGTATGTATCATAGGGTTCGCCCAGGTTGGCACAGAGGGGTGGCCCGTCATGCGACGTGTGATTGTTGGCTCGATTTTGCTCATTTTTCTCATGGGGCTCATCGGGCAGGGACAGGCGTGGGGCCTGGGCCATCAGGGTGTTGATCCGGTTCCACATGTCCCACATATGGGGCAGTTGGGCGAGCATCAGGAGTTTGCTGGGTTGCGGGGGCTCCGGGACGGTCGGGGCCGGGGGCGTGGCTTCAGGTTCAGAGGATGCCGGGGATGAGTTATTTTGATGTTCGAATTTTTGCTCACTTTTACTCACGTCATGGCTCACCAAAGGAGTGGCGGGATCCGCCATACCCGCGGTCGGGTCGCTTAAGGCGTCTTCGCTCAAGGGTTCTTTAAACGTGGAGCTTTCGTGAGAAGTGGCCCAGAACTCCGGGGCTGAGGGATTTTCAAATTCGAATTTTTGCTCAGTTTTACTCACCGGAGGCGTGTCATCCGTGCTGGGAGGCTCCGTGAAGGTGCGCCAGGGTTCGGGGCCTTCGCCGAAGGTGTGGGTGACTTCCCGGACTTTGACCTTGTCGGGCATGGCCATTTGCAGGCACAGGCGAAGCACGCTGCTCTTGATCGTCTTGCAGGCCTCCCAGTTCAGGGTGCCGTCCTCGGTGATGAGCGACGACAGGACCAGGTCCACAACGTGCATGGCTTTCCGGTTGAGTTCCCGTTGGGCGTCCACGAACTCCTCGGCGACTTTCAGGCGGATTTCCTCGCGCTGCTTTCGCCAGCCTTGGCGTACAATGATGTTGCTGAGCTGCTTGGGGTCAATCTCATACATCTGGGCCAGGCGCTTTGGCTTCTCCCCCGCCATATAGCGCCCTTTGATTTCGTACCAATCGATTGTTGAATCCGTCATAGCGTACCTCTTCACTTTCTTACGAACCTACATTACTGAGAATACTTTAATTATATACTATTTATATAGTGGTTATGCCCGTTTTTAGACATTCTTAAGATTTTGATAGGGTTGATAGCCTCTGAGGGTAATAATCTTAAGGTATACCTATGTCGGTTTTTGTCTGTGGTAAATAGCTTATGGTGTTCACTCTCTGACTTTGTCGGGGTGATACCCGATTTTAACGAGAGTGGGTTCTTGTAAATCCTCGACCTTTTGAAGGAGAGCCTCAACCATGCTGAACGCCCGCTCCCTCTGCCTTCGGGGGGCGATGAAGCAAGCTGGTGAAATAACGTTTCTTTTCTTCTGTCAATTCCTGCTGCTTAAGCTGATAGGTGAGTTCATCAATCCGATCCTCAACCAGAGAGGGCCATAAATCTGTATTCATTGTTTGCTGGCGAGTTCAATACGATTGTTTCGCCTGGTCTGCGTAGGTGTTGATGTGTTTTATTCGGCGGGTTGGAAGATTTACTTCGCTTGATAGCCCCCTTCGACGCCATCATTTTGTTTTTAACCTATTTTCAATTGATTTCGTAAGCGTGTTATTGACTATTGCTTTCAGCGCTTTGAAAAATCAAAAAACCGAAAATTTCCTCCTTGATTTGATTTCATATTTAAATCAATATCTAAATTTTGTAACGGCATGTAACCAAGATTTATATACCGTTAGCACCAAGATTTCTTGAGAATCGTTTATCCGGTGTTGGAAAGTATCAAATTGGAATCATGATCAAATCAAGTTTCCCCTTTTTTCAAACTAAACCCTACACGATGGTGGAAAAATCAAGCTCTCCGCTTCAGGTTCCTCCAATGAATAAGGATTCAGTTCGATTTGGATCCGATGAAAATCTGTCCTCAACTGCTTCGGACAGCAAGGTATTTTGGAAAGGCTCTTTGACAAGCAAGTTCGCTTTTCTGCTGGGCGGGCTAATTGCTTTTGTCAGTGCCCCTCTTTGGCTGCCCATTGCTTTGGTTAAAGGGATCTATCAAGCCTTTCAGCTTCGACGAGCAGGAAATAAAAATCAATCGAGCAAGCCTCAAAAAGATTCAACTACCAAAGATTCAACTACCAAGGAGAGTGATGCCCCTCGACGTAGACGACGAAAACGCCCTCAGCAGCGAAAGCAATCTTTACCCAGTATTGAGAAGAATGCTCCGACTATACAACCTCTTAAGCCAACCTCTCCTTCCTTAGAGACACCTGTTGAATCACCCTCGGCGGCTCCTAGGCCCATCCCTGTCCCTAAACCCAAAAGACCTGATAATGCGAAGTCTGAAGATCAGGCTCCAACATCAGGAAGACCTCTGGTTGCTATTCTACTGGGTATTCTTCCCGATCCCCGTAAAATCGAGCTTACCGGCCCCAATAACGAACCGGTGACATTAGACATAGAACTCGCCGTCCCGACGTTTGATCCTAATGGAAAATCCATGCCATGCCAAATTCGTGCTCTGCATCAAGGAAAGTTAGTTTCTGAGTTGGGTTTTGATTATGCACGTCCTGGTTCTACACTCCTTACCTTGGAAAGTTGGGAAACCCATTTATCCGAAACATTGCTTAACTCGGATCAGAATCGAAATACACTGATGGATAGCGTATTCCAAATTGCTTTAAGTGAAGCGAAAGCTCGTAATTTTAAAAAAATATTTGTTACTGTCCATGATCAAAAATCTGAGGAGTTTTACACCTCTATCGGATTTAAAACGTTCTACAAATCGAAAAGTCCTGACCTCGAAAGAAGAATGGCCTTCGAAATTAAATAAGCATTAATTCTGCTTCAGGCGTTGAGGGTACGCGTTTATTGTTGGGCTGGTCTACGCAGGTGCGAGAAGTATCGCCAGTTGTGCAGTAGGTAACGAGGTAAAAAAGAATTAGGCTATAGGCAGCTTCTGGTTTCATGGGATGAAACGTATGGATCTGTTCAACTCACTTGCAAAGAGCCATTCTCAACTGGTTAAGCAGCTTGATTCGCTCCAATCTGGAGATATTTCCCAAGAGAATGCGTTTTCATCCATTTTTGATAATTTGCTCTTTCAGATGGAGTTGGAAGAGCAACTTCTCTATGAGCCTTTACTGCGGATGGCTGAAACAAAGTCCACCACGGAGAAGTTTCTTAAACAGCAATTGGCAGTAAAGCAGCTCATCGGCGAACTGTTTCAGGATGAACGCCACTCTAAAAATCTGCAGCGTAAGGTCAACGTTTTTCTGGATTCCGAAGAAGCACAATCCGCCATTCATGAACTCTTCCAGGGAGAATTAGAGTCCCGAAAAGTTCAGGACAAAATTACCCTCCTGCAAGAAGCCATCAAACGACATTTTGAGAAGGAAGAAAAAGAATTATTTCCCCTGGCCCATCGTTTACTGCCCGTACAGGCACAGCACGAGATTAAAGCGGGTCTACAGCAGAAGCAGCATGACCGAAAACAAGAACACTCTGTCTCATGAATCAAGCACTGGAATACGTCCGCTACCCGCTGAAATAAGGTATGTGCCTTATGGATATTTGCTTCATGAGAATAGATCCTATTATAGAGAGGCCTTAAACAGTTACAAGGCCATCTGTACAAGATAGGTTGGAAACGTTCATGGTGAATAAACGGGAAGATTGGGCAGACTACTTGCTAAAAATAAGTGAAGCCGCAGAAAATAATGCAGCGTCTGATTATGCGAATACCAATATCAGCTTAAAGCAGGAACTTGTAGAGCAACAGCATACAGAACACCTGCTCAGCGAGCAAAAAGCACGGTTAAATCAACAGATTGATTTTACCAACGTCATTACCTCCAGTATGGAAGAAGGGATTTATGTCATTGATGACGTTGGGCATGTGACCTTTTTAAATCCGGCTGCGGAAACGCTTTTAGGCTGGCGGAAAGAGGAATTAATGGGGCAATCCATCCATGACAAGATACATGCTCACCAGGCGGATGGAATGGATTTTCCAAATGCAGCGTGCCCGTTACTGGATGTGCTTGAGAAGGGCATCAGTATTCATGACCAGGAAAGCAGCTTTATTCACCGAAATGGGACTTTATTCCCCGTAATCTTTACGATGTCCCCGTTACTGACGAATGGCGAAATTTCAGGAGCTGTGCTTGCCTTTCGAAATCCAGAAATGACAGCAAGGCAGAGGGAGTGAGGTTGCTTTATTCCAATGAGATGGGGGAGGAGAGCCCGGCTTTTTCAGAACCCGGTGTTCGCTTGGGTTGAACAACATTCCAGGCAAGACCGGTTTTCGCCATCAGTGTAATTATCCAGTATGTCTTATCTAATTCAAACCATTTGAACCCCATTCTGGCTGAATAGGGATAGGCATGATGATTGTTGTGCCAGCCTTCACCAAAGGTGAGTAAGGCAACCCACCAGTTGTTTTGGCTGTTATCCGATGATGGATGGCTTTGATAACCCCAGATATGGGCGGCAGAGTTGACCAGCCAAGTGACATGCCACGAATAAACCGTTCGTAAAGCACATCCCCAAATGACTAGAGATACCCCCAGATACCAGCCCTCCAAAGCCGTGCCGATGGCAAAGGCCAGAACGCAAAAAGCCAAGTAGGGCAACAAATAGTAGCGCTCTAGGAAACACAGAAAACGTTCCCTGGATAAGTCGGGGGCAAAATGGCCCAGGTCTTCCGGGGTTTTAAGCTGAGGATGGCGATAAAAGGTCCAGACAACATGGGCCCATGCAAATCCCCGGGTGGGAGAATGCGGATCGGCCATCTTATCGGTTTCCTTGTGATGCAAGCGATGTGTTGCCACCCATCGTATCGGGCCGCCTTGAAGCGCGAGGCAGCCCAATAGCGCTAACAAATACCGGACGGTTGCTGGCGTTTCAAAGCTGCGATGCGCCAGCAGACGATGGTACCCCAAGGTAACACCGAGGCCCAAAGTCATACAGGTCATCACGACAAAAAGAGCGAAACCGGCCCAGGTAAAGGTAAAGGGCGCCAGTACTGCAATCAGGTGAATGAAGAGTATCCAGAACACGGAGCCTATGACGAGATCTTCTTTGGGCCATTGTTGACTCATGATGAACCCGGTTTATCCTACCCTTGCCGGAGATGTCAATAGATAAAACGAGCTTAGCGTAGATAGAGAATGTTTCTATTGGCCAACTTTCCTACCAAAAACCGGTTCGCGTCTTCCCGTGTCTCCCAGGATATGGAAGCCTGTAAAAGTAACGCTGTTGAGGTCTAAACGCCCATTTGGCACCCGGTGACGTTAAGAAAGGGCGCTTATACCGGGTCGGCTTTGGGGCAGAGGGGACGGATTTGGGCTTGGAAGCGTGGCATCATGGTGATGAGGATGCCGGAGCCGGTGAGGCAGGCCAGGCCGTTTAAGATCAAGGTTTCCTGCAAGCCGATGTGGTTGATGAGATACCCCGCCAGCAAGCTGCCAAAGGGCATTAAGCCCATGAAGGACATGATATAGATGCTCATGACCCGGCCCCGTTTGGCCTCGTCCACCACGGTTTGAAGAAAAATATTGCTGGCCGCCATCTGGACCATCATGCCAAAGCCCATAATCACCATAAGCAATGCCGAAAGCCATACCGTATGGGACAGGGAGAAGGCCATCAGACCCAGGCCGCTGATGCCCATGGCCATGGCCAGGCGCTGGCTCAAGCCGTCTACGGTGCGGCGCGAGGCCAGATAAATGGCCCCGGTCATCGCCCCAATGCCCGAGGAGGCCATCAACATGCCCATGATGTCAGCCCCGCGATGGAGCATCTCTCGGGTCAGGACCGGCATCATGGTGACCGTCGGGGCCACCGCGAGGCTCAGGGTGGCCATCAGAATCAAGACGACGCGAATGGGTAAAAAGGAAAAGGAATAGTGGAACCCTTCTTTGACACTGTCCCACACACGTCCGGGATCCACGGACGGCGGGCGGCAGGTGACCTTCATCAGGGCGAGGGAAAGGATGACGGCAATGTAACTGAGGCCATTGAGCAGAAAACACAGCCCCTCCCCATGCCAGGCCACCACCAGACCCGCAATGGCCGGGCCAACCAGACGCGCCATGTTGACCATGGAGGCGTTGAGGGCAATGGCATTGGCCGTGTCTTCTTTTTTATCCAACATGTCCACGATAAAAGCCTGTTGCACCGGCATGGCACCGGCATTCAACACGCCCAGGAAAAACCCCAACAGCAGAATCTGCCACATCTGTATCTGGCCCGACAGGGTTAAATAGGCCATCAGCAGGGCCTCTGCCATGGCCAGAATCTGCGTGATGATGAGCACCCGGTGACGATTCCATCGATCGGCAATGGCGCCGCCGAAGGGCGTGAATACAAAGGTAGGCAGGTACGACACGAAACCGTATAGGCCCAAGGCCACCGACGAATGAGTCAGGCGGTAAACCAGCCACCCCATGGCCAGCTGCTGCATCCAGGTGCCCGTTAATGAGAGGACTTGGCCCGCGGCAAATAAGCGAAAATTAGGGTTGGACAGGGCCCGAAATGTCGTTTTGATTTTGTTCATTGGGGTCTCGTTCAAGCTATTCTCGGTCGCCATTGCCAGAAGCAAGGGGAGGACTGGTACTCGGGAGGAGCAGAGTCGCGGTGCGGCGGCACTCCTGGCAGCAGGTATGGTCCAGTACCGAGTACAAGAATAGCCTACCCCAGTCTTAGCCAAAGGACAATGAGGAGCAGAACAGCCTGTAGTGCAAGCGGACTTAGGGTGAGGTGCGGTGGAATTGCCGTCTCCGGCAAGTGTTATTTTTGTAAAAGTTGTTATGATCTCCCGTATAGACGGATTGAAGGTAACAAGGGAGCGCAACATCATGAAACCGGATTCGGAATCCAGAAAGAAGCCTGAACCTCAAGCGTTGGAGGCCTTGGAAGAAAACGTCACGTTGACCGAGACGGTCTCGGATGCGGAGCTTCTGATTTACGGGGCCGTGGATGAGGACATTGATGTATGGGGGACGCCCACGCCCGAAAGCCAGCTCTATCTGGATCAGGAAGAGGAAAGCTCGGTGAATGAGACCGGCATGGATGGCACGGCCACCGATGTTCATACCGGCGGGGTGTCGGCAGGGGGCATGTCGGACGATCTGACCAGAAGCCGCCTGGGGCAAGGCAAGCGCATGGGAGGCCCCACCGGGGGAGATATTCATGGGGCCGGGGCCGGAGGGTCGGCTGATCTGAGAAACCCGCATTCCAGCAGTCATGGCAAGATGAGGCCCCTGTCAGCCCATGCCCCGGATACCGGATTGGCCAGCAAAATTGCGGCCTACAACACGTCGGAAATGCTGGATGAGTCTCTTCACCAGGCTCCGGCCTCGAAGCAAGCAAAAGAGCCCTGAGGCGTGATGACACCGTAAAGGATGCCCGAGCGCAAAGCACCCTCGCTTAGAGTTCGCCACCTGGAGAATGGTCGTTTCGTGACGACCGTCAGTATGATGACAGGAAACGTTGGTAGGGCCTTTGTATTCAAGCTCAACGGTCCTGATAGGAGAAGATTGCAATGACCGAGAAGAGACAGGATTCCAAACCAAAACGGGGCTTTGCGGCTATGGACACGGAAAAGTTGAAAGCCATTGCCCGAAAAGGGGGTAAAGCGGCTCATGAAAAAGGAACCGCCCATATTTTTACCCCCGAGGAAGCGCGTGTGGCTGGCCGCAAAGGCGGCGAAACCGTGAGCCGGGATCGGGAGCATATGGCCTCCATTGGCCGCAAGGGGGGGCAGGCCAACCGTCAAGGCGAAAAGACCCGGGAAGATTAGGACGAGGCGTCCGAATCGTATTCCGGCTCGGTGGACACCGGGTTGAGGAAGCTGAAGATACGGCGCTTGAATTTCTCGATGGCCGAGGGCAACCATTCCTCTTTAAAGGCTTTGGGAAAATTCCAGATGGATTTTAAGGACTTGAGAATGTTGAGCTTGAAGATCTGGGCGCGTAGCTTCTTTAAATTCTCGCTGAGAAATTCCTGCAGGGCCTTGAGTTTTTCACCAATCACGGTGGCCACCCGATCGGCGATATCGGCCACGGTGACAACCGCTGCTTTGATCCCCTGAAGGGCTTGAGACATGGCCGCCGGGACCGAAGCGATGACGTTTCGGGCCAGGGTGATGGGGTTCAGCACGACTGCGCGAAGGACTGCGGCCATGGTTGCCAGCGCTGCCGACGGCACCCAGCGCATCAGCGTGGCGCCAATGGACTGCATGAAAAGCAATCGATTGGTCTCTACGGCCGATTGGCGGACCGAGGCTTCCCGGTTGCGAAGGTAATCTTCTTCCCGGATACGGGCATTTTGAATGGAGCGCCATAACGCGTAGGCTTCGTTCCAGCTCATCAGGCCTGCGGTGCGTTTGGGGGCGGCGCCACCGCCACCACCGCCGCCGCACTTGGAACAGGACATTTGGGAAAACCCATGAGGACATAATCCCGCACCAACACTGGCCGCGTTGCGGCTTGCTGAGGCATTGGCGGGGGTGATGGCCAGGGTTTTCACAGTGGTTGACTTCTGCAACTCTCTGAAATGCGTTTTTCTATTTTTGAGCCCGCTCAGCCATCTGTCAAGCCACACGCCCGAGGGATTGACACTCACGGACCTAATCTTTATTTCGAGGTATCAAATGACGGTCTCAGGCGGCTCTCAAAAGGACTGTCAAAAACCATGCTTGAGTGCATTTTATACAGCACGAGAGTATAGGACATGAAGGCCCTGGTGACTATGACCCCGATACAGACGAATTTCGCCAGATTTTATCCGGCAATGCCCCCCGGACTTCAGACGAGCGTGCGGTTTGGATTAACCTCGCCACCCTTGCCCACTGAGGATAAAGACCCGGAGCCCATTGTGTTGACCCGCCGCTGCAAGGATTACGATTTCGCCAAAGCCCATGTGCTAGGCCAGTGCGGCCAGCGCAATGTGGGGAATTGTCCCCAGGTTGCGTTTTTGAACAGCCTGACGACACACCCGGTCAAAGCCAGGCGCCTGGAGAAAGCCGTCCGACAGGTCGATGCCGATCGCTTCATCGTGACGCTTCATGCCAAATGGGGTGACACCCAGGTTCAGATTCCCGTGTCCCGCAAGAAGGCCCTGGAGGAGTTGGGCTATGCCGGAACGATCGGCCCGCTGTATGTGCCGATTTTTGAATATGCCCGCGCCCTTCATGAAAAGCAGCCGGTGCCGAGAGTTTATCTGGAGTCGGATCCGACCCCGAGAAACTGGTTTTTACATGACAAGGCCCTGAGATACCCGTCGCTGCAAGCGGCCCTGGAAGGCTCCGGTAACGGTTATTATGCCCTCACCGGAAAACATCCCGAGACCATTGACTTTGAAAAGGTCGACGTGTCTGACCTCTTGAATCAGTTGGCACCGTATATGAAGACGGTGACGGTTTCCGTCAACGGTATCGGGAAAGAGGTAAGGACCCTGACGGGGCAACGGGTAGAGGTCCTGGATGCCCACGCCTACTCGCTTCTCGATATTGATCCGACGTATCAGACCGTGAAAGTGCTGAATCCCCATTTGGGTTCCAAGGTGATGCAGTTAAGCTACAGCGAGTTTAAAAAAGGGTTTGGGCTGATGGATATTGGGTACCTCCCCGAGAATGCCCAATTACCCGGACTGAAAAGAACGATTTGATTATCAAGGCTTTTTCTACGAATTATAGTGGCCTTGTTTGTGCTTGAGATTGCTTGTTTTGCTTGATAAAGCGAGCGCTTTCAGAACCATAGATTTGGTTTGCCTGTCTTTGCAAACGCCATGTATAATAGGCCTAAAGTGGTTACCGACAATGAGGGTTTGAGGTCCTTACGGATTAAGGACGTGTTCGGGTTGTCTGGGTCTTGCCATGATGTTGATAGAGCATCTTCTCCACGGTGACAGATCTGTGAATGCAGGTTGGTCCTCTGTTTAGGAGTGGCATGGTGGGATTTGCATTAAGAATCTACATTTGTCATTTCATAATCAATCAGTCCCAAAGCAGTCCTTGAAGCAAGGGCTTCATCACTGTGGCCGGTAAAAACAGGGCAACTTAACATTTCTTAACACGAACTTCGGGTTTGCAAAGCCTCAGTGTTTGTATTATCACGGTGCCATAGTTTGATAGCTGTTAATAACTTGGGGTCCTAAGAGTTGATTAAATATTCTCGCTTGATTTCTACCGCCAGTTTGGTTGGTTTTCTTTTGCTGCAGCATGCCAGTAATGCTCAAGGCACCTTTGTTCCTGGTACCAATGTGCCGAGAACCTTTTCAGGTACCATCCTGGAAGATGTCACCAGTCCCATTACGGATCAGCCGGAAAAGGTGAACCCCGTCGACATTCTGGACAACCAGCAGAAGTCTCCGGAGCAGACCACGGCCCCCATTAAAAGTACCATTGAAGAACCCCGCCTGGACCCCAGTCTGAAACGCCCTTTGAAGATTGAGAAAATCAATGTCGAGGGCGTTACTGTTTTGTCCCAGGAAGAAGTGAGAGCCATTGTGGCCCCTTATGAGAATAAAGAGAGCTCACTTCAGGAACTCCAGGAAAATGTGGCCGACAAATTGACGGAACTCTACGAATCCCGGGGCTATATTACGACCCTCGTCTTTATTCCGCCCCAGAAGATTGAAGATGGCGTTCTGACCATTCGGGCCGATGAAGGTGTGGTCAGCGAAGTCTCCCTGGAGAAGGTGAAGTACTTCCGCCGGGCTGCCATTGTGCCTCGCGTGGCCTTGAAGCCCGGACAACTTTTCCAGGTGGCTCCCCTGCAACGAAGCTTGCGCCGGATTAACGAGAATCCGGATCTGGCCCTTCAGGCCACCTTGCGGGCCGGTGAGAAGCCTGGGGAAACTCGGGTGATTCTGTCCCCCACCAAGAACAACTTCTTCCTCCACGCCGCACCCTTCTTCGATAACCTGGGCCGGGATCCCATCGGCCAGTTCCGGATTGGGACCACCTTTACCAACAACAACGTCTTTGGCCTGGCGGATACCGGGTTTATCAGCCCTTATTTTACGAAGCGTTCCTTTGGTGTGATTAACGGCTATGAACTGCCCCTTGGCCCCCACGGAACCAAGCTGGGAATCAGTACCGCCCATACCCACTTTGATTTGAGCCAGAATAACGTTAAATTGCGTGGAAACTCCAACCTGATTCAGCCCTATATCTCCCAGGAGCTGAAGCGGACTGAAAAAATGGTCCTCACGGCGGACCTGGGCTTCGGCATCAAGAACTCCGAGTTCGTTGCCAGCAGCACCAAGTTGAACGAAGACCGGCTGCGGGTGATTACCCCGGCCCTGAACTTCCGTTCCTATGACAAGCATGGCCAATTGTTCATGCGCCACGAACTGGGCATCGGGGTTGATTTGTTCAACGCCAGCCTGGGGAGCGATTCGCTGAGCAGCCGCCCTGCTTCCGGGAATCGTCCGGGGGCTGGAAGCCAGTTCTTTAGATATACCGGTTCGATTGTTCGTCTGCAAAAGCTGGTGGGTCCTACCTACGGTATCTTTAAGGTCCTAGGACAATATTCCCCCAATCCCCTGGTTGCCTTGGAGCAATTCCAGCTGGGTGGCGCCACGACGGTTCGCGGGTATTCCGAAGGTCGTTTGATTGGCGACTCCGGGGTCGTAGTGAGTGCGGAATGGCGGATGCCCATGCACTTTCTGTCCGAGAATTTGAAGGTTCGCGACTACAAATTACGGGATAACCTGGAGTTTGTAACCTTTGCCGATGCCGGTGGCGCCTTTGACAACTATGCCTTTAGCGGGGTGAATGCCCTGAGCGGCTCTGTCCAGCCCAATGCTTACCTGCTGAGTGCGGGCTTTGGGATGCGGGCAAAGGTCACTCGCTTCTTGAATGCTCGTCTTGACCTTGGCTTCCCGCTGCTTCGGGTGGCTCCAAGCAACGAATTTGCCCGTCTCCACTTCGGTTTGGAAAGTCGCATTTTCTAGTGGCGGGCTTTTTTAAGATAGTTGTAAACATTAATTTCGTTTCAAAAGTCGAGGTAACATCAAAATCACACCTCCGATTTTTTAAACAACTATGTATAATTTATTCAAATCATATTGATTTCTTGAATTGATATCCTATTATGTACATTGCCTCACTATATTTGTAATACCTAAGTAATGTGGAGTACTGCGCCTTGAATACCAAACTGCTGCTGAAACCGTCTCAAATCTTCCGTGACGCGAAAAACAAACACCGGTTTTTCTACTACCTGAATGGGAAACTCAGAACCTTTACCACCCATGTGGATGACATTAACCACATGATTGCTGAGTTGTTCGGCATGTTGAATGCCGCATACGCCACCCCGGCCGCTTCCGTGAAGATGGCCATGTTGGCAACCATGGCAGGGGTATCGCTTTTGACGTCACAATCCATGGCGCTCGATTCCAATGCATTGCCTACAGGCTTCCAGTCTGTCTCGGGGAATCACGTGTTTTCCCAAACCGGCAATGTACTCCAAGTCTCCACAGGTGCACAGCAGTCTATCGTTAACTACAATACCTTTGACGTCGGGTCAGCAGCGACCGTCAAATTTAATCTTCCTGGAAGCAACTCCACCATTTTGAACCGCGTTTTGAGCGGTCAAATGTCCCAGATTTACGGGTCCATCCAGTCGAACGGGAACGTGTTCCTGATTAACCCGGCCGGTGTTCTCTTTGGGCAAGGTGCAGCAATCTCCGTATCCGGCCTGGTTGCGTCCACGCTGGATATTGCCAACCACAAGTTCTTGTCCGGGCAGTACGAATTCTCCCGGGCCGTCGGTTCCGGCCTCGGCCAGATTAAAATTGAAGACGGCGCAAACATCAATATCGCTAACGGAGGCTCGGCATCGTTCCTGGCCTCTTCGTTTGTCAACAGCGGTAATGTGACCGCCGGGCGCATCCAGATTGCCGTGGGCGATCGGATTCAGTTGGGCTCTGACCTGATTGGGTTTACCATTGATGAGGCGGTCCAGGATCAATTGGATCAAGCCACGACGTTGATTACCAACAACGGAACCCTGTCGGCTGAAGCCGTGAAAATCATGGCAGCTGCCTTGAAAGAGTCCGTGCTGGATGTCATTGTGAACAACTCCGGCCGGATTATTGCCAATAAAGTGGTTGACGGTGCGGGCGGCACGGTTGAGTTGATTGCCGATGGTTCCGGCATCATCAAGAATACCGGCCTGGTGGATGCCAGCGGCACCACCGGCGGCTCGATCCATGTGGAAGGTCAGGCGGCCTTGAATGAAGGCGGTCAATTGCTGGCGGCCGGGACGGAAGGCGATGGCGGTGCCATTAACTTCCTGGGTCAATTCGTTGCCATGACCGATGGCGCCGTTGTGGATGCTTCCGGTCAAACCGGTGGCGGTTCTATCAACGTTGGCGGTAGCTACATGGGTCAAGACCCCAACATCAAGAATAGCGATTTCACCTATGTCGGTGAGGGTGTCACCTTGAAAGCCGACGCCATTGACTCCGGCAATGGCGGGCAAGTCGTTCTCTGGTCCGATGGGGATACGATCTTCCAGGGCTCCATTAGCGCCAAGGGTGGTGCCACCAGTGGCGATGGCGGCTTGGTAGAAGTCTCCGGTAAAGAGAATCTCTTGTTCCAGGGTCTGGTCGATACGACCGCCGCTAATGGCGCCCTGGGTTCCCTGTTGTTGGATCCTACGAACCTGACCATTGATAATTCCGGTTCGACCAACATCCCAACCTGTGTCCTTGGGCCGGGTTGTAACGCAAACCAGCAAAACAGCTTGCGATTCACTCGCCTGGCTGATTTTAGCTACAGTGGAGACTATATCGTCGGGGCGGGCTTCTTAAACGCTGCCAATGCCGACACCACGTTAAGTGCAACCAACAATATTACGTTTACGAATAATACGGTTGGTATTTCCCTCTCCGGCAAGTCGTTCACTGCCCAAGCGGGTCAAAATATCATCGTGAATGACAACCTGGGCACCTTCCTGACGGCGAAAACCATTACTTTGAGAGCCGGTAACAATTTGACCCTGGGTCAAGGCTCTACCATTGCCACGGCAGGGAGCGGGACAAAAACCGTCGATTTAACGGCCGGTTACCGCTTTAAGTCCGGCTCAACAACGCTTTATGGTTCGGCTCAACCGGGCACGTTGACCATTGATGGTTCTATTTCCAATGCTTCCGGTACGGTCAATCTGGATTCCCGCGGGGCGATTACCCAAGGCGGCACCGGCTTGATCAGTGCAGAGACGTTGAATATCAATTCTTCAGACTTGAACAACAGTGGTGGCGTGGCCCCCGCTATTCCTCGGGGCAACATTACCCTGGGTAATATTGATGCCGATAATTTGTCGGTCATTAACAGCGGTGCCGGCAACAGCACCACCATTACCGATATCGATGGGATTACGGTGACTGGAGCCAATGTGGGCAGCGGTAACCTGACCATCAATGCCGGTGCGTCTGCGGTTTCGCATGGCAATGGCGGCATCTTCATTACCGGGGATATGACCGGTGGAAATGTGAGCTTGAATGTCCAGAACGGGACTGGGGGCATTGTTGCCTCGGGATTTACAGTCGATATTAACGCCACAGACCTGACCATGATCACCCAGGGCGGTGCAATCTACACGCCGAATATCGACGCCAATACCCTGACCGTGTCCACCGTCAATGGCAGCGCCAGCGGTAACATTACTGTTTATGACGATGACGGTTTAATCGTTAACAGTGCCAATGCCGGAACCAGTGACATCGAAATTAAGGCTGCCAATGCCATTAATTCTGCAATTCATAAGAATGAATCGTTGACCATTGCCGGCAACGTGATAGGTAAAGACGTTGCTTTAGAAATTGAAAACGGTTCCGGACAAATCAACCAGACTGGCGGTCAGATTTCTGCCGACAAATTGAGCCTGTTCTCGGAGACCGGTTCAATCACCTTAAACAACGTTGATACCAATTCGTTGTACATCAACACGGATAATGCCAATGTCACTGTCAGTGATGTTGATAATGTGACCTTGATCGGTGCGTCTTTGGGTTCCGGTAACCTGACCTTGAATGCGGGCGCTTCCGCTGTGGATCATAACAACGGCGGTATTGCCATCACCGGGAATGTGACTAGCAACAATGTGACCTTGGCGGTTCAGAACGGAACCGGCAATATCACCCAGACCGCTGGGGATATCGTTTCCAGCTCATTAGGTTTGAACACCAACGGCGGTAACGTGACGGCCAACAACGTGGATACCGACACCTTGACGGTAAACACCAATGGCGGCAACGCAACCGTGACCGATAAAGATGGTTTAACTGTGGGTGACTCTGCTTTAGGGGCGGGTAACCTGACCATTAACGCTCACGGCACGGCCACTGCGGATAACGGCAACGCTGAATCCGGCATTACCTTGGATGGCAATATCCAGGCCAACAATGCGACCTTTGATATCAAGAGCACAACCGGTGGCGTATCTCAGGCCAGCGGTGACCTTGAAGTCACCAGCAACCTGAACGTCCAGACCCGTGGTGGCGCTGTGTCCATCACCAACATGGACGCCAGCACCTTGACCTTGAGAACCAACAACGGTGTAGCTGCAGGGGCCAACGCCACCATCACCGACCGTGACGGGCTGACCATCAACAGTGCCAATGTTGGCACCGGTGGGACCTTGACGGTCACGGCGGGCAATGGCAATGCGGCAGACAACGGTGTTGCCGAGTCCGGTCTGACCCTAGCCGGGGATGTCAATGGTCTGAACGTGAACCTGAACGTGGTCGACAGCGGCAGCGGCATTACCCAGACGGCCGGCAGACTGACCGCCACGACTCTGAGTATGGACACCAACGAAGGGGCCATTACCACCAATAACGTGGATACCCGCTTCTTGAACATTGATACCACCAATGCCGGCTCCGGTGGGGCCAATGCCACCTTCGGCGACCGGGATGGTCTGACCATCAACAGCGCCAACGTGGGCACGGGCACTTTGACCGTCAATGCTTACCGCTCTGGCGTAACCGCCAACAACAGCAATGGCGAATCCGGCATTACTCTGGCCGGTAACGTGAACGGGGCCACCGTCAACCTGAGCAACAACGTTTCTCTGGCCGGTACGGGTGCCGTAATCAACCAGACGGCAGGGGCCTTGACGGCTACCAACCTGACCTTGAACACCAATGGCGGGGCCATTACCCTGAACAACATTGATGTGGCCAATGTGACCGCAAACACGACCAATGGTCTGGGCTTGCTGGGGGCCAACATCACGTTGACCGACAGCGATGGCTTGACCACCGGAACGATTAATGCCGGTCTGGGCACTGTCACGATTAATGCTCACGGCGGTAATGCGGCCAATAATGGTGCCTCTGAGTTGGGCTTGACCCTGAATGGCAATCTGAATGCCCTGACCACCAACCTGAACGTGTTGAACACGACGGAAGGGATTTCTCAATCCGGTGGTGAGCTGGAGACCGTGACACTGAACCTGAGCACCAACGGTGGCAGTATCAGCCTGAACAATGTGGATACCACCAACCTGAGCGTGCTGACGAACAACGGCTCGGCCACCATTGGTGACCGGGATGGCTTGCGGGTGACCAACGCCAACGTGGGCACGGGCATCTTGACCATCAACGCCTTCAATGGCAGCACGGCCAATAACGGTGTCAGCTTGCTGGAAGGCAACCTGACCCTGGCAGGTAACGTGAACGGTCAGACCGTGAACTTGAACGTCAACAGTGGCGCTGGCAACATCGTTCAAAGCTCGGGCAACCTGACGGCCACCGACTTGAACTTCAGCACCACGGGCGGCAATGTCACAGCCAACAATGTGGATACCGAAACCTTGACCGTGAACACCAGCGGTGGTAACGCAACCGTGACCGATACCGATGGCGTGAAGGTTGGTAATTCTAATGTCGGCACCGGCACCTTGACCATCAATGCTCAAAGTACTACTGCTACAGCCGATAACGGTAATACCGAGAACAACCTCTCCATTATTGGGGATGTGGCCGGTCAGACCGTGAACCTGAACGTGCTTTCCGGCACCTTTGACATCGATGAGCCGGGCAGCTCCGTCGTCGCTACCAACTTGAACCTGACCACGACAGGTGGGGATATTGACCTCCACAACGTCGATACCACCAACTTGACCATTGATACGACCGTGGGTGGTGCAGCCGGTGGTAATGCCAGCGTGGTTGACAAAGATGGCTTGACCATCACCAGCGCCGAAGTGGGTGCCGGTACCTTGTCCGTAACCGCTGGTCACGGTGCCAATACGGCCGACAACGGCAATGCTGAATCCGGCATTACCTTGGATGGCAACGTCAACGGCGCTACCGTCAACCTGACCGTTGAAGATAGCGGTGACATTGATCAGGTCATTGGTGATTTAACGGCTTCCGACTTGAACTTCAATACCAATGGCGGTAATGTCACAGCCCTCAATGTCGATACAACGACGCTGTCGCTCACAACCAACGGGGGGCACGTCACCCTGAATGACAAGGATGGCTTGACCTTGGAGACGGATGCCAACCTGGGCTCCGGCAACCTGACGATTACCACCTTCGAGCCTTCGGTGACCGCAGACAACGGAAACGCTGAAGGGGATCTGGTGGTTGATACGCAAGTGGATGCCAATAATGTCGAATTGACCGCAAGGGAAGGTGATATCAATCTGAACGCCAATATCAATTCGACCGCTCATGTTGACATCGTGACCCTTGGCACCGATGGCGACATTACCCAGCAAGCGGGAACCACCGTCAGCGGCACCCTCAGCGTTGATTACCTAACCTACTCAACAGATAGCGATATTATCTTGAATGGGTCAACGACCAGTGACAATAATATCGATGTCGTCACTCTCGGAGCTGACAGTGAGATTATCGCAAGCGCTACGAGCAATCTTGAGGCTGATACCGTTGAGTTAACCACGATTGGAGCTAACTCCGGCATCACCTTGGGTGGTTCCATCCAGGGTCACTCTGATGTTGAGGTAACGACAATTAGTTCCAATAGTGCGATAACCCTGGAATCGACATCCGACATCAATGCCGGTAGCCTGACGACTGACGGCGAAGTTACAATGCTCACCATTGGCAATAATTCCGGTATCTCCCAAGCCGATGGGGCTTCCATCACGGCCGATGACGGTATTTCCTTTACAACCATTGGTTCCGACAGCACTATTGACCTGAACGGTACTGTGACAGCGACTGACTCTGGCGTCAGCCTGACAACTATAGGCTCTGGGTCAACCATCCAAACCGGTGCAACTAACACCATCACGGCTGACACGGGTGTGAATTTGCTGACCATCGGTAGCAATGCGTCGATCACCTTGAACGGTGACATTACCAACAATGGCAACTCGGTGAACATCACCACTGTTGGTAGCGATGCTCCTGTGACCCTTGGCTCAACAGCCAATATTACCAGCGATGGTAGTTTCGCAATCATCACGCTTGGTACCGGCTCGACTATCAATCAGGTAGCGGGCTCCAGCGTTGAAGCCAATGGTCCTGTCTCGTTCAACACCGTGGGTAACAACAGTGGTATTACCCTGGGTGGCAGCAACGAAAGCACCACAGGAAGCATTCTGGTTCAAACTGCCGGTAGCCTCTCGGATATCCTGTTGAGCGATGGCAGTACGGTTCAAGGCGCTACAACAGCCACCGTTAAGACCTTGAATGACAGCAACATTACCCTGGCAGGCCTGCTCCAAGGCGACACCTCGGTTGATGTCACCATTCAAGGCTCCACCGGCCTGTTAACCCTGGCGCCGACCACCACCATCAACTCTAACCTCTTGACTGGCCGAGTGGCGCTGAAGTCAGACAATATGCTCTTCCTGGGCGGATCCATTAACTCCGACTTCTTGAGTTATGCCGCCTTCAACCCCACCACCACCATCGGTGTGGGTGGCGGAACCGGCGTGTTGCAACTGCCTCAGTTGGCCTTTGACATTGCCAATGTCAACGACCTCTTCATCGGGGATCAGTTCACCAACACCACCATCACCATTGGTCGGGTGGTTCTGACGGGTAATCCGCTGGATCTGACCTTCAACACCTTGTTCTCCGTCCAGGAATCGACTCCTTTCTCGGATAGCGGTGCGGCCTTCGAGAACGTGGTGATGAACGCCGGTAATGACATCTACTTTACCGGTGGCGCCACCAGCGCTGCAGATAGATTGACCGCCCCGGGCGTTCAGTTCGTCGGCAACAACCTGTCGCCGTTCGGTGACATCGATGTGGCTCTGCCGGGCGACAGCTTAGCTTACGTGAAGCTGCCCGATGCCATTGGCGTAGGTAAGGTGATTCTCCTTATCACTCCTGGCGGTGCGGCTTTCGTTAACGTTCCGGATGATGATGATTCTGGTAAGCTGAGAAACCTGGCTGGCAGCTTGGGCTCTCGGATCGCCACTCAAATTCAGAACGAATTCAAAGGCAATACCATTAACCTGCCTGGTGGTCCCTTCTCCTTCTTGGGTCAAGGCGGCCTCGGCGGCAACGGTAATGGCGCTTCCTTCATTCCGTTCCGGAACTTCTAGTTTTTCCGATAACCGGAAACCCAATTCAAACGCCCTTGATGTCATCATCAAGGGCGTTTTTGAGTTTAGAAATTCCGTTGGTCTACTTCTAGAAATCCAGGCCGATGTTGTCGAGGTGGATTTCATCGTAAGCGATCCGGTTATCCTCGGGGAAGTAATATCCCGCTTCCACCTGGATGGTGTTAAAACCTTCCTTGCGAAACACATGGGGTGGAATGGCCAGTTTGATATTCTGGCCGTTTTCGTAGACGTACTGGACCCGAATCCCATTGACTTTAATCACCACCGGGCTGCTGATGTGGTTGGCACTCGCCTGGCCCCGCTTATGCGCTTCGGGTGTGTTAATGCCTGAAATGGAGCCAATCGTCAGTACAGGGCGGATATTGGCTTTATTTTTAAAATTCAGTGTAAAGGGGAATTTCTCGGCGGGCAGACGTTTATTTGCACTGCGAGACATATCCACTTCGCCCCCTAAAACACGATGGTTTTGCATCACCACCACTTGCGGATTAAAGGCTTCTTCCACGGCATCATAGAACTTGGACACTTTAATTTTTAACGGCGTGGGTGAATCCGTGGGATTGGCCGATGGGGTATGTTTGTCTTCAATGGGCATTAAATACGGTTGGCTCGGCAAAAAACCGAGTTGGGCATGATTGACGTCATCCACAACAGCCGATACAGGAACAGTCGCTCCCATTATTCCTACAATTAATCCAAGCAGAACTAGTTTAGCGCTCATCCGTGACATGCGAGCGACCCTCCATCACTTCGTTATATAACTCTCTCGATATATGAGATATATCGTGAAAACATATCAGAACTGTAAGAGTTATTAAGTTTTTTAAATTCTAAGATGCGGGCACAACCAACGTATTAATCTGCTGGCTTAAGCTTTCAGGAATGAACGTGTTGGGTTAAGCCATTTATGGGGTTCTTGGCGTTTGGATTTTTGGAATTACCCATGTTCACTTAACCTGACCCGACAATTATCCAAGGGTTAATCTTTCCATCCTCCTTTGGATCAATCTGCTTGCGACTTCGCCGGGGTCTGCACTAAGATGCCTTTCATAAGTGATTCGGCGCCTCAGGAGAACGATTATGGCTAACAACGCTTCATCTCATCCGCATCCGTCTGCGTGGGAGGTGGCTGAATTTATGCTGGCCCACGATCAGCACGCGCAGCATTTAGGAGTCAATATCCTGGATGTGCAGCCGGGCAAAGCCGTTTTGGGGCTAACCATTCGGCCCGATATGATCAATGGCCTTGGCGTGTGTCATGGCGGCGTCAGCTTTGCCCTGGCGGATACGGCGTTTGCCTTTGCCTGTAACTCCCGGAATCAAGTGACCTATGCCTTGCAGTGCAGCATTTCCTATACGGTGCCTGCCAAGGTGGGTGACGTCTTGACGGCTAGTGCGGAGGAATTATCCTACCAGGGTAGGACCGGTGTCTATGATGTCCGGGTGTCTAATCAGGAAAACCAGATTGTTGCTCTGTTTCGCGGGGTTGCTTATCGGTCGAAAAATACGGTCACCGGTAGCTCGGAGCCGGTATCATCACGTTAAGTATTGCGGCAAGGCTTTGCTTTCGCTAGGATAGCCCCATGGGACTGACACGTACGCATCGTATTCTTGGCACCCTGTTGAGTGCAGGGCTCCCTGTGGCCTACATGGTCGGGCTTCACTTGACCTGGACCAAGGATAGAAACAGCCGCATGCGGATGGCATTCAAACATCTGGGTTTTTGGGGCGGTATGGCCGGAACGCTCTATATTGCCCATCGCTATGGCTTTCGGGCGAAAACACTGCCAAAAGCCTTTGGGATTTGGTTAGGGGCCTCGGTTTTGCCTGTTCTCGGATACGAAGTGATGCGCCGTATTGCAGCACGCTGTTTTCCAAAATCATCACGACCATCTGAAATTATAGGCTTGAGCACCAAGTCGTCTGAAGCCTCAATGACTCCCATGCCGGGAATAAACACGCAGGTCGTCGAAGGGCCGATGCCGGACAATCGCGTTTCTACCATGCAATCGATGCCGCTAATGATGGCGACCCCAGGGATACCTTATCGCCCTGGTATGCCGCCGACATCCTATTATTCGTACGGTACCTATTCTCGGGCCTGGATGCCCTATGGGTATTAAACGGCTTTAGAAAAAGGCTCTCTGGGGTTGACCTTGTACCATGCCGAACTGAGGGCCGAGGATGGCTTGGCCATAGCTGGGTTGAAAACTATAGGTTGGTGTTGAACCGAATACACCTCCGCCAGAGGTGATGGGAACACCTCCAAAGCCCGTACCGGATCCGCCGCCGCCCCATACGGTGCCAAGATCTCCTAGTCCGGGGTTGGCCTGAGCGCCAAATCCGCCAGGGAATCCGCCGACCCCCATGGGACTGCCAAACCCGCCGCCGAAGCCTCCTCCTCCGCCGCCGCCGCCGAATGGGCTGGCAAAGCCTGCCTGCTGGCCAAAGCCGCCTAAGGCACCTTGGCTTGTCATGCCGGCAAAGGGAGAACCGCCGAATGCGGGTTGTTGCTGCATTTGGGGTGCTTGGAATTGTAATACGGTTCGCTGATACTGTTGTACCGCTTGAGCATAGGTCTGCTGGAGCATCTGAAACTGGACCAGCTCCTGCTGCATAATGGGAATACCGAAACGCTGCTTGAGTTGTAAGGTCTGAACCGTTTGAGCATAGGTTTGATTCAGCTGCGCAAGCTGTTGCTGTGACTGCTGAAGGGCGGTTTGCTTTGCCTTGGCCATTAAGTTTCCGGCCATGGTGCCCGGGCCACTCAAGGCTTCCAGTCCTTGCCCTAATTGCGAGGTTGGGCTCAGAACCTGGTTTAAAAGAACATCATTATTAAACGAATCGTAACGCCCTAAGCCGAGGGCGCCAAGACCGTACAAATTCATGCTTTCGAGGCCGACTCCACCTAATGTGGAGAGCACGTCGAGGCCTCCGCCAAGACCGCCACCTTGCAGGCTATTAAAGATAGAGTTTGCCTGAGCCAGAGCACTGGACAGTTTACGGTCGGTATATCCTGAAATTGCAGGGTTGGTGAGCAATTGGCGGCGAGCAGCCAAATCCGTATTCAACGACTGTTGAATACCCATTGCCTGGTTCATATTAATGGCACTGCCACCAATGGACATCTACGTTTCCTCTCTTTCCTGTTTTCCCAATTCAGGCAGCGGGCATTTTAGCCACAGGCATGCCAAATGGGTCTCTCTATTCCTATACAGGCATAAAAACCGGTGTACGGAATTTGATGATGTTTTGTTAATTTATATAAACAAATAATTATGGACGGTGTTCACCAGAATCGATGGGTCTTCAACGTTGTCGGCAGAAAAGTACGGATTATGTTTTTTTCTTTTGTAAAGCCAAACGAAGTGCCAGTAAGGCCTTGGGTGCCAGTTGCTGTTCCAGCTTTTGGCGCTCAATAACCGCCTCTTGAACTTCGTATCGTGACTGGTCACTAATGGATGCCAAATAAAACAGTTGATATGCTTCGGCTTGAAGCGGCGTGGGCCATGGCTTTCGGCGAAACGCGTTTCCGAATTGAGTGGATAACGGCACGTGCTCTGTCATGGCTAATTCGTTCAGCAGAAAGATGGCACACCAATACTTGCCCTCGGGTGCCATTTTACTGGCCGTACGATAACATTGCTCTGCCTGTTTAATATCCCGAGGTGTTTCGCGTCCATGTTGATAACGTGTCGCCAACTCAAGCCAAACCCGAAAATTACGGGAGCCGTTTTCAGCCATCTCTTTTAAATCATCTGTTGTCAGTTCTCGGAGCGTATTATGGGGAGCCATCATCTCGGAGGGCTCGTAGGTAATCCCCCCAAAGGCTTTGCAAATGTCACGCAAACTGTCAGCGTTGTCCGGAGGATTTTCATTATTAAAAAATAGGTCGTCCTCGTCGGAAAAATCAGGAGTCTGATTTTCTTGCCCGAATCTGACAGGGGCGGAGGGATATAGCTGGTTAGCAGACTGAATAAAGGTGTTCACCCTCAACCCGACTTTCATAAACGATCAGACTCCCACAACAGCTTTTAGTATGCAGAGGATTATAGCCAAAGCCGCTACAAGAATCAACGCGAATCCAAAATCCCCTGTATGCTTTAAAAAAAAGTTATTAAAAAAGCATCATATCTGCCTGTGTGAATAACAAATTTTTTATAAAAATCGTTTTTATGCTCACAGGTACCGGGGGGAGGTTTCTGTTTTAATGCAGCGGTACCTAGGGGAGATGTTGTGTATGAATATTAACTGCGTGTTCGCGGTACTCAAGCTATTTATTATTTTGACCATCATGGCGACATCTTATCATCCTTCATGACATAGGCTTAGCGCCTTGATGCAGGGATTCCACAGTCCTGCAATGACGTATGAAGTGGATACATAGTGTCAGCATAGGGAAAGTAGGAATGTAACTCAATGGTTGATTCCATCAGCATGTTACCCGGTGTTCTCTCAACAGAGAATTCCGGAGAAACTCCTGTACAACCCACTACTGTTGCAGACGAGAGTGCGCCGAGAGATCTGCGTTTCTTGCAGATGCGCTCAGCATCTCAGCCACCCGTGGCAGGGAGCGCAGCGAGTGTTAATACTCAGAATGTTCCTCAGGTTCAGGCTGTGACGTCTCGGTTGGCTCAACTGGGTCAATCCCAGAATCAAGGTCAATCGGTAAGACAGGTTTATGTCTATCATTGTGGTTTTTTCTCTCGTGAAAATCATTGTCCGCGTGAACGATTTGTCCAGTCTCTTAGAGAACGAGGGATCCCGGATGAAGATATTATTGTTCTTGAAAGCAAGTACCCCGGGTTAGATGAGTGCTTGCCTCCAGAACCGGAAATGGAGCAGCCGCCGGAAAACGAAGGGTTTTTTGGCAGAATTGGCCGTAATTTCCGCAATGGTGTGCGTCAGCTCAGTTACAAAGCCCAAAAATTCGCCACACAGGTGTTTAATTTGGCGAGAAACTGTATGCACTATCTTCAGCTGTCCAATCCAAACTCTGCCGCCTCAAATGACCTCTACCAGCAATTCGTCAATGCAATGCCCCGCTCAAGGAATGGTGAGCAAATTCAAGTCAATCTCATTGGTTTTAGTGGTGGCGGTGTTGCTGTAAATACCCTAGCCGTGCGTGCTGAAGACGATCCACAGTTGGCTGAGCGAGGTGTGCGTGTTGAGCGTATGGCTACCGCAGGAAGTCCGTTGCCCTCATTTATGAGCAGAACCCCAAGCCGGATCCAGGTGTATAATTACACCTCCAGTGGGGATGAAGTTTTGACTTGGGTACCGGTATTACCATTCATGCGTGGCAGATCTCCACACCTGGATAGTAATGATGCGGAAAGACGTTTTGGCCCCGAAATCCGCCATAGTGACTGGCCGGATAATTCGGACTTTTTAAATCAATTGCATCGGGATTTACAAACACCGGTTCCCGGTGCACCGGTACCTCCACAAACCAGCCCAGTTCCTGCTGCTGGATTGATGGGTGGTAATATCATTCCATTTCCACAGCGTCAAGCCGCTTGTATGGCATAAGTTCACCCAGAGATAAAACCCAGATACCCTAGCCGACAAGACGACTATCCGTCTTGTCGGTCCATTTTTCAAGGAGTTTATAAAAAGTCTGCTGATACCACATGACGGTGTGAAATCAGGCCAACAATGGCTTTGGCTGTTGCCCTTCCCGGCGTCGGTTTGAATTAACGAATATACCAAACCAGCTTGGTACCCATGCGGCCACCGCCCCACGGGGCGATACCCCGACCAAAGGTGGGGACCAGGCTCATATTTTTCTTGCTGCCCCAATCTTGAATGGCCTTTAACTTGCCGGCAACATAGCGCCCAGGAGCCTTATCATATAAATAAATGGCTGCGGCACAGCTCAGAAAGTTAGTAATAATATCTTTTCCGGAAGGCGCTACATAAGTTCCTTCCATCACGTGCTCCCAAAGGAAACTGGCAACCTGGGATTCAACTAATGCTTCTTTATTTGTGGCTCCCCAGTTTTTAAGCAACGTTGCCATGCTGTACCAGAGCACCGGATGTTCAATATAATTTGTCCTGAATGTGTCTTTATCGACATTATAACCTGTGATAGCCCGGCCAATCGGGTTTTTAAAGTTCTGAGTCAGCAGGTCAATGGCCTCATCGCGACCTTCGATATTTTTGAAAACACCATTGCCGATGCCGCCGCCAAAAGACCACAGAACGGTATAGGCGTTCTTCCAGCGAGTTAATCGGGATGACAAAGGGTATTCGTCCTTGACAACAGCAAGGGCACCTAATGTTGTCGTTACCGCAGGCCGCTGACATAGAGCGTGATGGAGCAAGCTCAAGGTATTGGTCTCAGGAAGCTCAGAGTCCAGTGTAATGATCTCGCCGGGCTCTACATTATCATAGGTAACGGTACCCAAGAGTTTAACTTGATAACTTAAATCATCCGGGTCCAGCAGATTCTGCCCAGATGCTGGCATCGGAATCAGACCGATGAGCAACACCAGAGCCATCAGATTGAACAGAGGCTTGTAAAAACGATTGCAAGGCATCCAAAAGCGCTGGCAAGCCTTCACCGGTCTTTGCCGAGATCGGGAAAATGGAGTACTCCTGTAACAGGCCTTCAAGCGCGTGCATCTCCTCATCCAGGTGCTTTACCTGGTCGATTTTGTTTAACAAAATCCATTGCGGTGTGGACTCACATTCTAGAGCAAGCAAAGTTTCCTGCACAGCCTCAAAGTGGACAATTCGATCCGGATGAGACAGATCCGCCACATGGAAGATGAGCGTCGCCGATTGCACCTCTTCCAAGGTTGAGCGAAATGCTTTGACAAGTGTGGTGGGTAGTTTTTGAATGAATCCAACCGTATCCACAACCAGACATTCCGGAAGGCCGGGGCGAACAAGACGACGGGCCAAGGGATCCAACGTGGCAAAAAGTTTGTCTTCAGACAAAGTCCCAGCTTTGGTTAAGGTGTTGAGCAGGGTGGATTTACCCGCATTGGTGTAGCCCACCAGGGCTATAATTGGAAGCCCTTTTTCCATGCGGTCCTTACGCTGAAGTTGACGATGTTTACGGACTTGCTCTGCTTGGCGTTCCAGCTCGGTGATTCGAGTACGTAGCCGACGTCGATCCAATTCCAGCTTTGTTTCACCTGGCCCTCTTGTCGCAATTCCTCCGCCGCCTTTAGCTCCGGCGGTTTGCTGAGAGAACCCATGGCCTCGGCCAGCCAGGCGGGGTAGCTTGTATTGGAGTTGAGCCAATTCCACCTGGATTTTACCTTCCCAGGATTGGGCTCGCTGGGCGAAAATATCTAGAATCAGCTCTGTGCGATCAACCACGCGGGTG
Source organism: Vampirovibrionaceae bacterium NZW_1234 (assembly GCA_041697335.1). GTDB lineage: Bacteria > Cyanobacteriota > Vampirovibrionia > Vampirovibrionales > JAGQHJ01 > JBGUGD01. Next base: position 32,020 of record JBGUGD010000038.1, on the reverse strand, counting down.
CGTAAGACTCGTTCCAAGGCTCGTTGTTGTGTCGCCAACAGCTCGTCGTCGGCAATAATAATATCGGCTTCCAGTTGTTGAACCTCAAACGCCAACTCCTGGGCTTTGCCTTTGCCGATATAAAAATTAGGGTCGGGTTGAGAGCGGGTCTGAATGCTGCGACCCACGATAACAGCACCTGCTGTTTTCGCCAGCAGCGCAAGTTCATCCAGCAAGTCTTCCGCCCGGTGTTTCCCTAAGGGCCCGGGGGCTGCGAGCCCGATTAAAAATGCCTTTTCCCGGGTTTCAATCTTTGTGCCTGATTCGCGTCGAGATAAATCGTAGTCAATGATGGCTGTGAAATCTTCAAAAGATTTTTTTTCCAGCTGATACAACGTCACGGGCTCCTGAGTCATGGGAGTCAACCGATTATCCATGTCCAGTTGCAACGTCGTGATGAAACAGGCATCACACGCCTTGGGGTGCTCCCCGAACTGAAGACTCCACTGTGGATTTTGGCTTGCCACCAACGTGACCAGAGCATCCAAACGATATTGAAGCAAGGATGTTAATGCGGATTTGGAAGGCGGGTTCATGGAATCGGCTTGCGTGGATATGGCTCGAATCCCACAGGTCCCCGAAACCTTCCGGGGGAAAGCAACCTGGCCACTTTCGCCCATGGAGGCAACAGACCCGACAAAAACCTGATACACCCGTCCTGCACGATCTAACAGCACGGTGAGCGGGTGGGAAATTTCAAGAGACAAGGTACAAATTTCTTCAGCAAGCGCAGGAGATACAAACTCATCAGCCGGAACTGTCCGCTGCATCAATTTTTCCAGTAAGCGGATCTCTTTCTTCTTTAGTCCGGTTGTATCGCCCAATAATTGGGACATAGGGTTCCTCTTCGCAGGTGCCGATGAATTATCGAATCGGTCGCGAAATAGGATACCATAGGACGGCAACTATGTCCCGTACAAATACTTTTCCCACGTGCCAAATTCCTTGGCCGTATTCCACTGTTTACTTAATTCAAAGTAAACAAAGTTGACCGGTCGTAATGGACGAGTCCGCATTTGCATTCCGGCTTCTTCCGGTGTCCGGTTTCCTTTGGTAACATTGCAACGCAGGCATGCAATAACCACGTTCTCCCATTCATCTTTACCGCCACGGGACTTGGGCATAATGTGATCAATGGTTAAATCGCCACCGGTTTTTCCGCAATATTGGCAAGTATATTTGTCTCGGTGCATCAGGTTTTTGCGTGTCAGCGGAATCGATTTATGAGGCATTTTGATGTAATGCTGCAGTCGAATGACCAGGGGCAAAGACATATCTCTGCCAATAATCTGGCCTTGCTGTTCCACTTCGACCGCCTTGCCTTTAAGCAGCAGAACAACGGCCCGCTTCCAAGAGCATACGTTTAGCGGCTCATACGACGCATTCAGCAATAAGACTTTCTGCACTTACTGCGCACTCCCTATTTTTATAACTACAATTGTACAGGACGATCCTTGCCTTGTCTACGTAAACGGTCTCTCTGAGCAGCATTTGCAAACTTATGTAACAAATACCAGACTCAGGCATTTGTTGTTTGCACCCAATGAAAGTCCCGGTTGCAAAGCGGGATTGCTTGCTCAGAGCGTCATTTTGGTGGTAGACAGTACAGAATGTAAGACCTCTTTCTCATGGTGTCCTGTATGACCCTCATTGTTTCGACGAGTTTTACGAGAACTTTAATCTGGGCAGCACTTTTAACCTTTTATGCCGAGCATGAAACAGGATTTATCAAGAAGCCCAATCGTCAGGTTCGACTTGAAGACTCATGCGATGTTTTTTCTAGGACAAAATAGTCTGTTTTCACAAAGCCAGGAGATATCTTAAAGCGCGGCGTCGGCCAACCCAAATGTGCCACGGATGAAAGGGTGTCCCTGGAGATGAGAGGAACAGGAAATTGTAAATACGCTTAAATCTGAGAATATGGCCTCCGAGGTGAGATTTTCAGCACCTCCTGATAGCCGGGAATGTTACACTTAAGCCCATTTTCTTTTGTTTCCTCGAAACTGGACGATACCTATTTTTGAATGCAGGGGTAGAGACATAGAGAGAGAAACATGCGAAGGTGTGAGAGACGCCTGATTTGGCTTAGCCTTTGGCTGTGTCTGGCAGCCACTTACGCCAATGAATGGAACACCACTGTCTGTGCCAGAGTGAGAGAATCCGATAATGGTACTTCGGCAGAGGCGGTTGTCACCTTATCAGCGCAGCTAAGCCCAACCCTGGGTGTCAAGGGAAAAGGCCTACCCAGACTCCGGAATGCACCAAGCACGCACATTCAGGTTTATCGTGTAAAATGGGGACAGGCCGCCAATACCTCTGCTGGCGGAAATGCCAATGAGCTTGTGATTTTCGCGACTGCCCATGACTCTTTTGACAGTATTTTGCAAAAACTTATGGAAAAAATACCGCTCACATCGCTTCCAGGCAACATTCGCCTGGAGGCATCGGATATCTTTATGTAATGTTCTTGTCCTGGGATGTTTGGTGCTTCCAGGCGCATTTATGGGATCACCGTCTCTGGCTCAGGAGACGGTGAATGTCCAGTTAACCTCGATTAATTCAATCCTGCAAAAGAATGTTACGCTGTTTGAAACACCACCTACCCAAAATATTATTTCCATGGATTTCCAGATGAGTGGCGTAATTACGATTAGTCGTCGATCACTCAACAACAAAGTTTGGGTTGCGGTTCAACCGTTGCAGCTCTACTTGACTCAGGGAACGGATTCGCTACTTGTCCGTATATCCGGTTCAATTGGCGGTGTCCCAGCTTCAGACAATTTTGTAAGAATTAATTTCTCCGGGACAACAGCGACCATGAATTTACAAGGAGATTTAGACGAATCCTACCTCGAAATGACTCGGGCTTCCGGCAATTACACGGGTACCTTAACCGTTACAGCCGTGGTCTTATAGGACGCTAATCGGCAACATGGATGTTGGCTGTGGGAAGGTTGGTGTCAAATGAGGCATCGGAAAAATGGAGTTCCAGCTGATAATCGCCGGCAGGAAATTCGGATAGAGCTTCCGTCGGAGCAAGCACTTGCTCAATCTTGCGGTTTTGGTTCGGCAAGATGATGATATCGTGCAAATCGTTGATAGGAATTTCTTTAAAGGGTTTTTTATTTCCCTGGGCATCTTTCTGAAACACCAGTAAAGAGCTGGTTACCCGTACATGGCGATTTCCCTTGTTTTCAAGTTCGATTGCTGTTTTGAGTTTTCCGCTTTCCATGCGGCAGTCGAAGGTTTTAAGATGGGGAAGGGGCTTTGGCTGGCCTTTGTAGGTATACAGGGCCATTCCAAAACGCTGTTTGATCTGAACCGAAGCGCCGAATCCCTTGTTGGAAGTAAAGCGCTGTGATTCCGTTTTTAAATCTTCGAAGAACAGCATGCCCCGATATTCGCCGTCTTTTGCTTCAGGGGGTAAAGATATGGCTAAGCGAATAACCTGTGTGGCATTTGGAGCCACCTCAAATTCCTTCGGGTTAAAACGAACATTTTCGGCGATATCAAAGGATGTTTTCTCACGAGTCAACAACTGTAATCCGCCCCCTTCATCAAGGGTCCAATTTTCCAGGTAGGCTTTCAAGCGAATGGTTTCCGTACCGTTGTTATGAATTCGAACGGACGTCGTAACCACATTGGTGTTCTCTGGCATGTCGAGCTCAATGCGCAACGGATCAACCGTGTAAGCTGCTTCTGCAGGGAACGGGAATGCGCTCAAAATAGCGCTGCAAGACATGGCCATTACTGCCAGTCGAATGGGTTGGGTGAATGCAATGGCCCTTAACTTCCTAAACAATACTTTTATCTTCACAAATGCCTCAACCTGCTCCGAAATGGTTGTGTCCGCAATGCAGGACGCCTTAAGGGATTATTTTGAGCTGCAGTATATCAAAATCTATGCCTATTTTATCATAGAATTGCTTGTAATCGATTGGCACATCGACATGATATTCTGAGTTTTGCACTTGAAGGTGTTGTTGTTTAACCTGGTTTGCACTGATGCACACACGGTATTTCCCAGGTGCAATATCCTGGATGCTGTAGTCGCCTTGGGGATCGGTGTAGGTAAATTTGATCTCTGTGCCCTTCTCATCTAAGAGCGTGACAATAATGTCGGTGGCTTTCAAAGGATTCCCCGAAACATCTTTGAGTCTGACTTTGCCACTGACACTGCCGGGTGTCACGATCAATCCCAGCTGGACTCTGGTTCGCTTGCCGGCTGCAATCATTGCTTTTTGGACGGTGGTTGTTGGCGTTAAATTAATGGGCAGTGTGTCGTAGTCAAACGAGACCGGATGTTCACCAATAGCGATTTCCGTGTTTGAAAACTCACCTGCACTATTGGTTGTCATCAACTCTTTACCGTCAATGCGAACCGGGATATTCGGTACGCCGGGTTCTCCGGCATCTCTTTTCCCGTTTTGGTTTAAGTCCAGGAAAGCCTGTCCGAGAAGCATGCCCGTGGATTCTGCCCGGCGCCCCATGGATTTCCAATGCCCACCCACATGGGCCAATGTATCGGAAAACTGGATTTGAAAGCTGCGAGAACTCCGAAGGCCAGGTCTCACCAAAGGATCTAGTGAGGGGAGATTGGTCGAGTTAAAATTGAAGTGGACATCCACTCGCTTGCCATTTTTCCATTCATGTCCTATACCCAGGCCAAACGTATTTAACGCTTGCTCTCCAACCCCTTTTTGAGCCAGAAATTGAAAAATGAAACGACGCCATCGAAGATTTCCCTGAACACCAAACAACGTTAACAACCTACTCGATCGATTCTGAAGCTGCAAGGTGCCGAAACGTTTCGGCAGCGGGATTAGCAGCTCAGTTTGCAAAGCGGTATTGAGAGCGGTTTGAGATTGAACGGCGGCAAGCTGCAAGGGATTGACAGGATTAAATAAATACTCCTGGTTGGCTCGCGTGTAGGTCATGCGTAATTTCATATTTTGAGGTAAAGACCGATGGAGTTCGGCTTGAAGATTTTGAATTCCTAATTCCCCGCTGAGGTTGCTTCCGCTGAGAAAGTTGAAAGCAACCCGGGCTTCAGTATTTTTGTTTAGTTTTCGATAGATGCTTCCTGTAAATTTGTTGACCGTGATTTTGCCATCTTCCAAACGTTCATTCAGATTGGTTAAATAATGTTCCCAAGAGCCCTGCAGAAGCGAGCCCAATAGCCGACCGCCAGCCTCCACAGAAAGTCCTTGTCGATCATACAGGTTGCCGGCATTGAGCGAATTTGGGGTATAAAAATTGGTGTCATAGCGGAAAAGCTTTACAGTCCCTTGGAGTTTATTGCTGTCATAACGCAGTGACATTGAACCGGCACGACCGAGAGGGCTATCGATAATCGTGTTCAAGTTGGAGGATAAACGTCCCAGATAGCTTTGAGAGATATCCGTGTTCAGGCTCCAATGGCTAGAAAGACGGGATTGTAATGTGATGCCAATATTACCCCCCTGAATCAAATTGGGATCCCGGCGGTAGGTGGAGTAGCCGGTCAGATCAACGAGTTGCTGCTCAAGCAATAACTGGTTCATGGTTGAAGTTAATGGGCGCCCGAGAACCCGATCCATGGCTAAAGAAACCCCCAACGTTGTTTTGTCGGAAAGTCCTGCAAAATAACGACCCCCAAATACCCATTTATTGGATTGAGGCAGGGTACGCCCCTGTTGGCCCATGCCGGGTAATGCGAACTGGTAAGGCACCCTGCCCAGAAAAGTGGTATAAGCTTTTTCTCCCTTGTTTAATGTTTTGGAGAAATAAGGTATCAGCTGATCCATCAACACGACTTCTGAGCCATCGCTTCGATGCTGAAGAATCCTCACGTGATTGAGACGCTCCGGTTCCAGGACAACCTGGTCGAACTCATACTTGCCGTCTCGGGGGCGGGTGGTTTTGATGTAAACCCCGTTTCGCTCCAGAACAATTTTGCCTTTTTCTTTTGCCTCTCCCTTGAATTGGTGAATGCTATTTGGCGTAATAATGGGTGATACGGCATTATGAGATGCAACCTGAACACCCCAAATAGGGTGTAATGGAGCGACCAACGGGCTTAGCCCAGGGGAAAGGCTGCCTGCCGCCCAGAGATGCTTTTCTGTTTTCTTTTCAATCAGCCATTGAATGTCAGAAACCCCCCACGCTTTATTCTGAAGTAACCAGCGAGGGCTAACGCTATAGGGCATTCCCAAGAGATGCCCCTTCATTTCGGTGAGCAGGGTGCTGCCCAGGTTGAAAAATTGCGAGATCTGTGGATTCGGACTTGATAACACCGGCTGGCGTTGCATTTCCTGAAAGGTTGAACTGTCCAGGCTCAAACTGATTGTATCGATTACCTGATCGGAGGGTGTGGGTTGAATGACCTGGTTTGCAGGATCGGTTTTGCCGTCTGCCAAAGCCTCGTCATCCTCGCTGGTTTCGTTTGTCATTCGAATCAGGGCTTTGATTTTTCGGTTGGTTACTAGCGCGATTGACTGGGATACTGTATCCCATTCCAACGTGATCCCGAAAAACTGTTCCAGCAGCTCTTTGTCGATGTAAAGATCATTTTGCGAGAATAATCCCACAGGAATCGTGATAATTGGATGAGCGAACTGTTCAAATAGTGTCTCACCTTGGGTAATTTGCTGACGCTCAAGGTCGATTCGAATCGGAGTCGAGCTGACCGGATCGGTAAACGTGACGGCCTTAGACTCATAAGCTTGCTGTGGAGACAGATCCAGAAGTGTGGCCAGATATTTTACTGGAAGTGATAGGCGGCCATCCGGCCACTGAATGACTTCCAGATCCACATTTAACTTTCCGTTCAGGTTTATGGAAGTAATCGTTGGTTCCGGATGACTGAAGTCAGCGGATGCGCCAGTCATTAAATACCAAAACAAATGCAATGCGATGGCGGCACTGAATAAAGCGCGCCTACCCCTTCTGAGCCGCAAACCCAAGATCTCTTATTCTCTAAACATGACAATGATGATTCTTTTTTATCTTCAAATTTTTTATTAAGAATAACATCCTATTATAAGATGAAGTGTTCAGCCTTTGATAGCCAAAAGAAATCCGTTGGGATTAATAATTATGAAGCCCTGATTAAACCTGCTGAAGATTTCTCCGATATCTTCTTCATCCTGCTTGGAAGCAGTTTCATTACTCAGGATGATATGGTTGCTCACTCGCTGTCACACGTATCTACCTGTTCAATACCCTCAGTTATTGTTTAGTAGGAGTACCCTTTATGCGTTGTATGCTTAACGTTTTCAGCTCCGTGGCTATTGTCTTGGCTATTGGTGTTTTAGCAACGGGTCATGCTCAGGCACAAGTTGTTAATTCGGGCCCAAGTGCCACGAGTTCGACCAGCCAGGTAACCATGAAAGCAACCGTGCCCAGCATTGTGTTTGTTAAAGTCAACGAAGGTACAAGCACATTAACCAAATCCATCAATCCGAACTTGGTAGATTCGAGTTCAAATGTCGCCTCCACAGATTTTCAAATTCGCGGTGATGTCCTTGTGAACAGCCCTTCTGCCAACGTACAATGTACCTTAAGTACTTTGTCCCTGTCCTTGGCCAATGGTTCTGACACCATCACGACCGCTCTGAGTGGAACCATTGGTGGAACCAGTGTCTCTACCTCGGCCTTTACACCCACATTTACCAATAAGAAGGCATCCATTGTCATTAATGGCGATATTGACGAATCTACAGTTACCTCCGAAAAAGCTCCAGGGGACTATACGGGTACACTGACGATTTCTGCAACATTAATATAATTTCTCTACAAAGATTTTCAAGCAGGGGGAACGCCCCCTGCTTGATCTGTTTTGTCAAAGCTCCGTTATTAACCCGATATTCAGACGTTTCTAATATTGATACACTGGAGGGTGCTTGTACAATGTGACACCAAATTATGTCAGCATCTGGCTAAAAGGGAGTAGGGTGTGGAAAAAGTCCCCTTCATTTTTAAAAAGCAATTTGTCTGTTTGGCACTCACGGCTGCATTCATTGCTGACATCGGAGCTATGGCGCATGCTCAAATTGTGAATTCAGGGCCGGGAACATCCAGTTCCAACAGTCAGGTGACATTAACAGCCACCCTACCCAGTGTTATCACTGTACGTGTGGATAATGCGACCAGTATTTTAACGCACACCATCAATCCTAACAGTATTGATGCTGCTTCGAATACAGTCGCCGCGGATTTCCAAATACGCGGCGACGTTATTGTCAACAGCCCAAGTGCCAATGTGCAGTGTTCCTTAAACGCCCTGAATCTGAACCTTTCGAATGGAACGGATACCATTACTGCAAATCTGACCGGCACGATTGGTGGCGTACCGGTTTCAACAACGCCATTTAGACCGACATTTACAGCTAAAAGGGCGGCAATCATGATTAATGGTGATATTGTTGATACCACAGTGACGTCGGCTAAAGCTCCCGGTAACTATTCTGGGACTTTAACAATAACGGCGACGTTGCTCTAGCGATTCCACTCATGTCTCTATGTTCCTGGGGTTTCTGCAAAAAGCAAGAGCCCAAAATTCTCATTTTAATCGGGTCTTCCTATTCATAGCTTTCCAGAAGCGCTCTCCAATTCTGCTTCTTTAATAGTCTAAGAGAATCTGAAAAAATAATTTGTAACAAAAAATATACAAACTAGCAATAATATCTTAATTTTGTTTTTATTAGTTTACGGAAAGCGAAGAAGGAAGATCAAGGAGAACTGTTGGGATGTTTAATAACCCTGCACAACAACAGATGGGTGCTGGAGGTACTAATCTTGTGCCTCAACTCATCTACGTACCCGTTGCTGGTGGTATGCAACAAGCGTTTAATACAATTGGTAACTTTACTGGCTTTGGCAGTATGCCTACGGCTACTGGCTTCGCCGCACCCGGCGGCTGGGGCCAGCCAGCAAATGCTGGATTCTTTAGCGGCTTTGCCGGACAGTTTGCTTCTGCAGGTGGCTTTAATTCTGGATTATATGATCCCGTAGCCAACATTGGTGGCGAAGTCTTTGGTGGTGCAGCACCCAGCTATGCTCAAACCTCACCGGTCTTTTATCAGGCACCTTCTGCTGTGCCTCCACAATCAAGCTCGGTATTCTTCCAGCCACCGGTTGCACCTCCGGTACAGATGTTCCCTGGATTTAGCCCTGCTGCCTCAGTGCCAATGTCTCTGCCTGTGACCAACTTTAACGTGACTGCTCCCAGGACGACTGTTAGCACTAGCGTAGACACATCTCAAACATCGGCCAATTTGGTCAATATGTTTGGTATGGCTAGCTCGGTTTTGATGATGCAAATTCTCAAAAATGCCATTACAGAAAGTGGTGATAGAGAATCTCGTGCAACGTCCAGTAGTACTCGTCTCAGAAGCTACATTGAAGATGTTCGCCGTGAGTATGAAGGCGAAATTGATATCATTCGCGATCGCCATAAGCGGGAAATCAATAATCTCAGAGATGATATCGATGAGTTAAGGAATGATCACAAAAAAGAGATTGACGATATTAAGAGAGACAGCCAAAAGGATCTGAATGACCTTGATGCAAAGCGTAAAAAAGAATTGGAAGACTTGAAGAAAAAACAGGAAGACGAAATCAAGTCGCTTAATGAAGCACATCAGCGTCAAATTTCTACCATTAATAAAGATAATCAAGAGAAGCTCGACAAGGTAAAAGCCGAGCATGAGGCTGAGATTGCCAAGATTAATACTCGTCACCAAAAAGAAGTGGATGACTTGAAAGCACGGCATCAACAGCAAATCGATGATCTGAACCATCGGATCAGCGATATCAATGCTCGCCACGCGCAAGAAGTCGATGCACTAAACTCTCAAAAACGAGCGCTGGAAGCTGATAATACTCGTTTAACAGAGCTTAATGCCAGAAAAGATCAAGAAATTGCAGACTTGAATGCTCAGTACGATCGAGATGTGGCTGCTCTTCAAGCACAAAATCTGAGCTTGGAACAACGCAATGCTCGTTTGACAGAACTTAATGCCCAGAAAGATGCACAGTTAGCTGCACTAAATGCTCGTTATCAAGCCGATATTGAAGCTTTGACAGCTCAAAACCAAGCCCTGCGTGATATCAATACACAGCTCAACCAACTCAACACGCAGAAAGATCAACAAATTGCATCTTTGAATACTCAAATCTCCACCTTAAGAACGCAGCATCAAGCCGAAATCACTCGCTTGCAAACCGAGAATCAGCAGGCACTGCAACGTTTGGGCGCTCAAAAAGACCAAGAGATTGCAACCATTCGCAACGCCTATGAAGCTCAGATTGCACAGCTGCGAAACCAGCATCAAGCTCAAGTGAGCCAACTGCAAACGCAAGTCAACAACTTGACTGCTGAGATTGCCAATGTCAGAGCGCAATTGGCCACCAACTTTGCCAACGGCAAAGAGAACTTGATCTCAGCTGTTAACGAATTCCTGAGCAGCCAGTACTTTGGTGATACCCAGTTGGCTGGCTTGGTGAACAATCCTCAATCACATTGGACGACCATTAACAAAGCACACGATGGCCAAGCCAACCTTGTGAACCCCAACCGTTACAGGCTGGCTGAGCTCAGAGCGGCTTACCCTGATTTAGGCACGATTTTGCCAACATCTCCATACAGTACCAGCCACCCCAACAAAAACTTCCTCTTGGGTGAAGCACAGAACACTTTGGATTTAATCAACATTCTGAAGCGACACAAGCAACAGTATGGTGTCTCTGCCGATCCACAAATCGATACTCTGATTAACCAACTGAATACACGTGCCCGTAACTACATCCGTGCGACCCACAACCTGGGTTCTCCCATCGCATTTGACCTGAACAACGATGGCAAAATCGGGACTCGTGCGGCCGGCTCCAGCAACTTCGACCTGAATGCTGATGGCATCAAAGATCAAACCTCTTGGTTAGACAGCAACGATGGCTTCCTGGTCCTGGATCGTAACGGCAATGGTACCATTGACGATGGCCGAGAACTGTTCGGTGATCAGCACGGTGCGGATAACGGATTTAAAGAACTCGCCAAGTTCGACGAAAATGGCGACGGTGTCATCGACAACAAAGACAGCGTGTTCAGCAAGCTGAAAGTCTGGGTTGATTCAAACGGTGACGGCGTTTCCCAGGCCAATGAGTTGAAAACCCTGGCCGAGTGGGGTATCAATAGCGTCGACCTGGCGTACTCGACGGATGGTCGGTTTATCGATGAAAACGATGTTGACCACCGTGAGATTGGTTCCTTCACGATAAACGGACAGAAGCGACTGGCAGTTGATGTCTGGTTCGCTCTGGGCCAAGGCTAAGCAAGACCCCAACAAACTTCCCCCCCCTCACATCCCTTGATATTTCTTCGATTAAGTCCCTCGGTTCCCCAAAACCGAGGGATTGCTTTTGGGAATGCCCAATATGGAGAACATTTTTTTACAGATGTTTTGTGTTATATTTAGCTAGCCGCACTACGCGGGGAGGTAGCGGATCCCTGTACCTGCATCGCTCTAGCAGGGTGGACTACTATCCCGAGGCTCGATAGCTGTGGATAATCATATGGCGTAAGGGCAACGAACCATGTCAGGGCGGGAACGCAGCAGCATTAAGTTGATTCCTACGGGTGTATGTTTTACTCACGTTCCGCTGTCGCTGTCGACGGATAGGGTGCGGTTCTTTTTCAGCTTTTAACAGATTTTTATCGCTATGGATTTGCGTATCCAAGGGTCTTGAAGACTTCGAATTGGATATGCAAGACGTCCTAACGTTATAACCAGCGCTATAATAAAAGCATGGATTATAACAGGGAAAGGTTTATGGCGTACCCGATTCCCGAAAATGAGAGGAAGTTATGCCGTTGATCCAAATGAGTTAGGGTGCCCTTCATGCAATCCATGGGTACTTTTTGGAAGAAGCATCAGCATCACATCAGACAGGACTTTCTGGCCTCCATTGTGGTCTTTCTGGTTGCTTTGCCCCTTTGTCTAGGCATTGCTCTGGCCTGCGGTTTACCACCTGCTCTTGGATTGATTTCCGGGATTATTGGCGGGCTGGTTGTGGGTTACTTTTCCGGTTGTCCGCTGCAGGTTACCGGTCCTGCTGCCGGACTTATCTCTGTGGTTGCAGAGATTGTTCCCCAGTTTGGTCTTCAGGGGTTCGGTACCATTGTGTTTCTGGCCGGGCTCTTACAGATTGCCATTGGTTCACTAAGATGGGGCAAATGGTTTCGAGCGGTTTCTCCGGCTGTGCTTCAAGGCATGCTCGCCGGCATTGGTATTTTGATCTTTGCCAGTCAGTTTCATGTCATGTTCGATGTTTCGCCTCAAACCTCTGGGGTAGGTAACCTTTTAGCCATCCCCCATACCCTTTTCAAAGGGTTTCAAGCCTTGAATACGACCAGCCATCATTTGGCTGCCGCGCTCGGGGTCATGACAATTTTGATTCTGGTCGTCTGGAAATCAATTCCGAAGCTATCGAGAATACTACCTGCTCCGTTGGTAGCCGTTGTGTCCGCAGTGGTTATCTCCTCAATGCTGAACCTTCCTGTGAATTATATTCAAGCGCCGGATAATTTGTGGCAGGTTCTAAGCTGGCCCGGATTCCATGTTCAATGGCCTTTGTTATTCGATCAGCGCATCTGGATTTATGCTGTAACGGTAGCCTTTGTGGCCAGTGCCGAAACTTTGATGAGTGCTTCGGTGGTGGACTTGATGCATGGACGACAACACACCCGATACGATCAGGAGATTCAAGCTCAGGGGATTGGCAACTTCTTAGCCGGATTCGTAGGTGCATTGCCCGTAACGGGTGTGATCGTCAGAAGCGCTGCAAACGTTCAGGCAGGTGCCTTAACACGACTCTCAGCGATGCTCCATGGCCTGTGGATTTTAGGCCTGGTGATTTTTGTTCCACAATTTCTCGAAATGATCCCGACCTCAAGCTTGGCGGCGATCTTGGTCTACACAGGATATCGTCTTATCGATCCACAGGCTATCAAACATTTGGCCACCATTGGTCGTAGCGAACTGGTGATTTATTTTCTGACCATGTATATGGTTGTGACGACCAGTCTTGTAGAAGGCATTATTGTGGGGATATTGGCGTCAGCTATTAAGCTTCTTCACGTGCATTCCTATTTTAATGTTATCCTGGCCCGCGATGAATCTCAGAACCGAACGACATTGGATTTGTTCGGCAGCGCTTCGTTCATTAATCTGCCCAAACTGGTAGAGATTCTGGATGCCATCCCTCCCGGCTCAGAACTCCACGTATTGATTGATCACCTGCATTATATTGATCACGCCTGCTTAGAGATTTTGGTTCACTGGGAGGAACAGCATACCCAGACCGGCGGAAAACTGATACTGGAATGGGATGATTTGACCAGAAAAATAGCGATGCCAACACAATCAACCTCGATTGATAGTGCTTCTGTCCTGAACGCTGTTCGCAGCTGCAGTAAGCACTAGCCTGATTCTATCTGACGTTTTCTGGCAGTATTCAGCAACAGTGACCTCAGTGATAATTATCCGGCAAAGTTACAATTCTTAACAATGCGTGTGGCCTTCGAACAGCGAGGGCTGAGACCCCCGAAAACGATTTTCACTTTTCTCTTGATCGGAATCCGAAATATACCTGGCAATAAATAATCTTCAGCTGCTTTTGTGTGGGTAACACACACTGGTTTTTTTCCAACTAGTTTAGAGAGTCATTCCCCGAAGGAAAGGATAGGAATCTATGGTATCTAGTATTCAACGCTTTGCAGCTGTCTACGGAGCGCAAGCAGCACAAGTTCAAAATCGCCCTCGCTTTGGTGCAGACACCGGCAGTGAACCCGGTATCAAGCAAACCCAGCTGGATCGGTCTATGACCGAGTTTCTGGTAGAGATCAGTAAAGTTCCCGACAGTCAGGAACTTCCTGGAGGCGGTGAGGGTCCTAATGTGGTTACTCTCGGGCGTGAGCACGACAATACGATTGTGATGCCAAGCAGGCTAACAAAAATCAGTCGACATCATTTGCGTTTTGAAAAAGTCAACACCCCTGAAGGTCCCAAAGTAACGGTGCAAGATGTCGGGACCATGAATGGTTCCGCCTATTTTACGATGAAACCCACCGATCTCTTCCCGTCTAAAACCACAATTTTAAATGGAGAACAATACACCGTCGATCCGAGTAATCCCCAACCATGGGAACCTGCGCGGGCCAAAGGTCTTCGCTACAAGCCCGGTACACCCGTGGAATTGCAAAATGGCGGTATTCTCTACTTTGTCGGTCAAACAATCCAAATCAACGGTGTCGGATCCCCAACGCCTGCACTTTTACCGCCTGGGGCTTCGCCAAGCTTTACTCGGCAGATTGCTCAGGACCAGATTCAGGCACTGACGGAGCGGCTGAGCGAGGATATTTATGCGAATCCCCGGGAATTGAGAAACTTACCGGCCCGTGAAGTTGAGCAGCGGACGGCTTTCTACGCCTTATTGAGGAACCCTCAGTTTATGAGCACGGTGGAAGATAAGCTGGAAAACTACTATGGGTACACGAAAGTTGATGCCCGGCAAGTCACATTGAGCATTTTTGAATTGGCGGCGCAGGCTCACCAGGAACTCAACCGCCAACAATATAGCGCTGGTAAGGGGCAGACCCATGTTGCTGCTTCTTTTGAACCCATGCGTCCTGATCAGAGCGAAGATATTAATCGACTGCTCTCCGAAGGGTTTACGGAATATAAGGTGCGTCGTCAAACTCAGGTGGGTGGATTGCCGGGTCGTGCTCAAACTCAGGTTCCCAAACCTCTCTCCATAGACAGAAGCATGATCGCCAGCCCCTCTATGTTGGAAGCATTGGATCTCATCGCACCTCAAGTGTCTGTGAACCCCCCATCAGCTTTACCCGAGTTGTCTCCTGGCGATCAACTCAAAGAAGTCAACCGGATTTTGAAAGCGAAAGCTGAGGCTCGGCAGGCTGGTGCCGATGTGGATTTAAAATTCTGGTATCCGGCCAATGTTCGTTTTGAGGTTGCAGCCGCTGAGCTCAATCGTCGATACGAGGCTGTTCAAGCTCTTTCAGATGAAGGTGACAAGGAATCCGCACTTCGCCAGCTTGCCAAAGAAAATGCACCTATTTTTGACCTGGCCGAAGCTACCGCTGCTTTTCTGCCTCTCAGCTACCTAGAGCAGAAAATCACGCCTGTAATGGCTGATATTAAAAAACTATTGCCCAAAGAACAATAGAAAACAGCAATAGAAAGCTCCTATTAATCATCAACTCGTTAGACCTAATCTCATCCCCGACAAAATCCATATTTGTCGGGGATGAAACGTTGAAATGGCCTAGCCCTACAGAAGTCTCTGCTATGATCATGGTATGAATAGAAATTATTCCCTTGCCTTACTTGAACCTTTGTACCTTGGGTGTCACAATGAGTTTGTCCATCATTGCCTATTGCTCTAGAAAATGTACATTAGAGCCTCTGAGTCAAATACGGTCCTCTCGTGAGTAGGTGTGCTTGTATTTGGTTGATCATCAAGATAATTTGGGCTTTCAGCAAACAGTACTGTATAACGCCATTTAAAATTACTTTTGCCTACCGTATACCGAAGTCAGGATTATATAGATCAGGATGAGGCAGTATCTAGGTTTCCCCCTATGTCATTACTTCAAACTACATTGAGCAATACGCAAAACATTCTGATTGTGACGTCCTGTTTGGATGTTCAGCAGGAGTATCTCCATTTTTTTAACAGAAAAAGTTGTTCTCTGAAAAACTATAGGATTCGCACGGCTGCTTCAGGTTTTGAGGCTCTGAAACTGTGTTCTGAAACGACTTTGGATTGCCTGATTCTGGATACCCAAATTGCGGATATGTGTTGGCAAGATGTGGTTGAATGTGCTCAAGAGACAGCGGTTGCTATTTTATTGCTTACCGAAGCCGGGGAGGCATTACCAAATACGGCATTTCAAAATCCCGAGAATAATGTTGTCGTATCAACCTGCCGAATCCTCTGCAAAGAGCAATTAACACCTGAGTTTCTGCAATACGCTGTGGACAGTGCCGTTGAGACAAGTCAGCTTGCTCGGCAATTGCATCAAAAAAACGTTTTATTAAAAGAAACTCAGGAACGGCTAAGTCAAGCTGAGGACACGATTACATTGTCCGATTCAAGACCGGAGATTGCGGATCGAATCCACTCAGGAAGAACACTAAAGGAAAGTGAAGCAATTTTCCGTCTGTTTGTTGAGAATAGTCCAATTACCGTTGCGATGTTCGATAGCGACATGCACTATTTAGTAGCCAGTAATAGTTGGTTGGCAGATTACCATTTATCTAAAGATGTGATTGGCAAAAACCACTATGATATTTTTGGCGATATGCCCCAACACTGGAAAGAGGCACATCAAAGGGGCTTAAAAGGTGAAGTGGTAAAGTGTGACGAGGATTGCTATACCAACCCACACACGGGACAAGTAGAATGGTTGCGTTGGGAGGTCCACCCCTGGTGGAAACGCCAAGATGATTGTATTGGGGGGATTATTATTTATAGCGAGACCATTACCCAACGCAAGCAGGCCGAATCAAAAATCATAGAAAGCGAAGCACGTTTTCGCGCTGCCATTCAAGCTGTTCATGGGATTCTTTGGACAAATAATGCTCAAGGTCAAATGGAAGGTGAACAGCCCGGCTGGGCATCACTGACGGGACAGAGCTATGAAGAATATCAAGGTTATGGATGGTCGGATGCTGTCCACCCTGATGATGCACAGCCCACTGTTGACGCCTGGAACGAAGCGGTTTGTCAGCAAAAGCCCTTTGAGTTTGAACATCGTGTTCGCCGTTACGATGGTGTATGGCGCCAATTCTCAATTCGGGCGATTCCTATTTTAAATCAAGATGGTTCTATTCAGCAGTGGGTGGGTGTTCATACCGATATTACCGAGCGAAAGGCTATGGAACTTGAATTACAGGAAGCCAAAGAAGCGGCGGAAGAGGCCAACCGTAAAAAAAGCCAGTTTTTGACAAATATGTCCCATGAACTGCGAACGCCCTTGAATAGTGTGATTGGGTATTCTGAAATGATGGTCAGAAATATGGCAGGCCCGTTGACAGAAAAACAAGCGAAGTATGTTAATAACATTGCCACCAGTGGCCATCATCTTCTTGCGATGGTCAATGACATTTTAGACTTGGCAAAAGCGGAAGCGGGCAAAATTGA
The DNA here is from genome assembly GCA_041697335.1 of Vampirovibrionaceae bacterium NZW_1234. Classification (GTDB taxonomy): domain Bacteria; phylum Cyanobacteriota; class Vampirovibrionia; order Vampirovibrionales; family JAGQHJ01; genus JBGUGD01. Next base: position 14,776 of record JBGUGD010000038.1, on the reverse strand, counting down.
ACTCAAGATTGAGCACATTCAGCTCAGGCCCTTTGTTGATCAGCTGTTAGACTTACTCAACGTAAATGCACAGCAAAAGCACGTTCATATTCAGTGTCACATACAGCCTCAGCTGGATGGAATCCACGCGGATCCTGATCGATTACGCCAGATTTTTTTCAACTTGATGAGCAATGCCATTAAGTTCAATCAAGACTTCGGACATGTTACGGTGAATGTTTTTAAAACGGCTGATAACCAGTGGGTTGTCAGTGAAATTCAGGACACGGGTATTGGTATTGCAGAAGGTAAACTGCCGATGCTCTTTTCTGAATTTTACCAGGTGGATAGTTCTATTTCCCGTCAATATGAAGGAACGGGGCTGGGCTTAGCCCTGACAAAACGTCTGGTGGAATTGCATGGCGGACGTATTACAGTCGAAAGTCTTGAAGGCAGTGGCTCAGTTTTTACTTTCTTTCTTCCGGCAAATCTCCGGCCTGAGTTCGATGGGTAACATACCAATCTATCGAGGGCATTTATCTTCCAGACTATTACATCTGGTCTTATCCTCGATTAAAGTTTTTTAATACACACTCTCGTACTTATTCCTTGGGACCCGGGAGTGGTCCGAGATAGGGCTCCGATTCAGAACTTCTAAGAGACAATTCACCGGTCAGAGCTAGAACGAATAAAACGTCCTTCAAGAGAGTGTTTATGCCTTGCTGGATGGCCGAGCCTCCCGAGATCAACTCAGGCTATATGCTTGTTTTTGCTCGTCCAGGAAGAATCACAGGTATCCGCCCCCGAGTCGACCTATGAATATTCGGACATAGAAAACGAGCAGGTCCTCGGACCTGCTCTAAAAACTTGGAGGCGACACCCAGATTCGAACTGGGGAATGGGAGTTTTGCAGACTCCTGCCTTACCACTTGGCCATGTCGCCTTAATGTAGTTGATTGTAGTTGGCTCAACGGCCAGTGTCAAACTAACTCCTCCACAGGGAGATAATGGTCTGTATGCCAAGATCGCCACAAAGGATACAGTTGATATCCAGTCGACTCTGGATTTGATTTCAAAAAGTTTACGAAATCGGGGGGCAATTTGATCATGGGACAGGGTTTAGTTGTACCATCTCCCCTCCCTACTCCTACGACGTAGTAGGAAATATCTCTCCATGATTTAGAGTTAGAATTAAATCTCATAGGAGCTTCCACCTTGAACGTTACCCGCCTCGCCCCTCAATCTGCCGTTCGTGCCAAAGCCTTACCCAAGCCTCGTTTTGGCGCTGACTTGCAGGGCTTAAGCACGCTCGGAAATTGCGTGCTTCAGAAAACGGAATTGGTTTACAACGATGCCGTATATGCCTCTCGCCCCGATCCTCGCGGAATTCCAGGCACCATTGAAGACAACCTGATGACCCATATTCGCAGTGAAGCCAATAATGGCCAGCACATTATGATGCTGGGCGATGGCGGTTGCGGAAAGTCGACCTTGTTAGGGCGCTTGGAGCGCTTGTTACAGCGTGAAAATATTCCTGTCTATACCATTAATGGCCCGACGGGACTGGAAGGTGTCGAAGACTTTGTAAACCAGCATCCCACCGGTCGTATTGTCGTTCTGGCTCAAGAAGTTGGTATTGGCTGCATTGCAGGGAACCCGATGCCCTTGCTCAGACGGTTGGCCAATGAAACCAACAACCGACTGATGATCATCAGTGAGACCGTTCCGGACTTATTGGATACGGTTCAAATGATGAATGAGGAAGCCTATAACGATCTGAATGAAGTATTCCCCTCCGCCAACCGTATCACGCTACAGCCTCTGAACAACCGGGATGCGGTTCAGGCCATCAGTCGAACCGCGAGCGGTCTGGGTTTTCAGGGAATGACTGAGGAAGTTCAAAGTCGCATTCTTGCAAACCTCACAAACAATGTCCCCTCCCATGCTGCCCGGGCATTCTGCCAATCTCTGGCGTCTGCAATGACGGTGGTTCGGGCCAATTTGCCGAAAGCCCAAGCGCTTCAGGTTGAGTCCAACGACCCCAATGTTCATGAGGAAATTCCCGAAGAAGTGCTTCGCACGGTTGTCCGGGAAGTCTTCGACGTCACGATTTAGGATTTAGGTTTTCTCCTCTTCTTCGACACCCACACACCACCACCCATTCTGCATTCTGGAAAACTCCCCCGAAACATGCGTTTCGGGGGAGTTTGGTAAAATTGGAGTAAATTTGGCTTAAGCCACGAAAGAACGGGCAGCCTTCTTCTGTTCTTCGGGCAGGTTAAACATCCGCCGAAATGCGACAGACGCTTCCAACTGCTGCTTCAGAGAGAACTTGTTAAACACTCGGCTGGCTTTTCCCAGCAATTCGGTTGAGGAGCGACGCAAGTCGGCGCTCAACTTCCGAAGCACCTGGGCATCGGTAGCACGACCTTCCTTGGTGTAGTCGGCAGCGGCGCGCTCGAAGCTCTCAATATGAGATTGCTGTTTGGTTGCCATAAAGTAGTCGTAATTCGCTCTCATCAAGTCCGAATTGATGAAACGATCTTTCCCAATCGTTGCAACAACACCGTTTTGAGCAAATTTCAGAGGGGATAAGCGAACGTTCATGAATTAACTCCCTAGCGATTGATTCCATGCCAAAACTACACAAAACGTAAGTGACTTTCAAGCATTCAAGGCAAATCTGTAACACCCTTGGCTTGGAAAGAAAGCGAGGGCCTGTTTCCTCCATATTTCAGTCTGAATACGGCCTGCCAAGAACAATCCCCTGAAAGAGCTGGTCTTTCAGGGGATTAAGATTTTAAGAGTGTTGATTATTCCAGGTCGCCGGATTTCTTCTTCTTATTCTTGGCGACATGTTCTGGGCCAGGCTGGGTAATTACCATATCTTCCACATCAATCCACGGATCTCCCAGCGCTGCGCTGAAGACCTTGCCCTTTACAGCAACTTTGTCACCCGTTTGGACATCAAGGAGACTTTTCTCCGCCTTCTTACGCGGGAAGATCAGCTTTAATTCAGACAGCGGGATGACATGGTGGGTGACATCGGGACGTTGAACCAGGAAGGAAATATAATCCTTCGACGAACGCATCGCCCCTTTATAGTCCAGGCCAACCGGGTTAAAGCCATTGAAAGTCGCTTCAAACGAAACGCGATCATTCAGATAGGAGTTCGGATCCCGAACCAAATCCAAGGGAGAGATATTCTTATAAGCCGAGTCGGGAATGGTCGACTTCGGAGCAGGCTTGGTTGCTTTCGAGGCAGCAGCTGCAGGCTTTACAGTTGGGGAATTTTTCTTGACAGGTGCGCCAATGGTTACGCCAGCAGCGCCACTCATCAGGAACACCAGGCTCAAAGCGGTGAGTGTGCGTTTCATTGTGTGGTTCGTCCTCCAGACTCTTCGGTAATCCGTTTCTATATTGACTTTATTTTACCACCTGTCCCCTGGCTCGGTTAATGATACGAGCCGGACAGGGTGCATCCCCGGTTTCGTCATTATCGGGAATTACAAAATCGAAGTCTCTTGCAGGCTTAAGGCCCAGGAAGAATTTTGGCATTAATGTTGGTTTGAACTTGCATAGTGTCTTGCAGGCTGCGCTCAAGTTCAGCCATGGTGTTGGTGCTGTAGAACTTGCCTTTCGTGGATAGGGCCACACAGCGCAGTTGATTATCCGCGAATTTATCGTGTGTGCCAAAGCCGACCGTGTTAATTTTGATATCAATTCCGGCCCGAACCATATCGACAGCTACATCACACGGGTTCGCAGCACACGTTTCCCGGCCGTCACTAATCAAAATAATAGTCTTCTTGCCTCGAACCCCACTAAAATCACGCCGAATGGCTTCCGTCAGGGAATAGGTAATGGGTGTCTTCCCAACGGCATTAATATCCATAATCTGCGTGGCAATCTGGGCACGATTGTTGGCCGAAATAGGCACCTTCAGCTCTGACTGCCGACATGCTTCGCCACCTGTTGTAAAGCCGCCAAAGGGGGTATAAATCATGCCAAGGTTTCCGGTCTTATGGCCATACACGCGCAAGCCGACATTCACATTGGGAGGAAGCGAGCGAATGGTTTTCAGAACAACCTGTTTTGCGGCCTCCATTTTGGTCTGATGCCCCATCCGTTCATTCATGCTGTCCGATGCGTCCAGGATAATCAACACATTCTGAGGCTCGCCCTGGCTTGCCTGGAGCGAAGCGGAGTTCTGCTGGGCATTCCCATAGAATTGGGCATTCCCCGGAGTGGCCCATAGCACGAGGCCCGTAAAAAGTACGAGCGAAAGGGTGGCCAAACGAAATCGCATCATAATGGGGTACACTCCTATTGACGTGGTTGCTGATTAGTGTAACCAATTCTTTAAGTGACGTCATCCGTCATGGGGAGTTCCCAACCCAACCGATTCCGGGGTCGCAAACCCATGGCTGGCATATGTCTTATAAAGGATTGACTTGCCGTACTCTCGACCCGGTTTATTGGACACCAATGTTGACATTGCTTAACATGGTCCCTTAAGCTTGGTTCTCTTTTCTTTGTTGGGATAGGCCAGATTCAAATCAACAATTACATTTGTTTGCAAGCAATTGTCCCCCTGGAAAAACTTTATTACACTCGGAATAGCTACTTTCCCCTCTGTTTTTGAGTTGGCACTCGAGTATCGTATGGATATTGTTCGTTTTTCCGGAAATAAACCTAAGCCTTCCCGGGTCACCCGTCACAAAATGACCTTAAACCCCAAAGGGACGGGCGGATTGTTTTCGGTGTTTCCGCAATCGTCAGGCATCCCCACCTTCTACCCGGTACGAGAGGATAAGAAAAAGGACGCCTACCAGAAAAAGTTAGAAGAACGGCGGCGTCAGCAGCAGGAAGAGGCTCAACAAAAGGCGGCTGAAGCACCTTCAACCCAAACGGCGCCGGAAATGGATGAAGCCACACGGTTGCTTCATGAAAAACAACAGCAAGAGCGAGCTGCAGCACAATTATACGAGCGTCTCTCAAGCCGGTTGTTCCCTCCCAAAATACTGACTCCAAATGCAAAACCGATTCCGCCCAGCCCTCTAGGTGACGAGCAGCTGGATGAAATCGATAAAACGATGACGCTGTTTGCCGGGGATGAGGCCTGGACAAATAAATTTCAAGCGCTTCTGGAGGAGCATTTTATTTTAAAGGCCGAAATCGGACGGGACGCCCAGACTGGTGCCCTTCCCACAGATACCCTCGCCCCTTTGGGGAGTATCCTCACCCGGCCCAGCCCGGATCCTGCCAGCCCCGACCGTGAACGGTCGCTTCGGGCTCAAAAGCTCCTCAACGGCCATCGCTGTCATGTCATTCTAACGCAGCAAGAAGCACAGGAAGGGCAATTGCCCCTGGAAGATCTGGGTTTTCTTCTGGATTTGCTTCAGAAACCGGATCTGTTGACCAAAAGGCAGTTTAATCGGGTGCAATCTGGGGTTCAACATTGGGTCAAAACAGCGTTGATGCCCATTGTTCAACATCCACAGGACCTGAATCCGACTATCGATGCCCTGCCGGAACCCGGATTACAGGAGTCTCAAAAAGCCATGTTGAGGTCCCTGGCCCATCTTCTTCTGGCAAAACACTATTTGGACAAAATCCTGAATCCTTCGGATCCTGGCCTTGCTCAAAATGATCTGTTGTCCCTTCAGGAAGCAACAGGAATTGTCCACTGTTATACAGCCCCCTTCTCGGATTATGCCATTAAGGAAAAGGCACAGCAGGCCATCCGGGAGCGAGCAATTCCGAGATTCCTGACGCAGTTTCAAAAACAGAAGCACTGGTTTAATCCGGAAGCCGCTCAGACATTTTTCGCACTTTACAGCCAGCGGTTTATCCTGCCACAGGAGAGTCTGCAATCCCTGGAGAAATGCATCGAGAACTGGGCGGTCGCAGCCCATCTGAAATTCGGGAACGATAAGGCTGCACAAGAGACTTATCTGACCTCGCTTGGCATCGAACCCCATGAACAGAATGTCCTTCGTAGCGCATTAACCCGTTATCAAGCTGACAATATCCTGGCCAAGGTTGAGAAAAAATTCCGCGGGCAGAACCAGCAACTCTGGAGTGCCGATGTGTCGACCTTGATGGCTCTGGATCCAGCGAACCTGGATATGCCGAATCGGGTTCGCGTCATGAATTTAGCCTCCACCCATGTCCAGAAAATTGCCCACGCCGTCATGAAACAGGCTTCAGCTATGATTGAAGCCAATCGTTTCAAGGACCTGGCAACGTTGAAACCTCAGTTTTCGATGTCCTTGCTGGCGCCGTTGCTGGGGGTGTTTAAACCCTTGGGTGAACTGGTGATGAAGCTCACCCGGGATTTGGATGCGTTTTCGAATTACACGTTTAATGGGCGATTCTTCCACAAACTTCAGCCCCGTCAAGGGCCAGCGCTTCAGCAAATCAGCATGGCCACCTATAATGTGCAAGACCTGATTGTTCCTGACATGATCGGGGAGAGTGAGGCAAAACGCTTACATTTGCTGGGACGAAATATTGACCGCATGGATTCTGACGTTGTCGTCCTCCTGGAAGCCCAGGGTGTTAAACACGTCCAGCGGTTCCTGAATTTGGCGGGCCTCAGTGACAAGTACCCCAATGTCATTCATATTCCGCCAACATCCCCCGGCAATGTGCTTGATCCGCATGCCGAGCGCCATGGAATAACGATTCTGACCAAAAGCTCTGTCGAGATCGATCCCAATGAGGTTGAACTGATGAGCTTTGCCACCTGCAATAAATGGCAGCGCCCCATCGTCAAATGCCGGCTTAAAACCGGTCAGGCCAATGACATTGTGTTGTATAGTGCTCACCTACCCGCCAACAGCCGAGATGGAAATACGGTTCGGGAAAATAACGAGGACATGCGTCGGGAAAGTTTAGATGGCATTTCCCGCAACTACCAGGCCAACCATCGATCCGACATTGCAGTGGTTGTAGGCGACTTGAACTCTCTGAACCCGGACATCAAGGGACTGTCCCGCGCAACATACAGTACTGATGTGGGTTCGTTTATTCCTCCCAAAGGGGATACGCGGGTTATTTCAACCGATTGGGTATTTAAAAACGGCAACGCCCGATATGTTCAATACCCAACTGTCATGGTCTTCCCCGAAGAAGAACTTGAGGGTATTGTGGCGTCCGATCACCGACCGGTGTTTTTCTCCATTGCCACCACAAGTTCAGGCCAAAAGGGACAAGGCTCCTAAGGGCCCAGCTCGCAGGGAAAATCTCAACCCTCTTAAGTCATTCGCATGAGGCAGCGAATCCTCTCAATATGGGTATATGGGTCGGCTTCAAGCCATTCGGCAATATCTTTCGGCAAAGTAACGGCTTTTTTAAGCCCTTCACCATTCTGTGTCTCTCGCCTGTTCCCGTCAGTTGGGTTGAAACGGGATTCTTTGAGTTTGTACCAGATGAACTCTCGCAGAAACAGGGGATAGCGTTTTTTTACGTCCAGTGGGCTGGCTCCACAGCAGCTGACCGGGTAGGCTGGATGTGTAAATACCCATTCCCCCTCCTGATGACTGGCCCATGGCTCAATTAATCCAATCTCCTGCAAAGCCCGTTTGAGTTGGCAATCAACCTCTTTTTCGAATCCATCGTCAAAACCCATCATTCCATCGCCTCTTTTCCCTTATTTGTGAGTGGGCTCTCACTCATACATACCCTATTGCGGTATTGCGGGTCCGAGTCGATCCTCAATTCTGTTTACATTCCCCCTATCATACGGATTGATCCGACTCTCACCTAATGCCAATGCATTATGCCGTGGTTATCCTGGAAATTCCAGAGGGAGAATCCATTTATACCCCTGGATTGCGAATAGCTCAACACGGGGTGAGCAATGACATGACGTGTCGCGGGTTTATCTTCTTCGGAGGGGATAGCCGGAAAAATGGTATAATTCGGTTTACACTGCCCCCATGAATAAGACGGTATGCTGATTACCTGTTTTGTTATCTACCTGCTGCTTTTGGTGGTTCTCTCAAAAATTCTGTCGCGCCGTATGTCGGGGCTGTCGGACTTTTTTCTGGCCGGTCAGAATCTATCCGGAAAATCGATTGCCATTGCCTATGTTGCGGCCTGGTTTGGGGCGGGGTCCACAATTGGCACCATCAATGAAGCCTATCACCATGGGTTAAATGCCATCTGGTTAATTGCTGTGCCGACCATGATTTCCTGCATTCTGGTCTGGCGTTATCTGGCGGCTCAGGTCCGAGAGCAGGAGTGTATGTCCCTGCCGGAAGCCATTGAAAGTCATTACAGCCCGGTGGGCAGTTTCATCCTGGCCTGGATCATTCTAGCCACCTCGACCACGTTTATTGCTTCACAGCTCACTGCGGCGATGGATTTGCTGGCACTCACGACAGGCTTTTCCGAGATTTGGGCCGTCACCATGATTTTGGCCGCTGTGATCATCTACTCCGTTATCGGTGGGTTTCGGGCTGTTGTTATGACGGACATCGCCCACTTCGCCCTGTATACCCTCAGTCTTTTAATGCTTCTGGTTCTGGCTCTGTTTAAATCCCATAACTTGCAAGCCCTGAGCTCTATTCCCTCTTCCTTCTGGAACCCCTTTGCCAATCTGCCCCAAAGTCTTGCCATTACCTTTACCTTCGTCCTGGCCTGGTGTATCGCCCCGGAAATGTGGCAACGGATGTCATCGACCACGGCACCCGAGGAATCAAAAAAGTCCGTCCTGATAGCCGGTGGTATATTGATGGGCCTCTATGCCATGGTGATTACCATTGGCATGCTGGCTGTGTTTCATATTGCCCCCGATGATGGGGAGGCCGGTCAGAATGTTCTGATTGCCATGGCGTTTAAAATGCCCTGGGATTTCCTCACGGCTGTGGTGCTGGTGGGGGTTCTTTCCGCCATTTGCTCTACCATCGATTCCACCCTCAATGTCGCCACAATGACCTTTACCCGAGACGTTGTGAACCGTTATTTCTGGCCTGGGGCATCTTCCGAAACCCTGGTCCGGGTCAGCCGCCTTGCCACGGTTTTGGTGGGGATTCCGGCAGCCATTATCGCCCTTCACTACCGAAATATCATCCAAATTTTATGGATTTCCGGAGATATTTACGCATCCACTATGTTTATTCCGGTCATGGCCATCTTTTATGCACCCAATCACGGTTGCTGGGCGGGTATTTGGGCAATGGGCCTCGGGGCTATTCCTGTCATCCTCAATTTTATGGGGGACTTCCACCTTGTCCACCTGCCTGAGTGGTGGCCCAAGTGGCCCTTTACAACCCTGTTGGGGGTGGGGCTCAGTCTGGTGGGATTCATCCTTGGCGCTCTCTATCATCGGTATTCTGGAAATCATGAGGCTGAAGACAACACAGAAGTTACGGGTGTAGCAGAGGCTGTCGTCGAATAGGCTTATCCCTTCTTTTAAAGGCCTCAAGAATCCATTCAATGACGCAGGTGAGTCCGTTAAATTAACGTATAATAATACTCATGCCCACTTGGCAATGTATGTCACGTATTAGGGTCTGTATGAGGAGAGGTTTTCACTGTGACCAAAGACGAGCTGTATGCAATGTTAGGGCATCAGGATGTGATGAAGGATGTGGATGTGAAAACACTCGTATTGGATCTGATTCGTAAGAAACTCACGCCGGAAGAAATTATGGCCCTGTTCTGGAATCACCTGGACGATCTGGATTCGGAATTTGTCCGAGGGTATTTTTACCGGCGCTTTTCCTAACCCCTCAGGTGAGTCCCCAAACGTATTCAAGAGCCGTTAAGACACAGTAAAGAAGTCAAGAAGAGTAACGTTCTATGATTAAAGTACTTATCTCCAACGATGACGGTATTCAGGCTCAGGGCATTCGTACTCTGGCCGAACGCTTGTCCACCCGCTATGAGGTTTACGTGGTAGCCCCCGATAGAGAGCGCAGTGCCACAGGGCATGCGTTGACCCTGCATAAGCCGATTCGAGTGGATGAAGTCGATATGCCGGGCAATGTAAAGGCCGCCTATGCAGTGACGGGCACTCCCAGCGACTGTGTTAAGATTGCGCTCAATGCCGTGTTGGACGTTCGTCCTGATATTGTGGTCTCGGGCATCAATCACGGTCCCAACCTTGGGTCGGATGTCATCTATTCGGGAACCGTCAGCGCAGCATTGGAAGGTGCCATTCTAGGGCTTCCCAGCGTTGCGATGTCCCTCTTGAACGGGTATGACCGACATGCGGATTTCCGCCATGGGGCTGACTTTATTACGGAATACCTCCCCAAGGTCCTGGAAGCCAAGCTGCCTCCCAAAACAATTTTCAATATCAACGTTCCTGCCGTACCCCTGCACGATATGGCCGGTATTAAAATTACGACTTTGGGTGTGCGGATGTACACCGACACCTATGAAAAGCGGATCGATCCCCGCAAGCAGGTCTACTACTGGTTGGCAGGCGAAGTCATCGATGACAGCGATGAGGCTCCCGACAGTGATGTGGTTGCCCTTCGAAACAATATGATTTCCATAACTCCCGTGACCTATGATATGACCAATCGTCAGGCCATTGAAACCTATAAGGGGCTTTTGGAGTGTCAAGGCCCGGTGTTTGGCTGTTAACCCAGAAGAGGAGATTGAGGCGCATATGTACGAAGCGGATGTTGTTGTCGTAGGCGGGGGATCCTCCGGGGTTGCTGCTGCTATTTCTGCTGCCCGAAACGGGGCCAAAACCATTCTGATTGAAAAAAACGGCTATCTGGGTGGAACTGCCACGGCCTCTCTGGTGACTCCCATGATGCCCAACCAATCCAAGGGCCTGAACCTGACGGATGGAATTTATCAGGAAGTCCTGGATGGCCTGGCTCAAAAGTATGGCGGTGCCGAGCGGTTTTCCGACAACAACCCCGGCTGGGTCAATCCGGAGCTGTTGAAGACGTATCTGGATGAAATCTGCCTGAGTGCCGGTGTGCATGTCTTATTTAACGTGGAAGTCATTGATGTTCAGGTACAGGGACGTCAAATTGATACCCTGACGTGCTTCTTTAACGGCGAGAAGCCAAGACTAAAGGCAGGCATGTACATTGATGCCTCCGGCAATGCGGAACTGTCCCATTTGGCTGGGGTGCCTCTTTTGGATGACCCGGGACGCCAGGCCATGACCCTGCGTTTTTTAATGGGCGGTGTTGATTTGGGGCGTTTGGCCCAGTGGATTGAAACCGTCGATCCCGATATGAAAAACAGTGCCGTGTATCAGCACCCCAACGGCAATTGGATGTTATCCACGGCCCACACCCTGGATGGTCCAGGCTGGGTGCTGCGACCTTATTTTGAGGCCGGGATTGCCGATGGCCTGATTACGCCGGCAGAAGCCGCTTATTTCCAGATTTTCACCGTTCCCGGCATGCCTGGGGTCGTGTCCTTCAACTGCCCTCGCATTGAAACCGAGCATCCGCTCGATCCGCTGAACCCGGACGACATTCAGTACGCCTATATGAAGGGGCGCCAGCAGATTACGAAGCTGGTCAACTTCTGCAAGGCCAAGCTCCCAGGGTTTGAAGCCGGCTTTTTGATGCAGGTGGCCCCGCAGCTTGGGATTCGTGAAAGTCGCCGTATTCGGGGACGCTATGTCCTGACGGACGAAGATATTCTGGCCTGCCGAAAATTCCCGGGAGAAGCTGCGGCCCGGTGCTCCTACCCCATTGATATTCACCAGGCCTCGCCCAATGCCGACAAAGGGGGCCTTCAGAAATTGAAAGAAGGCGATTATTACGAAATCCCCTTACGGGCGCTTCAACCGGAGAACATCGACAATCTTCTGGTGGCAGGACGCTGTATCTCCGCCTCTTTTGTGGCCCAGTCCTCCCTTCGCATTCAGGCGGTGTGCTGGGCCATGGGCGAATCTGTCGGTAAACATGCCGCCCAAGCCCGCCAAGGAGCCATTTCTGCCTGATAAATGTATGAAACCTGCTATTTTTTGCTATTCTACTGCTAATCTGGGTGATGAAGTCCAGTCCGTTGCGGCGCTCAGTCTCCTTGGGCTGGGTGTGGATCAGGTTGCGTTGTTTGATAGGGATACCCATGCCAGGTGCGGTCTGGCCGATGAAGCAGAAAACCTATTCCTGATTGCAAATGGCTGGTATATCCATGGCAAAATCCCATTTCCAGACTTTGTTCACCCCTTATTTATCGCAGTACACCTTGCTCCCGGCTGGATAGTAAGGCATCCCGAAGCGTTTGATTATTTCAAGCAGTATGAACCCATCGGTTGTCGAGATGTTTATACAATGAAGATTCTTCGTGAAAATGGGGTAAAAGCCTACTTATCGTACTGTCTGACATTGAGCCTGAATGCAGAGGCTTTTCGGAATTCGGAACTGGAAATTTGGGAAAGAGAAACGTTATTGGTAGATGTTCCAAATGCTTTATTTAAACAAATTCGCTCACTTTTTCCCTTTGCAGCCCTTGAGACTCATCAACTTTCTGTTCCCTACACCCAGGGTGGAGAGTCACTGTATAAAGAGCGGATTTCCTTGGCCGAACAGTGCCTGCGTCGTTATGCCAATGCAAAGATGGTCGTCACGAACCGGGTTCATGTGGCCCTGCCCTGCCTGGGGTTGGGGACACCCTGCCATTTTATCCCGAATATTCCCTTCGATGTTCGGTATTCCGGCTACGATGCCCCTTTGAATCTGATACCGAAGAACCCTCCCAGCATCCCTTCCCCGCTTCAAGGGCTCATGCCTACTCGACACTTGCAATCCCGTATCCTGTCTGAGATTGAGCCTCTTTCGTTTCCGGGGCTAGCGCCCATCCGACACCTGCAATCGCTTGTCATCCGCCTTTCTGTTCTTCATCAGGAGAACATCATGAAATATGTCCCTGAAATGGATGACCTCGCGCTGATCCTGTCCACACTGGAATCTATTGAAAAGCATGGCTTGCCCTAAATAGATGTACTCTTCTAGAGGCGAATTAAAGGCTTTCATGGGTCGATTCGTCAGGCTGTAAGAGAGAAAAAGAGGTTTTTTAAAAAAAGTTCAAAAAAATTTCCTCCTACCTATTGATAGTAGGGAAATTTTGCTATAGGATATCACATGACTTGATACAAAACCCTCTAAAAGGAGCTTCGTTATGGACATTGGTCCCTATGGCTATCCCGTCGACACTGTACGATACGGAAAATCATTTCCTCACCCGTCGATGAACCGCTCTGAAAGAAAGCCGTCTCTGGGAAAATTCCTTCAAGAACTCAACGATCGATGGTTTCTGCCCAGCTTCCCGGCGACGACCCAAACTAAGCTTCGCCTGGACGTACGGGCCTAATCCACCAACACCACAACAAAGGGTACTTTAGAGAACTCGACTGGCGTAGACGCCTCGAGATGACCAACACACACATTAACGGATTCGAGTCTTTTGGCAGACACTGTTTTTTACCCTTTCCCCTCTTCGCATCACTTTTATTTCACAACCTCCCGTTCCACGGATAAATCCAAACTTCCCAATCTGGACAAGACTGTCTCCTGATGAGGTAAATTCCAGTATAATGGCTACTGAGAGGCCAAAACCACGGGATTGCTTCCATACCCGTTCAGGAACACGCATGACGCTTGAACACGCTGCCCCACCCTTAACGACGCTGGCTTCGGATGCCAAGCGTTCACGGGATCAAACAATCGACCTGCTGCGCGGTCTGGCGATTTTCACCATGGTCGCTGCCAATTTGGCGGGTAATATTCTCCAGGAGCCGCATCCGTTTCTGTTTCGATTTTACGGGACATTTGCGGCGCCCACGTTTATTTTGCTGGCCGGTATGATGATTGGGGCTGCCAATGCGCCTCTTCGTCCTGCCCGCGGTCTGGGGTATTACCTCAAGCGAGGGGCCGGTATCGCGCTGGTGGGTGCGCTGATCGATATTTTCGTATGGCATTACTATCCCTTTACCACATTTGATGTCTTATACCTGATTGGTTTTGCGACCCCCATGGCCTATGCCGCCACCCGGCTGACGTGGGCTTGGCAATGGGCCTTGCCCATGATGATTTTTGCCCTGACCCCATGGCTGCAGCATGCCCTGGGCTATCAGTTACCTTTGGACGATCTGCCGTTAAAAACCGTGTCCTTGCCCACGGCCTTGGACCACCTCCCGGATACGGCCCGCCACCTGATGATTGACGGCTGGTTTCCGTTGTTTCCCTGGGTTGGGTTTGCCTTATTCGGTGTTGCCGGCTATGGGCTCCGCTCCAAGTGGGGAGCGTCCTTTCCCTCAAAAGCCCTGTTGCCTTCTGTGGTGTTATTGGCTTTGGGTGTTACCGCCTGGGCGGCACATCCGGGTCCTCTCGTCACTCGTGGGGGCTATAGCGAACTGTTTTACCCGCCCACATGGGGCTATCTCCTCACGGCGCTTGGACTAATTGCATCGGCCCTCAGTGTGCTTCCCCGGGTCAGCCACTGGGCCGTCTGGACACCCTGGGTGGCTCTGGGGCAGTGTTCGCTGTTGATTTACGTGCTTCATTACGTCAGCATTCACTACATTTTTGCCGCACTTTGGCCGGAAGTAGCTTTTCCCCAGTTTGTAGCCCTTTACCTGATTTTCGTCTCGGCCTTGATGGGCGTTGCCCTTGGGGTTCGGGGGCTGAAAAATCGCTTCCCGAGTCAGCCTGGCCTGGTGCGATTTTTCATCGGCGGCTAACGCGTTTCAAGTGGTATTCCGGCAGTGGCCTCAACACGGATAGAATGGCGGGGGGCGGGCCCCATTGGCGGAAGGGGGCCCTACGGTATGAAAAACCCCACGGGCACCAACCATATGTGT
>JBGUGD010000011.1:0-3795 GCA_041697335.1 Vampirovibrionaceae bacterium NZW_1234 | reverse complement strand
TATATGATCTATGATCATGAAAATGAATAATAGCGGATGACATTCAGGATCTTTATAATAAAGATAGGACAAAAGATAATTATATAAGAGTTCAAAGAATAGATATACTTTGATTGGCACAAAGAAGTACAGAAAGAAATATGCCGATATGATGAAGAATAAACTGGAAAATGGACATACAAAAACTTAAGTCATGACTAAGTAACACATATTCTATTTTTTGTATGCAATACACCCATAACGCGCCCGATATAATAGAAACTGTAAGAAACAATCTTAAACCATGATGTAGAGCATATATACAATTCCCCGAATGACTACGAACAAAAAAATTATTAGAAGAATTTATACAAAATAATGAAGATAAAAATATTTTTGTATATGCAGATAATACAAATTCATCCTTTGGGAGTATTATATTTGAGACTCGAAAACAGTCAGAACAAGATACTCCACTAAAAATACCTATATACAAAGCTAAAAAAAACATACCACTATACCGGAAAAGTAGCGGAGAGAAAGTAAACAATAGCGAATTATTTTATCATTTTTTTGCTGAAAACGACCCTGAACGAGAAGAATTAGAGAATGTTAAACGCGCAAAAAATGATCTACCCCACTCATAATCTGCCCATACACATCATTGAGTGCATCCATATCTGCCTTTGAAAAATTTTCCAACACATAATCAGCAACACTTTGATGACTCTCGGCGGAAGGTCTACCAACACCTATCCTCAATCTCCAAAAATCCTGCGTCCCTAGCTTTGCGATAATATCTTTTAATCCGTTATGTCATCCCGAACGACCTCAGAGCTTGAGAGCAATCTTGGCAACAGGAAAATCTATCTCATCATGGATAATAAGAATATCCCTTGATTTTATCTTGTAAAAATGCGCAATCTGTTGGATAGGTCATCAAGAATGATTCATATACAAGAGCGGCTTAGCAAGGATAACTTTCTGCCCATCGATAAAACATTCAGCAACCTCAGCACCCCATTCTTTTCTGAAACTCCACACTCCTCATCGTTTTTGAACCAAATCATCAACAATAACAAAACCTATCGTATGCCTATGTTTCGCATAGTCTTTTCAAGGATTTCACAGTCATACAATTAACTTCATAATACAAAATAAACTAATAACTAATAGTTGTACCTCTACTTAACCTTTTCCTGTATCTCAAAAAACTCCAATATATCTCATTCTTCTATTTTCTTGGCAACCCTAACTTTCATACCACACTCGTGTCACTGTGCAACTTCTTTAACATTATTTTTATCTTTTTGAAGCGAAATAATAGAGCCACTAGCAATTTCTACTAATCATCATTCTCCCTGTCTCATCACCTTAAATGTTTCACCATTTCTAATGTATCATTCTGACACTTTTCATCAGATAACCATCTCTTTTCCTTTTCTGAAAAATACTCACAAGACATTGAGTCTTCCAGTAAACACTTCTTCATATTCTTTTTTTATCAATCATTTCATCAAATCGCCAAGATAATCAGTCAGTTCATATATAATTGCAAATGACTTCATTTCTATTTGCAAAGCTTGAGCTTTCTTTTTCAACACAGCAGGAACATTCACATCAAACCCTAGTATCAAAGCCTTAGATGCCTGAGCAAGTGATAGATCTGATTCCGTAAACTGACCAACATCGGAACGGATAATTTTTACCGTAACATTTTCAGGAACCTGTACTGTTTGCACTGCTTGATTGAGCGCATCCAGGCTTGATGATCATTCAGCCTTCAATATCAATCTGAGCTCAGTCTTATCTGAAGATTGTAAATCTTGCAAAAATTGATCAACAACCGACGTTTGGTGTTCAGCTGCTTCTTTATCCTGGATATGGGCAACTCTTTCTTGTGCATCTCTTTCCTTAGCAACAACTTCTACCATACGTCCTGGTTCTGGTAACTCAGACAATCCAAGTATCTGTACAGGTTCTCCACCCTGTACCTTCTTAACAATTTGTCATCTCCAGTCCTGCATTCTTTTTACCTTTCCATAAGTATTGTATGCGACGATAATATCTCCTACCTGTAAAGTTCCAGTAAGAACAATAATACTACTAACAACTCATTGTTTACTATCTTTGTTTGCATCCAACACGACACCTACTGCAGGCCTATTTGGATTGTACTGTAATTCAAGCATCTCTGAGTGCAATAATACTGCTTCCAACAAATCAGGTATTCCTTGACCAGTCACGGAAGAAACACCAATAACTGGAACATCTCAACCCCAATCTTCAGGGATAATATCATATTTGCCTAGATCCGTTTTTATTCTCTCAAAATTATTCTGTGGCTTATCTATTTTAGTCACTGCAACAATCATAGGTACTCATGCAGCCTTTGCATGATCAATAGATTCTATAGTCTGTGGCATAATACCATCATCAGCAGCAATAACAATAATCGCAACATTAGTCAACTTAGCACCTCTTGCTCTAAGTGTAGTAAATAGCTCATGTCCAGGTGTATCGATAAATGTAATCTTTTGGCCATTGTGATCAATAACCGAAGCTCAGATTGATTGTGTAATACCTCAAGCTTCACCACCAGCAACATTTGTCTTTCTTAAATAATCAAGCAAAGATGTTTTTCCATGATCTACATGTCACATCACCGTCACAATAGGAGGTCTCAATGATTTTGTATCAGCAGTTTTATCTATTTCCAATACCGCCTGCAAATCACCAAGCATAAAACTCTCAACATTGAGTGTTGCCTGTTCTCTAGTAACCGATACACCAAATTCTTCAGCAATCAGTGAGGCAGTTTCAAAATCAAGAGAAGAATTGATCGATACCATGATCTTATTTTCCAATAACTTCTTCATCACTTCCAAATGAGATACTCACATCTTTTCGGCAAATTCTTTGACAGAAATCGCATCTCCCATAATCAATGCATCTTTTTTGACAAGATTGGCAGATGTTTTTGCTACTTTCGACTTTCTTGCAATAGGAGTAGGCGCAGGAGCCTGTGGTTTTTGAAAATGCTTTTGATGTCATCAGTGTTGAGGTGGCTTTTGTTGTCCACCATGTTGCGGTTTCCTCTGCTGTCCACCATGCTGGGGCGGCCTTTGTTGTCCACCATGTTGAGACGATCTCTGCTGCCCGCCATGCTGTGGTTTAGGACGAGCAGGCTTAGAACGTTCAATAGTGGGCTGTTGAGGTCTCAAAGCGACAAAATCATCTACCGACGCTACCATGGCATCTTCTTGTTCTTGCTTAATTTCTTCTACTTTTTTTTCTTCTTGCACCTGAGATACAAATCACAATCACGACAAAAATCCTGTATTACCAAGGAGATCTTTTGATTTTAGAACAACAACATCCTTCTTCACATCTTTCTTTTCTTTATCTGACATACAAAAATATAGGGTATAATAAAACAAAAATACTCCATAAATACTAGCAAAATCCTAGGCTTTTGCAATCCATTTTACACACAAGAAAATTGCAAAAAATTTGACAAAAGACATATTAAAGGATATAATCAAAGGAAGAATAGCTTTAGTTGATAGAAAATAAAAATGAAAAAAATCATACTAACAGGCATCACAACACTTACTATCATTGGGATAGTATCTGCACAATTAAACATACAAACAAACCTAGAAAACGCAGTACAAACCATCAAAAAAGTATTTATAACAAGCGATGGGCTTGCAAACAATCCAGGCAATACACTTGTATCTATCAATGGTGATAATGACTGAACTGTTTTCATAAAAAACAAATTGGAAACAAATGGAGTAGTAAAATTTCAAG
>JBGUGD010000003.1:0-2887 GCA_041697335.1 Vampirovibrionaceae bacterium NZW_1234 | reverse complement strand
TTTCCCGCTACGACCAATTTAGAAAACTGTCTGTGCGTTACGAGCGGAACCCTTACCATTACAAAGCCTATTGGTACTTGGCTGGAGCCGTTTTAAACCTCTCTCGATTAACGGGATAAGCTCTAATATCTGGCCTTTTTTAGACATTGCATGGCTCAAGAAATTGAACCCACATTATTCCATTGATCTAAGCAACGGCAATGTATTTCACAATAAAGATATATTTAACATAATCACATCACGTTTTTACGGCATTGAAGCCAACGTCCCCCAGACGTCAGCAAAAATCCTAGCCACTTTATACCCAATGTTCCTGACAAGAGCGATTAGCTCTGATCTAGACCATAAAGAAAACGAACTTATAGACAAAAGTAAACTCATTAGTATTCCACTAACGGATTTATATGAAACATACCCCACTTTAAAAGAAACGTTGCCTGAGTTATTCAGGCAACTCCAATACAAATAATCAAGCGATATGCAGACCTAGACACCCCCGCTGGAGCCACCGCCTCCACCGCTGCCGTTGTTCATGCTCAGCAACAGGAGGAGCAACGCCGGGTTGTCTTTGGCGGCCATGGCAAAGATGAATCCTATCAGAAGTGCAATGGCAATTCCGGCGACAATCGCGCCGGTACTCACCTGACGCATTTCTTGTAACGCTTTTAATGTCTCTGTAATGGCCTTATCGGGGTTCTTCTCCTGAAGGGCCGGTATGGCATGTTTTTGCAGCAGTTCCACCGCTTTTTGCCCAGCCAAAGAGCGTACATGCTCAGGTGCATGCAGGGCCATGCGATCATCGCTCCGCCCCTGCTCGATGGCGGTCTTGTTGAGGACAAATAAAACCTCACGTTTAATGCCAAGCTGTTTCGATAAATTCTCAGCCAACGTGGCCAACGGCACATGTGAGTCCGGTACGACGACAACAAGATTGCGATTTCCATCCTGTTGAATAAATTCCGTCAGCTGAGCCCGTTGGCTGTCGGTAAAGGCAGGGCTGTGCAATAAATCCAGAATGGGATTTTGTGCCCTGTTATTCCAAACTGGCAACTGTCGAGCCGAGTCCACAAAGGGGTTTTCCTTTTCATTAATTGCAGGAGCCCCATCCGTTCTGGATACAACAAGGGTTTTACCGGGAGGTGATTGCGGTGGGTCCGACGCCTTGGAGGGCATGGCAGACACAAAAAGACCAAATAACGAAGCAAAGGCCAGTGCGAGCAACGTACTGGCTCGAGCCGTCCCAGAAAAAGCAATATCTGCGGATTTTGATCGGTTTGTAACCAACACAGGCCTAAATGCATGACGCTGCGAGGGAACAACAGCACCATGCTGAACTGAAACCAACTTCATACGATTTATTCTCCTTAACCTTCGATCTTCAGCCCAACGCGCCAAAGATAACCCATACCCAACAGCGGCATTGATACATCTGGAAAACAATGCCGTTCTCTGGTGAGGATAAACGCGAGTCAACCCAATTTTGTGATAGCCGTCAGACCGTTTTTAACAAAGTGTTACAGCAGTGATTTATTCCGTCTCACATGAAAACCCGCCGAATCACACGGGGAGAGGATTTCCAGAAGGTTCAAGCAACCGGCTCATTCGAACCGTACAACGCTCGTGGTGGCCGGTATTGCCTTTATGACAGTCAAGGCGGGAAAAACCCAATCGCTCGTAGAGGTGAATAGCGCTGGCCATTTGAGGAACCGTTTCCAGATACATTTCCTGATACCCTGATTCTTGGGCCGCATCAACCACTTGTTGCAAGAGTCGCTTGCCCAGGCCCTGACCACGCAATTCGGGATAAAAATAATATTTCTGCAATTCGCAAATCCCTTCTTCTTCAGAGGTCCCTTTCAACCGACAGAAGCCGCCACCCCCCATAATCTGCTGAGTTTCATTATCAACAATTACCCAATACCGACTACCAGGAACCTGGTATGTTTCATACATCCTATCCAATTCCGGATCGCTGGAGGCAAACCCGGGGCCCACACACCCAAATTCCCCTAAAACAGACTGAACGAGTGTTTTCAGTTCTGGATTATCAGCAGGTTCAACCAATCGTATGGAATAGGACATGAGCGTACCTCCTGGCTTAACGAGTCATCGAACACGAAACGGAATCATCAACAAGCGATGCATTTGGTTGTGTTTCCAACCTGGCAGACGCCCGAACGGGCGCTGGTGTATTCGGGCCCTGGCTTGCACCCTGAACCAAGAACACACCACCCAGAATAATGCCCATCCCCCAGATAACAGGTGCCGACAGGGATTCTCCAAGAAATAGCCAACCGAATATCAAGGTAAGCACCGGGGTCACATAAGCAAACGTACTGGCCATGGCCACGGACAAATGGCGTAAGACATAGTAATAACAAGGTAATGCCAGTAAAGATCCGGCAAAAACCAGATAAAATAATGCGGACAAAGAGGCCGTGGTCGGATGAATTGCTTTCCAATCAACCGTTAAAAAAGTAATGGGTAATAAAAAGAGCGCAGCAGCCATATTCTGGAGCCCAACCCCCATTAGCATGGACGTGGACGGGGTTTGATGAATACGGGCATAGATCGATCCGGCCGCCCAGAAAAAAGCCATTGCCAGCAAAAATAGAATGCTTGGCCAGAAGGCTGGCGTGACGGCTTGGGGTTTGAGTAATTCCGGTGATAAAAGCACCAGCATACCCACAAATCCAATCAAAAGCCCAACCAACGATTTAGGCTGAATCGTTTCCTTGGGTGGCAGAAGAGAACTCAGCAGAAGCATCCAAAAAGGCACCGTGGCAGTAATGGCCCCACCCAGCCCAGTCGATACGTATCGGGCAGACCAGGACACAACGCTATTACCACCCACAAAGAGCAGTAAGCCGATAATGCTATGGGTCAT
>JBGUGD010000002.1:0-244398 GCA_041697335.1 Vampirovibrionaceae bacterium NZW_1234 | reverse complement strand
GGAAAATTATCCCTTAAAACTTTAGAAGATGCCTGCTATCATGGCCGATATCGAAACCTAAGGGTACAAGTACAGCCATCTCAAATAAAGTCTTAAAAAAAGCGAAATACGTTAATTTAAGGAGTTTAGGCAGTTTATGCCCTTTGAAGAGCACCCTTGTTTTATTACACCACCTGATCATCAAGTGATTAGAAGATATATGAGTTTGGAAAAATTTATTTCATTGTTAATAAAGCAGTCTCTCCATTTCTCAAGAAGTGATCTCTTGGGAGATCCGCATGAGGGATCCTATACAATGCTTAACCAACTGCTGGATCACCATCAACTTAGCAATTTCTGTGAGGGCAATCATGAGCAGGTAAATACTGCAATGGCAAATAATGCCGCATTTAGAAATCGAATGAAAGCAACGATTTACGCTAACTGCTGGACAATGCAAGAACATGAATCTATGGCTCTCTGGCAAATTTATGCTGGCAATAGTAGTGGAATAGTTATCCAATCTACAGTTGGAAATCTAAAGCAATCTCTGTCTTCTACCCCAGATGCTTTATACATAAGTGAAATCAAGTATACGGATTACTCCGAAGACATTATTGGGCCATTATCGGATGATATTAACGCTGTCGATAATGTATTCAATGCTTTTCTGCATAAGAGACACTGTTATGATTTTGAGAGCGAATTACGCGTAGTGTATACTCGCTGGGAGAATTTGGATCACGCTATAGAGCCTAAGCTTGGGTATTTTATTCAAACAAATTTAAACGATTTAATTAATGGTGTATTTGTTTACTCTCCCTTGCCACAAGCTGGAAATTTTTTAGAGCTGGTTAAAGACATTTGTGCCAAATACAACCTCAACAAAATAGTCGCTCTTTCTAGTGTAATTGCACCACCGATTTACTAATAACGGCTATTGCTCCAACAAAGGGGAAGATAGCTACTAATGTCCAAACCGATCATCTAAAATCGTTGGGTATTTCAAGGCATCCAGTTCTATTTGAATCAACCGCAAAGTGGCTCCTTTGGGTACTTCGCAACTATAAAAAACTCCCGAGCCTCTTCCTGCTTCCAGAACCGTCTTTCCAATTCAACTTTTCTGTCAGAGTTGAATAGTCTCACATAATATTCGTATTCCGGCTTGTACTCTGCATCACACCTTGCCATTGCTTGTATTCCCTCTGCTAACGTTTGTTTCATAGTAACACAGGCAGACCTGCCTACAAACACAGCGTGTTCAAACATCAAATCTGAGCCCATTGACATCGCTTATAAGGCGTAGTGTGTTTTCATCCGTTCATAACGATTCTTTTTGAAACACTTTTATTTTAATTGCACAGAACCTACGATTTTTAGTTATCAATGACAGGTTGGCTTTTTAGCGACTTGATCTGTCCTGTTTTGTTCTTAATTCGGACAAACTCAACGCATCTCAAAGTACGCTATAGGCACCAAAAAGCCCGGCGGACCAAATTGGTGGGTGCTGGGCTTTGGGGTGAATATTTAAAAAATGACTAGGAGGCTTTGGGTTGGTAGGCGTCCTGGAAGCGGGTGGCCCATTTGGAGGCGTCGACCAGGTCGGGGAGTTCTGTGAGGACCTGTTCCATGTAGCCGGGGTCGTTTTGCTTGGCCAGGAGCATGGAAACAACGGTCTTGGCATCGGCTTTGTTGGCAACCACGAGGCGGCGGTAATCACCTTGGAAATCCCAGCCGTGGGTATCCTTGTTGTCTTCATCCTTGGCATAATCGGCGCGAGTGGCCCGAGAGGCAATTTTTTCGAGATCGGCGATGACGGAATCCGGGAAGGCCCGCTCTGTTTTTCCACCGCCAACACTGACGGAAACGCCTTTCAATTTCTCACGACCGGCCTCTGTGGAGGCCAACTCGAGCATGTTTTGGGCCACGATCAAGGCCGGGCGAGCGGAGTTCCCCAGCGGGGTTTCAGCATGGACGGTGGGTAAATTGGAATACAGGGTTTTATAGATAGGCAGATTCAAGCGATAGTCTTCAGTCATCTTGCTGTATTCGGCCAGATTTTTGCCCACGGATTGAATGGATTGAATGGTGGCTGCGACTTTTTGGTTCAGCGGAATATCGGCATAGGCCACCTTGGGCGCCTGAGCGGGAGTAACCACTACGGGGGTCGCTGGCTCTTGTTTCACTTGTTTGCCTTTGTCGCCCTGGTCGGCGCCATCGGTCACGGTAACACCCTGGGAGTCCTGGTCGGCAGCTCCCCCTGAGACATCGGCGGGGCCATCAACTTTCTTTGGAGTCCCAGTGGTCTCAACGCCACCGTCTTTTTTGTCTTTGTCCGCACCCTTAGTTTTCGCATCACCATCGGTGACAACAACAATCTTCTTTTTTTCTTTTTCAACGTTATCCCGGTTTTTTTTGCTTTTCCTACGACGAGGTTGCTCCGTTTCGACATTTTCAACCGTATCATTGCCAGAGCTATCATTGGCAGCGTCTGACTTCGAAGCCTGGTCTTTTTCATCGGTTTTTTGGGCGTCGCCAAACAAGAAACCAAAGGTCAGCATGTTGACGAGTTTCTTAAAAAAGCCGGTAATGTTGTCCCACAATTTGGCCAAGCCGGTTTTCTCTTCGGCCTTGGGCTTGTTTCCAGCAAAGCGGGGTGAAAAATTATCTGAAGCAGCAGCTTGAATCGAGCGACTTTGCGCCATACGAGTTGCACCAGGAGTCCCCTGAATCACTGGGCGTTGGGCAGGTGTAAGCGTCACTTGGGACATACTCTAAGTCTCCTCATCTTAGTAGGTTTGGGTGGTAATGACCTAGTAACGCCCGTGATACGAAAAAAATGCGCTTTGTAACATTTTCGTTACAAGAAATGAGCCAGAATCCACTTAGATTCTGGCTCATCAAAACAGGTCTTAAAGATTGTCAGCGTCAGCCAGACTTATCTAGACTTCGATACTTCTCGAACCAGTTCTCCGGCTTCGGCTGGATTTTGCTCCTTCAAGGCAATATCGGCCTGGGCCACAATACCAACACAGCGCTGCTGGTCATCCACCACGACAATGCGCCGGATCTGATGCTGCTCCATCAATTGAATGGCCTGTTGCACATCGTCCTCGGGTGATACCGTGACCACCTGCATGCCGCTGCCCAAGCAATCGCGCACCAAGATTTCTTCAGGTCGACGAGAGACATGATCGGCTAACGAAAGGGCAATGTCCCGATCGGTGACAATGCCGCAGACCTGGCCCTGCTGATCGACGATGGGCACGGCACCACAATTTTCGTTCTTCATAATGTCCAAGGCACACACAATCGAATGATCGACCATACATGTCTTCGGACTTGGAGTCATAATCTCTCTGACTTTAGGCATACGTCATCCTCCTCCTTCGGTGATTGTTGTGTTCCAGACGTTGGGTCCGATGAAAATATTGCTGACCGATGTGTTTTCTTATTTCGGTAACCATTGTCCTTCCTGGTTTTTGTACGTCTTCTTGACTGCCGACCATGCCACTTTATGGGCCACCGCTTCCCGAGACTCATCTGTGTAACGCTTCTCGGGATCGGCATACTCTTCCCAGGCATGGTTGAATGCCTCTCGATAAATATCTTGTGCATGCTGAGGCAGGTGCCCGGTCACGTTCTTCGGCAACTCGAGGTTGGTTTGATATGGCATGAGGCCGACTCCTTCGAATAACCTGCTCCAAGTAAACACGCCACTCCCATTCTAGACGGTGTCCGTGCTGGAGAACATTCAGCCATCAGGCAATTCTTGTAAGACATTTCGCAAGACAGCAATGGTTGAGCTGGATCCGACTGCGTAATAAAAAAGCCCCCGGCCTGAAAAACAGACCGGGGGCTTCGACTTAACGCCGACTAGCTGCAGCAGCTGGGTGGGCAATGTTTGCAACAGCCCTGCTGTTCAGCAGCGTGAGCAGCAAACGGAACGGCCACCAAAGCCAAAACGGCAGCAAAGGTCAAAGCGAATTTTTTCAACATGATCAATCTCCTAAATTTATACGTATTTCTAATACAGTTATAAACAGAACAACCTAAAGTTCGAGCGGCTGTCTAGTTCAGCAGGACACGAAGCTCCAGGTAGCGTTCGGATTGATCAGGAATCCACGCCGTGTGGCGAAGTGAAGGTAAATCTGTGGGTTCGGGAGTCAACAGCACCAGAGCGTCGACAACCGGAACCGCAAGCAACGTTTCAGGTAAAAACGAGTCAGAAGTGTTGGCAAGCAACACCGAGGAGGCCATATCCAACTGGCAGCATGCCATCTGAGCGGTGTGCCCGTCGTTATGGTTTTGGGAGGTGGAAGCTCCCATGGTCGAAGCCGATGAAGACGAACAGCATGCGTGCAGTTCGGAGACTGCCAAACACGGCGAAACAACCAAAAACATCACCAGCAAGGTGGTGAAAAAGGCCATCCATTTGGCAGGGTTGTAAGTTCGTATCATCATCGGGGACCGTTTCTGGTGTTAGAACACATGTTCACTATAGCATTGGTTTTACGGGATCTCAACGGGCATAAGAATTAGGATTTTTCTATCACATAAAGATTCTCAGCCGTTTTCCCCGAAAAGAACAATAAGCAATGTGCATCGTGCCCCACAAATGGTGACTTGAGTGTGAATTCTAAAGAGCCAACATCCAAATATGAAATTTGAGGAATTTGATGTTAAGATAGGACCAAATTTGAACATGTTATGTGTCCATTTTTGACGGAAGGCGAGGAGTTTGAATGAAAACGTTTGAAATCAAAGGATTTTGGGGTTTTGTGTTGTTTGCCATTGTTGCGATTGTTGCCGTTTCGCTTGCCGTGGCCGTCCCGATTACCATGACGTGGGTTTCCTGGAACGCGTTGGTCTTTGAGCTGTTTCAAGGCCCTGAAATTGCGTTCTGGCAAGCCGCATTGCTCACCACCATTATTGCCGTGTCCCTCAAAATTATCTTCCAGCCGCAGATTTCCTTTCAGGTGAAACGGGTGAAGTCCCCCGAGGACCTCAACAAGAATCTGTACCTTAACAAGCCCGATTCCACCAACGAGTAGAGTTCGGCAACCTCCATTGCAGCCAAGAATCGAAAAACCCTCTCTTATGCGTACAGAAGAGAGGGTTTTGATTTGAACGGGATGCTCTCTGGTTTACAGAAGAAGGAGTTCATTGAGGAGCATCCTGCTCGGGAAACGTCCTTTTAGCGGTATTCCCGCTCCCGAATCCACTTGGTGGCCACCCACTTTTCGCCCGAGATAACGGGTAACGAGGCATGTAGGGAATTGGGATCCAGTTCGCCATTGGAATACAGGTTATAAAACAACACGGCAGAGCCCTGCTTGGGAGCAACCCTTAAATCCACATTGGGGAAATAGGTTTCCCCACCGGCCTCGACTTCCGTAAGGTATAACACCAGCGTTACGACACGTTGACCGCCTCGTTCAAGAGCTTTATGGCTGCCCTTGAGTTGCGGATCGAAATAATCATAGTGGGGTTGATACTCTTCCCCAATCTGATAGCGAAGAATCTGAAACGCTTCGCCATTGACCATGGGCATCCGGACAATATCTGCAATTCGACTTTCGATGGCCGTCACTGTTTCATCCTGGTTCAAGGTCAAAAAGCACAACGAACTGGAGCGTTCCCGAATCTGGATATGCTCACCCGTTTCCGGGTCGACCGTTAACGACGGCATCAGCTTTTCTTTCGCCAAGGCAATTAAATGGTCACACTCGGCAGGCGATAAGAGATTTTCAATGAGCCAGATGCTGGGGGTGACACACACCTGAGATATCTGGAGCGGGCGAGGGATAAACTCTAACAGCCCTTTTGGCGGCGCTTCTGCCGGTTTTGGAAGCATCTCGTTTTCAGGTAAATAGGTACTCATCTCTGACCAAGTTCTCCTTTATTGCCCATGTGCCAAAAATTGTGATCGCCGTTGAGAGTCCAGTTTGGCGTCACTTCCCGTATCGTCAGCTTGGGGTTGGATATTCACTGATAGTATTCACCTCGTTACGATTTTTAACAAACCAACCTCAAGCACGAGCTGGAATGCACTTGGCCTTAAGCGAAGAGCTGCCCATGATAAACGATTTCTGCCGTATTCCCATTGCAAGAATACGGCAGACTGTTGATTGAAAACGGATCCTGGCCCCATACAAGCCAGACCCATTGCACCCTATGAGAAACCGGCATTACGAGTCTTTAGCGACTCTTCATTGCGCTTTCTCAAGTCTTTCAGGTTTTCCAGACGGGTATCGAACGCCATCTGGTAGTATTCGTTGTCAATATCCAACCCTTTGGTCAATTGGCTGATGACGGCGATCCGCAACCCCATGGTGCCAGGGTTGCCTGGGTTGGAGTCAAACGCCAGACCGCGCATCCGGAAATCCGCAAATTGAGGATCATCGTAGTCGATCCGAGCCGGGGGCTTGGTCAACAGATTCGTCACCATATTGGTTAATGCTGGAAATGCGTTTGGGGGAACTGCCATAATCTACACCTTTACACTTTCTGTCAGTCTGGGCTGTCTTTCTGGGTCGTACACAATCAGGAAGAAGACGTTCGGTAGGGGAGGGGCGGGAATTAAATTCCCAGCCCTCCACGAGGTGAACTGATTGAGCCGAAGTTGAACCCGAAATTGTTGAATGTGCGATTATTCGGATTTCGGAACGGCTCGGTATCAATCCCCAAGTTTTCAAAGACACCGGCCAAAATCGGGTCATCGAAGAACGTAAAGGGATTGAGAATTTCCTGACGAGCAGAAAACACGCCCAACGCGAGCTGGTTAATCTGGTTGAGATAAATCCGGGTCTGAGCATCAGATGCATTAGCGGTTGTCCGGGCAATCTGTGCCATTTCTCTTGCGCCCATAAGGGGTTACCTCCACACATTAGTACCTACACATACGAGAGACTGTTCACACAATCAACACACATATATATAAAAAAACAAACTTAAAGACTTGTGCTAGGTCAAATCTTAAGAGATTCTTAAATCCCCCCAAAACTGGGGCCAGGAGTCACGTTGGCACACTTCATACTAAAAACGGACGGGCCGCGAGCGAGGAATTTTGCACGGAATTTGAAGCTTGCGAGAGGCTTTGATACGATACCGTCATACCCACCATCCGAGAGAGCGAGAGAGGCGAATCTGATGAACCAGTCTATGCAACACAACGCCTTAAACTATATGAATTACCTGCGCATCGACGAACTTCTGTCGCTGCAAACCTTGCTATCCAAGCATCATGACGAGACCTTGTTCATTATCATTCACCAGGTCTATGAACTTTGGTTCAAGCAGGTCCTACATGAGATGGGCGAAGTGATTCGTTGTTTTGAAGCCGGTGACGTCCCCCGAAGCATCAAAGTCGTCCACCGCATCCTGGCCATTCAAAAAGTGATGGTCACCCAAATTGATGTCCTTGAAACCATGACTCCGACCGAATTTGCTGAATTCCGGGACCGACTGCGACCCGCCAGCGGGTTTCAATCACTGCAATTTCGGGAAGTTGAATTTCTGTGTGGCCTGAAGAACCCAAATATGCTGGCGCCCTTTAGTACCATGGCCGAAAGCCTGGAAAAACTCCAAGCCCGTCTGAATGCACCAACCTTGTATGATCATTTCATCCGGATGCTGGCCCAAAAAGGTTTTCCCATTGATGAAAACGTTCTTAACCGTGATGTCACAAAGCTGTACGAAGAAAACGATTCGGTCCTGCAGGCGATTAAAACCATTTACCAGGAAACCCACCAATACTTTGAACTCTATATGCTTTGCGAAGCTTTATTGAGCCTGGAAGAAAATTTCAGCTTATGGCGCTTTCGACATCTGAAGATGGTTGAACGCACGATTGGCGCAAAAACCGGCACTGGCGGAAGCTCCGGCGCAAAATATCTAGCCTCGACCATGAGTTCTCAATTCTTCCCGGAGCTGTGGTCTGTCCGAAACTTGATTGGTACTTACTAAAAGGCTCTAGCCTGCCATTACTGGCGGATGAGGCTCAATATCCTGAATGCGAGTGGCCTGATCCGAATCCGCTAATTTCCGCAAGCTATCCAGTCCGACCAGCTCAACAGGAGCTCCACCATCGGCCTGATGCTGCATCAGCCAGTGAATCAGGTTGTCCATGCTGGTGTGATCAATCATCAACACCGTGTCCGTGAAGTTCAGGTAAATCCGCTCGGCCTCGGCAGGCAAATTGGTAAGGGCCTGATTGACATACATGTAGTTGGAACATACTAACGGCTTGGTCAGGTATAAATGAAAATCCTTCCCTTTCCAGGTGGAAAACGTTACGGGATTGGCTACCATGGAGCGCAGGACACCTCGGACAGTAACAGGCGGTTGAATCCGCTGAGTCATCCGCCAGACCATACCGAAATTCAAGGCGAAGGCCAATGTCATTCCTGCCAGAATCCCCACCATTAAATCCGTGGTCAACGTTACCAGAATGGTAAAGGCAAACAAGGCCAGTTGCTCGATACCGGATTGAGCGACAGAGGCCCACACTTTGGGACGACACAGGGTGTAGCCTGTAAAAACCAGGACCACAGATAAGACCACAAGAGGAATGGTGCTCATTTGCCGATTAAATAGCAACAAAAAAATGAGCAAAAAGCAGGCATTATAGAAATTTGCCCACTGTGTTCGCCCCCCAGCCATAATATTGGCTGTACTTTTCACCCCGCCAGGAATAATAGTCAGCCCACCGACCAGGCTGGAGCAGATATTGGAAATACCCATGGCAAACAACGTTTTATCCGGATTGGATTTACGGTGATAGGGATCGATCTTGTCAATGGCATTAATGGTCGCCAAGGACTCAATGCCATCAATCAACGTCAACATCAATGCAATCATGATAGCATTGGACCACAGTGAAGGATTAGCAATCAACCCCAAGACATCGGGAAATACAATACCATGTTGCAAAGGGTTCTCGGGTATATGAATTAGAAAACGAGCATCCAGCTTGAAAAACAAGTGTGAAAACAGGGTTCCGATGCCTACGGCCAAAATATGGGGTGGAATAATTTTGGCCCAACGGTGCTCTTTTCCCACCCAACGAAGCAAGAGTATCGAGGCAAAAGTCATGCCTCCAAGCAACAGGACATCCCAGTTCGCCACAGCCAATTCACCGGGTGTTTCCCAGAGCATGCCCCAAAACTCATGGGAATGAAACTTATGTCCCAACAGTGTTGGCAACTGCTTGGCGATAATCATCAAACCAATCGCCGCTAACATCCCTTCTACCACAGGAGCAGGGAACCAGGCACTGAACCGAGCCGCTTTTAACTTACTCAGTACCAGCTGAATGAATCCTGCGAGACATATCACCGGCAGTAATAACGGATAGCCCGCCGACAAACTCCCCGCCCCCAAGGTCAGCATCGCCCCATACAAGGCAGGGGCGAGCCCCGCTGCAGGTCCACTGATAGTAACATAGGAGCCGCCCAACAGTGGGAGCACAAAACCGGCAATAATGGCCGACGTTAACCCTGTAATCGGGGGGGCACCAGATGCAACCGCAATCCCAATCGAGAACGGCGTCGACAGCATGGCCACAAAGAAGCCTGCCACTAAGTCGTGGCGCCAATGCTTCAGGCCAGCCAAGCCATTTTTGGGTTTCTCCATTACACCCGTCATACTCATTAAACGCTCACGCCGGTCCTTTCCTTGAAAAAAACACTGTCCCCATCTTTACCAGAAAAGTTCTCCGGTTTGATGACAAAACTGTAAAAAAGATAGGATCTTTAAAAAAAATTTAACGGAAAGAAAATTGCCCCTACCAATTTATCAACCCCGTCTGACGAAACAGCCACGTCATCGGACCAACAATACTGGACAAGCAATTTTGAAATTATCGTGGGTTTTCTATGAAACAAACCCAAGCAAAGGATGAGGCTCACGATGGTCACCCCAATCCGATTCAGCTCTCATATTCGCTTTGTTTCATTGGATACCTTTAATAAGCTCCCGTTGGATATCCAGAGTGACTGTGACATGGTATCGCCGGAATCGGTTCAGACCTCGGGAATCCGAATGTGTAACGCCGGAGGGGTCACCACCCCTGCTGGTGCCTTTCGTTTTCACCTCTACCCGGAAACCCGAAAGCACCGCTGGCGTTATTCCGGGGACCCTAGCCTCAATGCAGACCCAAAATCCCTTAGAAAAGCTGGAGAAAGGATTGTCGAACTTCTTAATTCACTTCGGCTCACCGGTCCTGGAAGATTCACCCAGCGGGGACTTCTCATTGGCGGCGATCCCAAGTATGCAGCCAGCAGAGACTACAAACTCTATTTGGAGA
This sequence comes from Vampirovibrionaceae bacterium NZW_1234, assembly GCA_041697335.1. Lineage (GTDB taxonomy): Bacteria > Cyanobacteriota > Vampirovibrionia > Vampirovibrionales > JAGQHJ01 > JBGUGD01. The sequence continues at coordinate 234,110 of JBGUGD010000002.1, read as the reverse complement.
AGCTTTTCACAACACATCAGATTCCTTTTTCCAAGTTTTGGGGGCGAAAAAAAGGCAACGAATCTCACATTTTCTACGATGTAGCGAATGACACATGGACCGTGTTTGCCCAGGTCCTCAACCCCAACAAACCCGTCGATTGGGTTAAATCCGTGGCAGATCTGAACGAATGCTTCCAGGAGGTAGTACTTGCTCCAGGCGATACATTAGAACTGGATGGAAAGCTCATCTCTCCAGAAGTGTTGCAAAATGCCCCATTCCAACAAGCCGAGACAAACACCCTTCGCAAACAACCCACAGACGTCCTATAATAGAAGGCGCTAGCTCGCCTATGGTCAAAGTGGACACACCAGATGCCCAAACCACCCAAGAAACAGCCTAATCAAACTCAGTTGAGCTTTAATTTAGCCTTGAGAACTTCTGCCAGTGACACAGATGGAGAAGTGAGCCTCGATCTGTCGGAAGGGGCCCTCTTGGTTGAGGAAGACGAGCTGAATGAAAGTGAATTCGAGGATGAGGAGCTTGATGAGGAGGAAGAAGATTGGGGCTTTGGTCGTCAGCAACGCTATTTTACCGTCTCCGAACTGACCCAGTACTTGGAAACCGTCCTGAATGAAGACCCTATTCTTGGAAACACCCTGGTTGTCAAAGGAGAGTTATCCAATGTCAAACGTTCCGCCCGAGGGCATATTTACTTCACTTTGAAAGACCCAGAAGCCAGTGTCGGCGGAATCATTTGGGCCAGCCTCGCCAAGCGCCTTGCCTTTGATATTGAAGATGGCCTGGAAGTTTACCTGACGGGACAGGTTGAAATCTACGCCCCCAGCGGTACTTATTCCATTGTGGCTCAAAGCCTCGAACCTGTCGGTGTGGGCTCATTGCAACTGGCGTTCCAGCAAACCAAAGAGCGTTTGGAAGCTGAAGGCCTGTTCTTACCGGAATTTAAAAAGTCCTTGCCCGCATTCCCAGAACGCATCGGAATTATTACCTCTTCGACCGGTGCCGTGATTCACGACATGTTGCGTGTCATTCGACGAAAAAACCAGCAGGTGGATGTTCTCCTTCATCCGGTCAAAGTTCAGGGGGAAGGTGCGGCAGAAGAGATTGCCGCTGCCATTCGAGAACTCAATTACCCGGACTATGCGCTGGATGTTTTAATTGTGGCGCGTGGAGGAGGGTCCTTTGAAGATCTGTTCTGTTTCAGTGATGAGCAGGTCGTTCGAGCCATTTTTGCATCAGACATTCCCATCATTACCGGCATTGGCCATGAACCGGATTATTCTTTGGCCGATGCCGTCGCCGACTATTCAGCCTCAACCCCTACGGCAGCAGCAGAGGCAGCCGTTCCGGATACGGTTCAACTCGCCCAAATTCTGGAAGGCATGCGTCAGGATCTCGCCAATGGGATTGTGGGAAGCCTTTACTTTGCCGAGCAACAGTTTGACCGGGCAGCAACCGCCCTGGTCGATAGTTTTCGGGCTCGCCTGGATGACACAGGTCATCGACTGGTGAACGCGCAACAGAACTTTGAACACGAATCCACTCGCTTTTTCCAAGCCCTGGAACAACGTCTTAGTGTATATGCAGCAGAATTGGACGCATTCAGCCCGCTTGCCACACTGGCTCGGGGCTATGCTATTGCCCGCACTCCCCAAGGTCATGTCATTACATCACCTCAAGATGTCACGAAGGGAGACGCCTTAACCTTGATTTTACGAGATGGACAAATCACCTGTGAGGTCACCCATGACAAACCCTGTTGATACCGATACATCACCCAGTTTTAGCGAATCATTTACGACATTAGAAGCCATTGTCAGCCAATTCAAATCCGGCACACCCTCCTTAGAGGATGCTATGGTCCTATTTGAAGATGGGGTCCGACATATCAAGCTTTGCCAAGCCCAGCTAGGAAAAGCCCGAGGACGTGTGGAAGAACTGGTTAAGACATTGCAAGCTGATGGTGAAGTCGTCACACAGCCTTTTAGTGAGTAATCGCCAAAGTCAGAGAGACAGCACTACCGGGCTGCTGCAAGAGCGGCGGATGGATCGACTTCAGAGAAATGAAGCAACCGGATGCGCTCCAATACATCAATGCAACGGCAGACACCTGTTACAAATTCTATACCAAACCGGGGACAGGACACTTTTTCCGCCATCATAATCAACTCATCCCATGCCGACAGGATGTCTACAAAAACGCAACGAATCAGTTGAGGATAAATTTCCAACGGGTATTGCTGATCAACAACTTTCTTTTGCTCACGAAGCCACATTGTAGACGTCTGAGGCCAATCCTGCGGAAGGTATTCTTGAAGTCGTTTTAATGGTTTTTTTTCGCTCTGGCGAGACTCAATCATCAACCGATGGTAAAACTGAGCCGTAGACACGGATAGTTGAGCCTGGGAAAGGCCTTCAAGAAATTCTTTAGCCCAGGAAGCTGGAACGGACTGGAAAGCCCGGCAATATTTTTTAAAATCGCCCAGCGCGTCTTTTAAAAACTCCAATGCTCGGCGCTCTTCCACCGAAACACCGTCCTCATCTTCACTAGGGTTAGCCCAGGTAAAAATGAATTGAGGAGGCGAGATACCACCTTCGTATTGCGTCATTGTGTGCCCAGGTTTGTCGGTTTCAGCCATCATTCACTCGCCTACCCTTCAAAAAAATTTAAATGTTTGCGCAATGATAGCCAAGTGACACCCAAAGAGCTATCAGCGAGATAACCAATTTGAAACCATTTAGATTTCAATTCAAAGTAACTATTTTAAAGTAACGGATTTTGGTACCAAATTCTGTTGTGCTGGTTGATTTCGGCATAAATATCATCAACCGTTTCCTGCATATTAATCTCCATCAGGCGGGTAATGTCCATCGCCGCTTTGTCTCGATCAATTGGTTTTGTCGGATACTTCTGCAACCATTCATTCACATGCACCGGCTTTGCCAGACGCGCAATGACTTTGCGTGGACCAAAATACTCAAAGCCTTCCTTGTGCAATGCCGGTTTCCCATGCCCGGTTAAACACTCTTCCAACTTAATCACCAGTTCAGCAAACTGATCCTGATTCAACACAGGTAAATGTGCATAAGCCTCAGGTACCAAGCTGGAAACGTCACGAACAAATCGTAAAATCTCCCGATCGCGCATAATTTCATATTTTTTCGCCTTGGTTGGAGCAATGGTATCCACCTCGGCGCGCTCGCGCAGATCTTCGCTGATCATCCGCATTAACGACAACTGGCTATTGGGTTTCTTGCGATTGTAATACTCCACTTCATCTGGATAATATTTCCGCACAGCCCGCTCCAATATCTCTTGTTTTAGCCAGACAATCTGTTCCAATAGGGTGCCTTGGGGAAGGACGGTGGTTTTACCGGTCGGAAACGCCTCATCCAACCGGTTCCGCATTTGCTCCAGATGTTTTTGAAAAGCGCGTTTAACCCGATGCGACTGCTCTATCAGGAGACGATCCGGATCCATAACCTTTGATGATGAAGGACGAGAGTCCATGAGTCTTTTCTCAATAATATCCAACCGTGAATTAATGGCTTCTTGAATCGGATTTAAGTAGGTATACACCAAAGCCAACGGGGCAATTACAATGGGTTTTCGCGCTCCTTCCCGAATGGCATCCACGGCAGCATTGGCTGTTCCATAACGGAAGGGAAGTACGTGGTGGTTTACGTGCTCGGCTTCACCACGCGGGTGAATAATAATCATATGCTCTCCACGACGAGCCGCTTCCTTCATATGATTCTGTGCACGGTCCGTATCAACCCCTCTGGAAACGGAAAAAGCCCCTAATCGGCGAATAATATAGTTGAGGGGGCGCATTTTATTGATAAACGGAATGTATTTTAGGGGACCAACATCACCCAATGAGGTAGTGAAAAGGCCCATCTTGGCCATAAAGAGTACTTTGGGGTACTCCTCGTTCGGTTCGCGAAGATCCCGTAAGAGTCCCCATTCGACAGAAATATCAGGGAAACCCGTCGGATGCATCGGAGCAAGAAGCACCTGATGGGTACGATTCCATTCTTTTAATTGTTTTGCATTATCCGCAGGAAAATCCACCTGCTTGATGTTCATCAACATGGGCTGAGCAAACCATTGAGCCCAGTGAACCATGTTAATGGTCCGCCGTCCGTGGGATTCTGGGAAAAAAGGCTCATCCTTCTGGAACAGATGCCGAAAACATTCTTCCAATTTTTGTAAATGACGCGGGGTTTGGTACTCCGGCAACAAGGCATTCCAGATGAGAGCCCGCCCCGTTGAGGTTTTTAAATTTTCACGGTAATTGCGAACATTCGAAAGAATAATGTCTCGATAGTTTGCGTCTCGTGTTCCACCAACAGTAGCCAGCTGAGCCAATTCCGATTTCAGATGGTTTAATCGGGAAAATTTACCCTGAACCTCGTTGACTTTTTCAGCAGCCGCGATAAACCGTTCCATGGCATCCACAGAAACTAATTTCGCTTTCAGAGCAGTCACCGAACTATTGTCATGAGTCCGGGCCAAGGCCGTGGCAGCCTTGATTTTCTGTAATGCCACAACCATATCGGCCATGGGGTAAAAAATACGAGGATCATTGAGCATAGGGAGGGTTTGTGGCGGCACCTTGGATTGCATAAATTGCGGACGTAGCAACGGGGGGAGATTTTTGATGGTTTTCCCGGAAACTTGCCGTAAAGTTTTATTCATCAATTCGTCAGCCGCTTTTTCGAGTCTTTCGGCCACAGCCAGTGGTGTTTTGGGGGTCGAGGAGCGAAAAGGGTTCAATCGAATTCGGCCAAAAGGCGCCAACCAACTTGCCAATCTCCATGAGGAACGTTTTTTTGCACTTAATTCCTGTGCTTCATCCGATAGCACGCGACTGATCTCCCATCGGTGCAGATCTGGTGATCCCCCGAGTGAAGGGAATTTAGGAAGATTAAAATGCAAGGACGACGAACGATAGTAGGGATCCGTCAACTGAACACTGTCAATGACACGCACGGATTCCAAAGACTGCTCCCGAAGGGTTTCAGATGCTTCCAAGGCTGCGGATGCTGCCGTTAATCGGTGTGCTCGCATTAATGACTCATTGGTTGGTAATTGATGAGGCACTCCCAACACTTTGAGATAGTCATCACGAACTTTAGCAGCATGGTTCGTCATCGCCTGGGCCGCAAACAGCTCGCAAGACATCTGACCGAGGCGGCGATAAATTCGAGACTCTTCTAATAACACATGATCCGATTGCTCTGAAGTGGCCGAAAACAGAAACGCCTTATCGAAAAGCCCTTGCATTAACCCCACAGACTTTGCAGCATCCACGACACGAGCGGCATTTAATGTATCAATAGCCAGAGCGCGTCCACGAACCACCCCATCTTCCCCACCCAGAATATTCTTAGACGATACGCGAAAGTCTTCGAAAACCATATCCACCACAGAAAATGAATCCGTGGAATGTTTACCTTGAACAACAGAAAGATTCAAGCCTTTCTGCTTGCGTGTCTGGTTCAAGTCAATAATAAAGGCCATATCTTTCCAATGCGGAATTTGGGGAGCCTTGGCGTTCGGGGTTGCCGTTTTGGCCAAAATCACCATAGTGTTGACTAAATCGCCGTTGGTTATCACACGCTTTCGGCCAGACAGATGCCATTCCCCTGTTACTCGATTATAAACCGCTGTCGTATCAATATTGCGAATCTTCTGTTGCGGATCTGTTTCAACCATCGCCACGGTACCCAAGGCGTTGTTCTCACCCGCAGCAAGGGCCGGTAAATAAGCAAGCTGTTGTGCTGGTGTACCACCCATCTGAATGGCGAGTGAGGTTAAATAGCTGTTTACACCAGCCCAAGCCGCTGCTGTTGGCATGGCCTGAAACAACCCAGCAATCGCTTGAACGGAATCTTGAGTCGAGAGATTTAATCCGCCTAACTTTGTGGGCAAACTGGGGGCAAATAGTCCCTGTTTAGCTAAAATTTGGTAATGCTCCCACGGAAAGCCTTCTGATAAAACGTCATTTTGATGAGCCTTGCGCATCTGATGCAGCCATAATGCTGTACGTGTGCGAATTTGAGAAAGGCCCTGGTCTGGCTGAAGATTCAACGAGCGAGCTACAGGCTCACCCGGCTTAGCCTTTACATAGCCCGAAAATAACGCGGAAGCCGCAAACGTTGAGGTTTTAGAAATACTATCAGCCTGTAGCTTTTTAATAGTAGTAGAGGAAGGCGACAAGAACGGCTTCCTAGGTAGACGACCATTCGCTCCACCTTGTATTTTCAATCCCGGATAAGCGTCATCAAACCGGATATACATCTATACTACCCCTGAAATCAACTGACCGTGTTGAACCTTATTTCCCTGATACAAGCTTGGGCAGCCCACTGAGGCGAAGAACCTCATGATCTCCCAACCACTAAAAATTGCAGAGTTTAAAATAACATAAACGTCTCAAATTCCAAAGCCCATGAGACCGACTGATATCACTCCAAAGTTCACAGGATTTTTCAGCGTTGTAGTCCCATCCACTCTGGTAAGCCGGATCGGGTAGTGCTAATATAGGGGCATGTCCAATTAAAAGCCCATGCTAGGATGACGCCTTATGGTCAGAATTAACGTCGTTGAGCCCGCTTGTACCGGATGCGAGATTTGTGTGGAATCGTGTCCGTTTGATGTGTTAGAGATGATTCCCCACACTGGAAAAGTCGAAGGACAGATTGCAGCCGTCCTGGAAATTGATAAATGTACCGAGTGTATGCTCTGTGAGCTGAATTGTCCTCATTTTGCTATATTTGTCGAGCCACAGGAAGACCTTGATAAAGGCGTAAAGGCGGCTAAAGCCCGAGCAAAAGAAGCATCGGCGCAGTAAGCCTGAGCAGAGCCAAACATAAAAAAAACACCGCTTCGACTGAGAAAGCGGTGGGTTGGAGTTACTCTCAAGGTTTTATCATTTGAGGAAGACAGCCTTTATATTTTTAATATATACTACATGACATATCCCATTCCTCCTCTGTTTATGGGATATTCTTTACAAGTGAAAACACTGAACACTAGGGCTCTTCATTCAAGAACTTTTGTCTTTTTTTCAGGATAGTAGAGACCTTCGAGTACTTTGATGCTAATATGACCGTCATGACCTTATATTTTGCAGGAGACCAATGCCATGGAACTTTTCATTGATAGCGCCAACCTGAATGAACTACGAGAAGCCGCCACATGGGGGACCGTTACCGGAGTAACCACCAACCCTTCCCTCTTGGCCAAAGATAATCACGGCGACGTTAAAAAAGTGATCCAGGAAATTGCAGAGCTCTTTCCCCAAGGCCCTGTCAGCGTGGAAGTGATTTCCGATAAAGCCGAAGAGATGATTAAAGAAGGCGTGGAATTTAATACCTGGGCCGAAAACATTGCCGTTAAGGTCCCGATGACAAAAGAAGGCATGAAAGCGGTTCATTACTTCTCAAACGAGGGTATCCAAACCAACGTGACTCTGGTATTCTCGGCAAACCAGGCCCTCTTGGCCTCGGCAGCCGGTGCCACCTATATCAGTTCCTTTGTGGGCCGTGTGGATGATGTTGGCTATGACGGTATTGCCATCATCGAAGAGGTCGCCCGTATTCTCGACATCCATGGCTCGGGTAGCCAAGTGCTGGCCGCCAGCATCCGCCACCCCTTGCATGTCACCCAGGCCGCTGCAGCAGGAGCACATATTGCTACCATTCCGTTCAAAGTCCTGGATCAAATGTACAATCACCCTCAGACTGAAAAAGGTATTCAAGCATTTAAAGCCGACTGGGATAAGCTCCAAGCCACCAAGCTTGGCGTTTAATCTGAAAGAAAGGGCTTTCAACAATGATTGAACGTTATACTCTCCCGGAAATGGGCCAACTCTGGAGCCTGGAAACCAAGTATGCACTCTGGCTGAAAGTGGAACTTGCCGCGCTCGAAGTCCAGGAAAAACTGGGCTATGTCCCTTCCGGCGTTACCCAGGATGTACGCCAGAAGGCATGTTTTCGCATTGATCGCATCAATGAGATCGAAGAGGAAGTCAAGCATGATGTCATTGCCTTTCTGACGAGTGTTAATGAAGCGGTAGGCGAAAACGGCCGCTATATTCATATGGGGATGACCAGTTCGGATCTCATCGACACCGCACTGGCGCTTCAGCTCAGTCAGGCCGGCCAAATGATTTTAGACAAGCTCGACACACTGATGGAAACCCTCTACAATCAAGCGGTTACTCATAAGTATACGGCCATGATAGGCCGTTCCCATGGCATTCAGGCTGAACCCACGACATTCGGCCTCAAGCTTTTGCTGTGGGTTGATGAACTGACTCGGGTAAAAACTCGCTTATCCCAGAGCGTGGCAGGCCTTCGGGTCGGCATGATTAGTGGGCCTGTAGGGACGTATAGTGCCATTGATCCAGAAGTCGAACGCCTGACTTGTGAAATGCTGAACCTGACTCCTGTACGCGTTTCCAATCAGGTCATCCAGCGGGATATCCATGCCGCTTTTATAACCGATTTGGCTCTTCTCGCCAGTGTAATGGAACAATTTGCCGTTGAGATCAGGCACCTACAACGCTCTGAAGTCAATGAAGCCGAGGAACCCTTCTCCAAAGGGCAAAAGGGATCTTCAGCAATGCCCCACAAACGGAACCCCATCGGGTCTGAAAATATTACCGGCCTTGCCCGCATGGTTCGAGCCGCAGCCCAACCGATGCTTGAGAATATCGCACTCTGGCACGAACGCGACATCAGCCATAGCTCTGTCGAAAGAGTTTTATTACCCGACACGACCATTCTCGTCGACTACATGCTGACACGTTTCAACCGCATTATGGATGGCTTACAAGTCTATCCGGAGAATATGAAGCGCAACATGAACCAGTACGGCGGCATTGTTTTCTCTCAGCAAGTCCTCCTGGCACTGATCCAGAAAGGAATGTCCCGCGAAGCCGCCTATACGATTGTCCAGCGCAATGCCCATGCGGCTTGGAATCATCCAACGGGAAATTTTCAGGAGAACCTGCGAAACGATCCCGAAGTCACTGCCCTTCTCTCTCCTGAGGAGATCGTCGAATGCTTCGATGTCCAGCGAGTTTTGAAGCACATTGACCGGGTTTTCCAGCGTTTTGAAACGGCACAACTCCCCAAAGCGATGGCCTCGGCCAGTTAACCGAAGGGACAATACCCAATTAGTGAGTTCAAGCAACAAGGGATTATGGGAGGCTAGAGTGGTGAACCTGTTTCGCACCAAGATGAGACGCACCCATGGCCAGTTACGGTGTCTACTATCCCACTTTTCAAAGCTATAGCGCCAATTATGCGCGTCCCTACCCCTACCCGTCCTGGCTAAATCAACCCACACCACAGTATCAACTACCTTATCCCAGACAGACATGGGCTCCTCCCCACCCAAGTCTAATGGCAACAAGCACTTTCACACCTTCAAAAACCCCTAAACCAGCCAGCGTGTATTCCAACCTCCTGCCCAATTTGTTTATCGAACAACCTAAGCGGGCCTTTTCGTTCATTTTTGACCAGGACCTCTGGCAGGACACCCCCTTGCGTTATTTGGGCTTTATCAACGAATTAGCCCATGCCTGGGAACCTGTCATTCAGCGAGCGGCAACTCCGGCACGAGCCAAGAGGATTATCCAGGGTGCTGACATCTGGGCGTCAATTTACACAGGTATCAACGTAATCAGTGAAGCCCGACAAGCATTAAACTTAGCCTCAGATTGCTCCCAGAAAGCAAAAATTGCATTTACCAGTGCTGTTGCTGGCCATATCCTACTCTTCCACTCCTTGGCCTCATTTATTTTACCCATGGCATTGGTTCGTGCTGTCAGCAAGTTCACCAGCTTCCTAATGCCCAAAATTCCGCCCAAAGCAATGAAGAGTCTTCCCTTGACAGGACAGGTTCTGATCCCAGCCATTGCCAGCTCTTTGAGTTTATTAGCGTTCGACCCCATAGATAGACTCACCAAGAATTTCCTGGAAAAAACGTACTGGGCTTGGCTCAACCCAAAACTGGCGGCGATGAAGGCCCCTATTCTTGCCGTGGGTCACTGGAAAAAAACAAACCAGACACAAACGGCGTAAACTGGAATTTAAAAAGGGCTTTAGCATTAAAAAGACTCTGCATTTTGGATAAGACGCCCCTTGAGCAAAAGCTTCTGTTGATTCGACTCACCCATGACAGTATCATATGAGAAATGTTCTGTATGGTTACGAGATGAGGTAGTTTATTCGTGTCCGAGAATCAACCCAAATCCAATAACGCCAAGCTGCTAATAATGGCGCTACTTGGCTTGGTGGCTGTAGCCGCTGCCGTTTTCTTCTTTATGCAGCCCAAAAAAGGTCAATTGGTGACCGAATTGTATCGGTATTACCCTGAAAATACGGGTCTGTATGTTGAGCTTGCCCCTGGCGATCAATTGGCTTCCCGCTTCTTCAACGGTGTCGATAAACTCCGCACCTTGTCAAATCCCCGAAGCCCGAAAATTGATGTCCAACTCAGTCAACTCTTTGAAAAAGATTTTCAGCCGGTGTTTGGCTTTGGCAGCTGGCCCAGTACAACTGCCAACAATTCCCAAGCCGCCCCCAACAACGAGTTCCTGGCCGTTATCCCGACACGGGGCAATGTAACCCCTGAATCGCTTGCAAAAACCTTGGGCTTGCCCATGGAGCAGCTGGCTGTTACCAAGGAAGGTGATACAACCTTGATCACCACAAAAAGCCCCAGTAACGGTGCTATGGCCCTTCATAAAGGCAATTTGCTGACAGCTGAAAATGTGGATGTGCTTCGGGCTGCGGTGAAAGAATATCAAACCAGCAAAACGTTACTGGATAATCCTTTGTTCAAGGACAACCTCGGGCTGTTACCCGAAAAACGCCAAGGCACCGTCTTGATGGCGTCGGCTGCGTTCAACCGCATGCCTCCCAACCTCCCTGGTGCTGTAAAGAACGATACCATGGTCAAAATTGCCGAGTTTCAACAGCAAATGCAAACAGCAACGCCTGTGATGGTCGGTAGTATCTCCATTGAGAAAGATCAGTATATTCAGTTCGATACCTTTACTCCCTTGGCCTTGGACAAAATCAAAAACGAATCCTTCCGCAAGGATATTGCCCAAGCGCTGACGTCTCAGTCGACCTTGGATATGGCCAAGTTATTGCCTGAGAACACGGTTCTGTATGGTGGTATGGCTGGATTAGGTCACTACTACGATCTTTATGCTAATCACATTGCGACCGAAGAGAGCAAGGCTTCTCTCAATACAATCACAACGCAACTTCAGGCCCTGGGGCTGGATTTACGGAAAAACATCATCAGCCTGTTTGATGGCAAAGCCGCCATTGGCTTAATGGCTAAAAACGGTCAACCGGATGTTTTGGTGTTCTTAAACCAGAATGCTGACACCACGAAGACGATGGAACAATTGGGCGCTATGACAGCCCAAATGACCGGCGGTCAGATGGTGGATCAGAAAGTCGACGCCTCCCACAGTCTAAAAGTTCTGCAATCCCCTGCTTTGCCTCTGAAAGTGGGTTATAGTGGTGTCCAAACCGACACCTTGGCCGTAGGAACGCAGGACGGTCTGCAAACCATGTACAGTATCCAGCAGAAAAAGGCCCCTTCGCTCAGCGAGAGCAAGCTCTATAAAGAACTGACCGAAAAATTACCGGCCAAATCCTCGGGAATTTTCTATATGGATGTCCGTAATAGTGCCGCACTTTTGGATGCGGCCTCCAAGGGCGCCATCAGTGGTCAAGCCGGGATGAAAGAAGTCCTTGGCGGCATTGAAGGCATTGCCGGTGCCAACACTCTGGATGGCAATAAACTGCTGAAAGGCCATATGACTGTTAAACTGGCCAGTGAGCAAAAATAATTTCCAAATATACAGCGAATATTCCTAGAAACGCCGGTGGCTTAGGTCACCGGCGTTTCCCTATGCGAGTAGGCTCTCTTTTGAAAAATACATCAAGGTTTTGATAATCTTCGCCGATACCGGTGCTACACCCGAAAAAAAATTTGGACCTATGGGAATTCCCTACAAACGATGGTACGACTCAGAAGCCACCATTTCTCAAGCCATTCGAGCTTGGGAGGCTTTTCCCCATCCCTTGCAGCTTCTGATTGCCCAGCATATTAACTCCCATATTTATGATCATTGGCAGAATAAAGCCCCGAACAACGGCTTGGTGGATCCAACCATAACCCAACACCGGCTCCTGGGACTTTTCCTATCCGGAGCCAAACGTCGTTGGCATGATCAAGATCCGGAAATTCGCACAGCCATGAACGCCTTGGCTTGCCTCAACATTGAAGAGCAGCGTCGTTTTGCAACCCAAATCCTCCAAATTCGAAATTTTATGGAGGATCATACCCCGGAAGACGAGAACAACATGCCTGCCGACCTGCATGTAGCCATTTTGTATGAATCTATTCAGCGAATACTCAACACGACTGCGTGATTCAGAAGGCCGGGTTGTCTTTTCATAAAATTTTCTGTCTAATAAAGGAGTAACCCGTCAGTCGGAGTGATGGTTCACGTGGCCAACGTTCAACTGGAACACATTTATAAGTCGTACGATAAGAACGACATTATCAAGGACCTTTCTTTAACGATTGCCGATCGAGAGTTTATTGTTCTGGTTGGCCCCAGCGGTTGCGGCAAATCAACGGTATTACGAATGATTGCCGGATTGGAATCCATCACCAAAGGCCAGATTCACATTGGGAATCGTATTGTGAACGATGTGGCTCCCAAAGACAGGGATATCGCCATGGTGTTTCAGAGTTACGCCCTATACCCGCATATGTCCGTCTATGACAATATGGCATTCGGCTTGAAAATGCGCAAAACCCCCAAGTCCGAGATCAGACAACGGGTGGAAGATGCAGCCAAAATTCTGGATTTGACCCACTTACTGGATCGTAAGCCCAAGCAGCTTTCAGGCGGTCAGCGCCAGCGGGTTGCCTTAGGCCGTGCCATTGTCCGAAACCCGCAAGTGTTCCTGATGGACGAGCCCTTATCCAACCTGGACGCCAAACTGCGGGTTCAGATGCGTACGGAAATTCAAAAGCTACACCGCCGTCTCAATGCTACCACCATCTATGTCACCCACGATCAGGTGGAAGCCATGACCATGGGCGATCGAATTGTGATTCTCAATGCCGGTATTATCCAGCAGGTGGGTGCTCCGGCAGACATTTACAGTAAACCCCGCAATGTGTTTGTTGGCGGATTCATTGGCAGTATGTACTTTCTAACGGCCACGTATCGCGAGGGATCCGTTTACTTTCCATCGGGCGCATTATGGGAAATTCCAGGACAGATGCGCCAAGCATTGGGCGGCCAACAGTTTGATAACCGCCCCATTCAATTAGGCATTCGGCCGGAGCATTTTGGCCCCGCCCATTCCCAAGCCAATCAACAGCTGGTGACCATCACCCCCGATCTGATTGAAATCCTGGGCCATGAAAAACTGGTTCATTTTACCCTGGAAGGCAAGCCCTTGGTGGCTTCATTGCCCCCGGATATGCCTGTCAATGAAGGACAGCCCTTGGAGCTGGGCATTGCCATGGACAAAGTGTCCTACTTTGATCCCCAGACCGAGCTAAATTTGATGCTGCCCCAAGAAGCAGCGGCGCTGGTTTAATCGATAGGTCCCTGAATCCGATGCCCGAGCGGAACCTGCTAGTTTTACGCCACGCCAAGGCCGAGGCTAAAACAGGTTTACAATCCGATAAAGAGCGAGTCCTCAGTGACTATGGGCATCAGCAAGCTGAGCGTATCGGACAATACCTAGCCGAACACAAAACATCGGTTGATGTCATTTTATGCTCTGCTTCTGTCCGTACCCGACAAACCCTGGATGGATTAATTGACGCCTATCCGGCCCTGGCCACAGTACAAACTCACTTCCTACCGGAATTATACCTGGCCTCTGAAGAGGTTTTATCGGGCGCGTTGAGTGCTGTCTCTGATCTCTACCAAAACGTCCTGGTGATTGGCCATAATCCCGATCTGCATTCCTGGGTCCTTTCAATGGCACAACGAGAGGCTTGTCCCGACAAACTGGTGTCCGATTACCCGACTTCGGCGCTGACCCACTTACAGTGGCATGCACCTGCGTGGTACCCACTGCCGCGGTATCAAGCCAATGTCCTGGCCTTTGTAACGGGAAAAATGCTACTGGCTGACATGCTCTAGAGAGAAGTGTCCGGCTTGATCGATTCTTGGAATAAGTCGTAGGGATCTGGCCAGGTTCGACAAGTATTTTTCAACCCGATCACCGTAGAGATAGTCCACATGAGAGGCGCTGCTGACAATGAGTTGATTGTCTCGAACCATCAGATTGACATGAGGCAGGATCCCGGACTTCCGGCACGAGAGGGTCTGCGACAGTCTCAGGAATTGTCCCAGCACCAGGGCTTCATAGGATGCCTCAGGCTCAATGAGATCCAGGTGGTCTTGCAGGTAGCGTGCGTTCAAATTGCCGGAGTAACGAATGGATGTGGCAAGGGCAATCCAAATTCGTTCGGCATGGGTAATGCCGGTTAAAGGCAGTGTCAGAATACGCTCAAAGGCATTCATCGAGCGCACATGGCGCGCCTCGTAGATGGCCATATCGCAGAGCAGAAGAACCGCTTCATAGAGGCGCTTTTTTTCCGGCGAAAGATTTTCGAAAAAAGAAAAGGTCCATGCTTGCAAATCGTCATAGTTTTCAGGCCGGGCATGGAGTTGTGCTGAAAAATACTGGCTGGAGCATAACAGTGGATCCTCTGCTTTCTGGGAAGATCTTAACTGGTTATAAATTATGCCCTCCCGCACACCGTAGGCCGAGAAATAAACCTGATCGATATGACAGACCTGAACCAGGCGTTTTAATAAATAAGCCGACAACTTGGCGGAAATTTGAGAATCGTTCTCCAAATCCAGTTTGTTCTTATGAGCCCCTAAATAGCACTGGTGAATAAATTCCAGCAGTAAGGAGCGCGTCATACAAAAGTGATCCACCATGGGAAGGGGATAATCGATGGCTTTCATGTAAGCTTCTGCCAATTCCCGCCAGGCACCGCCAACCGCATACAAGGTTGAAAAGCGTTGCTGAGGTACCCATGCTATCTCAGCCAATGTCTCATCCAAATGCCGACGGAAAGGTAATAAAAATCCTCGATGTTCCACCAGCTTTTCCAGTAGGCGTTGATGCCCTAACAGCACAGAACCGGTGTGTGTGAGTTCGCCTTGATAAAGGGCACTCAATTCCAAGCTGCCTCCACCCAAGTCACCAACAATGCCATGGGCATTCGGAAATGCGCTTAAAACCCCTTGGGCGGCATATTCAGCCTCTTGCTCCGGTGAAATAATTTCAATTTTTTGCTTCACGATTGGCTCGGCCAACCGTAAAAACTCCTGGCGATTCGAAGCTTCACGCAGGGCCGAAGTTGCAATAAAGTGAGTCTGTTCTACTTCATATCGCCGAAGAACCACCTGAAATCGTTTCAACGTCTCAAGGGCTGCTTGCAAACGCTCCGGCATAATTTTGCCGGAAGACGATAAGCCCCGACCCAGACCGCATAAGGATTTTTCATTAAAGATCGTGTAGGGAACCCGGGTATAGCCGTCATAAATCACCAACCGCATGGAGTTGGACCCGATATCCACGACACCGACTAAATGCGACATCGTGTCAGGCGGATTTCAATTTTTTATTAGCCTTCGGCTTTGTGCGGGTGGGGTCAGAGAGGTCACCCGTGGGTGGCGTTGACGTCAGGTGCATAAAATATTCCTGGGCGCTAAAGGCATCGTGACTCGTTGAAATTCGCTCATAGGTTCCGTTGGGTTGCAACACCCAACTCTGGCGAACATCCTTTAGGTTAGCAGACATAATTTTCTCGAGCAATTCTTTTTTCAACTGCGGATCGGTAATGGGGATCAAAGTTTCCACACGAGAATGAAAATTCCGGGGCATCCAGTCAGCCGAGGATATGAAGACCTCGGACATCTCTGACGGAATTTCGTGTCCAAGTCCAAAACACACGATTCGGGAATGTTCCAGGAATCGCCCAACCATGCTTTTGACTCGAATATTTTCGGAGAGCTCCGGAATCCCAGGTCGCAGGCAGCAAATCCCCCGAACCACCAGATCGATTTGCACCCCCGCTTGCGAAGCTTCATAGAGGGCATGGATAATATCGGGGTCCACCAGGGAGTTCATCTTTGCCCAAATACGCCCAACACCGGTTTCCTGGCAAAGGCGAATTTCCTGGCGAATCATTTGCAAGAGCTTCTCTTGCATCTGCAAAGGAGAAATAATCAGTTTTTCCAGTTGATGGGGTTTGGCATACCCAGTCAAATAATTAAAGACCTTGGCCGCATCCATGCATAATTCAGAATTTGCGGTAAACACTGAAATATCGGTGTAAACTTTGGCCGTTCTGGGATTATAATTTCCCGTCCCAACGTGCAGATAATTGCGAATGCGCTTGTTAGCCTCTTTACGCACAACCAACGTCATCTTACAGTGGATTTTAAAATCAATGAACCCGAAAATGACGTGAACACCGGCATTCTCTAGTATTTCGGCCATTCTGATATTTTCTTCTTCATCAAACCGAGCCTTCAACTCGACAACCACCGTAACACTTTTGCCCATATTGGCCGCTTCTACCAAGGCCTTTACGATAGGAGAGTCAACACTGGTTCGGTAAAGTGTCTGCTTAATGGCGAGGACATTGGGATCCCGGGCAGACTGGGTTAAAAAATCAATGACGGAATTAAAGGATTCATACGGATGATGCAACATAATGTCCGATTTGCGAATGGCATCAAAACATGAGGATTCCTCATGAAAGGCAGATGAAACTTTAGGGGTAAAAGAAGGAAATTGCAGGTGAGCAAACTCCGGCAATATTAACTCATTCAACGTATCCAGATTCAGCAGGCCAGAGACATGAAACACGTCCTGACTCTCGATTTCCAGCTCATCCATAACAAACTCAATCAAGTCATCCGGCATCCCGTCATTTACAATCAAGCGAATGACATTGCCTTGGCGACGCTGCTGCAAGGCTGTCTTGAACATTTCAATCAAATCTTCGCTGTCTTCATCAATGTCCATTTCACTGTCACGAATCAAGTGAAACAGGCCGAAGCGCTGGACTTCAAACTCAGGAAACAGTGCTGGAAAAAACGTGGCAATGATATCTTCAATGGCCAAAAAGCGTTTCTTTTCCCCCATCACCGGAACAAATCGCTGCAAGTTCTTGGGCAACGGCACCAGCGACCACATCGCCTTCTGTTGAGGTGTTTTCAACTTCAACACGAAGCACAACCCATCGTTTGGGATCAGCGGAAACGGGTGCGCCGGATCGACTGCCAGAGGCGTCAAAACCGGAAAAATCTGCTCCATAAAAAACCGGTCCAACCACTTGAGTTCACGCTTATTCAGGTTTTCGGTTTTAACAATGGAGATGCCATGGGCTAAAAGCTCCCGGGATAACCTTTGCCAGGTTCGAGACTGAGCTTCTAGGAGCTCTCGGGTCTTATGATTAATGGCACTCAACTGCTCCACAATACTCAAACCATCGGAACTGATGGAGTGGGGATGAATTTCCAGATGGTTCTTCAGTCCTGCAACACGGACCATGTAGAATTCATCCAGGTTGCTGTCGGAAATCGCCAGAAAACGTAACCGTTCAAGCAACGGATGATTCGGATTATTGGCTTCTTCCAGAACCCGAACATTAAACTCCAGCCACGAAAGCTCCCGATTGATGAGCTCTCCTGAGGAAAATTTTTGAAAGGGGTCTTGGGGATGGTTGGCGTCAGAGCGAATCAACTTCATACGGTATAAAACCCACTGTTATATGGACTCAGCACAGGCTGATAAATGGGCATGTTCAACTCCTCCATCATTCAAATCTCCAGGAAACACCCGTACCCTACTGTTTCGTCCTACAGGACAAAAACTTGAGCGATGCGGACAAATCTTTAACGGGCCTAAACAGAACACTTTTTATAGTTACATTATACTTTATAGCAGCGTCATCCACAATCGCTCTTTGGAGGTTCCGGGATGATTTAAAAGAACGACACTCGATTCTCGTTCAACCAAAAGCCCCCGGTATGCGGGACACCCGGGGGAGCTTATGGTCAGGCTGCGATAGTCGGTTTCAAGTCGACTCGGAAGAAAACAGATTGGCTCGACACCCTAAGCATTCCAGATCCAGAGGTGCTTCGTGCTATGGAGCAAAGCATCCCCTGGAGCAAATACTTCAGGGAGTTTTCTTCCAGTTACATCAACCGAATGAAACTGAGAGAGTGGACCTATTTTACCTACGCAACCCAAAAGCGGAGTTATATATATTTATAAAAACAATCAAAACGTTCTTTTTGATACCGTTTAGAAATCCTTTAGAATCTCAGCCGATGCATGAAATGGCCCATTCCATCGAACAGGATGAGGCTTACAAGCAGCCATTGCTCGACGATCAGTCGACGAACGATCGACATTTTATCGTCGTTTTCTCGACGAATTCGCGTCATTTCGGCGGGCATCAATTCAGAAAACCGCTGAAATACAGGGACTTTTCAGGATTTTCACTTTAAATTCGGGACTATTCGACGCGATGAGTCGCGGTTTGTCGACATTGGTCTGGAGCGGATTGTCACGTAAGTCTTTTACCATTTGTTTTGCGCTTTCAGGTGTTGTTCATAAAATCGTTTTTAGTATTGTTCCCGAAAGCTTGGCTTTTTAAACGCTGTCAAGCATCTCCACATAAGCTTTAAGCCAGAGTCACACTCTCAAAACATGACTCTATGAACCCGAGGCACCCTCGGCCGTTGAATCCGCCTCAGTGGAGCCGGCTTTTTGACGGGCTTCTCGCAGGACCTGCTCCTCATACTCTCGGGCCCGTCGCTGCTGTTCCAGCTCTTTACGAACTCGGGCATCCATCGCTGTTCGAGTCGTAATTTCAAGCCCCAGTTCTTTCAAGTCCTCATCGTTCAACTGGTCCTCGTTCACGCCGCGTATCTTGGCATGCTGGGCTACTTTTGCGCGAAATTCTTCGTTATCGCGATACTCATCCAGCAGTGTCGTACAGGTAAAACATTGTTCTTCCAATACCTGGATCCGATGCTTCAGCTGGGCCAGAATATTATGGTTGACGCCCAAAAGCTTCTCTGACATCTCTTTACGGCGTCGCTCACGAATCAGTTCACGGGTTTCTCTCCCCTTAGCCGCCTCTGCCAGCCCGGTAACCTGTGAAACAAGTGCCTCATGATCCGCTTCCTGCTTGGTGTGCCAAATCAGCTGATTAATGTAATCCCGCTGCGCTTCCAGAAGCTTGGTGGTGCGATCCTGAACTTCCGCATTCAGGCGAACATCCAGAGACACGGAATTGGGTCGACGCAGAGGAGCAACCACGTCAGATGGAGCAAGAACAGCCAACTCAGGCAAGAAGTCATGATTATTGGTCGCTTGTTCTGCGAGTGTTTGAACCTCCTTGACCAAGCGGAGCTTTGAAATCGAGTGGTAACCTTTCTGGTTAAAACGGGCATGAGCTTGACTTTTGTAAGCTTCGTACAACTCCTGGGCATCATGCTTGGGCGTCTTCCCCCCTGCCAGATGCGTCAGAAAAACAGCCACTTCAGGGTTCTTTTCCATGGCACTTTGACGAAGGGCAACCGCCGTCTTACAGTGTTCCATAACAGAGGCATACATCGCCTCAATGGCTGGTTGATCCTCAGGCCTTTCAATCACTTCCAGGGTTAATGGGGTCCGAGTAATTTGAGGCTTCTTGGATAAACCTTGACGGAGTTCTTTAAGGCTACTGACAGCAGAAGCTCCTGTCGCGATACTTCCGGCAATGCCAGTCACTAATAAGGCATAGGCCAACGCCATATACCCATAACCCGGAACAGACTCACCGTAATGTACATTTTCTAAAACGGTTTTAGCCGCCTGAACATACTCCTGGCGCTCTGTTGGGGACAAATGACTCAAATTATCGGGATGGTTGGCAACCCGCTCGAACATGGCAATGGCACTTTCTTTAGAATCGACCCGCAAGTAGTCATCAAGGGTCACCCCGGCGATTTTATTCCCTAAAGCCACTGACAGAACCTTACGCAGATTGGATTCGTAGGTTGACTGTGTTTGATTTGAAGAGGTTTTCTTGCTGTCCTTTTGCTCCGTGGGGCGCTCTTGGAGAAATTTCTCCACGGTCATATCCGGATGATTATTGAGAACGGTGTAGAGTTCAACGGAGAACATTTCCTTGTCGCGTTCGGAAAGATGTTTAAACGCCGGATTACTATCAATAAACGCGCGTACATCCAGGCTTTTCCCTGCATCACGACGTTGTGCAGCTTGTTTTAACAACTCTGTACCTACACTATTAACCTTAGCGTCCAGCACGCCAGTATTAAACTCAATGCGTGCCGCAATGGCCTGATGTTCAGCTTGGTTACTCTCGGATAACACTGTTTTGATGCTGTCTAAAAATGTGCGGTACTTGTCCTGAAAATCAATGAGATGTTGAAGTGAGTAATTATACGACGTCTTTTTTTGCGTGGTTTCTCTCACCCAATCATTCGTTGTATTAATAGAGCGACCTACATGCCAGTCCTCTACTGACGTTCGATGAAAGCGGTTGACCATATACCCGCCTCCTCCAGACACCCCAAGACCTACGGTTAAAGCGCCGAGAAAAATCAACGCCTTACGAAAAGGCCAAGCACGGCCAATTTCCGATACGCGGTTTTTAAACTGAGTCCATCGACTTACCCGGGTCGGCCTTTCTTTTCGCAGCGCATCCAAATGTTCTAACTTCGCTTGTATGACAGGATCCGTCTGTTGAAGCCAGTCCGGTGTTTCCTGTTTTACTTGTTTTTTGGCACTAAAACGCGGAAGTGTTCCAGTCCCCAGATGAAATTGAACAGACGAAGTACTGAATAACATCAATGACACCCTGCTTTACGATATCAACCCAATCACGATGCTGATGAATTCGTTATGGATACGAATTCATCGCAAGCAGGGATGGTAGCACAAAAACCTTGCAAATTAGAATTATTTTTAAAATAAAAAGTTATACCATGTTACATTTCGTCACTCCAACGGCAACACCTAGTTTGGATGACGATAATGGCTTATGGAATACCCGAATTGAATTAAGCCAAACCGTAGGAAGCCAGGTAATTACCGGCCTTATTATCGGCCAACTGAAAGCCCTGGTTATTGACGTTGGTGCCTAAGGGCGATCGGGGAACACGACCGCTGAAAGGGGCTAAATCCAAACCCGGCGGGACATTATTTCCCGTCAACCCATAGGAATCCAGGTAACCTGCGGCTTTGTTATCCGCCGTGGCAAAACCACGATTCGAGGCCCCTCGACCCGCAGGAGAGCGATCGATACGACCACTAAACGGTTGCAGGTCCAACCCGGGCGGTGCAAATTGCCCCGTTAAGCCATACGAATTCAAATAGCTGTCTGCTTTTCTATCTGCCACATTAAACCCAAATGCCGCTGGATTTCCGGAGACCGGAGAGCGCTGAATACCATTCACCACCAGAGTACCTCCCAAAATAGCCTTTTTACCAGGGCTCATCACGAGTCCAAACCGTGATGGTTGCCGTTCAACTCATATCAGATCCGTATTCAAGATGATCAGGTCACCTTTCGTGCAAAAAGTATCAGTAGCCTATCACCTCAACAACAGATGTAGATATAAAAACAAAAATTTTCTTCTTTGTGATGGCCTTAAGATTTTCTTTAGGATTGTTTAAAACCCAGAAATTTTAGGCAAAAACTCGAGCAAAAAAAAGCCTCCGTTCGGAAACAGGAGGCATATCACGGATCGTAGACAGGATCTGGTTACATCATGTGAAATTTATGGGGGGCAGACGCTGCTCGTTTCATTGCATCTGCACAGACATACAGATGCCAAGCCACATAGCCGCACTCTGCCTCCCATACCTCCCGAGCCACCTCATCCATACGCAAACTTGCTCTTTGATAAAAAGTCTGTTGTGTCTTGATAGCCTTTCTAGACACTATTAAGCGAGGATCCACCAAGAAAGATAAAGCCGTTAAAAAGACACTTTGAGAAACAAATCTCCTTTTCAATAAAATCCATTTTTTTGATGCGTACCCGACCTCACGGAATCCCATAGATGTACCTCCAACAATATTCCTATGGCATATTCCGGCCAATTTAAGACGTTAGTCTGAATATACGAAGACAGACTTTGGGCCATGAGCGCCCTGCGTGTCAAGAAACAGCAGGCTAAAACACAAACCGCATCAATCCAATACCGCTCATCTTGACGCGAATGTTTTTAGTGTTAGAAGGTTAGTCGCAATGCAACCTAGAACTGCAACCCAAGCCAGGTTCTCATTCCAAAATTACACTATATCGCCAGTCACTCATGAACTATCAACAACAACCTAAAATGGCCTATGATGAATATTCTCTATCGTTCAGTTATATAAAAACAAGCAATTAAAATTCCATGCTAGAGATAAGAATTTTTTTAGTTTTTTAGTGTCATCAGCAGAAATGCATCAACACCCATTTAAGCAATTCCTAACATTGAGAGACGTTATCCTCTTCAACACCCTCATCAGGAGATTATTCCCATGCAAATTCGCAGTGGCTTTTCTATCGGTTCGCTTCGTTTCAGTGCGACCACAAAAATTACCGACCTCCAGTTTCGTCAAGTGGCACAAGCCTGTCGCCAAGTTCAAGGAGAGGCGGCCGTTAGAGCAAAAATGAAACAAACTCTCCTTGAAATCACCGGCGATCCGGAAGTGATGTCCGATTACCACTGTGAGCCTTTACCTGATGGTGGAATGAACATCCATACCGGAGCAGACATAGCAGCCTATCTTGCCCGAAGTGCTTCAAAAAATGGCCCCGAGAGCCGAAATACACGGCGCTCCAGATAACACACTTCACATTTACATCCGTTACATTTGCCTATAACGTAAGTGACTAACTCAATTAACGACAATTGGGAATGGGACGGCCGAAATCATCGGTGAGGCGGGATTTCCCATAATGATACACCGCACCGGCACCAGCCCCAACAAGACCGCTTTTAATGAGATTGGATCCCGTAATCAGGCTTGTCCCAACACCCAGTGCTGCACCAGAGGCAGCCCGACGGGCCAAAGGATTATCCCGTAACGTATCACTCCGATCCAGAGCACCGACGACAGCCCCGGTCCCAGCTCCAACAAGGCCCCCTTTCAATGCAGAACTTTCTCCGCTAATGGCGCCAGCTACAGCACCAATACCCGCCCCTGCGGCTGTGCTTTTCACAATCCGACCATAACGGTCCACACACATATTGGCCGCATCGGCTTGAGGAAGAGCATTAAAAACAACGAACCCCGCAAACAGCACCACGGCCATAATCCAATGTTTCATGCGTACCATCTTCCTTCTCTTTCTCATCCTGACTCACGTCTCACCTTTAAATGACCTCATCACTTCCACAATGATGCTGAAAACGAGTTTCGTCTATTGGATACCCTGCTAATTTTTTCAATCGGGAGAGGGCTTGAACAACTTACCTGACAAGGGCTTCATTTTTCACAAAGGGATTCAGGATGGCACTCGTAACAGATTTCGGGTGATCTCATCCTGGAGGTTTTCTAAAGGCTCCCGAATGTTTCGATAATAGGTCTGCACAGAAATACCCAGGCGTTCGGCAATTTGCTTCACTGTAAAGTCCCCTTGCTGGTGATAGGCAAAAGCCAGCGCAACCAGTTTGGGCAAGGCGTTTATCTTGGCAACAATGGCTTTCTCTGTCTCCGCCATCATTGCTCGTTCCTGGGGTGAATCCTCGGAAGACCTTAATATCTTTTGCATCTCGCCCAAAGGAGCTGTGTAGTGGCGAGAATTTCTTTTTCGAGTCCGATCCCAGACACGAAAAACCGCTCGCTGGAAGAATTTTTGCAGAGTCTCTTTTTCATCATAGCGATAACTTCCCTCAAGCACGTGGCACACTCCCTCATGAAAACAGTCTTCCCGAATGTGTTCAGGCACCCGTCGCATCGCCAGGTAACGCAACAAAGCATCACGTTGCTCAACCATAGCTTTTGCCAGATCGCTGGGATTATTTATATCGATATTCTGGTTCACAGGTGAATTAGATGGCCGTTCTGCACAAAAGCGTATGGCATAGAAAGACCTGAAAGACGGCTTTAACATCATCCCGGAATGGATTAAGAACGGCATGGCAAACTGGAAATCTCACGGATCGGTTGAGCAATAACATTGAGAGAATAAATGCACTCAAGATCGCTAATTGCTCAAAACAGATGTTCTTGTATTATTTTTAAAACGGAGCGCAGGCAACGCTGTTACAACCACTATAGCCTGCTTGGAAGATCACTCGCTAAGACAAGCAAAATCACGTGATTATGATTATCCATTCAATTTAAAATATCTGTTCGTTCCCCCTTCGTTTTTTATTTACTCACAGAACCACTTCTTCCCTTTCTGTCGGCAAGAGTCTCATTTCTGGTTGCAGCCATCTATCACTCATGCCAAAGAGTAATCTTCCAATTTTACAAAACGATACCCTCGACTCAAAAGTTCCGGTAGAGCATCAGCCAAACCATTCCCTGCATCTCGCTCTGGATGATTCATATGCATAATCGTAATGGCCCCGGCATCAGCACTTAATAAAGCTTGTCGTACTTGGCTCCGGGAATAGGTTGCACCCGCATCACCTAAAACACTAAATCCAACCGGCTGAAACCCGAGGCGATAGATCAAATTCACGGCTCCTGGATCGTAAAATGCGGTTCCGGACCGATAAAACCGGGGCCTTCTACCAGTATAACTCTGGATTATACGAGCATTCTGTTCCACCTCATACGCCAATTCCCATTCATTACGAGTTCCCGCAATACCATAGGCGGAGCGGCCACTTACAGATGCCGGTTTATGCTCCACGCCATGATTTTCAATTTCAAATAAGGGGTTTTGGGCCAATTGGTAAAATAAACCCGGGTTTTTAGCAATCCAACGCCCTGAAATAAAGAGGGTTGCTGGAATTTGATAGCGATAAAGACAATTGATAATCCGTGTATCAAAGCCATCATTACTCGATCCGCAGGCATCGAAGGTTAATGCGATTACCTTTTCTCGGGTATTCAGCCGAGTTCGAATACCCGGCAATACTTCTGCCCAAAGTTGAGAAGAGATGCCTGCGTTACTTGTTGCTGGAACTGATGAGCGCGTGTACCCATACGGCACAGCCCAGGGATTATTCCATTGCTGATTCGTCGTTATAGCATTCACACTAATCTAAAAACCAATCGGCTTTGCTCATTGCCTAGAAGTGGATACTGAATAGTGTTCCCAACAAAACTACGTCAACAGGATTTAAATCTGTAATCGCTCATCCAACCATAAAATCACTGTAAATACGCGGTGTGAACAGTGACGAAAAACAGCTTTATATTTTGAAGAAATGGAGCGGGCGACGCGGCTCGAACGCGCGACAGCTTGCTTGGAAGGCAAGTACTCTACCAACTGAGTTACGCCCGCATAGAGTGGGTAGGCAAATATGCCTGTTTCTATCATAACGGATTCTGTCTCAGGATCAAGTATGGGTCATCAAGCCAGTCGGGTTAAATGGCCCTACAAAACCACGCAATATCCTTATCTGGAGCTGATATTCACCCAACCTTCATACAATCGGTCACAAAGATGATTTATAATACCAGCTGAATTCAACACAGCACATCAATTGGAGAAACCACCCCATGCGTAAATCCACTGAACTAAAAAACCTTAGATTCAAGCATATTTTTGCCTCGGCCCTTTTAATGGGCTTTCTCGCCAGTGCCATGCCCTCGGACGTTTTAGCCCAGGATACGGCACAAACCAACATCCAGACCAAGCAAACCAAACAGGATTGCTGTGCCCATCATCGTAGCCACAAGAAAGGCAACCACCAGCACTGCAAAATGGAACAAGGCACTTGCCCGCATCATCAGAAAAAAGACTGCTGCAAGCGCGCAAAATCCAACAAACCTTGCCCCATTAAAAAGCAGTCTGACCACGCGACGACTAAACCTGCTCAAGGGCAGTAAAAAACCAACTCTGACACTTTAAAGCCAGCTCTCGGAATTCATTTGCAAAAAATAAAACCGGAGAAATGCCTCCGGTTGGTACAGCGAATGAATGAATTGTTCTGACGATTGAGATAATGTGTTCGATAAAGGAGAATTGTAAGGGGAAACCTTGTTATTAGCAGGGTTAGTCGTACAAAAACGGCATCAGCTTTTCCACTCGGGAGGGCTCAGGCTCGCCTAAGCTTTCCAAGAGCACTGGGACAACTTTATACATCTGACAGGTAAAGGAGTAGTTGCCCCGAGGAATGGAGCAGCTGGAACAGTCGGCGTTGGTCAAGTAGCATTTAACAGCTTGATCAGTCCAGGTTTGGGTAATCGATGTTGAAACTGTATCTTTTTCTTCTGGGGACAGTTTATTGACATTCCAAAAGGGATGGTCGTGCTTGACCGCTAAGCCCATGAATAACCTCCTCGTGGTCTCTGCGCCTGTAGAGATTGATTATGGAACAATCATACGTATTTTCACGACGACCGTAATCCCCTGTTCCGATGACTTTGTAAACTTTTGTTAATCTAATCGGAGGAGAGCCAGGTCCGGGACTTTTGCAAAATAGCCATACCCGGGTCATTGAATTCACGTCTTGAGCCCATATCGTAAACAAGAGAAAACAATATAGTATTCAACATCCAAGCAGGGGTATATCAACAGAACATAACCACATCGAGATACACTTAAGGAGGGTATTATGACGAAGCACGTCTACGCATTTAAAGACGGCAATAAAGATATGCGCGACTTACTGGGCGGAAAAGGTGCCAACCTAGCCGAAATGACCCAAATAGGGCTTCCCGTTCCACCCGGATTCACCATCACCACACAGGCTTGTATGACCTATCTGGCCTCGGAAAACCATTTGTCCCCCGAGGTCAAAGCCCAGGCCGAAGAGGCATTAAAAGACATAGAAGACGCGGTTCAAAAAAAACTGGGTGACCCTGCAAACCCGTTATTGGTTTCCGTCCGATCCGGGGCCAAGTTCAGTATGCCAGGAATGATGGAAACCATCCTCAATCTGGGGCTCAATGACGAAACGGTCCACGGCCTGATTGCCCAAACCGGGGATCCGCGCTTTGCCTACGACAGCTATCGCCGCCTGATTGCCATGTTCGGCGATGTCGTCTTTCATATCGAAAAAGCACATTTCGAAGAGCAGCTGACGGCCCTAAAACAGGCTCGTGGCTACAAAGTCGATACCGACCTGACCGCCACCGACTGGCAAGAGCTTGTCAACCGATTCAAGGCCATCTTCCAAGAGAAAACAGGGCTTTCCTTTCCGCAAGACGTTAGGACACAACTCTGGCTAGCCATCGAAGCCGTGTTCAAATCCTGGAACATTCCGCGGGCCGTAGCCTACCGCAAGCACCAGCATATTGCCCACGACCTGGGCACAGCGGCCAACATTCAGGCCATGGTCTTTGGCAACATGGGCCCAGATTCGGCCACTGGGGTTGCCTTTACTCGAAACCCTGCCACCGGGGAAAAAGGGCTCTATGGCGAGTACCTTATTAACGCCCAAGGCGAAGACGTTGTTGCCGGAATCCGCACCCCTGAGAAAATTGTCCTGATGCAAGTCACCATGCCGGATCTGTATAAACAGCTTCTTCACTATGCACAAACGTTGGAAACCCATTACAAAGACATGCAAGACATGGAGTTCACCATCGAAAAAGGCCGACTCTACATGCTGCAAACCCGCAATGGCAAACGAACAGCACAGGCCGCCGTTCGCATTGCCGTTGATATGACTCAATCAGGGCTCATCTCCAAAGAAGAGGCTCTGCTCCAGATTGACGCCAACCAACTGCCCCAGGTGCTTCTCCCGGCCTTCGAGATGGAAATAAAACGTCAAAATACTCCCAATAAACTCGCCACCGGCCTGGGTGCCTCCCCGGGAGCGGCCTCGGGAAAAATCGTTTTTGACCCCGACGAGGCTGAAACTTTGGCGCAGGTTGGGGAAAAAGTTATTTTGGTCCGCCGGGAGACCGTGCCCGATGATATCCATGGTATGATTGCCGCTCAAGGTATCTTAACCACCCGAGGCGGCTCAACCAGCCACGCTGCCGTCGTGGCCCGAGGCATGGGGAAACCCTGTGTGGCCGGATGTGAAAGCCTAATTCTGGACCTGCGTCATGAAACCCTCAGTGCCAATGGCCTTACCCTTCACAAAGGCGATTACATTTCCATTGACGGCGCTACCGGCGAAGTCTTCAAAGGGAACCTACCGACCGTGGATGGCAAAATTAATGGTGAAATGAACACCCTACTGGAGTGGGCTGACGAATTCCGGACGCTGGGTGTCAGAGCCAATGCCGACACGCCTCAGGATGCAATAAAAGCAAGACAACTTGGCGCCAAGGGCATTGGTTTGTGCCGTACCGAGCATATGTTCATGGGTCAGGATCGGCTACCCGTGATGCAACAGATGATTATGGCCAAAACCGAAGCCGAACGCCGTAATGCCTTGCAAAAACTCCTGCCCATGCAGCGTGAGGACTTTGAAGGCATCTTCCGGGCCATGGCAGGCTATCCAGTGACGATCCGTCTCTTGGATCCACCCTTGCACGAATTCCTGCCAAACCCTGAAACCCTGCTAGAGGAAGTCACCCTTTTGCGGCTGAATGAACCCGACAGCCCGGAAACCCAAGAAAGAGCCCAATTGCTTAAGACGGTCATGCAACTCAAGGAAAGTAACCCGATGCTGGGCTTCCGAGGTTGTCGCCTAGGGCTTATCTATCCGGAGATCAATGAAATGCAAGTCCGTGCCATTTTTGAAGCAGCGGCAAAAGTCAAATCCGACGGTATTGCCATTGAACCCGAGATAATGATCCCCCTGGTCGGAACCGCTGAAGAACTCAAGCGCCTTCGGGAGCAGTTGGAAAATGTCGCCCGAGAAGTCATGAGAGAAACCCGTCAATCCGTTGACTACCATTTCGGCACCATGATCGAGGTCCCCCGGGCGGCTCTGCTGGCTGACGAAATAGCGCAACATGCGGAATTCTTCAGCTTCGGTACCAATGATCTGACACAGATGACCTTTGGCTACAGCCGAGATGATGCTGAAGGGCGCTTCCTCGCCTATTACTTGGACCATGGAATCTTGCCCGACAACCCGTTTGAAAGTTTGGACACCACCGGCGTTGGGCAGCTTATTGTGATGGCCGAAGAGAAAGCCCGTCACGTGAACCCCAATATCAAGCTGGGTCTCTGTGGCGAACATGGAGGCGAAGCCCGTAGTGTTGCATTTTGCGATGAAGCTGGATTAAACTATGTTAGCTGCTCGCCCTTCCGCGTCCCCGTTGCACGGGTGGCAGCTGCCCAAGCAGCTATTCGGAAGCGAAAGGCGAGAGAACAATTGAATCAAAATTTGAACTTGCTACATATAAAATAGCTGATTTAGTTGAGTCAAAAGGAGTGGACATGACAGCAACAATGTCAACAAAAGTTCCGAGTCAAATTAAAGATCCGGGCCTGGCTGCCCAAGGTAAGAAGCAAATTGAATGGGCCGAGCGGGATATGCCCGTTCTGAAGCAAATCCGTGAACGGTTTGCCAAAGAAAAGCCGCTTCAAGGCGTCCGCCTGGTTGCATGCTGCCATGTCACCAAAGAAACAGCCAATCTGGCTATCGCCCTGAAAGCCGGTGGAGCTGATGCGATCCTGATCGCCTCGAATCCGCTGAGTACCCAGGACGATGTGGCCGCTGCGCTGGTTGAAGAATACGGTTTGTCCGTCTATGCCTGGAAAGGCGAAGACATTGAAACCTACAACCAGCACGTCAACATCGCCTTGGATCACCGTCCTCAGATCATTATCGATGACGGGGCCGACGTGATTGCGACTCTGGTAAAAGAGCGTCCCGATCAAATCAAAGAGATGCTGGGCAGCACCGAAGAAACCACCACCGGCTTGGTTCGCTTGCGAGCCATGGCAAAAGACGGCAAGTTGTCCTGGCCGGCCATTGCCGTGAATGATGCTCAAACCAAACATTTCTTTGATAACCGCTACGGTACAGGCCAAAGCACAATCGATGGTATCGTTCGCGCCACTAACATCCTGTTGGCCGGCCGCACGGTCGTTGTCGTGGGTTATGGCTGGTGCGGTCGCGGTGTGGCGATGCGGGCTCGCGGTTTAGGCGCTGATGTCATCGTCACCGAAGTCAACCCGGTTCGAGCCATTGAAGCCGTTCTGGATGGCTATCGCGTGATGCCCCTCAACGAGGCCGCCAAGCTGGGTGATGTGTTCGTAACCGTTACGGGGAACCGTCATGTTATCGACCTTCCACACTTTCAGGCAATGAAAGACGGCGCCATCGTATGCAACTCTGGTCACTTTGACCTTGAGTTGAACCTGGCTGCACTCGAGAAGGATGCCAAAGAGCGCAATACGATCCGTCCATTTGCCGAAGAGTTCACCCTTACCAACGGTAAACGGGTCATTGTGTTGGGCGAAGGCCGCCTGATCAACCTGGCAGCGGCCGAAGGTCACCCAGCCAGTGTTATGGACATGAGCTTCGCCAACCAGGCTCTGGCAACAGAGTATCTGGTGAAAAACCAGGGCAAGCTCTCCAACGATGTTCACCTGCTCCCACCCGAGCTGGATCAGCAAATCGCCGCCCTCAAGCTCCAGTCCATGGGCATTGCGATTGATACCCTGACGCCGGAGATGGTGGAATACATGAACAGCTGGCAAATCGGAACCTAAGACAAACCGTTGCCCTAAAAAACAAACATTAAAACAATCCCCCGGCTTGATAACAAGCCGGGGGATTTATGTTGACTCAAACCGTAAAATCCTAATTATTTCCTCGACGGGCAAGCCCTGGAGGACCACCATTGCCGTGCTTATGGTGCCCTAATTTCAGGCCATTGCCTCTCGTTCCGGGCCCTTCGTTTGATGCAGATTGGACTTCTGATGCCGTAGATTGAATAAATTCGGTAGCCGCATCCGTTACAGACGACACAGACACTTCAGCCGCAGGTGCTGTGGTCTGGTTAGAAGTACTCGCCGTTGCGCTTGCTGAAGACGAATCTGCGACCGGGGAGGAGGCCGTGGAATCCGATAAACTCAACCAAGCCGCTTGTGAAATCAAATCCATACTGTAGGGGGGTGATGTTACAAAACCCGATGACGCCACTGGAGCTGCCGACAAGGGTGTAGCCCAAAAATTGGGTGTACCAAAGGCCGAATCCACTGTGGCCGGGGAAACTCCCATCGCATTATATTGAGACCGCAACGTCTTTTCAAACAACGACGACCCTTGCAAATAAGGCGCATTTGCGGGCAAGGGATCCAATATCGTACTCAGAGTCGAACCGGGCGTGAACACCGTCGTCAACATATCACTTCTCCTTTTTCCCAAGTCCGCCCAAGCCTGCTTCAAGCTTGGGATTCACGGGGTGTCAGTGGTATCCCGACACCCATCGGGAAATTTAAACAAACCAGTATAAAACAATAAAAACAGCCAAATTTGCCGAATTGCGCGGGTTAACAAATCCTTAAGATTTGATTTGCCGCATCTACTAACTGGACGGGAATTGGGTCATCCGAGTCAAATGTTAAATCGAAGGTAAAACCTGTATTTGATGATTGGGCCAGTACGATAATGGATTAGTCCTTGTCTTTCTTGTCGACTTTCTTATCCTTATCGTCGTCCTTGTCTTTCTTGTCGACTTTCTTGTCCTTATCGTCATCCTTGTCTTTCTTGTCGACCTTCTTGTCCTTATCGTCGTCCTTGGAGAGACCGGCCATGAACATAATGAGCTTCCGTTCATCCTTATCCATTTTGGCCAATTTGAAGTATGTTTCAATCTGTTTAGTATTCATTTTCGAAGACAACATATAGCCCAGTCGATCGTCACGGTCTATATTGGACAAGATAATGTAGCGCTGGAGGTCACTCTTCGTGAAGCCCATATACTTTTCTTCATCGTCATTTTTCTTTTGCTCACGCTTTTGCACAGGCGGTGGGGAAGCAACAGTAGCCTTCTGTGTCACAGTAGGCAGAGGTTGTGACCACTCCGGCTTTTTCTCATCATCGGCATTGCCAGCGGGAGCCTTAATGTCCTCAGCTTCTACTGTTGCTTTTGCAGCAGCTCCGGCAGGAGACTTTACCTCAGTTGGTGGTAATGTCTCTATTTTTGGCTCTTCCGCCTTTGCAGGAGCCGGGGCTGTTGCAGGGGCCTGTTGTTTAAGTTGAGCCGCCATATTTACTAATGCATCCAAAGCAGTGGAAGCACCACCGCCTCCTAAAGGAATGGAAGATAGAGTTGCCGGCGGCATAGTAAAGGGTGATTCTGCAAGCCCAACTGTCCCGAATGCATTGTTAATCGAGGCTGCAGGAATGCCCATCGCGTTATATTGAGAGCGCAATGTCTTTTCAAACAACGACGACCCTTGTAAATAAGGCGCATTTGCGGCTAATGGGTCTAATATCGTGCTCAGCGTGCTGCCGGGTGTAAACACCGTGCCTAGCATGCGACTTCTCCTCAATTCCCAAGTGACATACGACACAAACAAATATAGAAAATAAAAACAATCATTTATGCAAAATTGCTTTATAGCCCATCAATAAAATTGAAAAACCACCCGGAACATAGTCGAGGGTGGCTATTTCAATAATTCATAAATTTTACATTAGGCAAAAAAACTGATATTCCTGAAAAGACACACCTAATGGGTCTCCAAGTCCAGACAGGCATTCAAATACAACGCTGCAACATAGCTCCAATTTACGCTACCATCTTCGTCGCGATGGCTATGCATGTCTTCGACGGAACGATTAGCGCGACTTAAACGTTTTTTTCGCATGGTCTGCAGTATTTTGATGCGTGCCGCCTCCATGCACTCATATTCAATACCGTTTACGACAATTTTCATACCGATCTCCTGAAACAGTGGGTGATATCAGGACTATCGACATGAATCCAAAAAAATTGAGCCCTGCCCGGTAAAAAATCGTGAAGATCGAAACCCGCACAGAATACGTAAGCCACTTTCAGTGCTGAGAAACGACCGCAGCATCAAAAGACCAATATGACAGGTTGGTCACAACATTGGAAGGTTCAAAACACGCCCAATTTAGAACGTCACACTCTCCACATCAGACATATTCGGATGGCCAGTGGTCCACAGATCAACATTCACCGTATGATCTGGTTCGACAAAAGCCGATTTGAAGCGCATTTGGCTCATGGTGGGCATCACCGAGACATCGACCAAGGGACCTTGATACCCTGTTGGGTGAACATTCAAGGGATTCACCTTGTCGGTCATCGCCTGAGCATTTGCAGTTACAGAAACAACTGCCATCATCAATACGGCTTGGAAGATTTTAAATCGTATCACTCTCACGTAAATCCTCCTTCAACTTCTATCTAAACTTATTGTCTACTATGCCCATCATGGCATTTTTTAAAACCACAAGACGGGATATTTTAAAAAATTTTAGCTTTGGATCACATAACTTATTACAACCGTAACCAGCATCGCTTAAAACACAAGCTCGTTGCCATTAGAAGCGAAGCTTTCTGAAAGATCGACTCCGATATAACTTAACAATGCTATTTCCATTCAATATAGAAGCAAGTATAATCGTGACTCATCGCGCCGAGGGGCCAGCTGTGCCGAGTGTTCAATACCAAACCCTGCAAAAAATTCCTACCATCCTGGGTATGGTGGTTATGTGTATTGGCCTGGCGGGACTTTGTGGTGCTGTCTTTGATGTACCCATCCTAAGATCGTACCTGCCAGGGAATTCTCCACAACTACCATTTCCCATGACCTTTGCTATTGCAGGCATGGGGCTAGCCGTTATCCTGATTCTAGGACATCGTTACCATTCCCGCTCATCGAGAATTATCAACCTATGCCGTGGGATGAGTCTCACAGTTCCATCAGGCATAGGACTTTATTTTTTGTTCACCTACCTGAAAGAAGAACAATTTGATCTTCTCGATTTTTGGATGCGGCCTTATAACCATATTCAAGTGCCCATTACTGGCGCATTTAACACAATTTTAATCTGTAGCTCATTGTTTTTAATCTGGCGATTCAAGCAAACCCAACATACGGCCATTTACGGTGCCGGTACCTTGGCTTTAATTGTATTTCAGCTATCGCTTTATGCAGCAGCCGGATTATGGTTGAACATTTCCGTCCTATTTAATTACAAAATGGCCCTTCCCGGCATGATCCAGTTCCAACTGAGCAGCATTGCCATTCTAATAGGTACTATCCCCTATAATGGCCTGTATTCCTCACTGCTTTCCCGACAAAGCATCAGCAGACTCCTAACTTGGCTGACTCTCCTGTTTCAGGTGTGCATTATTGCACTGGCAATCGGGGCGATTGTCTTTATTCACAGAAACACCTCATCTCCCGAAGAATTTGATGGATTTTACGTCACCATGGAGTTTGTTGCTGTGTTGATTTCCATTCTAATCAGTACCGTAACTCTCCGTGCCGTCTACTATTATGATAAGGCCAGTATTGCGCTGGAGAAAGAATCTCAGGCGCTGGAATATCTCAAGGAAAGCGAAGCCCGGTTCCGAAACATTGCGGATACCGCACCTATTATGATTTGGCTCGGAGAT
The DNA here is from genome assembly GCA_041697335.1 of Vampirovibrionaceae bacterium NZW_1234. GTDB lineage: Bacteria > Cyanobacteriota > Vampirovibrionia > Vampirovibrionales > JAGQHJ01 > JBGUGD01. Next base: position 199,354 of record JBGUGD010000002.1, on the reverse strand, counting down.
ACCAAAGGTGGTCAGGAGTATGGTAATAAACAGTGGCTGGAGTTTACCGGTTTAACCCAGGAAGAGAGCCAGGGTGGTGGCTGGACAAAATGCATTCACCCAGAGGACAGGGAGCGAGCCTATGCACGATACCAAGAGGCCATACGAGACCACAAAGAATACCATGAACAGTGGCGGCTCCTCAGAGCCTCCGACAAAACTTATCGCTGGATAGTTTCCACGGGCGTACCGCGCTACGACGCTCATGGAAACTTTATCGGCTTTGCCGGGACCTGTCTCGACATTACGGAAGAAAAGCAAGCCCTTGAATTGGCAGAGTCTGCAAACCAGAAAAAAAGTCAGTTCCTGGCCAATATGAGTCATGAACTGCGAACGCCCTTGAACGCGGTCATCGGGTATTCCGAATTTCTGGAAAAGGGTATCGGTGGGGAGCTCAACGAAAAGCAGAAACGTTATATTTCCAATGTCGTCGTCAGCGGAAAGCACCTCCTGGGTATGGTGAATGAAATTCTGGATTTAGCCAAGATAGAGGCAGGTAAAGTAGCCCTTCACCTAGAGTTGGTAGATGTCCAACATTTGTATTTAGAAACCCAATATCTCGTGCGAGATATGGCGGCGTCCAAACAGATTGTAATCGAGCATGACATCCAAGAGAATCTGAGCCGGATTGACGTCGATCCGGTCAGGTTGCGACAGATCATGTTGAACCTGCTGACCAACGCCATCAAATTCAATAAGCCTAATGGCCATGTAACCGTTCGCATTCAACAACGCCCAGATTCTTCCTGGATAGACATCGAGGTTGCAGACACCGGTATTGGCATACCTGAAGAGAAGATTCCTGAACTGTTTACCGAATTTTACCAGGTGGATCCTTCAGCCTCCAAAGCGTACGAAGGTGCCGGACTGGGCCTAGCGGTAACCAAAAGACTGGTGGAACTTCATGGCGGAACAATCAACGTCCAAAGCCAAGTGGGCATTGGAAGCACTTTTACAATCAGCCTTCCTGTCTTAGTTCATAGCCGAATCTAATCATGCTATCGCACCGAATTAAGGAGACTCAGGGTCAAGTTTCTGACGTTTTCCTGTGGGACCGTCAATTTCAAGATACCCTAAACGTAATACCCCTTTAGTGTTATCGACTTCAACATCTTTCAATAAATAGGTATAAGAGGCTTTATGCTGTTCCGACAATTGCTCAAATCCAGGGATTTCAACCGGACCATTAGGCAAAGGTTGATAAACATCTGGCTTCCGGCGATAGACTTCACCACTGGCCATATCGAAGGCAAAGCGCTGGCTTCTCAGAAAGAATTGCTTTTGGGTGGGATCCCAAACGATGGCTGTTGAGCGTAGAGAGCCTAGATCAGGCTTTGGATTCCGCTGCTTTGGCCGTTTTCTTTCCCTATCATAAGCTTCACGCATGCTTACTCCGGAAAAGCCGGTTTCAACTAACGGCAAACGTAGATTTTCGTAAACAGCATCAAAAACAGGACGTTTCCCAAGAGATTCAAAACCCAGCTCGTTTAGATGCCGAGGTTCTGTAACTGCAGGCTCATGAACACGCTCACCCAGGAGATCGACGGCATGAAAACGAAACGGCGGAATCCGATCTGTCTGTTCGAAAGAAGACACCTGAGACACCGATGGACGACGGATATCCACCCGGTCAGCACCACTTTTGCCACAGCCTCCGGATAAAGCAGCTAACAGCAACATAGCAGATCCCAAGCCCCATCCTGAGCGACGGGCTCCAAAACGAACATCAACAGGCACATGTCCACGTGAAACAGTCAACGACATCAATCATTTCTCCTAAGCAATCAATCACCGTATTGGGAAATATAACTTAGGAAAACAAAACACATACCTGAATTAAATTGCGTTCGAGCTTACCGAGGCGTCCCGAATTAATTGCAGCTTCTGGGGACGTGGCAAACGCTTTATAAACCACTCCCAGCGCATCGCTTCCGATTTGGAATCAAAGCACCAGGAAGCCAGCAGACGAACCGGCCCTCGGGTTCGGGTATATTTAGCCCCTTTACCTTTGTTATGAGCCTCCACCCGTTTGGCCACATCGGTGGTCCAACCCGTATATAAGGTGTTATCGGCACACTCCAAGATATAAGTAAAATACCCTTGGCCCATTAAACACTCCGATCCGCATTAGCGCCTGAGCTATTAGGCACCGCCATCTCAACTGTTTTTATTATACTGGGGATTCCGATTTCAAAGAGGCAGCTGCCTTGACAGCCTGACGGCGATGTCGAGCTTCAGCAACCACCTGCCGCAATTGCGGCGGAATATTCACAGTTCCGTTCGTCGGGAAGGCGGTATAAAGAAATGCCTTATTGGAGCCCGGATAAACACCCAGGACCACATGCATTTTATAGTAGGGCACCCCGGTCCGAATATCTCGGCCAATCTGACGCCCATCAGGGTAGGCATATTCCATGGTCACAGTATAAAAGCGGTTCTTTTGCTTTTCCTTATCGCCTTTCAGCTTAAAGTAAACCAGTTTGCGTTTACCCACCTTCAAACGCAACAAAGAACCTTCGTTTAAAGCCTTACGAACCATCTCGCTGATCTGATCCACAGAGGCAGCCTCGCCCTCAGGGGTCACAAATTGAGAATAGTCTTTATCTCCATTTAATGGAGCCAACTCCTGGCCTCCCACCGGAAAGGGATTGGGTCCATGATTAAAAAGAATATGGTAGGCCCCCATACCCCCACGGGTAAAGCGCTCCTGGTAGCCACGAAAGATATAGATGCCTTCCAAGGGCTCAATACCGGGATAGCCTTGGGGTAACTTCAGAAGCTTTGAGAGATTACGCAAATCAGAATTCATAATTGGTTCATAAACCGCAGGCTGCCCGGCATCATCTCTTCGAAAGAGCCAATTGCGTTTACTTTGCGTGGGTCGACACATGAAAATGGCCGGGTCGTAAACCTGATTGGCGGCAAACCCTTGGGCCGCTTCCTGCAGCTGGGTTTGTGCCGATTGGAACATATAATCCAGGCGATACCCATGCTTGACGGGCCCAGCCACCTGAACATCAGGACGTACTACTGTTGGAGCAGTTGGCTTGACAGGTTTCCTCTCAGACACTGGCTCTGCCTTCTTCACCGTTTCCTCCGGTGGAGCAAGCACTGATAAAACTTCATCCCGCCACTTGGGAGCCATCTCCATAGCCTTTTCACGAGCCAGTTCTACAATTTCAGGATCACTGTCAAAGAGAAAGGGTTTTAACATACTGGCTTTTAGCGATTGCCGTTCAAAGATGCTAACCATCTGGACAGCAGTAGCACGTATGTCTTTATCCGGATCATCGATGTAATAGCGTAGGGCCTGGGCCACCGCGTGCTCATCCTTGACCACCCAAAGGTTGCAGAAACCGGTATTTCGTACAACAGGGTTGGGATTGTTACTTGCCGCCACGGCCATGTTCAGACGGAAGGTATCACTGGTGTTGTTCTCCTGGTAGGCCTGCTCCGTAATCCCACGAACAGCATCAGAAGGATCTCCCAGATAGGCTTGAATAACTGCTGCTTTCTGAGGCCCTGATGAAACAGACTTAATCTGGCCGACAGCAAAAGAGCGGGCAGCTTCATTAGGATTCTTGGCGAGAGAGATTAGGGCTGTTGCAAACTCCTGCTGGGACGATTTCTTGAGGGCTAATATCATGGGCTGCAGCAGGCTCATTATCTGCTCATCCGGATTATGGGCAAAAGTACTGACCAGAGAGGCCAAAGCATGGGGATCCGTAATTCCGGTGCAAGCAGCCAATGCTTTTTGCAGGGTGTCTAAAGGCATATTCACGAAAGCCTGGCAGGCTTTCGCTTTCCAGCCGTCATCCTGAATCGACGTCTCCATGGCCAGGGCTTTAGCCTGAAAAGCAAGCCATGCATCTTTGGGTAAAACGATCCGATTGGGAGGCAACGTTATGGGCGAGCCTTTATCGTCCATTGGGGAATCTGACTGAGCAACCACGTGAGTCATCAGACTCACCAAGCCCAAAGACTTCAAATTATCTTGAGTTAAGCCTTCTACACTGGCCAAAATCTTTGTCCACAGGCGAGGGAAATCACCACTACTTTGAATGGCCTTGCTCAAGGCTGCATTATGGATGACTTCTTTTAACACCGGCATACGATACATTTCCTGCTTCAGCGTAGCCGACTGATCCAAGACCATATGCAACGTTGCCATCTCTTTGGACGCAGCTAGCATTCTGAGCACTTGGGATTTCAAATCCTCATCCGCAACAAATGGAAGGACTTCGGGATGATTAAAAAAGAGACGTTGGGTTTTGTGCCGAATATCCGGCTTCATGTCCAGCATCAAATCAGGATTTTGGGCAAAAGTTTTGAGGGTGTCCAAGCGATCAGACCCGGCGAGAGAGGACGCTCGGAGGAGAGCCACAAAACGGACCTGGGCATGCGGACTGCGAGCAAATGCTTTCAGATAATCAGCTCGCATCGCATCCAAACGTTTTTCGGGTTTAATACCTTCCGTTATTGAAAGGGCTTTTAAACCCACTGCCAAGTAACTATCGGTTGCAAATGTTTTAGCCAAGGTAAACCTGGCATCGGGGCGTTTGAAGACAGTTTCACCAACAGACAGAGCGCGAAGCCGCTCCTTGTGAGGTTGGCTTACAAAAGATTTCAGCGTCTCCAAAAGCGACTCATCCGTATCCTGGGGAAAAGTCCGAACAATGTCGGCTAAAATTACAGGATTTTTCAAACGCTTCGCTTTTTCCCGAATCAGTCCCACCAGCAATTTATCACTCAGCCCCTCGAAAGATCGCCAGGCATAGGCCTTATGAAAGGGATCCTGGAATTTATCAATGGCGTCAATCAGGGCTCGGGTAATTTCATGAGGGTTGGGTTTACGGGCAAAAGTGGCAATAACCTCCATCTGCTCCATTTCAGGCAGCTTGCCCAGAGCTTCAAAAAAGGTGGTATCTACCCGACGCTTGAATTGCTTGACCATCTCAGGGAAATAGGCCAGCAATTGCTCCTTCGTTTCGAGAACCGGTTTGGACGGCACCTTTACCGATGAGGCAGGGGCAAAGAACTGAGCCATCAATGCCACTTTTTCAGGCGATTCCGGTTGATTACGAATCAGCTGCCCCACTTGACTGACATGTTTTGAGCGACGAACCCGGGGGGCCAGAGCCGTTAAAATGGCAATGCGATCCTCCGGGGCAATTTTTGAATTCGCCTTCAAGCCCTCAATAATACGCTCAATAAGACTGTTAAAACGCTTATGAGCGTGGGTTTGACCCAACTGCTCGCAAAGCCCCCTAAGGCTCTCTGCTGATTCGTACGTTGCTGGATGAGGACGTCGATTGCCTGAAAACATGACTCCTGAATTGTCAGATGAAAGAGAGGCATTCACCATGCCCCCTCGAAACAGCCGAGAAGGAGTTTGATAACCAAGAGCCGGAAATAAACCCGTTTTCATAAACCCCGTTCACCTTCCAATATCCATGCAAATCTAAATAAAAATAAAAAAAACCGCAATTCTTTCCCCGGAATTATGCGGCCTTCGTTACAATTTTGATACAAAGGCCCGTTCAGACTAATTCGAGAACCCATTTCAAAACCCCGAAAATAAGGGACAAAATCTGCCTACCTATTCATTGACATGCCTGCTCAGTTATGACTAAATAGGCCAGTGTCATTGCATGACATGGTCTGAAAAGGTCTCGCTTTGTTCTCCTCCCCCTTGGAAGTACACAACAACCGTACCAGGATGACCGCCCCTTTACGTTAGAACCCGTGACATTGAACCGTCTCACGGACACTTATTCGGAAAGAACCACTCTCATGAGGATTTCTCTGCCAGGCATGCGCCAGGTTGATAAATGGCCTTCCCCTTTCGCTTCTCACGCTCTTCGCTTTGGCACCAAGTCTGAGAACGATCCCTCCAATAATGATCCCCCCCCTTTTTTACCCAATTTGGGGCACAGTGATCTACGCGGGATCAATCGGTTTCTTGCCCCCTTACCAGGACATTTCCTTCCAGCTGAAGAGCGGGCAGATATTTTCTCCCGTACCCAGGCATGCAAAACGGAGGACGCGTTTAATAGGCTTCGAGCTGAACTGGAAGCCGAAGCCGATCCATGGCATCCCACCGATCTCAAACGTCGTAAAGAATTCGCACATGCCGCCTTTTTACTTCAGACGCCACAATTTTGGGCAGGGAAACACCGGGACCTGCTTCCACTGAAAACCCCGCTTCTGACCGAAGACGATAAGCTGGACTTTGAACGTATACGGCGTTTTGGGCGCAAGTGGATGACCCACCTGGAAAAAGTCCAGCACATCGCCTCCCGAATCCAGGATGAAAATGCCGTTCAAGATACGAATGTCTTGTCAGCTATGGTATATAAAGAACCTCCGAGTGATCGTCTGACCACGGTGGCCCGCTCGGGGTTACGCCGTGTAGAGCGAGCAATACGTCAAGGTGATTGGTTTAGTCACCCGTCACACCCAACCTTGCCAGCCTTGCTCAAGCAATTAAAATTTTTGGATCACCGACGCCAGCTGGAATACGCTATTGTTCGCCACCCGAAGCGCCAGGAACTCATCCAGGACCTAAAGCCCCTTCTGGACAACTTAGAGTCGGAGACCACCCAGCGTCTCGATCGCTTTGAAATCGGCGTTAAACGCCATAAGGAAGACCAGTCCCAGGAACGAGCAGAACAAAAGCTTCACGAAGCCTTGGTTAAACGAGTGGGCTCTGTTTATGTCAACCTGCTACTCCAGGAGTACGACGAGTATAAAGGGCAAAAAGACGCCACTATAAACAATTGATTCTCCTTATCAAGGCATGGACATCACTACACCCCACCCCCTGTTTGTCGGATAATACAGACAAGCTAACTTAACGCATTCAAGCCTCAATCATTCAAAAAGGAGACTCCAGGTGTCTGACGTTCGTGTCCGCATTGCCCCCAGCCCAACCGGCAACCTGCACGTTGGTACTGCCCGTACGGCACTGTTCAACTACCTTTATGCAAAACATACGGGAGGCACATTTGTGCTTCGAATCGAGGACACGGACCTGGAACGCTCAGACGAACGCTACACCGCCGATATCTTTAACGGTCTAAAAGCTTTGGGCCTGACCTGGGATGAAGGTCCGGACGTAGGTGGCCCTTATGGTCCCTACATGCAATCCCAGCGTCTCGAGCTGTATCGGGAGTATGCCCAGAAACTGCTAGACAGCGGTCATGCCTACTACTGCTACTGTACCCCTGAAGAACTGGAGGCTGAAAAAGCCAAGGCCCTGGAAGAAAAACGTCCGACCATTTACTCTCGCCGTTGCTGCAATCCTGCTGTGGTGGAACAACTAAAACAAGACCCCAGCCGCAAACCGGCCATTCGGTTTCGCATTCCGGGTCACCCAGACACCATTGTCTTAAACGATGTGATCCGAGGAACCGTCACCTTTGAATCGGCCCTCATAGGCGACTTTGTTATCGTCAAGTCTAATGGCATTGCCAGCTATAACTTTGCCGTTGTCGTCGATGATTTGACCATGAAAATCAGCCATGTCATCCGAGGTGAGGATCACGTCTCAAACACTCCCAAGCAAATGCTCTTGTACGAAGCCTTGGGAGCTCCTTGCCCCACCTTTGCACACGTCAGCATGATTCTGGCCCCGGACCGTAGCAAGCTGTCCAAACGCCACGGGGCAACCGCTGTGGCCGAGTATATTCAAAGCGGCTATCTCCCTGATGCTTTCTGCAACTTCCTTTCTCTCCTAGGCTGGTCGCCCACCGATGGCGAAGACATTGGAACATTAGAGAAATTTGCCCCGGACTTTACGCTGGAGCGCATTTCCCATAGCCCCGCGGTCTATGATCAGGAAAAACTTAACTTCCTTAACGGCTATTACATTCGCAATAGGAATCTTAGTACCTTGCTTGCTGAAAGCAAGCCCTTTCTCAAGGACTTTGATCTCTCCCGCTATTCCGAGGCCCAATTGGAACTGATGCTGGGAGCAGTCCGGGAACCCATCACTACTTTGGCCGACCTACCCAATGCCGTCTGCTATTTTTTCGGTGACACCTTAACATACAGCCCCGAACTGTCCCAAGAAGTCCTTTGCTTGCCGGAAACTATCGAGGTCCTCAAGAAAGTCCAGGAGACCCTGCTACCCAACCTGAACTTCAACGACATCGAGCAGATTTCTGCCCAAGTGAAAGCCTTTGCGAATGATCTTAAGCCCATTAAAATGAAAACCATTATGTGGGCCATCCGAGCCGCCGTCACCGGGCGGGTCCACGGTGCTGACCTCGGTAAGACCCTCCATCTTCTAGGCCCAGAGCTTGTCAAACACCGCGTCGAAGACGCACTAAACCAGATCGCCTCCTGTAATATCTCCTGACTCTTCTCTCTTAACCTGAGATCCAGCGATGCCCCGATCTGAAGTTTGATTGGACCCCCTATGCAAATGCGATGATAATGCTGTCCAAATAGCACGAAAAGAACTCATACTGGTAAAGAATGCGTCACCTCCGGCATTTTTCACCTGAGCATCCGTCATATAGGGATCCGAGGTCCACATTACCACCAAGGGTTGTTTCCCCAACCGCGCCCGAATATCCCGAATAAACCTTAACCCGTCACCTAGCTCCGGCAATTTACTGGAAGTTACCACGACCTCCACTGGTTTCGTTTCAAGGACCTGCCATGCCTCTTCCTGAGTGGTCGCCCCTTGGACGTCCACCTTATCACCATTTGGAAGAGGGGTTTTCGCCTCCCAGTACTCAAGACACTGCTTAAAGCTCTGCAGTTTCGAGGCATAGGAGTCAACAATTAACACTTGGCGATTGGCTGCAAAACGCACAGCACTGGCCACAGACAATGAACAACGCGTCACAAAACTCTCTCCTAGATTTCAAGAACAGTACAGCAAAAAAGCGAGTGGGGAGGTGTATTCCCTGTATAAAAATCCTCAACCGGCAAAATTGCCTCATGCAGTTTTACCGCTAACCATCTGGGGAATAGCGGCTGAGTCAGGTCTTTGATTAAATGAGCAAGAGATTAGTACTCCGTTCGCACGATGGGGATGATGGTCATGCGGCATGTTCAGATTCTTTTCGTAATGATGTTACTTGTCATTGGCGCACTTTTGCCAACGGCAGGGGCTTGGTCTTGGAACGACGATCCGCGACACATCCCCTCGGGCTACCCCACGATGAAGGAAAGGAACTTGTTTACACAGCGTTCGGTTCAACCTCCCTTAAAGCTCAACCCGATTCATCAGAAAACATGGGCCTATAATTGGCGAGAAGACGTTGTTAATCGAGCATACCTGCCCGTTCGGGATATTCGACATCAGGAAGAGTTGAAGCGCCGTGGGCTTCAAAAAGAACAAGTTATCCCTTTACTCCCCCCCGTCGGGATTTCCAAAAATCCAATGGCATGGAACCAGCAGATGGCAGAGCCGGGGCAAACCTCCTATTAGACGTTCTGTTTGCATTTTTACGATTTCAAGCGCTGACCTTATCCCCAAAAAGATCCCCAATCGCTGGCTTAATCCTACAACCAGCGGGCTATGTCGTTCATTAGATTTTGATAACGTGGCAAAACACGAACAAAAGTTTTCACATGTCGTAACATCCTCGCCCTTGGCTATCAAAAAGTTCCCTTGAGCCGCATTGATGGATCAGGACATTGGACTTTGATAGAACAGGAAACTATATAGGAATAAATTGCGTCATGGCGACTTCCCCAATAACAACAGCCCTTACAAAGATCAGACCCAACCCATCTCTCATCCGTTTTGCAAGCCAGAGCCCAGCGCCACAGGTCCACAGCAAAAACAAGATCATGTTGGTGGTAAACCCCCAAGCCGGGGGTGTGGGCGACAGCCCCCTCGATCAGCAAATCCAAGACGAACTTAACACCTTTCGCCCTAAAGATAAAGACCGCTTTATGGTGGTTAAAGCGACTTCGAACCCTGCAGACTTGCAGACCTTGATTGCCCAGCACAAGGATAAATTGAATACAGTGGTAGCCATTGGTGGTGACGGCAGTATCCGTCAGGTTATTAAAGCTCTTTTACCCCTTAAAGATCCCAGCATTGCGGTTGGCGTCCTGCCGAGAGGTACCGGCAACCTTTTTGCTACGGAATTGGGAATCCCAACCTCTTTAAAAGAAGGACTTCAAACTCTACTTACCGGTAAGCGTTTCGAGTCCGACATTTTAATGGCCAACGGCAAGGAACCTTGTATTATGATGGGCGGTGCCGGTCTGGATGCCGACATCATGGAGGCTACCACACGCACAGAAAAACGCTGGTTCGGCAAGCTGGCCTATGTCAAATCCGTACTCACCCAATTGTTCTCAAGTCCGATTGTCACCTTTAACATTGAAACCGACGATGGCAAACTCATTCGCAAGAAAGGCATTGCCGTCCTTGTGGCTAACGCCGGAAAGCTCCTGGGCCCCTTTTCCTTCACACCGGACGCAAAGCCCAATGATGGCCTTTTGGATGTGGCCATCCTCGGAATGCAAAACCGCATGGACTACCTCAAAATCGGATATCAGCTCCTCACCAGTTCCCCTCAGAAACTGATGAAGAAAGTTCTGGACGGCGTAACCCACTTCAAAGCAAAAAAAGTAACCATCACATCAGACCAAGCGGTCCGTACTGAAGTTGATGGGGACGTCATCGGAAAAACGCCAGTGGAATTTACCGTAGTGCCAAAAGCCGTGTCGTTTATTATCCCTCACCATGCCAATCCGTTCCCAAAGAACAACGTCACAACGCTGAAGCCAGCAACCAGTGAGTCTTTGCCCACATAAATGACGCTCGATGAGACAGTGGCCTTAGGTCTTCCTAAGACGGTCATCACATCAAAGATTGGCACAGTAAGCGGATCTAAATGCCAAATGATCGGCCGTAGCCATTCATATTAATCGGCCAGGTTTGCCCCAGAAGTTTTTGGGCATAGGCATTATTTGCAGTCCCTAGGGGCCCCTTGGGACCAGCATTTGCCATTGGAGCAATCGCACCAAAGTTGTTTTCTGTTCCGAGCCAAGAGGAAGTCAGATCCGTAGATTTTGCTTGCAACATAACCATACTCCTTTTAAAGCACACACACAGAACACGATAGGTATTATGAGAAATAATGGGGTCAAAAAAGGTCTGTATTCAAGCTCATGCGGCCTTTTCCCTCAAGTTGCCCTGAAGACCTTCAGCACAATATCATCGGATGACTTTTCCCACCCCAAGACAGAGGGAGAGCAAGATATCCGCCGACACCTGTGCATCCGACACGGTCGCAGAAGTTATTTCACACACACATATATATAAAAACAACAAAGCCCAAACTGATCGAATCTTCTAACAATTTCTACGGATTTGCTTCACATTTTGAAACATGAATTCGTATAACACTGATGGTTAGGAGGTTTTCAATGGCAATGTCTGTAAATCAGTAGTGCCATCCCTGACGAAATTTAAAAACTCCTTACGATAGAGGAGAAAGGAAATTCCTCCTCGCCCAAACTATAAAGTTAAACCCGTCATGGTCGATACCCCTCATACGGGTCTCTATGGACAGAGAACTAGAGGCAGGGGCTGTGCCTTCCCGAACCAGCATTTGAAACGTTTATTTGAAGAGGTCGTAATGCTTCAGTCAAATCCATCGCCACAGCCAGAAGGACCGATGCAACCTGGTTCTTCGCTGGTCCCGGTCCATCAGGACGTTACAGCGGAATATCATCTGAAGATGGGGAAGAATTTATACCACAGCTATCTGGCCCGGTCTCGCCAACAAGATTTGGATGCCGCCATTCAGCATTTTCAAAAAGCTGTAGAAATCGAGCCGAATATGGCTGAAGCCTACATTCAATTGGCCAGTGCCCTCTGGGATCAAGGCACGATTAACCTGGAACTGGCTCAATTTTATTGCCAGACCGCTCTAAAGCTGGATCCCAAACAAGCTGACGCGAATCTGTTTCTTGGCTACTTCCTCCAGCGCGCCGGATTTTTGGATGATGCTATTCAGGAATACAAAACCGCCATCCGTAAAAAACCGTTGCGATCCGCTAGAGCCCGCATCGCTCTAGGAAACGCTCTTCTAAAGCAATCTCTCAATATTCATACTCCCTGGAATCAGTTCGCATTGGCCACACAGGGTATCATGCAGTTCCTGGGCGGTTGCACTGTACTGCCGTTCGACAAACAAACTTGTGGGCTGCTAACCGAAGCTCTAATTATGGATGCCCAAGTATATGCCCTCACAGGACTGGCAAAAGTCAGCAAAAAGCTTCGTCTCCAAGGTCTGGCCCAAGCCGCCTACAGCCTGGGCGCACACTTGATGCCCAGAGAACCCCTATTCTTTCATTTATTGGGCGACGAGCATTTCTACGATACCCAAAACCGCTCCCAAGCCATTGAGCACTACCGTCAGGCTCTGTTACTCGATCCCAAAAACCTGAACCTGATGAAAAAATTGGGCAAAGCCTACGCTCAAAACAAAGACATCCCGAACGCCGTAGAAACCCTCAACCAGGTCATCGAAGTCGATGCCGACGATTTTGACACGCTGTACCAATTAGGACAGATTCATACCGAAGAGCAAGCCTATTTCAAAGCCCTCTACTACTATAAAGAGGCCGAACGTCTCCAACCCCTATACCCATACCTTCACAGCAATATTGCCTTCCTGCTTTTCAAACTGGAGGACATGGAAGGAGCCTTCGAAGAATACAAAATTGCTATGGAATATGGAACAGATCCGGAGTGGCTTTCCACTGTCTCCCAAACCCTAGGTACAATGAGTTACCAGATTTTCAATGATCCGGGCCAGGCACTGGACTATTTTCAGCAATCCCTTCATTACAATCCCGAAAATGCCGAGACCATGGCGATGCTAGCCGATCTGTACTTCGAAAGCGGGCACCTGGATTCAGCACTGACAGCTTACCAAACCTTGCTCCAGATGATGCCCGACAATACCGATTGCTACAGCAACATCGGCTACATTCTTTGGCAACTGGATCGCAATGATGAAGCCATCGATGCTTATCTCACGGCTATTCACTTCGATCAGACCAATCACATCGCCCACAATAACTTAGGTGTCATTTACCTGGACGAACAGTCGGATCCGGCCAAGGCTTTGCCCCTCTTTCAAAAGGCCTACAACCTAAAGTCTGACTATACCTTGGCCTGCTTCAACATTGGCCGTGCCCTTCAAAGTATGGGCCGCAATTTGGACGCTGCCGAGTATTACACCCAAGCCCTCGAAATCAATCAAAACAACCCTGAATTGGAGGATGGTGAAATTCAAAGTTACATTGACCGCCTGTTTGACTAAAACCACTCATTCTCTCTCGTCTTAAACACTATCAAGCCAACCAAACAATTTTGATAGCCCCGGAAAGAATACAGGGCTTCCGTCACACCATGGGCTCACATTTCTCTCTCCCTGTTTTTCCAATACGCCAGAACACGAAGTTCTGGCTTTTTTTTGCTTATGCATATTATTTTCAAGTGCATATAGAAGCAAGTTGCCCATCCGTTAGATAGTTAAACTCAACATATGAACCAGAGAACAACAAGTTAGTATAAGATCACTATAAAGTTACCTCGTTATAGACAGTACTGATGAAGTCTAATAGCCCATGAATATCATCCAAAGCACCCTAAGAAATAACATTGTCTCTGTCTTTTCACGGGCAGGCTTTAATATTCGAAGGAAGCGCTTTACTTTAAGCTACTGTCGACAAAAATTGATTGAAATCCTGAATATAGCTTCTGTAATTGACGTAGGAGCCAATATAGGACAATATGCTTCTAGTCTTAGAGAAGAGGGCTATCAAGGAAATATTATCTCCTTTGAGCCATTGACGAATGCCTTTATTCAGCTCCAGGAAAATGCTAAAAACGATCCATTATGGGAATGTCAAAACTTAGCTCTGGGTAACCGGATCGATGATACCGTTGAAATTAATGTTGCAGCGAATTCGGTATCAAGTTCTTTCTTGAATACCTCCCCTATCCTCAAAAAACAGGAATCTCTGACCCAAGTCACAGAAAAACAATGTGTGAGCATGGTTACATTAGATTCCCTTGCAGAGGAACTGAAGGTAAAATCCAGACCCACCCTCCTCAAGATAGATTCGCAAGGAATGGAAAAACCAATACTAGAAGGGGCATTGACGCTTTTGCCTGATATAGTAGGCATTGAGCTGGAACTAGCCTTACTGGCTGTCTATGATAATCAGGATACAATAGTAGACTTACTTACCTACTTAAAAGAATTAGAATTTGAAATGGTTCATATCGAACCAGCCTTTTTTGCAAAACCGATTCCTTGTGTTTTGGAAGCCAATGGCATATTTCTACGTAAAGATGTCCTACATCGGATTTATGACCTGTAGGCCACACTTTGTCCAGTATTAAAACTAGCTTACTTCAATACTGCAACTGAAATGGGACTATACTCAAGGACTTTAGAGCTGACACTGCCTAACAACCAACGACTGATACGGCCACCAGTCCCATGAGAACCAACAACAACCAAATCGGCCTGCTGCTTTTCAGATTCTTCCAGAATCCGATCCACAGGGTCGCCCAGCAGAACGTAAGATTCGGACACCATATAGCCTTCATGTTCAAAGAGCTTACGATAACGCTCCATCAAGTTGACAGCCTCCCCCGTCATTGCCCTCTCCAGAGCTGAATAATCCACATAAGGCTCAACAAGCGGCAGGACATAATAGTTTACTGTAACAGCCGAAAAGATAATGATCTCGGTATTTTCCTTGGGCAAGAACCGAACCAGGTCCTTTGCGGCTTTGTCAGCATGCAGGGAACCATCAGTGGCAAAGAACACTCGAAGGCGTTCTGCTGAGCGAGGTGGCTGCTTCACGACGAGAATGGAGGATTTTGCATGAGTAGCAATACTATAAGCCGTAGAGCTAATCCGCCAACCCTGATGTTTTTGAGACTCTACGTGCTGGCCCAAAACCAACAAATCCGGCTGATGATTGCCCACAAAGCTGAGGACACCCTCTTCGACACTCTCGGCTTCTTGGATGTAAGTCTGATCGATGACCGGCAGGAATTGCTTCGCAAGAACCGCCTCATAGGCATCAAACTGCTTATGAACAATCTGCTGAAGCTCTGCCGAGACCTCTTCATCCAGCGATTCAAAACGTCGGTCGTGAGCCTGAGGCGTTGGAACCACATAGAGCAAATGAAGCCCTATTTGAGTAGGGATAAGGTAACGAGAAAGATTTTGGACTAGGGTATCAGAATGTTCTGTCGCGGCCAGAGACAAGGCCACATCAAGTCGACCCTGGTTCGCCAATTCGGAATGCTTTTGAATAGTGACTTCCTGAGGAGCCATGCCGTAGAACCTCCCTCTGCTGGTATACCGCGTTTAGCGTAGTGCAAAACTTACCAATTGTAAATGACTCTATAACGGGATATTGCAAGGCACAACTAGCTTTTAAGCCCACAACCAAAAGTAGTAATTCTACACAAATCGTAAAAAAGCGTTCAATAGCGAAAACATTCTTGTTATATTCTTTACCAAAGTGTTGATTTTGCTATTTTGGGTGGTTATACTATAACAAGTATAGTGATTAGGTACTGAAGGATTGAACTTGTGACACAGAAAGCCTTGGATTCATTAGCTGAAAACCTAAATCGTTTAATAAACGACGAGATTCACCAACTAGAATCGCCGGTCGAGCGAGCCATGGCCTTAGTGGGCGACAAGTATTCCTTTCAAATTATTCAGATTTTAAGCCAATTTGGGCAACAGCGTTTTGTGGAGCTGGAATCTCAAGTTTCCGGCATCTCACCACGGACCTTGTCGGCTCGTCTCAAACACCTGGAACGCTATGGCCTCATTAGTCGCCACCAATTCCCAACCATTCCTCCGCGAGTGGAGTATGAACTGACGGAAAAAGGCCACGCCATGAAGCCCATTCTCGAAGCCATCGAAGTCTGGGCCAACAATTGGTTCCCCTACCACCCTAGCCGGTAGTCATAAACAAACGTTTATTCATCTAAAAACCTGCATCCACTGATTCTGGTGCCTTATTGGCATGCCATCATCCACTTTGTGATTTCCCCTGGAGGTCAGTGAAAGCGCCTGTTCGGTTTCTTAGCCCCAAGAGACTGCCAGTGGACGCGCAATTTGGCAGAGGCCGAGTTTTTAGTTTATTCTATGGAAACCACTTACATAGAACCAACCAAAAGGACTCGTGACATGTCTCTGTTTGATGGACTCTCCGGCGACGCTATTTTTGACAAAGGTCATGGCTATACCTACGACGATTTCATTCTCTTACCCGGTCACATTGACTTTGCCGTGGAAGATACGGGCCTTGAAACCCAACTGACCCGCAATATCAGCCTTAAAAATCCGCTTACCAGCTCCCCCATGGACACCGTTACCGAAGCTCGCATGGCCATTAATATGGCCCTTTTGGGTGGGATTGGTTTCATTCACTATAACAACACTAAAGAAGAGCAAGCCGAACAGGTCCGCAAAGTAAAACGCTTCAAGAACGGCTTTATTGCAGACCCCATTGTACTCAGCCCTAATCATCGCATCAAAGACATTGACACTATCAAGCGGACCCACGGATACTCCGGAATACCGATCACCGAAGACGGCAGCCTGGGCTCCAAGTTGGTTGGAATCGTCACCACCCGGGATATCGACTTTGTTCAGGATAGGGACAAACTTCTCTCAGAGGTGATGACCACAGATCTAATCGTGGCAAACGAAGGGGTGTCACTAGAAGAAGCCAACCGCATTCTAAAAGAAAGTAAGAAGGGGAAATTGCCCATCGTCGACAAAAATTTCCGCCTGGTTGCCTTGATTTCCCGGACCGACCTGCTGAAGAACCGAGACTTCCCTTTTGCCTCCAAGGACGAAAACAAACGCCTTCTTGTTGGAGCAGCCGTCTCTACCCGCCAGGATGATCGAGACAGACTGGAACTGCTGGTTAAAGAAGGGTTGAATGTGGTTGTGATTGACTCTTCCCAGGGCGACTCCATCTACCAGATGGAAATGATTTCCCACATAAAGTATCACCACCCACAGCTGGATATCATTGCCGGAAATATTGTCACGATGCGTCAAGCCAAAAACCTCATCGACGCAGGTGCAGACGCACTTCGCATTGGAATGGGTGCCGGCTCCATCTGCACCACACAGAAAGTCATGGCTGTAGGCCGCCCTCAGGCGACATCGGTGTTCCAAACCGCCCGCTATGCTAAGGACTTTGGAATACCGGTCATTGCCGATGGCGGGATTGCCAACATCGGGCATATCGTCAAAGCCCTGGCCTTGGGTGCCTCATGTGTCATGATGGGCGGAATGCTTGCCGGAACCGAAGAAGCTCCCGGCGAATACTTCTATAAAGATGGTGTCCGTCTGAAGAAATACCGGGGCATGGGTTCTACCGAGGCCATGAATGATGGCGGTGCAAAACGCTACTTTGCCGACCGTGAAAAAATCAAAGTGGCTCAAGGGGTCTCTGGCTCAGTAATAGACAAAGGGTCAATCCAAAGTTATGTACCTTATCTGATTCAAGGAATACGACAAGGCTTTCAAGACATTGGTACACGGACCATTTCTCAGCTTCACGAGGCCTTATACAATGGTGACCTACGTTTCGAATTACGGACCCATGCTGCCCAAGCTGAAGGAGACGTTCACCACTTATACAGTTATGAAATGGAAATGGTTTAACCCTAGCAAACACTTTCCAACACAGAGACTTCCATCTTTCATTCTCCAGAAACCCTTTCTGGGCTTTACTTCTTAATGATGAATTAAGAAAAAAACCCCACAATAACTAACAACTTTCAGGCCAACAACGTTTTTATACAAATATATCATCTAGGCTATATCATATTCATCTTGGGTTCCTTTTTCACTCGGTTCTGGAGAGTCAGTAATGCTTGGTACATCTGTACCAGTACATTGGATAGGAGTTAGTCCTACATGTCAGTTGCGGATAGACACGATTCTGGGGCATCAAACCCGGAAAAACGAAATCCTGTTGAAGCTTGTTCCAATAGCTGCTTGTGTTCCTCCAATACATTGGACCAGCCCCCACAGCATCATAATCATCCTTTGGTGAGGATTCGCTTGAAAAAATTGGGCTTTGACCCCACAGTTTTTTTGTTCGATTCCAATACGCGTCAGCGATATCAACGCGAAATGGACTACCTCGAAGCACAACATGGTTATAATCCTTGTTTGGATTACTCAGAAACGGACTACGCCCGGTTTCGCAAAGCATTGGAAACCTACCGATTGTTCCGACTCTCGTCAAAACAGCCGTAGGATACTCAAATTCAGAAGACTCTTTCACATTTCAATACATATAAAAGGCCAACCGATCGGTTGGCCTTTTGATGTCTCTTGCTTAACCGTGGCTTAAGCGTTGGTGAAGCCTTGGTTAAAGTTGTAGTTGTTATAGAAGGGATTCGCATATCCGGTAATAATCGCTGGGTTAACCGCACTGCGGACTTTCGCCCAAGCCATACCGGATGCCTGCGCACCCAGGATACCTGCGTTGGCGTTACCACCCAACCAGCCCACTCCGGTCTCAAAGATACCGAAGGGCGTTCTGAGGTAACCACCGGCACCACGGGTTGTAACCGGGGTGTTTGGATCTGCCTGGGATTGAAGCAGAAGTCTACCGACACCATCTTCAACCAGGTTAACATTATTCTGGAAGCCACCACCACGTTGAACAAAGGACTGGCCAATACCGGGAATAACGTTATTGGGAACTCGTCCAAAAATCGCAGGGTTATTGTAAAGATTAGGGAAGCTTTGGGCAGGAACGCCACCGCCACCGGGTCTGGGGAATCCAGAAGGACCGCCAAAACCACCGGGAGCACCAGCGAATGCGTTAGCACCTCCGAAGCCGGAAGGACCACCGAAACCGCCGGGAGCGCCACCGAAACCAGGAGCGCCGGCAAAGCCGCCAGGAGCACCCCCAAAGCCGGGCACGCCACCGAAACCACCGGGGGCGCCACCAAAGCCGGGTACACCGCCGGTTGGGCCGAAACTACCAAAACCATTATCGAGGGAGGGAACACCACTGCCACTGTAAGGACTGAATGCATCCTGGTAGCCACCGAAAGAACCCAGCGCCAGAACGCTATTGGGAACATCATATGGCGTCCCATACAGCGGACTGTAGGGGTTGTTCATACCGAAACTGTTTTGACCAATCTGGTCGAGATAATTGTTAGTAGTCGCAAAAGGCGACGCCAAGCCTAAGCCGTTCGCAGTGTTTGCCGGGGTTGCAAAGTAACCGGGGGCAAAAGACACTTCAGTCGAGAGGCCACCAGGACCCATCGAAATCGTACCACCGTTTTTAATAAAGCCTTGACCTACACCAAAAGGACCGGTAAATTCGGCAACAGCCCGTGAATTGGGAAATGCACCCGTGTTCCAGGGAACAGCCTGATAACTTTGGTTGCCACGAATATTGGCAGCAAGAGACATGTTAGCTTCTCCATTAACTCTGTATATTCCTATATGAATATAAAAACAAAATAAATGACAAGATTGCTTAATTCATCCAATCTAATATAGAAGTTGTAATAGTTTGTTACATATACACAGAATATACCCCTTAACTTCAGGACAACCAAAAGAACACGCAATCGTTCTATAGAATAAAGATAAAGCTAGTATAATAAAGTTACGCTAAATTTAGCGTTCCCGAACCAGCTTGGTTTGTAATGACTTTATCAAATTGCCTTCATGAGTAATCGATACAATATCTCTGCAATTATGGCTGCCTACAATGCTGAAAAGTTCTTGGAAGAGCAGCTAAATAGTTTATTGGGGCAAACTATATTGCCCGATGAATTTGTTGTTTGCGACGATGGCTCTACTGATAAAACCCTAGACATCCTGGAAGCCTTTTCTTCTCAGGCACCTTTTCCCGTTAAGATCTTAAAAAATGTTGAAAATAGAGGACTTTCTTCAACACTCAACAACATTATTAAAGCTGCTCAAGGCGATATCCTCATCAATCTCGATGCCGATGATGTTATGCTCCCTGACCGAATTGCTCGAATACTGGATGAGTTTGAAAATCATCCTGATATTGGCTTCGTTTTTAGTAATGCGATTATTACAGACTCAACTTGTAAGAATTCTCTTGGAGAAGTTTTTCAATACGCCTCGTCAAAAAATCTCAACCGGAGTAAAGATCATAATAACGACTATTTCTTTACTGCAATTTTCAATCCAAATGCTTATGGTGCAACACTAGCGTTCAAAAAATGTTTTGAGCCTCTAATAATCCCTATGCCTTGCCATATAACTTCAAAGGGAACTCTAGAAGGTGGCATTGCTTCTGATCAGTGGATTACTATTATGGTTAGCGCTGTGGCTCCTTGCAGAATAATAGACAAACCCCTTCTTTATTACCGTCAACATGACTCAAATCTTGGCGGGGCAGGACATAAAAACACTGTTATAACTCGTGCCTTGCGAGTGCTTAGTTTCTTTCTAACGGATTACACCAAAGAAAAGAACAAATATGAGACAGCAAAAACTAACCAGCTCAACCAACTACAAAGCATTAAGGCAAAATTACTTTCTCAAACAGAGTTCTTTTTCTCTCAGGAAAAACAATTGATTTTAGATAAGCGCATCAACCATTTGCAAACACTGACAAGCCTTCCCTCACTAACTTGGAAGCGGTGGTTTTTGGTATTCAAAGAAATACTAACCATTGGCCAACATAATTATGCTTTCACCCGACTTAATATTCTTTATGATTTGTTTCCAGCAAAGAATAAACAAAAAATCGTATAAGTTATGCTTATTGATACAACAAAATCCCTACCAAGATCTTCGTAATTTTATTTTGCATTTGAACCAATATTAATCTTATGAATCAATTCAGACAGATCAGACAGACTTATTTTTATATTTACATTTACGTTACTGGATATCTTTCCCCTAAGGTCTTGAGCCCGTACCATAGTTAAAAGTCTCCCCCTAAATGCTATTTTGGCAACCCTATTATATGTTTTGATAAAGGAAATGGTACCAAAGAGTTGGTTGAGTCTGATGCAGGATTGTTAGTTCCATATTTGGACTTGGAAACTTACCTGCAAAAAATTTGCCTTCTTCAGGATAATCCCGATCTGTGCAGACAACTGGGCGATAGAGCTCGGGACAAAGTTCTCTCACGACACCTTGTCGAGCATGCAGGCCCACAGGTACTCGAAATCATCCATAGTTT
Source organism: Vampirovibrionaceae bacterium NZW_1234 (assembly GCA_041697335.1). Lineage (GTDB taxonomy): Bacteria > Cyanobacteriota > Vampirovibrionia > Vampirovibrionales > JAGQHJ01 > JBGUGD01. Next base: position 178,069 of record JBGUGD010000002.1, on the reverse strand, counting down.
CATAAAAGATTAGCCATCACTGCCTGGAATGTATTAGATATTCTCCTTAGAATAAGCTGTGTCTAATGCATGCACAGGTCTCGTAGCCAACAGCTTTCCTTAGCAAATACCCAAGTACGTGCCTTAATTGTCTTGAAAAGCCCACTCCAGCCATCATTACCGCACATTAACACTATGTTAATAAAAAAACATCAATATTTCGTTTTCATGTCTATATACCGTTAGCGTAGACAGGTTGACTAAAAGGGATTTGGCTGTGGAACCAACGTTTCCCAAAATTTCCGTGCTGACTGCCAGTGAACCACATCGCGTCGCAAATCACCGCAGTGACGGCAACGGCGGGCTTTATTCACAAGCCCTGGCAGAACGCATTCAAAACGGACACCCCCTGAAACAAGCCCACCAGGAGTTGGTACAAAGTGGCTTGCAGGGAATCAAACCCGACGAAACGCTCAACCAGCGCCCCCAAAGCTATGGCTTACCCGTTCCTAACGAAGTCGCAAACCCAAGTAGCAAAAACAAAGGCACTGCCATTGTAGTCACCGGCCAAACCAAACACGCAGCGGATAAAGATAAATTTCTAAACGATGTCAAAACAAAAACCACTCTTTACGAAAGTCTGGGATATCAAGTCAAAACAGCAGAAACGTTTGACGAATTCAAGAAACACCTGTCAGATGCAAAAGCCCGGGGTGCCACCGAAGAGAACGATCACCTGATTGTAGATGCCTCCATGCATGGCAGCGTGCTGAACTCCAGTATCAGCGGTACATCACCGTCCGCTACCAGACCACCCTCACCAAATCCCAATCAGGAAGGGGTCCTGCTTTTCAGAAACCCAGACGAGACAAGACAGTTTGGATTAAAGGATAGCAATCTTGTACATGAGCGGGATGTCTTTAAACCCATCGTCGATGCAGCTGAATCTTTCGATCATACCGTTTGTATTTTTGACAGTTGCTATTCGGGCGCTCTCAACGATCAGTTTCTGCAATCCGAAACCAATCAGCCGACACCTCCCATCAAATACGACGATATTTACAGGAGCCCGTAAGATTACTCTTCTAAATATGCCACCAAACGGCTTTCTTCTATTAGTATTATCAAAGTGATGTTTCTATTAGTTCGTTTCCACGGAATATACAAGAGGAGCATTGCTATGGATAAAGTCACACCCCGCATTTCGATTCTCACTGCCAGCCAGCCTAACCAAATCTCCCATGGGGATTATGAACACGGCGGTGTTTATTCCGGTGCACTAACAGAACGTATTCGGAATGGGCATAGCTTAAAACAGGCCCATGAAGACATTCAACAAAAGGGGTTTCCGGAGTCGTTGATTGAGAGCCCACAAACACCGCAGAGCTACGGGGCTCCTCTGCCTGACACGGTTGCAAATCCAAATCGTAAAAACAAAGGCACGGCCATCCTGGTCGCCGGTCAACCCAATGATGCGAGCGAGAAGGCAATGTTTGAAAAAGGCCTCGAAGAAAAAACCGAACGCTATGAAGGGCTAGGATACGAGGTGAAAACCGCCGATACCTTCGAGGAATTTGAAAAGCATCTATCAGATGCCAAAACACGAGGCAAAACAGAAGAGGGAGATCATTTAATTGTAGATTCCACCATGCATGGAACAGTCCTGCGTTCGAGTATCAAAAAGCCTCAAAATGTGTGCACCAGTAGCAATGAAGCAAATACGCCTCAAATGCCAAATACCGATCCCAATATGGAAAGCGTTCTCCTCTTCCAAAATCGGAACAAGGAGGAGCGGATGGGATGGCGGAAAAGTCACTTGGTCCATGAACAGGATGTCTTTAAGCCGATTGTGGATGCTTCCCAGGCATTCGATCATACGGTGTGCATCTTTGAAAACTGCTTTTCGGGCGCAATGAACGAGCAGTTTTTCGACACCAGTACTCTCAGAGACCCCAAAAAGCCCATTCAAATTGAAGACATCCATACCACCCCTTAATCCAGAATAACTATCTCACAGTAACAGAACAGCCCATGTTAACAATTAAAGAATGAGTGTTAAAGCATTTCGGCGAGCCTTTTCTCCAATCGCTCAAGAGTCCCCGACACACCATCAAACACAAAACTTAAAGCCATATTTGATTACAAAAGTAATTATATAGTTAAACAACAACCGAGATAGGAGAATCATTTTGATACCGGGGTGCCTTTACAGTACAATGTGCCTGTCGAATTTTTCGAGTACACGTGTATTTTTTAAGGAGAATGGTAACCATGGTTGGAACGCAGACTGTTGCTGGTGAAACCACGGGTAAAACCGGCAACCCGCCAGAATTTAAGAATTTTATTAACGGCAAATGGCAACCGGCCAAATCCGGTAAAACTTTCCAAAGCACCAACCCGGCTAATCCGTCGGATGTGGTAGGTATTTTCCCGGCTTCTGGTAAGGAAGACGTGGATGAAGCCGTTGCAGCCGCAAAAAAGGCTTATGAAGAATGGCGCTTAACCCCGGCACCCCGTCGGGCAGAAATCCTTTTCAAAGCAGGCCAGCTTTTCATCGAGCGTAAAGAAGAGCTGTCTCGTGAGCTGACCCGTGAAATGGGTAAAGTTATTGCTGAAGCCCGCGGCGATATCCAGGAAGTAATTGACATGGTCTTTTACGCTGCTGGCGAAGGCCGTCGCCTGTTCGGACAAACGACTCCCTCAGAATTGAAAAACAAATGGGCCATGTCAGTGCGCGTGCCTTTGGGCGTGGTTGGTTGTATCACCCCCTGGAATTTCCCGATGGCTATTCCCAGCTGGAAAATTGCTCCGGCTCTGGTCTGTGGTAACACCGTGGTCTTTAAGCCAGCCAGCGATACACCCCTTGTAGCCACACGCTTTGTAGAAATTCTGGAAGAAGCCGGCCTGCCCCCGGGTGTTCTGAACATGGTCACCGGTGGCGGTGGTGCCGTAGGTGATGCCATCTTGGAACACCCTGATGTTCGCCTAGTATCTTTCACCGGCTCCTGCGAAGTGGGTCGCCACGTCAACGAAAAGTGCGCCCCCACCTTCAAGCGAGTTTCCCTGGAAATGGGCGGTAAAAACGCCATCATCGTTCTGGATGACGCCAACCTAGAGTTGGCTGTCGATGGCATCATTTGGGGTGCTTTTGGGACAGCCGGTCAGCGTTGCACCGCAGCCAGCCGGGTTATTGTTCAAAAAGGGATTCATAAAGAGCTGGTTGAACGCCTCGTGAAGCGGGCTGAAACGCTAAAACTCGGCTACGGTCTGGATGCCGGAGTGGACGTGGGCCCGGTCATTAACGAGTCCTCCTTGAAGAAGATCGAAAAATACGTTCAAATCGGTCAGCAGGAAGATGGTGCTACTCTGGTCTTTGGTGGCAAACGCGCACCTGAGGCTGGCCCTGGCTGGTTCTTCCAACCCACCATCTTTGACAACGTGAAGCCTACCATGCGTATTGCACAGGAAGAGATCTTCGGGCCGGTCACTGCCGTCATCGAAGTGAACGACTTGCAAGAAGCCATCAACGTGGCCAACGGCATTGAGTTCGGCTTGTCTACTGCCATCTACACCAAGGACGTTAACAAAGCCTTCCAAGCTGTTCGCGACCTGGATTCCGGCTTAACCTACGTCAATGCACCGACCATTGGAGCCGAAGTCCACTTGCCCTTTGGCGGTACCAAAAATACCGGCAATGGCCACCGCGAAGCTGCCGAGGCATGCCTCGACATCTTTACCGAGTGGAAGGCCGTTTACATCGACTACAGTGATAAACTGCAACGGGCTCAAATCGATCCTGTGCAATAGTCGCAGCTTTTTAAAGCAAAAAGCACCTGGGTTACCTTAACCCAGGTGCTTTTCATATTTATCGCAGTCTAGATATCATCATCTTTTGTCCAACGATTGAGCTTGTAGGCCGCCGTCCCTGCAACAGCAACACCAATACCAGCCGCAATGATGAACCATACTCTGGCTTGGGCATCAAATTCGTTGGACACAGGTCCAAGTGCCTCAGTGCCATAGTCCTGAACAGCTCGCAGGGTTTCAGCATCCACCCGAGTTGCCAGGACATCCTGGGTCCAGCGAATATATTCTTTACGAGCCAGATCAATGTCACCCGCATGGCGACACCGAACCAAACGAAGCATCCGGTTTAGAGATTCATTGGTGGCCCGTTGCTCAGCCGGTGAAAGTTTTTCTAAATTGGGAATCGCATTACCCTGTCCAGGCTTCCAGTCATTCTGTAATTGTTGGTGTGCTGTCCTTAGTTGCTCCTGAACCTGACTATAAGTTGGATTCCCGGTGGGATTAGCCACCTTAATGTTATCAATCGCCTGTCCCGTTGCTTTCGGCAAGGTTGAGACAATACGTTCAGGAGTATTCCCCACAGGTCGATAGATTGAGGGAACAATGAGTGAGGAGAGGATAAAAACCATACCTCCCACCAAAGTACTCATTAAACCCACAAAGCTGCGTCGGCCTAATCCAAAGCGGACAGCAGGGTCGGACTTCTGACCCACCTCTTTTGAAACGAGTAGAACTTTGGAGTCGGGTATATTTCGAAAACCCAGCTCTTTGGGTGTGAATGGCATGCGATTGCAATAAGCCATCTGACCAGCCAGGGCTGGCGATAATTGTATAGAACGCATCATCTCAACTCCTATTGATTATTACTACATCAACGCATACAAAATGCCCTGAGACTTAAGCTCAGAGTCTACTTAGCACACATTCCCAACCCAAGGCACACGTCCCTTAGGGACATACATAAAACCGAACCCTGGAAAAATGATGCGGGTTTATGAATAAACGTAAATATCTGCTTTCAAAACACGGCTTGGAAGGGACGCAGCATATCGTTTCTGATAAATTCAAAATATGAAAACAAATGATTCTTGTTCTAAGACTAGGTTTGGTAGTGGCGAGTTTCGCATCCAACTTCCTCAAGGCCTTCGACGGCGGGATGAAAAGCAGCTGCTGGACGCTTGGCGTGACTTGCCGACCTCGGATGCCTTTACCAGTGTTTTACCAAGAAAGTACAGTATTCGACACCAGTACAGGATTCAACAGACTCCAACAGGACGTGTACTGAGCACGTATATCGATCACACCACCGATGAAGAAGATATGAAGCTCCTGGCCCCGTTAAAAGCATTCATTCATCGATGGCTTCCGGTGGAACCGTCTGAAACCCCGACGGCAGAATTCCAGCTCGGCATTTATTCACGTGCCAGTGATAACGAAATTCAAAAGGCTAAAACCGAATTTGCCAATTTCCCTCGTCTGTTCCCCACAGCCATAGTGTTACGACGTCAGCAACTCTTGAAGGTCAATCCTGAGGTGGTGGAAACACACCAAGGTAAAGTCTTAACGATGAGTGCTCAGACCCACGATCCGAGTATTTTGGGGGGCATGTCAAGTGCGCTTCGACGCTTTGCTCTAACTATCGGGGGCCTCAGCCCACGAATTCACCCTGACACCAATCTCCCGCTTGAATACCGTCCGGATGTCAATCCCGAGAAACCCTATTAGCTCGCTATTGTGTTGACATAACTCAAGGAGAAGCCCTTATTATGGTCCGCATTACCCCCTCGCTCATGCCTTTGCCGCGTTTTGGCAAAGTGACCATTGCCCATGAAGATGACTATAATCCTCATCATCGGCCCCAACTGATTCAGGATTTTCAAAATGCACGTCATTCCCTGGCAAGCATTGTCAACCAACTCGATGCCGAAGGTATTCATCTGAACGTTCAGCATCACAACCGAGACCAGTCGCCCCCCCAATCTGTAACAATCGACATCATCGACCCTCATCAGCGCCCCCTGGCTGAGCCGGTTGTCGGCAGTTATTCAACACCCTCCACTGCTATTTTTTGGCTAGCAACAGCCTTAGGCAAGGGTGTTCAAATCCTTCGAGACCGTTTCGAAACAGGTGAAGGCGCCCCAAAGCGCTTGTCCTAATTTCCAAGCAACAATGTTCGCTATAGGGTATGGCAAAAAGTGGCTCGATCCCGATATACCAAAACCGATTCGTCAGTACCTGCAACAGTTAACCTGGGTAGGCAGACTCTATAACGATATTCCCATACAGATCCTTGTCCTTGTCTCCCCTTTTCAACAAGTTAAGTTAATACGTCAATGAATTGGGAAATATAAGTAATGCGCCTGTATTCTCAGACCTCAATGCCCGTATTTGTGAATAGACAGACACGCCGCCCGACATCGGCCTCCGTTCAGTTCAAAAGCCTGGAGGCACCAAAAGCTCCTCTTGTTCGAGAACCACTCACGGAATATTGCATTACAGATTACAGCGCATCAACACTTCAGGTCTCCCCACAAAACATCTCTCCTGAAACACGTCTGGCAAACCTGGAAAAGGAAATTCACGCCATTGCTACGGAGAAACGTTGCCCACCGGACAGCCTGCCCATCGCTGACGAACTGCTGAAGCGAGCCAAGTTCAATTTCTCCGGCGATGAGTTTCGCATTATGAAGGCCTTGCAAATCAGGCAAGCCCATCTCGGTAACAAGCATCCGAAAGTGGCTGAAGCCCATTTACGTGTGGCTGAACTCTATGAAGCAAACAGGGTCCCGCAACTCCATGTACAGTTTCAAATGAGCCCAGGCCAATATCAGCAATTCAACGCCATTTCCCTCAAACGACTCCAGGTGGCAAGAGAGCATTTTTACCAAGCCCTTCCCATTCTGGAATCCCAGGGCAAGAAATATGAAAACCTAACCGCAGATATCCACTTTAAATTAGCCAAAGGCTATGAGTATGAGCTGATTGGGAATGACTACAGTACAGGCATGTTGAAGTCTGCAAAACGTCGCTTTGGGAATGATGTGAAGTTCCTCGAGTATGCGGCCAAAGCCGAAAATCATTTCAAGAAAGCCTATCAAGTGTTCCAATCCAAGCAATACCACAATGCCGATAGAGTCAGAGATTGTGGCAACGGTCTCAGTTACATCTATACCATCACTGGAAAAAGCAAGGAACAGGCAGTCTTGGCAGCCACCTTCACTTCCCGCCACCACCAGGACCAGGTATCCGAACTCAAGCACAAACTCCGTATTGCACAAAGCGAGTTAAAAACCGCCTTAAAAGAAGTCACCCAGTCAGAAAAAGCCCTCGGCAAAACCTTTCATCAGCTGTTGGACCCAAACAATTAAAGTAAACAGGCCACGTGCACTACTGCATATTGCCAATGATTTCTTACAACAGCTTTTTCGAATAACAGTGAAACTATTTCCTATTCAAGCTATTTTGCCTAACTTCAAGCCTAAAACATCACTTGCAGGCGAACCTGAACTCTAAACGCTCAACCGCTTATCAAAACCAGACTCAACTTTGATAAACATTACAATGTCACTATTGTATCTTCGAAGTGTCAAATGAAGACAACTTAGGCAAGCAGGGATGATATTTCTTGCTTCGGCTATGTTTGCGGTACACTATATCACTACTAACCCAACCGTGATAGACAGTCATAAGAGGCATTGCTTCCATGAAAATTCATGAATACCAAGCCAAAGAACTCTTTCGCTCCTACGAAGTGCCCACACCCAATGGCCAAGTTGCGTTCACCCCAGATGAAGCCGTAAACGCAGCAAAATCGCTAAACGGCCCTATCTATGTCGTGAAAGCTCAAATTCACGCTGGCGGCCGCGGCAAAGGTGGCGGTGTCAAAGTTGTCAAATCCATTGATGACGTAAAGTCTGCGGCCACTCAAATCCTGGGCATGCAGTTGGTAACCCACCAAACCGGCCCTGAAGGCAAAAAAGTTAAGTCTGTCCTGGTAGAAGAAGGCTCCGACATTGATCGAGAGCTGTATGTCAGTATCATTCTAGACAGAGCCACTAGCAAGCCTCTGATTATGGCCAGCGCCGCAGGAGGCATGGATATTGAAGAAGTGGCAGCGACCCAACCCGAGAAAATCATCAAAGAATGGGTTGATCCAACCATTGGTCTGCAAGCGTTCCAAGCTCGCAAAGTGGCCTATGCCTTAGAGATTCCCGAACCCTGCATCCGTGAGGCCGTAAAACTCTTAACCGGCCTTTACAAGCTCTTCTGGCAAAAAGACTGTGCCATGGTGGAAGTAAATCCGCTGGTTATTACCAAAGACAACCGCGTTTTAGCACTGGACGGCAAGGTTAACTTTGATGACAACGCCTTATACCGTCATCCGGACGTTCAGAAGATGCGGGATTATGATGAAGAGGACCCCTTGGAAGTTGAAGCCTCCAAATTCCACCTCAACTACATTAAACTCGATGGTAATGTAGGCTGTATGGTAAACGGTGCCGGTTTGGCGATGGCCACAATGGACATTATTAAACTCTACGGTGCCAGTCCAGCCAACTTTTTGGATGTGGGTGGCGGCGCCAATGCCGAAGCCATTGAAAATGCGTTTCGTATCCTTTTGTCCGATAAAAACGTGGAAGCCGTGTTGATCAATATCTTTGGCGGCATCCTTCGCTGCGACTTGCTGGCCGAAGGCGTGGTAGCTGCCGCCTCCAAGCTCGACGTCAAGCTGCCCATTATTATCCGCATGGAGGGCACCAATGTAGAGCGGGGTAAGGAGATTCTCCAGAACTCCAGCCTCAAGTTCCTGGTGGCCGACACCATGAAAGAAGCTGCTGAGAAAGTGGCCGAGGCCGTTAAAACGGTTAGTACTGTGGCATAAGCGAGGAAAGGAACACGAATTATGGCAATTTGGGTAGATAAAAATTCGAAAATCGTGGTTCAAGGCATCACCGGCCGTGAAGGCTCCTTCCACGCAGAGCAATGCTTGAAGTACGGCACACAAGTGGTCGCCGGAGTCACTCCAGGCAAAGGCGGCACTACCGTCTTGGACAGAATACCGGTCTATAACACCGTTCATGAAGCTAAAAAGGCCACTGGAGCGAATGTCTCAGTCATCTTCGTCCCCCCACCATTTGCGGCTGATGCCATTATGGAAGCCGTTGATGCCGATGTGGATCTGGCCATTTGCATTACTGAAGGCATTCCAGTCAACGATATGCTAACAGTGAAAAACTTTATGCGAGGTAAACGCACCCGCCTTATTGGGCCCAACTGCCCAGGCCTGATTACGCCGGATGAATGCAAAATCGGCATTATGCCTGGTCATATCCATAAGCGGGGTCCTGTGGGCGTCGTGTCCCGCAGCGGTACTTTGACCTACGAAGTGGTCCACCAGCTAACCCAACTCGGCATTGGCCAATCAACTTGCGTTGGCATCGGTGGCGACCCAGTGAACGGCACCAACTTCATCGACTGTCTGGAAGCATTCCAGGCAGACTCGGAAACCAAAGCCATCTGCATGATCGGTGAAATTGGAGGCTCCGCCGAAGAAGAAGCCGCTGAATATATTAAGCGCAATGTTACCAAGCCGGTGGTTTGCTTCATTGCGGGTCAAACGGCTCCCCCAGGAAAACGCATGGGTCACGCCGGAGCCATCATTTCTGGCGGCAAAGGCACCGCCAAGGAAAAAATGGACGCCCTCAGGGCAGCAGGCATCGCCGTCTGCGACAATCCAGCACTCCTGGGTGAAACCATTCAAAAGGCCATGAATGCCGCCAGCGTGGCCGTATAATCAGAAAAACCAGAAAAAATCCCTGCCGACACAGAATCGGCAGGGATTTTTGTTCTAGATTCAGGTAGAAACTTAAAGCAAGCCGCGAACTTCCCGGAAGTAAACAACACCGGAGGCGGTACGGGATTTCATCAATGCCTCTCTGGACTTAATATCAAACTGCTCGGCTTGTTCCAGAAGCTGGGATGATGCTTCAGGTCGGGCCTTGGCTTCATCAAGACAGCCCTGCTGAGCCAGCGAGTAATACCGCATCGCTTCCTTGTACAAGGCTCCAGCTTTGGCATAGGAGACAGTTCTAGGGTTACTGGAGGCCTTAATCAGCTGGAACGCTTGTTGTTCAAGAGCTTCAGCTTGTTGCTGCCAGTCCTGCCAGGACTTAGCGACAGAGGTTGATACGCTGTGGCTTTGTGCCGTATGATCAGCATAAACAATCCCCATGGCTACAGTCATCAGCATCAACACGCCCGCAACACTACTCAAGGCCAGTTTTGTGAAAAAACGATCAATCATCACGTAAAACCTCGCATACAATACACACTGGTGTCACTCTCTATCTTACCCCACCTTGGCTAGCCTTTATCACCCTCCAACGAACGTCCTCCAAAGGATTGAGAAAATCACAAGTTAAGGTAGTCGACAACTCGTTTAATTGCTTGCGTCATAGGCTGTTTGTGAGGAAAGCGAAGGCATGCCCAATAGAGTTGACCCTGACCATGGACTGACCTATACTGCCAAGGGGAGGAATGAGCTGAATCACGGCCTTTCTTCTTACCCTAAATGCAACCAGCCTAGAAATGGAGAAGCAAACCAATGCCTGCCGTTGTCATCGTCGGCGCCCAGTGGGGTGACGAAGGTAAAGCCAAAATTATTGACCTCTTGGCCGAACGCGCCCAGCATATTGTGCGTTACCAAGGCGGTTGCAATGCGGGACATACCGTTGTTCGTAACGGCGAAACCTATAAATTTCACTTGATTCCCTCCGGCATTCTCTATGAAGACAAGACCTGCATTATCGGTCCAGGAACCGTCATCTCTGTTGAGGTTCTGGAAAAAGAGCTTCGCGAACTTAAGGAACGAAACAAAACATTGGGTCGGCTTTTCGTCAGCCCTCGGGCTCACCTGACTTTGCCTTACCACATTGCCATGGATTGTGCCAAGGAAGACAGTATGGGTGATGGAAAAATCGGTACCACTCGCCGAGGTATCGGCCCCACATACGAAGACAAAGTCGGCCGTATCGGTTTAAGAGTCGGTGATCTGTTGCTGCCCAAAGACCTCTTGCGGCAGCATATCGAAACCATTGCTACTCAGAAGAATCCGGTACTAACAAAAGCTTATGGCCTGGAGCCTATCAATGTCGACAGCATGATGTCCTTATGCGATCACTATCGGGGCATACTGAGCCCCTACATCAGTGATACCGATTCCGTATTGGCTGATGCATTGACGCAAAATGAAAATATTCTTCTGGAAGGGGCCCAAGGGACCATGCTGGATTTGGATCATGGAACCTATCCCTTCGTCACAAGCTCTAATCCTACCGCTGGTGGGGCCTGTACCGGTTCCGGCATTGGTCCTAAAGCCATCAGTCGGGTTATTGGGATTGCTAAAGCCTATACCACCCGTGTCGGTTCTGGCCCCTTCCCGACCGAACTGTTCGATCAAGCCGGTTCACACCTTGCTTCCGTGGGGGCTGAATTCGGAACGACTACAGGTCGTGCTCGTCGTTGCGGCTGGTTTGATGCGGTCGCCATGAAATACTCTGCCCGTATTAACGGCTTGGATGGCCTTGCAATTACAAAGCTTGATGTTTTTGAAGGCCTCGAAGAACTACGTCTGTGTACTGCCTACCGGAATCGTGAAACCCAGGAAGTCGTGAATACCTTCCCCAGCCATATTGCCCTGCTGGAAAAAATGGATCCTATTTACGAGACCTTCCCAGGCTGGCAAGGTTCCGTTCGAGACATCCGTCGTTTTGAAGCCCTGCCACAGGAAGCGCAAACCTTCCTGAATCGCTTGGCGGAAGTAACCGGTGTTCCCATTTCAATTGTCAGCGTCGGCCCCGAGCGTGATCAAACCATTATGGTGGAAGACGTTCTCCCGGAACTTAACTCACCCTCTTGCCTAGTGTCCTAAATCTCGGTTAAGCAGGACAATACCCGACACCTATCTCAGCATCGGGTATGTCGCGGTGTTCCCAGGAATAAGAAGTTTAAGACCGGCTTGCCAACCAAGCATCAGCCGCAAGGCCGGTTGTTCCGTTAGTCCGGGTAAAACGCCCTTGCTGCCGTAAAACTTCATCATTGGTCTCACGGTAATTCGTATCAATAGAGGCTACGCCAAGCTGGCCGAAGCTGCTCATTTCACCGGCGTCTACACGGCCATTGCCATTGCGATCCTGCCACAGAGCAATTCCGTGACGCAGGGCCTCTTGGGCGTCCACACGGCCATCCCGGTTATCATCATAGCGAGCCAGCGCATTAAAACCGTTGCGATCCCCATTGGCATCTCCAAACAGGTTTCGACCATCCCGAACCTGACCATCTGCATCAGGGCGAACAACAATGGCCGGAGTCTGATCACCTGCGGGACGGAACCACTCGGCCGCACGATTGCCACGACCGGTTAAATCAAAGCCATTATTGGTGCGTTGAACCCCGATACCACTGCCCATATCCAAGGCCAAGGGGTCACGACGACGAGGGCGAGGTGCTGGGATTGTTCCTGTGACAGTACCGCCTCCCGTCACTGTACCACCACCGGTCACAGTGCCGCCTATGCCGCCACCCGTATTGACACGACCGCCAATACCTCCAGCCATATTCCAATTGATATTGCCGCTAATGGTGACACCAAAACCACCGGTACCAAAGCCAGAGGTTCCAAATCCAGGATTAAAACCTACGCTGCCAAAACCTCCAGCACCGCCACCCCAGCCAAAGCCGGCACCACCACCAGCCAAACCGGGATTCATTCCAAAGCCGGGATTAACGCCCCAGCCGGGATTCATTCCAAACCCAGGGTTCAGCCCCCAGCCCGGATTCATACCGAAGCTAGCATTGCCACCCAAGCCAATACCCAGATTGGGATTAAACCCGATACCGCTACCCCAGCCCGGGTTGACCCCGAAACCGGTGCCGCTACCCCAACCGGTACCCAAACCAATGGGTAACGAACTGGCTGTACCAAAATTGCCATTAAAACGAAGACTTGCATTTAATGCCAAGTTCAAGCGTAAATTGGCGTTCATGCCGAAGCCGGCACCACCGACGAAATTACCATTTGGATTTAAAAGCATGCGATTGACCATTTTCCCAGCACTCCCTTGTGTGACCTTACTGATTACCTATGTCCACATTGTTTTCAAATAGACCGTATGTGTATAAAAATGATCAATCATTAGTTTTTTGTTAAGTGGTATATCTTTTACAACAAAAATTTAACAATCATTTTTTAAGAATTAGGCTTAAACCATTCCAAGAGAAGCATATTGCCCCAAAAGACTTCGATAGATGTCGTTCGGGGCAGAAGGCCTAAAGTAAGAAAAACCAGTGTTATCGATATTTGCGCTGTTCCGGGGTCGCTTTATTCAACAACGAATCCAGATCTCGAGATGTAATGCTAAGATCGATCCCCCAGTTATTATGCCCCTTCCGAAGCTGTTTAAAGAAATTCTGCAAATCTTTACCGGTAGCCGTAATACAGCCATTGCCTTCTCGCTCGGCATGAGTTCTATTCCATTCATCCACATATCCCGTAAAGGTTTTCAGGGTAATCTTGGATTTGCCTGCCGAATCTTTCATAAATTGGATGAATTTAGGATCCATGGGTGTAATTGTCGCTGGTGTTTTGGGCTTAGCCACTGGTTTATCGACATTTTTTTCCGTTGCCTTGTCGGCGGGTTTATCTGCAGGTTTGGCGACGGGCTTCTCATCGCTAACAGTGACCGCTTTAACCGAGGGTTTGCTCTTTGCCTCTTTATATTCAGCCAACTGCGTCTTAAATGCTGGTGACTCCATAATCTTTTTGATCTTAGCTCCGCTAAATATGCCAATCCCCCCAGTGGCTTCCTTTGCATCAATTTGTCCATCAAAATTCTTATTATTCTGATCCAGGTGAATTAATGTAGCTGCGGCCTCTTCAAAGCTGATTTGCTTGTCATTGTTAACATCGACAATACCGAAGCCAAAAGCTTCTACACCAGACAGCTTCCGATTCAACAAATTGGTAATTTCCCCTCGCTGAATATTCCCATCGCCATCCTTATCCAAGCGCTCCATTAAGCGCTGGGTCATGCCGAACACGTTTGCATAATCCGGCACTGTCGGTTTGGTTTCAGGACTGTACCGCACAGTCAGTTTCTTCATAACCTCCTTGTCCTCATTAGAGATAGGACCCTCGAGTGACTTGTCCAGCACCTTCACCAATGCATCTCCGGCATTATAACCGTAGTTGCCAACACCCGCCCCTTTCGGGCCGGTTTTACCATCAATCGCTACCATACAAATATCCTTTCCCAATCTCTGACGACTATTCCCTCACACCCATGTACGAAGTCAACGTCCCATTATATTCCTGTATGGGCATAAAACCCGTGATACATTCCCTTTTCATTACTTTGTAACACCCTATTATTGCTTTTGTTAAAATAGGCTTATCGATTACCAAGTAATAAAAGGGCGTTCGTCAATTAAGTTTTGCTCCTCAAATAAAGCATGACACAGGTCACAATATTCAAGAAAAATCAATGAAACGAGTCAGCCGTCGACGGGTTTCCGACTAAGACCGTTTTCCCCACCTTCGTCGGTATGGGAGCTTTTAGCGTTAAGGGTTCGTATACCTCCACACGCTGAGACTTGCCAGGAAGCTCAACCGTTCCTAAATAACGGGCTTCAATATGATCCTTAACCAAATCATACGTTGCCTTGGAAATAATGATGGTCGTACCAAAGGTCTTGTTTAGTTTTTCAAGGCGGGCTGCCGTATTGACACTGTCACCAATGACGGTGAAATCCATAAAATCCTGAGAACCGATATCCCCGACCATACCTTCACCCGTATTAATGCCTATACCAATCCGAAGCGGCGGTTTGGTCGGATCATCCAACCAGGCCTGATTCAGGGCCTTCATCTCTAATGCCGCAGAGACCGCCATCACAGCATCATTCTTGCTTTCAATCGGAAAACCCCAATAAGCCAGAATCGCATCTCCAATCAGTTTGTTAATCACGCCCCGATAGTCATGCAAAATGACGGCATTCATCTGGGTGAAGTATTCTGTCAGAACCGCCTGAACCCGAGCCGGAGGATTTTGCTCGGCAAAGGTGGTAAAACCGCGAATATCGCAAAAAAGATACGTGAGTTGGCGCTTCTGGCTGCGAAGCTGTGTACTATCCATATGCTTCTCGATATAGGCCATTGAGGTGGGAGACATGTACTTAGCAAAGGCCATGCGTAACTGGTGCTTGCGCTTTTCGGCCTGGGTAAAGCGATACAGGTATGTACTCACATAAGTCACACCCATGGAAGCAATAGGGTAGGCCCAATTCAACCACAAATTCCAGTGATGATAGGCAAACACAGTCAACCAGCTATAAACGCCGCCCAAAACAATAACCCAAAATAAACTGAATAATACGGAGCGAATGCGATTGGCCAAAATATAAGTAGAGACAAATAGGAGAAAGCAAATCAATCCGGTAACGAGAGATACGGATTTCCCTTGGCCCCAAGGAATTGGAATCCGCCAACCAGGACGGCCAATGAAATCGTCATGGATCAAGTTGTCCAGGATATTGGCCTGAATAAACAAGTTTGGATATTTTTGAGAATGGTTCTCCCGGTCATATAGCGTAGAGTATGTATGTGAATCGAACCAGCTGGAGTTATACCCCACCAGCACATAGCGTTGATGAAAGATCACCGGATCCAACAACGGCGTATTCTTATAATCAAAGCGATGACAGACAGACAGCTTAGGATTTTGACGGCATTCCCATGCCATCTGGGATTTCACGACGTGCGAAAGTGAGTATCTCGGATAAATTTTTTGGCCCGACTTGGAGACATTGCCGTACCAATTAATAATAGGATTTGCTTCACCTCGCAAATGAACCTTATGCGTCCCTAAAATCAGCTCACCTTGCGGTGTCGTCACCACTTTGGCTGATGGATTCAATACAAAGGGGGCAACCGGCCAAGTTGGAATTCCATTGCGAATCTTACCGCGCCCGAACAAAACGACCTGACGGACCTTCCCATTGGCATCAAAAACCAAATCATCCAATGGGTAAAAATACGCGGGAGAACGCACAATTCTCTCAAAGGGGACCTCAAATGCATCATAAAAATGCACATCAACAATGGGTGGCCCTTCAATGTTACGCCATTCACGAGACAGTGCTTCAAACATAGCTTCTCGCTCCGAGGCGGATTCGAACGGCGCCAAATCAACCTTGCTGGCTTCACTTAAACTGGTAATCACGGGTACCTTAGGAGAGATCGCATCAATAAAGGCCTGATCCGACTCAGGATGATCAATATCAGCCCCGCCGGTAAAGGACGCCTCCATTAAAACGGCTTTACTCTGTGCCCGTTGGGAAAACCGCAAAAGATAAGCATAAATCTCACGACGCCAAGGGTAACGTCCAAAGAGCGAGCGAATCGTCTGGTCATTTTGAGATACATTATCCACTTCAACTAACACAATCCCGCTATTATAACGATTCTCAAGGATCTGACGCTGGCGGTCTTCGAAGTGATGCAATTCAATACTATCCAACCCCTCAATTACCCAAGGCAGCGCGACCAAAAATACCAAAAGTAACGCCCATAACACAGGTGTTCGTCGACGTTGCGCCCGTAAAAAAGTCAACTGGTCTCTTTTTCCCACGACTCCAACACACAATCTATCTCTACGCTATACCTGCATAAAAACCGGAGAAGCGATAAAAGTTGCGCATAACTTGCTGCTTCCGGAATAACGCAGGAGATATTATCGGGCGGAATCCGTAGTCCTATTAGCGGTTTTTAAGGCATCAACCTTTTGGATAAAGGCACCCAGGCGAGGGATTAATTGATCGAAGGGGAATGCATTGACACAGTGCTCCGCCCCTCGAACCGTAATATAACATTTCAACGGGGTTTGGCGCGCCTCTTGAAACAACCGTCTGGTCATCGACATTGGGACAACATCGTCAAAGTCCCCATGGATAAATACCAGCGGGGATTTGATATTAGCAATCTTATCCAGGGAGCGAAACTGCTGCTGTACTTTATCTTCTGAAGGTAAAAACCACCCCAGTAAAGAAAATCGAGACTTCAAATGCCGAAACACATCAGGAATTGATGTAAAAGTAGCACATAAGATAACAGCCTTGAACTTTCGAGTCTGCGCCACATGGGTTACAATTCCGCCTCCGAGGGATTCCCCGGCGGCAATTTGGTTTGCTAACGGAATCCGATGCCGCTTCTCCAGATGGCGGCTTGCGGCTTCGTAATCTTCATACATTCCTTCTTCCGAAGATTGCCCCGTACTATTGCCATAGCCTCGGGGATCGAAAATCATAAACCCATACCCTGCCTTGGTAAACTGGTCAATAATATACTCACGATGATTCATATTACCAAAATTGCCGTGCGCATAAAGAACGGTTGGCTTATCCCCTTTTGCCGGAACATACCAATAATGAATTTTGTTCCCTTGAGGCGTTGTAAAGTAGCGTTCCTCACCAATTTCCTCACGCAGGCGTGTTGAAGCAAGCTTCTGAATACTTGCTGTAGATGAGGATTGGAAAATGGCCCAGCTTTCCAACTTGTTTTGTAAGCGCTTAAACCAGGGAATCAGTCGGCTGGCCAAATGTGCAAGATTCGCAAATAACGAACAGACTAGAATCGTCCCTAAGAAGCGATATTGATCGACCACATCCCAGGTCGTTTTTGGAAGGGGCTTTTGAGCACGATTGAGAATGCCTTCCAACAATATCGAGCGCGCTTCTGGCTGGTTACCGAAACGAAGCGGCACCAAATCGTGCGAACGTTTCGCAAATGTCAACCCTGAAGCAATGGCAGGCTTCAACAAAATTCCGGATACGGACATCGGCAATAATAACCCATCAAATCCTACTAGCGCTATAAAACAGCTCAAGCCAGGATATTGCGCTAAGGCAGTATATTGATTCTTCCATTCTATGAAGGACCTTGCCCATCGTCAAATCACTCAATGGACAGGCTTCGAAGGAATATCGCAAAAGTATACAATGGGAATCATTGCCGAGTCCGGATTCGGTCTTTCTCGTTTTGCCGAAAAGCAGCCCTTAGCTCATTCCCAAGGAGCTGACATTAGGCTGTTGTTGAATCATTTTCTTCTGTAGATCCAATACTTTATTTTCCTTCAGATAAATGCCCAAGCCTAGCAATGAAGGTACCCAAAGCCCAATAAAGTTGGCCGATTGATATTTTCGGCCCAAATATAAGGCCAAGGATAAGCCAATAAAGCCGAGCGAAGTCCAGTACACCAGGTGATTGCTGGGTTTATCGACACCGACCTTCATTTCTGTATCCTGCACACCCATGGACTGCAGTTTTTCAGTTACTGCCATTGCTGAATCCTCCTGATTAATGTCTTCTTACACATAAGTTAGGTATGTAAACTGTACATTGGAAACTAGCGTAGCACTCCTGATGGAAAGATAAATTAGGCAACCAGCCAAGAGAACCCACAATCCAGACTGAACAATTACGCAGTTCAATATTTCAGCCTCCTAAAATCCGAATTTAGCCTCATATCAGTATTGTTCTGCTCCCCTAACAAAAAATTCAGATTCATGGTTTTTAAGCACATGTGAGGGACTAGGCTCCATGCATTGCATGGATCACGAGAGAGAAACACAAGAGGGATGTACAGTACATGAGTGTGGGAACGGTTAATCCAAGCTTTCACAGCCGAGTATCGCAACCCTATCCATCGTTTGGGAATCCTCTCAGATCCGTAAGCGATGTAGGCCCCCGCGTGGATGCCATTGAACGTTATCTGGCTCAAAACCAACAAAATTGGTCCAGCCGCTATAACCGACTGAATGAGGACATCATCCGCTCTATTGAAGCTGGTCAAATGCGTCTGGCTCCGGGAGAAAGCATACTGGATTTTTCACGTTATTATTCACCCGAGCAAATACGAGCCCGACTCAGCCACAACCCGTCATTGGCTCAAAGAATCATTGAGCAGCGCCAGACATCAGATTTAGCGATGCAACAATCACAACTCGCCAATCGTGACTTTGATCAAGCCTATCTTGCAGAACTGGAAGGTCGGCAAGCCAACACCTCAGAAAATGTCTTCGTTCAGGAATCGGCACGGCTGAATCAAGAAATAATCCGTGTTCGAAGTGAATACCCCCAATTGCGTGAACATCGGCGCAGTTGTGAACAGCGCTTTAATAAGTGGGACAATCGTTTAAACTGGTGGAAAAATCCACCACTCTTACTAAAACCGTTGGCTGGCCTGTTCCGTTGGGGAATTGGTCTATTCAGAAACAAAGCAGCAGAAGCACTTCAAGACGCACGTCAATCAGAGCAGGCAAATATTAGCACAATGGGTTCTTTGCAGCGCCGATATGGGCTTGTTGGACAACGTACCCAGCTGGACACACAAGATTCCAGATTAACAAATCGTTGGCCTCGGAATACCCAAGTCTTAGCCAGCTCAGGCCAGGACCAGGTCACCTACGTTCAAGCCGAACGCAATCAGGATCGTATGACCATGTTCCTGGATGCCCTCGGACGTTGCAATACCATCGATGAAGCACATCGTGCCGCAAGCCAAGGCACTATTGCCAGACCCTTAATGGGGCATCAGCCCTGCGAACACCCGGTCCAGTCGAGCCAGGGAACCCAAGGGTGGGACCAGCGAGAGAGACGCCCTCGGCGAGTGCTCGTCTTCATTGGCCCCACCTCCAGCAGAGATCCCCATAGTGACGGTGCCGTTTTACAAGATCATCGGCAACGCCTAGTACAAATGACCAAGGATCGCTACGGGGTTACCGATGACAATATTGAAGTCGTTGAAAATTGCACGCCAGAAGCCATGCAGCAGGCTTTCCAAAGAATGCGGGAGTTTTCATCTCGAAATCCCGGTGCAGAAGCCTTAGTCGCCGTGTTAGGGCATGGGAGTACCGATGGGGTCGAAGCCGGATTACCGCAGCAAGAGGCTCATCGTCAAGGCGCCCTCCGAGGGTACGTCCATATCGGAAACGTCCCGGATGGTCGAGGCGGACAACGCCCCGTCAATCTGACCGAAGATCAGCTCAAAGCTTACTTTAATACCTATATGGCCGACTTCCACTCTGCAAAGTTGTTTATG
This sequence comes from Vampirovibrionaceae bacterium NZW_1234, assembly GCA_041697335.1. GTDB lineage: Bacteria > Cyanobacteriota > Vampirovibrionia > Vampirovibrionales > JAGQHJ01 > JBGUGD01. The sequence goes on along the minus strand of JBGUGD010000002.1, from coordinate 158,129 downwards.
ACCGCTTGTCATTCCGGAGCCTTTGTGGCTCAGGCGGACCGTCCAAATCCTCGAGATCGGGAGCAAGCTGCCGTATAAGGAGTTTAAAAAATCATTTTGCCTGACAAACGGATGGCGCAAGTGACGCCTGTTGGCAGAACGCGTCAAACATTGCCTGGCTTGCCCTCTTCCTGGTTTCAAAATGAGCCAGGGTTTCAGACCAAATTTCGTCCGCACGCTCGGGTGAAAGACTTTTCGAGCTGTTCAACCAACCTCGGATCGTATCGAAATCAACTTCGGGATGGAATTGAACCCCATACACGTAGGGGGTCAAGCGAAACGCCTGATTTTGACAGTCGGCATTCCAAGCCAAATGAGAAGCCCCATGAGGCAAGGCAAAAGTATCTTCATGCCATTGAAACTGAGCTATCCCATCGCCCAACCGGGACAAAACCGGGTCTGAGTACCCCTCGGTCGTAAGCTGAATCGGGGTCCAACCCACCTCCTTGGTGGGATTTTTGGTCACGGGTGCCTCAAGACTACGAGCAAGGAGTTGTGCCCCGAGGCAAATGCCAAAGATGGGCATCCCATCTAAAAAGCATTGGCGGATAAAAGCCCGCTCCGGGAGCAAAAAATCATATTTACGAGTCTGATCGACATTCATCATGCCCCCCAGGACCACCAACATCGACGTATTGTCGGGCAAAACAAAGTCTCCAAAGGCCATTTCATGGACATTCCAATAGAGATAGGGCAAATTGCGTCGTTCCAGTACCTCGACCAGATGCCCCAAGCTATTGTCTGATGAATGGCGTAAAATCAAAGTCGTCATAGGGGTATTTTACACCCGAAGAAGATCTACCGAATATAGGTCTTGGGCAGACGAACCCGCAGACCGCACATCAATTCATACTCGATGGTTTGAATACAAGACGCCCAATCGGTCAATGTAACCCGCTCTTCTCCAGACTTGCCGATAAGCGTAACCACATCACCCACCCGAGGGTCGTCGACGCCCGTCACATCTACCATCAGCTGATCCATGGTAATCACTCCCACCTGAGGAATGCGCTGCCCGGCATAGAGGGCATGAATTTTGCCGGATAGCCCTCGGGGGACCCCATCGGCATAGCCCAAGGGTAAGGTTGCAATGAGCCGAGGTGCACTTGTGTTATTGTGAAACGTCTGCCCATAGCTGATTCCTTCACCCGGTGGCAATTCAAACAGATGCACAATGCGAGCTTTCAAACTCATCGCGGGCTCCAAGTCCTCCACCTGCAGGGAGTCATCACCAGTGTATCCAAACAGGGTCAAGCCGCTACGAATCATATTGCCCGCTCCAAAGTGCCCATGCCAGGTTCCCGCACTGTTAGCCAAATGGCATCGTTGAGGCCTGCGATTAAGCTGGCTAAGCACCTGCTCCCAGCGAGACACCTGAAGATCAGTAAATGAGGAATCCGATGTATGTGCAAAGTGACTGAACACCCCTTCTACCGTAACATAAGGCAGGGTGAAGCAATGATTGATAAAGGCAGCAGCCTTGTCCCAGGAAATTCCAATCCGATGCATCCCGGTGTCTACCTTGATGTGAATTTTAACGGGGGTTTGGGTTGTTTCAAACAGCCGCTGCAGCGAAGCCAAGTGCTGCTCCGAAAAAACCGTTAATTCAATATTGTGTTCCAAGGCATAGTGCATGGCCCAATCAGGCGTCACTCCCAAGACCATCACCGACAGAGGAAGGCCGGACTCGCGAATTTGAACAGCCTCATCCATCGAAGCCACCCCAACCATGGAAATTCCGGATGCTTCCAGGGTAGGTAGGACCATCACAGCCCCATGCCCATAAGCATCGGCCTTAATGACAGCCATAATCTCAATTCCCTCAGGTACATGACGACGAAGCGCCAAGGTATTTTGTTCAATGGCAGACAGGTTAACCTCCACCCAAGCATCTCGACGGGTATGAAAGGTCAAATGCCTCGAAGACTTCATCTTTGAATCACCGTGTAGTAGAGTAAGGGTATGTTTTAACATTGTATTGTGAAGCGCTCGTTTGTGGATACATGAATCGTGGAAACACCCATTAAAGTCGCCGTCGTAGGATGCGGAAACTGGGGCCGAAACCTGGTTCGCAACTTTTATAACCTGGAATTTCTGGCCAGTATCTGTGATCTGGACAAAGACATGCTTAGCAAGCTGAAGAAGCAGTATCCCGGCATTACGACAACGTCCCGCTTCGAAGACCTATTGGTCGATCCCAGCATTACCGCCATTGTTATCTCCACGCCCAGCCACACCCATTACCGCCTGGCCAAAGCAGCCCTCTTGTCCGACAAGCACGTTTACGTGGAAAAACCGATTGCCACCAGTCTGACGGAGACCCAAGACTTGTATGCTCTTTCCGAGCGTGTGGAAAAAACCTTGATGGTCGGGCACCTACTGATGTACCACCCGGCCATTACTCGTCTCAAGCAACTGATTGAAGAGGGTTATTTAGGTGAAATTCGCTATATTGAAAGCGATCGTCTTAACCACAACCCTTACCGAGCAGACCGAAGTGTTTTCTGGGATCTGGCACCTCATGATCTCTCCATGATGATGTATCTTCTCGGCCAAGAGCCAAGACGCCTCGTTTCCGTCCAAGGGTCTCGCACCAGTAACGACGGCCTGGTTGACATTGCCCACATTGAAATCGAATTTCCCAATGGAGTTCCCGGCCACATCCACAACAGCTGGGTTCACCCGGTCAAACAAGTTAAGCTGGTAGTCCGTGGCTCCGAGCGCACTGTGGTGATGGATGACACCCTAACCGGCAGTGATAAACTCAAGGTGTTTCATAACAACACATCTCCTCCTGAGCAAATAACACCGGAATACTTGACCCTGGAACCCTTGAAGCTGGAGTGCCAACATTTCATCAATTGCATTCGTTCCGGCCGAAAACCCAAAAGCGATGGCGTGAATGGGCTCGAAGTGGTTCGAATTTTGGAAGAAGCCGAACGCCAACTGAATGCGGAACTCGTCAAAAACGCACCCTAATAGTTTGATTAGTTTGTTCAAACCACCCGTGTTCAACACCTACAAGGCCAAGCTCATCGCATCAGCCGTATCCGCATACAGCGACTCCAGAATCCGTTTGACCGCATAGCGAACATGACTGTAGGTCAAGCCGCCTTGCAGAAACACAGCATACGGGGGCCGCATAGGTGCATCTGCTGACAACTCAATGGTAGAGCCAAAAATAAATGTTCCACCGGCCATAACGACCGGGTCAGCATAACCGGGTGTTGCATAGGGAATCGGGGTCAACCGGGCATCAACCGGGCTCACGGACTGAAGAGCCTTGCAGAACTTCAAAACCTTGTCTTCTTCACCCAGCTTAATCACCTGAATAATATCCGCCTGTCCTTCACTCACCCTGGGACTGACGTCATATCCTAGGGCTTCAAACACATGAGACAGAAGGCTCATTCCTTTTAACGATTCCTTGGTGACCGTAGGCGCAAAATAAAGCCCTTGAAGGATTAATCGGGTTGAATCAAATGTATAGCCACCTTTAGCCCCAATGCCGGGTGCCGTTAAGGCATCTGCCGCAGCGGCGACCCATTGTTTTTTCCCAGCAACATAGGCTCCGGTGGGAACAATCCCCCCGCCGGGATTCTTGATCAGGGACCCGGCAATCAGGTCCGCTCCAACCGCCGGGGGCTCCAGGGTGTCTACAAACTCACCGTAGCAATTGTCCACCACAATCTTGAGTACCGGCTTTACAGAACGAAGCGCTGCAATCAAATCCCGAACATCGGCCAACGAAAGTGAAGGCCGTAAGCCATATCCTCGGGAGCGCTGAATAAAAATCGTCGTGGCACTTTGAATTGCGGCAAACTCCTCATCGGTAAATGTCGTACGGAGGTGACCATCATTCAAAAGATCAATCTGATCACATGGAATCCCCTGGCGCCTCAAGCTCAAAGGGCTCTCCCCCCGAAGGCCCAAGACCTCTTCCAACGTGTCATAGGGGCTGCCCGTCACCGTCAGCAGAGAATCTTCTCCGGGGACGATACAGCCACGCAAGGCACAGGCAATGGCATGAGTCCCTGACACAAACTGCAATCGAACAAGAGCCGCTTCGGCATGAAGTGCATGGGCAAAAATTGCATCCGTAACCTCACGGCCCCGATCATGGTGCCCGTAACCGGTCACGGAAAAAAAGTGCTCTTCACTTAAGCCATGCTGTAAAAACGCATCTAAAATACGCTCCAGGTTAGTATGGCACCTGGATTCCAGCTCAGCCCAATAGGGCTCGAGTGCATCTTCGGCGGCCTCAATCAGCGAGGCAATTCGCTCAGGGGTCATCATGCCGATATGATGGCATAAACCCACTCGACCTGCCAAGGCAGTCAAACGAAATGAGATATGCAAACAAAAAAAATAGAAGACCGAAAGTCGTAAAACCCGGTCTTCCACACCCTAAGGATGCGCCGTCGGCCGGAGGGCCGGTGGGCGCTGTGAGGCATTGGTCTCACATTTGTTTTGAGTTAGGTGGTTAAAAAATAAGAAAAAGAAAAACGAGTAAGAAAAGATAATTCTGCTTGAAGCGTACTCTATTTGACGCTGGTCAGTTTAGGAATGACACCGAGCTCCCGCTGCAAATGCTTGGCTTTGCGGGTGGCCATGGTTCGTCTTTTTTCAGCGCCTTTGAGGATAAAGTACACGGGTTGAGCGATGTTACGGCTTGGCATACGCTCTTGGGACAAATCTTTGGGGGGCATACTCTTACCTCTCAACTTCCGCTCCCTCATCCGTGGGGGTCATTAATGGGGAACGTATTGCTTATGAATGGGATATCGGTTGATTGATACAAAGCTTTAATTGCAGTGTGTTTTAGTTTCTAAAATAGGCAACTTTTGTTACATTCAAGAGACCCAACTGACTAGGCCAAGTCGGCAAAACCCTCTAGGCTTAAGCCTTACATAAGACGTTACAATGGTTTACACGAAGATACATTTTTCCCTCAGCCTGGGTTCCGGTTTTGTCTATATCATTCCTGCGCTAAAATAATGCATAATGTCTTTTGAGAGTGGACACAGCCCAAAGCGAGAGTAAATGACGTGATGATGGATTTTTTGCGGCAACAGGCCCGGTGGATTGCTGGATTGATTGCAGTCCTTTTTATTGCTTCTGCCTTGATCCCTTTTTTGATGTCGATGTTCTAGACCGAATTCAATGAACATCCTTCTCCGACAATGGATAATAGGAATTATTTTCGTGGCTCTGACGTTTTCATGGGAGCCATTAGGATTTTTCATGCCTGAAGCTCAAGCTGTTAGCCTTAAACACCTTGAGCAAAAGAAAAAACGTACCCAACAAGAAATTCAACGGATCAAACAGCTCAAACACCAGATTCTCTTGAAAGAGAAATACGTCACCTATAACATTCTTCAAAACCAAAAGCGTCTGGAATCCAGTAAAACCTCCATGAGTGCCCAGCAGGAGCTTTTAGTTCAAACCAAATCCCAGCTTAAAGATCTGGAAGCATCTCTGGACATCCTCTTAGCCCAGCAACAACGGCTCGCCCAACAAGTGGGGAAACGATTAAGGAGCCTTTATATGGGTGAGCGCATGAGCTTTCTCCATCTGCTCCTGGATGCCGGCGATATTTCCACCATGTTGGATAGGTTCTACTATAAGAAGCGGATCTTTGCCAAAGACAAAGAACTGTATGCCTCGTTCATTACAAAAACCCAGCTGCTTGAAAAAAAGAAAGGTGCGTTGATACAGGAAAAAGCGAGACTCGCAGGGACGATACAACGTATTGAGTCTTATCAGGAGCAACTCAACGAGGCCATGCACCTGGATAAGATGCTGGTTGAGAAGCTCAAGACAAGCCGGGAAGCCTATGAAATGGCAGAAAACCAGCTTGAGCGAGAGTCTATGACCATTGAGCGCCAAATTATGTCAATGACCTCCGGGGGAGGTGCCGTTCTCGGAAGTACAGGCCGATTCATGGCTCCTGTTGGCGGGCGTGTTACGTCGGGGTTTGGATATCGAGTTCACCCCATCTTCCGCTCGATGCGATTTCATAGCGGCATCGATTTTGGTGTCGGCTATGGCACCCCTATTCGGGCAGCTGATGGTGGACGGATTATTACTGCCGGATGGCAAGGTGGGTACGGAAAAGTGGTTATCATCAACCATGGCAGCCGAGGCGGACAGAACCTGAGTACCTTATATGGCCATATGTCTTCTATTGCTGTTGGAAACGGACAGCAAGTTTCCAAAGGACAAGTGGTTGGCTATGTCGGATCAACAGGTTTCTCTACGGGTGCTCACTTACACTTTGAAGTACGTTTAAACGGTCGCCCAGTAAACCCTCTTGGCTTCTTACGGTAATTCACACCCGACACATCTGTTTATCTCTCACTATCACACCTGGGCCCCCTCACGGAATACAACACTGGTCCCGAGACGAGTCAGTTGTCGACAAGGCTAAAACCGGCTATGATCCCACCAATGGGTAAAAAATGATGACATGCTTGATCTTTCAACTACCTTTCTGCAACAATCTATAGAGCACAATTGTATGTGTCCAGAAAGGGTTAAGTCCTCGCTTTCAGCCCCGAACCTCCCTCAAAATTGGATACCACAGTGTGCCAGCTTAAAAATTTTCCTCTCGGAGGCTCCCTTTCCTGGATAGACTGGAAGGAGCACCCGCACCAACCCCGAGTAAACAAGTTCAGCAGTAATCAGTGGAATGGATGAACAAATGGAAAAACGAGACAACCAACAAAGACGTCGCGGTCCTGGTGGCCAAGGTCCCAAACAGGGTGGTGATGCTGGAGCAGGATCTCCTCAGAACCAACGTGCAATGCAACGCCTTGAGACTGATAAAGCCGCTACCGAAGCGTTAAGTAGCGAATGGAAAGAAAAAGTTATTCAAATCCGTCGGGTAACCAAGGTTGTTAAAGGCGGTAAGAAGCTCAGTTTCCGTGCCGTTGTTGTTGTTGGCAATGGCGAAGGTCAAGTTGGTCTTGGGATTGGCAAATCCAGCGAAGTTATCGGTGCCATCCAAAAAGGTGTTGCCGCCGCCAAGAAGAGCTTAATCAACGTTCCCATCCATGCCATGACCATTCCTCATTCTATCCAGGCCAAAGCCGGTAGCAGCTTTGTTGTCATGCGTCCAGCCTCTGAAGGTACCGGTGTTATTGCCGGTGGTGCTGCTCGTGCCGTTCTCGAATTGGCCGGGGTTCACAACATTCTCTCCAAGTCCCTGGGGTCCAACTCGCCCTTGAACGTTGCCCGGGCAACCATCAAAGGCCTGTCCCAATTGCGGACGTTTAAGGAAGTGGCGCAAGCTCGCGGGTTGACCGTGAAAGAAATGATCAGTTAGGAGTCTACCAACCATGGCAGAACCAAGAAAAATTAAAGTGACCCTGGTGAAAAGTGTCATCGGGCGTCCCGAACAGCACAAAAAAATTGTTCGTGCGTTGGGTTTATATAAAACGAACCAAGTGGTACAGCACTTTGAAACCCCCATCATCCTGGGTATGCTGCACAAAGTGTCTTACCTCGTGAAAGTGGAGGCTGCATAACCATGGCTCGTGCAAAAAAAGAAGCTACCGCTCAAGCCCCTGAAAAAAGACTGACCCTTGGGGATTTGAAGCCCGCCAAAGGCGCTACCAAGAATAAACTTCGGGTTGGTCGCGGCCGGGCCTCCGGTGCTGGTAAAACCAGTAATCGGGGTCACAACGGTGAAGGCCAGCGTTCTGGCTTGAGCAAGAAAAGAGGTTTTGAAGGCGGTCAAATGCCCCTGTACCGTCGTTTGCCTCACATCGATGGCTTTGAGCTCATCAACCGCAAGCAATGGGTTGAGCTCAACGTCGGTGATTTGGAAGATTGCCTAATTCCGGGTGAGTCCGAGTTGACCTATGAAAAACTTCAACTGGTCGGTCGTTTCAACCCCAATCGCTTTGACGGTGTCCGCATTTTGGGCAACGGCGAGATCAAAGCAAAAATCGTGGTTGAAGCGCATCACGTAACCCCTTCGGCCCGTCAAAAGATTGAAGCCGCAGGTGGCCAGGTAAAACTTTTGGGTCAACAGTGTGACGCATAACCGGTAAGGGTAGAGACAATTGGCAAAAACAGCACCTCGACGACTTCCCAATAAAGATGATTTATTGGCGATTTGGAATGCCTCCGGGCTGAAAGAAAAACTGATTTTCACGGCGATGATGATTGTCGTGTACCGATTCGCCGCTCACATACCTATCTGGGGAGTTGATCCCCAGGTGTTTGCCAACAGTGCAGCGGCCCAGTTCATCGGTTTTCTGGATATGTTTTCCGGCGGGGCGCTGGGTAAGCTCTCTATCGTGGGGTTGGGTATCGGCCCCTATATTACCGCCTCGATTATCATTCAGTTGCTCACCGTGGTTATTCCCCACCTGGAATCCTTGCAAAAGGAAGAAGGTGAGCAAGGACGCCGTAAAATTGCCCAATACACCCGCTACTTAACGGTGTTTCTGGGGATTATGCAGTCGTTCATCATTATTAACTTCGTAATGCGTTTCGGGGGCATGTTGCCCGGCGTCAATCCTGCGGTCTTTGCCGTCGTCGGCGTTCTCTCGATGACAGCGGGCGCTATTCTCAGTTTATGGGTGGCCGAACTCATCACCGATCGCGGTGTCGGGAATGGTGGCTCATTGCTGATCTTTATCGGGATCATCTCCCGTCTGCCGGTGACTTTTTCTCAGATTGGAGCCGCTGCTGCCTCTGGAACCCCAGCCGATGCCTTTATGTTGCTCTTAACCCTGCTGGTTTTCTTTGCCACCATTGGTTTTGTTGTTGTGTTACAGGAGGCTACCCGCAAGGTCTTTATTGTGAGTGCCAAGCGTCAGGTCGGGAACAAAGTCTATGGCGGTCAGAGCACCCATATTCCGTTTAAAATCAATCCGGGCGGGGTATTGCCCATCATCTTCGCATTCTCGGTTTTGGCCTTCCCCGTTACCTTGCTGAATATGTTGGTTCGCAGTAACGCCAAGATGGGGAGCTTTGAGCCGGTCGTGTTGTTTTTGAGCAAATATCTGTCTCAGGGCGGGTGGCTCTATATCGGCTTGGAAGTGCTGTTGATCTTCTTTTTCACCTTTTTCTACGCATCCATCATGCCCAACATGCAACCCAAAGACATTGCCGACAACCTGAAGAAATACGGCAGTTCCATTCCGGGAATTAAGCCGGGGCGTCCCACCTCCGAATTCCTGCAGACCATGTTGTCTCGAATTGTCTTTATTGGTGCCGCCTTTATGGCTTTTCTGGCCTTGGTTCCGAACAGTATCGAATCGGCCTTGGGTCAAGCTTCGGGTGTCATGGTCTTTCGAGGGCTTGGGGCCACATCGCTCATTATTATGGTGGGGGTTGCCTTGGACTTCGTGAATCAGATCAAAGTCAATTTGTTAGCACGGCAGTATGAAGGGTTCTTGAAACCATGACACAGCAAAAGCGAGTCCTTATTCTTCTGGGGATGCCCGGTGTCGGTAAAGGCACCCAAGCTCAGCGAATGGCAGAGCATTACAAACTCTTTCACATTGATACCGGTCAAAGCTTACGTCAGGAAATTGCCTCTGAGTCTGACTTGGGCAAAGAAGCCAAGGCTTACGTGGATAAAGGCGAATTGGTTCCTTTTGAACTGGTTATGAAAGTAATTAAGGCTGCCATGGTTCGCATTCCTGAAAATAAAGCCGGGTATTTATTTGACGGTTTCCCCCGTAACCTGAGCCAGGTGGACGGCTTGGATGCAGTCCTGATGGAACTGCGTTTGACCTTGGATTCCGTATTGTATCTGGAAACACCCTATGAGATTTTAATGGATCGCCTGGCCTACCGTGTGACCTGTCCGAAGTGCGATGCCAAGTACAACCTTAAGCTTAAGCCGCCGAAGCAGGAAAACACCTGCGACGCGTGCCAAAGTGAGCTGGTTACTCGCAAGGACGATCGTCCCGAGGTCATCGAAAACCGACTCAAAGCGTATCAGGAAGAAACGTCGCCCTTGGTGGACTATTACGACAAGAAAAGCCTGCTTCAGCGCATTAATGCTGACCAAGCTATCGATGTCGTATTTGAAGATATCCGTCAACACGTCGATAAATTCTTCAAAACCTCAGATACAATGGTGGTATGAACAAGCCCATCGAACGTAAAAGTCGCCATGAACTCGCCTTGATGCAAGAGGCCGGCCAAATCGTTGCTCAAACCCTGCTCCACCTGATTAAGGTCATTGAGCCGGGGATGTCCACATTGGACCTGGACCAGATTGCCGAACAGCAGATCCGCAAGGCCGGTGCCGTGCCCACATTTAAGGGTTACCACGGATTCACCGGGACCTTATGCACCTCGGTGAATGACGAGGTGGTACACGGGATTCCCCGTGCCGACAAGATTCTGAAAGAAGGCGATGTGATCAGCCTGGACTGTGGTGCCACGTACAAGGGCATGTGTGGCGATTCCGCCATTACCATTGGTGTCGGCAAGATTTCCGAAGACGCCCAAAAGCTGCTCGACGCCACCAACGAGTCCCTGTATGCAGCCATTGATAAGATGGTTGCCGGCAATTATCTGGAAGATGTTTCCGGGGCTGTGGAAGATGTCTGTCTGAAATATGGCTATGGCCTGGTACGGATGTATGGCGGTCATGGCATTGGCAAAAAGCTCCATGAAGAACCCTTTGTTCACAACTACCGCACTGGTAACAAAGGTCCGGAATTGCGACCTGGGGTTGTTCTTGCCATTGAACCCATGTTTAATATGGGCACCGAAGATGTTTACACCCTTGACGACAATTGGACCGTTGTCACACAAGATGGCTTGCCATCGGCGCATTTTGAGCATACAGTTATAGTCACAGAAGATGGCCCCCTCATTACTACGGATCGGACAAAATTTTCATGAGCAGCAAAGACGTCATTGAAATTGAAGGCACCATTCAAGAATCCTTGCCCAATGCCATGTTTCGCGTCGAGTTGGAAAATGGGGTTTCGATTTTGGCTCATATTTCTGGTAAGATACGTAAGAACTTTATCCGGATTTTGCCCGGCGATCGTGTCAAAGTGGAATTGACACCTTACGACCTCACCCGGGGCCGAATCACTTACCGGATGAAATAAAACGAAGAAGGAAAGAAGCCCATGAAATGCAGAACCTCGGTGAAGCGCATTTGCGACAAATGTAAAGTCATTCGTCGTCGCGGCCGTGTGGCTGTTATTTGCGAGAACCCCAAGCACAAGCAACGCCAAGGGTAGTCTGACGATACACTGTCGACAGCGATAGACACATCATCAACGGGGATGGTCCTTCACTCCCGATCTTTTGTGTTGACCGCCATGGCCGGATATTTATCGAAGCACCATTGTTTGAAAATGGTGCTTTTTGCGTTAAGAATGTCCCATAGACAAGACAATGATCGAAATCGGACTGATGAGCAGTATCCCCCCAACCTCATTTCAATGCGCCCGGTGCCATAAACCCCTTCAAGGCGATTTAGGCCTGATTATGAGTGACGGCACCATGATTTGCCGCAGCTGCTTAAAGGACCCGGATGCCGTTATCCCCTTGACCGACGCTTCTGGTCCTGTTTCCGATCTATCAAATACCCCGAATCAGGCTCTTTCAGGGGAAGATGAAAACCTCTTTCGAGGGTTAATCCATACGCCGTTCACCATGATCTTTGCGCTTGTCCTGGTGTTGGTGTATCTGGCCGGTAGTTATCCCCAGTTTGGTCAGCCCACAGAGACCTTTCTCCAATGGTCAAACCTTGACTTCACGGGCGTGATAACCCGGCAGGAGTACTGGCGTCTTGTCACCGCCAATTTTTCACATGCTTCTTGGGAGCACCTGTTCTTCAACACCTTTGCGTTGCTGATTTTCGGCTACTTATTAGAGTCCCTCATTGGCTGGCGGGTTATGGTGCTGTGGGGACTCACCGCAATGGTGGGCAGTGACTGGCTGACATTATATTTTCAAGTGCCTCACTCCGTAGGCGCCTCTGGAATCCTGTATGGTTTCCAAACGGCCTATATCATCCTATCAGCCAGAGCTGCCCTTGTTTATCGGTCGCAAAGCTTTGGAAAAACTCTGCAAAGCCTCATCGGCTATATTCTGGTCATGGTTGTACTGAATATTAGCAGCCCTTATCCACTCAATCTCTTCGGTCATCTGGGAGGAGCCCTTGCAGGGGTGCTCTGTGCACTAACCTACCCGTTTGGTAAGCGTATCGGGTCTCCTCAGCCTATCATCACGGCCCTGATGAATCTGGCCACTGCCGGACTAGTCCTGGGTATCTTCCTCCGGCACCACTAACGGCAGAGGAAACGTCTGGACCTGCTGCACCCATTGAATAACAGGCATCAATACCGAAACATCATGGACACGCAGGATAGACGCCCCAGACTGAATGGCAAGAGCCAGTGACGCTGCCGTCAGGGCTTCCCGCTCGGTTACGGGAATGTCATCGGGACGGCCCAGGGTCAAAAATGATTTTCGGGATGTCCCGACCAGCACGGGAAAGCCAATCGAGACCAACTCCGGCAATCGCCGCATCACTTCCAGGTTATGGTCCAGGGTTTTACCGAAGCCAAAGCCCGGATCCAGGATGACTTGGTTGGGCGAGCCCCCAAGTGAGACAAAAGCATCCAATTGCTGGTAAAAAAAGCGGGCAATCTCCCCGACCACATCGTCATAGTGGGGATTCTGCTGCATGGTTTCCGGTGTCCCCTGGCTGTGCATCATCACGACGGAAGCCCCTGTTTCAATGACGGTAAGCATCATGTCCGGATCAAAGGTGCACCCGGAAACATCGTTCACCCAATTTGCCCCGGCCTCCACGGCTCGCAGCGCCACCATGGCCTTCCGGGTATCGATGCTGATTTTCGCTTGGGGGAAGGTTTGCCGTAAGGCTTGAACCACGGGAATAACCCGTGCCAGCTCTTCCTCGACCGGCACACAAGAGGCACCGGGACGAGTCGACTCGCCTCCGACATCCAAAATCTTTGCCCCGGCATCCAATGCGGTCTGTGCCGCTTGAATCACGGCGTCTATGGAAGCGAGACGTCCGCCATCGGAAAAGGAATCCGGGGTCATATTCAAAATGGCCATCACTTCCAGCTGTTTCTGGCCAAGATGCCTTTGCCGCTGGAGCATGCGACTGATACTTTCCGCCAAAAGCTTCAACCCAAAAGGCTGAGGTCGTAACTTCAAAATCAGGCGTTCCAGCTGAGCCTGGGTTGCCGTAATCAGGACGGCCTCCCGATCCACCGTACAGTTTATTGCACCGCGATGCACACCGGCTTCAGCCCCCAGAGTCAGGCAGGTCTGCTTCAGGATATTGGCCCCGGGAGCCGATAAAGCGGATGCCTTGATAACGAGATGGTGAAACTTCTTTTCAGCCACCTGCCGGTAGCTTTCATCAAACTGCACCCGTTGCAATTCCAAGCCGGAGGCCTCCGGAATGATCTGGCGCACCTGAAACCGACTGTCTACTTTCGGCTCCAGAAGAACACGAGACTGGGGCTCCGAGGCAGCAATACGAGGGGTGTCAGACATCAAAACGTGTCCTTTTAGCCGTGGATGGCCATCATCATATCAAGAGTTTTGCGAGCCCTGACGGCAATGTCGTCCGGAATAATAATCTCATCGGCCGGATCCATATCCCGCAGGGTATTGCGAATGTTTTCAAGCCGGGTCAGCTTCATGTTGGGACAAACGGCACAAGCCCGGGTCGGCGTTAAAAACAGCTTGTCTGGACAGTCATAACTGAGGCGCTGACGCACCCCGTCCTCGGTACAGACAATAAAGACCCGCTTGTTGCTCTTCATGGCGGTTTCCCGAATTTTGGTAGTGCTTCCGATAAAATCAGCCAGATCTTTAATGGGATCATCGCACTCCGGATGGGCCAGAATCATGGCTTCCGGGTATTCCTGCTTCAAGGCAATCACATCTTCCGGAAGCATGCGTAAATGGGTGGGGCAGAAGCCGTTCCACCAGATCACCTCGACTTCGGGAACCTGGGATTGGATGTACTTGGCCAGATGCTGATCGGGCACACATAAAATCTTATCAGAGCCCAAGGCTCGCACCACGTTCACGGCGTTGGCACTGGTGCAGCAGACGTCGCTTTCAGCCTTGACCTCCGCCGTGGTATTCACATAGGCCACCACGGGGACACCGGGATGCTGGGCTTTGAACTTGATCAGGTCATCCCGGGTAATCATATCGGCCATCGGGCAGCCGGCGTTTTTATTGCCCAGGAACACTTTCTTTTGAGGAGACAGCAGCTTGGCGGTTTCGGCCATAAAATGGACGCCGCAAAAAATAATCATATCGGCATCCGTCTTGGCAGCTTCCTGGCTTAACCCCAGGGAGTCGCCCACGTGATCGGCCACCAGCTGAATTTCCAGGCGCTCATACAAGTGGGCCAGAATTACGGCGTTTCGTTCTTTTTTGAGTTGCTGAATTTCAGTTTCCAGCTGACGTTGGCGTTCCAGTCGGCTCTGTTTCTGTTCAATCGAGCCAAATGCAGGGGGAAGCATTGTTTCGGCAGCCATCATCACACATCATCCCTTTCGTAGCAGGCCATAAAAAACGAATTGAGTACTGATACTGTACTGAAACTGGAATCAAAAGTAAAACATCCTTTGACACCCCAATCGCCCCCCAAGCGACCGAGTCCTATTGCGAGTGGGATCTCTGGTGGATTTGCCATTCTTGTTTTGCCAACCCGCGTTCTAGTCAGCAGATCCCTCAAGAGGAACGGAAAAGTTTTCCGTTCCTCTAACTTCGGATACCAGCACACCCCTTCAGAGACAAGTATAAAAGCTCACAATACACCCTCATTGTCTCAAAATAAGCCCAGAGCGTAGAAAAAGCATACAAAACTGACGTCTATATAAATTTTTTTCGTAAAAAAATAAAAACATTAACAAAAAATTTAGATTCCTGGTTTTTATGCAGTTGGACACAGGACAGACATAGAAAAGACGTTTGGTTGGGGGTATTCTACGCATGGCGTTTTCCGTAAACAGTCGTACAAGCCGCACGGTTTTTGATCCGGGCTTCCGCAGTGGCTCGATCCGGGTATTGCCTCAAATTCGCCCGGAGTTCGGTGGTTATATTGGAACCCCCTATGGCGGATTCAGCTACGGCAACTTCAGCGGACGAGGTATCCCCCTGAGTTCCAGCAGTTTCACTTCCTTCAGCCCCGGCTTCGGAGGGCCATTCAATGGACCTTTTGGCGGGTTTGGGGGCCCTGGTTTGGGCGGAGCTTTTGGTAGCCCCTTCGGCGGGTTTGGCAGCCCTGGCTTCGGGGGAGGCTTTAATAGCCCCTTGGGTGGGTTTGGCGGAGCCTTTAATAACCCCTTCGGTGGGTTTGGCGGCCCTGGTTTTGGCGGAGGCTTTAATAGCCCCTTCGGTGGGTTTGGCGGTCCTGGCTTCGGGGGAGGCTTTAATAGACCTTTCGGTGGGTTTGGCAGCCCTGGTTTTGGCGGAGCTTTTGGTAGCCCCTTTGGTGGTTTTGGCGGAGCCTTTAATAACCCCTTCGGGGGCTTCGGAGGTTCGCCTTTCTATAATTCTTCCTGGGGCAACGGCTTTGGAACAAACCCCTATGGATTTGGAGGCTTTAACACTCCTGGCTTTGGAAGCGGTGGTATCCCGAGCGACTACTCTTTTTCTCGCTACCATAGCCGCAGCATCTCTGCGTTCGGAGGATTACCTCCCCAGATGGGGTTTGGCTTTCCCGGCTCCTTGATGAGCGCCTACCCGGGGTGGTAACCAGCATAAAAAGCATTTAGCAGGATAAATGTGGGGATGAACATTGCACCGGTGACTCAGTGTCCCGGTGCCTCATTTTATTCAAGCGACTTTGTGCTATAACCATGCCAGCAAATTTGGAGAGGCTCACCCATGGCTCGACGCACGCAATGGTTCATGTTCGGATTGTTGGCTTGTCTTTTGACCCTCCTGAGCCTACCGGTCCATGCAGCTTTCCAAGTTCCCCGCTATACCGGATACATTAACGATACGGCAGATGTTCTTTCACCCGAGGTCGAAGCCGGGCTGACCCAGTTGGCCCAGGAAGTCGATCAAAAAACAGGTGCCCAGATGGCCCTGTTAACAGTGACGACGTTGGATGGCACCCCTCTGGAAACAGCCTCGCTTCAAGTGGCCCGCCAATGGGGCATTGGTTCGAAAAAAGAAAACACGGGCCTGTTGATCCTGCTTGCGGTCCAGGATCGAAAGCTCCGGACCGAGGTGGGCTATGGCCTGGAAGGCATCATCCCGGACGGGCTATCCGGTGCGATTCAAGACCGCTATATGCTGCCTTTTTTCAGGCAAGGTGACTACAACACCGGTATCTACAACGGCATGGTGGCCTACGCCGACACCATTGCCAAAGATCGCCAAATTACGCTCACCAGTCTCGATGGGGTTACCGTCCAGACACCTGCCCCAACAGAACCGGAAAAGCCTGAATTACCCTTTTGGGTCATCTTGATGTTTCTGGGCTTCTTTATCCTGCTGTCTCTCTTTCGTCCTCGTGGTTATTGGGGCGGAGGCGGTGGCTTTGGCGGAGGTTACTATGGCGGCCGAGGCGGCGGCATCGATTTTGGCGGCTTCGGTGGCGGTAGTTTCGGCGGCGGGGGTTCTTCCCGAAGCTGGTAATAGCTTTTAAGCACAAAGGAGTGATGAAACAATGCACCCAGACGTCCAAACCAAAGTTCAACGCTTGGTCTATGAACTCCAACATCTCTTTGACACTCACCTCGTCTCAGTTTGTGTTTATGGCTCCGCACTGCAACGAGACGCTCAACCGGCCCAGAAAAAACACCTTCAGGATATCAATGTCCTCGTGATCTTGAGCGAGATTGATTACAAAGATCTGGAAAAAGCCTCTTCAATTTCCAAGTGGTGGGAGAAAACAGCACACGCCCTGCCCGTGTTTATGTCCGAAGAAGAATGGGGGCGTTCTGCCGATGCCTTTGCCCTGGAATATGCCGACATTCGGGATAATCACCATGTCGCCTTCGGTAAAGATCTGTATTCCGAGACCCAGTTGGATGTCCAGTCCCTGCGCTTGGTCTGTGAGCTTGAGTTGCACCGAAAACTGGTTTATCTGCGCCAGCGCTTACTCCTGTATCGGGACAAGCCTGAAGTTATTCTGGATATGCTCCAGCATCATGTCAGCAGCTACACGGCTTTGTTTCGGGGAATAATCCGATTAAAGCGATCTCACAACGAGGTCCCACAAACGGCCCTGGATACGCTCACCATGCTAAAAGACATTGTCCCGGGCTTTAACGAAAGCTCCTTTGAAAAAATTCTGCATTCCAAGGAAGTCAAAGGCCACATTGCTTCGGCCGAGGTTATGACCATCTGCCATGACGTCTTGGAACAATTGGATTTAGTGACCCACTTCGTGGATCAATGCCACGAATTTGCTGTATCGAAAGCCTAAGGAGACGTCCCCGATGAAGCACAATATAATCTCTCGTTATTTCACGTTGGCCCTAATGTCCTGTGCCCTAATGATGACCCTGATGTTCTCAGGCTGCGGGTATAACCAAATCCAGACCATGGACGAAGACATCAATAACAAGTGGGCCCAGGTCGAAAGCCAGTTACAACGCCGTTCCGATCTGATTCCGAACCTGGTGAAAGTCGTGAAATCCTACGCCAGCCATGAACAAACCGTTTTTTCAGACATTGCTGATGCCCGCGCCCGGATGAGTGGCGCCTTGGGGAGCAACGATCCCAACCGGGTGGCCGAAGCATCTGGCGCATTTAACAGTGCCTTGGGACGATTACTGGTCGTGGCGGAGAACTACCCCAACCTGAAGGCGAACGAACAATACACTCGATTGATTGACGAACTGGCAGGCACAGAAAACCGTATTGCGGTGTCACGCATGGATTACAACAATGCGGTAAGAGACTATAACGGCCTGATTCGACGCTTTCCGACCAACCTGACCGCCATGGCGTTTCAGGCCAAACCCAGGGCCTATTATAATCCGCCCCAGGAAAGCCAGCGTGCGCCCGAGGTTGACATGTAAATCCGCCCCCAGGTTTTTCCTTGAAGAGCAGTATTGTCACGGATAACTTTCATAGACCCCATAAAAAAATCAGACAACAGCTCCTTCTGAAACCTGAGGCCGGAACCGGAAGAATATGTCACAATAAAGTACAACCGTGTTTGCTTGCATTTAGTTTGAAAGGAACTCTCAACATGGCGGAAAAAGATCCCTTTGAAATGTGGAAGAAAGCCTTTTTAATCGGTATCGGCGCCACAGCGGTGACCGTTGAAAAAATTCAGGACCTGGCCAACGAACTGGTTGAGCGGGGTGAAATGACCCAAAAGGATGCCATGGGTTTCACCGAAGATCTGAAAAACCGGGCCGTTAAAGAAAAAGAACAGTTTGAATCCAAGGTCCGCGATTCCGTGGAAACCTACACCAAAGCCGCTGTCAAAAACCTGGGCTTGGTCACCCGTGAAGAATACGATTCCCTGAAAGCGGAACTGGATGCCTTGAAAAAGGCTAACAAGAAAAAAGCCGCCGTTGAGGAATAACCCTCTTCTTCGCAGGAAAAAGATGAAGAAAGCCTCCTAGATTGCTAGGAGGCTTTCTTTTGAAGAGTCTATTTTATAAATCTAGGGAGCAAGCCCCATTGTGACAGCCATGGCGTAGTCACCGTCGTGCGTCAAGGTAATCAACCAGTGCCCAATCCCAGCCTGCTGAGCGACAGCTTGCGCACGACCATATAGCTGAATCCGGGGAGCTTCTTTTTCCTCGCGAACAACTTCGACATTGGTCCACCATGCCCCTTTCTCCGCATGCCCCAGCATAGCCACCCCCGTCCCCAGAGCCTTTAACACAGCCTCCTTGGCCGCTACCCGACTGGCGACTCGATTCACTCGTGTTTTAGAGTCCTTGGCAGTGTTGCAGAACGCTTGCTCCTGATTTGTCAGGACCTTTTCTAAGAACCGATCCCCAAAGCGCGATAAGATGGCCTCTATTCGGGGAATGTGAACCAGATCAGCGCCGAGACAAATAACGTTGCCCCCACGCCCAGAGAGCGGGAGGATAAGGGAATCCGGTTCGAAAGGCTGGGCCATATTGAAAACTCGCAACAGGGGTTTGAATTACCGGAACGGGAGCATTATTAGCATACGCAACAGAGTCGCTGGGATCAAGCGCGCCAAGCGGGGCATCGGAATTGGACAATTGGGGCGGTTCTACGTCAATAACCTGAGCAGGCTTCTGTTGAGCGGAAACCGGCTGCATAAAATTGGCTATTTTCTTAGCCAAGGGCTCAGCCTTGGTTTGACTGAAGCGCTCCAACCACAACCCACTCAGCAGAATCGTCGGGATGGACCCTAAAAGAACGGGCACCCAATCAAAAAAGACCTTTAATTTTTGTGCCGGAGAAGCCTTCATATCGCTGAATGTAACCCGATTGACCACCTCAACCAGACTGGAGAGCTTCTTGTAACGCGCCGGATTAAAGACAATTTCCTGATTTTTGACTACATCAGGGAAGAGGTGATCAATGGGTTTCAAGGACAAAGACTTTTGAGTGCCGCGGAAGTAATGACCCACCTCCTGACCAATCTGCTTCAGTGTCCCAAAGAAGGAAGGGAAATAACCTTTGCTCGAGGACACATAAGCCGGAGCATTGAACATGCGACGGAACAAACCATTAAAGAGGGTGGGCGCTGCCGAGAGGCCGGAACGCACATGAAGAAAATTACGAAAGAAATCAATGGCTCCCCGCTGGAAAGCCCGAAGCACCAGATAGCTGAGGCAAAAGCCCATGGCCTCTCTAAAAGTGGTTTTCACCGCTTCCAAGTAACGGTAGGGTCCTTCAGGGGTGTTCCGGGTCTGTTGAGCTGAGCGATTGGCGACAAAAATTCGGGATAAGACTTGAATCAGCGAGGAAAAAATAAAGGCATTATCTCGAAAGCTTTGAATGTTATGAATGCGTCCATATGCGAAGTCAGACAGCAACGTACCCGAGTTTTTGACCAGAAGTCTTACGGAAGAACTCATGGGTGTTGCGGCAAAACGTGGCGTCACAGGCACTCTCATAAGCATCACATCCGAAACGTCTTGTCTTGCATTTCACTGGGAGGAGGGCCTGGAATAAAGGCTTCAGTCTTTGGCTTTTTCCCGGATGACAACCCGCACCAATCCAAAATGGCCGGAATGACTTTTTTGGACACCAGGGTGTCATTGAGCAATTGCAGCACATATCCTGACAACCAAGCAGCGCCAACAACACCCACACCAATGGTAGCGGCGGCGGCAACCCATAAGCGTCGCTGATAGTTCATAAGACTGGCATTCACAGCAGCCTTAACCTGAGGTGTAAAGGCAGAACCGAGCTTTTCTGCAATTAACGAGCGAACATTGGCAACTTTTTGAACCAGATCGGCCCGATTATAGATCTGCTTGGCTACGATGCCGTGGGGGATAGAAGCCAAGTTCGGTGCGTAGGCACGACGCAGAATAGTATTGATAGCTTTTTGATGGACTTTGGCTTCACCCAGCAGCCCTGTGACCTTAGGAGGCTTGAGAAAAGGGGAGCGTTCAAAAAGTTTTGACACCGGCTCCTGCAAAAAGTACAAGGTCAGCACATGAAAGGGGACTCCGATAGCCTCCATAAAGATTCGCTCACACAAGGAAGCCCATTTTTGCTCTTTGGATAGTTGAGGCTTGCGGTTTTCTGTAGGCACATTTTCTTCAATCCGAAGCAGACCACTGGCCATGCGGGTAACAATTCCGGCAATCAGAAGCTCACGGGGGCTTAGCAGTCGGCTGGCTATGGGCAGCGACGATTTAAAGCGCAGATTGTGTTGTGGTGCTATGTTCAAGGCAATCCCCCATCCCCTGGTACGGCAGACTTTGCCCATAAGTGAATGCTAACAGCTATATAAAACCCAAACATAACTTTTTGTGCTATTCCCTAAAGACCCAATATGACAGCATCCTCGTGTTTTAATGGGGATGAACACGAGGACTCCAAAATTTATTGTAGCGGTTCGATGGTTTTGGCGTAGGGAGTACAAAGAATTGTTAAGAACCTGTTTCCCTGATCCTCTTATTGAGAGTAACTCTCAACTAGTTGCAACCGGAAAAATAAAGTGCTCGCCTTGCTCTTTCGACACAGTGCCAATGCCAAAGAGCATTATACATCTCGATTGAATGATGTCGATTACATGCTTTGGCAAGGAACTCTGGATCACATTGCAGCGTCAGGTTTGATTGGTGAGTATCTTTCACCTAAAATGCAGTCACATATCGATAGCGGGTACAGAGATGCACGTTCGTTTACCAATCCATTGGGCAACCATCCTAATGACGCTTTTAGCAACAGTCTTATCCATTATGAGCGTTAAATCGCAAGCTCAAAGTAGCGATTTACCCCTTCAAAAACTAGAAACCCCTAATTACGAAGTTCTTTATATTCATGTACCAGCCAATTCCCTTTATCGTATTCAACCTGTTCTATCGCATAAGCTGGATTTATTGCCGGAGATGATGACCCCGGTCAAAGACAAAGCCGTGGCCGCCATTAATGCCGGTTTTTTTGACCCTTCCAACAAGCTGACCACATCCTATGTCATTATCAACAACAAAACCGTGGCAAACCCAGTCAACAATCAGCGCTTTGTTGAAAACCCCGATCTCTTTCCCTACATCGAAAAAATGCTGAATCGCTCCGAATTTCGGGTCCTGGAATGCAATGGCAAACGGACCTACGACATTACCACCCACCTCACCAAGGTGCCCAACCGCTGCAAACTTGTCCATGCCCTTCAAGCCGGGCCCAATTTGTTTGACCCAACAGCCATGGAAGGAGAAGCCTTTGTGGCCTATAAAGGTAAGCAACGGGTTCGGGATCCCATCGGAGTGGACCGAAAAAACGCCCGCAGCGCCATTGGCATTACTCCCGAGGGCGACGCAATTCTGGCGATGGTCTCTATGATCCCCACTGAAAATAAGGTATCCGGCGTTTCCTTGAGTGAGATGAGTGAAATCATGTCCAAGCTGGGTGCAACAAAGGCCCTGTCTTTGGATGGAGGAAGTTCTTCAACACTTTGGGTTGGTGGTGAAACCTTTTACGGCAAGCTTGACAAGTCTCAGAATCGTGTCAAACGGCCTATTAAATCAGCTTTAGTTGTTATGCGAGAAGGATAATAAGTACATGAAATCACACCGAATTTGGTTGATTGTGGTTTTGGTTCTCGTGGTTGCAGCAGGTTGGGTTATCGGCAACCGTCCCACCAAGCTTGGCTTGGATTTAAGCGGCGGCGTGCGGTTCCTGTTGCAGGCCGAAACCAACCCCGCAGTGCCTAAAATTACCCCGGAAGTTATGGATACCCTGCATGCCGTTATCGATCGCCGGGTCAATCCAACCGGGACTGAAGAAAACCTGGTTCAAAAAGTAGGCAGCAACCGAATTCTGGTAGAGATCCCAGGTGCCCGAGACCCTGAAGAGGCCAAGCAACGTATTGGGAAAACCGGAAATCTGGAATTTCGTGCGTTGGATCCGCAAACCCAGGAATATGTCTTTACAGGCCTGTCCGGCAAGGACCTGGCCAGCGCCAAGGCGGTTCCAGATATGAACAACCGGTGGAAGATTCTGTTGAATTTCAACGCCCAAGGTGCAGATAAATTCTTTGAAATCACCCGTAAGCTTGCCCCGTCTCGCGGCGTCTTAGGTATCTTCTTTGATGGCGCTCTCCAGTCGGCCCCCCATGTAAACGACGCCATTGCCGGAGGGCATGCCGAAATCACCGGAGACTTTACCCGAGAAAAGGCTCAAGCCACCGTGGATATCCTGAATGCGGGGGCCTTGCCTGTCAATATTGCCATCATTGAAGAAAGCAGCATCGGTCCTCTTCTGGGTAAGGCTTCTCTTGAAAAGAGTATCCAGGCGGGTTTGGTCGGCATTGTGATTGTTATGCTCTTTATGATCATCTACTATCGCCTCCCTGGGCTCTTTGCTGACATTGCTCTGATTATCTACGCCGTACTGTTGTTCGGCGTATTGAAATTAACCCCGACAGCGTTGTCTCTTGCCGGGATTGCCGGTCTGATTCTTAGTGTCGGGATGGCCGTGGACGCAAACATCCTCATCTTTGAACGAACCAAAGAGGAGCTCAAATTGGGTCGTAGCGTCGACAAAGCTATCGAATTGGGCTTTGAGCGAGCGTTCTCCAGTATCTTCGATAGCAACATGACCACGCTCATCACCTGTGTGATTCTGTACGTGATGGGCACAGGGTTGGTAAAAGGCTTTGCCTTCAGTTTGGCGCTGGGGGTCATCGTCAGCTTCTTTACCGCCATCGTGGTCACTCGAACCCTGATGAAAAACTTCATGCCCGAACACGGCAAACTGGAACATCCCGGCCTGTTTGGCCTTCGTCATCGTGATATTCCCCAACAAACGGCTTAAGGGAGAAAGGACCGACTATGTCTGAAGAAAAATCAACCGCCACTGTCCACACGAAAGGTCCCATTGATGTCGTCAAACAGTTTTGGCTCTACATCATTCTTTCTCTGGTCGTCACCATTCCTGGCCTAATTGTCATGGGGATGTCCATGGCCGAGTACCCCAACCATGCCCCGCTGCGCCTCGGACTGGACTTCACGGGAGGAACTCTGTTGCAGTATGGCTTTATGCAAGAGCTGGATCAGGAAAAAGACATTCCCACCATGCGCAGCATTCTGGAAAAGTCCGGTATCAGCAATCCGATTATCCAACTCCAAAAAGCCGAAGTAGGCATGAAAGGCGTCGCGAATGTTTCCACTGAGCTGAAGCCTGAGGAAGACACAGCACCGGCAAAAGCTGTAACAGCAAATGGATCTGCGACCGAGCAGGCGCAATCCGTCCGGGATATGTTCAAAGAAGAAGCCAGTAAAGCCGCTTCTGAAGCCAATGCGCCTAAAGAAGCCGACATTAAGTCGATTGTTTCCATCAGAACCCAAGACCTCAGTACCGAACAAACCGTGTCCATGCAGAAGGCCTTGAAGAATCAATTTGGCGACTTTGCTTTGTTGCAAAAAAATCGAGTTGGCCCGACCCTTGCCAAAGAATTGTTCATTAAAGCCGCCTGGGGCCTTTTGCTGGCTTACGCTCTTATTGTTATCTACCTCACGTTCCGGTTCCAGCTGGACTTTGCAATGATGGCCATTGTGGCGTTGGTACATGACACGCTGTTTATGTTGGGTGCCTTCTCCATTCTGGGCTATTACTTCCACATTGAAGTGGACAGCATGTTCGTGACGGCCATTTTGACGGTTGTTGGCTTTAGTGTTCACGACACCATCGTTGTTTTCGACCGGATTCGTGAGAATATGCGGATCTTGTACACTAAGAAGCTGCCCTTTGCTGAGATTGTCAATATCAGCCTCAATCAAACCCTGGCCAGAAGTATTAATACATCCATGACAGCCTTACTCACCCTTCTGGCACTCTACTTTTTTGGCGGAGAATCTACCCGAAACTTTGTTTTGGCCATGATTCTGGGGATTGTCACGGGAACCTACTCCAGCATCTTTGTGGCCAGTTCGCTCCTGGCCTGGTGGCGTCGCCGAAAAGAAGGGTCCAACCAAGGTTCGTCCTCCTCGGCACGACCACAAACCGCCTAAAAAGGCATTCAAGCAATGACTCTTTCCAAAAAGCAATTCGGTGCTATTCTCTCTGTTGGCCTGAATTGCTTTTTGATTGCCATGAAACTGGCGGTTGGCATTATTAGTGGCTCCATTAGTGTCCTTGCCTCGGCCATTGACTCCATTGTGGATTTGGTTGCCTCACTATTCGCCTTTTACGGGATCCAAGCTGCAGAAGAGCCGCCGGATGCCGAGCACCCCTTTGGTCACGGTAAGTTTGAAGACTTTGCCGGGCTCTGTGAAGCGGTGCTCATCATTGTCGGCGCCTGTTTCATTATCTGGGAGGCGGTCCAAAAGTTTATCGTGCCCCAACACATCACAGTGGAACCGATGGCCGGCATCATTGTTATGGTGGTTTCGCTGATTCTGGACTTCATCGTGAGTCAAGTTCTTTTTCGAATTGCTCGAGAAACAGAGTCGACAGCACTGGAGGCCGATGCCCACCATTTGAGTACTGATGTTTTCAGTTCCGTTGCGGTAATCATTGGATTAATTCTGGTGAAGGTGACCGGCAATAGTATCTTTGATCCCCTCACGGCCTTGGTCGTCGCAGGCCTTATCCTCTCTATCGGTGTGAATATTATTCGCAAGGTGTTCAGCCACCTCATGGATACGGCCCTACCTCAACAGGAAATGCAAAAAATCATTGATATTGTTCACCACACCATGCCTCAGCACGAAACCATCCGGATTGACTCTCTCCGCACCCGACGCTCCGGATCTCATCGACTGATCGTTTTTAACTTACAGGTTTCTCCCGAAATGACTGTGGCAAAAGCCCATGAATATTGCGATCAGTTGGAAGCTGCTCTCGAAAATGCCTTCCCCAATTCCCTCATCACAATCCATGTGGAACCGTTACCCAAAGATCAAGACATCTTAATCAGCGAGCAGGCGTAATTAATACCGGTTTCCGTCAAAGCGTATTCAGCAGCCGGTGCTGTTCCAACCGTATCGGGGATTAGCTCAATGAAACCCTTTGAAACGGCTGTTTCCACAGTGCCATGGTTAACAGGGGTAAGGCCCGCCACCAGTAACTGCGAATTCAGGTTTTTCAGTGCATAGCGTTCCATTTGCTTGAACGAGGAAAGATAATAAGCGGATAACAACAGATAATCCAACCCTGGTGAAGCTCCTGGGGCCATTTCATACAAATCGGCCAAGGTCTCCACTTGAAGGGAATTCAGACTCGCGATTTTTTGAGGATCGGCCTGTGGGATCATCACGGGTTCAGGCGTTGGGATAGGAGGAGGCGGAGCCACCTTGACAGGCTCAGGCGTTATCAGTTCCTCTCCATCTTCAGAAAGCTTGGGGAAGGGAGATTCAAAAGGCTGGGCCTCTTGGTTTTCAAGCACTTCAAGGCTCAAGTTCTGAACAGCCGGATCCGTTGGAGGATCCGGAAGCGGAATACCAAAATCATAGTCCACTTCCGGTCTTGAATAAGGCGGTTTCTCCTCCTCATCATCATTTTTCTCAGGGAGGGACGGGGGGCTGCCTTGTTGATCAAACGCACTTGCCAGAGCCTCATCAAAGGCTTGTTCATTATTGTTTTGAAGGTCCGGCGTGGGTGAAGAAGGCATAAATTCTGAGAGATCAGGAAGTGTCTGAACCGATTCCGCAACCCGGGACGGCTCTTTATCAATGTGGGGGGATTCCAAGTCTTGAGCAAGCACCCCCAAAATGTCGTCAACAGGAGACTCTGAATCAATAACAGGACCCTCCACCGATTCAGCAGACAACTCAACAGAAGGAGGTGGCTGGTCGTTATCAGAAGGTGCTTCCAGATCCGACGCCAGAGAATCCAAAATCAAATCCAGATCTTCTTCTTCGGAATGTTCGGGCACAGATTGCGCAGGCAGGGCTTCCAATACGGCTTGATCAGGAGGCTCGCTCTGTAACGATTCGACAACAGTTGACATGTTTTCAACAGGCTGTCGAAAGTTCATTAAGTTTTCAGAAGAGTCTTGTGCTTCCTGGGGTTCAGGTACAAATTCAGGAACGATTGTTACTTCATTTTCGACAGTAATTGTCGGGTTTTCGACAGGGTGTTCAAAAGTTGGCCCGGCTTCCTCCGGTTCTGGCTTCACGGAGAGAAAGGAGTCAAAATCACCTTGCATCTCCTCATGTGCCGGTGCGACAAATACATCTACACTGGCCTCGGGAGAAGGTTTGATGGCACTTGATATGGAAGAAATAGCAGCAATAGAAGAGTAGGACGTAATCGAAGCCGCCTGTGTCTGCAGCACGGTCCCTGATTGAACTTGAAGTTGCTGCTGTTGCGTGAGGACCTGTACCTGTTGCTGAAGTTGAGTGATCTGCTCCAACAACATCTGGTTCACCGGATCAGTTGCCTGAGACTGAGTTTGACTGGGCAGAGGCGTGTCGGCAGCAGGAGCTAACCCAGATGCCAGTACTGGTGCAGGCCCTGACATGGACACCATAGAGGTTTCCGGGGTGGTTGTTCGGGTCTTCACCGGAACGTCTCCGTAGCCGAACATCTCGTACCAGCGCTGCATGTGATGTGCAATAAATTCCCGATCATCTGATTCGAGTTCAAGACATAAATCGCCTTGAATCAGATCCAGTTGATAGTAGTGGGTCTCAGTCAGATCCATGGCCAACCAGCAGGTCTAGTGACGTTCTTGTTGATTGACAAGAGTATTACGCCAGTTTTCCATTTGCATTTCGATGAACTTCGCGTCATCGCTTCGCAATTCAAGCTCTAAATCACCTTTTTTGAGTTTGAAAATATATTCACTCACAGTGCAAGCTCCCTTTTCCAATGTGCGAGTCTATCGCCAGTAACTGCCTTAGACACTATTATACTGTTACATCGCCAATTGAGCATCCTGTCCTTCGGAAGCTCGCACAAAGCGGGTGCCGGCCTTCCCGATTAAGGCTTTGCTGAGACTTTCAAGACGAGTTAGCGTGGCACGTTCGCCACCTTGCTCAATAAATTGAATCAAGGCTTCCACCTTGGGTCCCATACTTCCAGGCGGGAAATGACCTTCAGCGAGATAGGCCTTTGCCGAAACCAGATCGACAGTTCCCAGGGCTTCCTGCTCGGGCGTGCCGTAATGCAGATACACCTGATCCACTGCGGTACAAATCAGCAGCTCCTGAATCTTAAGCCGCATGGCCAGCATACAGGCGGTGTAGTCCTTGTCAATCACCGCCTCAACCCCACGGTAAACCCCATCTTCTTCAATAATCGGAATGCCACCACCACCTCCAGCCATCACAATACTGCCTCCGCGAACTAGGTGTCCAATGGCTTCCTCTTCCAGGACACGCACCGGTTTAGGCGAAGGCACCACTCGGCGATAGCCGCGGTTACTATCCGGCTTCATCTGCCAGCCACGCTCGTTGGACAGAATTTCGGCATCCGCTGCCGAAAAAAAGTTACCCACCGGCTTCGTCGCATTCCAGAAGGCCGGATCATCGGCATCCACAATCACGGTAGTGTTTACGGCAATCACATTTCCAGGCAAATTATTCTGGCGAAGCTGGTTCTGAAGTTCCTTGCTGAGCACATAGCCCAACTCGCCCTGGGTCCAGGATACGCACACATCTAACGGAATAGGCCACTTTGGGGGGTGCGTATACTTTTCGGACATCTCCAGCAAGTTACCCACCTGAGGACCATTACCAAAGGTAACGACTGGCTGATAGCCCAATTGAACCGCTTTGACCAACTCGGAACAGACGGCCCCAATTTTATAGGGATCCACATTGTTCCCGTTTTCAAGATCAAAAAGAGCGTTACCCCCAACAGCAATGAGAATTGTCTTCATAACAGACCAAAAGAAGAATTCCGAACGAATTTCTATTATAATCATGTCCCAAAGCCGGTGCAATATTGAGGAGCTCCCGTGACAAAACCCGCTGTTTATGTGGATCACGCAGCCACCACTCCGACCCGCCCCGAAGTGCTTGAAGCAATGCTTCCCTTCTATTCAGAGCAATTTGGAAACCCCTCCAGCCTTCATAGTCATGGCCGAGCAACTGCCAAGGCACTCAAACAGGCAAAAGACCAGATTGCACAAATCTTAAACGCCGATGGAGCAGACGGGATTATCTTTACCAGTGGTGGGACGGAGTCCAACAATTTTGCATTGAAGGGCCTGGCTTTCGGTTTACAACAAAAAGGCCGCCATATCATCACCTCCAGCATTGAACATTCGGCCATCCTTGAGCCTTGTGCCTGGCTGGAATCCCAGGGTTGGGAGATTACGAGGTTACCGGTCGATACCGACGGATTTGTGGCTCCGGAAGACTTAAAAGCAGCCCTGCGAAAAGATACGGTGCTGGTATCGATTATGCATGGCAATAACGAGGTGGGCACACTGCAGCCCATTGAAAATTTGGGGGCTATTGCCCACGAACATGATGTTCTGTTTCATACCGATGCCGTGCAAACCATCGGCAAGCTAGCGATAGATGTTCGCACGATGCCGATTGATCTGCTTTCCGCCTCAGGCCACAAATTCTACGGCCCCAAAGGAATCGGCTTTCTCTATACAAACTCCAAGGCGCAAAAAGCCCTTGCCCCTTGGCTTCACGGCGGAGGACAGCAAAATGAACTTCGTTCCGGCACTGAAAATATTCCAGGTATCGTGGGCCTAAGCACAGCCCTGGTTTTGGCAGCAACCGATATGCGCCAAACCACGCATCACCTGAAGACCTTGCAGGATAAGCTGATGACCGGCATCGTCCACCGTTTCCCGGGAGCACGTATTAATGGCCCCAAGAACCTGGAGTACCGTGTCCCTGGCAATATCAATGTTTCTTTTGCGCCACTGGAAGGCGAAGCGCTGGTCCTCCGCATGGACCTTCAAGGCATCAGTGTTTCCAGCGGTTCAGCCTGCCATAGTGCCCAGTTAGAAGGCTCGTATGTGCTTCACGCAATGGGGGCTTCGACAGATGAAGCCAAAAGCTCGCTCCGTTTCTCCTTTGGGCGACAAAACACCCTTCAGGATGTTGAAACCATCTTGATTGCCCTTCAGCGAGTCCTGGAACGAGCCGGCTATTTCCGCAATAATACTCCCACTGTTACAATGTCCTAGCGGCAGCATTTCCCGAGGAGGCAGACCATCATGGCCGAAATTGTCCGCCAGCGCCATGGCATCACCGATTCCAAGCAAACCGAATTTGATTTGCGAGAAGAGCAAACCATTCGTCCTCATTCGCTGGCAGACTATATTGGCCAAAGCCAGCTAAAAGAAACCATTCACATCAGCCTTGAAGCAGCTAAACACCGCCAGGAGCCGCTCGATCATATTTTGCTCTACGGCCCTCCCGGATTGGGCAAGACCACCATGGCCTTGGTCCTGGCCCAGGAAATGGGTGCCGATGTTCATATTACCTCCGCCCCGGCCTTGGAGCGCCCCCGAGACATTGTGGGCCTGCTAATGGCGTTGAAGCTCGGCGACATTATTTTTATTGACGAAATTCACCGCCTGAACAAAGTTACCGAGGAGATTCTGTATCCCGCCATGGAAGACTTTGCCCTGGACCGAACCCTGGGCAAGGGCCATATGTCTAAGACCTTGCGGGTGCCACTACCTCGCTTTACCTTGGTGGGCGCCACCACCAAGGCGGGCTCCATTTCCAGTCCGCTTCGGGACCGGTTCGGCATTGTTTACCGGTTGAATTTCTACACCACTGAAGAATTGATTCAAATCGTCCAACGCACCGCCAAAATCCTCAACATCGAGATTGATGGCGGTGGCGCCGAGGCCATTGCCCAACGCAGCCGGGGCACCCCTCGAATTGCCAACCGCCTGCTGCGCCGCGTCAGAGACTTTGTTCAGGTGCGCCACAAGGTCAACGTCATCGACGCTGCTAACGCCCGAGAAGCACTGGATCTGTTTGAAATTGATCCATTGGGGCTCGATCCCACCGATCGCCTGCTTCTGAACACGATCATCGAGAGTTTTTCCGGCGGCCCGGTGGGGATTGAATCCCTGGCAGCCGCCATTGGGGAAGATATCCGCACGCTGGAAGACGTCTATGAACCCTTCCTGCTTCAGGCCGGGATGATTCAACGCACCCCCCGAGGGCGGGTCATTTCACCCAAGGCCTTTCGCCACCTGTACCCGAACAAGCCCCTTCCCCAAGCCTTGGGGCAGCAGGTCCTGTTTGATCCATCCCAAATGGTGTAGGCAACACAAAACCCGTTGAGCGCAAGGGCTTGCCTTGGTGTCGCGCCTTGGTATAAGAGAGCCGTGTGTAAACACGGCTTCACGTGTTCAAGGCCATTTAGGCAATTTTGGATGTTGATGCCTTTTATTGTGCTAGCTCGATAATAAGGGACAACATAGGCCGCTCTTCATGAACATCCGCCCAATCCTCTCCTACTCCTCATCCTCGGCGCCCCGATTTTCCGCTGGGCTTTTCCTGGGGATTCCCATCCGGCATCACCAGCGTAAACTCGACAGACGCATTGTCATGACCAATACAGGCTTTGATTATATCGAGTGGCCACCATCGTCGATGAAAAAACTGAAAGCACTTGTTCGAGATATTATGAAACGTTTTCCCAAGGCTCGCATCCGGGTCACACCCATTAAAGCCCAGCCCAACAACCACTGGGCCGGCATCGACACCACCGTGGGAGCCACCCACACCACAAAAGAATTGGAACTAAGCAAGAAAGTCGACGCCTACTTATTCAAACGCTTTGCCAAACGAAACGTCCCCTATCAGTTTCATGAACAAAGCTTTTAGCGAATCGCTTTAACACTGGAATTCAATTATTTAAGCGGATCCAAATCAACGGTCCCATATTTGCGTTTATCAAAATTATACGAATCATCGGGAAACAGTTTAACGACTCCGCCCTTGGTCCCCTGGTGCGGAATACCGGCATCACCGCCACTGCCCTGATTACCTTTATCTACGGAGAAATACTTGGTTTTACCGTCTCGTGTGGCAATATAGTTCTTCCCATGCTTCCCCGCACTATGCACACGGACTTCCCAACCTTGCGATTCCAAATAGCTGATGATCTCCGCCTCCGTGGGCAAGGCTTCACGCAGGCAATCCTTCGCAGCCTTGGCTAATGCTTCGCTATTACTAGCGGTTTTGGCATCGACCGTTTTCAATTTAGGCGCCCGTTTCGGATTGCTTGCGGTCACCTCGGATGCCGGATATAAACGATAGGAGCCATCCGGCATTTTTATCTGGTGAACGCCCCATTCGGTTTTTACGTACTCACCGCCTAGCGCAGACGCAATTTGAGGCCCGGTAGCATTGGCAGGGAACATCAGACCCGAGCGCAGGCCCTTTAAGGTCCTGAGCAACCCTAATTCCGTATCCGTGTATCCGGCATTGGTTAATTCGGCTTCAGCGGCTTCTAAAGCCTCAACGGATCTGGCGTCTCGGAATCGTTCCATGGCCCGTTGGCGTGTTTTTAAATTGGCAGCCTGCTCACCGGCTTCGGCCGTTAGGTTGAGTAGATTTTCATCGACACCCCCTGTGGCATCAAATGATTTTTCAGCATGTTTGGACAAGGCCTCCATTTCGACGGCTCTGGCCCGAAGTTCCGTG
Organism: Vampirovibrionaceae bacterium NZW_1234; assembly: GCA_041697335.1. GTDB lineage: Bacteria > Cyanobacteriota > Vampirovibrionia > Vampirovibrionales > JAGQHJ01 > JBGUGD01. Next base: position 125,883 of record JBGUGD010000002.1, on the reverse strand, counting down.
GGGCTGTTTTCATAAGCAAAACGAGCCTCCGCCAGTTGTTGACGAATATTTTCAGGAACAGCCTCTGGATTGCCCACTTCTTCTAAGGCCTCCCGGTAAGCTTTTTGAGCATCCTGGTATCGTTTCGCCAAGCGCTCAGCCTCAGCCAATTGCGTCGCAAGTTTGGGATTTGTCTTAGCCTCAAGCCGCATTTTGGCTTCCGCCAGCTCATGCGCCAGATCCGTAATCCGAACCGTTCCATCAGGGTTCTTGGGCAGCTTGATTTTGATTCGATCACTTTTCATTTGGCATGAAGGTGATTCGTTTGAGCTAATAAACTCGAGATCAATCAATTTGGCCTGCTCTTCAGACAAACCGGCTTTTTCCATGGCCGTCCGCATCGGAGAATCGGGCGGCGCCTCGGATAAACTCATCGGTTTCTGGTTTTTGGCACGAATATCAATATTGCCCTCGGAAAGTTGGGCTTCGTCAATTGCCCGCACTTTATTGTTTCTGCCGACCGTATCCTGGAGACGCTGCACCTTTTCCATAGCCGCTTTCAGCTTGGCTTCAGCCGCTTCCAGGGCAGGCCTGTTGCCCGATTTTTTGGCCCGCATATATTCTTTTGTAGCCTTTTCAGCTTCTTTAACAGCTTCCGCCAATTCCGGCAACTTGGACTTGGCATCCGCCGCCTTGGTTTCTGCTTCCGTGGCAGCCTTTTTCAGACGTTCGGCAATTTCAGCGAGTCGGTTGGCACGAGCAATATCCTGCGGACTTTTCGAGGTATCAGCCAGTCGTTTTGCACGAGCGGCCTCAGCCTCAAGCGCTGTTGCCCGCCCCCGAGCAATTTTGGCTTTCTCGCCTGCAAAGTTGGCACGACGGCTCGCATCGGCAAGAACCGGGCTTTTTCCTTTGGCACCAATCTTTCCGGCACCCAGGCCACCCAGCAACTGCGGCAGAATCGGAATCACATCGTGCTGCATAAACTCTTTCATAGCCTTGGCCTGGCGTTGGGTAAAGAGGTCGTTTTTCTTCTTTTTAACCTCGTCACTATCGCCATCCAGAATCGTGTCATCCACGTTTCGGGTCATATTGATAATGGATTCAAGCTTGTTACGGAGGCCACCCGCCATAACCGCCATCATAATGGCACCCACAACCGCCACAACAGGACCGCCGACAACGGCAGCCGCACCGCGAAAGACCAACCCCATAATGAATCCTTCGGCCGCATCTTCCACGACCTTACCGGATTTGGCATAGTCTTTCACCGCTTCACCAAAAAGCTTGAGCATATTGGTTGAAGGGTTCCCATTCATCATACGGCTGTTCATATCCCACAAGTCCGCCATCAGGATACTGCCGTGGATGGGATTGAACTTATAGAGAGCAATCAAGTTCACATAAACACTGGCCATCTCCTCAAGTGCCTCTAGCTCAGCTTCCGTCATGGGAATGGAGCCGTCTTTTTTAATGCCCTTGGGAATCGCCAAATCTGTTTCGTCATTAGCCTGACGCCGCTGCAAGGTTTTCAAATCGGCTTCCAAGCTACGGATACGCAGCTCACCTGCCCGTTTGTGATCGTGAACACCGTTTAACGCAATATCACGATCTGAAATCGTGCTTCCTCGCAGATAGCGAACATAAAGATTGTGAGAATCGCTCAGAATTCCTTTGCCAGCCAAGGCTTCAAGGAGTTCACTGGGATCATAGCGTTTGCTGTTCTTGGCAAAATTATTGATGACATCCAGGACCTCCTGATCCACTTTATCCATCTTAAATGGATTACCCTTGAGCTTGAGCTTGCCTTTTTCAGCTGTACCTAATTCCTCAACGGCTTTCTTGTAAACCTCCAGATCCTTTTTAAAATAGGGAATCTGGGATTCCAAATCTTTAACATCCTGTTTTGCTTTTTCAACATTGATCATGGCCTGTTGGCTTTTAATGACATCTGGCCAAAGCTTACGGCGCTTTACCTGAAGCTCCAGAACTTCTTTTTGAATCTCTTCGCGACGGATCTGATTTTTACTTTTACCCGACCCAAGGCCATCGGTGACCTGTTTCTCTCGAAGCCCAGAGGCCTCTTCCATGAGAGCTGCAATCTGCTCATCAATGTCCTGCAGTTTTTTCATACGTGCAGGAAACGCCACAAAGTCGGCATCTTTTGATAGTTCAGTTACTCTGGCCTGTGCTACCTTAATTTTTCCAGGCATCACTGTCTCAATATGATTTTCAAGAGCAGCAATCCGCCGATTCCAGATACCAATAACCTGATAAATGTTTTGCAGAAATTCCCGTTGCACTTGCGGCTTGGTTTTCTGGGGTTTGTCATCGGCAGGAACATTATTAACAAACATGACCGGCCCATTCGACACCAAGGCATTATTATAATTACGAGCCACCCAGGGCATTACACCTCGACGTGAAGTACGCGGTTTATCCTCCGGCAGAGTGGGAATACCACCACCGGAAAAGCCCGTGTCAGCTTCATCCATAGGGGAATCCATACCCAGCGCTAATAAATCGAGTGTTGAAGAATCTTTTCTCGGGCGGATCGACAGATCCACCACGCCATCCCGACTCCGCTTTTCCGTTTTCAAGGGCAACGTCGACGCCAGAAAATCATTCAACATACCACAACTCCATAGCGAATCACCGTAGCCACCTCAGGCAGCTACATCGAAGGACTACACACACATGTATATAAAGTCAAAATCTAAAAGATCGGTGCGTTAAAGAATCATTAACAGCTAAAAACAACGACAGCCTTGACGCATTTTTAAAGCCCCCCAATTTAAAGGCCTTCCAAAAAAAACGCAAAGACGGTCAGGTCTTTGCGGGATTCTGGATGAGGTTGATGTGTCTACTGAGAGAATGAGTGTTGTGTGTCTACCGGGTTTAAAGTTAATAGGCCCAAAGGGATGTCAACGCTTGTTTCACACCCGTATCCAGGCACAGTTTGGCCAGGATATGGTTGACCAGCTGACGGGTTAAAACGGGGTCCAATTGAAGCCTTTGGGCAATACCATCACAGGTGAGGCCTTGCATGACACAGTCATAGACCTGGCGTTCCAGATCACGATTCGTTTGGTACTGTGAAAAAGCAGCAGGTGTCATTGATTCCTCTCCCTTCTCTTACGTCTTCTTCTCTATCTTAGGCACGGGGCCAGGGGGGTTGGGCTTGTATGTTAATACTGTAACACTTCAAATCGGTGTCTTGGATCAAACTCCAGTCTGAATCTTGAACCTAGACCGGAGGGGCTTGCCCGAATTTAAAATGTTTGTTATGGCATACAATTCCCAATAGGATGATGTGACCATATTCTTGAGCTTGCTCCTAATCTTAATCCAATTGAAGCAAGAGTTTTTGAATCAACGCATTCGTTAGAAACCTTTATGATGCGTAATGTGGATACGAGGCCTGGGAATATGCTGCAGGGGTATAAGGAATGGGCTGCCAACCATTCCAGGCAGAAGCCCAATTACCTGCAGGATAAATCGAATAGCCATTTGTGTTGGCTTCATAAGCAGACTGAAGTGGCGTTATGGCAGGCATGGACATCACTGCGGGCTGATGGTGGTCCAGCTCAGCCAGTGATTCGGTCGCCCAACGTTGGGATGCATGAGATGGCTTTGATCCTTCAAGCGGTTCCTGATTCTCTTGGCTCTGGGAAGTTGCTGTTGATGCTTCCTGCCCTTTCTGCTGCGACAGCCCTTTTAAGCGCCGCAACTCCAATGAGTTGGTGAGCCAAATACCCAACTGAGGCTCCGCAAAGGCCAACATCACCCACGATGTCAGCGCTGAAATAAACGTAATCCAGGATTGATATTTTTTGGCAGACTGAACGGCAGTGCTTGCTTTTGCTCCCAGCCCCATGGTTTTAAATAATTCCGGGGTCATTTCATGACTGCCTCGAACCTCGCCATTAGGCTTGATGAGCAAATTGGGGGTGCGAAACTTTTTGGTCAAAAAGCGCTGGTTAAACTGCTGGCTTAAGAACTTGCGAAACATCGGGAAGAAGTAGGTCAACGTGGGCCAACCCAGGAGACAGTCACGGATTGCCGTTTCACGAAACTCGGCCTGATCCCGGCTGGCTGCAAGACGCATGCCGCATAACAGTCCATAGGTCAGCTCCATCTGGGTCACGGTGGTAAACGGAAAGTGACGCTGAAACTCATAGACTTTGACCCAGTCTTTAAATCGGAAGATGCTGCCTTTGGCCAAATGAAACCGGCGCAGCACCACACCACCCAGAACGGCAAAAAACCCAGCCGTGATGGCCAGCGGTGTCCAGTTACCGTTTTTCAGGGTCTCCTGAAGATAGGGAAACCAGACAAATCGCTTGGAATCCTGGGCTTTCTTTGCCTCAGGGGTTTTAAAGTGCTCTTCCAATTCCTTGGTCCCCGGAAATGCATCTTTGCCATAGACGCGTTTTGTAATGAGTCGCACAACAAAGGGAATGCTGATACTGGCCACCAATGCCGCCACATTGCCAAGCATTTGCCACTTCATTTTACCGGCCGTTTTTTGGACCATGGCGAGCGCTTCTTTGCCCCAGGCATTGCCGACATTGGACGTTTTTACGCCTTGGCGAATATGCCACAGATCTTTGACCAAATCCCGCAAGGGCAATTCCAAATGCTTCTTATTGCCATAGGCCAGTTTAACGTCATAGTGGCTCAGGCCTAAACGCGTGGCGATGGTTTTTTCCACATCCTCAATATGCTTGCTGCTGCGCATCTCGTTGATGAGCGCTTTCAAATTCAACGCTTTTGCCGGTGTGGCCTTCGAGGCTTTGGCAAAGTCGGTGAGTCGGGTTTCAATGCCCTGATAAAACTCGGCTTGGCTGACAGCGGCGCCTTTGGCACCCCGGGCCATATGCTGATAAAAAGCCAGCGCATCATGCCCCATATTACGTTGCAACAGAGTTTTACCCATCCGATCCATGACCCAGCCAACACCGAACGTGGCAATCAGTCCTGGCAGGATGGTATCGGTGAAATCGGCAGCCAAGTCCCGAATCAACATTTCCTGGGCAGCCATTTCATTGCCTTTACCCGTAATGGAGCGAGTGCGGTTTAATTGCTGAATCGTGCGGGGAGCCGTATAGCCCAAGGTCTGCTCAACGAGATACCGAAACCCTTCCCCCCGATCGTATAAATTCCGCACAAACCAACTGACAAAGCGATCCGCCCCGTTCATCAGCCCGTTGCCAAAACGCGGCGAAGACACCTGGCGATGCTGTTGCCCTGAATGTTGCGGTGGCACCACAACACCCGACACCCGAGGGGGAGTCATTCGGATTGGTGCTGGAGAAATGTCGAGGGACATCAGCGGGACCTATCAGGGGAACGGTTGAGGGGGGACTCTGAAGGCAAGTAAAACGCCTTCACCGTTCACAAGGACCCTGAGAAAAAGTCCTACCGGTGGCAATAGCGCTCCTTGAAAGACCCGGAAGTCTTTCAAGACAGTCGGGAGGATTTAGCCTCATCGACCAACGATGCACCCCGTTGAATGGGCTTATCGTTTCGGCAGGTTTCCCCTTTCGTCTTACCCTCGTTACGACGTTCAACCGTCTGGGATAAGCATACTCTTGGAAACTGCACCTCTACTTACCAAAATGCAGATTACCGCAAAAACACATCCCTGACTATCCTTGAAGATATCAGGTACAAAAACTGTTACACTTTGTAACGTCGCTGCCCGCTGCGCATGTCAGGCGGTTTCAACAATCCAATTATTCGCCGCCACCGGAAGGCTCAACACCATAGGGCAGAACCTGAACAATCAGACTCTCACCGGCCCCAAAAGGATTGGGCTTGGACTGCAAAAAGAAGGGATCCACCTGGAAACCACCGGCATTCTCCGGATTAAACAGCGAGGGCTGCCGCTGATTCGAGGAGAAGGACAAGTTCGAAAATGGTAGCAAGGACGATAGTGCATTTCCAGATTGCAATGATTGGCCCTGTGCAGGCTTAGGCGCTTGTGTTTGCTTAGCGGCCAAGGATTTGAAGGATTCCAGCGTCGACTTCATCTTATCGATTTGAGATTCCAAATCCTTAATGCGCTCTTCCCGACTTTGCGGAGTCGTGGTTGCTGAGGTCGTCGCCTTGGCCGTCCCGGACCCTTGAGCAGAGGTTGACTTGGATTCGACCGGCTTGCTCAGCGGTGCCGAATTGGTTCTCGGCACATCGGTTGTCTTGGCTGTCACATTCATACGCTCGGCAAATGCCTCCTAACTCAGCATGCCCATCCTATGGGGCATGAACGATACACATATAACCTTATAAATATAAAAACAATCTTAAGAAAAATGTTGCTACCCACTTTTTAAGAAAATACCGGGTGATGCGCGAATTATTCAGGCAGCAGGTTGGAACGAAGCCCAAAGTGAAGCCGTACCGTCGGATCGCCGTTGGGACGGGTTACGCCGTTTCTGTCCCCTAAACCCACCCCCAAATCGGCAAAGCCCTGAACAAAGCGGGTCAGTCGAGCACGAACGCCAACACCGACACTCATTAGAAGTGAATTCTTCGCCTGATTCGATGCTGCACCGAAACGGGAGTTGCTGGAATCCAGCCACACCCGCCCCACATCAAAAAAGGCTGCGCCTTGTAACCGATTGTTCATCTTGGGGGATATGCGGCTTAAAAATGGAATGGGAAACCGATCTTCCGCACTGAACGAAAATCCCCGATCTGCAATCAACAGCCCCTCTGTATAGCCTCGAACACTGTAAGCGCCGCCAATCTGAAAGGCTTCGGCGGTGGGCAGCGCATCGGGTGTCAGCTGGCCATAGCCTTTTAAAATCAAGGTATTTGATTCAGAAAGTCGCAATAAGCGGGTGACCATGGCTTCAGACTTGAAAAATTGCCGGTTTCCGCCCAAAAACCCGATGCCCACCGTCTGCTGCAAACGCCCCGATGTTCGGCCCAGGCGATCGGATTCATTAAACGAGATTCCGGCCTGAAGGGTTCGAATTTCGTCATGGCTAACGCGTGTACTATCAACCCGGGAATCAATCGTCCGCAGATTGAGCCCGATATCGGACACCAGCGAACGTTTTTTATTGAGAGGGTGAGAATAAGCGATGCCATAGCTTTTCGCGGTCCCTACAATGGGTTGTTGGGGAACATTCAAGCCTAAGTCAACATCAACATGGCTGTAACTGTAGTTAACACTAACCTCATCACCAAAACGGTTAACTGGAACACTGTAGGATCCCATCACCACTTGTGTTCCGGAGGCCCCATAATACCGGGTAAAAAGGCGATCACCCAGTCCCAGCAAACTTTGATTGGTAACATCAACGCCGCCGCGATACATCCCAATAAAGGGGCGTCCTTGGTTATCGCCGGTTAACGAAATTTGCCATGGCTGCTTATCAACCACATTGAGCGTAATGTCGGTTTCTCCAGAATGCTCTCCTTTATTCAGAACAGCCTTCACCTGGTACGGAGCCAGTTGATTGGCTAAATTAATATCCTCTTCAAAGGTTTTGTAATTAAACAATTGGCCCGCCTTGGCCCGAAACTGTCGTGTAACGACAAAATCCCGATAATATCGATTCTTGTCTACTGATAGCTTCCCAAGGCGGCCTTCCAGGACCTTGATACGAAGGATCCCGTCATCCACGTCCTGGGGGGGAATAAATACATAGGTGGTGAAATACCCTTTGTCGTGATAATACGCCCGCAACTTGGCCGCTGCCTGATTCAGATCGTCAAAAGTAACTTCTCGCTTCTCATAGGGCGCCATCAGTGCTTCCAAATCTTTTGATGACAGAAGCGTACTGCCCTCAACCATCAGTTTGTCCAGGTAAAACCGGACCTCAGGAATGGCCACGGAAGATAAATCGTCCGGCCGATCCAACGTTGTTTTTTCTGGCGTGTTTTGTGTTGAAGGTAGTGACTTTGATTGGGTCTGCTGCTGCTCTTGACGCACCTGCACAGTAGGTGCAGGCAGCAAAACACCCGGATTAGCCTGAGTAGGAACTTGTGCCCATATCGACACGTTTGCGACTAAAAAAACAGAGGCGCTTACAACCCCCGAGACCAGCATAAACCGGTATTTGGGTTTAAAAAGCATTACAAAAGAAGGCATGGCAATTGTCAGTAAATCATCATTATTAAAAAGAATGAAGGAGCCTCACCAAAAATGCAAGAGCGACTTATGTCACAACAAAGACGATTCGATGCACTGAAATAAAAACCAAGCCGGGAAGCTTTCTACAAAGAATCCACAAAAAAAATATTTAACAACACTCTTTTGAGCGTTATCCCGAAGAGCGGCTCAAATTACCCAAATTCACAAGTGTTCTCAGGGTTGCAATAAGCCTTCCTTTCGGCTTAACTGAGTGAGATGATAGTACCTATCAAAAAAGTCACTGTTGTGGAGTCTTAACCACCTCTCCATCAGTTTTTCACCCTTATTTTTTTAAACAAGACGACCCCTACCCTCATTATTACTTACGGAATCAACCTCTAGGAGTTATTCATTCATGGTAAATTCCCCCATCAATTTTCTGTACAAAGCGGCCTCTGCCGTCGTTGCCCTCAGCTTGCCCATGGTGATGCTGCCTTCGGCATTCGCCTCTGAAATTAATATCAATGCTGCCACCACCGGCGGGAGCTTGAATTCCAACGTAACCGCATCTGTCATTAACGTGACCAGCTCCAATAACGCACCTATCACCCTGCAACCCGGCGTAACCTACCGTGCCGTCAACGGGGTTGATGGCGGTCAAATCAACTTTACCGTGCCCAACAATGTTCTCACCATTCTTGGTGAATTGAATGCCAATGGTGCTGGTGGCAAAGGCGGCCAAGTCAATATCAACGCTGCTTACGTGTTCCAAAACGGAAACATCACTGCCAACGGGACTGAAGGTGGCGTTATTGCTTTTAATGTGGGTGGTGTCGCTTTTGGCCCTGGCTCCTTGACCCAAGCCACCGGCTCTAACGGTGTTGGCGGACGCATTGTTGTCAACGCCGCCGGCACGGGCAACAATATCCAAGTCTTACAAAATGCCACATTGGATGCAAGCGGTGGCCCAGCCCTCGTCGCAGCCAACCCCAACATCGAACTTAACGGCGGTGTGGTGAACATCGACGGGATCGTTCAAGCCAATGGCGTTACTTTGGCCGATGCAGCCGCAAGCAATGGTGGCTTTATTCGGGTCAATGCCCGCCAAAATCTCCATGTTGGCCCTAACGCCCTCGTTAGCGCTAACGGTGGCAACGGCTACACAGTAGATGCTGATTCTCCGGCGAATGCTGTGGCACAAAACGGCGGCAATGGTGGCCGTATTGAATTCAACTCTGCCAACACCACCACCGTGGCCGAAGGCGCCAAAATTCAAGTCAATGGTGGCAATGGTGGTACCTACACCACCACCGCCATCGGTGAATTAATCCCCGGAACACCAGGGTCTCCCGCCGTTCCGGGCGAAAACGTCACCGGTCAACTCGGTACCTATGAAAATACCGTGGCCTCTGTTGTGATTACCTCGGCCCAATCCGGGACACCCATCACCATTTCCGGCCCTCAGTTTTCTGCCCTCAACGGGAGCCTGAATCTGGGTGACTATACCGTAACAGCCACCTACAACGGTACCACTTCAGTGCAACTGGTCTTTAAACAAGGCACCACAACCCTGGGGACCTACAACTACACCTTCTCAGGAAACACCACGGCCCAGGTTGCCTTTACGCTAGATTCTAACTTTGTGAATAGCGTCGGGACCCAGCCTGTTTCGGCCAACAACAAGTTGCTTGTCAAAATTCGCCCCAATCAGCAGGGGACTAACATTGAGTTGGACTTCACCGAAGTCATCAGCTCGAACACCGTTATCGTGAGCCAAACTACAGGCACAGCGGCCGTTCCTGCCACACCCTCAACACAAGACTCGGTGGGTAAAGATGGTGGTAACGGTGGCAACGGTGGAACCGTATCCTTTAGCTACGTCTCCAACTTCAACAACTACGGTATCATTGAAGGCAAGGGTGGCAATGGTGGCAACGGCCAAAACGCATTTGCAGAAGCTGATTTAGCAACCGCTACTGCCGGTAACGGTGGTAACGGTGGCTCCGGCGGTTCTCTCTTCCTGCAAGGCACCAAAATGCCTACCGGTTTAGGCACCTCTACCGTTGATCTCAGCGGCGGTGCTGCAGGCTTAGGTGGTCAAGCCACCGCCATCAGCAACTGGGCTGATACCATCAATACTACTGGCCTTGACGGGATCGACCGTTCTGAAACTGACGGTTTGATTAACTTCACTCTGATTCGTAAAAGATAGGTTGATCTCGTTTTAAATCAACATTTTACAAGCCCCTCAAGAATATTCTTGAGGGGCTTGTGCATTAGCCTCAGTCGTCAGAGGACAAACCCCAATGCAAGACAGCCCGGATAGAGCTGTCTTACAAATCTCACATTCGCAAGTTTGTTGTGGCTTATGCAGCGTCGCCTTGCTGGCGCTTCAGTACGGCTAACAGAAGCACAAACGTTAGCACGCTATTCAGCAAGGATGCCGAGTTGGACGCAGGCTGCGTCGGGGCAGGCTGTCCAATCGAAGGAGCACCGCCTAAACCCATCGGAGGTAATCCCATTCCGCCGGGCATAGGGCCCATCGGAGCCGATGGTCTTGGGGCCGCTCCTGCGGCCGGATTAATTCCGAGTCCGGCAATTCCGCTACCAAAGCCGAGGCTTCCGAGAATACCACTGCCCAGGCCACTGGATGAGGCAAGACCTGCTGAAGCACCACCCACAAAGGGAATGCTACCCACACCGCCTAAAGCGCTGGATGGGGCAAAGCCTGCCGGAGCACCACCGGCAAAGGGAATGCTACCCACACCGCCTAGAGCGGAGGCAGCACCAAAACCACCCAAAGCGGGGGAACTACCGAAGCCTTGAGGGAGACCAAATCCTTGCGGAGCGCCAAATCCTTGAGGTGCGCCACCGAAGCCTTGAGGGAGACCAAATCCTTGCGGAGCGCCAAATCCTTGAGGTGCGCCACCGAATCCTTGAGGAGCGCCAAACCCTTGGGGTACGCCACCGAATCCTTGCGGAGCGCCAAACCCTTGGGGTACGCCACCGAATCCTTGCGGAGCACCAAACCCTTGAGGTGCACCACCGAATCCTTGGGGAGCGCCACCAAATCCTTGGGGTGCACCACCGAATCCTTGGGGAGCGCCACCAAACCCTTGAGGTGCGCCACCGAATCCTTGAGGACCACCGAAGCCTTGTTGAGGACCACCAAACCCTTGGGGACCGCCAAAGCCTTGACCAAAACTTTGATCGAAGCCTGCAAACGGATCCTCCGTCGGCGAACCGGCATCACCATAGTAAGGCAGACCATTTAACAGGCCACCAAAGCCCAAGGTGGACGGTGTCGGGCCAACATTGATGTTAACGGCCGAACCATTGGCATAACCCAACAAACGGTTAATGAAAAAGCTACTGGCTGCGGGTTGGAAATAGAAATTCGGATCACCAAACGAGGGGAAGCCAAACCCTTGGACCAAACCGGGGGTCCCGAAGCTCCGGCCGGAAAATCCGCCGGGGGTCGAGGTAGGCCCTAGAGAAGTGAAAAATGCTGGTTGTCCTGTAGCCGCCATAGGCGATAGTGATGACATTTATCTTCTCCTATTCGATCCGGGTTTTTTCTCAATTCCCAATCGTTAGTAATACATCGATAAAAGCTATCCTGGAAGCAGGCGAACCTGACTCCTAACGTCTCAATATCGTATATGTATAAAAAAACAATTAAGACGTCTGATGATACTTTATGTCGAATTGTAAACAAAAGGACATCCAAGCCATGCCCATGCCGCTATTTTTGGATATCAAACCACCCATAATCGTCCATCGTAAGCGTGAGATCCCCATGTTGGCCTCCAAATCGAATATCAATCAAAGGCACAGACTCGACCGTCTTAAACGATGGATGATTCAGCGCCTTACGGGTCATCGCATGCCGAGGATAGGCTCTTTTGACATCCACATTCGGAAACATTGCCTGCAAGGCCCCATAGGCCCGCTCAAGAATTTCATGCTCATCGAGCGAGGAATGGGTGCTGACCTCGGCAACATCCATCAGGGTTTCACAAACAAAGAAACGTCCCCAGTAAACAGAATGCTTGTACAAAACCCAATAACACGAACCCGCAGAAACCACGCGAGGCCTTATAAATCCATAATACGGAATTTCTCTTTCATGCAGAATGAACATTAATTCTTTCTGCGCCCGTTCAACAGCCATCCCCTCAGAAAACCCTTCCCGGGACGTCGTGCCACAACCCACACAAAGCAATAAACCCAGAAACAGGCTGAGGGACCTCAGGCGACGTATACTGTGGGGAAAAACCGATCCCAAAACAAGCTTAAGCGTTGCTGCCTACCAGCAACGACTCTTCAAAGGCGCCGATCTTCCGGAACTTTTCGTAGCGCTGTTCCACCAGTTCCTGAGGAGACAGTTGCAAGAGCGGAATCAGGGCAGCAGTCAGCGTGGTCCGAATGGACTCAATCGCCTGCTGCGGGTCATAATGGGCGCCACCCAAAGGCTCTGGAATAATACCTTCAATCATACCGAAGGCCAGAAGGTCCTGGGCTGTAATTTTCAAAGCTTCAGCAGCTTTGGCCGCGTGCTCGGCACTGCGCCACAGAATAGAGGCACACCCTTCCGGCGAAATCACGGTATAAACCGAATGCTCCAGCATATAGATTTCGTTGGCCACGCCAATGCCTAAAGCTCCACCCGAGCAGCCTTCGCCAACAACCACGGAAACAATCGGCACGCGCATCCGAGCCATTTCCCGAATATTTTGCGCAATGGCAATACCAATTCCATGCTCCTCGGCAGCAATGCCGGGATAGGCTCCTGGCGTATCAATGAAAGTCACAATCGGCATGCCGAACTTATTGGCGTGATTAAAAAGACGCAGTGCTTTACGATACCCTTCGGGATTGGGCATTCCGAAATTATGTACCAGATTTTCCTTCATGGTGCGGCCTTTTTGGGTCCCGACCACCATAACAGGGCGATCCACCAAAGTAATGATGCCGCCCACGATAGCCCGATCGTCCATCCCAGACCGATCACCGTGCATCTCAAACCAGGTATCCGGGCTCAGTTGCTTAACGATATCCGTGGTTGTTGGCCGCTGAGCGTGGCGAGCGATTTGCACCTTTTCCTTGGGTTGAAGATTCTTGTAGACATGAAACCGATAGCGCTCGGCCTGTTCAGAGAGTTTTGCCACTTCCTGTTGCATATCGATTCCAGTTTCTTCACTCACGCGTATCAACTCTTCAATTTTGTCTTGTAACTCATAAATGGTTTTTTCAAACTCAAAGGGTTCAATGGCTTGGCCCATCGGTCACACCTCTTATACCATCACAGTCTGCCGCTGGCTGTAGGGGCCAGCAAGGGCAACAGACTGATTGTGCAGGTACAACAAACGAAACAGCGTATCTTTCAGCTGAATCCGAGGAACCACCATGTCCACCTGACCATATTTCATACAATAATTGGCCGTTTGGAAATCGGCAGGCAACTTTTGACGAATGGTCTGCTCAATGACCCGACGTCCGGCAAAACCAATACGAGCTCCTTCCTCGGCAATAATAATATCGCCCAAAGTTCCGTAGCTCGCCGTTACACCACCAAAGGTAGGCTCCGTCAAAATAGAGACATACAGTAAACCTGCTTCGTGGAGCCTGGCAAGGGCTGAGCCGGTCTTAACCATTTGCATCAGGCTAAAGGTCCCTTCCTGCATCCGGGCACCACCGGAAGACGAGATAATAACCAGGGGAATTTTCTTTTCCAGAGCGGTTTCAATCAACCGGGTCAACTTTTCCCCGACAACGCTTCCCATGCTGCCACCGAGGTAGGAAAAATCCATTACGCCGAGGGCAAAATCAATCTCGCGAATCCGAGCCAGGCCGGTGATGACGGCTTCCGTCAACTCGGTTTTCTTCTCTGCCTTGCGGGCCTTATCCGGATAAGGCTCGGTATCAAAGAAGGCAAGGGGGTCCTTGGGACGCATGTCTGCATCCATTTCCTCGAACGCGTCGGCCAGTTGTTCGATGCGCTCCTGGCTTCCAATACGGAAGTGGTAGTTGCAGCTCCGGCAGACCATCATATTGTCTTCAATCTCTTTGCGAGGGAATCGTTCCTGGCAGTTATAGCACTGAATCCATAAACGATTAAAATCATCATCCGTCAGATTCTGATTCATGCTCTCCGGGTTTAGCGAGGACGTTGCTTTTCGCTTGGAGGCAAACCAATTTCCTAGGGGCATCGTTGAAAGTCTCCAACTCAGGGACTATAGGAATAAGTAACCTGTCAGGGTACTTGGTGCATGCCTATACATCGGCGTATAGGGAATCATATCACAAGCATACTAAATGAAAACCAAGCCAACTTCCGGGTTGCCCTCAAAAAGACCTGGAGCAGTGCTTCAAAACTTTACATTTGTAATGATATGCCGCCCGTCAAGTAAACCATCCGAAAGATACCTGAAAAGCAGGGCTTCAAGAGTGTCATCGGCAACACCTACTCTTCGAGATAATAGCGCACTGTCGTGACGACTTTCCCCTTTTGTTGGCGCAGCAGGGTCTTGATAAAAATGGCGGATTGATTGTGCATGAGGTTGTGCCACCAGCGTTTGGTAACAAATTCGGGGATAACAATCGTGACCAAATCGTGCTCGTGACGTTTTTCAACCTCGGTAATGTAGTCCAACAAAGGTTCATGAATAGAACGATACGGTGAATCCAGGATCGTCAGGGTCATATTACAGCCCCACTTCTCCCAGGCCTTCTGAAGCCGCTCTGTCGCTTGTGGGTTCACTTTCACATGAACCGCTTCCACTCGGCCGGAAATGCTTTGCGCATACTGCAACGCCGGAATGGTGCCACGATTTAAAGACGAAACCAGGACCAAGACCGTATGCTCGACACCAACTGGGCAGTAGGCGGAGTCCTCCGGCAATACCAACTGGCGAGCCACAGACAGATAGTGCCGCTTAATCGCCCGAAACATCCACATAATCAACGGAATAGCCACAAAGATAATCCAGGCCCCTTCCGTGAATTTCTCAAAGGCTAATATGATGCTAACAAATGCCGTAATCACAGCACCAAAGCCATTGATAAAAGCCCCCTGCTTCCAGCCGGGCTCACGAACACGACGGTGGTGCAGCACCATACCGGATTGCGACAAAGTAAACGAAATAAATACGCCTACAGCATATAGCGGAATCAGCGAGTGTGTATTGCCCTGAAAAAACCAGATTAAGAAAATCGACAAGAGGCTGAGCAGCATAATACCGTTGTTATAAACAAGGCGATCGCCCAGGTTCATCATCTGGCGTGGCAAATACCCATCATTTGCCAAAAAGCTGGCGACCCTCGGGAAATCTGCAAATGCCGTGTTAGCGGCCAGCACCAGCAGAATCATGGTTGAAAACTGAACCAGCATGTAGAAAAATGTGCCGCCCCCAAAAACGGCGCGAGCCACCTGGGAAATAATCGTTTCATCGGCCTTGGGCATCACATGGAATGAAAACGCCAAAAACGTAATGCTCAAGAAGATGGAAATCAACAAAATCCCCATCACGGCCATCGTCTTATTCGCCCGTGCTGGGGCCGGATCTTGAAACGCTTTGACCCCGTCTGCAACGGCCTCAATCCCCGTAAGACCGGCACAGCCATGGGAAAATGCCTTTAACAAGACCAGAATCAACGTCAAATTAATGAGATCCCCGCCGGTGGTATCTGTCAAATGGGTAGCACTGGTGGTAAAAGACCCCAAATTAACGTGTTCCTGGGTGACCGCTTTGTAAATCCCGGTAAAAATAAGCGCCCCCATGCTGAACAGAAATGTGTAAGCCGGAAAGGCAAATGCTTTACCGGATTCTTTCAAACCCCGCAAATTCATCAGCATAATAATCAGGGCTGCGATAATGGATAGGCTGGTGACCTGGGCGTGGGGCAGGATCCCTGTAGAAGTAATCGCCGCAATCCCTGCCGTAATACTAACGGACACGGTCAACACATAGTCAATCAGCAGAGAAGCGGCAGCGATATGGCTCGGCACCACCCCAAGGTTATTTTTGGCCACCATGTAGGTCCCACCGCCCTGTGGGTTTGCCCGGATAATCTGGCGATAGGAAATAATCACAATCGCGATCAAAACTGAAATGGCCAGGGCCACAGGCAAAGACAACAGATTTCCGCTGGCCGCAAAGGTAGAAGCGGCCAAGGCAAGCAAGATTTCATCCGTGGCATAGGCGGTGGAAGATAAGGCATCGGAGGAAAAAACAGCCAAACCTAATGGCACGTTCAGTCGCTGATGCTCTTCGGCATGGGTTGCCAAAGGGGCACCCAGTAAAAATCGCTTTATCCGTCCAATCACGATACCATTAACCTCTTGTTTAAAAGGCAACTGCTCTCTTATCCAGATAGCAACCCGGCCATACGGGCAGTCCAAGCCAGTAACCCGGCATTAAACCCTTGAGGACAAGGCGCAAGCAGCGCTAGATTATGCTCTCTGTTGGGTAGTCTCAATTGACTTCCATTGTCCCTGTTTGACCAGGAAAGTCAATCCCATCGCAAGAAGACAAACAACGATTCACTCAGTGCCTATTTAATGGCACAAGTCCGGGCAGCGGAACTCAAGCCCGTAACAATCCAGAGGCAGTGAACAAAGCACAGTCATTCTAAAAACCGATTAGTGAGTCGGCGCCCCCTGACCAAGCTTTGCAAGCATCCGTTGAATACCGGATTTGGTCAATTCGCAATTGGGATCCAGTTCCAGGGTTTTACGATAATAGAGTAACGCTGTCTCAGAATCACCCAGGACCTCATTACACGCAGCAATGTAATAGAGCGCCTGATCATCGACACCAAACAACTCGATGGATTCCAGAAACGTTTGACGGCACTCTTCAAAGCGATCCAACCCGTAAAACATCTTGGCCACCCAATACAAGGTATTAAAGTCCCGACGAATATAGTAAAAGTTGTCTTTCACAACGCACGCCGCGTGATACAGCGATTCGCGCTGCGACCAATCCAGCTCTGTAATGGCCGAATACAGGTTATTGCCCATAAAGTAGAAGGCAATCGGGTCGTAGTTGCTCAGCTTCAGCAGAGACAGGGAGGCTTTAAAAATGGCATCCTTCTGGCGAGGCTGGGGCGACACTACGTGAAGCAGGTCCTGACAGAAATACAGGTTGTTAATGGGATTCTCGTTATCGACCCGCTCCAAGAAGTAATAGCCGCTATTTTCAAAGCGAGATTGGTCCATGCCGGGCATCATGATACCCATGACCGTGGCCAAACAGCCGGTGCGTTCCTTGGTAGACCAGAACGTCCCTTCCTGCTGTTCAAAGAACAATCCAATCGAGTGATAATTCACCATAAACGAGAAGGATCCATGGACCGCAAAGTTCTGATCCCAGTGATCCTGCATATACTCGGCCTGGGTAAACCCTTTATCCGACGAAATCAGCACCAACCGATCGTTGGACATGTATTGCAGATTGGAGAGGCACTTGAAGGAACTGATGGGAAACAACACACTGGCGTTGTCAAAGGCATTCATGTAGTACTTCAGAATGGCATTGAGCTTGGGATCATCATAATAATCGGCACTCACCGGCGAAAACGACTCGGTTTTTCGCAGATCGCCAAACGTAGGCGGGGTCTGTTCCGAATCCTGCCCCTCGACCAACTCGCGATGAAACGACACACGCCCTTCCAGAAGCTTTTTATCGGCAATCCGAAACAGATCATGCCGAATGGTATCGAAGAAATAATTGGCCACACTGATAATGGGGTTTTTCACGGTCTCCCGGGACAAGGTCACTTTCGACTGGCGTAAGTACACTTCCCGCTGATCTTCCGGACGGAACACCCCAAAGTCCATGACGCCCTTTTCCACAAAGGGCAGCAATTTCGGGTTTTTCTCCCAGGCACTGACGTTATTCTCCGTAAAGTCCGTCATCACGTAGACCCAGCGCAAGGACGCCAGGGAGGGATAATGGGCAATCCGCTTCAACAAATCCTTCACCAGATAAAAACTGAGTCCCCCGGTACCGCATGCCATTTCCACGATATAAATAGGCTCATCCGGATTCAGCTGATCTTTCACGTCAAGCAGAAACGCCAGAATCATCTCAGCGTAGGTACGCCCAATAAACGCATTACAGGTGGGGTAAAAGGGAACCTGGTTCCACGCCTCAATCCCGGCATTGTTGTAAAAATCTTCCTGCATCTGCCACAGAAGACATTCCGACAACTTTTTATTTTCTTCCAAGATCTGAACAATGATATTGGGTTTATTCGCGCTCCCCGGGTTTTGTACCATGGGAATTCCCGTCGAGGGCGACACGGGAATCGCCGCAGGGGGGTTGGCCTGTGACCGGTTCATCCGTTCTTTTTGAAGCGTTTGCTGGCGTTTTTTCTTTTTCTTAGACACGAAGCAGGGTACCTGGGTTGAATACATCTCATCGCCAACAGTCTGACAGACTGATGCGACTCCCCACCAGTGTAGCGGTCCGACCCGAAAACGACCTCCTACCGCTAAAGGATTTGAGACCCAAATTCGATGAATTCAAAAATATAAACCTGCCCTCGGAGGGATTCGAACCCCCGACATGCTCCTTAGGAGTGAGCCGTTCT
The DNA here is from genome assembly GCA_041697335.1 of Vampirovibrionaceae bacterium NZW_1234. Lineage (GTDB taxonomy): Bacteria > Cyanobacteriota > Vampirovibrionia > Vampirovibrionales > JAGQHJ01 > JBGUGD01. The sequence continues at coordinate 107,219 of JBGUGD010000002.1, read as the reverse complement.
ATCCTACTGAACTACGAGGGCAGAACCCATCCTCTTATTTTACCATTTCCAATACGGCGCCCATGGCACGGGCCTGAGCCCCTTCACCGACAGAAACCGGATCCGGGCTCATTAACATAGGTACCAAGAATAATTGAGATAACGATGCTTACAAGGGCTCCAGATTCGCAAACTTGGGATCCAGGAGCTTGCGCCCGGCAATGGTGTCGAACTTGATGCTGTAAATCGCCTTATCACCTTCGCCAATCACCTGCTGAATGGTGCCCTGACCGAACTTGCTGTGCATAACCCGATCGCCCACTTCCAACAGACGAATGGAAGACGGCTTGGGCGCTTGCGGCTTTCTCTCCGCAGCCGGTCGAATCCGGCTCACGGGGGGCATATCATCTTCAAAGCGCTCGGACGAGTAGCCTCGGGTGGATGACGAGGAGCGGTCGGCCCCATAGTTGGAGCGGCCCTGGTCATAGACCTTACGCTCGCGCGAAGGCGAAGACGCATAGCTGTTGTCATACCGGGACTCCCCGTCAAGAGAGTACAGACCGGTCATCAGATCATTGGGAATTTCCCTGAGAAACCGACTGGGTGTGGAATAGCGCAGGTCGCCAAACACCATGCGGCGGCGGGCATAGGTCAGAAAGAGCTTTTCCTTGGCCCGGGTCACGCCCACATACATCAGGCGCCGCTCTTCTTCCATCTGCGGATTATCCGACAGCGAGCGCGAATGCGGGAACAAGCCTTCTTCCATCCCGGCAATGGCCACCACGGAGAACTCCAGTCCCTTGGCTGCGTGCATGGTCATCAGCACAAATTTATTCTCGGCGGGTTCTGCCGTATCAATATCACTCAGCAAGGACATCTGAGTCAGGAAGCCCGCCAGATCCCCTTCCGGATTGTCCTGCAAGTAGTGGCGAGCCACGCTCACAAACTCTTCCAGGTTCTGAATCCGACCTTCGCTGTCCAGGGGATCTTCCTGCTTCAGCTCATTCAAATACCCGGACTCTTCGATGGCAAAGAGAATAAAGTCATTGAGGGCCAGCTGGGTCGCATGGGCCTTCAGATTCTCAATCAGTGCGACAAACCCACTGACGGCCTTCTTGAGCTTGGGGGTAAATTCGTCGATTTCATTGACCCGACGCAGGGTCTCATAGAGGGAGATGCCGTTGTGATTGGCAAAGGCTTCCAGCTTTTCGATGCTGGTTTTGCCAATGCTGCGCTTCGGGACGTTGAGCACCCGCTTCACACTATAGGCATCCTGATCGTTAAAGACAATGTTCAGGTAGGCCAGAACATCCTTGATTTCCCGGCGCTCGTAGAACTTGATACCACCCACAATGGTGTAGGACAGCCCCCGGCTAATCAGGATATCTTCGAACAAACGGCTTTGCGAGTTGGTCCGATACAGAATGCAGCAGTCGCCGGGGCGAATATTGCCCTTATTCACGGCTTCTTCCAGTTTATCGACGATAAAAAAGGCTTCATCCCGATCGTCTTTGGCTTCGTAGCAGTAGATTTTTTCACCGGCGCCATGAACCGAAATCAGGGCCTTGGGCAGGCGTTCGCTGTTGTTTTCGATAATGGCATTGGCCGTATTCAGGATATTGGCGGTGGAGCGATAGTTATGCTCCAGCTTAATCAGCTTGGCCCCGGGGAAGTCATGCTGAAAGTTCAGGATGATCCGGAAGTTGGCCCCGCGCCAGCTGTAAATCGACTGATCCACATCGCCCACGACCGTGAAGCTGCGGTTGGCCCATTGCAGCCTCGGGTCCAGACTGGTCCGCTCTTCCTTGGTGCAGCCTTCCACAATCAGGCGCACCAGCTCATACTGGGCATCGTTGGTATCCTGGAACTCATCCACCAGCACATGCCGAAACTGCTGGTGATAGCGTTGGCGCACATCGGGATTTTTCTGGAGCAGCTCGACGGCTTTTTGAAGCAAATCATCGAAGTCCATGGCGTTATTGCGAGACATAATAGCCTCGTAGCCCTCGTATATCCGGGACAGTTTCTCCGTTCGGAAGTCCACGGCCTTGGAGGCGTACTGATGTGCGCTGATCAACTGGTTTTTCAGGTTGCTGATTTGATACTTGATGTTCTTGGGGTTGTAGAGCTTTTCATCCAGCTCCAGGGCCCGAATGGCTTCTTTCACGGCGGCAATGGAATCCGACTCGTCATAAATAACGAAGTTGTTGCTCCAGGTCTTGCCGCTATCGCTCAGATATTTTCCGATTTCACGCCGCAAAATCCGGCCACAGATGCTGTGAAAGGTCCCAATCCACAGGCTCGGGTCGTAGCCATGGCCGAGCATGGATTCAATCCGATGGGCCATTTCCTTGGCAGCCTTGTTGGTAAAGGTCACGGCGAGGATATTGGCGGGCATCACGCCTTGGGAAATGGTGTGGGCAATCTTGTTGGTCAGAACTCTCGTCTTGCCACTACCGGCCCCGGCTAAAACCAGCAGAGGTCCTTCTATGTGTGTAATGGCTTCCTGTTGTTGGGGATTCAAGTTTTGTATCATGGTCGGAGATGGGCTGAGTGCGGTCATGTTTATCTTTCTTATTAAATTTCTTTCCACCTTAAGAGCTTTAATATAATATAATCTCTAACACAGCACTGTCAGTGCTCTGAAACAAAAGCGTTACAATGAAACACGAGTAGTAGTTACGGGACCCTTGGCATGAACGAAACAACCATTATGAGCCGTTTAGGCGACGAATCCGAGCAGAAACACCTTACCGTCGCAGGGAGTTTAGGGATACAGGAAGCCGATCAAGACGTCCCGGATCCGCATGATGAATTGGCCGCCGAGCTGGTGGCATTGCGCCAGCAGGCCAAGCAGATCGCCATTATCGGCAGCCGGAATATCCCTCTGCCTCACCAGCAGTTGATTGAATCGCTGGCCTATATGCTGGCCAAGGAAGACAACACGATCATCACCAGTGGGGGTTCCAGCGGCACCAACGCCGCGGCCATCCGTGGCGCCATGCGGGCCAATCCCGAGCGTTTGCTGGTTGTTTTACCCCAAACCATTGGGCATCAGCCCTCTGATGTTCAGGATCAACTGATTGGCGTACCCCACATCAGCGAGCATCCCGAGTGGAACGTGATGACCCTGGCCGATGCCAGCCGCCTGTGTAACCGGGAAATTATCGACAGCTGCCAGCAGCTCATTATTTTCCTCACCCACACCAGCAACACCCTCTTAAAAGCCATTGAATATGCCGAAGAAAGCCGTAAAATCGTAACGGCTTTTTATTTGGATTAATCTTTTTTGCATATCGAAATTTGACGACCTGAAAAACGCCTCAACCACGACATTGGATTGAGGCGTTTTTCTATAGATACCTGATTTAAAGAGATAAGGGATTTAAGCCTTTGGGCCTATTCCCGCCCACCAAGCGGCAAGGGGACTTGCTTCTGTGCCGACACCGTGACGGACACCACGTCGATACCGTAGTTTCTGAGGCGGTTTTGGAGGCTAAAGATATCGGTGTTCTTAAATGTTGGACTGCCGGTGTAATCCAAAAACAGGCGATTCTTATCTTCCTGAGGCACGTTCGAAGTAACAGCGTCAGAATAAAGGCGTGGCTTTTCCTCTTTGTCATAGCCATCCGTTAAGATACGCTGCATGCGGTCGGCAAAGGCTTTCGGATCCTCGGGATCGAACTTGTACCATTCTTCCCGAAGCAATCCGGCCATGTGTTGCGGCAGGATTTTGTTCACCAGGGTTTCAGCCGCATCCGCCGGTGTGGCGACAAACGGGGGGTTTTTCAAATCGTCAAACAGGTTGGGCGGCAATTTTTTCTCATCCACCAGCTTCCAATGCAAATCCGCCACGACTTTATGATCGAAATACCCGGGAACGGTCATCCCGGCTTCCACGTGATGGACACCGGGGGCGGTATGCCCATCGCTTTTGCACCAGTGCATCGTATTATTCACATCTTTCAAGGCTGCGCTTTCCAGGGCCTTGGAGACGGCTTCCTGGGTTTGATGCCGGCGGCCCATCCCTTCGCCGACGTTATACGTCACCGCATTGGAGAGGCCTAGTGCAGCTACCAAAGCCGTTCCCCAGGCCAGGCGTTTGCTGGCACTACTGGCGCCAAACTGAACCGAAGCGGGTGTTCCCGCAGGCTTTGGAGTTGCAGTGGGACCAATAGGCCGGGTGTTTCGAACACTGCGACTGCGGGCAGGTTTCAACAGAAATAATTGGGCATTCACGGGCATCATAACGGCTCACTCCTTCAATACGATCTCACCAAGATAAAACAACCGGAACCAAGTCACAAGCATAAAGAAGAAGTCCCTATACATTTGTACCGTCTGCATTGCATCCGGCCCGGCGCTGAAGAGGGGGCTTTATCGAGCCCCTTGCAGAGAGGGGATGTTCAAATTCGGGCAAGGGGCTTTTCAAGAAATCCGATTTCATGTAGAGTAAGATCTCAAACCACCCGTGGGGGCGTAGCTCAGTTGGTAGAGCGTCTGCTTTGCACGCAGAATGTCGCGGGTTCGATTCCTGTCGCCTCCATTTTAAGTTTTGCCATCTATTAATACTCCAAGGCATCGGACCCGCGACATGTCAAAACCAGAGCGGGCCCGAAAAAAGCGCCGCCGGGCTCTGCTTTTTTCGGGCCACAAACGATGTAGCGATGCTCTGGCTCGTTCTGTTAACCAGGGCGAGCCAGAGCGTCCTTATTTTTCAATTCTTCGACAGACAAGCAGTTTCCAAATACTTGGTATAGAGATAGACTTGACTAACATCCAACCGTGTGAGACTTATAATGCCTGAACTTGAGAACGATGTGGCCCAGAAAAAAGCGGATACAGCCGAAAAAGAAGCCCAAAAAGCGAACGAGCTTGCAGATCAAGCTGAACAGTATGTAGACAAGGCCACCAGCAAAGCAGATAAAGCCATCAAAGAGGCGGAATCGGCGTATGAAAAAGCAGAGGCCACACCCGACGAGGACAAGTCGTCCATTCATCAAGCGGGGTTTGCCTTAAAAGAAGCCAGAGAGGCGATTGAGTACGGGGAAATTGCCCGAAAAAAAGCAGAAGATGCCAGAAACCGGGCTGAAAAATCCAGAAATGTTGCAGAGGAAGCCAGAAGTACCGCAGAATCGGCCCGAGATCACAGTGTTCGTGAGCAGATAAAAGCCGAAGTCATTGCGAACGATGCCCGCTTAGCAAAGGAAAAAGCGGAAATGGCTTTAAGGGATGTCGAGCACATTCTGCAAAAAACAGAAGAGACTTTAAGGGATGTAAAAGAAGCGCAGAACAAGGCTGAAATGGCTGAAAAGCGCTATCGCCTGGTCATTGAAGGTTCCAATGACGGCATTTGGGATTGGGACATTGCCACCGGCGATGTGTATTGGAATGGCCGTTTTTTCCGGATGCTGGGCTTAACCGATCACGCCCCCCGGCCTTCCAGTGAACTGTTGGACTGGGTTCACCCGGAGGACAAACTTTCTTTTCAGGAAACCCTGGAGACTGCTGTAAGCCATGGGGGTCATTTCGAGGGGACCTTTCGTATTCGAAACGGACAAGGCAACTATCTCTACTGTTTATTTCGAGGAAAGACTCTATTTGACGATGTGGATGGGCATCCCCTTCGAATGACCGGGATGATTACCGATATCACGACTCAAAAAGAATACGAAAACCTGATCAAACTGCGTGAGGCCGATGCACAACAAGCCAAAGCAGAGGCGGATGCCTTAAAAAAACAAGCTGAACTGGCAAACCAACGCAAAACCCAGGCCTTGTCCTACGTCGCCCACGAAATACGGACACCGCTCAATGCCATAAACGGCTATGCCGAAATGCTCAATACCGGTATGGCCGGGGAGTTGACGGAAAAGCAGGCTCGCTTTGTCAGTAATATCTACACAGGCGGACAACATCTGCTGTCGCTGCTTAACGATATTTTGGACATCGCCCAGATCGAGGCGGGTAAAATCCAGTTATCGCCGGAATGGGTCATGATCGAGCTTCTGGTCGAAAAAGTAAAGCCGCTGGTCCTGGGAAAAGCAGAGCAGAACAACATTCAACTCCAGTTCCACCTTCAACCCGACATTGGCGGCATCCAGACCGATCCCAAGCGGTTTCAACAGATTTTGATTAACCTCATCAACAATGCCATCAAATACAACCGCCCTCAGGGTCACGTCAATGTCCATCTTTACAAAACCGAGGAGGGGCAATGGTTGGCATGTCGTGTGCAGGATACCGGAGTCGGCATTCCCCGGGAAAAGATAACCCGGCTTTTTGAAGAGTTTTACCGGGTTGAGGATATCCTTCAGCGCAAGACGGAAGAGGGAACCGGAATCGGGTTAAGCCTGACCAAACGCCTGATTGAAGTCCAGGGCGGCAACATTTCCGTAGAAAGCGAGGAAGGGGTTGGCTCCGCCTTCACCTTCTGCTTACCCATAGGCTGCTGAACGAATGGTGCTGCCTCTGCCAATAGATGTCCTACGGTCTATTGCGTTCGGGAGATAAACACTTGAAACCGGCCAGGAATAGCAGGCCTTCCAGGGTCAACAGCAGGGTTATTCGCGCAATCGGTTCCGCTCATCGCTGTCGCGTCGAGATCTCGACATGAATGGCATCACGTCAAGACCTGCTTCGGCAGAGCGAGGCAAGTCTTGACGATACTATGGCAGAGCGATATTTATTCCAGCAGCGCCTCATAAAAGGCCCCGTAGGGCAGATCCGGGTGACGGACCTGGACCTCCAGGATCCAGATACCGGGCTGGGGGATGTGAGGATAGTCACTGAGGGCGTGGCGCCAAGCCCTGTGATGAGGGAAGGCACCGATGACGTGGCCGCCCGGGTTCAGGTTGAACACGACACCGCTGTTCTGCGCTTCCTGGCGCAAATATTGGTACAACTGAACCCCAGTGGGGCGGGTCTCTTTCCAGAAGGCCAGGCCTTGGTGAAACAGGCTCTCGCAGGTGGCTTGCAGATGACGATGCACGGGATCGTCCCCGAACACCAGGGTTCGCCCAACATCGCCTTCAATGTCCCGGCCCTCCAGAGAGAACACCGGCCCCAGATCCAGGTAGGCCATATCCCGATCCCCCAGCACCCGGTCGTCCTTCGGGTGGGGTGCCTCAATGCTGAGGGCCGTATGATGGCCGAAATAGATCTTGGGCGGGTGCCAGTGCTTCACGAGGCCCTGGTGACGAAAGGTCTCAAAAACCTCGTTGGCCAGAGTCCGGGCCTCAGATTCTGTCATCCCCGGACGAAGCCGGGCGGCAATGTCTGCCAGAATGGCTTCGGTGCGTTGATTGGCCAGCCGGGTCGCCTCAAGAATCTGCTCCCGGGCAAACGCCTCGACAGCCTTGTCTACGGGTGACTCTGAAAGATTAAACGGCATGAAACACCTCCCCGGCATCAATGCTCCAGGCGTTAGGCACGTGACGAAACCCAATATGGGGATAATACTTCTCCGCAGCCGGGGCGGCCAAAAGCAGCAACTGGGTCTGAAGACCAATGGCTTGGCGGGTATGGGCAATCAATCGACGTCCAATCCCTTGGCGCTGATAGGCTGTATCCACCGCCAGATCCGAAACGTAGCAGCAAAAGGCAAAATCCGTCACCGAACGGGCAATGCCAATCAAGCGCCCCTCGGGGGTGCGTGCCGTCACCATCAGATTGGCATAGGCCAGCATCCGCTTCAGGCGGTCCGGGTCGTCCAAAGGCCGCCGTTCTCCCAAGGTGGAGCGACGAAGCACATCCACATAGTCATCCACAGACAGGGCCGATTCAGTCTGATAGATAACCTCTAACGGTACAGGGAGTGAATTCGAAATGGCATCAACGGCCTGGGGGACAAGTGGGGTTTGAATCTGCATCATGGGTTCCTTTCCAAAGCATAACCGTATCTCGTGTGAGCACCTGGTGTTCATGGCTAGGTTACGGTATTATTGGCCTTATCAAAAGAGCCATTATTGAGCATGATCCTAATACCAATTTCAGCCCCCCTGGGAGTCCGGCCGTTATGGTGAAACATTCCGGCGGGTTGACCTACTTGTCCACGGCCCTGGATGCCCATGCGGACCAACCGCTGTACCAGCAGCTCTATCGCGAGGTTCGGACAGCCATTCTCAACGGAACCCTGGCGCCGGGCACACGCCTGCCCTCCAGCCGCATGCTGGCTCAAGAACTGGACATCTCCCGAACCACTGTGATGCTGGCCTATGAGCAATTAACGATAGAAGGGTATCTGAGCGGCACACAGGGCTCAGGGACCTACGTCAGCCGAATCCTGCCGGACACGTTGCTGGCCTATCAGCCCGATCGCCTTGGGACCACCCCGGCACGACAGAAAGCCCGTCCCCCGGCCTCGTTAAGCCAGCCCTGGGTTCAGGAGGCAAACTACACCATCAAGCGAGAAACCCGTCCCCCTTGGGCCTTTCGTCCTGGCGTTCCCGAGCTGGATGCCTTTCCCACCCGAAAATGGGGACAGCTCCTCAACAAGTACTGGCGGCATTCGCCGGGCCACTTATTGAGTTATGGCAGATCGGCGGGCTATACACCGCTATGCGAGGCCATTGCCCAATATTTGCAATCCTCCCGGGGCGTCCGGTGCAGCAGCGACCAGGTTATTATTATTGCCGGATCCCAGCAGGGCCTGGCGCTCATCAACCAGGTCCTTGTGCAACCCGGTGACACCGTATGGTTGGAGGATCCGGGGTATTTAGGGGCCCGTGCGTCATTTATGGTTGCCCATGCCAATATCGTGCCTGTCCCTGTCGATGACGAAGGCATCAACATCCATTGGGGCCAACAGGCAGGCCCTCATGCCAGACTGGCCTTTGTGACCCCGTCCCATCAATACCCTCTGGGCGTCACCATGAGCCTTCAGCGGCGTCTGGCGTTGCTCCACTGGGCGAGTCAAACGGATGCCTGGATTATTGAAGACGACTATGACAGCGAATTTCGCTATTCAGGTCGCCCCTTGCCCTCCTTGCAGGGCTTGGACCCCGATGGCCGGGTGATTTACATGGGCACCTTCAGCAAGGTTCTCTTCCCCTCCCTGCGTTTAGGCTATCTGGTGGTCCCGCCCGATTTGGTCGAGGCCTTTACGGCGGCACGTGCCCTGGTGGATCAGCATTCCCCCCTCATGGATCAGGCCGTTTTAGCCGAATTCATGGCACAGGGCCACTTCTCCCGGCACATCCGCCAGATGCGAGCCCTTTATGCGGAACGTCAGGCCTGTCTTCTGGGTGAGGCCCAGCATAAACTTGAGGGGCTCCTGGCGCTGGTCCCGGATCCGGCTGGCATGCACCTGATCGGCCATCTGCCCTCGGGGCTCCCGGATGAGGTTGTCACGAAACGGGCCGCCCAGCAAGGCATCGATCTCTTGCCGCTGTCGTGGTTTTACATGAAAGCACCTCCGCAGAACGGATTGCTTCTGGGCTACGCTGCCTTCTCCCCCGAGAAAATCAGGGTTGGTGTGGATGCCCTGGCCTCGGTATTATACCAGCTCGATAAAACCCGACCCTCCCAAGCCTAAATCCTTTTCCCAACAAGACTTTTGACGATCCAATTATTAAATTTTCCTTAAATAGCCAGGGTTTCATCATTTTTAGTATATAATATTTATATACATATTCCCAGCCCTCTGAAGACTCTCCTCCCAACAGCCACCCGCCCGGACAACCTTGATAAGAAGACAAGAAACAGAAGACAAGAAACAGAAGACAAGCAGGAAACAGAAGATATGAAAGAACAAACCCAAAGGCCCCAAGGCAAACCCCAACCCCGGATAGCCTCGAACGCAGCGCGCTCGCCTCAGCCAGGCAATCCCCCATGCCCGCGGCATGACCTGAGCCGCCCAGACGCACACCCCCAACCCGGTGCAGCGCGGAAAATAGCGGAAATTCGCGTGAAAATCACCCATTTTTTTCCAATCACCCCTCCCCCATCCCGCCCGACGCCACCGACGACCTCGGCGCAGCCCCGGAGTCAAAAGCCAAAAACACAGTCAGCAAGAGGCTTTTCAGCACAAACCCTCCACATACGCCGGGCCCCCGGCTGCCACATAAACACCGGTGCCAAGGGCACCACACGCCCGGAACACCCGCGTGAATGGGGCAAATCACGCGTAAAATACGCGTGAAACGCGCGTGAATCACGCGTAAAATGCGCGTGAAAGACGCGTGAATTGTGAAAAAACACGCGCGTCATCCCGCCAACAGACCTACTCCTGGCCCGGCTCCGATTGGCCTCCCCTTTTCCAGAGTCCCCCAGTATATCGCCACCGAAAAACACGCCGAGAAAGTCTCAATAAAATGTAAAGATGGGTTTACTTGGAACCGTGTTTGGTTGATTGTAGACTCAATAAGCCCGATGAACATCGTCACGGCATGGGGGGAAAACGAACCGTTTTCAGAGCATTTGATTTAGACCCGGCATAAGCTCTCTCAACCACTCTTCCAATAGCAATTGCCCTCGGAAATAGTTTATTACTGAATAACGGACTCTATATCCCGACGGGCATAACAAGACTCTCATTAAAACTCGATTTCCACGCATAACGAACGTATCCATAAAGACCGGATGGTCCCAAAGAAGAAGCGAAAAAGGATCACGCTTTGTTTGAATTCTGGAACTTCCTAATCGACACCGAAGGCTGGCCCCCGCGCTGGTTCTGCGGCCAGTGGACACCCACCCATGGATGGACCTATATTCTGGCAAACCTTGCGGTCTGGTCGGCCTACATGTCCATCCCCCTGACCCTGGTCTACTTTTTCCGAAAGCGCGGCAAGAAGCTCCCCTACCCCTGGATTCTCCTGATGTTTGCCGCCTTTATCTTCGCCTGCGGCACCACCCACATGCTGGACGCGCTGGCCTTCTGGTGGCCGGCTTATCGCCTGATGACCGTTGCCAATGTCATCACCGCCCTGGTCTCCTGGTCCACCGTATTTGCCTTGATTTGGCTCGTCCCCAGAGCGCTTCAGCTGAAATCAACACAGGAACTGGAAGAGGAAGTTGCAGAGAGAACCACGGCACTCCAGGAAGCACAACAACGCCTTCAACAGTTAACCGAGCGCTACGAGCTTGCCATTTGGGGCGCCTCCGATGGGATTTGGGACTGGGATATTCAGAAAAACGAGCTCTATATGTCCGCCCGGTTTTTGGAGATCATCGGACGCACAATTCCGGAAGACCAGCGAACCTTCCAGGCCTTTTTAAACGACGTCCATCCCGACGATCAGGCCCTCATTCAGAAAGCCCTGGAATCCCATTTCGAGCGCAACGAGCCGTATGACGTGGAATTCCGTTACCAGCATCCCTCGGGAACGTTGCGGTACCTAACCAGCAGAGGAAAAGCCACTCGCGATGTCCAGGGTCACCCAGTCCGGATGGCTGGCGCCATTACCGATATCACCGAGCGAAAACAGAGTGAGGCCAATCTGAAACGCCTTTCCGACTCTGGCTTGATGGGCATCTTTTTTGCGGATGTTCACGGCAATATCTGGGATGCCAATGAGACCGTTCTAGAGATGACAGGCTATACCCGAGAAGAGATCCTGGAGGGCCGCGTTCGCTGGGATGAGATCACCCCAGCGGAATACCTGGAAAAAGATTATGAAGCGGTCCGGGAACTCCAGGCCCGAGGCTCCTGTACGCCTTACGACAAGCAATACATCCGAAAAGACGGCAGCCGCGTGGATGTCGTCATCGGCTTTGCCTTTCTGGAAGGCTCCACCGAAAAAACCATCTGCTTTGTGCTAGACATCTCCAGGCTCAAAGAAGCCCAACGTGCCTTGATTGAAGCCGAAGAACGGTTCCGCATGGTGATTGACGCCACCAATAGCGCTGTGTGGGATTGGAATCTTATCACAGGAGAAGTCTACTGGAGTCCTCGCTTCTATGACATGGTTGGCTTGTCCCCGGATGAAATCTCCCCCAGCTATGACGGCTTTATCTCCCTTGTTGCCCAAGAGGACCGCCCGCTGATAGAATCCCATATCCACGCCCACCTGAATGATCCGAATCAAAAGTTTGAGGTTGAATTTAGGATCCGCCATGCCCAGGGCCATCTGATGCATTGGCTGGGGGCGGGTGCCGCCCTGCGAGACAGTGCGGGAACCCCCTATCGGATGCTGGGGGTCGAAATCGACATTTCCGATATCGCCCGGACCCGTTCAAAACTACAAGCTGCCCTGAACCGGGAAACCCTGGTCCGCCAGGTGGTTGAAACCATCAACCACAGCCTCGACATCCGCTTCACGATCTATTCCATATTGGAAGATCTCTGCCGCTACCTCGATGTCGATCGAGCCATCCTTTTCTTTTACGAAAACGCCGATACCCCTGAGACACTTGATTTTCAACTCTTCGAGCAATTCTGCCGACAGAATATCCAGCCTCTGCAGGCACAAGACCTGCCTATACGGTTGCTAAAAACCCTGCAACCCCAGAAAGATAGCCCGCATCCGAGCTTTTTGGTACAGTACTCATCCCCCCAAGACTTTCCGGAAGAGTACCGGACCTATGCCCAAATCTACAATGTCCAATCGGTGGTAGTAATGGAGTTCTCCTACCGGGATGAAGCTTATGGCCGTCTGGTCCTTCACCAATGCCAGTTTGAACGCACTTGGAGCGAAGAAGAAATTCGCCTGCTGGAAACCATTACCCGGCATATCGGCGTAGCTGTCTACCAATCCAACCTGTTCCAGAATGAAAAACAAGCCCGGCAGGCCGCAGAGGAAGCCAACAAACGCAAAAGCCAATTTCTGGCCAACATGAGCCACGAGCTGAGAACCCCCCTCAACGCTGTTATCGGCTACTCCGAAATGCTCGATAATGGCCTGGCAGGCGCCCTGAATGAAAAACAACACCGATACATCGATAATATTACCAGTAGCGGCAAGCACCTGCTCACGCTGGTGAACGACATTCTGGACCTCTCCAAAATCGAAGCCGGCAAGTTCCGCTTATCCATCGAACCCGTTGACGTGATGCCCCTGGTCGATGAACTCAAGGGGGTTCTGGATGCCATGGCCTTAAAACAGGATGTCGAGCTTCATTTTGACATTGCCCCCGGCCTGACCCTGGTCCATGTCGATGCAAGCCGCCTGAAGCAGATCTTCTACAACTTGATCAGTAACGCAATCAAGTTCAATAAACCCCATGGCCAGGTCTACATCCGGTTCTATCCCTCCGAGGACAACCTGTGGGTAATTGGGGAAGTTGAGGACACCGGCGAAGGCATCCCCAAATCCAGGCATGGTGAATTATTCAAAACCTTTCAGCAGCTCGATTCCTCATCCAACAAGACCCAGGAAGGCACAGGGCTGGGGCTTGCACTCACCAAGCACCTGGTTGAGCTTCACGGCGGCTTAATCTGGTTTACCAGTGAGGTGGGCCAGGGATCCACGTTTTCATTCAAACTCCCCATGTTCCACCCGTCAGGGCAACTCCCGGAGGCTCATCCCTCAAACCAACTCGTATCCCAAGCATTTGATTGATGTCGAAGCCTCAGCACTTTGTTAGACTGATAGCCACGCTCGATCGTTTTAAAACGGTATCACCAGGCCCACCGCCCCTCTGCTTGGCAAAACCCACCCATCATTCCCCAGAAACACACACTGAACCTAAATTCTGAGGCCCACACAATCCCCATCTACCCTTGCTAAATGCCGAACAAGCCCGCTTTTGAAACCAAAACGCCTCCAGATACATTCTTTAACAAAATCACTCAAAAGAGCACTTTTCAAAAAGACAATGTTTTTATATAATTAATGTATAAATAGAACCACTTGGGCGCTTCTGCGAGATGCCTTAGTATGAAGAGAAAAAGTCAGGAGAGATGAAATGAAATTATTGACTACTGCAATCGCTATTGTCCTCTTAGCTGCTGGCATCAACGGCCTGAGTTTTGCTGGAGAAGACAAATCCGAGAAGATTTCCGACAAGGAATATTCCTACATTAACGACGCCCCGGTTGTCACACCGGAAGGGTCAGCCTTCTTGTTTGTAGAGACCAAAGAAAAACCCTCTACCGAGAAAAAACTGGCCACCCCACGCCAATGCTTTGCCACCCGGAATTCTTCCGCCCATTGCATGCACTAAGCTTTTCGGGTGAATTCACCCAAAAAAATACTTCAAAAAAACGACGTCCCTGACGTCGTTTTTTTGTGCGCCGCCCTCCCGTAAAAACCCCGCTTTCCACCCCCCACAACCAAACTGACCGACGCCAAAGCCAAAGGATTAATCCCAAAGACTAACCCTTTGGCTAACCCATCGCTCGACAAAGCAACCCATCGATCAATATCACCCGTAACGAAAAAAAAATAATATGCTTATTTAAGAAATAGAAACGGTATTCATACCCCACTTCATTTTCGGTTTAAGGAAACACACACTTCTCTCTCATTGGACGTGAAAGTAAAGAGAGAGAGACTCTAAAGAAAAGAAAGGTCTAATATGCGCTTGAAATCCAAGTTGGGTGTATTGGGGTTGTCTGCAACCATAACGTTGATGAGTTCTACGGTTCATGCAGATCCAAATGCGGTCAAACCCTTTACTGCCAGTGAACTACCCATCATGTCGACAACACCAAACTTGATTTACGGCACCTATGGCCCTCAAATCAAGTTGGATGCACCCACGTTTTCAAGCATTCCTCATCCCATTTACATCGATAAAGAACTTGAAGCCAAATTGGCTCCACCCTCCATTGATGTCCCGGAACAAACCTCAAACAGCATTAGCGTTGACCAAGTCGAAGTTGAATACAACTCGATTATGAAACGCGATAAGGAAGTTGTAGAAGGCCAGAAGAGTTTGACCACCGAAAGTGTGAAAGAACTCACCCAAAGCTACCTGACAAAGTCCCAACAATCCGGCTACTTGTCCGACGCGGTTGTGACCCTGAAAGGAAACGTCCTTCACATTGCAGTCACCCCGTTAGCGTTGGATTCCGTTGAGGTTCAAGCAGAAGACAAATGGCAGGAAAAACTCCTGACACACCTTTTAAGAGGCGTAAAAACAGGAGACGCCATCGACATGCCCTTCGTGGAAAAGCAATTGCGACTCATCCAGGCCAACCCGGATCTGTCCTTTTCCTCGACTCTGGAAGTTATTCCCTTCACCCACAAGGCAAAGATCAAAATCACATCCAGTGAGCACAAGCAGCCCTTACACATTGTGGCTTCCGGCAACAACTTGGACCAGATCATCTTCGGGCGCTATTTCGGCGCACTAACGGCCGTTCACAATAACATCACCGGCCACGGCGATTCACTGATGCTCTCAGCCGTCAGAGGCTTTCGCTCGACGGGCGTGTTTAGCCGCTACGAGATCCCCATCAAGCCTCAGCTCAGAGCCTATGTCGATGCCCAATTTGCAGATATTGAGCCTTATAATGTTCCCTATACCGGTTTCGGCTCAGACGGGATGGCCTACCGGATTTCCCCCGGCTTACGCTATGTGGTTCTCGACAAACCCGACCGACGTTTAAGTGCCGATATCAACTTCGACTTCAAGCAATCCAATACCCGCTCCAACGATGACCCCATCGAACGTGAAGCCGTCAGAACCTTTCGGGGCGGCATTAACTATGACCAGAAATGGGAAAAAACCACCCTGTCCATGCGTCACGAGCTGGCACAAGCCGTCCCGATTTTCAGCGGCTCCTTGTCTACCGATCCCAGACTATCCTGGTATCGTGGCGGTAGCCAGTTCTTCCGCTATACCGGGTATGCCACGGCGGTCCGCCAGCTTCCTCTGGATGCCAGCTTTACCTTGAACACCCAATGGCAATACAGCCCGGACGGGTTATCCAACTTTGACGTCGGCGGTATCGGCGGTACCTTCTACGGCCGAGGCTATCGGGAAGTCTTCATCTTTGCCGATACCTATGCCGTTTTGACCGGACAATATCAAATCCCTGCCAAGTTCATCCCCAAAGGCTGGCGCTTGCCGTTCTCGGATCATGATATGAGAGACACCACCTCTGTCTTGACCTTTGTGGATTATGCTTACGGAGATGCAACCCATACACCGGCAGGCATTGATGGCAATGATCACATCCTGTCCACCGGATTCGGGATCCGCTCGCAAATCACCAACCGTATCTCCGGCCGCCTCGATGTGGGCTTTCCACTGCTTCGCCAGTTGCCCTTTCGCCAAGGTGCTCGGTTGCACTTTGGCATCGACACGGCCTTGTTCTAAGCCATCCTAAGCTTATTGCACGGTAATCCATTTCAGTATTTCACGTCCTTTCAGCACGGGAGTCCATCACATGCAAACCCAATCCAATCATTCCTGGTTCAATCTTTCTGTCAACCTGATGAACAAACTAACCTACCCCAAGAAGTTCACCCTCATTTCCATCATGTTCATCGTGGTCTTAACGTTCCCCATGTACCAATTTGTCACCACCGTGCTCAAGGACATTGAATTCTCCCAGAAAGAAGAAATCGGGATCGAATACAACATGGCCCTCAACAACGTGCTGTATAACCTGCTCAGCCAAAACGATGATGCCGTCTCAAAAAACATGGAATCCCTTGAGGCGCTGAGCAACAAGTACAATAGCACTTTGTCCCTGCAGGAACAGTGGCCGAATACCAAAACAGCGCTGGCCAAAAAGCCAGAATCCATGGAGCAGCGCCTATCTACGGCCGATGCAGCTATTGGCCTCTTAACCTATGTCGGTGACAAATCCAACCTGATCCTGGATCCCGATCTGGATACCTATTATTTAATGGACAGCGTGGTATTGCGACTCGCCCAAATTGAGAAAAACATTCTCGATCTTCAGGAATATACCAATTCCCTGCCTCTGGGAACACCGCTGACACTGGAGCAGACACTCAAGCTGGCCGGCCTCAAGAATGCCCTTTCCGATAAAGCGGGAACCGTCAAAAGCAACCTTGATGTCAGTTACCGTGAGACCGCCTCGCCGGATGCATTAAAAGCAACCCTCAGCAAGCACACCGATCCCTTCTTCAACGCCATGGACGCGTATGCCAAAGTGTTCGAAACCGTCATCACCAATCAACAGGTCACCGCGGCAGAACGCAACCAGATTAACACCATGACCGGGGATGCCCTGGCAAAGACCAACACGGTTTTCATCGAACAATCCAAGGCATTGGAAAACCTCATTGAGGTTCGGGTCAACAAAAAACCCGTACCGCTCATTATTGCGGCAGTGGTCACCGTCATGATGCTGTTGATCATCAGCTATTTATTAATGGGCTTCTATCTCTCCGTGAAGGATGCCGTTCAATCCCTGGCCGAGACCTCAAAGCAACTGGCCAGCGGTGATCTGACCGCCCGCATGGAACTGGCCACCAAAGACGAGCTCAATATGCTCGGTGTCTCTATCAACCGGATGGCCAAGGATTTTGCAAAGCTCATCGGCGGCATTCGGGATGATGTCAACACCATTGCCTCCGCTTCAGAAGAACTCTCGCTCACGTCGGAGCAGATGAAAATCAGTGCCGACAGTCTGAACCAAGCCTCCGCCGTTGCTTCAAGCCTCACGGGTGAAATCGATTTTGATATGAAAACCGTGGCAGCGGCCATTGAGGAGTCCTCATCCAACCTGAAAGAAGTGTTCCACACCAGCGACAAAATCTACCAGAACAATACCGTGGTTGAAAAGGTCGTGGACCAGCTTTCCGAGAACATGAACTTTGTTGCCGCTGCTTCCGAGGATATGAACGCCTCGGTAAATACCGTGGCGGCGGCCATTGAAGAGATGAACGCCTCACTGAATGAAGTCGCCCGAAATGCGAGCCAAGCTTCACAGGTGTCCATCGATGCACAGCAAAAAGCTCAAATCTCGCTGCAAACCGTGGACTCCTTAAGCCAAGCGGCGAAGCAGATTGAGAATGTCGTGGACGTCATTAAGAGCATCGCCTCCCAAACGAATCTGCTGGCGCTGAACGCCACCATTGAAGCCGCCAGTGCCGGTGAAGCGGGCAAAGGCTTCGCTGTCGTGGCCAACGAAGTCAAGGAACTGGCCAAGCAATCCGCAGAAGCCACCGAAGACATTCGCAACCAAATTCAGGCAGTCCAGATGAATACCAGTTCTGCCATTGAAGCCATTCACGGCATTACGGCCGTCATCGGTGAAATCAGCCACATCAACGGCACCATTGCCAGTGCCGTTGAAGAGCAAACGGCAACCATGACCGAAATCAGCCGCAGTGTCACAAAGACCGCCCACACGGCAAACAACCTGACCACCAATGTCCAGGATAGCGCTCAGAAGATGAGTGAAGTCGCTCTCAAAATCAAAGAATCCATTGTGGGCATCAAGCAGATCACGGAGAATCTCAACCAGCTGAGCCAGGGTACCAACGAGGTCGCAAGCAGCGCCTCCAAATCGGCCTCGAACACCTCGGGTATGGCAAACCAAATCGATCAGCTTCAGTCGACCTCGAGTTTAACCACACAATGTGCCGTCGAAGTTCAGCAAACCTCTCAGGAGCTGGCCAAGCTGGCAGCCGATCTGGAGCACCTGGTCAGTAACTTTAAACTCTAAATTATCCCAATAATTTGATCCTGAACACGGCCAACCTCCCAGTCGGGGTTGGCCGTGTTACTTGGTCCCAGGTTAGCTGCGCGAATGTTGTTCTTCTGAAAGATGCGGGTATGGAATACGCCGCTCCGCCAGATTATGAAATCGCAGCAATACATCATCCAAAACCCAGTCCGGGTTATCGAACAGTTCATCCATCAGCTCATTGGACGTCATGACCAATTCAACCTGAGTCCGCTCCTGCCCTAACGGCCGAAAAGAGACCTTGAAGCAATGATCCGGGAAATCACACCCCACGGTATGAAACACAACCCGATCGAAAGACACCATTTCATCCACCTCAATATCACATGTCGTGCGACGTCCCGATTCTAACCGCCAGCGGCAATGATACCGATTTGGCCGAGCTGCAACCTTCTGGACACTCTCAAAAAACGGGATAAAGCGAGGATAATCTTCCACATCCGACCACAAGCGAAAACAATCCTCACAAGACACATTCACATCAATGCACTTACTATAGCTAATCATCCGTACATCCCCCTCCCTACCCAGTGCTTTGCCCACTTAAGCAACATGCTGTTCACTCAATAGTGTAGCTTAGTTCCTTATTGTCTTCCCCCCACAACAGGCTAATTCTCGAACTCTGGCTTTGTTTTCCCTCCTCAAGTGTCCGATGTCCCGTCATACAACATCCGCTAAAGTGGGACACACACCAACCTGGAGGCAGACCCTCCCATGTGGCCCACACCAAGCCCATCCAATACCCTACCCAAAGTGCTCTCACCCACAGAGCAGCTCAGCCAGTTGGGCGTATTGGCATTGGAAGCCATCACTATCCTCTGCGTGTTCTTCACCCTAGGCTCCGTGCTTTATTTCTCCTACGGCAACACCTTCCATAAAACCCCCTTCACCCAACTCGTCCCCCTAAAGCCCCTGTAAGAATCCTTTTTCAGATAGTTTGATCAAGAATTATTTCATTTCAAAAGAGAAAGCTCTGGAAAGACTTCCTGACAAAGTCGGTCTCAAATTGTAAAATTTTGTAAATATATTATATTTTTTAGATATAAATAGTAAATAACTGCAACATCCATGTTTTTATTCTTTTGTAGTACATGGAGTGTGTGTGTCAATGTCAACCTCACGTTTTGGCATTAATAGACCATGGGACCCCCAAATGGGTGGAGTCGATTTCGGCTCAAATCCATTTGGTAGTCCGACTCCATATGCCCAGCCAGAGGCAGTTCCAAATGACTTCCGGTATTTTACCGGGGGCATGAATAATACCACCAACAGAACCAGCAATTTCTTCAACCGAAGACCTGCCACTAACAATACAAATGCTGCAGCCTATGCCGCAGCAGGGAACTACCAATTACGCTCGCCTTTCAGTTTCTTTAATACCAATACCCAAACTCAGAACACCACGAATCGTTTTGGATTAAATACAACCCGCCGTACCAATAACTTTTTCGCACCCAGACAACAACAGCGTCCGGTCAACAATAACAACAACATGTTGGCCATGTTCTTGTTAAGCGAATTATTCGATAAGAAGAATTCCTTTCAAACAACCAACACCGACTTAAGCAACAATACCTGGGTTCCAAACATCAGTGGCATTAACATTGGCAATAATTTTGGCAATGCCGGCAATTTCGTAAATAACATTGTCATTGGCGGCAATAATGGCATAAGCAACAACAATAATAATGGCTATTGGAACTGGAATTACGGCAATTATCAAAACAATTGCAATACCGGCTACACCGATGGCTACTGGTCACAGGTGGTCACACAGTCATCCTACACTTATAACAGCCAAGTACCTGTGCAGTCAGCAATCTATACGCAAAGCAATTACACAACCAACGAATGGGTCCCTGTAACGCTGTATCAAAACAGCACCTATACCACTGCGGTGGCAACAGTAACCCCCAGTAATTATGTTACCAATGACTGGAGCCCAAGTATCTATAACGTCCAAAGCACTTACACTAGCGCCATCAACTCTGTTGTGGCAAGCAACTACACCACCAGCGCTTGGACACCAAGCATCTACAACGTCCAAAGCACCTATACAAGTCAAATTAACGGCGTAACGACCAGCAACTATGTGGTCAACAATTGGGTACCCACTATTCTGCATTACACAAGCAACTACATTTCCAGTTATGCTACAGTGTACGCCAGTGCAGGCTATCACAACTCCTGGGTTCCTCAAAATTATACAATCCATTCAACCTATGCAAGCCATTACACAAGTCATTGGTATATAGAACAATGGCATAGAAGCAGTTATGTTTATTCAGGTACTTATACGAGCCATTACACAAGTACTTACAACTCAGGTCATTGGGTCTATGGCTCTTACACGACAACCTATGATGTCCCCACCTTAAGTACCAGGTATTACAATTCTCAAATTCCGGGATATTATGTCAGTCATCATGGGTCCACTTATGTCCCATCGACAGTCACGACAACCTATGATGTCCCCACCTTAAGCACCTGGTATTACCATTCTCAAATTCCGGGATACTATGTGTCACATTATGACTCCACCTATGTCCCATCGCCTGTTGAATCATGGATTGATCTGCCAACGCTCAGCACTTGGAGCTATAACTCTCAAATTCCGGGATATTATGTGTCACATTATGACTCCACCTATGTCCCGTCGTCTTACCCGACATGGGTTGACATGCCGACACTGAGCACTTGGTATTACAACTCCTGGGTACCCGGAAGCGATCAATACAGTGCCACGGGGTACTATACCACGGTTTATGATTCGACATATGTCCCATCCTCATACGAGTCATGGGTTGACATGCCAACGCTAAGCACATGGTATTACAACTCTTGGGTGCCAGAATCCTATGTCTGGGTTACTGAGTCAACCCATATACCGTCCCCTCACCCCACTTGGGTCGACATGCCAACGCTCAGCACATGGTATTACAACTCTTGGGTACCGGAAACCTATGTCACGGTCTATGGATCAACGCATATTCCTTCACCCTTCACGACCTCATACGATGTACCAACGCTCAGCACATGGTATTACAACTCTTGGGTGCCAGAATCCTATGTCACGGTCTATGGATCAACGCATATTCCTTCACCCTACACCACTACCATTACAGGTAGTCACTACGTCTCGTATACCAGTCACGTCCAAATAACGGAAACGTATTCCACGTCGTATTACGTTGAATCAGGTTACTATATAAGTGCTTACTATTCAGCAGTCTTACCAACATGGTATCCAACAACTTATCATTATTCATCAGGCTATTACGTATCTGTTTATCATACTGCCTATCATTCAGGATATGTCTATACCCCGGTTAGTACTCAAATTGCCTATGCATCGGGGTATTGGCAGCAGACCAATCACACGGTCTACATACCGACACAAAGTAATATTACCTATAATACGCAAGTTCCAGTACAATCTGGATATTGGACACAAAGTAATTACACGTCGACTATCCCCACGCAATACAATGTCACCTATAATACTCAAGTTGCACTCCAATCAGGTTATTGGACGCAAAACAACCATACAACATACGTCCCATCACAATACAACTCTACATACAATACTCAGATTGCATATCAATCCAACATTCAAAGCACGGTCACACATACCGTTCAAAATGTTTCCTTTATTACAACCTATATTCAATCCACGATTGTGGGCACAAACAATGTGGTCACACAAACTTGGATACCCACACAGTGCGTCCCTGTGTGCCCTCCACCACCACCATGTTACACTCCGCCACCCCCACGATGTTAATTAAAAAAACGAACCGAAGTAAGACCTATCTAACGTAATATAGGTTTTACTTCTTTTTTAAGAATACCAAACTTATAACCAAAATTTTCTGCAAAAGCTTCTATATTATTCATGCCTTTTGCATAGGTCAGTTCTACTTGTTTATCATAAAGTAAATCATGGAAACTCTTTTCATATTGTTGGTAGATAGCCATGTTTAACCAATCGTTTGAATAATTATCATATTCTGAAAAATCTGGTAAGACTTCTCGATAGTGAGGTATGAGATTTAAACATTGGTTTAAGAAAGTCTTACGGCCAAAGTGACGCAAAAAGGCTTTCCTAGGATGAAAACTATCTCGATGATTCAACGCTTCATATAAGGTGTCTGCTAAAATCTCGGCATCAAATTCTGGAGCATACATTGCCGCTCCATCTGGAAGCTCCGGTTGATCTCCACGAGCATACTGATTCAACTGCTTGAAACACACAACAGGAGTGTTACAAGATATAGCTTCTCGGATGCATCGGTTACGACCTTCCAGCAATGAGCCAAGAACACAAACTTTCGCTCGGGAATAGTATCGAGCAAGTTCTGTAGGATCAAATATACGGTCTAATACCACATCAATATAATCTCTAAAATGTTCTACGGCAGACTCAATTTTATAAAACTCCTCACGCTCATTAGGTCGTATATATTGTAGATTTAAATCCATTTTCTGACCTGTAATCAGCGTCATGCGGACAGAAGCATTGTATTTCTTATTTAAAATCTGGATAGCTTTTGCAACCACCTCAAGATTTTTGTCGGGATTCAATCGACTAATGCATAAAACATCTATATCCTTCTCAGCTACATTCAAGGGACAGAAGGTTAATTCATTTAAAAAGTCGGAATCAAGTAACGGGAATAACAGTTGATGATGGCGAGCAGGCTCCTGGTTGCGAAACCAATTATCACGATGTGGATTATTATAAACAGAAAATAATACGTCAGCTTTTCGAGACCAACTATAAGAGCTAAACATCGAAGAACCTATGGTATGAAATAGATCAGAGAGCCAGGGGTATCGCCGAAGAATGACATCAACAGCATTCGAATAAAAGATCCCTTTTACACAAAGTCCATCCATTTGCAGTGGTGGCAAAACAACCTGGATGAAAGATTCGCCATGCCATAACTCGGAATCGTCGTCAGTAGTTTCCCAAGTATACCCATTGATATCCTGGTAAATTTGTTCAATTGGCTTTTGAATATGAGGATCTTTGAAATACTCATAAGGAAATCTTCCGGCAGGCATTATACAGACACCTCTTGTGATCCTGACTTATTTTTGTCTAAAACAGATGGATGACGGATTCCAAAGCGAACACCATAGTAATTAATTAACTCTTCAATCTGCTCTGGTCCACGTGCAAATGAAATTCTTGTATGCTTCTCATAAATATAATCTTCGATTCCAACTTGATACATAGAATGCATCGCTAAATCCAGCCAAATATTTAAATGATTTTTACCAGGCTCATATTCCAAAATACCTTCATGATAATAGGGCATGGCATCAACACACTTATTAAAAAACCGACGTCTGCCTGAAGTAGGCAGATAGCTTTGTCGAGGTTTGAAATCACCTAGATTATTTATAACGTCATGAATTGTTTCTGCCATTATTTCAGGATCAAACTCGGGAGCATACATACCGGCTCCTGATGGAAAGACCTCTTCATCTGCTCGGGTATATTGATTAAACTGTTTAAAACAGACGACAGCAGTATTACAGAGCATTGCTTCTTTGAGGCTTCTGTTTTTTCCTTCGATAAGTGAGCCCAGCACACAAACTTTTGCCCTGCTATATAAACTGGCTAAAGCACCCTTATCTTGAATCTCAACAGGAATAAAATTAATGTAATCACGTGGATGCGTAACAGCCTCTTCAATCAGTTTATAAACATCTCTTTCCGGAGGCACCATACCATTAAGGTTTAAGTCAAAGTTACGCCCACCTAAAAATGTCATTCGTATTTTTTGACCATACTTTTCGTGATAGATTTTGATGGCTTTGGCCACGACATGAAGATTTTTTTCTAAAGATGGTCTAGAAACACACAGCACGTCTATATCTTTTTCTATACCAGGAAATGGTGCGAATACATATTCATTAATAAAATCAGAATCTTCTAAAGGGACAAATGTCTTGTGCGCACGACCAGGGTGTGTTCGCTTGTAATACTCTAATCGATGAGGATTATCATAACCCGTAAAATATACGGAAGCCAAACCAGACCATGGATACGAAGAGAACATAGAATAAGCTATTGGGAAAAATAAATCTGTAAACCAAGGATAACGTTCAACCAGCATATCCGTACAATTACTTAATGCCAATCCTTTAATAAAACGTCCCTCATACAACAACGGGGGCAGAACGACAAAGAAAAGCATACTGGATGTATGCCAATGTGGTTCATCCTCATATATTTCCCATGAGTAACCATCAATGTCAGCATAAATTTCTTCAATGGGCTTATCAATATTAGGATTATTGATGTATTGACCGGGAAAAACACCTCTTGGCATTAAAAATCTCCTATCACTACATTTGCTGGCTATTGGCAGCTTGCCCCGATCCTGTAGCCTCTTGATGTCCGGGAGGTGGTCCTTCACGAGGCTTTCTGATGCCAAACCGAACAAAGAAGAAGTCCATCATGCCATCAACATCTTCCAGGCCACGACGATGAGTAATCATAGGGTTTCGTCCGTATAAAAAATCGATGAGACTGATCTGGTAGTTCGCTTGTATTGCGAGATCAAGAAATTCATTTAAATGATTTTCACCTTTTTCATAACCTGGTAAGTTATTTTCATAATAGGGGATTGAATCCATACAGATATTCAAGAACTTCTTCCGACCCGCGTGACGTAAATACTGCTGACGGGGTTTAAAATCGCCATAGTTTTCTAAAAGCTCATGCAAGGTGTCAGCCATCGACTCAACATCAAACTCCGGAATATAGAGGCCTCCGCCCTCAGGAAATGCAGGTTCACCATTGCGCTGATATTGATTAAACTGACGAAACGTCATCACAGGGACATTGCAGCTCATAGCCTCTTTGATACTTCGGTTTTTTCCCTCCAATAGTGACCCAAGGACACATACCTTGGCCCGAGAATAATAATGCGGCATAGATTTCATGTTGGGATCACTGCTGATTTGAAACGTACGAGGTACAAAATCAATGTATTCATTGGGATGTTCCAAGATAGCCTCCACTTTGCGGAGCTCTTCCTTCTCGGATTCATCTAAACCAGACCAGTTAATATCAAAATCTTTTCCGACAACCAGAGTTAAACGAATCGGCTTATTGTACTTTTCACGGTAGAGCTTAATCATCTCAGCAATCATAGGTACATTTTTGCCAATATGTAAGCGAGCAACAGCAATGACATCAATATCTTTTTCCAGGCCCAACAAAGGTGCCATGTTATATTCATTTGTATAATCAGAGTCTTCCAATGGTAAATGAACCTTACCACCCCGTCCTTTATTCGTGGATCGGAACCACTCATCACGCTGCGGGTTGTTATAGCAGGTAAAATAAAAGTCGGCCAAGGCAGACCAGGGGTAGGAACTCCACATGGAATATGCCATAACGAAAAAGAGCTTTTGAACGTCAGGATAACGTCGAATCACCATATCGGCAGACTGGGTAAAGAGCATCCCCTTCAAAAACACACCTTCATACAAGACAGGCGGAATCAAAACGAAGAGGTCAATGGTAAACCGGGTCAGATCATCGTCCTCGTAAGTCTCCATCGTATACCGATCTAGGTCGGAATAAATTTCTTCGATGGGCTTTTTTATGTCCGGATCCTGAAAATACTCGTAAAAAGGAATACCTTTTGGCATAAGCCCACATAACTCCAACGTTATCCGCACAATGTTCAGCCAAAGCCAACTCTTCCTTAAGAAGAGTAGAGTTCAGCAAAGAGAAAGTACCTCGATTATCGTCACTCTAGCCTAATATCTTAAAATAACATTTTTTCAATAAAGTCTTCGAAACCCCATCGGGATAAGCTATTTCGAAGAATCAAGCTCGATTTGAGCTCCTTTTCAAATTCCTCTATTCGGGGGACTGGATTCAAGCAGTATCCGTTTTCGACAGCACCTGGACAAAAAGAAAAAACCCCAAAATAGGGGTTTCAAAAGAAAAGAGAGAAGATAAGGAGAAGAGAGATGTTCTATTTGCATAAAAACAATCCAGAGCGGCTTTCATGTCACTATATAAAGATTTGTAACAGTATAAAGCCAAATCACAGACTTTTTCCTAAAGGTTTCCACAATTCGATCGAAGACAGTTATGTAACGGGAAGCCGAAACCAAATCGGTGACCCGAATTCCCCAACCTCCTCCCCAAGTCACGCTACCGAAAAATTTATCGGTAGCTTCTTTTTTTTGTCACAACCTCTGCCAACGTCTCACGGCCGAAAGGTTGCACGTGAACCTTGGTCCCTGAACGCAAAGCTGGTATGATCCATAGCACATCCCTCGCCCAGCAATAAGATCTATGGCTCAGCAGACGTCTACGAAACCCAATCTTGCGCGACGCATTGCCGTCGATATCCTGATGCCCTTGGAATTGGGGCGGACGCATCGCCTGCATATCGAAGAGCAACTAAGCGCGGCGTTCAAACGTTACGGCCCGTCCGCAGAAGAGAAACGATTTTGCACCTACCTGACGTATGGGATTGTCCGTCATTGGTTTTCCCTGAGTCACCTGATTGACCAGCAAAGCAAATTGCCTTTGAAAAAGCTGGACCCCAAGGTCCGCCTGCTGTTAAGAATGGGGCTGTTCCAACTGGCACGTATGGATAGCGTGCCTGATTTTGCAGCCACATCAACCACCCTGGATCTGGCCTCTTCCCTGGGCCTCGCCACCAAAAGCAGAGGCTTTATCAACGCCATGCTCCAAACCTATCTGCGCCAGGGCAAACCTTGGCCTCAGGAGCTTCATACCCTGGTGCCGCCCTGGTGGTTGGAGCGACTGCACGCTCAATTCGACGAGGCCACGGTGCAGGCGATTATCACTGCGTATCAAAGTATCCCCAACCTTTCTATCCGGGTCAATACACTCAAAACGTCTGCGCACCACTACCTGGAAACCCTCCATCGTGAAGGCATAGACGCAACGCCATCCCCCAACATTCCAGAGGTACTTCAGTTGACGCAAGGGGTTGGCGATCCAAGCTTATTGCCCGGCTACCAAGAAGGTCATTTCGTGGTTCAGGATGAATCTTCCGCCATGGTGGCCCACTTTACTGCCCCTCAGCCGGGTCACGAGATTCTGGAAATCGGAGCGGCTCCCGGCACCAAGACTACGCATCTGGCGGCGCTGATGCAGAACCAAGGCCATATAACCGCCATTGACATCTCTGAACGACGTCTGCGACTGCTGACTGAAAATTGTGAACGATTGGGTGTCTCCATCGTCACCCCTGCTGTCCAAGACGCCACGTCACTCCATGATTTCGGCAAGCAATTTGATCGGATTGTGGTGGATGCACCCTGTTCGGGTAGCGGCACCATTGGGAAACACCCGGAAATACTATTGAACCTGAAAGATGCGGCCTTTACCACCTACACCCAAACCCAACTCGCCTTGTTGAACAGTGCAGCCCAGCATATCAAGCCAAACGGGGCGATTATCTATAGTACATGCAGCATCGACAAAGCGGAAAATCAGGACGTGATAGAAACGTTTCTAAAATCACATCCCGAATTTACCCTGGATGAAGCGCGTCATGTGTTACCCAGCCTCAATCACGATGGGTTTTACATGGCGCGGTTAATCAAAATCGGTTAGGAACCTAATCAAACGTCCCTTTGGCTTTATCTTCCTGTTGCGTATCATCGGCTTTCGTTGCGGACTTGGTTGCAGTTAGTGTTATCCAGGCCACGGCACCGATGACAGCGGCAATGACCGCAGCCGCAATCTGAACGAGTGTGGAAACGACAGGGGCAAAAAAGGCTTGCCCCATCTGCGGCCCACTTGCATTGGCCTTTTGAGCCCTAACAGGAAGCGCCGCCAGATCAGCCATCCCGGAGTACCCAAGCCGAACATGACCAAGATGACCAGCAGGGTAGGACAGAGCGACCGGTCGAGCGGTCGAAGATGTCGGGGGTACTCTCATACAACCATCTCCAACGACGGAAAAACCGAGAACAGAATGACGTGAATCCTCAATATTCGTATCAAATACGACGTTAAATTGTTGTTCAGTGTATCACCTAAATCACAAGCGTCAATCAGACTTTGGAGCCCTTCTTAGAAATCCCGCCGATTCGGGACAGACGAAGCCATGAATACCCGCCTGGATTGAAAAAGCCAGGAAGTTTTCAAAACCGGATAAAAACAACTTAATTCACCTTTCTACAACCATAGCAACAAATAATACCAATGACGTTTTTATATCCACAGAGGAATATGTAGTTACTTCAAGGGAAGATGATCAGTTAGGGGGGAAGATTCTTGTTAGGAGCAGGGAATCGCGTCATTCCGGGGCATGCACCTTTTGCGGCACCACACAATCCAGGACTTTTTGCAGTCGGTCAACCCGATGCGGGCATGGGCCTCAACCAATTTGGCCCACCTGTAGCACCGCAACGAGTTCAACAGCAGCAACAGCAACATCAGGAAGATAACACACCCTGGTATTTAAAATGGGGTAAAGAGGCTGTCAAAATCGGTTTCATCGTCGGTGCCGGCATTGTCGGCGGACTGGCAGGTGGACCGCCAGGGGCCATGGCAGCGGCGGCCTTAGCCTCAGGAGTATCCAGTGCCGTAGATCAAAAGCTGACTACAGGCAAAATTGACTGGGGTACGGTTATGATCGATACAGCCATTGGCGCCATTCCTGGCGGCTTTGGCAAATTAGCCGGGACCGCAGCCAGTCGCCTCGGTATCCAGCTGACCAAGGAAGCCACCAAAGAGATTACGGTTAAAGCCATTGGCCAGCAAACCCTGAAACGAGCCATTCTGGGCGGTGCTGCCCATGGGGCTGCAGATGGGGCTGCCATTGGCTACATTTCCGGATTTGCCCATAGCGCCTATGACAATTACAAAAAGACGGGCAGCCTGAACCTGAGTGAAGCCCACAGTGCTGGGGTGTCATCCATCGTTGCAGGCGCCATTGGCGGTGGCGTCATGGGTGGCACCATTCACGGTGTTGTCCACAAGTTCCAAGCGGCAAAAGTCACCAAGACAGCCGCTGCCAACAAAACAGCCACCAAGGGACAAACCACACGCGTGGCCAATGAAACAGCAGTGAAAACCACGCCTGCCGTAGCAGAAGGGGGCGATCCGAAAGTCATTGCCTTGATGGAGCAACTTTATCCACAACTCGAAAAGAAAATGGCAGCTGAAAAGGCCGTCATGCAGGAAGTCTTTGCAGGCCTCGGTGAGATCCAGGCTCGCGCCAAGAAGCCGGTTTCAGGAGCCAACCGCTTGCAACGTACCGTCGAGGCAGGGTGGGCCACGGATCCTGTGAAAATCGGGGCAGACGGTCAACCGCTGAAAATTAAAGAAATCACCACCGTCGATCAAGCCCGCCATAACCTCTGGGACGCCCTGGGCTCCCGGTTAGTCGTGGGAGATACAACGCCTGAAGGCATGAACAAAGTCGTTGATGCGCTGGTCAAAGGAATACGCGATGGCAAGGTCAAGCTCAAGCAGTTGAATAACCTGCGAGGGCCCAATGGAAAACCCTACTTCACGCCGGAGCACATGCAACGCATTCAAGACGCCTGTGCCGAAAAAGGGCTGAAAGTAAAAATGGGGAATTATGAAGCCGCACCGGACAAATCACCGTTTACCTCCATCTGCGGCTACTTGGATCACGGCGATGGCGTGACCGGCGAGATCCAGATCATCGGAAAACGCGCCCTCCGAATTGCAGATGCCGAGCACCTGCCATACGATGCCGGAATTAAAAAAGACCTGTATCGTGAACTCACACCCGCAGGCAAAAAGGTTGTAGAACCAAAATTCAAACCCTTTGAGTCAGCCATTCACGCTCTCAGTGATGAGCAACGTCTGCTCTACAACCGCTATCTCAACGAGTGCTATATCCACGCCCGCAACATGGAACTTGGTGTCGCCAGCCAACCACCCAAGTTACCCGAAGGGTTAAGTTCTGTGTTGAGCATTGACAACATTTTACATTTACAGGACTTATATCATCATACAAAGAAAGCCCATGCCCGTTACCCCAGTTAAACGCTGGGGTAGGGCGCCCAAAGACACTCAACCGTCTTAAAGTCAAACCCAACAAGCCCAAAAGAACATGGTAAACGCACACAACCCCTAGAACAGGTGGATCAGGAGGTCAATCAACAATGGTATATAGTATCCCTCAAATGCGAACCCCAATTGATACTCGTGCCATGGCAACCGGCAAGCAACGCTTCGGGAAATCCGTGGATAACGAAATTTTAAATTCGGCCGATATTTTGGCCTCGCGTGTTAACCGTGAGGTTCCGGAGTTCGGTCCGTTTCGTCCCGTCGAAGTCGCCTTCAATGCCTCTCAAGAAATGCCCGCTCTGGGCAAAGTAACCTATCGGATCGGCCATTGGTCCCACCCCGACCCCAAGCAGGATCGAAACAATCAGCGCTACTTGGATTTTCATGCCGAAACACCCAGCACAAAAAGCACATCGGATCAGTATCTTATGGTCGGAACCAAAGCCGAATTGCAAAAATACCTGGGCGACCGAAACCGGGTCCTGGACGATACCAAGCGTTACCTGGAATCCACCGATCGCGCCTTCCAGGAATTTAACGCCGGCTAGATTCGCTGAGAACTATACCGTATGCAGGACAAACGAGGGTAGCAAAAACTTGCCCTCGCAGTCCCAGCCCATATCGCCGGGCTGATCCCCCAAAATGGCAACGATCTTTTTCTCCACCATCTGCTCTATCAAACCATATTGGTGGGTTTTAAACTCTGCCGTGGAAGCGGTCCAGTCATCCGGTCGGCAGAACAACCCGACACATTGTGCAGTAATGGCTCCGGCCCGCTCCAGATTCTGCCAGGTCCATTCGTGATGCTTATGACGACGCCCCGTCACAAAGCCATATTGGAACCCTTGTTGTTGAACCCAGTCCAACCAACGCTGTGTGGGTGGAATGACCGGCGCATTGGCCTCCTGACACCACCCATGCCACACCCGGACATACTGCTCTGGATGACCCACCTCATAGTACTGAACCTCGGGATGGGCATAAAAGCCGCGATTATCCAATGTAGTTTCATCAACATCAATGATAATCAGCCCCGTGTCTCGGTGCGACAGATTGCCCTGTAAAAACAGCTGGGATTGTTCAAGAGTATGCTCAAAACATGCTTGATACAAAGGGGAATCCACAAGCTGGATGCGCGTTTCAATGGATGCTGTCTCCAGCAACCGTCTATCGAGTTCTTCCCGGGAAAACTGCATCATCCATTCCTTATCCTGCAAACGAATACCAACCTCTATTATGCTTGATTCCAACGTCCGGATCATCCAGTTGATGTTGTTTCAAACCCATCGGTTTTCCTTTCAAGAACAACGTCACCGCAACCGAAACAATGAAATCCTTTATTTCCCCGAGGCGCATTTAGACAGAACCTGAGTAGGATAAGAAAAGACGTCTCAAACAGGATCCAAGGCTTATGAAACACTGGTTCATCATGACACTCCTTCTCGCCAACCTCCAAGGTGCCGCCTTTGCCGTGGGCGAAGACCACGATGAATATTCGTTGGAGCTAAAAGGCTATTCCAGAGAAACCAACGATATTGTTCAAATCCAGGTCAATCGTTTGGAAGGCCGTTACCCAATGAGCCCACCCACGATTACCGAGCAGCTGAAATACAATATTCTGAACAATCAATGGGCCGATTCGCTCCAGCCTTTTGGACTGGATCCGACACGTCCTCCTCGTTTTCCTAAACGCCCGTAGCGGTTGGAACTTTATCGTTCAGCGCAACAATACCCGGCAGAGCTTTACCTTCCAAAAGCTCCAGCGTAGCGCCACCACCTGTACTTACGTGTGTGAAGCGGTCCGGAGTGAGCCCGAAGAGTTCAATTGCGGCCTGGGTATCGCCACCCCCCAGAACACTGCAAATCAAACCTTCCTGGGTCAATTGAGCCAACGTCCGCGCAACGATTTCTGTGGACTTGGCAAAGGCCGGAAATTCAAACACACCCAGAGGCCCATTCCAGAAAACGGTTTTCGAATTCTTGATAACGCCAATAATCCGTTCCGTGGACTCCGGACCTAAATCCAAACCCATCCACCCATCCGGGATGCTGCCACAGGTGACAATCTGGACATTGGCATCGGCGGCAAACTTATCGGCAATCACCACATCCTGGGGCAACACAATGGCTTTGTCACGAGCCTGGGCTTCGTCCATTAATTTTTTGGCCGTTTCAATGTAATCATCTTCCACCAGAGAGTTGCCCACATCATATCCCTTGGCCTTCAGGAACGTAAACACCATGCCGCCGCCAATAACAATATTGTTAACGGACTTGAGCAGCTCCATAAGGACATCGATCTTGGTTGACACTTTGCTTCCGCCAATAATGGCTGTGTAAGGGCGATCAGGACTGGTCATCAGGACATGCAGAGCTTTAAGTTCACGGGTCAACAACAACCCTGCCACCTTCTCCTGTAAAGCATCGGCGACACCCGCCGTGGAACTGTGTGCCCGATGGACCGCCCCAAAGGCATCATCCACATAAATATCGGCATAACTGGCCAGTTCCTTGGCCAAGGCTGGATCATTCTTGGTTTCACCGGGCTCGAAACGTACGTTCTCCAACAGAAGCACGGATCCCGGTCGCAATTCATCGACCTGTGCCTTCACGGTGGGACCGGTAACAGCATCGGACCAAAGAACCGTGGCGTTGGGTAACAATGACTTCAGACGCTCATAAACCGGTTTCAGGGAATATTTCGGATCCGGCGCACCCTTGGGTCGTCCCAGGTGGGACATGACGATAACACGTGCCTGTCGCTGCAACAGATACTCCAATGTGGGCAAACTTTCGCGAATTCGATAATCACTGGAGATAGAACCATCCGGATTTTGGGGAACGTTAAAATCGGTTCTAACCAGGACACGCTTTCCATCAAATGCCGAATCCGGCAGGTCTGTAATGCTTTTTTTCAGAATGTCGGTCATAATGCCCTCTTTATCTGTTGCTGCTTCCGATAATACCTATTGACGCCAAGTGTCACCTGCAGGAGTATTATGCTACCCTTTCAGGAGCTCCATCATCAGACGATTGACGAGTTCCGGATTGGCTGTTCCACGAGAGGCTTTCATCACTTGGCCAACGAGAAAGCCAAACACTTTTTCCTTACCATTACGGAAAGACTCCACTTCGGCCGGGTTCTGAGCCAACACCTGCTCAATCAGCTGCTTCACAGCCCCTTCATCCGAAATTTGAGACAACCCTTTTTGTTGCACGAGCGTTTCAGGAGAGGCCCCTGTCTCAATCAAATCCGGCAGAATTTTTTTGGCAGCCGCAGAATTAATGGTTCCGGCATCAATCAGCTTCACCAGTTCGGCCAGGAGTTCGGGCGTCAACTTGGTTTCGTCCAGCCCTTTTTGGTTGGCTTTCAGATAGGCGGTAATGTCCCCCATCAACCAGTTCGCCAGGGCCTTATAATTGCTGTTGTGCTTGGCAGCTGCATCAAAGAAGTCACCCAATTCCTTGAAGTCCACCAGGACGCCGGCATCATACTCGGACAGACCAAAGGCCTCCTGAAAGCGGGACAAACGTTGCAACGGCAACTCCGGCATGGACTGTCGGCGTTCTTCAACCCATTCGCGTGAAATCACAACCGGCCGCAAGTCAGGTTCCGGGAAATAGCGATAATCGTGAGCCTCTTCTTTACTGCGCATCGAGGCGGTCATACCGGTTGCTTCATTCCACAGGCGACTTTCCTGAATAATGCGCTCGCCCTCTTCCACCAGTTGAATCTGGCGTTGAACTTCATAGTCAATGGCCCGCTGAATGGAGCGAAAACTGTTCATATTCTTCAACTCCGTCTTGGTGCCATAGGTCGAGCTTCCGACAGGACGGATACTCACGTTGGCATCCGCCCGCATGGAGCCTTCTTCAAGGTTCCCGTCACACACCCCCAGGTAGCGCACGATATTGCGCAGGGTTTCAACATAGACACGTGCCTGTTCACTGCTGCGAATATCCGGCGCACTAACAATTTCCAGCAACGGAGTTCCGGCCCGATTCAAGTCCACCAGACTATGTGTTGACCCAGCCAACCCGGCAGCGCCAGCGTGAACCAGTTTTCCGGCATCTTCCTCCATGTGCGCCCGTTCAATCCGGACCCGGGTTCCCAGAATATCCAGGTAACCGTCATAGCAAATGGGCTGATCATACTGGGAAATCTGATATCCCTTGGGCAGATCCGGATAAAAATACTGTTTGCGGTCAAACTTGGTGACTTCGGCAATTTGGCAATTCAAGGCCAGCCCGGCCAGAATGGCATACTCAACCGCCTGTTGATTCAAGACCGGCAACACCCCCGGCATCCCAAGACAAATTGGGCAGGTATTCTGGTTTTGCTCAACACCAAATTGAGTGGAACAGCCACAGAACAGCTTGGTTTTGGTCTTGAGCTGAACGTGGACTTCAATCCCAATCACGGTTTCATATTTGGTCTGGGTAGATGCTAGACTGGCCATCCGGAATTGTCCCTTTTCACCGCACTAAAACGCGTCCCCATTATGCCATTAACATTGCCGCAACAAAAGAGGATGGCCCAAATACCCCAAGAGTTGGCGATACGTTGGGTTCGGCATACAATAGCCTCATGATTGATGTGAACCCGGCTGACTGGATTGTGACCATGGACCTTCCGCCCTTGGAAGGCGGAGCTGTTGCCATCGACAAATCGACAGGTCTGGTGGCCCACATTGAACGAGAGTATGAGAGCACCGAGGAACGAGAAGGCGGCACAACGATCCTGGCCCCTGGCTTCATCAATGCCCACACACACCTGGAACTGTATGCGAGCAGCCCCACACCCATTCTACCCGAGGAAAGCATGGCCGACTGGCTGTCGCAGGTCACGGCGCAAAACAAGGCCCAGACCAAAGCCGATCGGCTGCAAAACTGTTTAAAAAGTATTCTGGAACTCATTCGCACGGGAACCACCTTTGTAAATGACATCACCTCCGATGGGGCCTCACTCGACGCACTGTCTCAGATAGGGATGCGGGGCATCGTGTCTCCGGAATTCTTTTACCCGGGCCATGACAAGGATCCGGATCTGACCTCCGTCACCAGTCGAGTGCATGAGCTTCAAAACCGGTTTGCTCTCCATCCGCTTCTGGAGATTGGCCTATCTCCCCATTCCCCCTACAATGTCAGCCCAAGTGCGTGGGCAAAGGCTTTAAAAGAGCTGTCTCCCCCGATGATACATACCCATATTGCAGAAACTCAGGCAGAAATAGACTGGTTTCTCAACGGCGCCTCCTCGCTGGATGAGGTTCATCTTCGCTTTTTAGGCAAGACTTTTGGCCCTACCCGCACCGGCATCAGTCCTCTTGAGACCATGGCAGACTATCTCAATGACCGAACCATTCTGGCCCATGGGACTTTCTTATCCGAAGCCGACTGGAAACAAATCCAAACCTCGGGTGCCAGCCTGGTCCACTGCCCCCGCAGCAACCAATGGTTGACCGGCAAGACCCTACCCAACCTAAAAGCACGCCTCATGCAAGGTATTCCCATTGGCCTCGGCACAGACAGCCGCTTCTCCTGCCCGGATTTGGACATGCGGGCCGAAGCCCGGGAGGCCCGACGTCTCCATGGCCTCAGCGCCGAGGAAACCCTCCTGCTATTGACGCGCCACGGGGCTAAAGCCCTTCACCGGGATCATGAAGTGGGGTATCTGGCACCCGGCATGGCCGCTGATATGGTTCTCTGGTGGCACCCATCCGCAGGGATTCACGATCCCTTCGAGATTTTGCTCGATCCGGAGACTCAGCCGCTTATGGTCTGGATTAACGGACGAATTGTTCTGGAGCGGGCCTTGGATACGGTTTAGCGTCTTCGTTAAGTTCGAAGCCATCCTGATATCCAAACGACGCATTTTTAAAGTCGCCTTCGTTTTTTCATGGCCAGTTGAACATGTTGGGACTCCCAATGCATATTCCCCCCATTCTTAGCCGTCCCTATGACATATCTCCGCTGCCTGCACAGCTCCGGCATGTCCCCAGCTGTGTACATCAACCCCATGTCCTTTTTTCCGGCAACCGTGCTCAGAATCTCAGAACGTATTTACCGAAAAACCTCTCCCCCTCGGATGTTGAGTTTATAAAGGCCACCCTCCAGTTATCTGAAGGATTACGCCGGGATATGGCGCGACTTCACTACCAGGTATTTGCGGCACGACTCAAACGAAAGTTGGCTTCCACCAGACTCCTCAAACGCTATGAACCCCTGTATGCCCCAGCAACGCTTCAACGCCTCAGAAAACTCCACGAGACTCACCCCGACAATTTGCTTCTTCGCCGCCTTTATACCGACAGCTTGAGAGACAGCCTGGAAAGGCACACGACCAAGCAACGCGATGCCATTCAAAACCTGCATCATCGCATCGACACCAGCAGCTTTATTGATCTCGTGCTGAAAAGCCGACCCGCGCTCGTCACACAATTTGTCACCTTTCTCAACAGAGCGTCCCATCATGTTCAGACCCTCGGCTTCGCGAACCTAAAGACTTTTTACCAGGTCGCCAACCACCACGATTACGATGCGCTCTTGGCCAAAACCAAGGAAGTGATACAGAAAACCGACCCGACCTATTGGGCCAGCTACCAACGTTTTAAGCGTTCCTACGAATTTCGCCGTCATGAAGAGGACACCAGAACCGTTACCCCCGACACAATTGCCACAAGCTGGCTTTATCGAAACTGGTTTATTGGAAAACCCTCGCCAGGACTCCACAGTGGCGACTGGCTCCGAAAAACCATGCAAACCATGAATACCTTGGGTATTCCCTTTACCCAACAAGCCCAAACGGTTAAGTTTGAAACCCCGGAAGACTTTACCCAATTCCTCAACTCCCCTCGCAAGGCCAAACGGATTTTTATGGATCTGACCTCACGAAGCACCAAAGCTCCTCGGGCCTTCGTCACCATCGGGCAAGGCGGCAAAGAGGTCTGGTTGTCAACGGCTGGGCGGTCCGGTTGGGACGAAGGCCGCTGTCAATTACACGAAGCAGGTCATGCCAACCACTATGCCAACGTCGATAAAAAGCTCCCCAGTCCCTTGGCCGCCTCCGGAAACAATGCCGTGACCGAAGCTTACGCCTTCCTGTTTGAAAAACTCTTCAGCAACCCCCACTGGCTCACCCGCGTCATGGGAGTGGAAAAAAGCGATGCTATCCTGTTTAGCCAATTGGTGACTTTCCAGCATATGACCCAATTGCGTCGAAACCGATGCAAACTGAGTTTTGAGTTATCACTGTATGACGGCACCCCCATCGACAATAAGCCCCAACGTTTTTACAACGATCTGTTTGACACGCTGCACATCTCCACATATGAGCGCTCACGCTGGGCCGAAATCATCGACCCGGATCTGTATGTTGCCGATTACGTCTTGGGGCAGCTGCTCTCGGAACAACTCGAAAGCTATCTGGCAAAAACCTTTGGCACACCTAAACATCGGGGCGATGACTGGTTCAAAAATCCGGACGCCGGAACGTTTTTAATCTCGCTTTGGAAACAGGGCAACTTGCCCCCGGAAGAATTTTCCCGCCAACTGGGCTTCAAAAGCCCCCTGGATACCGAACCTTATCTTCAGAAGGTCTGCAAAAGACTGAATTACCACCTGCTGGAACACTAAACTTTAAATAGAGCCTTCTCAAGAATCTTATACGCCTTTTCCGGCTTACCCGTATCCAGGTACAGCGAGGCCATGGTCTGCAAGGTTTGACGCATCCCGTCAACATCCTGGCGAGCACTGGCCGCTTCATAGGACTGCTTGTAATAACCCATGGCCTTGGCATATCGCCCAGCCTTGCGAGATAAGCTCCCCAGATTACTCAACACATCGGTCACCATGGCCGGGTCCGACTCCTGAGCCAGAACCAGGGCGGACTCAAACTGCGTTTGGGCCTGCTCCACCTGGCCTTGGCGCATATAGACCATACCCAGCAAGTTGCGCATCTGTCCCTGCTCGGCAGCATTACCCAACGCAGCCTGAATCCCGATGCCCTGCTGAAAAATCGTAATTGCCTGATCAATGTTGCCTTGCTGTTGTAATACCTGCCCATAAGCCCGGCACACTTTCCCCCGCAATTCCAGGGCCGCCTTCTCCGGCAAGGTATCCAGAGCGTTCTGATAATAGTCGACAGCCCCCTCCAGATTGCGTCCTTTTTCCTGGACACGTCCCATCTGATAGAGAACCCGCCCCTTCACCAAGGGATAATCCTGCCCATCCAGCTTATCCAAAATGCCCTGATACTTGCCCATAGCATCATCCAGGCGATTTTCCTTCATGGCCAGCTTGGCATCCTGCAGGGCTTGCTTGATAAAGCGCTGGTCTACATCAGCCAACTCCGATGAGCCGGTGTCCAGAGAATCCGAACTTGCTGCGCCATGGTCCTGAATCGGTCCGGAAGCCGGGGCCATGGGCGCAGCCATGCCTGCCTCCACACCGGTATGAATCACAATGGGTGTATCACTCTTGAAGTTGATGGGCTGCAGCAACAGGGCATCGACCCATTCTCGAACCACGTTGGAGGGTTGCCCCAGGGTTTCGGAAATAAACTGATCCAGGGTATCCCCGGCGATGCGTAAATTCTGTTTCACCAGGCCCGCCACCGGCTGGGGACGCTGAGCCTGATGCGCCACCACTTGAAGATAGGGAGCCACTTCCTGGCGCACCTCGGGCGTCACCCCCAAGGCATCCATGGTGCTCTGGAAATCCACCAGAACCGCCTGAATGTTGATCACCCCGTTCTGGCTCTGATCCTGCAAAGCCGCCAGCGTATGGGACCCGTTCTGCGATCCGTCGTCATCGGGATTGGTGGTCAGCTCCGATGACTTGGCCTGCCCCAAGGGAGCCCCAACGCCTTTCTGGGCGTGGGCAGCGTTATAAGGCTTTAATGGTGCAGTATAAAGCTGTGTAACCATGGTCTCTCGAATGACTGTTCTTCCACGTATCGGGTGTGTCGGTCTCTGGCCCCCTGATCTTCATGATCGGCCACACAATTTCCTTCAGGCAATGGACCCGGCCCCGACACAAATCCCATGGACAGTGTAGTCGGATTTCAAAAAAAGGCAGGCAATTTTGCTTCTTCAGTCACGTTGTAGACTCACCCCCTTATCCTCATAAGCCCAAGGAGCCCTCGTATATGAACATCCAACCGCGCTTCGGATCGCATTTTGAAATTCGCTTCAACAAAGCCTTACCTGACAGAATTAGCACATCCTCCGCCGTCGACAAAAAAGTCGGCGAATGGACCCGCAGAGAGGTATGGCGCGGGAAGGATCAGGAAGCCCGCCAAAGTATCACGTCCTTGGAGTTCAGTTTTTCCGCCAACGAAGCAATTCGCAATATCCGAGACGCCTTGGTCAATGGCTTTCAAGATCTGGCAGGGAATCAAACAGAGCGGGTCATGACGAGCTCTTCCAGTGGCGGCTCCACTTTAGAGGGCGACTCCTTCCGAGACGAGAATCTGACCGGCCCCGGTTTGGAATCCGTACAAATCTATCTGGACGATAAGCTTGTCGCCGCAGTCATTGGGAACACCAAAGGCGTTGACATCCTGACTCTGGACGAGCACGACGATTTTGTAACCCAAAACCTGGGACAGGCCTTCCAACAACCTTTTAAGAAATGGGGTCTTACAGGTCAACTCGGCCTCGTCAGCAGCAACCCAAATGACATCAACAAGTTCATCAAAACCGAAAATTTGGGCCAAATCCGGTCCGACAAACAAATTGCCAATCTGGGAAATAAAATCGCCATGATCATCTACCGCAACATCCATGGCATGGGTAACTTGGCCTCAAAATTATGGGGCTAAAGACTTATCTTAACGGCCCCAGGGTCTGTACTAAAAAGGCGTAGCGATCGGCGCTTTCCTCGATAATTTTCTTGGTCGGCTTGCCCGCCCCATGGCCTGCACGCTCGGAGACACGCAAGAACGTGGTCGCCTCATGGCCTTGGGCCTGGCGAGTGGCCGCCCATTTGAAGGCATGCCATGGCGCCACCCGATCATCGTGATCACCGGTCATAATCAACGTGGGCGGATAGGTTACCTCACTGGCGGGGCGGACATTATGCAGGGGCGAGTACTGGATAGAGACCTTAAAATCCTTTTTTTTCGTCGGGTCACCGTAATCAGACATCCAGGCGGCCCCAAAGTTATTGGTATGAAAGCGCAGCATATCCGTCACCGGCACTTCCGAGACCACTGCCCCGAACAAGTGCGGATACTGCTGGGCCGTTACGGCGGTCAGCAGTCCACCGTTGGAGCCACCATTAATGGCCAGGCGTTCCGGCCGGGTATAGCCGTCTTTAATGAGTTTCTCGGCACATGCGGCAAAGTCGTCAAACACATTCTGCTTGTTTTTCAGACGCCCCCCATTGTACCAGGGCTTGCCGAATTCTCCGCCCCCGCGCAAGTTGGCGACCACATAGACCCCGCCGTTTTCGACCCAATGCATAATGTTATACGAGAAGCCGGGTTCCAGCGACACGTCAAAGCCGCCATAACCGTAAAGCAGCGTCGCCGAAGAACCGTCCTTGGGCATATCTTTAGGACGAATCACCCACATCGGGACTTTCGTTCCGTCCTTGGAGGTGGCATGCAGGCGCTCTACCTCGGCAATGTCGGTCAAATCCCGGGGAATGTCGCTTTTCTTCACAAACGTCAGGGTATTGTCCGCCACGGAATATTTATAGCGGGTCCCCGGGGAAAGATACCCTCCGATGGACACCTCAAAGGATTTATCCGTGGGCCGTACCTGCCCGAAACTCAGCGAAGAGCCCAGGGGAATCGGCGCATCAGCCACGTGAGAACCATCCATATTACAGATCTCCAAGGCATCCGCCCCACCCTTGGACCAGCCCAGCAGAATCTTCCCGTCAGCCACAAAGCCGTATTGCAGTTTATGGGACGGATCCGGGCTTTCGGGTACCAAGGTCTTCCAACGTTTGGGATCCGGGTTGTTCATGTCAATGGACACCAGCCGGGTACGCGGGGCATCCAAATCCGTGGTGGCGTACAGCGTATCCCCGTCCCGATAGAAGGGGCTCAGCTTGGCCACCTTAGGCGGTAAAATTTCCTGAAAGGTCTTGTGACCCGGTTTACGCACATAAAGTCCATTTTCCGGATTGGTTCCACTGCCGACGGAAATAAACAACATCGGGTCGGACTTGCGCAGCCGGAACGCACCGACAAAAGAATTCTCCACATCCGGGCGCTTATAAACTTGAACATCCTGAGATTGATCCTGTCCCAACGTATGGTGGTACAGGGCAAAATGCTTGCCGGGGGCTTCAGACTCAGGCAAGGGCTTGGCATAAATGACACCTTTGCCGTTGGCATCCCAGGTGGCATCGGTAAAACGCAAACCTTTCAACTCTTCAAAAACATCTTTGCCGGTTTCCACATCCCGAAACCGCATGGTTTGCCAGTCACTGCCTGCCTCACTCACGGTATAGGCAACCAGCTTGCCATTGGGGCTCACATCAAAGGTCTGCAGCGCCACGGTCCCATCTTTGGACAAGGCGTTCGGATCAATCAAGACTTCGGCTTGCGCCGATTTTTTGCCTTTTCGCACATAATAAGTGGGCTGGGGCTCCAGTCCGGCCTGGCGTGTAAAGAAATAATTTCGCCCGTAGCGAGACACGGTACTTTCGCGGGAGAAATCGCGAATGGCCTCATGCCATGCGGTGGTACGTTGACGAAGGGCTTTGGATTTTGCCAGAAAAGCTTCGGTTCGCTTGTTCTGGGCCTTCCACCAGGCCACGGTCTTGGGCGAATCCAGATCTTCCAGAGGCCGGTAGGGATCGGCCACCTGTCGCCCGTGCAGAGTTTCAACAAGCGTCGGGTCACTGGGAGGCGCAAGCCGTTTTTTAGCACCCGCAAAGGCAACATGCCCTTGGGCCGCAAGAAACCCGGAAG
This sequence comes from Vampirovibrionaceae bacterium NZW_1234, assembly GCA_041697335.1. Classification (GTDB taxonomy): domain Bacteria; phylum Cyanobacteriota; class Vampirovibrionia; order Vampirovibrionales; family JAGQHJ01; genus JBGUGD01. The sequence goes on along the minus strand of JBGUGD010000002.1, from coordinate 64,697 downwards.
AGGAAGGCAAACGCCCTTCAGCCACCTGCCGAGAGGAAGCAGCCTGAGGTGCCGGTATTGCCGATTTTGAGGCTCGCTTGCGAGAGGCCATCACAGTCATTCCATGCGGTGTTATTCCCAGTATCGAAGTCATCGTCAAAAACCACCTTTTCTATCCAAATCACGGTCAATGTCCATAGCAGAGAGGAGACCCGGCCCCAGGGCAAATCGTCCTTTCAGAGCAAAGCATCCATTAAAGCGACGTTTCGAGGAGAAAGCGAAAAAACGGCCCCCAAATACGACTGCCATAACACGAAATCGCATCATACAAAACTTACTTCACAGGACAAAGCAGAATCTGTCATTTGCACATACTTTTGTTACAGAGCTTGAAAATGCGGGGGTTTTTACAGATGATTTCAGAACTGTTCAGGCCTGTGGGAGAGAGCGTCTATGAATCACCAACGTTTATTCGGCATCCTAGCCATCACCGTGTCACTGGCTTTCAATAGCCTGGCCTTGGCCCAGAATGCCCCATCCTGCCAGAATCTGCTTCGAAACGGCAGCTTTGAAGAAGGCCCCGACCCGGGCAGTCTCATTGTGGTTTCGGCCGGTTCTCAGACCATGCCGGCCTGGACGGTTGAGCGGGACACCGTGGATTTTATCGGCACCTACTTTCCCAGTGCCCATGGCAAACGCCACATTGATCTGGACGGCTCGCCCGGCTTTGGTATTGTGTCCCAAACCTTTCAGACCCAACCCGGCAAGCGTTACAAACTGACGTTCTCAATGGCCGGAAACAACGCGGGGCCACCGGACATCAAGCGCATCTCCGTCCAAGTGGGCAACGCCTCTCGCGTGTTTACCCATGGCCGAGATCTCAACTGGAAAACCGAATCCCTGGAGTTCACCGCCAACAGTGCTAACACCACCCTCAAATTTATCAGCCTCAACAATACCGGAGACTATTACGGTGCGCTGATCGATAACGTCCGGGTTATTCCTCTTGACGCGCAAGCCCCCTCGGAAACAGCCACAGCCTTTAGCGGTAAGTGGAGCACGAATTGGGGCGATATGGAGTTACAAACTTCTGGCAACAGAGTCACTGGAACCTATGTTCATGACAAAGGCCGTCTCAGCGGGACCATGTCTGCTGACGGAAAAACCTTCACCGGCCGCTGGGCCGAATACCCTTCCTATGCCGGGTCCAGTGATTCCGGCGGCGTGATCTTCCGGCTGTCTGAAGACGGGAAGTCCTTGCGAGGCACCTGGGGCTATGGTGACAAATCCACTGGCGGCGACTGGACTGCCAGCCGAAAAGAAGACCCCCTGACTGCATGCCAGGACACCCCGCCAGCATTAAACCAGACCTCCGAAGAGCCGCTGAAAAAATACACCATCCAAGGCATTTCCCTGGATCAACGGGAATGGCAAAACCGAATGTTCGATCTACAACGCGAGAGCCTGGACATGGAGCGAAAAATGGAAAGCCTCAAGCGTGTGGCTTCAGAGCAACTCACCCGGGTTCAACATGCTTTCAACCAGGCCGAGGCGGTCAAATCCCAAAAGCAGGCCCTGGATCAGCGGATTATTGCCCAGCGAAAAATTCTGAACGACCTGGAGAACCCCCCGCGGGAAATCCCGGCAAATGCTCGTACGCTTGTTCAGCAGCGAGACTTCGTCGCCCAGTCCATCAAACAAACCGAAGACCAGATTCTGGCGCTCCCTCCTCAAAACCGGGGCCAACAAGCCACCCGACTCATTGCGACTTTGGACAGCCTCAAAGAACAGCTCGCCCGGATAGAGGCCGCCTTGAAAGAGAAATTACCGCCCTTGCCGGACCGCTCCGCCGAGATTGCACAAGCCCGCCAAACCCTCGACAACCTGACCGATCAATTTTGGGCGCTTCGCAAACAGGAAACCCATGCCATCAGTGAACTCGACATCGCCAATAATTTATTGGCTGCAACCTTACGAGATATCGATACCACCAAGGACGAATGGTTCCAGATAGAAACCCAGAAACGTCAGCTTGATGCCAATGGCACCCCGTTTGTTGAGCAGGTTCAGGTCCTGGCCAATCAGCAACCGGTCTACCAGGCCGAATGGCGAGGCCCATTCGAGGAGCTTCAGAAAAAAGATCAGGAAATCCAAAAGATGACGGATGCCGTGCGCCATCTCAAGGAAACCAAGGACAGCATCTTTGCTGACTTCAAAGCCAAGGCCCAGCAAGCTTCTGACACCCTGTCGATTCTTCATGGCGACTCGGTAAGCCAGGGCAATGGGGTCTGGGCCACCCTCACCGATCTGGTCCACAACAACGGAGCCATCATGGACACAGCTCGGGCCAACGCAGCCGTTGACTTTGGCCTAAATGCCTACGAAGTCTTTGTCGAAGGCTGGGGACGCGGAGGCCCGGCAGGTGCTCTCATTGAGACCTTGCACAAAGTAGCCATGGCCGGAGTCCAATATGGCCTGGAAGATGCCTCCGGCGTCCTGGATTCGGAAAACTTCGTTTACCAGGACGGTCTTTATGAAGCCAACACACAACTTGGCGCAGGCACGTCCAATCCATTAACCACAGCCGAGGTGGCCAAAACAGCCATTTATAGAACCATCGAAGACGGCCTTACCCGGCACGGTCGAGAACTGGGCAACCAGACCCTTGGCGTCAATCTGGCCCGTCGCTTTGCCCAAAGCGACCGCCTTCAATTTGCCCGCATGATGGGCCAACCCGGCATCGGCGCCGAGGCCCTAAAGGCCCAGGGGGAAAAGTTGAACCAACATCGCCGGCGCTTGATGCAACTGGGCCAGCGAGAGGCTTACTCGGCCGGAGGGCTGGGGTCATCCTTAATTAAAGACGCATTAAAAACCGCCGTAAAGGCCTATTACCAGGGGGTGGAAAATTCGCTCTGGGAATCCTTTGTATTAACCCAGGCCACCCAGGTCAACCTGTACCGCACTTATCAGGAAGCCGCCGAAAATTACTGGAACGGCTATGACCAGCTTCAAAAGCTGAAAAAAGAACGGGCCGATCTGGTTTACGGCTATAACCCCCAGACGGGATTCCGAGTGGTGAAGAATGAGCCCTTCGATGAAAAAGCAGCGCTCCAGGTGCAAGTCATCCTCAAGCAACCCCAAGGCCACCAGGAGCAGGTCGCCCTCGGCGGCATTGTCGCCGGCAACGGAGGCAGCCCTCACACTTATGTGTTGCAGGCCAAGGCCTTGCCCCATGCCGGGAACCCTAACCCAGCACCGGTGCAACTCTCTATTTCACAGCGCTAAGGAGACCTGACCGATGCGACTGTCCCCCTTTGCCCTACAAACCCGCCCACCCCTGAGGCCGATATCCGGGTCCCCCGCTTTGGGATCGGACCTGTCGAAATCGGTAAAAACCCACGCCATGCGATTCGGCACACTTCCCAAGCTCGTGGACCATGCCGATCCGTTCTCACCCCGTCACAACGATCCAACGGCGCCCCGCCATCAGCAGCGCCATTTCTTCCCGACCGGCGAAAGCCTGATGAGCGCCTTTAAGCGCCTGAAAGAGCTGGCCCGGATCCAGCATGAGGGCGTCTCGCTCCCGGTGGTCATGGCGGTTCTGGATGTGGCCCGAATCCAGAAATTCAACAAAAGCCCCATTCCCGTCACCCCCAATCTGCGCCACCGGCTTTCAGACACCTCACCCTACCTACGTCCGGAACTGGGTGCGGATCCGGTCCCGCTGAAAACCATGACTGATACCGGGTTTCAACGGGCGCTCCAGGATCTGGAGGCGCTGGGTTTCATCACGATCCGCCGACCCGGATTCTGGCATTGGTCAAAAACCCCCACCCTCGACTTGACGCCCAAGGGTGAAAAATTCTGCGTATTTCTGGGCTCAGGCTTCCTGGAGCAGGTGGCCTGGGACATCGACACCCGGTAGAGATAAACTAATTAACCATCCGAATCCGGGTCAACGCGCCACTGATGGGTGGATTGCCCAGAGTACAATTATGGCAAAGCGCCCGGCGAAAATAGCCTTCGATAAAGCGATTGCTGCCGGTCGATTGAAAATTGGTAATGACAAATCCCGCAATGCTCGACACCCGGTATTCGGCATTGGATCCATTGCCCCGGGTCTGGCTGTAAAGTGGAATGGTAATGACGGTTCCGGCATTTTGCAGAGCGCTTAATTCCGAACTGTAAGCATTGATGGAATTTCCGGGCTGAGCATCATACCATTGTCCCACAATGACCTGACCGTCATAGCCATTGGCAAACCAATTACGGACGGTGCTTGCCCCGACCGCCCCATTGCCATTGTCCAGGTCGGCCAAGCCCCAGTTGCCGGGCCCCAGATTACCGCAACTGTTTGCCGCATTCACGGTGTTTCCGTTCACCATCAGGGTCTCGCCATAAAAACGAACCACGGGAATCGTTGCATCCCCAAAATTATTCTGGGCATAATCCCAGGCGGCCTGACACATATAAACCGGGCGCAAGCCCCCCACACTGGAAGCCGCACCACCATAAATCGCCACGGTCCGGGCAGCGGCATTGACGCTGTTAATTCCAAAGAGTTTGGCAAACAAGGTTGGAACAGCGCTATTGGCCTGCCCTTGGGCGGCCCGCACCGTAACACGAACCGCATTGTATCCACCCGTGGCAGCAAAGGCCTTGTTAGAGGTCGGCGTCAGAAACGTGCTGGCGTTATAAGAGCCTTGTGGATTCACATACCCAAACTCGATGTCGGCGTCATTGAGCTGGTTGTTCATATTCTGCTGAGACAAGGTCCGTGCCGCATTTCGAGCCGCTGATTGCCGCAAACTAATACTTGAGGCCTGTGTCCGGAACAATTCCGAAGTCGCGGCCAGGGCGGCGGCCTCCGATGCATTTCGCATGCCTTGATGTCGTGCAAAATAAAACCCCGTGTCAATGGCCAAGGCACCGACAAACAGGGTTACAAACAAAAGCCCGACGGTCTGAATCACCGCCTGCCCCCGTTGCCCCGGGGGACGGATTTGCGTCACTCTAGTGAAACAGGACAAAAATGCTCGCGCCAATTCTCTCATCATCATCGCCCCCATCATCGAGTCCACTCACAGTCTTTGTTGAACAGATTGATATGTCGCAGCAGGTTTTACATGTCTCCACACTCGTTATTCCCAGCCGCAATTTAAGCCAACCTACCGAGAGGTAAACTGTTTCATTTCTTCACATGCACAGGCCGTGTATCATTCTCAATAAATCAACTAACTCCGCTAAAAATACATCCTCCTTCGGCTTTGCTCAAAGGAGGATGTATACCTGTCTCAGGTTGCGCTCAGATTACTTTGCACCAACACGTCTGTCATCACGTCGATAATCATCGGAGGACGTGGCCTTTTCGAGATACTTTGAACCACCGGGTGCTATTGTGGAATTTTCGTATGCAACCGGCTTTACGAGTACAATTTTTTCTGTCGGTTTGGGTGCCATAGCGCCTTGATCTGCACTATCAAACAAAGCTGACTTACTTTTGGGCTCTGGGGCCGGCTTTGGCACGACACTTCCTTTTTCATCCGGTTTCGGTGGAAGCGCTTTTCCATTTGCTGAATCCGATTGAACCGGCTGATTCCCGGGATAAACCTTGCCACCCAGCTCATTGGTCGTCCCTTTGGGATCTGCGGTGATACCCGGAAAGGCTCTTAAACCATAGGCGCCACCAAGGGCAACGACCGCAATGGCTTTCCCCATTGGATTAAATGCACCCAGGGTATCTCCCACAATTTCGGAATTTCTCGCGTCAGGATTTGACCCGCCATCCACGACGGCAGCACCGGCTGAATAAACCGATCTCAGACCGGAGACGGTTGCAACGGTACCCACGATACCGGCGTTCGAATCGATATTTGGCAATGGCATCAATACTCGATATAAGAAATCACATGCCTGACTGTTATTGAAATTATTGGAAACCAGGTTATCCGGTGTGGCAACCACAGGCGGCTTCGGTATCAGCGAGCCGTTAACGGATGGCGCCACGTAAACGCTTTTATCTGCAGGACGAATGTTTGTCATAGTAAAACCTCCACTGTCTGTTCTAAATTACGATTGAAACGCTCAGATGAATGCGATTAACCGGCGATTCCAAATCGGCCGCGAGGTAAACCGATAGCTTCCATCACATCGCCAACAGCCCCGTTAATGCCGCCGGTCAGAATCTCTTTCATTCTGCCGGGGTTACTGGCAATCGTCGGAAGGGATGTCGCCGTTGTCATAGCCGTCTTTCCAACGCCAACCCCGATGGCCGTACCAATTTTTTCGGCTTTCTGTTCCAGCGAATCAACGTGATACAGTCTGCCCGTATCCGGATCTCGACGGGTAGAACCATTGCCGGTCAGACCACTGAATTCAAACAATGTGAATTCTTGACGTTCTCTGCCGGTCAGGCGCGTACCGATATCTGCCCCAAGCGTCACATGACCAAAAAATTTATCCGGATCCCAAGAGCCATTGTTGGATGCCAACGCTAAGATTGAAGGGTTTTTAATAACACTGTCCAGAATGACATTGTCCTTGGTGTACTTATCCAGGGGAACTTCATAGTACGGGCGAATTGTGGGCGCAGGTGCGTTAAAAATACCTGTCTTACGAATAGGGTCCAATACTACAGATGAAAGTGCCATAATGCCTCCTAATAATCATTAATCGATTGTCTAACGTCATGCTTTCTTTTTTATTCCGCTTCGGCCAATGCGTTCCTGATTGGGGACCAAGGCTTTGAGGGTAAAGCCTTGGTCCACTCTAGGGGATTAGGTTGTCAATAACAGCAGGAGCGATGAAATGAAGAAGCGATGTGAATGAAAAATCTATGCTTCCTGTTTGGAAACCCGAAGCAGCATTTCTACCAGTGCTTTCTGTGGGTTGTTGACTGTATTTTTAATAAAATCAATCGCATTACCTGGAGAAGAAAACTGGCTTAATACATCCTTGCCGATGTCTAGGCCAAGACCCAATGCCTTGCGCTGGAAAGACTCCGGACCCCAGTTAAAACCCTTGAACTCCAACAGGTTGAAAGTCTTGTTCCCTTGTCCTGGGACATCGCCGTTAATACCAATCTTGGTGACCATATTTCCGATATTGCCGACGTCTTTTAAATCCACCACCAATTTCGGTTTCGCCAGAACGGAGTTCAGATCATCCGGCCAGAAGTTACCCAAGTCAATCTTGGTACCGTTTTCAATACCCGGACCATCCGAGCGACGTGCTGATGCAGCACTACCCGGATTACTTGCCAACGCTACAGGACCCGCAAAACCGGATTTTGTAATCGTCCCTGGAGGAGCATCATTGGTCACCAGAGGAAAATCCTCGGTCCCAAATTCCTGATACGGTTTCGAAAAATCAAAATTCGCCACAGGCAAATTATTATTTTCTACCACATTCAGGGTTTCCGAACGAACAGGTACGTTCCAAACCAACCCCGAAGCCATCGGGGCAATCCGTGATGTTGTCATATCAAAAGCCTCCCAGCAAAATGTCGTTGTCTGTCCTAGTACTGTCCCAGAGGGTTTTTAGCGGGTTGTGAGTGAGAAACCGATTTATAACCCTTTGTACAAATATAAAAACAATCTAAATAAAAAACAGACCGGTTTATGACGCGACATTAATTTGTCGCCGACCCGACATTTCGCCAAACGACAGTTTTAACGGACAAAAGCACAGATGACATCGGCGGAAAACCGACGGAAAGACTTTTATAAAAGAAGAGAGAATGCGTTTAGAATGACCTAAAAGCGGTTACGCCACCCGAAGGGTGAGGCACTTGGACGAGCCCCCGGCTTTTAAAAACTCGCTCAGATCCACCTGAATCACCTGGAAGCCGCGCTCGGTCAGCTCCCCAGCCAGGCGGTCGGAGCCCTGGTTAAAGATCACAGTGTCGTTAATGTTCACCGCATTGCAGGCAAACTTGTAAGCTTCTTCACCGGTCACGGGAATCAGCTTGTCTGCGGGCACATTGGCTTCAATCACGCGTTTGCCGTAATCGTCAAAGGCATCGGGATAATAAATAAAGTAGCCGTTGTACAAGGGGCAGATGCACACGTCAATGTGATAGAACCGCGGATCGATGAGTTCCATGGACAAGACCGGCAGGCCGGTTTCCCGGGTAATCATGTGATGCGATAAAATATCCGTCCGGGTCTTGTACCCGGCAAACACCCGATCCTGCCAGATGAGGGCATCGCCGGCCCCTTCAAAAAACATGTCTTCGGGCATGGTGATGGTCCGGTAGCCGTTTTTCTTGAACCAGGCTTCGCAGAAGGGCTCTTCCGGCTGGCGCTCGGCGAACTTGTAATGGGCAATAATGGCGGTGTCCTTGTAGACAAATGCGGCATTGGCGGTAAAGACCAAATCAGGAAGCCCCTGGACCGGATCCAGAATATGAACCGAAGCCCCGGCCTTTTCGGTAATGGCCTTATACAGGGCCTCCCACTGGGTCTTGGCCAAATCCGTATCGGCAGCCCCCTGGGTCATCCACGGATTAATCGCGTATTCGACGGTAAAGTAGTCCGGCGGACTCATCAGAATATGCGGCCGGGAGGTATCCTTCAGCGGACTGGTCGGAACAAAATACTGCTGAGACAGATTAGACATGGGCGCCTGCCTTCAGCATCGGCATGACCCGAACCCCGGCATGACCCACCACAACAGAGTCACCGGCTTTAATGTCTTGCACGTTTTTCAGCAACGCACTTTTACTTGCGGTATCAACCACAATGGCCAACTCACCGGCTTGGCTTTCCACGGACAGCCACTCGTTCATGCATTGAATCTGAATCGGCGGGTTTTTGCGGGTATAGGCGCCTTTGGGAAGCACACCATCAGCAGGACATGGGGCGAGTGACACATTGGTTTCCGAAACCGATTCAGCCCCATAGGCTCTTAATTCGTCGAGCAAGGCTTCAAACTCGGGATTGTCCTGGGTCCACAGGGAAAAGTGGACTGTAGAGGGATCGGTTTTATATTGGCCGATCTGAATGTCGTTGATTTGATAATCAAACCCAGCCGCCTGGATTTTGTCGATGACCTTGGCCAGGGTCAGGGAATCAATAATATGGCCGGTCAGTTCTAAAATGGTGACGCCCGCTGTCGTGGTCATATGCTTTCTCCATTCGTCTCTTTCTCCCCTATCATTAGCAAAAACCCACGCCCACGTCCACCATTCACCCAGTCATTCAACTCTGAATAGAAGTTCATTCACTGCCCTCCAGCCTCCTTTCACTTTGGAATATCCATGATGGCTTTTCCGAAATCATCCGATTATCCAAGCCCTTTTGGTCTATTTTTTCCGGCTTTTCAAAAAAATCGGCCTTGGCCCTAAAGTTTTCAAAAAACCGGTCGATACTGGTTTTATCAAACCCAAAATTACTTGGGTTCAAACCACCTCCCCCAACCGGGAGGTTTTTTTATGCCTCGGGCATTCGAAGACGATATTCCGAACATCCTCTCCAGGAAAAGTCAACATCACCATATAAAAGAAATTCCCCAGTCCCAGAAAGGATTTCCACACGGATTATTAAGAATTTCCTAAGAGCCAGAAGATTTTCGCCTTTTTGGTATATAATATTTATATCCATTACCCTCAACTTACAACGTCATATGAAACCAAGTTTTACAATCCAAGCCACCCCCACGCGTAAATGGCGCGTGATTCACGCGTGTTTGACGCGTAAATCCGCAAAATCACGCGAAATCCCGCGTGAAACGCGCGTGAATCGGCCAAAAACACGCGCAAAAACCGCGTGTTTCGGCTTCCCGTAAAAACCACCCAAAACCAAGTCCCCACCTGAGTTTAACCCCAAAACCCCACGCGTAAAAAAGCGGAAAAACGCGGAAAATCAGCCCAAAAAAAATCGCGCCCTACCGCTTCCCCCGCCCACCCTTCCGGGCTGGAGGGCGTTTAGCGGTGGATTTTCGGGGTTTGTCATCCATCACTTTGGAGTTGATATCATAGCTGAGTTCAAAATCAATGGTCAGGTTCTCGGCAGTATACTCACTGGGCAAGGGACTGTAGGGCGAGGCCTTCTTGAAGGCGGCCATGGCCTCGGCATCGGCCTCTTCAGAACCAAAGGACTCTTCCACCTGAACCTGTTTCAAGGTCCCGTCATGCCCGACCGTCAGCTTGAAGACACCCTTTTTCCGCTGGTTGGGCCGGGCTTGGGGAAACCAGTGTTTTTACACCCGCTTGTTCAAGTCGGCCAGGAACGGATCAAAATTGACGGCTTTAACCGGCTTAGCCGTATCCACGTCCGACGGCGAGGTAACCATCGTCAGACGTATGAACTGCCGGTCACCCGCAAAAGCCGAGGGCAGGGGCCTCACCGAAGCGGCTTGCTCAAAAGCTCTAATGGCAGCTTTATCTACAACCGGGACGCCTGTAGTCTCCACGACTTCAACATTTTGAGCTTCCCCCAAGTGCGTCACATACCCTTGCAACCGAAGCCGCAGAGGCACATTGCCCGTGGGAATCTGCCAGCGTCGACGCACTTCAGCAGCGAATTGCTCATAGTAGGCCCCCAACTGAGGATTCGAGCCAGACTCCTCAATAGAAACACCCACTTCGGGTCTCGGTGCCGGAGCAGACTGACCGACGGGTTCTGCCGCACTCAGGGACACGGGCATTCCACCCAGAATCAGTGCCAGCAGCGCCAAAGCAAAACAAAAGCGATGAGCCGAACTCATCAAAACCCCTACGCCTTCGGCTCGTCTGAACGAGGCAGGGTCGGTACTGTCGGGGTGGTTTCCAGATTACCGTTGGAGGCTTCTTTAAACTTGCGAACCCCTTCACCCAAGGAGCGGAAGACTTCCGGCAACTTACCCGGGCCGAACAGAATCAGCACCACAAGAAAAACCAAACCAACTTCCATCGGCGAACCTAAAAACAATGGAAAAGAAACAGGCATAAACATCAGGGGGCTCCTTGGTTGTGAGCATTACATCTGCTTAACTGTAGCACAAACTTGCCTCGACAGAAACGGGGATCACTATCCGGGCTTAAGCGTTCAATCAGTGAGGGGCGTTCAATTTCCGGCCCAGCAACGTGGTCAGCCCCCAGGCCAGAAGTGGAACACCAAAGGCCACCACAGGCAGAGTCCTGCTATCATTGCCCCCGGGCAAGGGAACGTTCATTCCATACAAGCTGGCAACCATCCCGGTCAGGGTCGGAATCAACAGAAACAGCGACAGGTTCTTCAGCCCCCGATTCTGTTCCACCGACAGGGCATTGTAGCAAGCGTTGCTGGTTTCGTGCAATTGGGTCCGAAGCTTCGTAAAACGGTCATCCAGCTTATCGGCACCAAACTGCCACTGCTCCACCAGATTATCGGGAACAAAGGGCACCTGCCTGGACAACTCGTGGATTTGGGTCATTTGGGCATTTTGTGCCTGAAGCCCCTTGTTCAGGGTCTGGATTTGCCGGGTCACCTTCGAGGCATGATCCGGAATCAAGGCTGTCTCATTGCGATTGATGCGTGTGGACATCTCATCGATTTCCGCCACAATCGACCCGGCGACCTGGCTGTAGCGCTCGGCCACATGCTCATTCAGCACCGACATAAACTGCTGGGTCGACAACTGACACTCCAGACCATTGCACACCGAGGCCTGGATATCCTTCATGAATTCCGCATCCACCGGCCCTACCGTGGTGAGCGAATCCTTGCGGGCAATCACATACAGGGGAACCATCTCCACATCCCCCATCTTCAAATGATCGGGCCTGGACGTATCGGCCTGAAGCGCCTTAAACCATCCCGGCGGCTTGTCAGCCACTTTATAATCCCGCTGGCGGTACATGGGAATGTCATATTTCAACACCAGGGAGTCATTTTCCCACTTGGGAGTGGTCATCGACTTCAACTGTTCCAGAGACATGCCGGTGGCTTGGGCGGCCAGGGCCGGATCGGAGAAATGCGTCCAGGCAGGCGAATTGTCGCTGCCCGCCACAACGGTCTTTTCAGGAACCCGCTTAATTTTCGGCACCTTGGTGTCATCTGCGGGCACGAATTTAACCTCCCGCGTGTGGTTGCGAAACATGTGGTAGCCAATCAATCCCATCCCCAGAATCAGCGACGGAACAACCATCAGTGCCGTCTTAATCCCCATCCCTTTCTTCTCGGACTGATCTTCCTGGATTTGACGGCGGCGGCTCAGAATTTCCTCGTTGCTGGGGGCCTTGACCTTGGTTCTGTGCGATACCACGGGCGTATCCGAATCACGACGCATCAGCGAGGCCAGAAAATCGCTATCCATGGGCGGCAGATCGAGTACCGTAGGGCGAGACGCTCGATTGGGCATTTCAGATCGTTTCACGTAAGCATCACTCACCGGCTGCGGGGTGGACATCCAGCTTGGCGAATACCCATAGGCATAGCTCCCCGAACCGGCTGCGGGATAAGCACCATAGTAGGACACGCCGGAATAAGAATTACCGGGCATAGGGGCCGAATAAGTCCACGTCGTGGACGGGTAACTGGACGGGTAGGAAAACACCAGACTCTCGTATCGTCTCTTTCTAACAAGCAGCGGGTTACAGATTCAGCCCTATTTCATTCACATGAAATAGTGACTTTAATTTATGCGCATCTTAGCGTGAACACTGGATTGAGTGAATCCTTTTGGCTCAAAGCGTTACAAAACTGTAACGAGACTTATCCGGTGCATCCCCAAATGATATCAAGCCCGGGGAAAGTAAAAAGCACCTCCTCCCAAAAGAGCCTCCCCCCCAGGCATACCCATCTTTTAGACCAGCTGAACATCAAACTGCATATCGGACTTTGTCAGGTAGCGGGCAAAGCGTTGTGCATCTTCTTCACGGGTAAAGGACATTTCCTGGCCAAAGGTCTTCAGGTAGTACTGGTTGGTGCCTTTAATCTTGTAAATGACGAGGCTGCTGTTTCGATTGGTGAATTTAGGCATCGGTGTCTCCTTCAAGGCGGTCTCTCGGTTACCTGCTTCATATTTTTATCATATATTTTATATACATCAAACACATTAATCCCCCGATCCATTTCCTCCCCCACCTATCGGTCAATCCGACAGGAGCGGGGTATTGATCCATGGGTGTACCACCCGAGAGCGGGGGATCCTTGGGGTCCCCAATGCTGGGACTTTACAGGCCTCTTTGCCGGTGTTTATATAGACTTACCTATTTTAGTGCTGGGGGTTGACGGCGTGAGGATTCACCTGGGATTTCAGTCGGCTTGGACACACCAGGCCCGGGCTTCGACACTGAAGCCCGGATCGCCAACACCTGCCCAACGTCAAAAGTTGGGCCCTCGCTTCCAGTCGGACAATCGCTTCAGCCCCGACGAGGTCGCCGACCTCCTGGCCAATCTCCGTCCCGGCGCACCAGCCCGGACAGTGGGCGATTATGGCTGCGACATCAACCTGTCCGAAGGAAACCTTCCCCAGCTTCAAGGACGTATTCGGCGAACCCGACAAGGCGTTCTCCAGTTTACGGCCCTCTCGGACGAGGTCAGTTGCAGTATCAACGGGCTGATTCTGGCCTTGAATCAGCCTTATGACCTTCGCCCGGGAGACCAGCTGACCTTGGGCATGGATGAAGTGGTCATCCCGATTCGGGACCACCACGGCGAAACCCAGCTTAGAGCCTTTCTGGACAAAGGCCTCAGCCTGCTTCGAAAGAATCGGTTTCATGAAGCCAAAAACCATTTCCTGACACCTCAGGCCAAACCCCTGGCCGACAGGTTCAACATCTTCTTTGACCCGACCACCATTTACTACATGCGCCGCCCCCTGAAGGGCAAAAACGAAACCGACGACATCCTGGAGGTGGTGCTTCGCAACTGCTACTATCACCCGCAAATGCGCCGCCTCAAACTCCTGGACTTCGACATCATGCCGAATGTAAAAACCAACGCCCGTGATAAAAAGCTCCTGGATGAAGCCTACCGGGAAACGGCACTCATCTATGCCGATCAATGGCTCCAGGTGCTCCAGCATGTTTCTGGAAAAAATCTGGTCAGCTCGCACCCACCCATGATAGATACGGCCTTCCTTCTGCATCAGGAAAACATTCCCCTGACCGAGCGCTATCTTGCGTATTATGGGCGCCCCAAATGGCGAACTCACCTCCTTGGCCCCCCATCGCTACCCAGTTGAGGCCTCCCTCGACTTCAGCGACACCTCAGGTTTAATCCATCCTCAAGCAGGGTATAGAACAATGAGTACCAAAACCAAAGCGCTACTCACTATTATTCCGCTCAAACGCCCGACGCCCCCAAGTCGGATAATGGCACGCGACAGCAGTGACCGGAGGTCCTCATGCCCAAGCTCAATAAGGCCATCTTCATTGCCCTCTGCTGTGAAGGGCTCTGCGCACTCCTCTTTCTCCATTTTGCCTTCCAGTGGGGGTAAACACCCTAAGCGCCTGACCCGGCATTCGGATTCGGCGGTAACGTTTGATTACAATCCCTTGCACACGTTGGGCGGAGTTGCTATAAGTAGTCCGAATCAATGGAAGCGTAAGCACGTGGGTGAGTGGGATATGAGCATGCAGGATCACGTCCTGATGGGGGAGCAATGGACATTCAATTGATAACACCGGCATCGCGCCAGGGGTTCCCCCTTGGAGCCAACCCGGCATTGGCCTACCGAGCCAACCGACAACCCGCCCAGACTCCCGGACAGTTACAGGGACAGTCTCCGCCCGTAGGCATCCATTATCCACAGGCGCCACTCTTCGGGCGACTCAAGCCTGCCGGAAAAACCATGACCGACAGCCAGCTCTTCGACAGCCTTCCCAGCGTGGTGCAGACCTGGATTCTCAAAGGCGCCCGCCCCAAAGCCGACAAACGCTTTCTGAAACACCATTTGCCCGTCATTACGACAACCCATCTCTTGTTGGGACTGATGAAAACGGCCACCCGAGCCACCCAGGAAGTCCGCTTCAATGCCGATAGTGACAATCTCCAAGGAAACCCCGTCCTGGCTTCCACCTTCAGAGCGTTGCATACCGTACTGAAAGACGATGACATGGACGAATATCCCAACCGGGATCAGGTCTGGGAACTCTTTTCCAACAGCCGCAAGACCCTGGCTCAGGCTGTCCAGACCATGCCCGGACAAACCGATGTCCACGACAAGATCCGCTTTTCCCCGGAGCTTCGCAAGCTGTTGACGCAATTTGTCAAAACCCACGGTACCGATGCCAAGGGTTTCGACTTCCTGCTGTTTTTACGCCTCAGCAGCAGCACCGACAAGGGCATTGACAAAGAGTTCAAACAAGCCAGCAGCTTCTTTTCGGACCTGGCCAAGAAGTACAATGCCCTGGACGAACTCGTGAATGTCGACGACATTGATGACGACGAGGATGACGATGACGACGACGAGGATGATGATGACAACGGCACCGTCTTTCAACAGCAGTTGGATAGCTGGGAGTCTCTGCTGGATGCCATGAACAAGGCACCCAAGGAGAGACGAGTCCTGAATGATGAGCAGATCCGGGAACTAAAGGCCAAGCTGGCCGACTACAAGCATGCCATGCCCGATGAATTCGATGATCCCAGCGAACACTTCAAGAACACCGACGAGTACCTGAAAAAGCTCTTCCGCCTGCCGCTAATCCACAGCCCGGCCGAGCCCATCAACCCGAGACGGGTGGCCCGGGTCCTCAATGAACGTCTTTACGGCCTGGAACAGGCCAAGATGAAAATCAAGGAATTCATGGCTGTCACCGCCCGCCGGGCACGCCATGATCTTCCGCCCAGCGGCAAGGTCATCTGTTTTGTGGGTCCCTACGGCATTGGAAAAACCAGCCTGGGCGAGGCCATTGCCGAAGCCACGAATCGCAAGTTCTTCAAGCTGTCGATGGCTGGTAAGAAAGACGTCGCTGAACTGCGGGGCGAGCGAAAAGTCTATATTGGCGCCGAACCGGGCCGCCTGATCCAGGGGATCATCAAAACCGGAACCACCAACCCGGTCATCATGCTCGATGAAATCGACAAGATGAGTGGCAAAGAGTTACCGGCAGCCCTGATGGAGATCCTGGATCCGACCCAAAACAAATCGTTCCAGGATGAATACCTGGGTACCTACGACCTGTCCCGAGCCCTGTTCATCTGTACCGCCAATGACATCTCTAAAATCCCGCCTGGCCTCCAGGATCGGATGCACATCATTCAGCTCCCCGGCTACACGTCGGAAGAGAAGTTCGCAATCCTGCGCAAGTTCACCATCCCCAAAATCCTGAGTGAATACAAACTGTCGGAGCGGCAAATCGTCTTTGAGGACGATGCCCTGAATGCCATTTTGCACAAATACACCCAGGAATCGGGCATGCGCAAGGCCAATGACGTCATCAACACCATCGCCTCAAAGATTGCCTATCGGATTGAAATGCAGGGCCGCAACCCGAAAAAGCCTTTCCGAATCAGGGCCGAGAACCTGAAAGCCTTGATTGGAGACCCACCCCGGTATTACCGGGCCCAACCCAGCCAGGTGGGCCGCACCAATGCGCTGGGGGCCTCGGAAATGGGGGGCAGCATGGATCCCATTGATGCCACCGTCAACCTGGTTCCCATCAAAGGCCACAGCCGGGTCAAGCTGACCCAATCCACCGGGATGATCGGTCACTCCGAATGGGAGTCGGTACGAAAATCCCTGCAATACCTCCTTAATAGCCAGGAACGCCTGAGCCAACGCATGGGCGTCGACAGCATTATTCCCGAGAAACGTTTGGTCCAGATTGCCGTGGATGATGGCGGTGAAAACAGCTGTGGCCCTTCGGACGGCCCGAGCGCCGGAATCACCTACGCCACGTCCATGCTCAGTGCCCTGACAAAAATCCCCGTACGAGGCGACGTGGCCATGACGGGGACACTCTCTCAGCTGGGCCATGTGGGCGAAATCGGGGGATTGCTCCACAAAATGTCCGCAGCCCTCCAGGCCGGTGCAACCACTGTCATTGTGCCCCGGGGCAACATCAACGCGACGAAGACCAAGATCATCGAGGGTCGCTTCGAAATCCCCATCCCCAAATCCCTACGGGAGCATCTGACCATTATCCCCGTCAGCCGCTATGAAGAGCTGATTCCGCATGTCTTCGACTTCAAGGCCGCCCGGCTCAAGCCCAAGGCCTAGACCAAATTGCGAGACACCACCCGACGTCCCCGCCGAAGCAACTGGTACATCTGCTCGTGGAAACGTCCTTCATAAAAAGCCCATGCCGCCTGCATCCCATGGTAACAAGCGGTAATCACCTGCTCCGGCCCGCGTGACGTCACATCGCCCATGGCATAAACGTTGCCGATATTGGTCTCAAAGCGCTCATTCACCTGAATGTAGCCCTGTGCATCCACCGTCACTCCCAGCTGCCGGGCCAGCTGGCTCTGGGGTTGAAGCCAATGCTCGGGCAAAAAGACAACAGAAATCGCCTCACGACGCCCACCCACAAAGTCAATATGCGTCAGGCGCTGCCCATCTCCCTGAAGCGCGAGAATAGCATCGGGAATGACGTCAATACCCAAGTCCGACAACACGTCGGCCACCTCGTCCGAAAGCTCCAGGGGCTGCCCATCGGCTAAAAGGAAGACCCGCTCGGCAAACGAATGAAGACGAATCGCCTCTACGGCCGAATAATCATCATGGCCAATGATTGCGGCCTGGGCACCGGATGCCTCACAAGCATTGGCGTCCACCGCCAGATACACCCCATGGCCCACATAGTGATTGGAGCCGGAAAACGTGGGCCACCCATGACGCAGACCCAAGGCATAGAAAATGGCTTGCCCCGTATAAAGGCTCTTTTCGCCTTGAACGATAAAGTGCTGGTGGGAGGTCTGAGACAGGGCTATTACGTCATCCCAGATCACGGTACAGCCTTCTTCTTTTGCTTGTTGAAGCCCGCGTTCCACAAAGGCAGAGCATGAAATCCCTTCCGGGAAACCGGGAACATTGTGATAGACCACCGGAATGGTTTCCGGATTCCCGCTATCCTCGGCGACCCCTCGACAGGGGTTTCCAATAATCGCCGTCTTCAATTGAAACCTGGCCAGATAGATTCCCGCCGTCACCCCAGCAGGACCTGTCCCCAACACAATGGCATCGTATTGTGCCTGAAGCCCCATGATTTCCCTCCTCGGTTGTGGTCCCTCCATTCTAACGTTCCGAGGGGGACGCGACATCCGACAGCAAGTTAAGTCCTTTCTCAAAAACCGGCTGTCACAAATCCCGCTTGAGGGGGTTTTGTGCGAAAGCAAGGGGAACCATCGACCAGGGGAGTCAAGCATCGTATGTCGGCCATCGGAGTTCAACCGAGTCATTACCAGCGGACCTGGTTCCCGCACGGTTGGTCTTCAGTGCCTGCACAAAGCGCATCCCCGGTATTCACAGTACGAAGCACAGACCCCAATCGCCTCCTGATTCGGATGCCTGGTTTCAGACAGGATACGTTCTGGGCCAGTGCCATGAATCAAGTCATTCATCAAGCGGTCACTCGCCTGAATCAGTTTCGCAGTGCCGAATCCCTCCTCGGCTATCTGGCACACCATTACCATGGCTACAAAGCAGCCGAGGCCTACCCGCATCCTCAAATTCAACCTAAGGACAACGGCTATTATAATACCCAGGCTTGGCATCAATTCGGCCAATTCCGGTCTGTCAATACCAATACCCCGCCTCAACCCATCCAGGGACGCTATCAGCCGTATGCACATCGAGCCCAATCCCTCCTTGGCAATCGTCCCAACCATGTGATGACTGTGAACGTTGGGGGCACCAGACTACACCTAACCCAAACCTTGCGAACCCCCCATGGATTGGCATGGCAATGGATGCCACCGCAACAACTACCGCTGGCCTTGGCCGCCTTAAACCAGGTTTATCATCAAATTCATCAGCTAAGAGGCCAACCCAGAACACCCCATGTCCTGCATCAAACCCTTGAAAACGTTGCCCGGTTTCATTGGCTTATGGTCCAAGCCATGCCTTTTCAGAGAGGCTCGGCAGGTATTGCCGATATGGCAAGCAGAGTCCTTCTGGACGCCGCAGGCATTAAAACAGGCCCTTGGCGAGCGGGCCTGGCCCCCGATCTGGAAGCCCTGGTCACCCCGCTGGAGTCGTTCACGCAAAACTACGCCCAGCTCTTTGAAACACACCCGCACTACTAGACCCTCATAAAAAAATGCCCCCGCCACGAAGATCGATGGCCGGGGGCAAATTCCTGTTAAATCGACTACTTCTTGTTCATGAAACTGCTCAGGATATCGATGGGCAGCGGGAAGAAAATGGTCGTGTTCTTCTCGGAACCCACTTCCACCATGGTTTGCAGGTAACGCATTTGCAAGGCCATTGGATGGGCACTCATCATATCGGCAGCCTGAACCAGCTTCTCAGCGGCCTGAAACTCCCCTTCAGCACTAATGATCTTCGCCCGACGCTCCCGCTCGGCTTCCGCCTGACGTGCCATGGCGCGTTGCATATCCGGGGGAAGGTCTACGTTCTTGATCTCGACGTTCGCCACTTTGATCCCCCACGCATTGGTCTGCTCATCCAGGATTCCCTGAATCGTATGGCTAATCTTGTCCCGCTCAGCCAGAATCGTATCCAGCTCGGCCTGACCCACCACACTTCGCAGTGTGGTCTGGGACATCTGGGAGGTTGCATAGTGGTAGTCTTCGATCTCGGTAACCGCTGTAATAGGGTCCAGAACACGATAGTAGACAACAGCATTCACCTTGATGGACACGTTGTCCCGGGTAATGACATCCTGGGGTGGGACATCCAGGGTCACGGTCCGCAGGTCGATCTTGACCATCCGGTCCACAAACGGGGGTGCGAACAGCAATATCAACCCGGGGCCATAAGGCTGGCCCATAATCCGCCCCAAACGGAAGACAACTCCCCGCTCATACTCGCTTAAAACCCGGATCCAGCTCAGCAAAAAGAACAGAATAACCGGCACAAACAAGATGGGCAGGCCAAATAAAAACTCCATGAGAATGGTCTCCTCTATCAGACAGTATAGCGAACAACTTTTAACACCCGGTGGTCTTGGGGATTCACCTCAACCACCTTGACTTCTACGCCTTCAGACAGGGCCTCCTCAGCCTCGGCATCCCAGGTTTCCCCATACACTTTAACTTTACCCGGTCGACTGGGCTCAATAGCCAGGGTCACCCGTCCCAACTGCCCAATCATTTTCTGATACGGGTCCTTGGCCTTAATTCGCCTTGCCTTCATGATCTTCCAGAGCACCAACCCGGTAAACCCTGCAAGGAGGGAAGAAACCACGGTCATAACAGGAGCCAGTTGACGCAGGTAGGGGTCCTCAGACTGGTACAGGAATAGCGTGCCAAGCACCACGGCTACAAATCCCCCGGTAAACAAAGCACCGAATGCCGGCGTAAAGACTTCCGCAATAAACAGGATCAAGCCCAAGCCAATCAAGCCCAGTCCCCCCAGGTTCACGGGCAGAGTCTGCATCCCAATCAAAGCGAGAATCAAACAGATGGCCCCGGCAATCCCCGGGAACAGAATCCCCGGATGAGTCACTTCGAACAAGAGTCCGTAAAAGCCTATCATCAACAAAATATAGGCCAGAAAGGGATGGGTCAGGATCCCGAGAAAACGCTCCCGGGTGGAAAACGTGTAGTCAACAACCCTGGCCGATTCCAGCTGAAGCACCTGCGACTTGCCTTGAACCGTAACCGTTCGCCCCTCCAGGGCCGTCAGCAGCGAGGGCAGGCTCTCGGCCACCAGATCGACCACGCCTTCTTTTTGCGCCTCCTCGGCAGTCAGCGAAACGCTTTTGGTGACCGCCCGAACGGCAAAATCCTCGTTTCGCCCCCGAGCCTTGGCAATGGCCCGGATACCGGCCACGGTGTCATTCAGAACCTTCTGGCTCATGACACTTTCCTCCCCGGCTGCGCCTTTTTCTCCCTCCGGGCCACTGGGCCACTTTCCATTGACATCCACCGGGTGCGCCGCACCAATCCGTGTCGAAGGGGCCATAGCCGCTACATGTGCCGCCAGGGTAATAAAGACTCCAGCCGACCCGGCCCGCGCCCCGGCAGGAGCAACATACACAATGACCGGCACAGCCGCATTCAACTCTTGTTTGACAATCTCATGGGTTGATGCCAGTAAGCCCCCGGGGGTATCCAACTGAATCACGACCGCCTTGGCCTGGCGTTCACTGGCTTGCTGTAGACCCCGGCGAATATAGTCTGCGGTGATGGGAGAAACCACTTCATCGTTCAGGGTCAGGACCAAAACCTCGGATGCCGTGTTTGACTGGCTGTTGGCAAACGGACTCGGTGCAAAAAGCACCAGCAAGCCGACCACAATAATAAACAGCCACGCCCAAACCCGCTTACCAAATGCATGTAGCAGAAATGTCCACATGATTAACCTGCCTCAATTCCATATTTGCCGGGAGCTACTCTGACGCCATTGTACCAAAACCAATCAACAGGACAGGCGTCAATTGACGAAAGAGCCAGTCCAGCAGGGCAATTCAGAGCAATCAGCTTACTTCAGTTCAGCGGAAGCAGCCTGGCGGACTTCTTCATAGGGCGAGATCTGGGTCACCAACCCCAGGGCCTGACGGTAGGGACCTTGACTGGAAGACAGGGCCTCAACCGCCGTCAGCTGAGATGGCTTATCCGAATGCTGAAAGAACTGTCGCAGGGCCTGATTGGCCTCGGGCACACCGGCAACAGCCATCAGGCGAACAATATTCTTGCGCACCATCACATCGGAGTTCCGTAACGCATCGGCCAACGCCACCACCAGCCAGCGCTTTTCCTCGGGTTCAACCAGTTTAATGGACTCCAACAAAGTAGAGGAGGCTTTTCGACGTGCCAGCGGATAGGACGAATCCAGAGCCGAAACCAACCCGGCCAAGGACTCCTTGGAAACACTCTGACCCAGGCGATGAATGGCTTGCAATTGCTCGACTACTCCGGCGGGACCAACAATACTCATCATGGCCACACCACCTGAAGCTGGAGCAGCGACTTCGGTAGCCGGTGGCGTCACGGAAACCACTGATTCCGCCAGAACAACCCCGGGCGAAGTAACCAGCAATATGCCCAAGATAAGGGCAACGCGACGACCAAAAGAACAATACTGATTCGTCATAAGCATCCTAAGGATGGATCGACTTCCCTGGCGTTTCACTTGCATCTCATTAATCCTCTAATTTTCCAGGATAGCAGAAGGGTGATTTCAGATGCCTGCACTGGATAAAGGTCCTGCTATACAGCATTGTAAAACGATTCCCTTGAAAGGCAATGTGTCTGAACAGGTCATCATCTCAGCAGTCATCATTCAATAACCACGTCCAAACGGACTGATCCAAATGACGGGTCAAACCTCGGTAGGTTCCCCACACGCCTATGGTCATGGAACAACTGTATATGAATTAAACCCTGGCAGGCCAAAAATTCTCCAACATCCCCAAAGGCCGTGACAAACTGTTACAAATTTGCACGCTTTCCCTCGGAAAACGATGCCCCAACAGTCCCACAAATTGGCTAAGTTAGGTAATATACGAACGACGCAATTTTACTTTATGTTTCTTTTTCATTGGCCTACAGAAGTTCAGGATTGCACAGGCCGGATCCTTCTCCCATAATGTAAGAAAGGACGCATGAGGCGATCCACCCCCCTCTGAAGTAGCGACACGTGTAAGGTGCATTATGTGCGGTATCGTTGGTTATCTTGGTAAAAAATCGATTGTTCCGGTTATCTTGGACAGCCTCCAGCATTTGGAATACCGGGGTTATGATTCGGCTGGCGTCGCCTTCCTGGACGAAGACCAGCTCAACGTTTACAAAGCCTCAGGTAAACTGATTAATTTACGCAACCGCCTGCCTGAAACCGTGTTCTCAGAAAACGGACACGCAACCCACATTGGCATGGGCCATACCCGTTGGGCCACCCATGGCGCTCCCACCGATCAGAATGCCCACCCTCACGTCAGCAACGATGGCAACATTGCCTTGATTCATAACGGCATTGTCGAAAACTACGGTATTATCCGGGATGAGCTGACTCAAAAAGGCTACAAGTTTCTCTCCAACACCGATACCGAATGCGTCGTGCACTTGATTTCCGAAATCAGCAAAACCGAACCGGACTTTCTGAAAGTCTTGCAGAAAGTGACCCAACGCCTGGTCGGCGCTTATGCCATGGTTATCCTGGACAAACGCCAGCCCGACAAGCTATACGGCATTCGAAATCATGCTCCCCTGGTGGTGGGTGTCGGTGAAGGCGAAATGTTCCTTGGCAGCGACGTGGTCGCCCTGGTCGAGCACACCCGTAATGTCGCTTACCTCCGAGATGGCGAAATTGTTGAGTTATCAACCGACGGCTTCCGAGTCATCAACTTCCGCGGGGAGCCTGTGCAACCTGCAATTGAAACCATTACCGGCAATAGCTTGATTATGGACAAAAAAGGCTACAAGCACTATATGCTCAAGGAGATCTATGAGCAGCCCGACGTGGTTCGCAACTCCCTGAGCGGTCGTTTGATTACACCCGAAGAGCCTGTGGCTTTGTTTAGCGACTCCGAGCTTCTCCAACGTCTGGCTCATGTCGAACGCATTTCCGTCGTGGCCTGTGGCACCTCGTTTCATGCCGGCATGGTTGGCCGCTACTTCATTGAAGATCTGGTCCGTATCCCGGTCGATGTGGAATCTGCTGGAGAATTCCGTTACCGGAACCCCATTGTGAATGAAAAAACCCTGGTGGTTGCTATCTCTCAGTCGGGCGAAACGGCAGACACAATCACCGCCCTGCGCCAATGCAAGGAAAAAGGAGCGTTGGTTCTGGCCATCACCAACCGGGAAGAATCCACCATTGCCCGCGAAGCCAATTTGGTGCTGCCGGTCCGTGCCGGTCTTGAAGTCAGTGTTTGTGCCACCAAAAGCTTTACGGCACAAGTCATCGTTTTCTACCTGTTGGGCCTCTACCTGGCAGAGCAGCGTAACACGGCCCCCCCGGAACGTTTGAGAGAGATCAAAGCAGGGCTGCAACGCCTCCCGGCCCTGGTGGAAAACGTGCTGCACAATTCCGAAAATATCCAGGCTATTGCCCGGAAGTACGGCAATGTCCGGGACATGATCTTTATGGCTCGGGGGATCAACTACCCGGTTGCACTGGAAGGCGCTCTTAAGCTTAAGGAAATCAGCTACATTCATGCCGAAGGCTACTCTGCCAGTGAGTTAAAGCATGGTCCCATTGCCATGCTAGATGAATCCATCCCGGTTGTAGCGCTACTGACCAAGGGCATTGTCTACGACAAGATGATTTCCAATTGCCAGGAGGCCAAAGCTCGTGACGCCAAGGTTATTGGGGTAAACTGTGGCGAGGTCCCCGCCGATGTTTGTGACACCTTCGAGGATGTGATGCTGATTCCCGACGTGGAAGAACTGTTGTCCCCCATTTTACAGGTTATTCCGCTCCAGCTCCTGTCCTATTACATTGCCGAATACCTGGGCAAAGACGTGGATCAGCCTCGTAACCTGGCCAAGAGCGTCACCGTGGAATAGCCCTCGAGTGACCCATGGCCTACCAACTCGTCGAAAGTTTTCAGATTACCGGCCCAGTGGAGCAGTTCCCGCCCACCATTGCCATGGTTGAAAGCCTGGCAAAAAGCCAGCTACCGGAGAACGCCCATATTCTACAATGGGCCATCGTCAAGACCGACCCCCTGACACGTCACGTCTGGCTCGAGGGTAGCTACGCTCAATGAAGTCTGTCTTCGAGCAACTGGCTCAGGAGCTGAACGTCCGACATCAACAGGTCAATGCCGCCGTTCAGCTTCTGGATGACGGCGCGACCGTTCCCTTTATTGCCCGGTACCGAAAAGAGGCCACCGGCAATTTAACGGATGAGCAGCTTCGCACCCTGGAAGAGCGGCTAACCTATTTGCGAGATCTGGAAAAACGTCGGGAAGCTATCTTACAAAGCATTGAATCCCTGGGCAAACTCACGCCGGAATTAAGAGAGGCTCTTCTGAACGCCGACACCAAAGCTCGCCTGGAAGATCTGTACTTGCCCTATAAGCCCAAACGACGTACCAAAGCCCAAGTGGCTCGGGAAGCAGGTTTGGAGCCGCTGGCACTATCGCTTCTACAAAACCCGACGCACGTGCCGGAGCAGGTTGCATCTCGGTTTATCAACCCAGAGAAAGACATTCCCGACGCCAAGGCCGCTCTGAACGGCGCCACAGAAATTTTGATGGAAATGATGTCTGAAGATGCGGAACTCGTAGGCGCCTTCCGGACCCAACTCTGGCGCTTTGGAATTCTGACGGCCACGGTGATGCGAGGCAAAAAAGAAGCCGGCGCCAAGTTTTCCGACTACTTTGACTATAGTGAGCCCCTCAACAAAGTCCCTTCACATCGGGCATTGGCCATTTTACGGGGGCGTCAGGAATCCATCTTGAAACTGAGTATCCAACCCGCTTCCGACGATCGGTTAGCCGAAGCAACCGCTCAAATTGAGGGACGCATTGCCCGCAAATTCAGAATTGAGCAACGTCATCGCCCTGCCGACAACTGGCTTCTGGAAGCTGTTTCGGAGTGCTGGCGCAGCAAGCTGTTACCGCATCTGGAAACGGAACTCATCAATCAACTAAAAGACCAAGCCGAAGAAGAAGCCATTCGGGTATTTGCCCGCAATCTCAAAAACCTGCTTTTATCTGCCCCTGCGGGCCCCAAAACTGTGATGGGGTTGGATCCGGGCCTCAGAACCGGTGTCAAGGTAGCCGTCATTGACCCAACCGGCCAATTGCTGGCAACCGCGACGATCTATCCTCACCCCCCGCAAAACCAATGGCAACAATCCCTTACAACCTTGGCCACATTGGCAAAAACCCATGGAGTCTCGTTAATTAGCATCGGCAATGGCACGGCCTCCCGAGAAACGGAGCGTTTGGCACAGGATCTCATCAAACAACAGCCTGACCTAAAGCTGACCAAGATGGTGGTGTCCGAAGCTGGAGCCTCGGTCTACTCGGCATCGGCCTTGGCCACGGAAGAACTCCCCAATCTGGATGT
Organism: Vampirovibrionaceae bacterium NZW_1234; assembly: GCA_041697335.1. Lineage (GTDB taxonomy): Bacteria > Cyanobacteriota > Vampirovibrionia > Vampirovibrionales > JAGQHJ01 > JBGUGD01. Next base: position 38,661 of record JBGUGD010000002.1, on the reverse strand, counting down.
CTCACTCCGGGGAGCCGTCTCCATCGCCCGCCGCCTGCAAGATCCCCTGGCCGAGCTGGTTAAAATTGATCCCAAGGCCATTGGGGTTGGGCAGTACCAGCACGATGTAAATCAAACCCAACTCTCGCAAATGCTGGACACCGTGGTGGAGGATTGTGTGAATGCCGTGGGCGTGGATGTCAACATGGCCTCGCCGTCTCTGTTGACCTATGTTTCAGGCCTCTCAAAAAGTCTGGCAAAGTCCATTGTCGATTACCGAAACCAACATGGTCCTTTTCCCAACCGGGACAGTCTGAAAAAAGTCCCGAAACTGGGTCCGAAAGCCTTTGAACAAAGTGCCGGGTTTCTTCGCATTATGAACGGCTCGAATCCCCTGGATGCCTCTGCCGTCCATCCCGAGGCCTACCCCGTGGTTGAGCGGATTGTTAAAGCATCCGGGCGAGACATTAAGGCCATTATGGGAGATACCGCTTTTCTAAAAAGCCTTAACCCCGCTCAGTTTACCGACACCACATTTGGTCTTCCTACCGTCCAGGACATCCTGTCGGAACTCGATAAACCCGGCCGGGATCCCCGGCCCGAATTCAGAACGGCCAGCTTTAAAGAGGGAGTGGAAACCCTAAGCGACCTGAAACCGGACATGGTTCTGGAGGGTGTTGTCACCAATGTGACCAATTTTGGGGCCTTTGTTGACATCGGGGTGCATCAGGATGGCCTTGTTCATATCTCCATGCTGGCGGATACTTTTGTAAAAGACCCGCATGCCGTCGTCAAAACCGGCGATATTGTTCGGGTGAAGGTTCTTGAAGTCGACATTCCCCGCAAGCGAATCTCGCTCACCATGCGCTTTTCTCAGTAATTCAAATTGCTTGGATGCCCGAGGGTTTCAGGATGTTACAGATTTTTAAAATCTGGACGATATCCCCCGTAGCGCACTGACATGGAATGGTTCACATGCACCAACGTTTTTTAGGGTTCAACCTGCTTGAAGTCGTCTCAGGCGTGGCGCTGCTTGGGCTGATTGCGGCCTTTGCCATTCCGCCGATGGCCATGGTCCGGCTTCAACATTACCAATACGCAGCCGTTCAAGACGATATCGATTCAATTAAAAACCATTATGGCACTCTCGTCCGGGAAAACCGGTTGAAAGATGGAGAAACACGCCTTTCAACCCTCATGGAATCAGCGTTTAAATTCAAACGAGACACCGGCGCCAAAGTAGACTACAGTCCCGCCGTCTCTGGTCGTGTTCTGTGCAACGGAAAGGGTGAATACTGTTATCGGACACCCAGTGGCGCGATTATCCATTTTCCGGATCAACGTTTTCGGAACGATGTTGACAACGTTCTGGTCCTCGACCTGGATCCTGACGGCCGAGTCTCACATCGGGCAGACAGCACCGGTAAAGCCGTAACCCTGGTTCTTGATGTCCATGGGCGCGTCCACACACGAGGCACCTTGCCGCCCGGGAAAACCATTACCCTTGTAGATGGAACCATCCTGCCCTATACCGGAGGCAACCCCAACAGCGACCCCGGCTGGTATCAACACCGATAAGCACAGTCTGATTCGTCTGCTCCAAGAAATAGCCTTATTTAAGAACCATCTCGTGGGTGGGTACTTCGACATAGGAAATCGAGGCAAACATATCGTAAAAATCCTCATAGGACAGACCAATCGGTTTTGATGTGTCCCACGGATTCACAAGAGTGACCGTCTTGGTCGCCGGATCGATGCGCCGGATGGAATACACGTGACTGGTCATAAACTGGCCTTGCGCATCCATAAAGTATCGGGTGCGTCCATTTGGATTCGGAATGTGAAAACGGGCATGCCTATATGAAGGCGTATTGGCCGTAGCAACAAAAGATTCAGGACGAGAGCCAATTTGATCCAGGATTCTAAAGAAGTCGTCCTTGGCATAGGGTTGATGGTCCAAATGGAGCTGATCCTCTTTTGGCGTTCGGACAAAGTACTTTTGCCAACCGGTCATCTCGTGCAGGACCCGGTGTCCAAAGTCATATCGACCATTGGTATGTTTATACGCGTTCTCAAGCGCCAACAGCGTATGGTGGTTCTTCACCTGCCCCCCATCGGCATCCTGGCTTTTTAAGCGTTTGCCAAACGCCCGCTCCAAGATTTGCCATCCCAAACAGCCACGCACCGGCATCCGATACTCCTGTTGATCCGAGAGCCAGTAGCGACGCAAATCCTGCGGTGTCACTTCAATCATTTCCCCATCGGGAAATTCAACTTCCCAGCCCCCGTTCTTCCCAGCCTGAATCATACGGGCCAGCACGGCTTCCCCCATGGGATTTTTGGCCAGGGCATCCAGGGAGGACAATAAATAACAGTCTCCAATGTTATTCTGCTGGAATGATTCATATGCAATCCCTTTGGGAAATAATTGCTTCAGCATCGTGGCATTATTGCTGTACAAGTCCAGCTTCATATCAGGCTTTACAACCAAAATACGGTTTCCCACAATGATCTTATCGTTGGGGGAAAGCAGACGCATGGATTCAAACAAGGGCGTAATCTGCTCACCCTGTATTGTATTATCGAGAATAGCAACCGTATTATTCTGCCCTTTGCCACGAACCCACAATTCTCCACGGCTTCCGGCCGTCAACTCAGCCATATCCCCATCCGCCTCAATGGTTATTTTTTGGCCCGGCCGGTTTAAAATCTCGCCGAAGGATAGCGGCAAATTGACGGACACACCGGAACGTTTACGTTCTTCAAACAAATAACGCTTTAAGGCCTGGTATACTTTCAAATTAAACGCCGGCAGGTTCCCGGAATTGGCTTTACGAAAACGCGTCGTCCAACTGTTAGTCGATTCATCGAATAAAAATGGCGCCATAACATATCCTTGGCCTTTAGCCAGTTGCCGATAGGTTGAAAGCACCAGGCTTAATTCCTGTTCGGAACATCGAAACTGACGCATCATGGTGTCTGCGTTTAACCGTAATTCTCCAGATTGCGCACTTTGCTCAATGGTTCGTATCATGGTGTCCCGAACCAAATCGGCCCGAGGATACCAGGACCAGAACTGGCGCATATTCTCGTAATCCTCATCCTGAACCAACAGTGCGGCTTTGGCCGACTCAAATCGATCGAAACCGCATTGTTGAACACTGGCCGCCAATTCCTTGCGGGTTAAGCCTTCATAAGTCAGTGTGTATCCAAAACGTATTTTGGGGCAATGCATAATAGTTCTTCCAATCGTCTGGTTCACCACAAGGTGAACAGTTAGGTACAGTGCATCTCGCTCACACTAAACCCGGTAAAACGATATTTTTGACAGTCTTTTTGAAAACGTACATCTTGAACGCTAAAAAATACGATTGCCTGCGATCTCCATATCACAGGCAATTGAAAAACGGGCAGTGGACAAGCCTAAATACCCGTATATAGCTGACATTTCGGTCTAATTTTGATAGTAGAGCGCTTCCAGGGTCTCTCGCATTAATACGATCTTCACATCCCACTGCAACGAAGGCACCGACTTTGCCAAAGTGACCCGATGCGGCTCCAACATGTCATGCAAAAAATCTCCCCGAACAACTTCTGGAATCATGTACAAATCTCCTTTCAAACCAAGGCTGACCAACACGTTATCCCGATTCTTGATTCCGTCGTGTCGAGCCAGAGGTGCTTAACCTTCAGTTACACGCCTGAAGTGTTACAATCCTTTGCCCATTTATTCCCCACTAAAAATCCAAATTGTCCAATGCCATCCGGGTTTAGGAATGTAAACGCTTTGCTTAAAAATACAACTTTGGCGACAGTTCTTTAAAAAGCAACACAGACCCTTCAAAATTGGACTTTATATAACTGAGCACATCGTACACTGGTTAATAAATGAATTAAGGGGAGAAAATCGCCATGGTTGGAATTACAGCACAAGGTCCGCGCGTGGGTACACAACCGATCTCACCATCCACGCATTTAGTGACGGATGCGGATGGCTCTATAACCCCACCTGGGGCGTTACCCATTCGTGATCCCAACTGCGCCCGTTGGAGTAATAATACAACTCAGCCCTTTAATTTTCCAATAATGGACGCCGACGGATCACTGACACCACCGGGCATGCCTCCGATTCGAGATCCCAATAGCGCTCGCTGGAGAAGTAATTCAGATCAGCCCTTTAATTTTCCAATAATGGACGCCAGTGGTCATCTGACGCCCCCAGGGCTACAGCCTCGAAAGTAAATTAAACCAATTACACCTTTTCAGCCCGCTTGGACTCTTAAATCCAAGCGGGCTTTTCGCAATACGATGAACCGTTCAAAGCAATTTGCAGAACAAAATCTTAATCCTCAAAGCCTCTGTTGGGCTATCAGCCCGGAGCAAAAAAAAACCTGCTGGGGACAGGTCTGTTTTAGAAAATAACGGTTTACTGTGTGTATTCGTCAATCAAGTTCGAAATACCTAAACCCCTCCGTCCGTCTGGATCAGAGTTTTTTAATGCCTCAAGCACTCATGTGCAGGCGATTCAAGACTATATTTGAGACTATAGCCGAGCCCGTCCATAGGACAAATTGCCTGTGTCGGTAATTTTCGACAAAACAAAAAGTCGGCTTCCGGAAAAAGTTGCCGCGCTTCCAGAGTGACCGACTTTTTGCGTGGATGTGTCAAGAGAAGGTCCTCGGAAACGAGAGCCTCTCAATCAACATCGCCCAGTCCTAACTCAATCTTGCTCTAACTCAATGCTTAAAAACATGCTTATTCAGCAGGCTTATCAACTTGTGTTATTGCCAGACACAGACCAGACATCAATTTAAAGCCATTTCGATACCTATGCCCTTGCTCATACTCGTCTCATCAGATCTATTGTTTATATAAAAACAAGATGAGAAGAAGAGCTGCGTTAAAAAATGATTAAAGAGCTTAGGCAGATTCATCCGAAGGCTGGAATAAGGTCAGTTGTTCAATCCCGTCTTCCTGCTTCAACAGCTTTTCCACCAAATCCTGCCGGGCACGCCCTTTGCTTTGATGGGTTTCGGGTGCTTTTCGACCCATCCAGATTTTTTCTTCCTCGCCCCGGACATAGCAGAACCAGCGTGCCATCACAAACAGATCATCGCTGAGGCGATTGAGGAATGGCAGGATCACAGGATTTAAAGGAGCCTCACGATCCAAGGACGTACAAATCCGCTCAGCTCGACGGCACACCGTGCGGGCCAAATGGAGAAAACTCACCAATTCACTGCCACCGGGCAGAATAAAATTGCGCAATTCAGGCAAATCCTGCTCCATGCCATCAATGTGCTGCTCCAAAAGCAGGACGTCGGCTTCTTCGACAACAGGCATGGTACTGGCCGGCAGATTTGCAGTCGCAATCATGCTGGAAACCGTGAAGAGTTTTTCCTGGATCCATTCAATCAAGGCTTGCTGACCGGCCCAACGCTGGCGTTCCTTTTTATTCATCTTGTGAAGCAGGGAAGAAACAACGCCCAGAATACTGGAAAGCTCATCCAGCGTGCCGTAGGCTTCAATACGAAGGTCATCCTTCGGAAGCCTGCTACCACAGGCCAGACTGGTATCACCTTTGTCACCCGTACGGGTATAAATTACACGTGCCATGTCCACCCCTACTGCTTGGTTAACGGTTGATGATAAGAACGGTGTAACAACGTTTCCTCTAATTGATCCATTCTTATTTTACCATTGCTTTTTATCGGAAAAAACCCCTATCCTCGCATAAATTCAGCATCGACAGCCGTAATATCATGGACACAACAGAAATAAACACAAGCACAAGGGGCAAGACCGTCTTGTGACAATCTGTTACATACCTAAGATAAGGGCTTGCAAAAAATCTATTTTTATTTTAAAACAAGCATTACATTGGGAGTATCGAGGTTGGGACGATGCTTATCGTTGACACAACCCGTGCCTTATCCGTGGAATCCCCACAGAAAAGGCAGGGGCAAAAGCCTATTGCGCCTTATCAAACTGATCTGTCAATGAATATAGACGCCCTTATCCCTCGAGAGGGTACCATCCGCTTTGGAAAAAACCTGCCTTCCCCCCCAACAGAAACACCAACAGGACGGTGGCAAAGCTTCAAGCGATGGATTGCCATGGGCATGCCCATTATTCCGCAACAAACCTATCAAGAGTACCTGGAAGAAAAGAACAAACCCTTTGGAACACGGCTGCGATCTTTTTTGAAACGCCGCATCCTGGGTATGACCATCATTCTGAGTTCCAGCCTGGCTCTTGTTGGCGGTATTAAGGTGCTTGGTGGAGATTTGTCCCGAGCGTTTCCGACCAAGCCTGGAGAATTGATGAGCCGTTCAGAACACCCAAACCCCTGGCCGGAGAATGTCCGGGTTTATGCCGCCGTACAACAAGGGGCACAATCCCGAATTTCGGTGCTTCAACAGCGTGGAATATTTACACCCAGGCTTATGGCCGCCCTTGAAGAGCACTCCTCACTGAGCGAAGCCTTTAACCAGGTTAATACCGACAGTGTATTCGGGAGAACACAACCGGTGCATTCTCCGGAAGGCAAAAACAGTTTTGTAAAATCGGAAACTAAAAACCGAAAAGCGTTTTTAATCATTGGCTCTGGACTAAATGATTCTGGCGAAAACTCCTACGATGCCAATGTTCATGATATTAATCTGGTTCGACAGACGATGGCGAAATCCTATGGCTTACATGAAGATAATCGCCCCGGGCAACCAGCCAACCTAATCGTTCTAAACCTACCTCGCTCCAAGGATCTGGCAGATGCATTGAAACGTCACTGTCAGGACAACCCGGACGAGGTGCTGATTTATTATGTCGGCGAAGGAGCTGCCTTGCCGGACAAACACGTATCCACAGCACTACAGAAACGCGAAGGCGGCTTAATGGGCGTCTTAAGTATTGGTTCGGAAGCCTTATTTGAAAACGACTTTAAAACAATGATCCGCAACTTCAACCAGGCTCAACAACGAACACACGGTCGGGCACCAGCCGTTTCGATTGTCGTTGACGCTTGTGGGGCGGGGTCACTTATACAATGATCCGGTATCTGTGATCAGCGGGCTGTCGCTTTTGTGTATTTTAATGCCGGAGTCCATTGGGGATCTTCGGGCTGGATAGCCCTAAAAAGACGTTCCACAGCATCTGAAGTAGCATTGGCCTCACTCATAAGAATGATATCCTTCTCCTTATAAAGGTTCCAGGGCGATCCCTTAGGCGAATTGGAAGTGGAACGAAGTTCAAAGGCAACCTGTTTTGGCTCAGACTGAAAGATCACGCTCCGATTTGGATAATCATCGGGGTGATCGACAACCTCGGCTGGACGGATAGTGGGGAACCATTTGTCTTGTTCAACAGCCTCTAGAAGCCCTCGAACAAGAATGGACGAGACTTCTACACGATGAATTCGTTTTTCTTCCGGGCCGTTGTATCCGACCGGCACACGTACCAGGTTGCCTTCAACCGCATAACTCTTTCGGGCATCGTTGTAGGTCATCACATAGTGATGGCGAACAGAGAACGCATCTTTCCCAGTCCAACTATAATCTGCAATAATCGTAGACATTAATTTTTGGGTGGGAACCTTGGGACTCGTCGGCCTTTCGCAACCAAACCCAACCATTAAAACGCTACTCAACAAAGCCAGGGACAACCATTGACGAACCATCATAGCCATACAACCATCCTGAGCCACACATTGAACGTTATTATAGCAAGCGATCCTAACCGGGGTAACCCGACAGGACAACATCTGCGCAAAAGCTGCTAGCCACCTGAGCTATTACACGCTCATGATTTGGAATCAAGTGTTGATCCAACATGATGTCTGTTTTATTGTAATGACTGTGCTAACCATATCACCTGGTCCAACCAGGTGCTTGAGTCCCGGCTGAAGCTGGGATTTTTCTTTTTTGTCCAACCTCAGGTGCCTAATGAGGGCTGACTTTGCGCTGGCACAGGGTTTACGCTATCATGAGCAAATACCGGATTCCCTGTGGATATTGTGTATCCGGGTTGGAGAGAGACCCTCAATCGAAAGGACGAAGCCTTATGACAAGCAGCAAAAATATCCTTATGGTCATTGCCCCTCAGGATTTTCGAGATGAAGAATTTTTTGAACCTTATCAACACTTTACCCAGGAGCGCCAATGGTCTGTCACCGTGGCCAGCACCCAGACAGGTCTTGCAAAAGGAATGTTAGGAAAATCCGTAGACGTGACGCAGACCCTTGAATCTCAGAATGCCTCCCAATTCGATGCGCTAGTGGTTGTTGGTGGTATGGGTTCCCCGGAATACCTTTGGGAGAACGAAACCCTGCGTACCCTGACCCAAGACTTTGCACGACAAAGCAAGGTTATTTCTGCCATTTGTCTCTCTGGAGTCGTTCTGGCCAAGGCAGGTGTCTTAGATGGCAAAAAAGCAACCGTCTGGGAAATGCCCGAATCGGTTGCGGAATTTGAAAAAGCTGGTGCCCATTATATTAAACAGGATGTGGTCGTGGATGGGTCCATTGTGACCTCCAACGGTCCCCATGCTGCAACTCCCTTTGCTCACGAAGTCGCCAACCAGCTTAGCAAAGTACCTGCATAGTTCCACCGACCTGGAAAATAAAAAAAAAGCCGATGCGCACAAGAGCGCCATCGGCTTTAATATGTGTGTGAAATGTGTGTGTGTTTATAAATTTGGAATGCTATGCCGGGAGCGTATAGTGCCCGGAATCAATTTTGGCTTCGTTGAGGATGGCAAGCGCTTCTGCCTTACCCACGCCTCGTTTTAGGACCTGCCCGTCTCGCATTACAAGTACCGTGGGCGTACCTTGAATATTGTACTGCGTCGCCAAAGCCTGCATTTCGGCATTGGCCGGGTTATTTTCATCCCATATCACCGCTTCGACAAACTTCACGCGATTCTTGGCGACTGTGGCCGTATTATTCAATTCTGGCTTAATTTCATTGCAGTTATGGCACCACGGGGCTGCAAAGACCACCACAACAGTACCATTGGCTTGTGTCACCTGTTGGTTGAAGCCCGCTTGGGTTTTAACCTGTTTAACCGTACCATCGGCTTCTTGACGGGCCAGCTGGCGTTTCACACTTTCGGTTGGTGTTGTTGGAGACGTTGAGCTTTTTCTACGCCCCATGATCATAAAGAGCATCATCATCATGGTCATCATGTCAAACGCGGGCGGGGGTGTTTGCTGTACCACTGGCATGTTGACATACATCGGTCGAGGCGTTGCCGCACCAGGCATCATGCCACCACCGGGCATCATCGGCCCGTATCCCGCATTGTATCCTGCCATATTGTACCCTGCCATTCCGACAGTCATATCACATCTCCTTGTTGATGGTCCGTTCCATCAATCCACTTCGTATCTGACACTTAAATAAAAAAAAATAGATATCCAGAATTGATAACAAAGAGATATACTTTTACATTTATTTACGTTCTTTCCCATCAGCATGCCTAAAGAGCCAGGTAAGGATAGTTGTGAGACAAAAGTCACCTCTCATGACCAAATCAGCAAAGCTATCTCATTATTCTTCCAGTATTCCCTTGGCTCCTAGGAATTGGCCGTCGAAATTGTGACATTACGTCCTGGGTTTGAGCCGTTTCCTGAGGCTGAAGGGTGTCTTTGGCAACTTTGGGAATTCCCAAAGGAACACCTTCCATAAAATTGGCAGTTGTATTACCACTAGTCACACTGGCATTCTCCAGAACGCCCTGGTTGGAAATCTTGAAGTTGAATTGCTCATTTTTCGCATTGGTTACACGAATATCCGACCCTTGGACCGTCCCTTGGGCATCGTAATTGCGGGTTACGGCTGCCCGATTGCCATTGGATGTTGAATTCATCGTTTCACGAGTGAGAATACCTTCATTGGGCTTATTGGGATCGGGTACGATAAAGGCTCTATCAAGGGTTTCTCCACCTGGCCCCTGATAAGTCAGTTGACGAACTTGTTGTGTTGAAGACCGCACAGCCCCCCTTGTCTGAGAGGTATCCTGAACAGACTCCCGGATCACTTGGTCAGAGAGAATTCTCCAATTGGCGAGCTCATCTTCCGAAGGAAACTTGGGCAACCGGGTATCGGACAAGGACGCTTGAATTTTGGTTGGCTTGCCGTCTACATCAAAACCGGAGTAAGCCCCTTGAAATGAAACATTTTGGGTCCCATCCAAGCGATCTACAAAACGCAGATCCGATTTAAATTCTTCTGGCCCCTTTGCCGACTGCACTTGCTTGGAAACCTGCAAACTGATATCGTTGCTTTCGGCATTCTCCACGGTACGTAAATTATATCGAATCGGATTCGTCCCTCGCTGGCCTTCACTTTGACCGGTCACCTGATAGGTCACCACACCGTTGGCATCACGAGCAATGGTAAAAGATGCCTTTCCAGGTCCTGCCGGATTGCTGACTGCGGTATCGGGGTCTTGGACAAAAACCTGCTGAGCTGTTCCTGTTCCTTGTGCCGGAGGCAAAGTTACTTGTTCATTACCTTGCCCGCCAGTGGTTTGGATTGGGGGCGTTTGCGTCGCGGGAGTTGTGGTATTGCTATCCACTCCTCCATCCGTTTGGGTTGGAGATGGATTAGTCAGCTGAGCGCCTCCTTCAGTGGTTGCTCCCTGCTGTCCATTTCCAACTTGGTTAACCAGGGATGTAAGAGCAGCAACGAGATTTTGCAACTGAGCAAGCAGGCTCGCCTCCTGAGTAGTCGTTGAAACAGTAGTACTTGTTTGGGAGGAGCCCGCATTTGTCAGAATAAATTCAGGCCGAAGTTTTCGTTCAGCTCCTGTTCCGCCTCCCTGAGGCACAACAACTCCTCTTTGAGGATTTTCCACACGAGACAAATTTGAAATCTTAGCATCCACGGCGATACTCTCCTAACACGCAAGCGAAGCGAACTCTTTTCTTTCCTTAAATTTATAAAAACAAAATAAACACAGTTTGTGCTAATGACTTTTAGTCGAATGTGCTTCATACTATCGCTACGAGAGAATTCTCGACGTTATGAGCCCCTTAGCAAATTAGGGAAAAACGAAGAAGACGAAGTCAGAGAAAAACGAGGATTGACTCGATGAAAAACGAAACATCCACAGCTCCAGAAGTGAAAAAAGCCGACTGGAGCGAGAGCGAACTGGCGCTGATCCAGCAGACCGTTGCCCAAAATGCAACGCCAGAGGAATTACAGCTATTTCTCTACACTGCAAAAGCCCGAGGCTTAAATCCGCTGTTGAAACAAATCCACTTCATCAAACGGCGGCAGAAGCGAGGCGATCGCTGGGTAGAAACGGGTACGGTGCAGACTGGGATTGACGGTTTCCGCTTGATTGCGAACAGAACTGGCAAATTAAGAGGGATTGAACGAGGTACCAAGCGAGACGAAGCCGGGCACTTGTACGCCTGGGCAAGAGTCTGGCGCGAGGACTGGGAGCACCCAGCCTACGAAGAGGTATCTTTGGCCGAGTATGGCAGCGACACCGCTCTTTGGCTCAGAATGCCAGAGCAGATGCTGAAGAAATGTGCCGAAGTTGCTGCGTTACGGATGGCCTTTCCCGAAGATCTCAGCGGCCTGTACTCGCACGAGGAAATGGACCAGGCAGGGAACGATACACTCCTGACACCTCCGGTTAACACAACACCTCATTCCTCAGAGCCTCCAAGCGAAGAGCCGAGCGAAGCCAGCCAAGCCAAAAGCTATCTCAACCGTATTGCTCAAATCCAAAAAGACCTGAAGCTGTCGAAAGATGAAATTCAGGCTATCACCGGGCTCAAAACGTTAAAAGGTGCGGATTTGGCAACACTGGAGAAAGCTTTAGAGGATTTGCAGGAACAAGCCACGGCAAGCGACGCCTAAGGCCAGCGTCAATAGAAAAAGAAAAGGCGGGTCTGTTTCAGACCCGCTTTAAACTGCAACCCCTTTTGTAACGCTCTGTTGATGTAAATAAAATCTGTGTATGCAAGGAATAATTTAATTATAGATAGATTCTGTCCGTAGTCCCCTCCCCTGATGGGTGATTCTTATATACAAACATCTCCCACACCCAGGCAGTTTGTCAGCTTAAAGCAGACAGACCGTGTCTGAACGCTATGTTAAAAGCAAACAGAAATATGAGTCCTCATCCTTGGCAAGATTGCCGCTGATATGTCGCCCTAGGGCGACATATCAGCCTATAGATAACATACTAAACTATTGCCACAGCATTTTTTGACACATGTCCGTTGAAAACAATATGGCAAACAAATAAATCTAAACCGGTGTCCAGTCTAAAAAACTGCGTAAGAAGAACATGCCAGTGGTTTACCAAAGCATTCCCTAAGACTAGGCAGCAGTTAAGGCAGGCTTCCAGAGAGATCCTTCCGGAGAGGAGTCAAACGTTTTAGGATCTGCGTGATTCCACTCATTCACAAGAGAAGTCGGAACTTTACCCTCTAACAACGCACCAGGCTGAATAAACTCATAAATTTGTGATAAATTGCGAATTTCAGATATCGTCACGCGTTTCTGTACATGCCATGGTTTGATTTGGGATGTATGCTTCAACCCCATCGCAGCTAAAAGTTCCTTCACGTTTTTGACGGTCTGATGCTGGAAATTATAGACTCGAACGCTCTTGTCCGCCGGATCCAACCCATTGACCAAGGCCTGATTTTGAGTAGCAACCCCTGTGGGGCAGGTATTCTTGTTACACTCCAATGCCTGAATACATCCCAAGGCAAACATCATACCCCGGGCTGAATTCAGAACATCCGCACCACGGGCAACTTTGGAAAGAATATCATAGCCATTGATGATCTTACCGCCAGCGATGATCTTAATACGATTGCGCAAATTCATGCCCACCAAAACGTTCTGAACAAAAACCAGGGCATCATTTAACGGCATGCCCATCGAGTCTGCAAACTCACGAGGAGCAGCCCCGGTGCCCCCCTCAGATCCATCCACGGTAATAAAGTCGGGTGTAATCCCCGTATCCACCATGGCCTTGCATACGGCAATAAACTCATGCTTATTACCAACACACAGCTTGAACCCGACGGGCTTGCCTCCAGACAGCTCACGCAGTTTTTTGATAAACTGCAGCATCTCTATCGGTGTCGAAAAAGCAGAATGGCTTTCCGGGGAAATAATATCCTGACCAATGACAGCCAAGCGAATTTTAGCAATGCCATTCGTTACTTTGGCCGCAGGAAGAATCCCACCATGGCCCGGCTTTGCCCCTTGAGACAATTTTAATTCGATCATTTTAACGTTCGGCAGTGTCGCTAAGGCCTGATACCGTTCAAAATTAAAGCTGCCATCCGGGTTACGGCATCCAAAATAACCGGTCCCTATTTGCCAGCAGAGATCGCCCATGGTCTTGGCCACATCAGGCGGAGCTTGACGCATTTTCTCGAGGAATTGAACATAATCAAAGCCTGGCTCTTCGATATTTACATCCTGTCCAAAATGGTAAGGACTGATACTGCCCTCACCTGTGTTGTGATAAAAATTGCCCATCTTGGCTCCCCGGTTTAAAGCCAGAATGGCATTTTTGCTTAAAGCACCGTAACTCATGGCTGAGATATTGAAAATAGAAGCACTGTAAGGCTGTTTGCAATCAGGCCCACCGATGGTGACCCGAATATCCTCCTTAATGGCTTTCTTAGCGGCAATTGAATGCGTCACATATTCAACGCCAACTTCGTTTACATCTAACTTTGTCCCAAAAGCAACCGTATCCGTATCTAATTTGGCTCGCTTGTATACGGTTTCACGCTGATCTCGAGAGAAAGGCTTGCCGGTAGTATCATCTTCAATAAAATACTGACGAATCTCCGGACGAATGCTTTCCAACATCCAACGCATCCGTGCCAACAAAGGATAGTTGTAGCGAAGCGGATGCTTTCGCTGCAGGCAGTCGTAGACCCCCAACGCGGTCAGCGGACCGGTCACCAGATAACCTGCCCACAAAGGAGGAAAAAACCAGCCGCCTACACCAATAGCAACATTACTGATGACAGCCCCAGAAATAAAAGCCTTTTTAGCTAATGTCGACTCATTCTTAGGCTTTGCAGCCTGAGGCTTATCCTCGTTGTTTCCTGAGAATCGACACAAAGATGCGTGCACAGCATAAGGCGAGACCACGGATAAACCAGCCCGATGGCTCGTCACTGGGCGAGCAGAAACAGGAGATACATTGACATCCATACGATAATGACCCTCCCCAACCTAGGGGGCCATGATGTCATAAACTCCTCATAATGACAACCCTATCCTACAAAAGACAAAGCCGTTTTCCAGTAGGAACGGAGTGCGCTACCTGTTATACCAAGGATTTCAACACATCGTTCTGACATTGCTGGTCGCGCTCAAACTCGGTGATATTGGCCAGCGTCACATCCACAATATTGTTGACGGCCTCTTGTGTAAAGAAAGCCTGGTGCCCAGTAATTAAGACATTTGGAAATGTCAGAAGGCGCATGAAAATGTCATCTTGGATAATTTGGCAGGACAAATCCTCAAAAAACAGATCCGCCTCTTCCTCATAGACATCTAAGCCAAGATGACCAATTTTACCTGATTTTAGGCCTTGGATAAGGGCCCGAGCATCCATAATAGCGCCACGACTGGTATTAATCAGCATGACCCCATCTTTCATCTTGGCAATTGCAGCAGCATCAATCAAATGGCGCGTTTGAGGGGTTAACGGGCAATGCAAGGAAACAATATCCGAGGCCTTCAGCAAGTCGTCAAAAGAAACATAAGAAAACCCCAGCTCTGAAGCATAGTCCGGGTTGGGATAGAGATCATATGCCAGCACCCGGCAACCGAAACCTTTTAAAATGCCTGCAGTGACACGACCTATTTTACCGGTCCCGATAATCCCCACGGTCTTGCCATGCATATCAAAGCCCATCAAGCCATCCAAGGCAAAGTTGCCTTCTCGAATCCGGTTATAGGCACGATGGAGTTTTCGATTGAGCGCCATCATTAACCCTACAGTATGCTCAGCCACAGCATAAGGAGAATATGCCGGAACGCGTACAACCGTTATCCCCAGCGTTCGGGCGGTTTCCAAGTCAACATTGTTAAACCCGGCACAACGCAACGCCACCAGTCTGACACCTAAGTTTTTCAACGCCCCCAAAACCTCGGCAGAAACGGTATCATTCACAAACACACAAACCGCTTCAAACCCAGCCGCCAAGGAAACGGTCTCCATGGACAAGTGCGGCTGAAAAAAGACCAATTCGTGATGGGATGATTGATTCGCCGCCGTAAAAAAGGTTCTATCATAAGGCTTTGTACTAAAAACAGCTACTTTCATTGTATCAATACTCCAAAATATGCCAGATCCAGATAAGATTAAGAAGATTTTGAGGGTTCAACAAGCCCGTCCCGAAGGGCTTTCACAGCCACTTGAGTCCGATCATCAACAGCAAGTTTTTGAATAATGTTACACACATGTGCCTTTGCCGTATGGGTCGTCACTTCCAGGATCTGTGCAATTTCTTTGTTGCTCTTGCCATCGACAATCAACTGAAGCACCTGCTTTTCCCGATCCGTCAGATCCGCATTATATTGTTTTCTCGTCTGTGTCGGCTTTGAGGGTTCTTGTTGCGCTTGGGCTTGAGCCTCAGTACCAGGCATTGCTTCCATAATCACACGTGCAATGGCAGGATCAATCCACATGGCCCCTTCTAAGACCATTTCCAGAACCTGGGACAGTCGCTCGATTTTAATGTCTTTCATACAGTAGGCGTCTGCCCCTGCAGCAAGGCTAGCGTATATTTCTTCATTCTCTTTTCGGGAGGTTAGCATGATAACCTTGATATCCGGCAAAGCGGTTTTAATTTCTCTAGTAGCCGAAATCCCATCCTTCACAGGCATCCCAATGTCCATCAGAATAATTTGGGGTTGATGCTGCTGAGCCAGCTCCACAGCTTGTGCACCGTTCTCGGCTTCCGCAACAACTTTAAAACGTCCTTTGTCTTCCAAGGCTAAAACCAGGCCATAACGAGCCAACTCGTGGTCTTCGGCAATTATAATAGGAATCGCAGCAGTCACAGGATCAGAGGTCATCATTGAGCAGGTTCCTTTCGATGTTTGGATAATGTGAGCTTAAAACAAGTACCTTGCCCCAGAACACTGTCAGCCTCAATGGTCCCCTCGTGCTGGGTCATAATCATCTTGCAAATATAAAGACCTAACCCCGTGCCAATTTTCTTGCGGGTCTGATCACCAATGTAATAGCGCTTAAACAGATGAGGTAACATCTCCGGGTCAATGCCGGGGCCGTTGTCCTGGACTAACAATTGAACTTCATCCTGGGCTTCCTGAGCCTTAATCATAATCGAACTTCCCGGCCCAATGTTTTCCAAGGCATTTCCAAGCAGATTCATGACCACGCGCTTGAGGTGATATGCATCCCCGGCCACTGTTGGCAAAGTCTGAGGCAGATCGTTTATCAGTTTAATCTGTTTGACCTCAGCCAGCGTCGACACAGATTCAAAGCAGTCTTGCACAAGATTGACCAAATCAACCTCTGACCATAACAGATTAATTTGCCCCGCCTCATACTGATACGTCTCAAGGAGCAGGTTCACCATTTCCAGAAGACCCGTATTACTGCCTTCCAGGCGTTGGACCAGAACAGCCAACTTTTCAGGAAGCTTATCGTGATTACTCTGGAGTATTTCCAGCGCCCTCTGCTGCGCCACAAGCGGGGTCCGCAAGTCATGAGTCAACGCGGAGACAAAAGCAGTTCTGAGCTTCTCGCTTTCCTGCAATTGTGCAAGCGTTTCCGATAGTTTGAGATTCGCCTGTTCTAGCTCAGCTGTTCTGAGGTAAATCCGTTGTTCCATTTCCTCATTAAGTTGCCGAATTTCAGCCTCCACACGCTTGCGGTTCGTAATTTCACTGCGGATGGCAATATATTGATACGGTTGCCCCTGGTCATCCAAAAAGGGAACAATGGTAGTATCCACCCAGTAAATAGTACCGTCTTTGGCCTGGTTGCGGACTTCGCCGCGCCAAATTTTCCCCTGGTTGATGTCGCGCCACATTTTTTCGAAGAAACCAGAGGGATGGTAATTGGAGTTAATCAGACGATGGGTTTTCCCGATCAGCTCTTCCCGCGAATATTTGGAAATCCGACAGAAGGTATCATTGACATAAGTAATAATGCCATGCTTATCGGTAATAGCCACAATCGCTGACTCATCTATCGCATGCTTAATATCCGACAGCTCTTTTAGGGTCCGATGCAGCTCATCCTCGGCTGAACGACGCTTGGTGATGTTGCGCATCGTCACCACAAACCCATCGTCATGCTCAGCTGATGGGGTTAATGGAACAATGGACACAACGGCCCAAAAGCAAGAACCATCGGCTCGCCGATGCTCACATTCGGTCTCGAAACGCCCTGCCAGCTCTGACTGACGCAATATCATGGAAAACATGCTGTCTTCAAAGCTATCATCCACACAAAGTGTAGAGAACGGCTGTCCAAGCATCTGTTCGGCCGAATAGCCTGTCAACGAGACCGCTCCAGGATTCCAGAACAAGATCCGCCCAGACTTATCCAAAACAATTAAGGCGACATCCTGGATGCTCTGAACAAGGCTTTGGTATAACGTTTCAGACTGAGTTGGATTGAGCGTCACAAGAACCTCTTCGGAAGGAAAAAGCAGACAGGGCCTTTGGGGTGGCATGTCCTATTTTAACGTAGGAATGGTCTCGTATTTCATTTGGCTGAACTTACGGGAATACCAGCTGCCACAGGCATCCAATTCTGACTCAAGGGTATCACACGTGGCAATCAGTTTCAGCAAATCGAAGGTGGAAATAAGCCCAATCGGCTCGTTGGTGGACTCATTGACAACAATGACACGGTGAACTCGATTTTCCGACATCAGTTTGGCAACGGCCTCGACAGGGGTATTGGGATGAACGGTACACACATCCCGACTCATGAAGTCAGAAACAAAGCCGGCCGTTAAGGGTTCCAGATGCAATCCCTCTTGCGCCAACAGGCGATCGATTTGTTGCTCCTCAAAATAGGCACTGGAGCCATAGTAGCTAATGCCAGACTTCAGAATATCGGTCATGGAAACCACACCCAACAACGCACCGCGGCTATCGACGACAGGTGCGCCACTGATCCGATTCTCGATCAAGAGACTGGCTACCTCATCGCATTGCATTTCCGGGCGAGCCACAATCAGGTCAGTCGTCATAATATGCTGTGCATAAAGCTTCATAACAGAGGGTCCTCCTTATGTTGACATCAAAACAAAATTGACTCCGGAGAGGAAGAATGGATATATCTATGTCTCTTCGGGCTGATATTTTGCATGCTGTTGAGGCAGCTGAATAGGCATCATGGCCGGCAATGCTGCCGGGTCCCAAAAGACAATAGGATCATCCATACGCCCAAGGCGGTAATCGTAACCACTGGAGCGCAACAATTGGAACGCATCGTGAATGTCCAGATGATTAGAGCGAAAACCCTTCGCCAATGCCATAATAGACGGCAAGCGAATAAGCTTGCCTTGATGAATGCCATGCTTGTCTAAAGCGGACTCCAACTGACTTGCAATGGAGTAGCTTGTCCAAGTCACGTTGCCCATATCCTTTGGAAGAGGGATACAGGCATCAAGACTTACGTGAATTTGCTCATCAGGCATGGCCAAAGATCCTTTTCATTCATTACTGAGGAAACAGGTTTATCACCAAGGCCAGCAAGGCCATCGCAAACTTTGTTGGGTCCCACTGTGAAAAACGCTGCTCCACCGAATGCTTTTTGCGAGCATCGTGCAGAGACTTTAGCCAGTCTTTTCGAAACCGTGGTAAGGGCTTCACATGGGCTTTTACACGTCGTAGTGGGTCACACAGGTGAATCGGACCATCAATCCCAAACATTTCGTAAGCGTATTGCTCCTGCTTAAGCGCATACAACGCATCAAACACATCCATTTCACAACAATTGAAGAAATTGGCTAGCTCAATAATCGAGGGCAAATGAACCCAAGAGCGAGGCTGCGGCGATACTTGGTTATGGAGCAGATCTTTAAAATACTGTGCAA
Source organism: Vampirovibrionaceae bacterium NZW_1234 (assembly GCA_041697335.1). Taxonomy (GTDB): domain Bacteria; phylum Cyanobacteriota; class Vampirovibrionia; order Vampirovibrionales; family JAGQHJ01; genus JBGUGD01. Next base: position 19,598 of record JBGUGD010000002.1, on the reverse strand, counting down.
TTTGATCCGAAATAGGCGCCCACTCATGGAACTTCAGCGTCGGCAATTGCGCAGTACACAACGTTGTTACATCATCAGGCGATGGACCTTGATCAATCAGTGATGTCATTTATCTGCTCCTCCAGTACATTTGATCCGATTGTGTCATCTGCCGATTAGGTTCCCAGCGATCCAGGCCAATCAAATCGGCGTCAAAGGTTGTGGAATTGGCTTGCCTCAAAAACATCGCCATACAATCCCGAAAATGATGATGGGTTTCTGGCGGATGCTCCGATTCTTTCGGACACGGCTTTCGTAAATCCAGACACCGATTGTCTCCCGCATGGGGCTGGCGCCGAGCCACGGGTTCAACAGGGCGAATCGCAAATTGCGAGTAAGATCGTGTGGGGTAGAACCGGATGTCGTTTATCATGAGTGGATTTCCTCACGGACCGTTCCAGCTTTCCGAAAATTCCTGGATTTTTCAGGTCCTTGCGTTTTAGGGCATAGTATCAGCCTATCTGTTTCCCAAGTCTGCTAGATTCACCAATGGCATAGCCAGGGCATTATCCATTTGTCTAATAAGCCCATGTCGAATTCAGTAAGGGCTCTTACCATGCGAAGGTATAAGTATTGTTAACAATCAGGGTCAAAAAAGGCTTAGCTACAGGAGCAAAACCAATGAAAATCTTACTGCCCATTGATGGTTCCCCATGTGCAACCCAAACGCTAACGTGGGCGGCCGGATTTTTAGACAAAGTCCAAGCGGAAATTTACCTGTTGTGCGTTGCCCACTATATTCCGACAACACCGGAAGTGGCTTACATAGGGTATGAATACGAAATTGAAGCCACGCAAGAGGTTCTTAAAAAGGCCCAGACCCAGTTATTCCAAGCAGGATTCAATACCGTTAAGACAGACTACCGTGTAGGTGGGGCCGCAGAAGAAATATGCAAGTATGCCAACGAGCAGAACATTGACCAGATCATTCTTGGCTCCCATGGTCGCACTGGCTTAGCCAACATGCTCTTTGGAAGTGTAAGCCATGATGTCTTCAAATATGCAAAACAGCCGGTCTTGGTCTACAACAACAGCGAAGCGCCGTCCCTGGAAATTAGCCACCTGGATCAAATTAACCTATCGCTAAGCTCCTCCTTATCCTAATCAGATCAATTTTCCCCATTTCTCTAGCTGAGAGTCCCGCTCAACATTTTGCTTGCATCCCTGATGCCAAAAAACTGAGTGGGGCTTTGGCTGTTAACCCCCAGCTGGCCAAACCCATCCTCGATTCCTTCTGAGCATATCCATTCTGAATCGGACTTTACGTCTCGAAACACTTTATGAGCCAGACTTGCTTTTGTGTTATTTTTATAAACATACAAAAGGAAGATAATGACGGTTGGGAAGGGGGCCTGTAGTGCAGGTTTTACCCAAAAATCCTACCATGGGAGTAATAATAGAAAGACCTTACGCCTCATGGCCAGGGCCATTATCTTGTGTCTCAAAAACATTATCAGATTCGTTTTCCGGTACGCGCTTTGGCGACAGTCTTTCCAGAAGTACAACAAAGCCATCAAGTAACCTATGGCAACATATGCAACGCTGGTGGAAATCCCGTTCCATTTTAAGCGCGCTGAACCAATCCAGCCTCAAAAAACATCTCAGCAACTATCCGCCGCTAAACCATGATCATCCTCTGGTGGAGGCTTGTATCCATCAACCAGCTTTAAGCCGCAAGGCCTTCTTACCCGTCTTCAGTCAGCTTTCAAAGTTGGCCGGGGCTTTACCAGAAGGCACAGATGGCTGGCACATGCGCCAGAGTCTGTTCGAAGAAGAAATCCCCAAACTTATAAAGTCGATTTCCTCACTACGTCAGCTTGAAATCACCTTAAAGACGTTACAACAACTTGTTAACAAGACCGGATACTGGTATAGCGAGGGTATCAACCATCCAGGAGCACCCCCGACACCTGTAGAAGCATCACAACTTATTGTGAAAACCCTTCAAACAAAACCGCATTATGGTGAAGCATTGGATGCTGTCACCCAGCTCTTCAAAGACCCACACGCCAGATCATTTCTGGGCCTCTTGAATCGATGGTTTTTTGACCCGACTCTGGCCGAGTCCATTTCAGACAGGCGTTGGAAGACCGTAAGTCGAATACTCGCCCGGGCCAAAACAGAACCCGAGATGATGCATCTTGAGAAATCCTTCCAAATCATGCCCATGTTGGCCCTTTTGCGCCATCTGACCATACAGCCGATGCCAGATGATCAATGGGAGAGAGACATAAAGACTGTACTTACAAAACCTGTCTCTACACAAGAATCCCTATTCAAAGGATTAGCCTCCTTAGCATTAGGCTGGCTCAAGAACCATCCCACTCCGCCTACAGAAGAGCGGGTCGAAGGGCTGGCTGAATATTTGTCACAAGGTCACTATGCCCGCTATGCCGAAATCGAAAAACGCCTGACGTCAGCGTCATCAAGCGACGAGGACAACGCCTTTGTTAACCTCTTCAATCAGGATGAGTCGGCCCTAATCAAACTAATCCCTCATTGGCTGGCCTCTGACGACATCAACCCCATACTACAATACTTGGATGCCGTAGAGGCCGAGAACGAAACCCGCTTCATCACCAATTCATTGAAAGGCCACCACCCTAATGAGGCTGAGCTGATGCTTTTATTACGTCATCCTGGCTCAGAAGAAGCTCCTGAACTAAGACGCAAACTATTGCATCAAACAATTGCGAGCCTCACCAGCATTACACGCTTTATTGCCCACGATGTCCGTGAAAGTACCCCACCAATGATTCAACTCTGGTCGGACATCGGCCTGCTCACCCATAATTTCCGAAGTTGGCGCTATGACGCCAAGGGCGGTTCCGAGAGCATCTTTAAATGCTACGGATTTGATCCCATCGAGCGCTTGGACTCACCGGAGCATCGACGCTTTGGGAAAGGCTTCTTACTGAGCAAATCTCGTAAGAAAGATGCAGGTGTAGACATGGACACAGTCATCGAATTTCGCCAAGGTTATTTACTCGCCAGTCATCCAGATTACGGGACCCTCATCATTCGGAACTCATCTCCCCAATTTGGCAGAGACACCATGGCCCATCCGGCTTATTGGCAAAAGGAACCATTGACCGCCTCTGCGCTCAAGACGTTTGCCCCCCAGGAGATAGAGGCAATGGGTTTTCAGCATGTCCTTACCCCAGAGCTATACAAAACATCAGGACCGGTGAGAGCCATGACAGCTTTAAAAAACCAACTAATGCAAGTCAAAGACAACTACCGTCGCTGGAAGTTCGACACCGAGGCCTTTAATAAACGAAACGTCTTCATCGGAGATCAAAGCCAGGGATTTACCCCGAGCATGCAGAAACTGCGTGAGTGGGCCTTTCTTCATCGGGAGAACTGGGAGCCGAGCCCACCGCCTTTACTGGCATTTGTCCACCCCGACTATCCGCCACACAAGCCTTTTACCACACTGGAATTAACCGAGCCTCACTGCCGACAGATTGCCAACCATTTGGAAGGTACCTTGCAAGGTGATGATGCTGCTGAGCCACTCACGGCTGAGAGTGCCTGGGTCAAATTTATACAAACCGGCATTAACCGTCGGGCAGAACTCGTTTTTCTCGAGCCTCCTCGAGAACCTGAGAACAAAGACAAAATCAGTGAATAAAGGAGACAAGGTCAATGATGTTCATATCTCCGTTTCGTTTCGGCACGACAACCGCACCAACAAAGACACCCACAAAACCCAAAGAAGATAAACCAGCAACACAGCCCGCCCCGGCTCCCAGCAAACCCAACAGATTACCTGTCACGGCCCCAACGGAGCCCGCTCCGAAAAGAGCACCTGCCCCCAAACCTGGTGAATGTGTACCAAACTGCTAACTTGTGCAGCATCAATTCAGCAAAAATAATTAGGACTGAACGTAAGCCTGAACACTCATACGAGGTTTTATGCTGGCACTGGTTGGGTTGTACCCCAAAGCAGCCAAATGATCGGCCAGTACCTCAAGGGTTGAGGTTACCTGCTCTACATTCATCGTCTCACTTAAGGCCTCATTCACACCCGAAGTGAGCGGTAAAGACAATGCTAGTTTGACCGGCGTCAACTCATATTCGCCCATGGCCGTCTCCTGTCATTCCCAGACAATGAAATCCCTTCTTTGAGAAGGACCTCATGCGTATCGGTTCACATGCACAAAATCTGAAGGAATATGTATCAAAATATGTCAGCTGCCCCCCATACAGCTACCCTCCTATCGTATCACTGTACCCCTATCGAGACGACGTCTTCAGCACACGATAAACGTTACACTATGCTGTTAGCAACCGCTTATCACTATCAGATACTAAGTATCGGAAAAACGCCCTCGTCTGCTGCAAGAGCAGACGAGGGACTAAAAGCATTAGCAGTAAAATTTATTCTTCAGACTTTGGCGGGGGCAACTCCTCTACCACCCGGGGTGGAGGCAGAGTTTCCTCCTTCTTTGCAGGGGGAGCCGGTGGTGCCTTTCGCTGCGGTACACCATGAGATGAGAGTAGGTCATCCATCAAAGGCCTTACCCGGTCAAGCATGGCTTTGGAATGCTTATCAATGGGCGTATCCATCAGATCAGTAACATCCACACCATATTTTTCCCGGATTTGCTTGCCCTCTTTCATCAAGTGATCCGCGACAAGGTGTTTCGTAAGTGCCTGCACACCACCACCAGTCTTGGATGAATTGATACCGGTAATCACCTCAGCAGGGACCATGTCGACAATCATTTTGTTGACCAATGCATTGAGGTTGGCCCGACGAGCGGCTTGCTTGTAGATCTGGGCATGCTGAACAACGAGTCGTTCCTGGGCCGGGTTTTCAGCTTTCAGTTCTTTATTGGCTATCAGAGAGCTTAAAACCGCATCTGCCGGAACAGCAAAGTTTAGCCCGGGAACAATACTGCCTTTGTCATCTGAAGTAACACTCTGATTAATGCCCACGACTTGCCCTTTTAGATTCAATAACGGGCCACCGGAGTTTCCTGGGCTCAAGGCCGCATCGGTCTGAATCATAACAGGATAAGCGGTTCGCTCAGGTTCCCCCTCTTTTGGCGTATAAAGCTGAGCCACACCGCTGGTCAGAATATTTTTCATACCTGCCGGATTGCCCACGGCAAAAACAGTGGACCCATCCACTAACCAATTGGCACCACCATCCGTTGACGCCAATGGCAGGGCCCGCTTCATCAATTCAGCTTCCTTCGCCTTAGGCACTTCAAAAAAAGCGAGATCCAATTCAGGATCCGAGTATTTCAGCTTGGTTGTAAAGGTCAACCCATCTGCCCCTGTCATCTTGAAGGGCTCTGGCATCACGGCCCGACTAAGGGGACTGGAAACATGGTGATTTGAGACTAAAAATAATTTGTCACGCACTTTGAGAATGGTGACTGTGCCTGTATTACTGATGGGTGCACCATTGGATTCGACGTGAAGGGCCCCTTGCTTGGCCAATGGCACCAGGCGCTGGCGGACGTTATCGATATTCGAGGTTTCCTGTAAATCTTTTATGGCAGCATCAGTGCGGGAAGCATAAGCAGCCTGGGCACGTTTAAGCGCAGCTTCTTTCTCGGCCACCTCCGCTGTCAGCTGAGCGAGTCGTTGACGAGCAGCTTCAAGTTCCTGAGCACGTGTAACCGCCCCCGACTGTAGGTTGGTTAGCTGAGTACGGGCATCTTCTAGTTCTAACATTTTCTTCTGATGGGCATCCGTTAGCTCTGCCAATCGCCCTTCTGTTTGTGACAGTTGATCTGTCGTCTTAACAATGGCCGCTTGTTGCTTATCCAAACGGTCTTGCGTGGCTTGATTTGTGGTATAGACATAAGAACCACCGCCCCCAGCAACCAGCAAGGCCAAGAGAGCTTTAATCCCTGTTCTCAAACGGGAGCCGCTTGAATTTTGGGTATTCTCTGTGCCAAAGCGAGGCGTTTGAGCCTGGCGTTGGGGGCTGTGATACTGACTATGAAGTGCCGGTGGTGAAACACGCGGCATTGAAGAAACAGTTAACATATGCTTGGTCCCTTCATCCCATCTACCATACGATTAGCACGTGATACAGTGTACACAAAACACAGTGTGTGACTCACCAATGAACGTCCTCAATCGACGAAATTGCCTGAGCCGAGAGCGGATCGTTACAGAACGTTACATCTCTCCCGAAGCTTGATCTAAGATCGCTTTGAATTCATCCTCTTCCAGGATTGGAACGTTCAATTTTATGGCTTTGTCATATTTCGAACCCGGGTTCTCACCCAAGAGCAAGAAATCGGTCTTTTTGCTCACGGATCCGGAAATCTTTCCTCCCACACGTCGAATTGCCGATTCAGCTTCATCCCGAGTCAAAGTGGGCAAGGTACCCGTCATCACAAAGCTCTTGCCATAAAAGGGATGCTCCGTGTTTTGAGGCGCAATGTCCTCGGCCTCCAGATCCCCCATCGTCAGCGTCAACCCCAACTCGGCAAGAGCCGTCATCAGGTTTTGATGTTCAACATCACCAAAAAAGCCCACAATACTATCAGCCACTTTGGGGCCAATACCCTCAATCTGAGTCAGTTCATCGACAGTAGCATTCGATAGGCGCTCAAGGCTGCGAAACTGCTGCGCCAGGAGAATGGCTGTTTCCTTACCGACATGAGGAATGCCAAGCGCATTAATGAGCGCATACAATGGCCGGGACTTACTGGATTGAATGGCCTGATAGGCGTTTTCCGCTGATTTTCGGGCCATCCGTTCCAGGGACAAGAAATCCTCAACGGTAAGCCGATAAAAGTCAGCGGGAGAATCCACCAGTTGCTGACTCACCAGTTGATCCACCAGGGCAGGGCCAACATGATCGATATCCATCCCATGCTTGCTAACCCAATGTTCCAGCCGTGTTCGGCGCTGGGCTCCACAAGAAGAAGGATTGGAGCAACGAACAGCGACCTCTCCGGGAACTCGTTTGGTTGGAGAATGACAGACGGGACACTGTGCCGGCTCCAAAAATGGTTCACTCTGGATAGGGCGATGCTCGAGCACGACTTCTAATACTTCTGGAATAATCTCAGCAGCCTTTTGTACCCGGACAGTGTCACCAATTCGCACATCTTTCTTACGAAGTTCATCAAAGTTATGGAGGCTGGCACGTTGAACGGTGGTCCCAGCCAGTTGGACAGGTGTCATAATAGCAATCGGCGTAATAACGCCAGTACGCCCAACGCTATTTTCAATATCAATGACAACGGTCTCCTTAATCTCAGCCGGGTATTTGTATGCCATTGCCCAACGAGGGCTTTTCGCCGTAAAGCCGAGAGTTTCTTGCAAGGCCAGAGAATCCACCTTCACTACGGCCCCATCAGTCGTCAATCCGATTTCTGAACGTTTATGCTCCCATTCCTCAATAAACGCAAAAACGTCTTCCAGGGAGGCACAGCGTTTACGGGCAGGATTAAGCTTAAAACCCAGGGAATGCAAATACTCCATCATTTCCCAGTGCGTTTTTACCGGAGGATGATTACCATTTTCAATGACAATCCCTGTATAAAACAGAGCATCTAGATTACGAGATGCCGGCACCCGAGGATCCAACTGCCGTAATGAACCTGCACACGCATTGCGAGGATTCGCAAATTCAGGTTCTCCCTTCAGCAAGCGCTCTTCATTGACTTTAAAAAAGCTGCCTACCGGCATAACGGCTTCAGCACGAACTTCCAGCTTCTTAGGTACAGGAATGGATTCACCTCCGGCGGGAATCCTCATCGGGATACTCCGAATAGTTTTCAGGTTTTGGCTGATATCTTCTCCCACAAGGCCATTGCCTCGGGTGGCGCCCTGAGCAAAGAGCCCGTCTTCATAAATCAATGTTACAGCCAAGCCATCCAGTTTCAGCTCAGCAACGTAGGACAACTCACGGTGACGGCTTTCAGGCAGCAAACGCTTTATCCGCTCTTCCCAATTCAGCAAGTCCTCTCGGGAAAAAGCATTGTCCAGACTATAGAGACGATTAATATGAGTAACTTGGGAAAACTGCCGCAAAGGTAAATCCCCAACCCGTTGCGTGGGGCTATCGGGGGTAACCAGCTCAGGAAATTCAGCCTCTAGTGAAACCAGCTCTCGATACAAGGTGTCATACTGAGCATCTGTAATTTCAGGCGCATCCAGAACGTAATATAAATAGTTATGGCGATTCAGCTGCTCTCGAAGTTGCTCGAGTCGTACCTGAGCTGTTTTTGCATCTGATATTGTCATCATGCATATCAGTATACTGAAATCCAGGCCACGTGAACATTGACATTTATCATACGCCTAATCGAGACAAGTTTTCAGAGATTCCACCGATAGCTAAAGTATCTATGGTTTAATCCGGCATGAGGAGAATGATGTGACGGATCATCTAAAAGCCCTTCGAGCGCTTCGAGAAAGTGAACGAGCGCCCCAAAGCACAACACCACAAAGCACTCAGGCAACCACTCCACGCCTTCAACCCAGTATCCAGCAACACGATAATCTGGTTCATCCAAGAGAAACTGTTTATTTTTGGATCTCCTGCACCATCAGTGTACTGTACTACCTCACTTTTGCTGCGGCAGTTACCCAACAACTGGCTGGGTTTATGGTCTTTGTGTTCATTGTTGGCTTGATTTTATTGACTTCACTGGTCATGCATGGCTACTTTATCGGAATGATCAAGGGGAACGGCGTTAAAATTACGCCCCAGCAGTTTCCTGAAATGTATGAAACCGCCCAACAATTGGCCACCCGGATGCAACTGGATCAAATGCCTGACATGTACTTGATGCAAGCGGGTGGGGCATTAAATGCTTTTGCAACCCGTTTCGCCGGGCGCAACTTTATGATTCTCTATGCAGACATTATGGAGATGGCCTACGCCAAAGGCGAGGACGCTGTAGCCTTTGTCATTAGCCATGAATTTGCACACCACAAGCGGGGACATACGAGCCTCTGGAAAAAGATCTTAACGGCTCCAGCCAATTTTATCCCCTTCCTTGGACAAGCTTACTCCCGAGGTTGTGAATACACCTGCGATCGATACGCTATGGCCTTCGTTCCTAACGGCGCCATCGACGGTCTAATGGCTCTTGCCGCAGGCAAACATTTGTTCCGCCAGGTTAACATCGAAGTCTTCCTCCAAAACGCCAAAGCAGATAGCGGCTTCTGGAGTTGGTTTTCAGAGATCTTCTCGACCCATCCCCATCTCATTAATCGTCTTAAAGTGGCTTATGCCAGAACGCAAGGATTTCGAGGCTAGCTCTACCTAGAATTCAAACCAGCTAAGCATCCAACTGAAACCCAACAATCATGGGGTTGGGTTCCGTCGTATGTCGTACCTTTACGGTGGCCGTCTTCGTGGCCGGGTCTGCCATTAAGCGAGCATATTCCTGAGCTTTCTTTGACTCCTCGGTCCATGAAATCCGAACAAAATCCTTACCGGTCAATAAGAGGGCTTCCGGAGAACCCTTCGCCGGAAACCCTGCCGGCAGATCATGCATCAAAGGGCCGCCTTCATTGCGGGGCTTCAAATCAGGCAGGGCTTTCAGAATGGCTTCCCTAACAGGCTCATGAGCCTCTTGCCATAGCCTGATTTGGCGCTGGGCATCGGCAAAAATCCCAATTAATTGGTCTCTCACACCATTTGGCACACCTATCGGCATGGACACCCCGGGACGCTTGGTATGATTGTGAAGCACTCGCTGAAAGGCTCCCAAAACTGAGCGTGAAAATTCCCCATGCCGATCTACCGGATCTTTACTGGTGGGCTTGGTGGTTAAAGGGACGGGTTGTCCGGTCTGAGCCTCAACAAAGCGTAACTTGACTACGGTCCCCATGCGAGGAGACGAGGTGGGGACTAGAGATCCAACAGAGGCAATGGGTTTCATATCAACTCTCATTTCACATCTTTCAGCTCATATACCGGCACATCATAAAAGAAAAGTAAAAACCTGGCGAGAGCATCATTTACACCTCAGCAAGCAATAACAGAACCCTCCAAAACACGTCTCATTGCAATACGAATCAACAAGCACTTGTTGTACCAGGACTTTTTGCATACGCTAAACACAATCTAATGTGAGGAATACTCTTGGGAGATATCATGCGACTTTCCTGCCCGGGCAGGCTGATGGACCGTACACGACGCTCAGCATTTCCGCATCCTCCTCAAACGCCTGTGATACGACAGACCCGCCAAACCCAAACAGTGACACCAGAGACGCTACGGTTTTCGGGTAATAAACTTAAAGCAGGTCTCTGGGCAGCAGTGGCTGCAGGAACTGTAACACTTCCATGGACTCTGCCGATGGTCTTTCAGGCACCGCAGCAAGCTCGTCCCAAGGCAGCCTCCCTTAACACTCTGGACGAACCCATAACCTGCTGCCCTGGAAAACGCTTGAGCTACGATGAATTTGTGACCTGGACCAACCGGATTAACGACTTAGCAGAACAAAAAAATGAAGCCGAGCTGGCCAAAACCCAGACCGCTTTCAACCAGAAACTCCAAGAGGAACTCATTCCAACCCTCCAAGCCGTACTAAATCCGAGAAATAAAAACGTTGCAGTCGTGTTAGGATCCGGTCATTCCAACCCCAACTGGGAAGAATTCACAATGGATGGTGGCCGCGGCCTTCCGATTGTTTACCGTTACAAGGTTAACGTCAGCGCTAATCCCAATAGTCCTGACATTCGTCGGGTCGCACTGATCACCTTTATGGATTACAACCCCCAGCGAAAACGTTTTGAAATTGTCAACGCAGAAGACGGTAATGTGAATGATGCTTTCCGGCTCCTGGTTGAAACCGAGCCTCTTGGCCCGAATGTTGAGCGCGGCTTTATCGGAGCTTCCTTTCAGGCCAAGGTAAAGGACGGCAATATTGTCTCGGTCTTCCCCGTTAGTTATTACACGACCAAAGGAGATGTTGCGCCAGCGAATCCAAGAGGCAAGATACTTCCCGACGAGCTTCGGCCCATCCACTGTATTCAGTGCCATAGCCGGACCGAAGACACGTTCTTCCGCACCAATTTTGAGTTAAAACGTCATGCGCATCATCACCCAGATACTCGCTCCCAATTTTTAACCTATCTGGATAAGATGCCCGTCCCGACCGAAGAAAAAGACCGGGTAGCCGCCATTTTGGCAAACCCTACCGCTCATCGAGCAGCATTGGTTCCTCCCGGTCTCTTCAACTGTGTCTGTGAATGTATGAAGCCCGCTCCTTAACCATCGAGCTTTGCCAGTCTAGATACTCGTCAAGAATCGCTTCAATTCCGCTCTGGCAGGCAACAAACCGCGCAAAGTAGGAATATCAACACCCACCAGCTTGCCTGTGGATTTCATCGTTGACAACCAAGCCTTAAACTTGCGGGGGCTTAATATCGTGGACAAAGGCACATCCAACTGGCGCACATTCTGCTGTTTTTCGCTTTCGGTCAGAGCCTGTTTGCCTCCTACTTTCTCAGCAAGGATCAAGGCAAATGCTTTGCGCTCGTTCGTAATCCCAGGAGAAGTCGCAATAGACGCGCCATGCTGAGAGCCCTCAACGTCATCCGACAGCATCATCACTTTTTTGGCCACCAAGCCGGTTTCTTCAGTCAACTCACGTCCGGCGGCATCTTCAGCCGTTTCATTGGGATCAGAATCACCATATTTTCCAGCAGGTGCCTCAACTGTATCTATATTTCCCATTGCCGGTCGGTTTTGCACCAAAAATCGAGCAAAAAAGCGGTTTTGTTCATCTTTAAACACGGTAAGCGCGTGGACCACACTGCCGCTTAAATGATTCCAGGCAATAAAAGGCTTCTTCGGGTTTTTCGATGGCACCCAAACACTGGTCTTAGGACCACTACCTTCTGGGGGAAATGCTTTAACCGCATACGAAGATGGGCTGGGGGTTGCAATAGAAGCAAATCGAACGTGTGATGCATTGGAAAATGAAACGTTACTCATAGTTCACTCCGTCATTTAAATTTGATTTCAATGGAATGGCTCACGTGAAGGCCATGATGCCATCAAATTTCAAATCAAATAAAGTGTATAAACTTTTGAAATTGTTGGAAGCGATATTTCTATGAATATTTGTAAAAGCTAGTGTGAGGCCATCAGACGCTTGGTCAACTGCTGATCAAAGGTATTCGCAAACTGCTGCTTGTCCTTGTCACTAAAGGGTTTAGGGCCACCGGTCTGAACCCCGTTGTTACGAAGCTCATGGTAAAAATTTCGAACAGACAAACGTTCACCAATATTGGCTTCCGTAAACAACGTCCCATGAAAGCTCATCACACCAATGCCCAAAGGCACCAAAATAGCTGCCAAAGGAACATCCTGGGTAATGACCAAATCTCCGGGCTCGGCCTTTTCGGCAATCACCTGGTCGGCCACATCCGGCCCAGCAGGCACGTGTATAACAGAAATATGCGGCACATCCGGAACCAGGATTTTTTTATTGGCAACAAACACAGTTTCCACCTGACGCTTGAGAGCCGCCTTTAAAATAATCTCTTTCACCACGCCAGGGCAGGCATCGGCATCAACCCAAAGTTTCACCTGATTTATTGTCTTCTTATCGTTAACACTTTCTCCAGTGTACCTGTCCTAATACAGAATGGGTAGCTGTCCGGCTTAGCCTTTGGTGCCACATATGAGAATATGGTGCCAGGAATCAGGCAGGAATGGTGCTTTCGAAAAATCGCCATATTCACCTTCCACCACAAATCCGGCCTCATCCAACATTGATTTTAGGGTGTTTGGCTCATACAGACGAAAGGTAAATTTATCTTTCCTCAAAATAGCCCCACTGGCTCGATGCCGATGTGCAGACGTATAGGTAAACCAGCTGCCATCAGAGCGATGATCAAAATCCTGCTGAATGACCTCCACAGCGCCTCCTCCTTGAGGCAATGAATACGTGTGGGACACGTGAGTCAGATGCTTGGGCAAATGTGCGATCGGCGAAGTGGGCGGCACTAAATCCATCACCAGCTTTCCGTTCGGCAAAATATGACGTCGGGCACACTGCAAAAATCGTCTTACATGATCGGCATCCGGCAGAAGACAAAGACCACTGGCAGGAACCAGAATTCGCCCAAACCGACGATTTAAATCAAAACAAGACGCATCGGCCTGCACCCAGTGGACGTTAACACCGGCCTTTCCAGCTTTCTCGGCAGCCTTTGCCAACATGGCCGCCGACAGATCCAAGCCGGTGACATCGTTGCCCTGCTGAGCCATGGGAATTGTAATACGCCCGGTCCCCGCCGTGACTTCCAAAATAGGATCCTTAATGGGCCGAACCTCTTCACAGTAAAAATCCTGATCATAACGCCGACCCGCTGGGATAGAGGCATCGTAAATATCCGGCTCTTGATAAACCGGCACCATCCCCTGATGGTCAGGCTCTGAATGTGATGATGAAACACCAAAGCGCAAATTGAGATCAGACGGGTGAGCTGATCTCAAATACCATGGATCTCGGGTCCTACTCAAGACAGGCACTGTAAAATTCCTATGAGTCGTTTAATCACAACCAGATTAACGCCCCTGATACTTTACTGTTGACAGCGGATTTTTAAAGCTGGCACATCTCGGGTTGACGCTCCTTGAAGGTCAACTCGGAAACACCGGATTTATCAAGGTCGCCCAACCCACACCGGACCATTTCATCGTACATCCGCTTGGTAGAACGTGCTAAGGCCATTGGCAACCCTGCGGCTTCACCCAGTGCAAGAGCAATACCACTGTCCTTGGCTGCGTGGGCGGCCGAGAAATACGTCTCATGATCCCGGTTCTGCATATCCTCACCATCGGTCTCCAACACCCGAGAATTGGCACCAGTTTGAGAAAAAACCTGACGGACCAAATTCAAATCGAAGCCCAGCGCCGAAGCCAACCCCAACCCCTCAGCCAGTGCAGCAGTATTGATGTTCATGACCATATTCACCAAGGCTTTAAGTTGAGCTGCTGTGCCCGCCTCACCGGTATAAACCGTTTGAGACGCCAAAGATTGCAGTACTGGCAGGGCTTTTTCATAGACCGAATAGTCTCCCGCACACATCAAATAGAGTGTCCCATTTCGAGCCTGAGGAATACTGGAGGCCATGGGACATTCCAATACGTCGGCCCCAATCTCATCCGCCTTGGCCTTCACCGCCACATGAACCTCCGGGGTAATCGTGGCGCAGTTAATAAATAATGTTCCCCGGGCATGCATTAGCAAATTGTCCTCTGAGCTGAAGTAAATTACCTCCATGGCCTTGTCATCAGGAACCACCGTAATAACAACATCACAATTACGAGTGACGTCCGCAAGAGATGGGCTCGAAGTCAAACCTAACTCTTCGGCCAACGTCTCTGCCAAAGCAGATGAAACATCAAACAAGCCCTTCACAGGATAACCACAGTCATGGAGCCGTCGAGCCATATTGGCCCCCATACGTCCCAGGCCAACAACGCCAATGGAAGGTTTCGTCATGATTGTGATACTCCTCGTTGTGTCGGTATAGATTTAAATTCAGGAAAGAAGGGATTATGCAAGCGCTCTTGGGCGACTGTGCTTAACGGCCCATGGCCTGGGCAAATTATCGTGTTCTCTGGCAACGTCAGTACCCGCTCCCGGTTGTTCTTAAGTGCCTCCTGATAGGCATAGGCCGCCCCGCCCATGGATCCGGCAAACAGAGCATCACCGACCATGACCAATGGATGAGTCAGCCCTTCAATAAAATAACTCAGCCCACCGGGTGTATGCCCCGACGTCCCCAGAATGCGAATTAATAGCGAACCCAGAACAAAGCCAACCCCATGAGAAACCGGCCTCAAGCCCAACGGGTTTTCCACAGCTGAGCCATAACTAATGGCTTCAGGCGACGCGTCCTGTAAACGATCAAGATCAGCCAAGTGATCCAAATGGGTATGCGTAATAAAAATTCGCTTCAAGGTCAGTCCATGTTCGCGAATCAGCGCCAACATCGGCTCACAGGAACTTCCGGTATCAAACGACGCAGCTTCTTTGGTCACAGGATCCCACACCAGGTAAGCATTCACAGTCATATCTCCAAAGACTGTAGTAAACATCGCAAATCCGGGAAAGGATTTAACCTCATTGGGATACCAATTGTCTTGAGCTAAATCCACCAGTGAGTCCGGATGAAGGTTCAAGACATAGGCCAGCTTTTTGATTAAAACCAGGTCCATCGCACCTTGAAGCACCTGATTAACCTGGTCCACTGAAACATCGGCCCGCTCGGCCAACTCTTCCACTGACACGCTCAACCCTCGACGCGCCTTGTTCAAAATATCGACTAGCGCATCTTCCAAACCGATCTTTTGTCCCGTAAGCATCGCCTGCACACCTCGCTTGGTCTTCTATCCGTGTGACCGTCATTTTACACCTGACACCCCCAATGCTCAATGCTTACCGACATCCCCCTGAACAAGCGACCGGTGCCTCATTACAGATTGCCCTGTTAAGAATCATAACGCCGAAAGGGCAACAATGATTTATAAAAACGATCACTCATGGCATAATGAGTCCCATCGAATTCTGGGAGCATAATTTAAATTCACTGGGTTGGGTAAACTGGGGACCATAGCGAGTGAAATTAGCCGAGTTACAGACATCGCCATGGGTGGCAAGACCATTTCCGGGCATGTCACCAACATTGAACACTGTTGCAATAAGGCAAACGCCACATCTGGGTATCGATGCGTTTACAACTACCCCTGGCAGACCTAGGGCAAATCAGGGTCGGGTAGTCTTTTTTGGCCAGCAAGGTAACACAACCCACGTCGTTACCCAAACGACCTTTCCCTTTAGCCCGGACAACAGCCCACCGGCCATTCAAATGAAGGTTGTCGGTGTCAGCCGAAATCAGGCCCTGTACGGTTCCAATAATCGCCCCGGCCCGATTAATACATTGGCCGACAGCGACTGGAAAGATGGACAACAGTTAGAGTACAAGTTCGGACAAAACGAGATTACCCTGATTGCCCCCGGTCATGGTGCCTTAGGGCGTGTCCCCAATAGTGTCGCCGAGCATATCATTGATGTCCTGGTGCAAGATCACAAGAAATTCCGTTTTGAACTCTCCAACGTTATTGCCGGAAATAGTAAAGGTGCAGAAACCATTGGCTTACGGGTCAACCTCATTTATGACGGAAAAGATGCGACTAAAATCAAAGCCGTTCAAGACGCCTTTAAGAAAGTGCTAAATGATCCCGAGTGTCGGAAAGATGTTCTGCTCTATCAACCCGTCAGTTCTCCGGAACAGATTCTTCAAGACATCCTGGCTCACGAAGCCCAAACCCATGGTGAAGCAGCGGCCCAGAAAATGAATACTGTCATTCAAACCATCGTCAACAAGCTGACCAATCCCCAGGCAAAGCGCATATTGTTAATTGGCCATAGCAAACCCGACGGAGACACCCTAGGCTGCGTAACCGGCCTTAAAGGCGCCATTCAGTTAATGGACCCCACGAAGCAGGTAGACTGTGCCGTCGATGATAAAATCCCGGGTCTGTTTCGTCACAAACTGCCCGGGGTTGATGAGATTAAACGACCTTATAACCCGGAGCGAATTACCGCCATTCAACAAACTCTACAAGAATTGAATACCTTGGCCGGCGCTCCCGATCCCCACCGAGCCAACCAGATCAAGGCCCTGAAGGACGAGCTGGCCCTCCTCAGCAATCCAGCCAATCTCTTGGACAAGGATGCTGAATATGATGTGGTCGTACTTCTGGACATTCCAACGCCCAAGCGTTTTACCAGCAAATTTAAGCCCTATTTAGATCGGGCCAAGGAGATCATCTACATTGATCACCATCCTCATAAACGGATGGAGTGGATGCACGCCGCGCCTGATACCGGACTGGACATGGACGCGGCAGATCAAAAAAATCAGGCATGGGTCGCAGATACTGTTGCCGCCGCCGCTCAGATGATTGCCGCCCTCACGAGTCGAATGCCGTTATTGAATACGCTCGGTTCCAAAGAATCAAGGCAAAATCTTATTACAACCCCTGCTCAGCGAGCACAATTGGAAGCTTTTGTCGCAGGCCTGGTTACGGGAATGTATACGGACACCGGATCGTTCAATCGCACTGCGAATTTGACACCGGAAGATATGACCAAACCGGTTGAAAGCCGCCCCAATTTTAGGCCTGAAGGACTGGCCAAGTGGCTTATGGCCCTGACGGACGGCCGTATCAGTAAAAAGTGGTTACGGGAACAACTGGTTTTTGAACTGCCTGATGAAAAACTGCTCAACCAGGACTCTCATAAATCGGCTTATGAACTCATGATGGCCCATGCCGAGGCAGGTAAAATCGAAAACGACAAATTAGATTTGGGTATTTTGCAAGTCAGCTATGACGACATGGATCAGGTATGCCAACAAGCACGTCTGGTAGACCCGGAATTTAATTTGGGCGATATTTACGCGTCGTTTAAATTTAATCCCGTGATGAGTGACATGCGCGGCGATTCTCGCCGGGACAAAAAGAACGACAACATTGCCGTACTGATTTGCCAGGATCGCAAGCAAGGAGAGCTGGATGAAAAACTGGAAATCGCCTCCCAAAACAGCTTGCGTTTTTCCTTCCGCTCGGCCGAAGGTACATCGCATGCGGCATTACTCGCATCGCTGTTTAACGGGGGCGGGCATGGTGCTGCTGCAGGAGGGCATTTGAGCTTTCCCGGTGTGGAGCTTGATAGCAAACTGGCTGTTAACATCCAGGGTCAGAGAGAAACCGATCCAAAGAAAATTTACCAGACTTTACGACAAAACGAAGCGGTTCTTCGAGACAGTAAAATCTTAGACGCACAAAAATCCCGTCACTTAATACCAATTCAAGTGGTTATGGACCCAACAGGGAAAACCTGTGCGGATTTAATTCAAGATATCGTCCAAGAAATCCGAGCCGAACAGACTAGAACCAGCACAACCAAAGACGCTAAAAAAGTAACTCCTAAAGCGCTTAAAGCTGGGCGACGTCCCTTAAAGCCTCGCGGAAAAATTGCGTGAATTTCAGTTTTAAGCAAAGCTAAAACACGCTTTGTTAACCAGCACGGTCTTCATTGACGCGTTCTAAATAAAACCCAACATAATTGTCACACGCATGACATCAAGGGCGACGATGAGAACATCGTTCAAAACACCTAGCAATGATTCTGCCAATCTTTTCTCGTCCGATACAAATAATAAGACCCCGGATACACCAAAAGGCACACCTGGGGTCATTCCTGTCGAAGCCACATTTGATCCTCATCATTGGACCTCATGGCTTGCACATGAAACAGAACGCGAACGTTACTCTCTGGAAAGTTTTATATTATCAGCTCGTTAATGGCCAAGACTTAACCCAGAGTGAGATATGGCCATAATAGCCTGGCATCATATAGTCCAATCCAAGATTCCGGAGATGTTGAAAGGCTTTCTGTACATCCAACGTCGGCGCCGTAAAAAATCGGGTTAGGCTATGAAGCGATGGGAGTAGCAAACAGCTTTGAGGAGAAATCATCTTAGCCTCCAAAAGCTGAATAAAATAATGAGCAATCGATAAATAACCTGCCATATGCCGTTGTCGCTCATACCCCGGCATATCTTCCAACGTAAACACCCGGGTCATAAAGGATATTGGAACTTCTTTGATTAAAACCGATTCGATGTGACCCAATGTTGAAGGACAATTCGTTTTATCCGCAGAACATACATGTGTAGACGGGTACAGCATTCGTCCTCCTCGACAGCGTAATACTTCTCTTACTCTCTCGTCCCAACACGAGATTACAACCATAACAAATTATGTTCCTCCTGAGATCCCTCGGAGGTGTCATAGACCAAAGAAGCGGTGAGAAGGACAAAAGACTAGACACCCTCGAAAAAACATTGCCTGAGCGCATTAAGAAGCAGGATGATTGACAAGGCTATGGTTGGTAAAGCTCAGCTTGCTTCTCATCGGGAATGCCATAATCAAAATAAGGGGCTGGACTCTTTTCTGGTGTAATCGCAACAAGAGTCATCGTGCCTTTTAATTTGAACTCATTCAAAGTCTCCAGTGGACCAGGCGGATCAAACGCATGCCCTAATGAATTCATCTTCTGAATAACAGTGTCGTACTGATCCGGCTCTACCCAAACAACAATGGTATGGGCTGAGAAACCTTGAATCGCTTTAATATGAGGCACCTGATTTTTTTGAAGCATCTGAACAACTTGCTTCTTGGGCGATACCGTCAAATTCCCCGCCTGAGATAGAAACCGAACCGGTGTAATGGTAATCATCCTGAACCGCTCCCTAGTATTCCCCAAATCGTGTGTATTGCGATAAAGCATAGCAAAAAGCAGAAAGACTGTATAGCGATAGATTGTATCCATCAGATAAAACAAGTTTGCTCGTATCAGCCATATAACACTGCCGACATCAAGCATATAGCCACTTCACAAACATTAGAGCTTATCCCGTTAATCGAGAGAGGTTTAAAACGGCTCCAGCCAAGTACCAATAGGCTTTGTAATGGTAAGGGTTCCGCTCGTAACGCACAGACAGTTTTCTAAATTGGTCGTAGCGGGAAA
>JBGUGD010000008.1:0-2991 GCA_041697335.1 Vampirovibrionaceae bacterium NZW_1234 | reverse complement strand
TTTCTTCTTGCCATAGTTATTGAAAAATGCTATAATATGTATTTTTTTTGGTTGCAAATGTTTGTATAAACAATAGATTGATTATTGGTGTTTGTTATAGTTATATTTTAGTATGTTGTTGTTCTATATATGCCGATTAAATGGCAAAAGCGTCTTATTAATAACTTAGAGAGTCGATTGCAATCTACTCGTCTACGAACTCATAAAGACCTTGGTAGAGAGTTTTATATGTTGTTGTTTTTTGGTTTTTTGTTTTTGGTTATAGTTTTGAGATTGGGTTATATTCAGCTTATCCAAGCTGATTATTATGACAAATTGTTAAGCAGTCAACATATCAGTAGATCAAATCTTAAAGCTGATAGATGACACATATATGTCTCTGATAAATCTGGACAACCTATACAACTTACTGAGAATATTACAATGTATAATCTTTTTGTTGACCCTGCTTTTGTTGGTGATAAGAGGCGCTTTATAGAGTTACTTACTCCTATTATTTATCATCATCTCTGTGTTGTTAATGGTATGGTTCCTGTTGATGATGTAGGTTGCATCAGAAATATAGAGCGCTTCTCGCAGACTAAACTGTTGCCAGAAAAGCCTGACTTTTATTACTATGGTAGTGGAATTGTTACTCCTACTTGGAAAACTTTTGATCGAACTGGTTATAATACACAATATAATGCTGTTGTTGAGAACTTCACAACTGGTGCTGCCTATCAACTTATTCAATCTAGATTGGATCAGCGCATACAAATAGGTATTAAACAAAGGAATTATGTTTGATATTTTTCTGATGAAAATTTTTTATCCGAGTTGCAGAAGTTAGATTTACCTTATATTACTATACTTAGTAAGTATTATGTTTATATTGAGCCTGCTAGAGTTCGTAATCCAGATAAAGATAGTGTTGTATTTAAAAATCTGTTGGATAGATTTGGCTATCTTGCTACTTTGCCTAACATTGATAAGCAGTTTTATCCTCAGGAAAATAGATATGTCAGAATCATTGTTGATGCAAATCCTATTATAGCTCAAATGGTTAAGGATTTAAAGGTTCAGTATTATCGTGATCGTACAACTGGTAATATTCCACTTTTTCATGGTTTAGGACTGGAGCCTTATACGAGGAGATATTACCCTTATGGTGAGTTCATGGCTCATGTTCTGGGTTATATGAACAAAAATAATCAAGTTTATTATTGAATAGAACAATTTTTTGATACCATCCTAAAATGAAAAGATGGGCAAATAGTTTGACGTGCTTCTGCATGGATTGGTCAGGTTTGAGCAAATGAGTTTCAAATAGAAGATGTAGTTCCTGGTAGTGATGTTTATTTGACAATTGATCCTGGTATACAGAAAGAGGTTGAAGTTATTGCTAAGTCATATCATGAATCTTTGAGGGCCGATTCTGTGAGTATTGTTGTATATGACCCTAATAATGGATTTGTAAAGGCTATGGTTAATGCTCCAGCCTATGATCCTAATAATTTTGATGATGCATATACACTTACTCCTTTATGACCGGAATATGCGTATATTATTGATGATGTTACTCATATTGATATACCTGTTTACATTAAAACATGATGAACCTATAGGCTTGCAACTTCTTTAGAAAGAGAGAATACTTCTTTGGAGAAGTACATTGCTAAAAATGTATATGGTGCTCGTGTTTTTGTTGATAAAAATATTGCTCTTCCTTATGAGCCTTGAAGTATTTTCAAATCTTTTACTATTGCTGCTGGTTATGATGCTGATGAAATTCGTCTATATGATTTTTATGATGATCCGGGGCAGGTAAAAGTTGGTCCATTTACGATAAAAAATGCAGCTCCTGAATGTTTTGGTCAACATCCATTTATGCATAGTCTTGTGTGGTCTTGTAATGTGGGTATGGTTCGTATTGCTCAAAGAATGGGGAAGGAGATATTTTATAATTATTTGCAAAAACTTGGATTCGGTCAGTTGACTAATATTGAATTAGCTCAAGAAGATCCAGGATTTGTTGAATGAGTAGCTAGTGTTTCTGTTGCTAGATATTTTAATAATACATTTGGACAGTGATTACTGACTACCCCTATTCAGATTGCTGCTGCTTATGCTCCTTTGGTGAATGGTTGATTTTATCTAAAACCTACTATTGTTGCTTGAATTCGTGATGGTGCTACAGGGCAGTTTACTGAAAATACCCCTACTGTAGTGAGACAAGTTATTAGACCAGATACTGCTGATGCGATTAAAGATGCTTTGTTTCAAACAATTGAGGCGAATCCTGGTTTAAAGAGGATTCTTGCTATTGACGGTTATACTTTATGATGAAAAAGTTGAACATCACAGATTGCCTTTAGATGAAGATATCAGCAGTGATTGTGATGGACAAATGCGTCCTTTGTGTGATTAGTTACTAAGGATAATCCTGCATATATTGTGGTTGTGCAGGTGCGTCGTCCAAGAAATTCTCAATGGTGATGACAAACTGCAGGGAGAATATTTAAAGATGTTGCCCAGTTTCTATTGACTTATGGTATGATTGATTCATAGGTCTGACGATGTGCTTTGTTAATTATTTACTTGATAATATATTGTTGTAATTTATTGATGAATTGTTAGAGTCAGTATAATTTTATTTGTTATTTACGATTATTATGTTTGGAAAGATTGGAGAATTAAAAAAGATGTATGATAAGTACAAGACTTTACAGAAAGCTTTACAAAAACTTGTTATTAGAGCCAAAGAAGGTTCTTTTACTGATGGCAGTGAAGAACAGGCCCAGATAATTGTTGATATATCTGGTGAAATGAAAGTCCAGGACATTAAAATAAATGATACATCATTGTTGAGTCCTAATCATAAAGATGTGCTTGAAAAGAAGCTCATGACGGCAGTTAGCAAAGCTCAGACAAAGGCTCAAGAGGTTGTTCAAGAAAAGACGAAGGAAATACTTGGATTTGATCCTTCTGATATGGCTAATATGATGTGAGGAG
>JBGUGD010000028.1:0-30701 GCA_041697335.1 Vampirovibrionaceae bacterium NZW_1234 | reverse complement strand
GTATCGCTCCTCTAGTATCTTTAACTCTTTTTCTCGGCCAATAAAGGGCATAAACATACGCTCTAAATATTATAACTGTAATTATAATAATCGTGATTATAATAATTGTCAATCCACTTCTCAGGATGTCTCTATCGGTTGAAATCAACAAGGTGGCGTTTCACTTTGTAAAAACCACTCTATTACGGTAGCATGAAGGCTAGAGTCTTGATACTGTTTCAAAACTTCCGCACAAGTTCCGCAAGACCAGTAAGGAGTTTAAAAGAGCGATGTCCAAAAGAATCAAGCCAAGCGGGGGAAGCGGAAATGGCGATCTGCTTTGGGAGCAGAGGGCCGCAGGTTCGAATCCTGTCATCCCGACCAGTTTTTAAGCACTTATATTCCTAAATCACCTGAGATGGATGACGTCTCTGGTAGGAGTTTATTGCAGCCTGAAATCGGCGTGGTTCACTCGGGCATGTACTCTACGCCGTGATTCCCCAATTTAATGTACCCCAGGGAGATCGTAAACCAGGGGCCTCGCCTTGTCCCGACCTGGGCACAGGTAAAGGTTTCGGAGCAACCGTTTCTGATAACATGGGTGGGTCTTCATCCAAGGCTACAGGCTCTGGATTTGAATTGCTGGGTGCAGGGATGGGTTTGTCCGCAATATTCGAAACCTCTGGCGGATCGTCATCCAAGGCAGCGGGTTCTGGTTGCGAAATCCGTGGTACTGGGATGGGTTTGTCAGCAATGTTATCGGTTGGCTCTGGCGGGGTTTCATCGACAGGTGCCGGACCGATCCACTCCGATGGAGGATAGCGCCAAATCCGGGACGGATCAAACTGACCTAAAGGTCCCTCAATGCTTGAAGAGCCCGGTGTGTCTTGCATTGAAAATTCACCAAGCGGGGTATCGGCAGACGTCCGAATAAAATAGCCTTGCTCTTGAGAGTGGCCCGCTGTCGTATCAATACTTAAAGGAAGGTTAATGCCCATGCCCAAAAACTGGAGCACGGGAATACTGACATCATAGCCGATTGTAACAGAGGTCTCTTCTTCCGATGCGGTCACATGGCCTCTTGGCTCAATTCCAATAGGTCCCATACCTATATTAATGTCGGCACCATAGCGATCATCTTGACCGGATAAAATTTCGACGTTCCCCCCAAACTCAGCAACTCTGCCGAGTACTGGAACCTCTAGACCCAACTCGGCAAATATCTCGCTTTTATCCCCTGCAAACTCACCGCCGATTCTACCATCTGCGCTAAATCGCCAGGGCTTGTCCGCATTGCCCCACAGCCCTTCAGCAATGCCATCAATTCGAGTGCCAATGGAGTCTTCATTATTATGAGCGTCTATCGCAACATTGCCTCGCTGCTCAAAGCGTGCATTATCCCCATAGCCTCCGCCGATTCGATAGTTTGTTTGTATCAGAGCTTGTTGCGGAGTGAGTGCCACGGTACCATCCACATCGGCACTCATATCAGCGCCAAGCTTGGAACCTTGAAAACCGATGTGTCCCGTGTCTCCAATAGGGCGTCGTCCGGCGATTCGTTGAGTGAACCATCCGGTCGGATCAATGCTTCGCATGAGCCAATATTCCATCGATGTCATATCCACAACCAGCCTTTCTGTGAGTACCTAAAACTATCTCAAAGAACGAGTGGCGAATCGGTAGAAACAATAAATCAATACAGATATAAAAACGATTAAAACCAAATTAATTCCACACTTTGCAAATTCTTTATAATTAATATGTAAAAAAACTATATATTGTAGCGTTCCCGTTATTAGGCAATGAAGCAAATTACCCGCAGACAACTGCACGTCCATTTGTTGTTCCTCCCAACCTGCAAAAAACCAAGCAACGGCAGAGGGGCTTGGGGTTTTGCAGGTTGGCAAATATTGTCGCTACATCAAGGTGTTTTTGTTCAAATGCCCAATCTGATACCAAACTAAAACTAGCGTATTCTCAATCAGGACAAGGCTTTAAACCCATAGGTTTGAGCACAGGTTCGAATCTTCCTGTCATCTCGACCATTGTGTAGTAACAACGCGCCCTTCCGCAAAGGTGCTACAGGGCATAAAAGCATAACCAAACATGCTTAAAACAGGATGTAGAAGTGATAAGGATTCAATGCTAGGGCTTTGGCTGAAACACGTGCTTAATCAAAATACAGTCTGAACGAAACGACTTAGGCAAGGGCCGATAGGGAGCAGCCTTCTCAATGGCCTCCTGTCCGGCAGCATCAAACCCGGTGTCCCCTGAGGAAATAGCCATATCGGATCGAATTAAGCGCCCATCTCGGCCAATATAAACATGGAAGAGCGCTTTCTTTAGGCTCATGGCCGGATCATTTCCCAGTTGCCAATACTGCATCACCCGTCGATACATGTCGACCTTATAAGAGGCCAATTCCGGTTGCTTTTCCATCAGTCCCATATCCAGAACTGGGCAGTGATGGTCGGAGGATGGCTGCTCCAAGTTATCCTGGGAAACCCTCTCTGGCAATTTCCGGGGAAATGAATACACCGACACCGGGGTCATTACCCAAACGGCCAGACTGAGAATAACAAGCGTCAAGCTTCGTCCCATAGTGTCAAGCTCACCCTCTGGTTTGAATCACAAGCTCAAAGAAATTTTATCACAATGGTTTGGCCCAGAAGACAGGGCTGGTGATGGACCAAGCCCTGTCTTGAAACACGAAATATTCACTCGAATCAGGAACGAAACGCCTGAACTAGCGTATCCAGCTCTTTTGAAAGCGCTTCCAGTTCTTGGGTTGCCTTTTTCACCTTATCTGCCGCTTGCGCCGTTGTTACCACAGCATCTGACGTATCTCGAAGATTACTCGCCATGATACCGGCCCGTTCCGATACCAAACTTGAGCCTGAACGCATGGCTTGGGCCGCTTGATTTGTCCGGTTTGTACTCTCCACGGCATGTTCCACTTTGAGCTTGGATTCATGAACCAGTGAGGCGACTGTCTCAGCAATGCCTGCCACCCTGTGGACATTCTCCGTAACGTCCTGGGATGCCTGGGCAGAGCCCACAACACTGCGGCTGATTTCATTGGCGGTTACGGTTTGCTCTTCCACAGCACTGGCAATAGTATTGTTGATATCACTGATTTCCTCAATCACCGAGGAAATTTCAGCAATGGCTTTCACGGCCTCATTGGTATTGCTCTGCATCGCTTCAATTTTAGTGCGGATATCCTCGGTCGCTTGTGCGGCCTGCTTGGCCAGCTCTTTAACCTCGTTGGCCACGACCGCAAAACCTTTCCCTGCTTCACCGGCACTGGCGGCTTCAATGGTGGCATTCAAGGCCAATAAATTGGTTTGGGCTGCAATATTTTTAATCAGCTCAACCACTTTATCGATCTCTTTGGCAGAATTCCCTAATGTATCCACAATTACTTTGGTAGACTCCGCCTTTTGATCAGCTTTGGCGGTAACTTCTGCGGCTTTAATCGCTCCCATGGAGACTTCCCTCAGAGAACCTGACATCTCCTCAATGGCAGCAGCAACCGTACTCACAGAAGCCGACATTTCCTCCGCTGCAGAGGCCACGGTCTGCATACTGGCAGACACCTCATCCGCAGCAGTTCCAACCTGGCTAATATTCTGACCAATGAGCGTATTATCCTGCGCAATGGCCTCCACGTTGGTCGCAGTCTCTTCCACGTGATGTGTGAAAGACGTAATCGTTTCCACAAGTTCATTGGTCATTAGAACGGTTTTGGCAATCAAGGTCGTCATCTTGTCGGCCGACTCCGATAAATCGGCTGAAGACTCAGACAGATTCGACGCTGATTGCGAAACGGTGAGCGCACTGAATTGGATGATCGTATCAAAATACACTGAGATAGACAGATCCATATCCAGAAAAACCGCTTTAGACAAAGCCGTGGTCACTTTGGTCATTTGGCTTGGGTTAAACAAAGAGGATTTGGAGGCCAGCTGAATTAATCTTGTTAAAACCATGCTGTAGCCCCCCATATACCATCGGGGCTCCAAGCCAATCCGCACGTGGGCCTGACCAATCCCTGAAACACTTTCAAAATAGTGTTCGTCAAAATTGGCCGAAAACAGCGTCGTCCAATGCTTTTTCTGAGCCAACTTCAAGCGGGCAATATTTGTTTCCGAACCAACCAACCCTTTCAATTTCGCTACAGAGGCCACATGAGTGTAAAAATCATTTAAGATTTCATCAATATGCTGCTCAACGGTTTTCTTAAACTTCCGCAGAATCTCTCGTGTTTCAGAATCAATACCTAAAAAGCTCAAGCGAGCTTGAATATCAAAATTCCGCTTCGCTTGCAACATACTCGACACAATGGTGCTCCTTAATAAGATTATGTTTCACTTAACAAAGTTCCAATTGTATAAATACTGACGATACAAACTCCAAAAAACGCAATGAATCCCAGCAACCTCTCTATTATTATTCCAAAGCTCGAATCAAAGCAGAATCCAATAAACGAATGAGACCTACTCTGCGTAACTGACATTCGGGATATAAGTGGTGATTATGACTGAATTAAATAGACACCAAATTCAACAATTGATTCGACAATGATTTAAGCGTCTGAATGGCTGCTTTAATCTCATTTGCATTTTTGGATGTTTTCTCCGCAGAGTGGGCCAAGTCATTAACGCTACGTGCAATATCGGTTGTGGCCTGGGAGGTTTGAGAAATGTTCCGGCTGATTTCATTGGTTGTGGCAGCCTGTTCTTCAATGGCCCCAGCAATCGTTGTATTGATAGCGCTTAGCGCATTAATTGTATCCGTAATATCGGAGATAGAGGCACTAACTTGCGTCGTATTCTGCTGAATAATTTCCACCTGTTGACGAATTGTCTCCGTTGAAACGGCAGATTGTTTAGCCAGGGCTTTGACCTCATTCGCCACAACGGCAAAGCCTTTACCCGCCTCTCCGGCACTGGCGGCTTCAATGGTGGCATTTAAAGCCAGCAAGTTGGTCTGAGAAGCAATTTCTTGAATAATATCAACCACTTTGCCAATTTCCAGGGACGACTGACCTAACAATTCAACAAACTGCTTGATCTCGTGACTCTTGCTATCCACCGTTGAAGCAATCGAAGATGCTTTCTGAGCTTGTATGGAAACATCGGAAATCGTAACGGACATTTCTTCAGTTGCGGCTGCCACACTGGAGGAATTGGCACTGACTTCCTCTGCGGAAGCTGCCGCAGTATTCGCGTTAGCTGAACTTTGACTTGCATTATCAGAAATAGCATCGCCAATTTCTGATAATGATTGGGCAAATAAGGCCAATTCTTCCGCATTTTGTCGAAGACTCCGGGCAGTTTGCCTCTCTTTTTCCATCAAGGCAATCGTATCGAATTTTTCAAATACCGCAGAAACCAGGCGACCTACATTGCGCAGGGCATTCAGCCGCTGCTGGGTAGGTGAAAGAACTTCCAGGGCGAAAAAGTCCACGGTTCCTTTAACTTGGCCCGCCACAATAATAGGAAAACAAACCCCGGACTTTACACCGGCTTTTTGAGCCGTTTCTCGTCGACAACAGTCGGTCATTTCTCCCAAATCCTGAACAAATACCAAATCCCGAGATTTCCATGCCCGACCAGAAAGGCCCTCACCCTCCTTAAACCGTGCTTCTTGAGTTACCTTGCGAAACTCAGGAGTCACTGAACCGGATTCGACAGAGAATCGCAGCACGTTTTCTCGCATATCCAATGACCAATAAGATCCATAGGCCCAACCAAAAGCCTCTCTGACCAGTTCTAAAGCCACCATTGCGGCCTCATCATAGGATTGGGCATGGGCCAAGGATTCTAAAACCGTATTGACGGCCTGAACATCCTTAATATCTTCCAAATGTGCGATAGACTCGGAAACAAGACGAGCCGTGTTTCGCAGCACATTCATCCGTTCATCGGACAAGGAAAGAGTCTCCGTGGCAAAAAAGTCTATCGTCCCAATCACCTGGCCGTCATAAATAATTGGAAAACAAATCCCCGATTTGACACCGGCGCGCTGCGCCGATTCCCTGCGACAGCAATCCGTCAGCGATCCCAAATCTTCAACAAATACCAGTTCTTTAGCTTTCCAGGCGCGCCCACTCAAACCTTCACCGATTCGAAATCGAGCTTCTCGTGTGACTTTGGAAAATTCCTCCGTCACCGTCCCTGTTTCCAGAGAAAACGTTAACACGCCCTCAACCGGATCTAACACCCAATAAGAGCCATAGGCCCATCCAAACGCCGACTTAATGGTATTGAGAGCAATATTAATTGCCGCATCAAAGCTGGGCGCTTTTCCCAACTCGGACACCAACGTAATAATTGCTTTTGTATTTTCTGAAGCTTCTTGGTAACTTTTGTTCAATACTGCCAGCTTTTCGTCCGCCACGTCAGTGCGATGCTTAAGAATCGGCAACATACTAAGTTCTCTTTCTATTTCTATCGCAAATTACAACATGCAAGTAAAACCACCCCAGAAACCGTTCAGGGCCTAGAATGTGATGGTATGTCAAAATAAGAAAACCAATGAGTTAAAGTATCGTTCAAGCAAGAATAGCCATCATTGGCACGTAAAGGCTTCGTTGTGTTTCCATAAACCTCACTATTCAATTATTGCAACCTAGTTTACCGAATAATCCCTTATACACTTAAAGGGAACGAATGACATACAGCAACATACATTTTGATTGAATACTCATCATAAAGGATCCTTTAAAATATGTAAAGACAAACAAGGCTGCCAAAGAGACACCCACTCAAATTAAGAACGATGATGACAACAATTAACAAAAATTGGCAAAACCCGTCTATTCAGATTTTTTTATTCAGAAAGCCGAACACCTTTGGCATGGCTGATGGTAAGCATCTTTTCAACACCATTGTTCACCACAATGACAGGTTGTTTGGCATGTTTGTAAACATACTCACTGACACTGCCCATTAATATTTCAGGGCGGTTCGAGAGCCCTTGCGCCCCGATTAGAATTTCATCGGCCTTCACCGTATCGGCATAATGACATATTTCGTGAGCCGGTATCCCTTCTTTTAGGGTAACGACAATATTTTTAAATCCATTGCGTTTAAATAACGCTTCCGCTTTGGCCAAAAGATCCTGAGCCTGTGCCTGAGAGGCATCATTTTTGAGAACCGTATCGATAACGTGAAGCACATGCAATTCCGTGTGGGACGCATCCAGGAAATGACACGCCCAGGCCATTGTATTTAAAGCAGCATCGGAATCATCCACGGGTAACACCACTCGTTGGGGCGAATCACCGGACTGTCGCAACGAGGCTTTTTCCAGATGGCTGACATGTACCACAGGATCTTTTGTATGGGCGAGGAGCAAAACGGGTTGTTTAGCCCGCTTGAAGACCCCTTCACTCACACTGCCCATCCATAATTTCTTAAATCCTTGATAGCCATGTGACCCCATAATGATTTGATCAACCTGATGCTCATCGGCATATTGGCAGATCGCCGCAGAAGGCGTTCCCAGAACCGTCTCTGAAGCAGCCACGCTAAAACCACGGCTCTCCCAAAATGCTCTACTCTCAGCGAGAATCAGTTTCGCCGATTCTAATTCATCGTCTCGCACCAAGGCGCCTTCAGTCCAATAAACAACGTGGAGGAGATGCACCTGAGTTTCGGCGGGGTCCAAAAGAGAATAGGCCCAGTACATGGTATTTTTAGCCTGGGGAGAGCCGTCGACCGGGAATAAGACGTTCATCCGATAACTCCTTCCTGCATCTTCACCTTTCATAGAAAGATGCTTCAAACATGCCTCTCTAATCCTATTGCGTCACTGCCAGATTAGCAACCCTTAATCCTCTCATCGGGGCGTTTGCGCAATTCCTGCCCAGCCCGTATACTGGGCTTAGAAGCACATGCCCGAGCAGACCACAAACAGAAGGAAGATCTCACAGTGAATCAATTCATACCCTCTCGCTCGCTGCTCATCAACACCAGCCAGGTTATTCTTCTGGTTACACTTGCGGTTGTCGCTCTCTGGATTATCTGGCAACTTCATCAAATCATCTTCTTCCTGCTGCTGAGTGGACTTCTCTCCTGTGCCCTTTACCCGGCCATTTCATGGTTAAAAGAGACACAACGTCTCCCAAAACGTCTAAGCATCCTCGGTTTCTATATTTTATTCATCTTGCTGGCTTCCGGCTTTACCTTACTGGTTATTGATCTGGCCATGGAGCAGTTAGACCAGCTCATTCATAAGCTGCCAACCTACAGTGAGTCGGCAACAGAGCTATTGGGACGTCTCCCTCTCTGGCCAAACCAGACCGATCTGATAAACCTGATTACGGATAACCTGGGAAGCCTCAGTCAACAGGTCCTCAATGTATTGGTATCAAGCGTCAACTACGTAATGTCATTCATTAAAGGGCTTTTTGGGATACTCACGATATTGGTTTTTGCCTTCTTCCTGATGACCGATACCGAATACTTCGAACATTTGGCCTTAAAAATAGTGCCAGAGAGCCAGCGCAAAACCATCAGCCTGTTTCTCCGGAAGTTGGCCAAGCAAATCGGCCTCTACGTTCGAGGTCAGTTTCTGGTGATGACAGCCGTAGGATTACTCACGGGGGTCGGCCTGGCCCTTATTGGCGTTCATTATGCGCTGGTATTGGGTCTTTTATCTTTTTTACTGGATCTCATCCCCATTATCGGCCCCTTATTTGCCACAGCCCTTGGTATTCTGGTCACTCTGGGTGAAAACCCCAATTTGGTCCCCTGGGCCCTTTTAGTGTATATCGTGGCACAGCAGATTGAAAACTATTTGCTCTACCCAGTCATTTTGGGAAGAGCCGTGGGTCTTAGGCCCTTCTGGATTTTATTAAGCCTGATGTGTGGCGGTACGCTGCTCGGCATTGTGGGGGTGTTACTGGCCATCCCAGCCGCCATCACCATCCATCTCATCTATATGCATCTCAAGTCCAATCGACTTCCCGGAGAAGCCACAGCCTAATCCTTGCGTCAAACCAAAAGTAAGCAAATGCCATTAAGCCTTAGTTGGCGGATTTTGCAGAACTCCCCCACCCATAGGGCAAAGTCGCTTTGGTATTCGCTTTTTTCGATGCCGGAGAAGGCACCTTTTTGTCATTGGCAGCAGGGGCCAGCACACAAGACGATCCGGGCGGGTGTCCGGACATATCCACAAATCCAGGTTGCCCATCACGAATACCCACCGGCGATATTGGTTTTGCCAACACGCTGGAAGGCTCTTCTGGCGACAGGCTGCATTGAGCAACCAGTCCAAGCGAGTTAGCCTCAGACTGGTCCTGCTGAGATGCCTCGCATGAAAGGCTTGCTTTCGTTGGTAATTCAGGCAAGACGATGGCAGCAAAGTTGACAGCCTGGGTATCTGCAAAACATGTTGCAGTCAAAGCCAGAGTAGCCGCCATAACAGCGCTTAACCCTACTCTCCGATATTCTCGCATCCAAGGAAAAGCCTTCATCTTGGAAACACCATCATCTTAGGAACAACTTTCTTCATTGTAACCAGATTTCAGAAAACTGAACAGGCATTTCCACACGAAAGAAGGTCAAAGCAACCCTAAACGCGGTCATCCAGACCTCCCACGTTCAGTGGAGTTTTTCACTGTCGAACACTCCAAATTTAAAGATTTGTAACAGATCCCTCGAAACACGTCGTAATTCCTAAACACCTTCTCACACTAACTACACCTCCTGGAAGGATTTTCAGGAGAGATTCACCTCGATGCACAAGGAATGAAATTGCCATGAAACTGGTTGGACGCATTACCTACGATGAAGACCCGATGACCATTGCGGTCCGCGGGATGACGCAACAGATTTACATGATGAACTTCTATGCGGACAACATCTCCTATGCCGACACGCCCGGCTACCAACGGCGTGTCCCGGTGGTCACCTCCTTTGCGGAGCAACTGGGCCATAAAGGGATAGATGCGGTCAGAGACACCAATGTGGGCCGGATCAACGCCACAGGCAAGCCTCTGGATCTGGCCTTAAATACAAAAGGCTATTTCCAGAAGTTGCAGCCGGATGGTCGCATCGATCTAACCCGAGACGGGCGCATGCGGCTGGACAAAGATGGAAATCTTCTGTCGGATGACTATATGCCGATTCTCTCGCGCAGCGGCAAACCAATCAAGCTTCCCTTTGTTCCGGACAAATTAGAACGCATCAAGGTCCAGCAAGATGGCTGGATCGATATCGTCAACCCGCAAACCTACGAAACGGTCCGGGTGGCCCAAGTCGGCGTTGCATCCGAAGACGGATCGCTGGCCGATGAAGTACAAATTCGCCAAGGCCATATGGAAGCTTCCAACGTGTTCCTCCACGAAGAATTCGTCGGCATTACCATCCCCCGGCGTGACTTTCAGGCGAACCGCCAAATTTTTCTAACCCACAGCCAAGCCCTCAGCCGACTCATCCAAGAACTCGGCCGAGCCCAATAAGGCTGATTAAGGAGACCTGCCCTATGTTAGACCAAATGATGATCGTCGCAGCCGACCAGAGTACCCGGGCTTACCAGGCCTTGGAGTCTGTGTCACAGAACCTCGGGAATTACAACACCTGGGGGTACAAAGCCATTCGATTCGATCAGTTCATCCGCCCGGATGGGAACATGGACATCGTCAAGCGAACCGATCACAGCTGTGGCGCAACGTTTATTACCCGGCGCGAACTGGATATCGCGTTAAACGGTCCTGGCTACATCCAGGTAACTCGCCCGGACGGCAGCATTGCCTACACCCGAAATGGCAGTTTTGCTAAAAATACCCAGGGCTTCATTGTCGACAATTTCGGCAATATGGTCGGCACCGGCATTCAAATCCCGGCACGTTACGACAAAGTGGTTATTGATCCCGACGGCACGGTCAAGCTGCGGGAAGTTCCCGCCGGCGATCTGAAAGAGATTGGCCACATCAACATTGTGAACTTTACCAACCCGGAAGGTCTCAAAGCCATTGGGAATAACCTGTTGGTGGCCACGGGCGAATCGGGCGATCCCCAAAAAGTGAAAGATCACCACCTGATCCAGCAAGGCTATCTGGAGTCCAGCAACGTCAGTGTGAATTCAGCCGTTGAAGACATTTTGCGCCTGAACGCAGGCGTCATTGGTAACCTTCGCGTCATTAAAGCCGTGGATGACATCTACAAGGAAGCCATCCAGCTACGGCAATAAGTCGCTAATTAACTAGAGGAAATCAACCCATCATGATGTACGACAGCATTGATCGCATGGATCGGATGATCTCCGGCCTCTCGCAACAGCAAAAAGTTGTGAGCAATAACATTGCCAACAGCAACACACCCGGCTATGTGCGCCAATCGTACAACTTCACGGAAGTTCTGGGCCAGCTGAGCAATCCCTACGAAACCCATTTGTCTCAAAAAATGGGCAGCATGGAAAACTCGGCGATGGTGCAAACCACCGGCACAGGGGTGGATATGGCCACCGAAATGATCGAAATGCAAAAAGTCTTCTTGAATTACAGCTTGGTGACCAAGCGCGCCTCAACGGTCTTCAATAACCTGCGACGCGCCACACAAATCGGGAGGTAAGCCCCATGTCTCTCAACAGTTCGTTCGATATTGCAGCCCAGGGCATTGGCGCCAGCGCCAAACGCATCCAGACCCATGCGGCAAACGTGGCCAACACCAGCACACCATATTATGTCCGGCGCATTCCGGTTGTCGCCGAATCCGGCGTGGTCAGCTTTCAAGGCGTGCTGGCCGATATGCGAAACGGCATGTTTCACACCGGCTTAAGCCTCAATAACAGTGGCGTCACCTTTGAAGGAAACGTGGCCGACCCCACGCCGGGAAAACGGGTCTATATGCCCTCGCACCCGCAAGCCGACAAGGACGGCTATATTGTTCTGTCCAACGTCAACGTCATCAGCGACATCGCAGACGCCACAGTGGCATCCAAGATTTACGAAGCAAATCTCTCTGTCATCGGCATCGTGAAACAAATGGCCAACCGAGCCATGGAAATCGGTCGTGGCCAATAATCCGACTTAGGTTAGGAGTTCGTCAATCCCATGTTCAATACCAGTGTTTCCTTTACTCGTTTTTCAGCCGGCTCAGGCATCAACGACATTTCAAGCCGGGTTCAAAAACTGGAATCCATGATTGAAGCCCTGGAAAGCCAAAAACAGCGTTCCGAGAATAATGCCACACTGCAGCCCGATTCCTTCAAGGCCTATCTCGGAAATACAACCCCACCGCCCAAACTCCAGCCCTTGAGTCAAACGACCCGTCTGAATCAGGAACAGTTTCAACCGTTAATCGAAAAATACGCCCAACAATACGGCATCGACCCGGCACTGGTCACGGCAGTGATTCGTCAGGAATCCGGCTTTAACCCCAATGCCGTTTCCCACTGCGGGGCTCGCGGATTGATGCAACTCATGCCAGCCACGGCCAAAGGCCTGGGTGTGGAAAACTCATTCGATCCCGAGCAAAACATCGCCGGGGGCGTGAAGTTTTTATCCGGCCTGATGGCCAAATACAACGGCAACATTGCCTTGGCCCTGGCCGCCTACAACGCCGGAGGCGGTGCTGTTGACAAATACAACGGCATTCCGCCCTACAAGGAAACCCAAAACTATGTCCGAAAAATCCTGGCCGCCTATTTAAGCAGCCGAAACGCCTAAGCACTTGTGAACGAAAAAGGAGACTTCTCTGATGAACCCCATACAAGGCATTAACCCCTTCAGCCGCGCCGCAAACAACTTCAAAGTCGGCATGGCCTTTCCGCCCACATCCGCAAGCGAAACGTTTAATACCTCGGCCCATAAACCCTCGTTTAAAAACATGATGGTCAACATGGTTGAAGACACCAACAAAACCCTCACCCAACCCGATGAGCTGATGGAACGTGCTATGACCACCGGGGATGTTGACATTCACGAAGTCATGATTGCCAACACCAAGGCCGACATTGCCATCAACATCGTGTCCCAGGTTGCCACCAAGGTCATTCAAGCTTACGAACGCGTCCAGCAAATCCAGGTTTAATCCGCTGCGCAAATCCGTTTTGCGTCAGTTGCTTCAGAGAAGCATTCCGCTTTACTTCACAACAACTTAGGCAATGTGTGTTCATTCATGAACATTCGCCTGTCGCCCAAAACGACAGGCATTTTTTTTGCTCTCCCCGAAGTTGCACGGCAGCGGTCCAGGCAAAGTGCATGTTGCATTTCTGCCAAATCCACCGACACTAAAGCTAGACGAAGTTCGATTATTTAAAGGATCAGGTTTTCCCCCACACCCTCTATGATAGACGTGGGTGAAACCACCCATGAGAAGAGGATAGCTATGCCCCCACAGTTACAAGCAATTATGCAGGATAAAAAAATGCTGGCCATTATCGGTGGCGGCGTTCTGCTGCTCATTATTATTCTGGTGGTGGTGATGATGAACATGGGCGGGAAAAAAGAGGGGACAGCCCGCAAGCTGACGGAAAAGGAAAAAGTTCTGGCCACGGTAGATAACGCCGGGAAAGCCATTGAAATCCAGGCCTTGATGGCCCGTGAAAAAATCTCCCTGCTTCGGGAAGACGCCGAAGGCGGCAAGTATACCTTAATTTTCCAGGAAGATGCCACCACCGATGAGCGGGACCGGGCGCTGGTGACCCTGGTTCAAAGCGGCCTGATGGACAAAAACGTGGGTCTGGAAATGTTTGACAAAGGCGATTTAACCGCCTCCCGAGAAGAAAAGCGGATTAAACTGGTTCGGGCCCGAAACGGCGAATTGGCTCGATTAATCCGAAAAATTGACCCCATCCAGGATGCCGCCGTCTTTATTTCCATGCCGGAGCCCACCATTTTCAAGCGTGACATGGTTCCCCCTTCGGCCACGGTTCAAATCACCCTGTCGCCGGGTGAGCGGTTGAATCGGGACAAAGTCCGCAGCATTATCAACCTGCTGGTGGGCAGCATCGAAAACCTCGACGCCAAGCATGTGTCCTTAAGCGACACCAACGGCAATGTCTACAACAGCGTCCTCGACCCGACCGACGAGTTAATGGACAAACTCGAAGAGCGCGATCGCTACATGGAACAAAAAGTCCGCTCGCAGTTGGATCGGTTGCTGGGGCCGAACAAGTATGTGGCTACCGTTTCGACCTACCTGCGTGAAGCCCCCAAATCCGAAATGGCCTTGAACTACGATCCCCAGCGCTCGTCGGTCATGAAGACCTCGGCCTTCCAGGAATCGTTGAGCGCGCAGCAAAAAGGCAGTGCCGGTGCCGGTGGCCCCGTCAGCAGCTTTATCCCGGAAGGGGTGGAAGCCTCTTCTTCGGGGAACCAAAACTCCCAACGCGGCTATAACCGCCGAGGCCAGGAAGTGGAATACAACACCGGCAAGCGCCAGACCACTGAAGATTTTGTCCCCGGCATGATCGAAGAAATCACCGTGGCCGTCACCGTCGACAATGGGGCCTTCCCCAACAGCATGACTCTTGAGGACTTCCAAAGCCTGGTAGCCAGTGCAGCAAGCCCCCTGGTCAGACCGGAAAACGTCATGGTGGTCACCGGCAAAAAAGAGGATATCGCGCCCGTCACCCCAATTCTCCAAGGCGAAGGGGCCCATGGCAAATTCGAGATCCCCTGGTGGGTGTGGGCCATTGGCGGCGGCGTGGTCTTCATCATCTTCCTGATGCTCATGCGGGTGATGAGCAAACCCACGGTGCCCCCGCAGCTGGTAGAGCAGCAGCAAAAAGAAATTCAGCAATTGCGGGAACTGGCCACCAACCAGGCCCAGCAAATCCAAGCCACGCAGCAACAAGCCCAGCAAATGATTCAGGCCCAGCAGCAGCAGCTGGCTCAGCTGACCACGCAGCAGCAAACCACCTATGTTAACGAAGGGGCCCAGGAACTCAAACAAACCCTTACCGAGCTGCAAGCCGTCCTGCGCAAAGGCGAGGAAGAGGAAGAAATGGATGAAGAGCTGGGCACGGAAATCAAAAGCTGGATCGAGTCATCTTAACCCAGAGAGAAAGAAACAGAAAAAAAGAGAGAGGAAGCCGAAATCATCCGCATCAAATCTTAATTTCTTGTTAAAACTGGGCTCAGCCAGCAGAATATCTGGTTTCATTCATGTAGAGCCTGTTTTATTCCACCGCACCCATTGCCCAAGCTAGGAAAACACCCTGAGAGATAGTGCCCCATGAGCCTCGAATCCATCGATTTTCAAGCCATCGTCCATCAGCAGATTACGAACCTGATGGACAGCTGGCGTGCCGAGGGGTTCCTGGAAGATCAGATTCAGGATACGGCCAACCAGTTTTTCAATATGGGCTTGATTGCAGCCCAGCAAATCCAGCAAGAGGGTGGGGTCCAGCCCGAAGGGGTCAACCAGATGATCGCCTACACGCCGGAAAGTGCGGAGCGAATCATCTTCTACTTCCTGCAAGGGTTGAATGCGGCCGTCATCAAAAGTCATGAGCAACGCTTGCCCGCCCAGGAAACCTGGCAGTTTATGCAGAACGTGGCCTACCACGTTTTTGAACAGAGCAAGCAAGCGATTGTTGCCACCCTGGGCCAGGAGCACACCCCGGATGTTCAGATCCCCCAGGAACAGATTATCAACTGGTTGTCCCAAACCGCCGTCGAAGCCTTAATTTATTACGTCGGTGAACACGAGAAACAGCACGGCCCCATCACCCGCACCGACGAGCAGGTCATGCCCGATCTGCTCAGTCAGCCGGAGCCGGAACCCGAGCCCCTGGTCCCGCAAATGCCTGCCGAAATGGAGCCCGAACCCGAGCCGGTGTACGAAGAGCCGGCAGCCGCCATGGAGGCCCCCGAGCCCGAACCGGTGGTGGCCGAGGCCCCGGCGCCGATGCCTGCACCAGCACCGGCTGCGAACCAGGGCATTTCCGAGATTCACCACAAGTATGCCGCCGTGGGACTGTTGCTCAGCAACCTCAGCAACCGCAAGCAACAGCAGATTCTGGCCGCCTTTGGCCCCGAAGAACAACAAATCATCCACCAGTTCCGGGATCCGGAGGTCATGGCCCAGTACCTGGATTTGGGCCTCGTGGCCAAGTACCTGCGTCTCTTCAAGGACAAGATGGGCCAGCCCAAGGCACCCATCAAGAGTCCCTACGCGTCTTCCATGGCCCTGGTCTTGCAGAATCTGCCGGAACACCGCCTCGAACGACTGTTTCAAAACGAGCGTCCCTTCGTCAAGGGCTACATTACCCAGTTCTTGCAGCAGTCGGGCAAGCGCAGCCTGAACCCCTATCATCTTCCCCCCGGGGTCGAGGAAAGCCTGGTCCTGTATCTGCAACGCAATTTCCCGGATGAGGTGGTGGCCTCATGATCATCAAGAAAAAGTACGCCCAGGCGCCACAGCCAACACCCTCGGCAGCCCCCCCGTCCCATACGGCCAGCGCCGCCATGGCCGAAATGGGCATGATGCCCGAGCCGGTCATTGCCCCCCCGGCCGACCCCTATGAGGAAGTCAGCCGGGAAGACATTGAATTGGGGCGTCTGGCCGATCGCCGCCGCAACGACCGCCGACAAGGTTATCGCCGTATCGAAGATCAGGAACTGATTTCCCGGGCCCACGAAGAGGCCGTTGCCATTCGTGAAGCCGCCGAACAAGCCGGTTTCGAAGAAGGCTTAAACCGCGCCCAGGCCATGCTGGACGAGCTTCAGGACGCCATGCATGGGTTCCTCAATGCCCGGGAAGAGGCCCTGGCCTCGGCGGGCGATGCCCTGGCCGCCATGGCCGTTGATATTGCCCAACGCATTATCAAGACGGAAGTCACCTGCGATGAAGAGCTGATTATGTTTATGGTGCGCGATACCATTCGCAAAGTTGGCCGCGAGCAAAAACGGATTACAGTAAAAGTAAGCCCGGATGATTATCGGTATGCCAAAGCCGCCGTTAAAACCGATCCGGACTTGCCCGACGATGTTCAAATCATCGTGGAAGAAGACAACAGTGTGGATCCCGGGAGTTGTATGATCGAATCCCAGGCCGGCCTCATTGATGCCCGCTTCAGCACCCAGTTGGAGATGCTGAACCGCATTATCAAGACCGGAAAGGCCTAGAAGAGAGGACATAAGTCTGTAATGGCAGGACCGCAACAATCGAGTTTTTCGATACCGCCCATCAGTGAATTATTCCTGGGCGCGTTAGTGCTGGCCCTGGTCATGATCATCATCATGCCCCTGCCGGACTGGCTCATCGACTTGGCCATCAGCTTCAACATCTCCATGGGCATCGTGCTACTGATGATGGCCCTTTACGTTGAAAAGCCCCTGGACATTGCGGCCTTTCCCTCGATTATTCTGGTCGGCACCATGTTACGCCTGGCCCTGGGGATTGCCTCCACCCGATCGATTCTGGCCCATGGCCACGCGGGGGAGGTCATTCTGGCGTTCGGGAAGTTCGTTACCGGGGGGAACCTGGTCGTCGGGATTGTTATCTTCGTCATTATCACCATCGTACAGTTTCTGGTTATCACGAAGGGTTCCGAGCGGATTGCGGAAGTCGGCGCCCGTTTCGCCCTGGACGCGATGCCCGGGAAACAGATGACCATTGACGCCGACTTTAACGCCGGTCTGATTTCCCCCGATGAAGCCATCCGCCGCCGGGAGGATCTGCAACGGGAATCGGCCCTGTTCGGGTCTATGGACGGTGCTATGAAGTTCGTAAAAGGGGACGCCATTGCCGGGATTATTATTACCGTCATCAACATCGTCGGGGGCTTGGCCATCGGGGTGGTGATGAAAGGCCTGGACGTGGGAACCGCGGTCAACAAGTACACCAACCTCACCATCGGGGAAGCCTTGGCCTCCCAGGTTCCGGCACTTTTAATGGCGGTCTCAAGCGGTATTATGATGACCCGTTCCACGGCGAGCATGGGCAGCTTGGCGAAAGACTTGCAGTCGCAGATTCAGAACAAGCCCTATGGTTTGTTGTTTGCTTCAGGCTTTTTATTCTTGATTGCCACCACCTCGTTTATTACCGGCTTGCCCTGGTACTACTTTATTGTCTTTACCGCCATCCTGGCGGGCATTGCCGTCAGCGTGTTCCTGACCCGCGATGTGCAACAACAGCTGGGCCAGTTGGATCAGGTTAAACAGAACATGTCGGAACTGATTAACCCCAACCGCATGTACGAGCGCCTCGGCGTGGATATTTTAAGTATCCAGGTGGGGAACGATCTGTTGCAGGTGGCCGATCCCGAGCAGGAAGGCCAGCTGCTGGGCAAGATTGCCGGCTTGCGGTCCCGACTGACCGATGAGCTGGGCTTCATTATGCCCAACATCCGGATTATGGACAGCATGTCCATCGGCAACAACGAGTACTTGATCTCCATCCGCAACAACCCGGTGGCCACCGGCGAGGTCTACCCGGATCGGGTCATGATTCTGGCCAACCTCTTCGAAGCCTCCGGCCTGATGCCGCCCCAGGATGCGGTACGGGCCCAGGATCCCACTTACGGTGCGGACGCCTACTGGATCTTTGCCCAGCAATGCCCGCCGGAGCTTCAGAACAACGCTATCGATGCAACCGACGCCATCATTGCCCACCTGCAGGAGATCGTCGTGAAACACGTCGACGAGATCATGACCAAAATGGATGTCCTCAAGCTGATGGAGCTTGTCAAACAGCAGGATCCCAGCCTGGTGCAGGAGATGATCCCGGCCATTCTGACCCCCAACGATCTGCGCAAGATCTTCGTCAACCTGGTGCGCGAAAAAGTCTCCATCAAGGACGTGCTTTTCATCTTCGAGCGTCTGTCCGACTTTGCCCGCTACAGCAAGGAGCCCGATGTGCTGTCCGAACGCTTGCGGGCGTCTTTGGGCCGCCAAATCTGTATTGCCCATAGCGACCCCAGCAAGACCATGTACGCCGTCACCCTGTCCAACGATTGGGAGCGCATGCTGGATGATTCGTGCCAGCGCACCGAATTGGGCACCATGTTCCTGTTGAACCCGCTCCAGGTCCAGGAACTTATTGAAGGCACCGTCTCCACACTGACGGAAATTCAGCAGAATTATGGCCGCATGCCGGTCATCCTGTGTTCCCCCCGGATTCGCCTGCCGCTCTATCAGCTCCTGGATCGCCACATCCCCATGGTGACGGTCATTTCCTACAGCGAACTGATACCGGACATCCAGGTACAAGCCGTGGGCACCATTGGTAACAACGAATTTGCCGACGAATACGTCTAAGAGGTAAGCCCCCTATGGCCATTCACGACCCCCAATCCGAAAAACAATGCCTCATCCCGGAGGACAAGCTGGTTGCGACCCAGGACCGGATTTCTGAAATTCTGGCCAAGGAAGACTTCTGCAAATACAAGGGCCGGGTGTCGAAACTGATGGGCCTGACGGTAGAAGCCTACCTGCCCCAGCTGAAAATCGGGGACCTGTGCTTTATCGAAACGAAGGACGGCCCGCCCAAGGCGGCGGAAGTCGTGGCCTTCAAGGGCGATGTAGCCCAGATGCTCCTGCTGTACGACGGGGCCGGAATTTCCCAGGGCAGTTGGGTCACCACCACCGGCGGCCCCATTATGTTTCCCGTGGGCGACTTCCTCATTGGCCGACTCATCACGCCCCTGGGCGACCCCATGGATGGCCGCCCCATCGAGCCCGTGGGTGCCACCTGGGTCAACGTGGACTCCCCCCCGCCGGATCCCTTGGATCGCCCCATTATCAGCAACAAGTTTTCCACCGGCGTTCGGGCCGTGGATTCGCTCCTGACCATGGGGGCGGGTCAACGCATGGGCCTCTTTGCCGGTAGCGGTGTAGGGAAGTCGACCATGATGGGGATGATTGCCCGTAACTCGGAAGCCGACATCAACGTGGTGGCCCTCATCGGAGAACGCGGCCGTGAGGTCAAGGAATTTATGGAGCACGCCCTGGGCGAGGAAGGGATGAAGCGCTCGGTGCTGGTCTGCGCGACCGGGGACCAACCGCCTTTGCTCAGGATGAAAACTTTGCAAAGCGCCACAGCCATTGCCGAATACTTCCGGGATCAGGGCAAAAAGGTCTTTATGATGACGGACACCGTGACCCGGTGTGCCATGTCCGGTCGCGAGGTGGGCCTATCCATCGGGGAGCCGCCCACCATGAAAGGCTACCCGCCCTCGATTTTCTCCTGGCTGCAAAAAGTACTGGAGCGCACCGGTGTCACCAACAAGGGTTCCATTACGGCGCTCTATACCGTTCTGGTAGAAGGCGACGACATCAACGACCCCGTCGTCGATACGGTCCGGGGGATTATTGACGGCCACATCTTCCTGTCCCGAAAAGTTGCGGCCCAGAACCACTTCCCGGCCATTGACATTCTGGGCAGCGTCAGCCGTTTGTTTACGGAAATTGCCGACAGGGAACACATTGAAGCTGCCGGAAAAATGCGGGAGTTGCTCGCCGTCTACAAAGACGCCAAAGATCTGATTGACGTGGGCGCCTACGAGCCGGGCAGCAACCCGAAAATCGACCTGGCCCTCCAGATGATGCCCGAAATCAACAAGTTCCTGCGCCAGTCCGTCAAAGACATCGTGAACATGGAAACCACCCTGGAAACCCTCAAAGACATGA
Organism: Vampirovibrionaceae bacterium NZW_1234; assembly: GCA_041697335.1. GTDB lineage: Bacteria > Cyanobacteriota > Vampirovibrionia > Vampirovibrionales > JAGQHJ01 > JBGUGD01. The sequence continues at coordinate 10,129 of JBGUGD010000028.1, read as the reverse complement.
TGCGCGGCGTTCAGATGTAGCCCCCTCCCTGGGCGGATCGATTGACCGGATCCGGGCTTTTAAAATTTCACCTAAAACCCGCTCGAAATCAGATTATTGATTTAAAAAACTAAAGAAACATAAGCTATGACTGTTTTTAGAACATTAAAAACGGCTCAATCTTAATCATATCCTTATTTTTGACATATCAAAAAGCCTCAAAAAATGGGTTTTATACCTATATAGAGATGTTCTTATTCATTTAGTTTGGTTCAGAGCGATAAGGGGATAAAGTGATGGTTTCAGGTTCGTTAATCGACCTGGCGAGTCTCAGGGCAACGCCACGGGGTATATTCCCCGCCTATACCGCCTCAACGGCCCGAGGGGCTAACGGCACACCGGATCGTCCGGGCGCACAGACGACGGATGACGCCGCTTCCTCGCCGAATCTACCGAGCGGGATGACCCAGAGTCAATGGGAACGGCAGCAAAAACTTCTGGAAATGTATTCCAAGGTCGCATCCTTCAATGGCAGCGCCGATCAAGCGTCTCGGGATCTGGTCAACCTGTTTGGCAAGCGCATCGCCTTCCAGAATGCGCTGTATGAACACCAGAACAAGCCGGAGGCCAGCCAGTTCCAGGAAGGCTACCAGCAGGCCACCACCAGCTATAACAAGACCTTGCAGCACTTCTATGAATGCATGGCCCAAAGCAGTGCGGCCAGAAGCACGCTTTCCGGCATTCAGTGGGGGGCCATGGCCTAACCTTTTCGTTTTCGTTGGGTGACAGAGGCATATTGCGGACAGCCGTCAGCATCACCCGGTTCAGTACAATCGTCCATGAGAGAGTTCTAGGAGTTGATACCCATGCCATCCCTATCGCCCGCAAATGGGGAGACGGGAGCCCTTCGGGGACCCTATTCACAAGACAACGCCCAGCCGGAGATACCGCTTGGCCGGGGACCTGTGCCACGGTCCTATCGAGACCTCCTGACCCAGCGCGACCGTGACCGCATGCTGGACGAATTGGGGCTGCTTCAGGACAAGCGGCTGAAAGAAGAGCTCTTTAAAGCACGCCTTCGCTGGGAGATGGAAAAAATCGCCCTCATCCGGTCCTTGACCCATCAGATGCATGCGTTTGACCACAAAGCCAACCAGGCCAACGATGCCTTGCTGCCCTTGTTCAACAAGCGGCTCAATGCCAAGGCCAACCTGTTTCGCCACCGCAACGGGCCGCTTCGGGAAAAATACGAAAAAGAATTCCGGGCGGCCGCAGGCCAGTACACCGATACCCTGGACGATTATTTCTTCTCCAACACGGCCAGCAACAACTGTTTCTGGAAGATATTCAGTTTGGTCTGGTATTAAGCCGACCCCGCACTGCCACAAAACATCCCGGAAGGCGTTTCACACCACCCTAGCCACACACACAAGCCTCTGTCGATCCATCGACGGAGGCCAAAAGCGTTTATGCTGTCAAAACAAAGCGCAGCAAACCAAACTATCATACAAAACCTTTCCCCACAAGAAATAGCGCCGCAGCAATTCTTAAAACAACCTTAAGGAAAGGCTTTTTGCCCCCTGCCTAATATATAATAAAGATATAATTGAATATAAGACACCCCGCCCGCGTAAAACCGCGTGAAATCGCGTAAAAATCCCCGAATTTTTTCTGATGAGGTTCATATGCCCCCCACATTTCGTCAAAAATCAGCCAACCCAGATCGCCAAAACAGACACTATAGTTGCATTTTGCCGATCGACGCTCATCCCCGCAAGCGATCCGGCCCACCCAAGCAGATAGCGTGTTTCAGCCCAATTTCACGCGAAATCACGCGCGTGGCCGCGTGTTTTACGCGTGATTCACGCGTGTTTTTCCCAAATTCACGCGCCATTCACGCGAAATTCACGCGTCCGAAAGAGCGAACCCGAAAGCACGAGAGGGAGCACCTCCAAAGAGGGGGTTGGGGATGGGCTGGGATTGGCGTAGAATAAGAATATGAAACGACGCGTCATTTTTTTAGGCACCCCCGACTTTGCCGTCCCCTCCCTCAAGGCCCTCTTGGCCGATGACGGCATCGACGTGCTGGGTGTGATGACTCAACCGGACCGGCCAGCCGGACGCGGCCAAAAACTGACCCCGCCACCCGTGAAAGTCCTGGCCTTAGAAGCCGGTTTGGAAGTGCGTCAGCCCACACGCCTGAGAAAAGAGCCCGACATGATCGCGTGGCTCCGGGAGCTTTCACCCGACTTTTTGGTGACCGCCGCCTTTGGTCAGATCCTCTCCCAAGAGGTTTTAGACATCCCCAAATACGGCACCGTCAACGTTCACGCCTCGCTCTTGCCCAAATACCGAGGCGCTAACCCTGTCCAATGGGCCATCATCAACGGCGACGCCGTGGCCGGGGTTACGACCATGTTCACGGTCCTTGATGTCGATGCCGGTCCCATGCTGCTGACGGCAGAAACCCCCATCGATCCCGATGAAGATTCCGCCTCACTGACCCAGCGCCTGGCCGAGTTGGGCGCATCCATTCTGCCCACCTCCCTTCACCAATATGCCCAAGGCACCCTGAAGGCTACCGAGCAGGATATCCGTCAGGTGACCCACGCCGGAAAGCTGGAGAAGGACGATGCCTGGATCGATTGGTCGCTCCCGGCAGCGCAAATCCATAACAAGATCCGAGGCCAACAGCCCTGGCCTGGTGCCATCAGCCAAATCGGCGACATTTCCCTGAAGCTTCTCAAAACGCGCTCGCCCGAAACCTGGGCCGATTCTAAAAAAATGATGAAATCCGGGAAACCCGGCGAAATACTCGATATAATACCAAGTGGACTGGTCGTGCAGACCGGTTCAGGCCCCCTTTTGGTTGAAGTCGTGCAAGCCCCCGGCAAACCGAAGTTGAATGCAAAAGACTGGGCCAACGGGGCACTAAACCGACTCAATACACGTCAGTTTGATCCAAAGCCCTTACCCATGGAGGTGAAGTGAGATGTTTTACTTCGATCCCCTTTACATGATGTTGATGCTCATCGGCCTGCCGTTGGTCTTTATTCCCCAATGGTGGGTGAAACGCACCTTCGATAAATACGCCCAAGTGCGCACGGGCAGTGGTCGCACCGGTGCTGACGTGGCTCGGGAAATTCTGAACATGCAAGGCATCGGCAATGTGGCTGTTGAAGTCACCCATGGCATCCTGTCGGATCACTATGACCCTATCCATAAAAAAGTCCGCCTGTCCGAAGACAACTACTACGGCACCTCGGTGTCGGCCGTCGCGGTGGCCGCCCATGAAGTGGGCCATGCCATCCAGCATGCCCGCGGGTTCTTCCCCGTGGTGATTCGCTCGGCCATGGTGCCTGCGGTGAACCTGGGAAGCCAGTTTGGTCCGCTGCTGATCTTTATCAGCATCCTGCTGATGAGTATGCGCGTGCTGGCCCCCGACCTGGGCCTCTTGATCGCCTGGGGCGGAGTCATTCTCTTTGGTCTGGCCGTGGCCTTCCACTTTGTCACCCTGCCCGTGGAAATCGACGCCAGCCGCCGAGCCATCGGGGTCTTGCAGACCACCCGCTACCTGACGACCCAGGAAATTCCCCTGGCCAAGAAAGTCCTGACCGCGGCCGCCATGACTTACGTTGCCACGGCCCTCTACTCCCTGATGCAACTGATGTATTACATCCTGCAACTGCTGGGCTCGCGTCAGCGGGATTAATTCCCTCGCTGCCGTATACTCCCGGCTCCAAACACCTGTTAGCATAAGCATCAGCCCTATCCCTGTGAGTACGGCCTTGCTCAATACCCTGACCTAAAAAACTCGACCAACAACACTCGAAATGGGATGGATCGATGTCATCGCTCACCATTGCCCAACAACTAAAAGCCATTCCCAGCCAGCCCGGGGTGTATCAATACCGGGACTCGGATGGGCAACTGCTGTATGTGGGCAAGGCAAAAAACCTGAAGAACCGGGTTTCCAGCTACTTCCATGAGCGGGCCAACCACTCCCCCCGGATCCAGGCCTTGGTCGAGCATGTGGCGCGCATCGACTACATCGTCACCAACTCCGACATTGAAGCCCTCATCCTGGAAGCCAACCTCATCAAGACCTACCGGCCCAAGTACAACATCCTGATGCGGGACGATAAAAAATACCCCTGGCTGGTGCTGACCGATGACGATTTTCCCCGCCTGGAAATTACCCGGGAACCCTATAAAAAAGGCAAGGCCAAGTGCTTTGGTCCCTACGCCTCGCCCGGGGCCTTGTACCAGACGCTGCAATTGATCAAAAAGATCTTCCCGCTTCGCCAGCGCAAGACCCCGCTGTTCAAAGACCGCCCCTGCATGAACTACCACATTGGCAGCTGTCTGGGCCCCTGCCAGGGCCTGGTGAGCAAAGACGAGTACGCCCAGATCGTCCGCCAACTGGAACTGTTTCTGAAGGGCCATGCCGATGATCTGCTGACCCTGGTCAAAACCGACATGGACGCGGCCTCGGAAAACCTGGACTTTGAAACCGCCGCCTTGCTTCGGGATCGCTATCAGGCCATCCAGCGCATTATGCAGCGCCAACGCGTGATGTACGACGATGTGACCATCGATCAGGATATCGTCGGCATGGCCACCAACGAGACCACGGGCTACCTGGCCTTGCTCAAGGTCCGCCGGGGCAAACTCATTCAAACCGCCTTTTTCGATATGGCCCTCAACGACGAAACCCCGCTGGAGGAAGTCTACCAGGCCTTTCTTTTCCAATACTACGAAGATCTGACCGACAGGGACGAATTGCCCAGCGAGCTGATCGTGCAGTATGCCGTCCCGGATCAAGACTTCCTGGCCGAATGGCTGAGCCGGAACAAGGGGAAAAAAGTCACCATCACCTTACCCCAACGAAGCGGCCCCAAAAAAGACATCCTCACCATGGCCGTGAACAATGCCGAAGAGTCCCGGGAGCGCTCGCGCATCGATCAGGAAACCCGACTCAAAAGCGATCCGGCCCAAGCCCTGCTCATCTTGCAGGAAAAGCTGGGGCTCCCCAATGTCCCCCGCCGCATCGAGTGCTTCGATATCTCCCACGTCAGCGGCACCAATACAGTGGCCTCCATGGTGGTCTTCACCGATGGCCTGCCGGACAAAGCCGAATACCGCCGCTTCAAGATCCGCTCCACCCAGGAAGGCAAACCCGATGACTTTCAGAGCATGTACGAGGTCATCACCCGGCGCTTCTCGAAACGGGAAGAACGGGGCTGGCCGGATCCGGATCTGGTGATTATTGACGGCGGCAAAGGCCAGCTGAGTTCGGCCCAGAAAGCCTTAAGGGACTTGGGCATCACCGATCAGCCCATGGTCTCTTTGGCCAAGAAGTTTGAAGAACTCTTTCTGCCCGGCGAGTCCCGCCCCGTGGTTCTTGAGCGAGACAGCATCGCCATGTACCTGATCCAGCGAATCCGGGACGAAGCCCATCGCTTTGCCATCACCTACCACCGGAATCTGCGCGGCAAATCCCAAATCAAATCCTTCCTGGACGATGTGCCCGGCATTGGCGAAACCCGAAAACAACGGCTCTTGGAAGCCTTTGAGTCCGTGGACGCCATCCAGCTGGCCACTCTGGAACAAATTGCCGAAGCCACCAAAACCAGCGGCAAAACCGCCGAAAATCTCTACCACAGCCTCCAAGGCCATTTCACCTCCAGCGCCTCGGGGTAACGACCCTGGTTGGCCTGCCCTGAACGGCGTCGTATCGGCCTCACTACGAAAGAAGGCATTGGCCGAGACTAGCCATATTACTCGTCCGGAACCCAAGGAACGGAAAACTTTTCCGTTCCTCTCACAGGCTCTGTCGAAGACTGGGATTAAATTCGGGACACTTGGGCTGGTAAGGACAGACACGACACTTCTCAGGCTCGGGCAGAGGCTCAAAGCGATTGGCGGCCAAGGCGTCAGCCAGATCCCCAAAGGCCCCCAGCACGGTCTCCTGCATCATGACGGTAAATGGTGCGGTCATCACCGTGTCATGGGCCAGATAGTAATAGCCGATTTCATCGGGAGTGCGCCCCAACAGCTGACGAACACCTAAGGCATACAAGGCCAGCTGAAGGCTCCCATCAGGTGTAGGCAACTGATCCAGGGGCTTTAAGGACGACTTGTAATCCAGCACCCGCAAGACCCCATCGGCACTTTGCTCCACCCGATCGATACGCCCTACCAGAACGATGCCGGGACGCAATGCCACCTCAAAGGACGCTTCTGAAAACAGGGGCGGCCCAACCTGTTGCTCCCGGGCAAAAAACGAGTGCAGCATCGCCTGCCCTGCTCGTTTCAGGGTGTCCAGCTCCGCCTCGGACGACACCAGAAACGTCGGGAATTGCGTCTCCCAGGCGTCATGAAAAGACGCCTGGAGCCACTCCTCGGAAAGGGGAAACAACGGCGTGTGCGCCCGATGATACTGGGCCAGAACAGTGTGCAGGACACTCCCTAGGCTAATGCTTGCAGCGTAGGTTGGTATGGCTTGCTTTTGGACGTCTGCAAGGTAGTATACCCACGGGCAGCTACGGAAGCGTTCCAGGGCCGAGTGGCTGAGTCGTTTTGGGGTGGTGAGGGCTGAACCCATGGGCGTGCTGAACCTTCAACAATCTGAATACGGCCATCCACTTTGAATGGCAAGGGTTGTCCTTGAAAGGACTGAATATAGGACCCGAAGGCATCGCGAATCCGGAAGGCATGCTTCTGAGTCACCGGGGTTCGCTTAAAGACAGGGTACTCCTTGGGATTCTTCGCGCTAAATTCATCGCCGGCAACCGTGTAGGTGCGATTCATCCGCAACGGCTCCCATTGGCGGGTCTGGGCATTATAGACGGACACGGCCATGACCTTGCCCTTGTCCTTGTCCACCACATAAGAGAGCCCCGACGGATGCAGCATCCCCGGGTGATGCTCATCGAGCTTGATGCAGCGGGCCGACTCATTGAGGGCCTCGACAATCTGGGCCCCGGTCATCTGGAAGGTGACCATCACATCGTTAAAGGGCAACAGGATCTTGAGATCCCGATCCGACAACTCCCCTTTGTACACGTCGCTTCGCAAATTGGTCCCCCGAAACAAGGCAATGTCCGTACCCGCGGCAGCGCGCATGGCGTCAGCCACCATATCGGCCACTTTGTTCTCCCGGACACTGACGGCATCTTCCGTCGAGATCTCTTCATCCACCTGCGCCAGTGGATTAGCATGACCCAAATACCGTTCCGCCAAGTCCAACGCCGCCGGATGCGCCGGAAAATCCATCGGATTCAGCAAATTGTTCTGAAGCGGCACCACCCGCCCCCAGGGATCCCAGGCCACATCCAACACGCCAAGGGCATGGGCATCCTTGCCGGTTTGGACAATCATCACCGGCTCCCCGGTCTTGGAGGTCACGAAGTTATGCTGGGGTTGGATGCCCTTCAACTCCGTGTGGGAATGCCCACCGACGATGATATCGATGCCACTGGTATTTTGAGCGATCTTCTTGTCGTCCTCAAAGCCACAATGGGAGATTAAGATAACCCGATTCACCCCGGCGCGATGCAGTAAATCCACATCCCGCTGAATACCAGCAATACTCGGGCCGATATCGTGGGTTGCAACACCTTGCATCGGGGCATCCGGGTTCATATACTTCCAGGCATTGGGAACGGTTAAACCCACAACACCATAGCGTTGGCCACTGGGCCCGACAATCACCCGGGCACCCCGTAACAACTTGCCGTCTTTAAGGCGCTCGGCAAGCTTGCTGTTGGCAGGCACGTCCATGTTGGTGGCAACCGTGGTGAAGTTGGCTTTGGCCAAGGCATTGGCCAACGAGGGCGACCCCGGATCCAGCTCGTGATTGCCCAGGGTGGACGCGTGAATGCCCATCAGGTTGTGCAGCAGGACGTTCAACTCCGTCTCATTGGCTTCGGTACTGATATTCCAGTCCCCGGCAGCAAAGTTCAATACATCGGTTCCAGCCTGGTGAGCCTGGGCATCGGCCTGCTGAAACGCGGTCACCATTCCGGGCAGGGCACGGTACTTTTCGTGGGTATCGTTGGTATACACGATTCGAAGACGCTCCGGGCTGAAGCGATACGGCGTGGGATTTACATACCCACTCACCCATGGGTATACCGAAGCGGCCGAAGATCCGTCATAATTGGCCCGATTGGCCATGGCACCGTAGGAATAGGAAGACTGCGCCGGGAATGCAGCATGCCGCCCCCAGATATTGGCCCCGAATAAATTGACCGTAGCCGCCAAGCGCCTAACCTCCAGATTGGTGCTCGCCCTTGTGCGAAGTCTCTATTGTACACAGAAGCTAGCCCAATAAAAAGGAACACCGGCGCGAAATTGCCCTTTCCTGCAACGTTTCGTTATATTGCCAAAAACCCGATATTGACCGGAATACCCCCCGTCACCTTCATTGTGCTTCAAAGGACAAGGATGCCGAATTCATGCAATAGCGAAGCCCCGTTGGCTGGGGACCATCTTCAAACACATGGCCTAAATGCCCACCACAATTGGCACAAACGGCTTCAATACGATACATGTTATGACTGCTATCAGGCAGTTCTTTAATGCGTTCTTTCGAGACAGGCTGCCAAAAACTCGGCCAGCCGCTCCCCGAGTCATACTTGGTATTGGAGTCAAAAAGAACGGCATCACACCCGGCACAGCGGTAGACACCCTGACCTTTAAAATCACAGTACTGATTCCGAAACGCCGGTTCTGTACCTTTCTGGCGCAAAATCCGAAACTGCTCGGGCGATAAACTCTCGCGCCACTCTTGCTCGCTTTTCTGAACCGGGTAGGAACCCTGGGCCTGCCCTGAATGCTGAGCCTGAAAATCCGCCATAAGATAGCCTCCTCATCCGTTTGCTCATTTTCGTTTGCCGTTATCATACACCTTCGGCCACAGAAGGCTCAAGAGGCAATATTCTGTGATCGACAACAGGCATAACTACAATCAGCCCTAGACCTGATACGGACCAAAACACCTGCAACAGCATACCCTTATATAAAGCAGAAAGGCTATTTCGAGGCCGTAAGCAGCTGCATAAGATGATTGATATAAACCTTGGCACTCTGACGCGTCAAATGCACTCCATCGCGCGTTTCATAGGCTTGGTCATCCGGGGCAGTCCAAAAACGTTCCTGAGGAAAATGGCGTTGTAATTTGGTTCGCAACATGGTGTAACCCTTTGTGTTCTGTAAATCAGGATCAATCGGCATTTGGATTAAAACAGTGCGAACCCCATGCGCATGGAAGTAATTTAAATAGGACTGGAGCTGCTCAAAACGCTGTGCAAATATCTCGTCTTTTAAAGGCTGATCATAACCCGGCTTTAATGCTGCCACGTTGGTTTTGACGACAGTCAAATTCGGTGTCTCGTAAAGCTTCCCTAAAGCCGACTTTTCAAATAATTGGGATTTAAGACAATTCATCAGCAAGGTAACAGGCTGGTATTCTGTCCTCAAACTAAAAATAACCCTCTTGAGCGGCATTAAAAACGGATGAGAAACCTTACTGACAAACGTGTTATCCAAATCGCGATCCAAAGCATTTATTTCAATCAGAATGGTTTTGGGAAGGGTCTTTTGCCGCTTTAAAATTTCCAACCCTGTCAGAGGACTTCCACCTCCAAAAGACAGGTTAAACCAGTTGTTGGGTAACAAATCCGGCTCCAAACGATAACTTAACGAAGAGCCGACGACCACAACCTCAGGTAACGAGGCATATAAAAATTTTTCAGCCTTAAGCGTATTGGTCTGCCCTTGATGCTGCCCAGTCCATATTTCAGGCTGAAAAACCCAAATACTTACACTATACAGGACCGTAATTCCAAGAAACCATAAAAGGGTTTGCTGTATAAAGCCGGAAGGCCTCTTAAAACTGGAAATAAATGAACGCATTGGAGCTTCCTGTATTAAACACCACAAAGAACAACAAAAGGGCGTAAATCAGACTCTCTGATGTTTTCAAAAAATGAATTGTCCCTTGCCAATTTGAACGGAGCAAATAGAGGAGATAATAGCAAACCACCGGCAACGAATAGATTAGAATTAAGGGCACAAATGGCGAAAACTCCCTAAAAGTAAGGTTCGTGACCAATGTCTGAAGATAACTTACCGCGTGTGAAAA
>JBGUGD010000024.1:0-11395 GCA_041697335.1 Vampirovibrionaceae bacterium NZW_1234 | reverse complement strand
CGATTCCAGTGAGGCCGTTACGGCTTTTCAGCTACCCGACATTCTGACCTACGTTCAAAGCAGGGTGGAGCTGACCCGGCGAACCATTTTTGAGGTTTTGTCTCGCTCAGGCCGTTTGGATGATTTTACGGTAAATCCTCAGCGGTTTATGGATGCGGTGGTGAAAGAAATTCAGCAAGTCCTTCACCATCTGGTGATTGAGGGTATTCAGTACGAGAAACTGAATGAAATCTCCTATGAAATGTCTCTCTTCCGGACTGAGGAACATAAGCTAGAGTTCGCTAAGGACAAGATCGTTCCCACCGAAAAGTCAGTCTATAACTACATCATGTATGACTCAATGGTTGAAAAGAAGTTTGCTGAAGACCTTGAAACCATGCAGAACGTCAAATATTTCATTAAACTGCCCGCATGGTTCCGTGTGCCAACCCCAATTGGAGACTATAACCCGGATTGGGCGATCTTAAAGCAGAACGGCCATATCGTCTATATGATTCGGGAAACCAAAGCCACTAAGGACCAGCTAAAGCTCAGGCTTCCAGAGGCTGAAAAGATTGCTTGCGGACAGAAACACTTTGAGACCATTGGTGTTTCTTATGATGTGGCTGTTTCTGCTATGGAGATCACTTAAAATGATATACAAAAGAGGTCTATAAAATGACATTCCATAACCGAGAAGAACTGATTGAAGAGTTGAGACGCCTTAAACGGCAGCTTCAATCCGTATGGCCCATTGAGTCGCTAGCTTTATTTGGTTCATGGGTCCGGGAAGATGCCACTCCTGCCAGTGATGTCGATTTGCTGATTCAGTTTCGCCCCGGAGCCGAATCTGACAAGATCGGTGCTTTTGAGTTTGTTGAAATCCAGCTCAGATTGCAGGAAGCCTTGGGCTGTAAGGTGGATCTGGTTGAAAAATCAGCCCTGAAGCCGCGCTTGGCAAAATACATTCTGCCAGAGGCCATTGAGCTATGACAAAACGGGACCCAGCAACCTACCTGGAAGACATGCTGGAGTATGCTGGTAAAGTCGGCCAGTTTCTGGAGGGCTATACTGAAGAGCAGTTTCTGGCCGATGAACGGACTATCTTTGCTGTTATCCGGTGCTTTGAAGTGATTGGCGAGGCGGCTAACAAGATACCAAAACCACTTCAGGACAAATACCCTGAGATTCCTTGGCCTCAGATCATTGCTTTCCGGAATTTCCTTATCCATGAGTACCTTGGCGTCTCAATGAAGCGTGTTTGGGTGACGGCTTCCACTGTCCTGCCTGAAACTTTGCCTCGTCTGGAGGCCATGTTGGCCGCCATTTCTCAAGAAAAGTAGCTCTAATCAGCGAAACTTATACTACAGTATGGCTTGTGACATGAAGCGACAGGCTAGCGGGCCATGTGGGGACTGTAGTATCCTTAATCTGTCACGTCTACCAGTGAGACTCGAGTCTCATTTTTTGGACAGACAGCCTTCGGTGAGACTTTACCCTAAAAAGTGAAGTATTGAACTGGTCAGAGGGTTTTAACCGCTTCACAAAAGTACAAGAATGGCTTTGTGACGATGGACTTAAAATCCGTTCGGCAGCGATGTCGGTGCCAGTTCGAGTCTGGCCCGGGGCAAACCCCTTATTCAGAGCAGCCTGAGGGAAAAATCAATATGAATTTGTCTTCGGTACGTTTTAGCGGGGTATTTACTTTTTCCAGATTTCCAAGCTTCCAGCGTGAGAACTTGGAAAAGCAACTTTATATCTTTAAAGGTGTTCGTAACTATGCTCTACAAGAGCAAGAGGATACCATTACACTGAAAGTCCAGAATCAAGCAGATAAAGCTGCCGCCAATGCTATTTTTGACATGGTAGATCTATCAACTTTATCTTTCCGAAAAAATACGCCTGAAGAAGATAAAAATATTACCAATCCCCATCTCCCTGCAGGTTATGAGTTAAGGTAGTTTTTTAAAACGAACTTAAAATCCGTTTGGCAGCGATGTCGGTGCCAGTTCGAGTCTGGCCCGGGGCAAACCCATTTTATTTAGGGTTGGATTGTTAGGAAATGAGGATGATGATGATAGGTTCAATACGGTTCGGGGCAAGAATCCCCCTTTTGGGTAAACCGTTCCACGAGATTGAAACACTGGTAAGTGGTCATGTGCAATCTGGCAAACCCGTTGGTATTTTACATGCGGCTACAGGCGATAAACAAGCTCCTTTTCAGGATGTGTTGGTGACCGAAAGCGATCTTATTGCTGAAGTCAAACAAAGACAATCGTTAACCCCGAGTGATGTGTTTTCCCAAACAGGGTTTCTCACTGTGTTGCATAACCAACCAATGGATCAAGTGGATTATTTGAATGAGCAAGGAAAAACGATTACGGCTGATCTGCGAGGGCAAAACGCCGAAAGATACAAGAACTTTGTGGCAGAAATACCAACCTACAATCCGTTTATCGATTTTGCCAAACTGGAATCGAAGATAAACAGTTAATGAATGGATATCTAATCTTCCTGTGTTGAAGGCGTTAAAATAGCCTCGTTTCAAGAAACTTAAAATCCGTTCAGCAGCGATGTTACTGCCATCGCTATCCCTAAGCTTCGCCGCTCGGCTCAGCAAGGGCTATGGACCAGTCTGGCCGGGGCAAACCCTAATTAAAAATATAGATCTTATAATCCCTTGGTTGTCAGTCGAATCCTGTTGGGCCCACTCTATATCCGAGTTTGGGTGGAGGGGCGTTTTTGAGAAGTTGGGTTTGTTACGGTAAATCTCTGCTGTGTTTGGATAGAGAACCGATTGAAAAATCGGATGAAAAGCTCCGTTTAAAACAGAATTAGGCCGAAATTTTTCTTTCAGCGCAATATGGATTAGCATTAAATACGCTTTATCGAGCAAGGACGAAGCCATGGCGAATCTATTGAACCGAACTCAAGAAGGCCGGTATACTGCCGAGCAGCATCAGGCTTTTATCAGTCAGGTGTTGCAGGACGGCTATTGTATTTTGCCGCATCACTTTTCTGTCGATGTGTTAGCCGAGTGGAAGCGTCAATTTCTTCCGTTGCTCAACGAACGCATTCAAGATGGCACAGCGTCAGCTCGTGGCCCGAATCGATACTATATTTCCTTACCGTTTATCCCGCCGTTTGCCGATCCTGCTATCTATGAAGATCCGGATATTCTAGCGATTATTGAACAGTTGGCACAAGAAGACATCGTCATGCCTGAGCTGGCTACCGATACGCCATTACAAGGTTCCGATTATCAGGTGATTCATCGGGACATGTTGCAATGTTCGCCAGATATGCCGGATGCGGATCCGGTTCGCCCATTTCAGTTTGCTGTAAATTTTCCGCTGGTGGATGTGACGTTGGAAAATGGCCCATTCGAGATCGCGCCGGGGACGCATCTGCTGACGGATACCGAATGTCAGGATCGGGTTCGATCCGGCCAGGCTGAAGCACAGTTGGTTCCATTAGTGATGTCTGTTGGGGATGTTATGATCCGGGATGTCAGAGCCCTGCATCGCGGAACACCCAATACCACAGCGGAGCCTCGGCCCATGGTGGTGGTCGGGTATAACTGTGCCCGACATCAGCGACCACAGCTTCGTATCTTTATTCCGCAAGAGCAAAAGCGTCTTCTTTCTGATCGTGCACAGCAGTTACTCCGCTTTAACCCTGTGGTGAATTCGTTGTCAGAGGTTGTTGCTTCGGAGACCTACTCCAACCTGTATTTTCTTGACAAGACGTAAGCCATGCATAGGGGCTGACTGTCATCCATCTGGGTCAATCTGGTGGATTGTTGCCTCTGTTGTCGATGTCTGGTTGGGCTTTCCTAGAGAATGGTTGTTGGAGTGGCGTCAGGACTGAAGATTCATTGGGTTCAGAAATCCTCACCATCTTATGGCGAATGATACGGGGCGGTTTGTTGCTGTAATAAATGTAATCAAGATAAAAACAAAATAAACACCTGTCTAATAGACGGTCGGGTAGCTTTCTGTGACAATCAAAGTGGAAAATGCTGTATTCCCTTTTTATAGAAGCCTTTACGGGTCTAACAGACAAATTCAATGACCATTCATCAGGAAAAAGCAGGTAAAACGTCGGAACCCTTTCCCGGCAGTGGCGAAATGAACCAGCACATGCGCGCACTTAACTTGAGTACATCGGCTTTTGACTTCCCGGATGCGGGGTGGCAGAGCTTTAGGCCGTCTCTGGATGCCATAAGCACCCTGGATCACCAGGGGAAAGTGATGGACTGGAATGCGGCGGCGGAGTGGCTTTTGGGCTATAGCCGAGAAGAGACCCTGGGGCAGGACCTGGCCCAGTTGATTCTCCCAGAACAGTTCAGAAAAGCCTTCTACAGGAGTCTCGCTTCGGGCCTGGGAACCGATGAAGGCCCGAACCAGACTCACCAGCTTGAAACATCTGTCTTGCGCAAAGACGGCAGTGAATTGATGTGTAAGGTGACCATTTGCCAGGTCCCCGCCGAGGGCGCCCCCTTGTTCACGGTGACGGTGCGCGACATTGCCGAACAAAACCCTGCACAAGAAGCGTCACGCCATAACGAAGCGATGCTGATGGACTTCTTTGAGAATGCATCTTTAGGTCTGCACTGGGTTGGACCTGACGGCATGATCCTCCGGGCAAACCGGGCTGTATTGCAGTTATTGGGCTACTCTCCCGAGGAATACATCGGCCACCATATTGCGGAATTCCATGGTGATGAGGCGGTCGTCACGGATATCCTGTCCCGATTCGCCCGCCAGGAGCCTCTTGTGGACTATGAAGCGCGCCTTCGGTGCAAGGATGGCTCCATGAAGCTGGTACAGATCACGTCAAGCGTTTATGTGGAAAACCATCGTTTGATCCACACGCGCTGCTTTACTCGCGATGTCACGCAACGGAATCAAGCCGAACAAGAGCTGCTGGAAAGTGAATTGCGGTTCAGGAATCTGGCCGATACTGCCCCCATCTATATGGCCATGGCCGATGAAACCGGCAATGCGGTGTATTTCAATAAACCCTGGCTTCAGTTTACGGGCCGCAAACTGGAGGAATTGACGGGGCTTGGCTGGCTCTGCACGCTTCATCCTGAAGACGCCCCCAAATTCGAAGCCGCGTTTAAACACGCCTTCGAGAATCAACTCCCGATTCGCGAGGAATACCGTTTTCTCCGGGCCGATGGGGAATATCGCTGGATGCTTGCTGTCGGGGCTCCCCGTTTAACGCCCGATGGCCGATTTATCGGATACTTCGGCACCTATACCGACATCACCGATCGCAAGCATGTGGAACAGACGTTACAGAGAAACAATGAATGGTTCAAACTGGTCAGCCAGGCAACCCAGGATGCGATTTGGGATTGGGATTTGCTAACCAATCAAATCACCTGGAACGAGGGCATTTATGCCTTGTTTTCCTATCAAAGACAGGACGTGGATTCAAATGCTTCCTGGTGGGTGGAGCATCTCCATCCGGAAGATCGGGACCGGGTGATTCAGGGCCTCCACGCCGTGATTGATTCAGGGCAAGTGCACTGGGCCGATGAATACAAGTATTTAACCGGAGATGGGGGGTTCAAGTTTGTGTATGATCGTGGCTTTGTTTTGCACGATGAACAGGGTAAGCCTGTGCGTATGATTGGTTCCATGCAGGATTTGACCGAGCGCAAGAAAGCGGAAATTGCGATCAAAGAAAGCGAAGCGCGTTTTCGCACCATTGCGGATGCCTCGCCCAACATTGTCTGGACATTAGATCCGGATTTCAGGATGACGTACCTCAACAAGGCGGGTCTGTCATTTTTCGGGACCACCTTCGACGAGTTTCAGGATAATACGTGGGCGGCTTATGTACACCCGGACGAATTGGACTCGGTCAGGCAAACCGTTGCAAACGCCATCGCACAAAGAGCGCCCTATACACTGGAGCAGCGTCTGAAGCAGGCGAATGGGGAATTCCGTTGGTTTCTAACGTCAGGCGCCCTCAGTGTTTTACCCAATGGCGAACTGTATGGCCTGGTCGGTTCTTGCGTTGACATTACCGATCGAAAATTGGCGGAACTCGCCCTCACCAAAGGTTATGAGCGTGAGCGTTTAATGCGGCGCATTGCCGAAATCATGAACAAGACCTTTGAAATCGATACGCTGCTCGACGAAATCGCCACGGAAATCGGCGCGTTCTTCGGGGTTGCGCGAGCCTATATTGTGCGCTATGTCCAGACGGACAATTATCTTAATTTGTCCGTTTCGGGCCAGTATTATCGGGATCCCGATGTTCCGGTCATCGATGTCGCGGATTTCCCCCCGAAAATTCTCAAGGCCTTGAGCCGGGATTTGCCGATTGAACAAGCCATGCGCACGCAGCGTTTCAACAACGCCGAGGACTACCGGAATGATTTAAAGCAGCGCATGTTTGAGCTCCCCTGTAGTAACGATATGCCGGCAGAAGAGATAGAAGACTACATCCATCTGTTTGAGGAGCTTTTAATCAACAAGTACTGCACCAGCGCCATCCTCAGAACAGGCATCCGTTTCCGAGGCAACCCTTACGGCGTCATTACGCTGCAAGAATGCTATAAAGACCGTGTTTGGACGGATGAAGAGCTGGAAGTATTACAGGACCTTGCCATCCAGATTGGCGTGTCCTTCTACCAGACGGAACTTTATCATCTCGAGCAGAAAGCCCGGGAAGAAGCCGAAGAGGCCAACCGCAAGAAGAGTGAGTTCCTGGGCATGATGTCTCATGAGCTGCGGACACCCCTCAATGCCATTATCGGGTATTCGCAAATGATGGTCCAAGGGATGGCCGGGGCCTTAACTGACAAACAGGCCCAATACGCCGACAATATTAGCGCCAGTGGTCGTCATTTGCTGGACATTGTGAATGACCTGCTGGATGTGTCCCGAGTCGAAGCGGGCAAAATGGCCTTGAGCATAGAGCATATTGCGGTTGAGCCGCTGGTGGAATCCGTTCGATCCATGATGGGCGAGTTGGCCCATAAAAAGCAGGTGATGTTATCCTTCCATCTCCAACCCCAACTCCCGTCCATTGATGCCGATCCGGCAAGACTCAAGCAGATCTTTGTCAATCTCATCAATAATGCCATTAAATTCAACTGTCCCGGAGGCGAGGTTCACGTCTGGGTGTCCCGGTCGGACGATAACCAGTGGTTGCAGTGCGAGGTCCAGGATACGGGTATGGGTATCCCGGAGGACAAGGCGGCTCAACTGTTTCAGAAATTTTATCAAATCAATACCTCGTCCTCCCGATACCACGAAGGCACGGGCTTAGGCCTTGCGCTCACCAAGGAACTGGTGGAGCTGCATGGGGGCAGCATCGCCGTTGAAAGCGACGAAGGCCGCGGCGCGACATTCTTTTTTAGATTACCGATCCACCAGCCTGAATAACGAATTTTGACGCGCATGCCAACAGAGCACCCTGCAATGTCATCTCTATGTTCGTGCCGTCTTCGTGCGGACCCTGATGTTGATAAACTCGACAAATAAGGCAAACACCAGCGAGGAATAAACATACCCTTTGGGAAAATGAAAATGAAGCCCTTCAGCGGTTAACATCGTACCAATCATCAATAAAAAGCTCAGCGCAAGGACTTTAATGGAAGGATGGCGATCGATAAATCCGCCAATCATGTTCGAGGCCGCCAGCATCAAGCCTAAAGAAATCAAGATGGCGGTTACCATAATCCCGATATGCTTGACAAGCCCAACGGCCGTAATAATGGAATCAAGCGAAAAAACCATATCAATCACAATGATTTGCAAAATAATACTGGCGAACGAAGACCCTTTGGGTGAGGCGAGGATGCTCTCGTGCTGCGGCGCCTCCACTTTTTCGTAAATTTCATGCGTACTTTTAATGATGAGAAAGAGGCCCCCCAATAATAAAACGAGGTCTTTGCCGGATAGGGTGATGATGGTGCCCAGGTAGAGCAGTGGCTTTGTCAGTTTGGCCAGCCAGACAATACTGAGAAGCAGCAATAAACGTCCAACCAGGGCCACAACCAGACCTATCTTGCGGGCTTTGTCACGTTGCTCGTCAGGCAGCTTGCCCGCCAGGATGGAAATAAAAATAACGTTGTCGATACCGAGAACAATTTCAAGCAGTGTTAAGCTCAGTAAGCTGAAATAGGTTTCGGGCTGTAATAGAAGGTTCGTCATGGAATCGTCCTACTCGTCCTTTTTTTAAGCCTGTGGGGGAGAGTCTGAACCCATATGCTGGTTTGCCATGGTGAACTCACAGTGTAGCATAATACCCGCTCGGGCAAGTTAACTGCTAGGCTAAGTCTTCGTGTCCACACTTCAATTCGGTGTTCGCCACCAGTGCATAAACCGGAAGGACATCAGCTTCATTCTAACGCCATGTCGGTGCTATCATATTTCCCAACATCGACCCTGGGCTCCACCAGGGTTTGGGACACGTTTGATTCGGGGGGCAGCCCCTGTCCGTTTCAGAAACACGAGGAGCATCGGCGAAAACAATGATTCCATCGGTACGATTCCAAGGCAGTTTTACCTTCGAAGGCAAGCGCTTGCCCCGGGCCACGGTGCAGGACCCGCAACCGGCCGCCATCTATGTGGCCCAGGCCGAAGGCTACCCCGAGTACACCACCCCGGACAGCCTGTTTCGCAACGCCGCCCGCAAAGCCAAAGGCGACGTGACGTTTAAATGCGAGCCCCGCGATGACGGCGCCGTCGCCAGCTACCTCGCCCGCCACGGCATCCCCTTCCGCTACGACCCCTCCCCCGATAAATCCGCCTACCCACAACAGTCCTAAACTCTTCTTTGCGTCGTGTTGATGCCCTCCATGGTCCTTCACACCGATGCCTGGCCTTTGGCAACGGCTCCAGTCAAGCAAGGCACAGGGTGACGTTTTCGCTCCGGTTTTTTGGCTCGGAATTTTAACATTCGATAATTACTGAATGTTAAAATAACAAGTCAAACCCTTGTTATTCTTTTTATAATGATTTACTATTAGGCCCTGATAGGAATGTAATGTGGGTGGGAGTGATACGATGAGAATTGGGATGGTTCACGCGGCCAGTCCGCGTCCGGTGCAGAACGTTCGGTTTGCTTCTGCGGTGGGAGTACGGGCCTATGAAATATTGGATTTAGTGGATGCCGAGCGTGTCGCGTTGGCCCCGCTGGTAGATGTCACCAAAATGAACGCCGACGAATTGCAAGGCTTAAAGGACGAAATTGCCATCGACCGATCTTTTATGTTGCAGCTGGGCGAACGGCATCAGGCGCAGTTAACCCCGCCGCCTCCAACAGAGGCTGTACCCCAGGGCAAACCCACCTGGCGGCCGTTGTCGGTCCTCAAGCGACTCCTCTCCGGGGCGAGTTCTGTGGGCCGGGCCATCTTTCAGAACCCGCCGGTCATCGACGTCAATTCCTTGTGGCACCCGCGCTTGTCCAGCCTGAACACCACGCTGAAGCGCATGGCCGAGAACGGCTGGTTGAAGCAATACCACCCGAACCCCGAAGAGCAGGTGACCCGATCGCGTGCCACGCAAGATCAGATAACCCTCACCGGGAAGGGCCTAACCTACATCCAGTCCCTGAAGGCCAAAGGCATCACCCGCAACATGAACGAACCCCCCCTCAAAACCGCCTCCGTCTTAAACTACCTCCACTTTTTCAGTTAGCCTTTCTGGTGCGCGTCGTTGGGGAAATGCTTGTATGGCCACTAAGTTGTGAAGCAAACCCTTTTCTGATACCCTAGCGATGCCGTCGCCAGCTACCTCGCCCGCCACGGCATCCCCTTCCGCTACGACCCCTCCCCCGATAAATCCGCCTACCCGTAACAGTCCTAAAGCCCCTAGGTGGCGATGTTGCTGCGATTTCGTGTCTGGTCCACAGCAAACTTTTAGAAAACTTCTATCTGCTTTCTTTGTGAGTTATTCACCAATGGAAAGGCCCTCTAATTTTTGCAAAAAAAGCTGAGGAGATTTTCCGTTCACCAGCTCCTCAGTCTTAAAGTAATCTATTACGTTATATAATACGCCTAAAAGTGGGCCAACATAAGGTATGGCAGATACAGCAAGCCCAAACAGGCATCTGTTAAATTTGCCGCCATTAGAATTAACGTTAGGAATACTTTTTAATAACTGAATATACTCTCTTTGGATATTCTCGCTTGATGAATGTCGACAATTTATATGGAACCATTCTCTAAAGCCCTTCCCTGATGAAGATTCCCGTAATTTTATTATTTGCTCTAATTGAACTTGACCACAATTGATAAGAGGTAATAAGTCAGGTATTTCACTTAGCTTGAATAGCTCGGTTAGCGCAGTATTATAACTAGTATCAATGACTCTGTTTAGTAGTTGCCGAACATAACCTCGTCCAATTGAAAAGTCTGAAGCAGCGCCCTTTTTGGCAAGTAGGAGTTCGGTTTGAGCAACTGACATTTCTAATAGTCTCATTACTAAGGGGTTTTCTATACCTGCTGTTTCGTCACCTATAAGATAGATTTGAGCTTCAGAGATACTAGGAAGATTTACCAAATCTGGTATATTGCAAAATTCAGGATAACAGTTTAGGTTGTTTTGGATATCGCTTATTGTTCGCTGCCATATTTCTGATTCTATTGTTGCTGCGCTTACTTCAATCGTCTTCTCTAGTATTAAAGAACACAATCGGCTATCAAGAGGCATCATTGAATGTTGATTAAGCATGTATTGGGAAAGAGCAGTAAGGACATCCTCGGTATCAGCTGCGAAAGGATGCGGTTGTCTTTGCTTATTGTCTATTGTATAATATGCCATCAACCCTCTGCCTTTTCTATAAGCATAAGAACCTTTTAACCTGATGAATTGAACGATGTCACTTTGTAACAAGTTAATAATATTTTTTTGACCATACAGCTTTAATAAGACCAATAATTCCAAATACTCTTGAGTTGGGATAAGGATTTTGTTATGCAGTAACAAGCTATCCAGGAAAGCTGTATGAGCCTGAGTGTTTTTTAAGATCTTTTCAAGGCGTAACTTGCGACTCCCAGCATCCACAATGGACCAAAAGTCAGATAAATATATATTAGGCGCTGTCATTCCAATCTAAGCCTCTTACTCTTTAGCTTTAATTACAATGCAAAAATTAGACTTTTTCTGTAGGTAGTGCTTTCACACGGTAGATTGTGTGACTATTACTACATGTGGCAGATAAGGTGATTTCCGAACCACTGAAGTTGAAAATTCTTCCTTCTGATAAATATGTTGGTACAGGTATTAATTCTATATAAGCCAATTCTTCATTACAGCTGGGGCAAGAGGTGGGTATCAAGTTACTCTCTGGGAAACGTTGTAAACAACTTTGGCATTCATACAACCACTCTCCAGGCGATGGATTAATACTGGGAGTAAGTGGAGTAGTAATAGGCTTAAGAACT
>JBGUGD010000023.1:0-182514 GCA_041697335.1 Vampirovibrionaceae bacterium NZW_1234 | reverse complement strand
AGTTCTTAAGCCTATTACTACTCCACTTACTCCCAGTATTAATCCATCGCCTGGAGAGTGGTTGTATGAATGCCAAAGTTGTTTACAACGTTTCCCAGAGAGTAACTTGATACCCACCTCTTGCCCCTGTAATGCTCCCCAAAAATCAAGCGCAAAATAAGAGAGTGTCTTGATGGATTTGTTCAAAATGGGCTGGGGTCTTGTAGCCCAGTGATGAGTGTAAATATTGGGTATTGTAGACGTTAATCCACTTTGTCACCTCCGTTTTCACATGTTCCAGACCACGCCATTCTTGTAGCCACAGGGATTCTTCCTTCATCGTCCGCATGAATCTTTCGGTATCGGCATTCCCTTTGGGGTTGTTGTAGGCCGTAAAAGCCTGTTCAATACCCAGCGTAGCGCAGGTTTTGATAAACAGCCCGGACGTTGGCTGACACCCGTTGTCTGACATCAACTTGAGCCCTTGCCCTTGCACACCCTTAGGGAATTGACACTGAACACCTTGCTCCAAGGCTTCCAACCAGTGACAGGCCTTGCTTTGTGAGCCCACATGGTGACCAACGACCTTCTTGGTAAACCAGTCCAGCACAATCGTGATGTACACCCATCCCGTCTGGGTCAGTACTTTGGTCATATCAATACCCCACCATTGATTCGGTTGATTGGGTCGAGGCTTGGGCTTGTGATTCGTACGACCTGCTCTCAGGCGGGTGTTTTTGTTCACCAGCAACCCGTGCTCCTTCATCAGGCGATAGACCCGCTTTTTGTTGACCAGACGATGCTCAGCGTAATACAAGTACGCCCAGATACGCCGGTATCCCCAGAAGGGGTGTTCCGCCTTGAGGTGTCTGATTCGTTCTACCAGCTCCTGATTGCGCTGGACAATTTTCAAAGAGGGGTTTCTTGGGCTTACCATTCGCTTTTTTTTACCTCCAGGGTCAACTCGGCAACACAGGTCTTGAGCCTGGCATTCTCTCGCTTGAGACGCTCTTCGACTTTACCGGTCTGATTTAGCTCAAACAGGCGAGGAAGATTGCTCAGCACCTGGTCTCGCCACTGGTAATACTGGCTCTGTGTAATCTGGTATTCCAGGCAAATGTCTGCCACAGACTTGCCCTGAAGTCCTTCCAGGACGATGGCTGCTTTTTGCTGGGATGTCCAGCTCCGTCGTTTCATCGGCGATACTCCTTTTGTCATTCGCTGATGGTGTGAAAAAGCCTCGTCGCAAGCTCCTCACCTTTTCCACACCATCCTTCTTCTACAGGATATCACTCTCTTATTTCTGAGGCTCACCTAATGGGGAGCAGTATACCCGCTATTGAGCGTGACATTCGGTATGGATTGATTTGTAGAAATAAATTGAAAATGCGGCATAGTGGGATAAGACGGGACTGATGCCGCCATGTTCAGGGAGGTGTTAAATTGATACGTATCCCCACTCATCGTCGTGGAGAGCGAGGATGAAGGAGTGGTTGTTGGGGGAGGGGACGAACTTGTCGTGGAAGATCCACTTCCAGCCGTAGCGGCAGCTTGTGCCATCATCATTTGAAAATACATGTTCATATAGTCCGAACTCATACATCACTCTCCATCTCGTCGATATAATTTTTATTGGTTCAAGTATCGTTATCAGAACCTGGCGCTTTAGAAATACGTTGAATGTCTTTACATTTCTGACAAGAATAGGCCCAGGAGATTGAAATTGAGGTGCTCCTCTTTATTAACGTTTCTCAACCCATGCCCTACCAAACTGGTTATAAAGCCGGATGATGTCCGTTGAAGCCTTTTGTTTACGGGGTGACTGTCTCGGGATTAAACCCGAGAGTTATGGTCATTCTAAACAACACGCCCGGCATCGAAAACGGCGGCGCTATTGAGTGCTCACTTAGGGCGTATAATGGAACCTATGATGGACGACCATAAACAGGTATCTCTGAGCGACCTTGCTGAAACGGAATCTCTTTTTCAGCACACGCACTACTGGATTGAGCACCATTTATGGCCTGTCCACTACGCACGTTTCCTGGTTTCTGCCGGGGAAAAAGGCAATCAGATTTTGGAAGTGCACTACCATCCAGGTAACCCGCCTTTTAAAGGCTACCTCTTCAAACAAACCGAAACGCCCCTCTATGAACTTCAATTGGTAAAACCCTATTCGGCGGCCTACGACATTGTCTGGGCCACGGGTGAACGCCTGGGAAGACTGGATCCGCTCTTGAGCTGGGCGCGAACCCCTAAGCCGGAATTTCAATTGCGGGATGGCAATCTAACCCCCCATTGGCGAATACCGTAAACGACGCGGGCTCAGATCATGGCTCCAAGGCCATTACGAAGCCACCCTGTCCCCGGGGAAAGCGATTACGGTGAAGCATGGCACAGATATTGACTATGACACGATTCCTATCACCGATATTCATCCGCTGCTGGTCATCAGTGCGGCCATCCACGCTATTTATGAAAGCCTGGACTTCAGTGCCTCAATATAAGCGCTGCCTTTAAACCAAACCCATCATCTCCGGATTGGCAAAAATGCCGGATGCCGGGTTGCCTAAATCATTTCGAAAATTCCAGCTGGTCGGATCACCGGAGCGATCGCCATAGGGTGAAAGGTTCATCATGCGGGGCATGCCAGCCATAGAGCCCATCGGAGGATAACCGGCAATGGCCTGATACGGATCCATATTCCCTCGCATCATGCCGGGATGCCCATAGGGCGAGCCGTATCCGGGACCTGGATGCCCATAGGGCATATCACCATACATGGCCCCCGGGTAGCCAAAATCACAACAGGTGAAACAATCGACCATATCCCCAGGATAAGGCGAATACGGTGTACCGCAGTGCGGCATCGGCATTGGCTCTGCCGGAAAGCAATCCAGCGGGCCCATGCCGTACATCCCTGATCCATAGGCTCCCATCGGCCCCCCAGCCATTGGCCCGTACTGTGGTAATGCTCTCATCATGCGATGTCACTCCAAAATTTCTTCGACCCACAAACACTCAAAAAACGAGTCGACCCATACCCGAATAAAAACAATCCAAAGGATATAATTGTTATTAATCAATGTAACAATTCAGTGGCGGCCACTTGGGTCCGTATGCTCAGCGTCCTTTGGGAAGAAAGCGCTATGAAAACCTCATCTTTAGGAACCTAAACAACATATATTATAAATATAATTATCCGTACAAACCCGTACCCATAAAATACGGACTTAAACCCAGGGCCTAGCCAAGAGGATTCGCCTGAGAGCATCAAAAAAGACCGAGAGAAAAAATAAAAAACCAACCCGGCGCGGGTTGGTCATTTTCGCTCAAATTCAATCTATTTACGGGATCTCGACTAGGTGATAGGCCTCCCCGAGGAAAGATCCCCTCTCGCTTCATCAGCTTCTCTATTCAAGTGGGGTTAAAAGTGAGGGTTTAACTAAGAGTAGTTTCGACGACTTAGTCCCAAAGTTGATGGAGTGAGATGAGAACTGTCACACTTCGCAACAATCCCAAGGCACACCCTGTCGGTAACGACGATGCCGAAGAACCCCTAGACAAGCCCTTCCTGCAATGCCTTCACGGCAACCTGGGTGCGATCATCGACAGCGAGCTTCTGGATAATATTACCCACGTGAACCTTCACCGTATTGATGGTGATGGTCAATTCGTCGGCGATTTCCTTATTGCTTTTCCCGGCCACAATCAGCGCCAGTACGTCCATTTCACGATCGGTCAGTTCCGTATTGTAAGCCTGTCGGTTCACCGCTGTCTTAGCCGGTTTGGACTCCGCGCCGAACATGGATCGCCCTGGCGTTTCGCCCGCCAGGTTTCCCATCACAATGGCCGCAATAGGCGGATCCAGCCAAATCCCACCTTCGGCCACCATGTCGATAACCTGCATCAGCCGATCGGTGTTGATGTCCTTCAGACAATAGGCATCAGCCTTAGCCGCCAGAGAGGCAAAGATCTCTTCGCCAACTTGCCGGGAGGTCAACATCACGATTTTAATGTCGGGGTTCGCCGCCTTGATCTTCTGGGTCGCGGTGATCCCATCCATCAAGGGCATACTGATGTCCATGAGAATGACATCCGGGTTTAACGCCGCTGCTGTAGCAACGGCTTTCTCCCCGTTATCCACCGAGTCCAGAATATGAAATCGGGGGTTTTCCTGCAGGGCATACTTTAAACCGATACGTGTAAACTCGTGATCATCCGCGATCAACAGATTCAAAACAGTCATACAGCCTCAATCGTCCTTTCAACAGGCGCTTCCGGCCCCCGGCGCGGAAGTGTGATTTCAAATGTGGTTCCTTGCCCTAGTTCACTTTTGGCTTCTATTATACCCCCATGCAGGTCGACGATCATCTTGCAGATAAAGAGCCCCAATCCCGATCCGATTTTTTGCCGCGTGGAGTGCCCCGTAAAGTAGCGATCAAACAAGTGGGGCAGCATGTCGGGACTAATCCCCTGGCCGGTATCGCTGACGCAAATTCGGATGCGATCCGCGTCAAGATTCACCACGCTGACCTCAATAACGCTTCCCGGAGGAATGTTCTCGATGGCATTGCCCAACAGGTTTAAAAACACCCGCTTCAGCTGATAGAAATCTCCTAAAATTTCAGAATCCGACGCCGGTACCGCATTTCGAAGTCGAATTTCCTGAACCAGGGCCAGGCTATGAACCTCGTCAAAACAATCCGACACCAGTTGATGCAATCGAAACGGCTCGATGTTCAGCTGAATACACCCGTCTTCGTATTGATAGGTTTCAAGCAGCATATTGACCATCTTCACCAGGTGGTCATTATTCTTCAGAAATCCTCCCACCAGCTCCGCCGATTCAGGGTCGTGGGCCATTTTCCGAAGCAACACCTCCAACACCCGTTTCTGGGCGATCAACGGCGTCCGCAAATCGTGGGTCAAGGTGGAGATAAAGGTCCATCGCAACCGTTCGGTTTCCTGCAACTGGGCATTGGCCCGAGATAATTCCTCGGTACGTTCGGCCACCCGATGCTCCAGCTCGTCGTAAGAACGCTGCAAGAGTTCCGCTGCGCGCTTTCGTTCGGTAATATCCCGGGTAATCCGCGACAGGCCGATCAATTGGCCTGACTCATCAACGTGGGCGGTAATGACGATATTGGCCCAGAAGACGGACCCATCATGGCGCTTACACCAGTTTTCCTGCTCGAAGCGTCCGTTTTCAATGGCCATCCGAATTTCATAGTCCGGGCGCCCCTGGTTCAAGTCATCCTGCACATAGAAACACGAAAAATGCCGCCCCAGAATCTCGTCCGAGGCATAGCCGATAATTCGCTCCGCCCCGGTATTCCAGGTCACCACATGGCCCATGGGATCCACCATGAAAATCGCGTAATCGGTAACGCCCTCCACCAGGATACGGTAATTCTCCCGCACGGTTTCCGCCTCTTCTTTCGCCAGGGCTTGCTCTCGGGCAAAGAAGGCCGAGCGGTTGAAATAATGAATCGTTCGCAAGGACAGCACCGTAATGACCAGAGCCAGTATAATGGTCACCAACTCGGAGCGCAGATACATAAACGACGGATCCGGATGGGTGCCGGTCAGGGTCATGTGGCTGATATAGCGTTCAAACTGCGAGATATCGTAGGCCCCAACAAGCAGCACGCTCAGCCCTGTAATCAGCCCCGACCATAGGATCAGTCGGGACATTCGGGAATCGCTAACCAGGGGTGCCAGAATCCCACGAAACGGGATCGTTCCTACCAGGATGGCAATGGCCGTCAGGAAATACGCCATGGCAATGGGCAGCGACAACTTGAAGCTGAACAGAACCGGAATATTCATCCGAAACCCGACAAAAATAAAGCAGTCCAACGACAGAATCAGCAAGGCCAGCACGTTGACCACATACACCACCACGACTTCCTTGTGGCGAAACAGCATAAACGCAAACAGGGCTGCCGAAGCCATCAGCAGAATCAGATTTTCCAAAAAAGCCGGAATAATCGTCGCCACATCCTGGGTCAGAATGGCCATCAGGTTGTAATCAGCCCGATCCAGATAGAGCACGAAAACAAACACCCCCATCATGGAGGTAACCAGCAAGGCCCCATGCTGTACCGGTGCCAGCCAACGGGGTTTTTCATCCAGCATCGAGCCGGCCAGTACCGCCTGAAGGGCAAATCCCAGGAACAACATCCCCAAGGCCCCTGGCAACAGCATCGGGGTCCCACTGGGCATGCCAAAGGTCAATAATGCCCGGAGCCCGAACGCATAGCCGACAATTCCCAAAAAACCCACCAACGAGACCAGACCGCCCAGGATCAGCACGGCCCGAATACATCGGGTGCGCAATTCCGGGGTATCCAGATTGGAACTCTGGGGCATCGGTCTACTCGTTTTTGCGGGCGGTTGTCTTGGGTCCATTTCCCCCAGTATACCGAGGTTCGGTTACTGACCACGCCAAACAAACAGTGGAGTTTTATGAGTATCTCCCAGCCCCGGCCCATAAATCGTCGCGGCCGAAGTGCAATTTGTATTCGTATCCTTAAAACCCTTTCTATATCAGGATATAAAGCATATTTTCATAAATGAATCCCTTGGGGATGATGAAATATGACATACGGATCAACATCCCATGCGGAATTCGGGATGTTCACAAGAATGAATAGCAAGTCTGGGTGTCATCCTTGCAAATTGAAAGTAGACGTTTCAATTTGCAAGGATAAATAAATCGAAGAGAGAATCCCCGTGCAGTTCCAATCGTCCCTATCCTAAGGTAAATCGGTGTCGTCCTGAAAACCGGAGACCGATACATGCCCATAACGATTATAGATTCTCTGCTCATGGGCAGCACCCGTGTTGATAAGATTCTCCTCCAAATCTTATAGCGGATGAAACTTCAGAAGATTGGAATAATCAAGCCTTGGCCCCAATAAAGATAGTCTGGCCAAGGCTTTGAGATAATTTAACCGATAGACAGTGCTTGGGCAAGCGGGATGGATTCATCAAATGGCCGAAGTGGTTTTTTAGGTGAGACATATTGGGTTAGTATGGGCCGGATGCCTTGTCCAGGCATTGAGTGACGAATCATATTAAAGACATTGGTTTCTGTCCCGGCAATGGTATTCACCCTCAGAGCTGCCAGTAGCGGGTCAAACCCCGTAACACCATAAGCCAGAAATGCACCTCCAATAAGCGCTTCCATTTGCCGAACCCGAGAGTCCCCGATATGTCGCAAGCCGTTAAGCAAGAGGGCTGAGCCCAAGGTGCCACGTACCATACGATCTGTTATTCCCATATTGGGTTGAGGTTGTATCGCCATAGGGTCATTCCTCCTTTATACTTTGCCGGATGAGACCAGTTCGAGGACGGATTCCGGACGGGCAAGCACTTGGTGTGGGTCGATCACAAACTTCTGTGGCGCCCCGTCTTCAAACTGCTCATAGGCTCTGGGTCCGTCATCCAAGGAAATTACCGTTGTGTTCAACACCCGGGTGAGCCGGACTCGATCAAACAAAATGCTATTCATCAAGTATCTGTTATACCGAGCCACAGGTACTTGCCCCGTAAAGAAGGAGAGCCCTTTATCCCAGGCGCGGCCCCATTTAAAAGCCGGTCTGCCGGCTTTGTCATGCAAGGTTTGCCCATGGGGATCCATTGGCAAATATACGCCCGGGATGCTCAATTGCCCGCCATAACGGGTGACATCAATAATCGTATCTAAGGCATCCGAACTGACATCGGGCTTAAAGTTGCGGCCGTGACCATGAGCTTCATAGCCGATGGCATCAATGGCACAGTCCACTTCGGGAACCCCCAGAATCTCAGCAATCTGATCCCGGATAAATTCATGCTCGGCAATATTGATAACTTCACAGCCAAGTGCTTCCCGGGCATGATCCAGCCTAGCCTGGTTGTAATCCCCAATGATGACGCAAGAAGCACCAAGCAGATAGCTGGATACTGCGGCACACAAACCAACTGGGCCGCACCCGGCAATATAAACCGTTTTGCCCGGACCGACTCCTGCTGTGACAGCACCGTGAAAACCGGTCGGAAAGATATCGCTAACCATGGATAGATCCAGGATTTTTTCCATGGCCTGCTCCCGATCCGGAAATTTGAGCAGATTAAAATCTGCATATGGGACCATTACATATTCGGCTTGTCCCCCTTGCCATGGGCCCATTTCTGCATAGCCATAAGCACCACCAGGTTTCATGTCATTTACAGTTAAACAGATATTGGTATTTTGCTCTTTACAATTCCTGCAGCGTCCGCAAGCGACGTTAAAGGGAGCAGATACGATGTCGCCGATATCGAGCATTTCCACATCAGCCCCCTTTTCAATCACCATCCCGGTAATTTCATGCCCAAATGGCGTATTGGGTTGCATATCCGTACGACCACGGTACATGTGAAGGTCGCTGCCACAAATATTGGTTACCAGAATTTTAAGAATAACCCCATGGCCTATGGGTCTCCCTTTGGCAATCATCTTGGGGTATCCAATATCTTCCACCGCCATTTGACATGGAGCTTTGTAAACAAGTGCTCTGTTTGCCGCCATAATCCATTCCTCCTTACCTTGTATCAATCCATTGAGGAGGCAGCCCCTAATCAGACATCATTTCGCCGCCTTGTATCCTTTCAATACGCTGATATTCAATCAGGCTTTACTGGCTGCCTCTAAAGCGTTGGACATCAGATTGCCTCGGGTGGTTCGGTTGGCCGAATAAAGGCCAATCAGATCGCATTGCGCCAAAATATGCCCTTTCATGGCTGCTTTTAATAATGGCTTCGGGGAGCCTACAGGCAGATCAATCATGGTATCCAAGGCAAACAAGTTAAAATGGTAATGGTGTGTCCCGTTGGGAGGACAGGGCCCGTTATACCAGTTGTTTTTCAGGGAATTCCGGCCTTGAACCGAGCCTCGAGGGAGTCGTCCTTCCGGAATTTCACGGGTCTCCGCCGGAATGTTCCAGACGATCCAATGGTCAAATACCGGGGGGAGGGGGTGATCAATGTCTTCCATAATGATGGCAAAAGACTGGGTACCTACCGGGACACCTTCAATTCGGAGTGGAGGGCTTTTATCATCGGCTTCCCCAGAGTAACGTGCCGGGATGACTTGCCCGGGTTCAAAAGCAGGACTTATTAGCCTGAAGTTGCTGATATCATTAGGACTTATCGGAGAGTCGCCACGCTTTATCAGCATATTCTTAGGATTTCTCTCCGGTATTCGAATCGAATTCCGATACAGCGCCACCCCTAGTATGCCGGCGGCTAATAGAAGCAAGCCTCTCATTTTCCATTCCTTCCCACTTAATTCGTCAGCGTCTCTATATATAAAGTATCTGGGTGGCTTTCTAATCCACCAGATGACTAGACTTAAATAACGCTTTGGTTGCTTATTGCGTGTTTCTTTAATGATGAACAGCCAGGTAGGAACACCGTATAACAATGCTCTTAATTAAAAACGCTTACTATTAACGGGCTTAGGTGCTCACAAAAAAATACCCCCAAGGAAATTCTAAAAGGATCATTAAACTTCCCACCGGAGTGTCATCATGATCTAAATGACTGTTTTTATATTAATAACGGATTCGAGAAAACAGAGAAAACAGCATTCAAGAGGATTATGGCGAGATAAAGGTTTATTTCTGGGTGTGGCAAACACAAGGTGGCATAGGCAATTAAAGGGTTTCTGGAGCTCTCTACCAGAAACCCTTTTGGGTATCTATACCGGGTATACGTCCTATGAGCGGACAAACCGACCCAGAAACAGTTTTGAAAACAGCATGGTGTCTTTCAGGATAAACATCATGAGATTAAAGCAATGAACCGGATTCGGGTTGGCCAGAATCAGCCGCATCAAGCGGAGCATCTTGGCATACACCGTATTGCAGAGAAACGGCAAGGTGGAGATATGATGATTGTAGCGACGAAAGATGCTGTGAAACTCGGTCTTGGTCTGACGCCGCATACGGGCCGTCTTGCACGCCGGATAAAACCGGGTCCGTGAGACGAGCTTGGGGATATAGCCTATCTTGCCACCGGCCTTGTGAAACCGAATCCACAGGTCGGCGTCCATGGCCAGATCAAAGTCCGTATCCAAACCGCCCACGTGATCATAGATGTTGCGCCGCCAGAACATCGACGGGCTGGGGATGAAATTCCCGCTGTAAAACAACATGTAATCGTTAAAGGAGAACTCCTTGCGAACAAACATGACCCGATCATTTTCATCAATGTAGGTTGTACCGCCATAAAGGGCATCGGCATCGGGATGGCTGCGAAAATAGCTGCCCACCTCGAACAAGGTGTCCTTCTCATAGAGGTCATCACTGTTTAGCCAGCACAGAATATCTCCGGTAGCCTGGTTAAACCCTTTAATCAGGCCCTGGGTCTGGCTGCCATCGACTTCACTGACCCAATAATCAATAAAGTTTTCGTACTTGCGAATAATCTCGACACTGTTGTCCGTCGATCCGCCATCAATAACAATCAGTTCCAGGTTCGGATACTGCTGTTGAACAATGCTGCGAAGGGTTCTCTCCAGAAACTGCCCTTGATTGAACGAGGGCACAATCACACTAATCTTGGGCCACTTCAGTGGAAATTCGATTAGCTTGGTGGACGGGTCCTGGGAGTAAGACGATGTGTTTCCAAATGGGGCTTGCTTACGATTCACCAACTAGAACTCCTCAAATGAAATCTCGGTTCTCATGTATCGGAATGAGAAACAATATCTTGAATAATTCCGAAAATCGAACTCCTGGAAGCTTTATCCAAGTTAAGTAAGGCAAAAACAAAAGCCTCCAGAACATACCAGCGATGACAATCAAATGAACGACAGAAGGCAACCTGAAAAGTCGCTCCTCCATACACAGCCCATCATAGCGATGCCAGCAAAGAAGTTGACCCCCTATTTAATGGAATTGCCGCTACCGGTACCGCCCAGATTTTCGGGAGTCAAAATTCAACGCCCAATCCTTAAAGACTTATGTTAGGATACCGGGATGCTGACAAGACACGGAGGGCAAACCGATGGAGATGAACCCCGGCAATTTCAGTTTTTACCTGGATGCTCAGGCATTCACGGATTTTCATGCCTATACCTCTTACTACCGTGCAGGACAGCAGGCGCTGGTAGAGCTGATTCAGGCAAAACCAGGGGATTTAATCATCGAACTGGGTTGTGCCATCGGGGACACCACCCGAGCCATTGCCCGACGCTACCCCGGAGCCCAGGTCCTCGGAGTCGATTTCCGTGAGGAAATGATTCAGGAAGCCCAACGCCTTAGCCAAGACCTCGGCGTCACAAACACCCGGTTTCTCTCGGCCAATATGACGGACCTTGCCGCCTACCTTCCCTGGCAGGGAAACTATCCGCAGGTGTTGTGCTCGTTATACAGCTTCCACCACATCCCGGATCCCATCGCCAACAAGTATGCCTTCGCCCAGGAAGTCGCCGCCCTGAATACCGATTCACTCCGGGTGGTGATCATGGACGAAGTGGTGCCCGTGCCATCGGACGATCCCGGCTATGCCGAGGCAACCCTTCAGCAATGGAACGCCATTGCCCAGGAAGCCTACCGCTCCGTCTTTCTCAATCGCTATCTCGAGCTGCTGAATCAGGGTCTCAGCTCTGAGCAGGCCCAGGAGCAAGCCGACATTGCGGCCAGCTACACGGCGGACATCGAACGGACCCTGGGCCAAACAACAGCACAGCGTCTGGATGAATACCCCATTACCACCGGCCAGATGATGGATTTATGGATTGATGCCGGGTTCGCCGTTGAATTCCAGACCAAGCTCAATACCCTGGGCGATCACCTGTTTGTCTTTCGGCGGTAACAAAAACACCTCTGCAACCACGGCAGAGGTGTCTCACTAACAACACACGAATGCTATTGAAAATCGTTTTATCCGAGTAGCGACATCAGGCTGGCTAAGGGGTCATCCTGCTGTTGCTGGCCAAATAGTCCAGCGAGTCCAGCCATACCAGCGCCACCACCTCCGAAGAGATCGGCACTGCCGGTCTGACCACCGCCAAAGAACTGGCTCATCAAAAGGAAGGGTAAAATCATGCTCAGCAGATCATCTTCCTCTTCCTCCTCCGGCTCGGGAGCTGGGGGCGGCGGAGGCGGATCGACCGGCTTGGGAGGAGCCACAGGGACCCGCTCTTCAATGGTAATCTCGATAGGCCGAACGGGCGGGAAGCTGGTGTCCTTAGGACCTTCACTGATTGAGGCCAACAAGGTCAAGTCATTGTCCTTGGTGCCTTTTTGCAGCTTGTGAACATCATTCCCAAAGTGACGATCGTTGACATACTTGATGGACTTGTCAAACAGATCGGCGGCATCATCGCCTTGGAGATAGGTCTTGTCATTGGGGCCACTGTAGACCTGCGTCAGCTTCAAGGTTTCATCTTCGATGGCCTGTTGTACGGCAGCCAAGGTGGCGGTTTCATCCGTTCCCACGCCCTCTTTGACGAGGCGCTGGTTGCCGCTGTTGTTGAGCAGGTTTTTCAGTTTTTCCAGGTTGAACTTGCCACCGGCACTCAGATAGGAGGCCGAAACAATGGCAAACATATCACCGGGTTTTTTCACATCCAACGTCAGCTCGGAATTGGCTTTAATATCGGCGTCCGTATTGCGGATGGGTTTTCCGGTGGCAATCTCACGGGCACGGTTTTCGATAAAAAGTGTTCTGGCAGCATTTTGCGCCTTTTCATCATTTAATCCCATTTGTTTATAAGGCTTGGCCAGATTATCCAATGTCTTTTTCATGTCGGCATCTTTGCCGGCTGCATAATTTTGGACGGTCTTGGGCTCGCTCTTGGCGATAGAGGACTCGGGCAATTGCGTCACCGTTTTCTTGCGGATGGTAAACTCCTGCGGCTTGGACAATGCAGAGTCAGCCGGTTTTGCGTCCGGGGCCTTCGGCTTGGTTTCGGCAGCCGCAGGCTGAGATGCAGATGCTGCCGGTTTCGCCGCTGGGGTGGACGAGCTGTCAAGACGATCGATCAAGGTCATCAAAATTTTAGTAATATCGATACCGGAGTTTGCTGTCGACGCTCCTCCGGACGAATTAAAGACTTGGGAAAACAGATTGCTGCTTGAGCTGGGTGAATTGGTCCCAAAAGCCAGGGAGAACACATCCACCGAGGGTTGTGAATTAAAATTGCCAAAGGTAAATAATCCAGCAACAGGATCACCAAATGAACCGGTCACATTTTGGCCAAGGCCAAGTGCACCATTCGAAATCCCAAAGCTGGGGAATATCGATGACGATAAGGACGATAAACCGGTCATGATGGAATGACTCCTTCTTCCTTCTTAATTCTCTCTATATGAACCCGATGTCTGATAAACGATACAGTGACGAAATGAGCGACTCGTTACTACATAAAAGATGCCAGGGGATGGAGCAGAAAATAGCCGACCAGCACGGCGCCGAGAACCAATACGATGAGATACCAGGTGCAAACCACCAACATCAACATCGAGTCAGACGGCATACCCATTAAATTGAAAATGCTAGACAACATACTTCTTCTCCGGGTCTTCTCATAATCTCTCTTAGTGAATATTACTTGTCTGCATAAAAACAATCTTAAAGAAAACCTGTGATATAGTATTACATTTTTGTTACAACCTCATCCCGAAAAGCCCTTGGGGAAGTCGCGAAAATGGCGCGAAATCCACTTATTGCAAAGTTTAGCGTCGATTCTTATAAAACGATATGATGCTCTTGGCAACACAACAAATGTGGCTCTGAAGGTGATCAATGCCGATAAAAAATTGAAAACTATAAGACACCGAGTATCGGCAATGCAGGTCAAAGGCGCTTTTTACAGCTCAATACCTCATCGGAAACAATAAACAGGATCGTTCTACAATTCATGTCCTCCCGAGGAGAGACACGCCGCATGCGTGTTATCCCGGGTTAACCGGAACGAGTTGTCCTGTTTCGGAAAGTCGATACGGCACATCGAACTGAGCGATCTGGCTGAGAAGCGATTGGCTGTCAACCACCTGAACCTGGCCCTGGGATTCGAAGGCCAGGGGAAGATTGCGCAAGGCGGCCATATCCAGTGTCAGGGTGTTGCCGTCCAGATTCTGGGAAACACTGCCGTTTTGATTCTTAATAAACTGCGCCGATTGGGGCAGCTGCAAGACCACTTGACCGGCATAGGGGTCGGCGGGACCATTGGCCGCAGCTTGGGGACGCCGGACGATTCTGGCGGTGGTATTCGTAGTAGCCCCTTGCAAGGCAATGCCGGTATTATTGATGGTATTCAATTCGGTGACGGCCATTTGGCCTGTGGCCGTTTTAAACCAGACATACGTCCCATCCATGGAGACGCTGGTGTTATTCAACGGCAATTGACCCGATCCGCCCAGGCGATTGGGCTGGAGAGACACGGTTTGTCTCGCCTGAAGTTGCGCCCGTAAATCCGAGACACGAAAGACGGCATCGGGCAATCCGGCATTGGCCGCCGGATCAGAATAGGTCTGGATATAGCCATCCGAACCGGGGGCAAATCGAATGGCAGAGCCATTGCCGTAGCGAATGACCACATGGCCCGTCTCATCAAGGTTGATGGCGGTGGGGGTGGAAATCTGGAAGCGGTCGCCTGCGGAGGATTGCATGACGTTAACCAGGTTATTGGCCGGAGCGGTGGTTCCCGGCGGCAGATTGGTCAGATACACGTCGGAGAACAGGCTATTGCCCATGGTGCCTCCGGCCTGCTGTTTGAAGGTGATGTTATACGTATTGTTGGAGGCCCCGGCATTGACTTGAACGAGAGACGTGCTGGTGGCCCCGGGGCTCATATCGCTGCCGTCGAAGTTATAAATGTTATGACGCCCTTCCGTATACACATGGCCGCCGGTGGCACCGGTCTTCAGCGTGATGACATTATTGTTGACTCCGGCACGCTCCTGGTAGTGGAAGCTGCCGGTGTAGCTGAACTGGTTGTTACTGAAATTCGAGAGTTCAATCCGGCCTTGGGCCTGATTCTGGCTTGTGAAATCAAACACGCTGTTGGTGGCCGAAAGGGCAATACCCGAGGGTTTCGTCGCAGGAAGGATCGCCTGGACAATGGTATTGCGAATGGTCGTCGTGGCCCTGTAGCCTCGGAAGCCGGTTCCATAATCAATGGTGGTCCGGAAGAGGGTATCAAACTGGCCGGTCGTGGTGGGCGGGGTTTGCGGTCCCGTTTCCCGTGGTGTCGCGCCAATACCGGCCAACGGGTTGACGGGTGGGGCGGGTGTGGTACCCGAACCGGGAGTGGTTCCGGTTTCGGTCGTCGTTCCTGTGCCGGTGGGCGGTGTGACACCGCCATCGGGGACAATATTCATATCCTGACCGGTACCCGTGGGCGTGGTTCCGCTAGGAGGTGTCGTTCCCGGTGTTTCCTCGGGATTCGTACCTGTCGGTACTGTGTCGGTTTGGGTTTCTGTGGGGGTGGTGGTTTCTTTTTTCTCGGCCTTCATGAAATAGAAGAGCAGCATAATAAGACTCATGGGATTAAACGGCGGTTTGGATTGGGTCGGCTTTGCCGGAGGCCGACTGCCAGGACGTGCGGCTCCATTGGGGCCATCGTTTGGCCTGGGTCCGTTGGGAGGTCTTTGCGGGGCATTGGCCTGTCTGGGCTGTTGCAGGCCACGTTGGCCTTGGGCATTCGGAGCCCCCTGGGGTGGCCGCTGACCTTGTTGGGGACGCTGCTGTTGCTGTCCCTGAAAACGATCATCAATCCGATAGCCCTGCCCGCCGTATTGGCTGGGCAACTGACGAAAGGGCGAATCCACCTGCTGCCAGTCCAAAGAAGCAGGGTTCTGCTGACCGCCCTGCTGCTGGGGAAGCCGCGGTTGCTGGGCACCCGGAATCTGCTGAAAATAATCGTTAAAAACCATACGACCTCAAACACCCGGCAGGATAACCCATGCCATGGGTGCATCACCTAATAAGATATACTTTATATAAAATATGAAAATCTGAAAGATTTCCTTAACCCCGAAAAATCCGGGTTTTTCGTTACATTTCGTTACATTTCGAGCCTTTTAAGGCAGCAAAACCGGCGTAAGAAGGCGTCGAATCAAGATAGCTCCCCGTGTGGCCAAATTATTCACACGGTCAAATCGCTTCGTTTCCCGTGCGGACAAATTGTCCGTACGGGTATTTTGGGGTAAATCCGAGGATTTTGACCGTTCGGCCAAATTGGCCGAACGGTGAGAAAGCCCTAATAAGACCAGTTGACCGTGTGGCCAAATTGGCCACACGGTGAAAAACACCTCTAAAAACAGAGGAAACGCATTTTTGAATGGCTTTTTCAAGGTGGAGTAACATAAGACCTCGTTACAACAGGGTTTTTATTTCTTATATACCCAATAACACCTTATTTTAAACCTTTTTTCAATAAATATTTTTATATTTTACTTTTATAAGTGGCTTT
This sequence comes from Vampirovibrionaceae bacterium NZW_1234, assembly GCA_041697335.1. Lineage (GTDB taxonomy): Bacteria > Cyanobacteriota > Vampirovibrionia > Vampirovibrionales > JAGQHJ01 > JBGUGD01. Next base: position 166,079 of record JBGUGD010000023.1, on the reverse strand, counting down.
TCGCCGCTTTATGATTAATATTCCTCACAGGATATGGATAAACGCCTCTTTCAAAGAATGATGCGTTGGACTTGTTGCCGTCAGGTGCGCACCGCTGGGGTGGCCTGTAACGACACGGATTCAAGACACTGTGTAAGGACAGAGACAGGGGCTAGGGAGCCGGGTTCGGAATGCGGGTGTGGATGGCCTCAATTTCGGTCAGAACCGCCGACGAAAGTCGCAAAGAGGCACTGTCCAGGTTTTCTTTCAATTGGTCCAGGGTGGTCGCCCCGATGATGTTGCTGGTGACAAAGGGCTGTTGGGTGACAAAGGCCAGGGCCATCTGGGCCGGGCTCAAGCCATGTTGGCGGGCAAGGTTCACATAGGCCGTGGTTGCCGACAGGGCTTGGGGATTGGAATAGCGATCAAAGCGGGCAAACTTGGTGATTCGCCCTTCCGGCGGACGAGCGCCGTTTTCGTATTTGCCGCTCAACAGGCCGAAGGCCATGGGCGAATAGGCCAGCAACCCGCACTGCTCCCGCAGGGACACCTCGGCCATGCCCACTTCGTAGGTCCGGTTTAAAAGGCTGTACGGGTTTTGAACGCTCACCACCCGCGGGTAGCCGTGGGTCCGGGCCAATTCCAGAAAGCGCATGGTTCCCCACGGGGTTTCGTTGGACAGGCCGATATACCGGATTTTTCCAGCGGCCACACAGTCGGCCAGCACGGCCAGGGTGTCTTCAATGGGGGTCATGGCTTCGTCAGCCTCGTGGCGATAGCCCAGTTGCCCAAAAAAGTTGGTGTTGCGATCGGGCCAGTGCAATTGGTAGAGATCGATGTAATCGGTCTGCAGGCGTTTCAAACTGCCTTCCAGGGCGGCTATGATGTTGGCGCGATCCAGTCGGCCTTCACCGTGTCGAATCCAGGTCATACTGGGGGCCGGACCCGCGACTTTGGTGGCCAGGATAACCTTTTCCCGATTGCTTCGAGCGGCAAGCCAGGTTCCGATATACTCCTCCGTCCGCCCAACGGTGGCCGCCATCGGAGGCACCGGATACATCTCGGCCGTATCAATGAAGTTCACCCCATGGTCAAGCGCCATGTCCAGTTGCTGGTGGGCGTCCGCTTCCGTATTCTGCTCACCCCAGGTCATGGTCCCCAAGCAAATGGCACTGACCTTGACATCCGTGTTCCCAAGCGGCCGAAACTCCATTGTCGGCGTCTCCTTCCAAAGCCCAATTGTAATGCCTTCATCATACGGAAGACCCATGGGGATGCCAAGTCATCGCAAGCCGACAATTATTTTTTTCGGCGTACAGGGAGACCCCTCTATTATTCTAAAAAAAATTATGAGATTCGCCTGAAAATGTCAGGCAGCCGACACCTTGGCGGATCTGTCCACCGTAAAGTAATAACGAAATCAAGCACACGCCACCCACACTGGCACAGTTAAAAAGATAAGGAGACCCCCTCATGTTGAATTCCGTAAAATTTGCAGGTGTTAGCGTTCTTCAGCCGCAGCTGAGCAAGCCCAATGAGCTGACCCTGGTCCTCACCGACAACGATGCCAAGGCCGCCCAGGAAATCTTGCCCGATTTGCCCACCTCCGGAAGCAATACCTTCTTGAAGTTGGCCTTGCAGAAAGACAGTTTTACCCCCAATGCCGAACTGGTCCGGGAACGCCTGGGTGAAGAAATTCCCTATGAAGAGAATCCGCACCCCTGGTCCGACTACTCCATCTTCAGAGAAAATCCTCCCTTCAACGAGACCGTGAGCACCAGCCAATTGGGCTTTATTCTGAAACTGGCCCAAAAGGCCACCGAGGGGCCCAATGTTCTGGCTGCAACCAAAGCACAGGTAAAAGGCTTCTTTGGCAAACTGGCCGAAGCACTTCCCAGTGCCCTGACCCGTCAGCAAGAAGGCGTTGAGTCCGCCCAGCGCCAACTGGAAACCGCTCAACTCAAAGCGAAATACACCGAAGGAAATATCAATACCATCAATGGCTTCAAGGGCTGGATGACCCAAGCCTAGACGGCCGTTACAACCCTAAATCATGACGACACCCAGGCTTGACACTCCCATCAAGCCTGGATTTTCTTTGCCCCGCATCGGCAGATCCCCGAGAATCGCGTCCGTGCCATGGGGCGATTGAACTTTGAATTGTAAATTTCTTGCAATATATTATATATATTAGGCATTTTTAGATATCCAAAAGAGTTTATTTAAGTACGTCCAGCGATCAACGGTGTTGATCGTGTCCTCGTTGCCATGCGCTTGAACGGCAAAGAGAAATCCATACAACCAAACTTCTTCTTCATTTGCGAAGAAGACGTACCCACGTTGTTAGACAAGGAGACAATCATGGTCGCAATAGCACTGCTTCAGGTCGCCATTAACCTGACGAAGCGAAATACAACCATCAACTTCAATAATGGAGCGGGATCCAACGGAGAGTCCAAGGATGTGACAGTCAACACCCGAGACAAAGGGATCTCCCATAGCTTTGTCAAAAGCGATTATCATGCCATTCGGTTCGAGGGCCCCGGCAAGACCAATAATATTCATATCCGCAAAGGAACCAATTGGGCCAATATCACCGGCGGCGCCAACAAAGACAACTTCACCACCAATCACACGTTTTCGGGCATTCTCGATGGCGGTGCCGGAAACGATACGTTTACCATCAACACCCGGAGTTTCTTTAAAGGGAATAACAAGAGTCTAACCCTCATAGGCGGCGCCGGTGAAGACACCGTAACCCTGAACAGTATGCGCCTGAGCGACTTCAGGGACAGTAACGGCGACATTAGCCATGCGAAATTCAAAGTGACCAAAACCCCGGAAGGGCGCTATCAGATCCAGGATATGCGTCCCAATGGAAGTACCATTATCATTGACCCGTCGGTCGAACACATTCGGATGGGCAAAGATAAACTGACCCCGCTCATTCTGGAAAGCCTCATCAAGCCTGAGCCAAATCCCTTGCCGCCAGCACCGCCCAGTGAGTATCTGGATACCATCAACGTGGACACGGCAGCAGGGGCCATGCAGTTTGGCGTTGCCGAAGAAAATCAGGTCGACAATCCCATGTTGAGCCAGGCCGACATGACCGCGCTGGCAACCACCATTGAAACCACCCCACACAACATGGGACCGGATTATCCGGCACTCCCGAACCTGTTTAAATATCTGGGCAGCGTCTCCACCGATCTCTTTGCCAAACTGACCGCTTTGGTGGATGACGGCGAAAATACAAGCGACAAAGTCAGTGAGGCGGATCTCCGGGCCCTGGCCAATCTGGATCAGACGGACAACACCGAAGGTCCCGAATCACAAACCGTCATTAATATCACCAAGAAGGATTTTGATGCACTGATTGCACAGCAATAAGTCGGAAAAGCGCCAGACAAAACCCCCTTGGCTACAAAGGCCAAGGGGGTTTTAAAATTGAATTCCAATCCGGATTAGGCCAGGGCGTGGCGTACGATAAAGTCCGTATACACTTCCCCTTTGCGAAACTCGGGGTTGTCCAGAAGCTTCAGGTGAAAGGGAATGGTGGTTTGAATCCCGGTAATGCCATATTCGTTGAGGGCTCGCTTCATCCGCAAAATGGCTTCTTCACGGGTTTCGCCCCAAACAATGAGCTTGGACACCAGGGAGTCATAGTACGGCGGAATGCTGTAGTTGGGGTAGGCATGGCTGTCTACCCGCACCCCGGGACCACCGGGAGCCACATAGCCGTCGATTAAACCCGGACATGGCATGAAGCCTTTTTCGGGGTTCTCGGCGTTAATGCGGCATTCAATGGCATGGCCGCGGAAGCGAATGTCGTCCTGGGTGAAGCTCAAGGGCTCACCGGCGGCGACTTTGATCTGTTCCTTCACCAGGTCGATGCCGGTAATCATTTCGGTGACCGGGTGTTCCACCTGAATCCGGGTGTTCATTTCGATGAAGTAGAAGTTCATGTCCTGATCGGCGAGGAACTCGATGGTTCCCACCCCTTCATATCCCACTTTGCGCAGGGCTTTCAGAACAATCTGCCCGACTTTTTCCCGCATTTCGTCGGTCACCGACGGCGACGGGGCTTCTTCCAGGAGCTTCTGGTGGCGGCGCTGGATGGAGCAATCCCGCTCACCCAGGTGCACCACGTTGCCGTACTGGTCGGCCAGAACCTGAAACTCGATATGGCGGGGATTGAGAATGTATTTTTCCAGGTACACTTCATCGTTGCCAAAAGCCGCCTTGGCTTCATTGCGGGCCACGGTCAACTGGCTTTCCAGTTCATCCTCGGCATTCACAATGCGCATACCCTTGCCGCCCCCCCCGGCTGTGGCCTTGATAATGACCGGATAGCCCGCATGCTTGGCCCAGGCTTTGATTAAGTCCACATCCGACGCCACGCCGTCGGTGCCCGGAACCACGGGAACGCCGATGTCGATCATGGTCTTCTTGGCGGTGGCTTTATCACCCATCAGGCGAATCATTTCCGCCGAGGGGCCGATAAATTTGATGTGATGTTCCTTGCAGATCTCGGCAAACCCTGCATTTTCGGCCAGAAAACCATAGCCCGGGTGAATGGCATCGGCACCCGACATCAAGGCCACGCTCATGATGTTCGGGATATTCAGATAGCTTTTCCCCGAGGGAGCCGGGCCGACACAGTAGGCTTCATCGGCCAGCTGGACGTGAAGGCTTTCTTCATCCGCCTGGGAGTGAACGGCGACGGTTTTGATGCCCAATTCCTGGCAGGCACGTAAAATGCGCAGCGCAATTTCGCCACGGTTCGCAATGAGAACTTTGTTAAACATAGAAGATTATTGAACCTCGATTTCCATCAATGGTTGGCCGAATTCGACCGGGGTGCCGTTTTCCACCAGAATCTTGCGAACAACGCCGGACACTTCCGACTCCAGCTCGTTCATGAGTTTCATGGCTTCAATAATGCACAGGGTTTGCCCTTTGCCAACCGAGGCGCCCACGTCAACAAAGGGAGGCGAATCGGGGGAAGGGGCACGGTAAAAGGTCCCGACCATGGGAGAGGTAACTTTGTAATAGTTGGATGCCGGCTCTTCCTTGACGGCAGCATTTTTCTGGGGTGCGGCTTGAGCGGCCGCCGGGACTGAAGCTGCGACCACGGGGGCAGCAGCGACAGCGACCGCATTGGCGGTCTTAATTACGACTTTCTGATCGTCCCGTTCCACGGTCAGCTCGGAGAGCTTGTTTTCCGTTGCCAGGGCGACCAGGTCCTTGATGGTGTCTAAATTCAGTTTAAAATCCATAGTCGTTACGCCCGATCCAGATACGAATTGGTTCGGGTGTCCACCCGGATACGTGTGCCGACTTCCACGAAGAAGGGCACTTGAACCACGGCACCGGTTTCCAGGGTCGCGGGCTTGGTGCCGCCGCTGGCGGTGTTGCCTTTTTCCGAAGGCGGTGTATCCACCACTTCCAACTCCACGTGAGCCGGAATATCAACGCCCAGCAGCTTGGATCCATGAAGCAGAATGCTGACATTCATGTTCTCTTTGAGGTACTGGATGTTGTTGTCGCCCACTTGCTCCTTGCTTAGGGCCAGTTGCTCAAAGTTCTGGTTGTCCATAAAGGTGTACTCGCTGCCGTCGTTATACAGGTATTGCATATCGCGGCGATCCAAAATGGCTTGTTCCACTTTTTCCCCGGCACGGAAGGTTTTTTCAACGGTATTGCCTGTGGAGATGTTTTTCAACTTGGTCCGAACAAAGGCAGACCCTTTCCCCGGCTTGACGTGCAAGAACTCGACAACCTGAAAGATGTTGCCATCCATAATAATGGTCATCCCGGTTTTAAAATCATTGCTGGTGATCATAAGATATTCGTACCCAGTTTGGTTAACAATGACGGCTAACAAGAGATAGGATAAGTAAATATTGTAATGATGATACGAAAACCAATGCGTGGCAACCAGTCAATTTTCATCCCTAGCCTACTACAACTGGAGCAAATAGCCGCTCTCATGGCGAATTTAGTGGCTGCGGGAGACTTTGTTGCGTTGACAGGGACCTTGGGCACCGGCAAGACCACGTTTACACGGCTTTTATGTGAAAAACTGGGGGTCGAAGAAGCCATTACCAGCCCCACGTTTACGTTGCTGAACGAGTATCACGGCGATCACCTGACGGTGTTTCACGGGGACTTCTATCGTCTGACGCCGGAGGAACTGGCGGCGAACCTGCCGGAGCTGGAAGCCTACCTGGACGAATCCGCCACCCAGGGTCTTGTCTTAATGGAATGGGCGGATCTGGCTCCGGATTTGGACTATCGATGGACATGGCATCTGGACTTTGCCTACGATACATCGGGCGGTCCCGAGGGACGTCGGCTGCAGATTGAAACGCAACACGCCAACGCCCTGACGCAGTTGATGGAGGGTTTTTCCCATGAGCCTTAACCTTTTTCTGGATACCACCCAGGCCACACTGATGCTGATGCTGACCGATGACACCGGGGTATTGGCCCGGCATACGGAAGCCCATACCTCCTACCGCTATCACTCGACGATTCTGTTACCGGTGCTTTCCGGTCTGTTGACCCAACACCACAAGACTGCCACGGATTTAAGCCACATTGTCCTGAACATGGGGCCCGGCAGCTTTACCGGGATTCGGACCGGGATGACTGTTGCCCGGATTCTGGGGCAATTCCTGCCAGTAAAGGTGTTTGCCATGAACACCTTTGAGCTGATTGCGGCCCACCCGATGTTTCGGGAAAAATCCGTCACGGTTCTCCTCAATGCCTCCCGGCAACAGCATTATCATGCCGTCCTGACGGTCTCCGAATCCGGCGAAACCCACTGGACGACGGCGCCGTTTGTTTGCCCCAATGAGGCCCCGCCTGAAATCCACAGTGACATCGTGATTCTGGAAGCCTTTCTTGAAAACAAATTGCAGTGGACATCGACGGCGCCTCAATCGCCCCTCATCCTGGAAAAAACCGACTGGTTTTCCCCTGAGGCCATGCAGTTTCTGATGCAGCATCAGGCCACTCGCTTTGCAGTGAGCTGGGAGACCTTGAAGCCCCTTTACCTCCAACTGCCCAATATCACTGTCAGCAAAAAACAGCAGCCTGCCTGACGAGTCACAGAAACCAGAGGCATGTGAAGCGACTAGGATTTACGGAACGTAGGGTCCACCTGGCCGTCGAAAAAAGCCTGTAGAAAACCGTTTACGGCCACGCTCGCAGGTTCGGATTCGTTGTTGGAAATGCGAATGACCCCCAACGGGCGCGTGGGCCGAAGGGTACCGGCTGTCTTACGAGCCGGAGCACCGGCATGAAACACGCCGTCATCGGTATTGTTCAGGATGACCATGCCCATGTCCCGGCTCATCTCCAGATCATCGATGTCGATGGCATAGTCCTTCAGCACCCGGGCATCCACATCCGGCCTGAGGTAATTGTCTCGGGGTTTGCCGCGGACAGACATCAATGTGGTTTTGGCATCCCGACAGAATTGGCGGACATCGGCCAGACGCGGTGCGCCCCCTTCCAACCCCTTGTTCTGGCCATAGGTCAGGGAGACCAGAACACCCCCGCCATCCTGGTGCAACTCGGTTAGAGGCTCGGAGTGGCTTCGGTACTGGGCATGCAGGGCGGGGTAAAACCCGGGCCACACGCCAAAGCGATCCGGATCGCGTCGGCTGAGTTTCTCAAAAACCGCCCGGGACACTTGCCATTGAAATATCCGTGCTTTAACGGCAGAACCCAGGGTGGACAAGAGGCCCGGAATGACCGCAAAGCGGGGGGACTCGTCCGAGTCGCCGACCAGCTTTTCGGCCACTTTTTCGGTAAAACTGTCGGTGGGCTCCAGGGTTTGGAGATTTCGGATATCGGCTGGCGAGAATCGGATTTCGGCCGAAGGCGGCTTCGTTCGGTGCCAGCCAAAACGGGGAGAAACTGCAAAAGCCATGGTCATAGGTTGCGATCATCCATCGGTTAAGAGGCGCTTATTTTCTGTTCCAACGAAAACATGTCGGGACCCAAATTTGCCTGAGGGAGGTCTTTTGAAAAGTGCACAAAAAAAAATCTCTTGCTGAGGGGGGAGTAGCAAGAGATAACGGATAGAGAGAGGCAGTATGCAAGCACATCACTGTCATTTCGTATCAGTGTGTGGTTTACCTTGCACCGATATAAAGCGTCGTGAAGATGTAAAATTGCGTACTGCCGCAAAGAATTTACAATTTGTTACAGATGTAATTAAAAAAGAGGCCCATGAGGGCTCCGCCCCTCATAAATTCAGGACGGTATTGAAAACACGGCTGGCAAATCACGTTCGGTAAATGAGACGGTGTTCAGGATTCTTTGGGTTGGTGAAAACCTTCAATCCAATCTTGCACTACATAGCCCTGATAAACACTGTCACCGATTCGAAAGCCCTCATCCATCGTGGGTTTGGGTGCCGAACGAATCAGGGCGGCAATCGGATCTTGCGGCGGCGGTTTCTTTGGCGACGATTGCTTCAGATAGGGCAAGGACATGGTTCTCTGGAACAGGAGCAGCTTCTGGAACGAGGTGTTTAAAAACTGGGCCGCACGAACCATTACAGGATGCTCTGCGGGAATAAGCATAACGGACGGGGACTGTGATGAGGGGTCCAAACTGGCTTGGGACGAATCATCATGGGCCAGAACCTTAATGTCTCGGACCTTTTGCATAAAGGCCTTCTGGATTTTCTGCATCACCGACAACGGATGACGCCGATAACGGGTGGCATTATCCCCATCATTCCGGTAGGCATGCAGGCGTTCATCACTGCAAATGGCCATGCGAGAGAGAAGACACTCGGCAGCAACCACTTTAACCGGATTTTCACGATCATAGGCCCCTATCAGAACATCGGTCAGATCAAGGCCATAGGTATCAAATACCGCCTGGAGGGCGCGACAATCGACCGGTTCAGTTGGACGAAACGGCAAAACAGAGGGTGGTGGAACCTTCATAGAGGGGACTATCCTTTCAGACCTGAATGGGGGAACAATCAGGAACAATACAATGACGTCTCAAGCAAGGAAAAAATTGAAGAGAAGGAGAATAACCAAGACCGAATTAGGACATGAGAAAACAATGACGTGTGAAAATTGATCGGATCCATGACGCAGCGTGCGCTTTAAAAAATTATAGCGTTGAATTCGCGAATCCAGGGTCACCCCCTGCACTGGCACCTGTGGCGGACAAAATACCGAAACGATACTCGACTCTTTAGAGGGTTTGCCTTTTCCAAAAACGAAGTACGCTTAAACTATGAGCGCTGAATCATGGGTAGAAGCCACCGGAGTTCCGTTGCCGACCTGCAAAATGCAGGGATGCTGCTGTCGCGGCGCATCGCCCAGTACGCCGTTTCCCAAATTGATGGAAAAAGCCGCCAACGGGGATGTGTTTGCAAGAGACTTTTTCAATATTTTTATCCCCTACGCATCCCACGATGAAGCCCGAGCCGTGGTTCCCGGCCTGGTGGACAAGACATTAAAAGCCGCTGAAAAGCAGGACGAATTTGAATCGCCGGACGACGTTGTGTTTTACCACTGTCGCTACATCGGCGAGGACAACAAGTGCCAGATTTGGGAAGATAGACCCGAACTTTGCCGGGCCTACCCGGATACGCCCTATGTTGTATTTGCTCCGGGATGTGCCTTTGAGCCCTGGGCCAAGGCAGTGAAAGAAAAATTCAACCGGATGAAAGACGAACTGGAAGAGTTGAAGGCCCTCAGGGATGAACTCGCCTCCAATCAGGGGGGTACCATGTACACTAAGATTGACGCCTTGCCATGGCCTGAAGATAATTTGTATAACTTAAGTCTGGTGTTGCTCTTGACACCGACCTATATCGCTTCACCACTTACATCGACCCTCTATTAATTAGGACATTTCACGAATCAACAACATATTGAGGATGAAGGCATGGGGTATTTTGACCTTATTCAGGAATTTGATCATGAGCAGGTTGTCTTTTGCTCGGACAAAGAATCCGGTTTGCGTGCAATTATTGGGATTCATGACACCACGTTAGGCCCGGCCCTGGGTGGCTGCCGCATGAAACAGTACGCATCCGAAAGCGAAGCATTGGACGACGTCTTGCGCCTGAGCCGTGCCATGACCTTCAAGTCGTCTATGGCCGGGCTGAACCTGGGCGGCGGAAAAACCGTCGTAATGCTGGACGACCCAGCTCAAAAAACACCGGAATTGCTCCGTGCCCTGGCACAACGCATCAATGCATTAAACGGAACCTATATTGGAGCGGGGGATATCGGCTCGGATACACGGGACCTGAAACTGATGAGAGAGGTTACACCGTGGATTACGGGCCTCGCCAAAGACGATGGCGGATTGGGAGATTCGGCAATCTTAACGTCCCTGGGCGTGTTCATGGGTCTTAAGGCGGCCGTAAAAGAGCGGTTAGGCACCGACGATCTGTCGGGCCTTAGAATTACCATGCAAGGCGCCGGTAAAGTCGGCTCCAAGCTCATCGATCACCTCTACAAAGCCGGTTGCCAGCTGTGGGTCACCGATGTGAGCGAAGAGGCCATGTTCCGAATCAAGGCCAATTACCCGCAGATTAATCTGGTGGCCAATTTGGACGAGCTGTTTAAAATCGAGGCCGAGGTCTTCTCGCCCAATGCCGTCGGGGGCGTTATCAGCCAGAGTATGGCTGAGCAAATCCCCGTCAATATCGTGGCAGGCGGGGCCAACAATATTTTGGTCGATGACCAGGCCGGACAAGTATTAAAGGAGCGGGATATATTGTATGCCCCGGATTATGTCATTAATTCGGGTGGGGTAATCATGGTCGCCTGTGAAATCGAGGGCAAATCCTTTGATGAAGCCCGAGAATTGACCGAGGGAATTTATTCACAGGCGCTCGAAGTATTCAAAGTTGCGAGGGAGGAAAACGTCACCACTCAAGAAGCCGCTTACCGGCTTGCATTGAGGAGGATTGACGCTGCCAGAAAAAAGCCCGTGAAAGAGGCTGAGTCGACCAAAAAACTGGTTTCAGCTCTCTAACCGGCTAATTTGAATCACTGTAACAAGCGGAACAAGACTCGCCGTCGGCATGAACCTTGGTGGCAGGTTTTGTTTCGCTTTGGTTTGACTACGACAGAACTCGAAGACAATCTTGACGCCCTTCATGGGTTTATGGCACCATACAGGTTACTTATCGCGATAATTCAAGCCCTGGAGTATTTCAACCATGACCAACCTCGAAACATTGAAAATCTTTGAGCGTGACAACACCATTACTCCCCGCAAACTCAGAGCCATCGGCTATGTTCCGGCCACCATTTACGGTAAGAACTTCGCCCCCTTGTCCATTCAATTGAAAACACACGAACTGGACCTGGCCTTAGCTCGGGGAATTCGCAAGTTCAACCTGGACGGTCTTGGTCAAAGCCTGCAAGCCGAAGCCAAACAAGTTCAAAAGCACTCATCCAAGGGCTCTATCTTGCACGTAGAATTTCATGTGGCAGTTTCGGCAAACCAAAATGGCTCGCCGAAAGCAGCTAAAACTGAAAAAGCACATCCAGAGTCCGTCAGTGCACCACAATTGGAAGAAGCTGTTTCTGTCCACTAAGGCTCAGGAAACAACAAACTTCATCGAAAGAAACGCTTAACTGTGTATTTGTCGCAGTTATAATTTCAACCTAGAAACCTACATATTCAACGCAGTTAGTTTTATCCAACCCAAAAACTAGCCAATAAAGCTGTTGCCGGAACCGAAGTTGAAGCCATTCACCCGTTGGCTGTCAGAAACAGCTGCGCTGGCATCAAATTTACTTAAGGCGCCACCCAGAATGTTTTTGGCAAAGCTGGGGCTGTCTTCCTTGTCTTTTTTAACCGTGTTGTTAAACTTAGGCGCAACGAATCCGCTGTTGACTGCTGCGTTGTTAATTGCTGAATCAAAGAAGCCCATTTTTGTTTAACCTCCAGAAACCGTTAGGTTCACACCGTTTCGACCTTAGTTTGAGAACACACTGTATATGTCACATAAGTATAAAAACAAAAAATTAATCTTTGATGCTAACTTGTTTATAATTTCATTTAATTTATTAACAAACAGTTACAATGATTAAGAAATTCCAAAGAGGCCATCCGGTCACCCAAAGTTGAGGAGCACATAAATTCGGTTGAGGGCTGGAAACCGACGGAAGATATCGCCTGAATTTCATTGCCCATCAGGGGCTACATTAGAGGTTTTTTTAATTTAATTTGACAAACATTGTTGACGCCGTATCGTATATCCCAGTCCCAGGGGAGACCAACAAAGCCATATTACGGGGGAATGCGTCGCATGATTCAGATAACAGGATCCAACCTCGGCCGGTTCAGATCAGGCTATACTAATAGGAAGTCAGAGGGCGCAAATCACTTAGGTGAATCATCGCTCCCCGATAAACCTCTGACACCAGGCCCACCAGCAGCCGACATATTTACCCTGTTGCCTCAGTTTCAAAGAAGGATTTCCAAGAAGATGACGAGCCAAAACACAACACAGGCCCCCCTCCTCTTCGGCGCACAGCCGCTTAAAGAGCTCAATATTAACGACTACACCCCCCCTTCACACCTCATCAGCAAAACGGATTTAGTCTTTGAACTTCATTCGGAAGACCATGTGGAGGTCACATCAAAACTGAGCATTCAACCCAACCCCAAGTCCAAGGCGTCTTCTGAGACATTGCAGCTGGTTGGCGCTCCTGAGACAGCCCCGGAAGGGACCGAAACACCAACCATGGAGTTATTGGGCATCAAGCTCAATGGCCAGGAACTCTCACCAGAGAGATACTCCAGAGACCAAGAGACATTGACGCTGACGCAACTGCCCGATAAGCCCTTTCAACTGGAAATCAAAACCCGCATCAACCCTCAGGCAAACCGCTCGTTAAACGGCCTGTATACCTCCGGGGGAAAGTTTACGACCCAATGTGAATCGGAAGGGTTCCGCAACATTACCTTCTATTTGGATCGCCCCGACGTGATGAGTGAATATACAACAACGCTAATTGCCCCCAAAGGCAAATACCCCCATCTCTTGTCCAACGGCAATCCAGGTCCCAGAACCATCCTACCGGATGGACGCGAGTCGATGACCTGGCATGATCCGTTCAAAAAGCCATCCTATCTTTTCGCGTTTGTCGCCGGCGATTTAGCCGTGAAAGAGGACCGGTTTAAAACAATGTCCGGTCGCGATGTCACCATTCGCATCTATTCCGATCACGGCGATGAAAGCAAGTTATCCCATGCCATGACCGCGGCAAAGCAAGCCATGAAATGGGATGAAGCGCGTTTTGGCCGTGAATACGACCTGGACCTCTTTCAAATCGTTGCGGTCAGCGATTTCAATTTCGGAGCCATGGAAAACAAGGGGCTGAATATTTTCAATTCCTCTGCCGTATTGGCCGATCCCGACACGGCAACTGATGCCCGATATGAATACGTTCAGGCGGTCGTTGCTCATGAGTACTTCCACAATTGGTCCGGTAACCGGGTAACGCTTCAAAAATGGTTTGATTTGACCTTGAAAGAAGGATTTACCGTATTTCGGGACTCAGAGTTCACCTCGGATCTCAACTCCCGTGCGGTAAAACGGATTGATGATGTCACCGGGATGCGGACCGTCCAATTCCCGGAAGATGCCGGTGCTATGGCCCATCCCATTCGACCTGCGTCGGTAGGGTCCATCGAAAACTTCTACACCCCCACCGTGTATGAAAAAGGGGCAGAAGTCATCCGCATGATTCATACTTTAATCGGGGAAAAGGCCTTCCGCAAAGGTTCAGACCTTTACTTCGAGCGTCATGACGGTCAGGCGGTCAGCTGCGAAGATTTTGTGAACGCCATGGAAGATGCTTCCGGCGTGGATCTGAGTCAATTTCAGCAAACCTGGTACAACCAGGCGGGAACCCCAACCTTATTCGTCACCGACGCCTACGATCCGAATAAAAAAGAATACCGTTTAACCCTCAGGCAATCGACACCGCCAACACCTGGGCAACCCACCAAAGCCCCCTTTCATATTCCGGTTCGAGTGGGCTTGTTGAATGCCAAAGGTGACGATATCCCCCTCCAGCTCGATGCCTCCCAGGCCCATCTGCTGACCAATGGCGATGTCTTGAATTTAAAAGAGAACGAACAGACATTCATCTTTCATAATGTCCCTGAAAAGCCAACACCCTCGTTATTGCGAAACTGGTCAGCCCCAGTGAAATTGGACTACCCCTATAGCCGAGACCAACTCATGTTCTTGATGGCCCATGATAATGACGGCTTTAATCGATGGGAAGCCGGACAGACATTGGCTGTCGAGGTTTTAAAGGAGTTGGTTCAGGCTCACCAGTCAGGCCAGTCCCTTCAAATGGACTCCCGCTTAATTCAGGCATTTCAGGGCGTCCTCGAGGATAGGACACTGGACCCGGCACTGGCCGCTCGCGCCCTCGCATTACCCAGTATCAGCTACCTCTCGGAACTCTACCCGGACGGTCAGGTTGATATCGATGCCCTCTATGCCGCTCGCAAACATACCCAAAGGGCAATTGGTCAAGCCCTGGAGCCCTTACTCTTACAACGCTTTGAGGAGAATCGGTCTACAGAAACCCGTCCTTATGATTGGAATGTCAAGGATGTGGGCGAACGGGCGATTAAAAATGCGACCCTGGCCTACCTCATCGCAGGTAACCCGGCAAAACACCTTCCCCTCGCCATTGCACAGTTTGATCGAAATCATAATATGACAGACACTCGTTCTGCTTTGGGCCATATCCTGAATCATGGAGATACGGAAACCCGTTCGACAAGGCTTACGGCTTTTTACCAGAAACATCAGAACAATAAGCTGGCGATTGATCAATGGTTCTCGGATCAGGCCATGGCCGATCGCCATGATGTGTTAGCGGAAGTCAACGCGCTGCTGAATCATCCGGCTTATAATCCGAAGAACCCCAATAGTGTTCGGAGTTTAATTGGCGGATTTTGCGCCAATACGGTTCATTTCCATCAGAAAGACGGCTCTGGATACACCTTCCTGGCGGATCAAATTATTGATATCGATAAATTCAACCCCATGCTGGCGGCTGGACTGGCCAAGCGACTAGCCGCCCCCCATAAATTCGATCCACATCGCCAAGCCGTGATGAAAGCTCAGCTTGAGCGTATCCGAGACCATGTGACCTCCAACAACGTTCAGGAAATCGTAGAGAAAAGCTTGACCTTACTGGCGGAGAAACAAAAATCATCTCATTAAAAAGCCATAAACATAATTTAACAAACTATCATATTTATATAAACTTAAGTTTTCATGCCTCCATAGAGTGAGAGTCTATGGAGAAGTGTTATGTCTGTTCAGAATTCAAAACAAATTCCAGCTGCCCCCCTTGGGTTTCGTCCTGACGGAACCACGGGAACACCAGGACCCGGGTATGCTGTCCCCATGGGTATTCTTCCCATTGATAGAAATCCGGACGTACGCCCGCTAGGTATCCTACCAGTTGATAGAGACCCGACCCCGGAAATTCACCCCATGGGTATTCTGCCCATCGATGTTCCGGTGCCCTCTCCAGCTCCTGTTCCTACACCAGCACCCGTACCGGCACCTACCCCTGCTCCAGTACCAACCCCGGCGCCCGTACCGACCCCGGCCCCAACACCATCTCCCGCACCGGCTCCGAACCCGGTACCCAATGACCTGGTCAAGCAATTGATGGACTTGATTCAGATGCTGACAAAATTACTCGGCCAATTCAATACGCGGCGATAATCAGGCCGCAGATCCTTCATTTAAAGGTGCCATTTTCGAGGGAATTTCCCTAGGATAGGTCCTAGAGTGCCTCAACGATGGGACCCCCCAATGACGGACGCGTTCAAATCCATCCCTGACGATTGGAAGGAATGGATGGCCGATTGCCTGATGATGCAGGTGAGTGACGCCGACATTGTTAAATTTATGACTGCCCAGGGCTTTGATGAGGACGTCGTTGCCAAAGAAGTGGAACAAGCTGCAACGCATCCGTATATCATTGCCGGCACCAAGCTTGCCCGACAGATGAAACGTCGGGACTGGCTCCTGCGTCTTTACCAGATGCTTTCGGAGAATTCCGGCCAGTTCGAAGAAATTGAACGCCGGGAAACGATTACCCGAGAAGAGTTTTACAAACATTACCACTGCACCAACCGCCCCATTATTCTCACGAAAATGAACGCCCACTGGAAAATCCTCCAGGACTGGTCGCCGGAATACTTTAAATCCAAGTATGGCGAGCGCGAAGTCCAAGTGGTGCATATGGATGAACACTTTAAAAAATCCCATGTCCACATGACCATGGCCGAGTATGTCGACACCATTTCCGCTGGCGAAAGCAACTCCTGGTACATGACCAACAGCAATACGGATTTTAACGAAACCACGATTCTGGATTTGTACCAGGAGGTGGAGTTTTTACCCGAGTTATTGGATCCCGAGGGCGATCACCCTCATGGGTATCTTCTATTCGGCCCTTCCGGAACGATTACCGACCTGCATTTTGACCTGGCCAACGCCATTTATTGCCAGGTTCATGGGCGAAAGCATTTCCAGATGGTTTCACCGATTTATCTGCCCAATGTCTATCCGTATCGAAACTTTCTGAGCAAAGTCGATCTGGAACATGGTGTGGATTTGGAGAAATTCCCGCTCTTTGCTCGGGCCAAAGTCTATGACTTTATTCTGGAACCTGGCGAAATCCTGTTTCTCCCCATTGGCTGGTGGCACTTTGTCCGCTCCATCGGGGTCAGTATGAGCCTCTCTTTTGCCAACTTCTACACCAAGGAAGGCTACTTCCAGTACCAGGACCTGTACGGCACCCACCCGCTCATCGACGACTAAACAGGCTTTCGCAGTTTGACAGCCTCGGTTGCCTCGGTGTGGACTTTCAGAATCACAGATGTCACTGAAGAAAAGTGATTACGAATCTTATAAACCCACGCCAATCTGGTAATACCAGTCAGGTTGGGGGCATTTTCCAATTCCAGAATCAAGCTTTAATAAAATATTAAAGTAGAATTCAGCACAAACAATGAAAAATATTTTTTTATATCACTATCGCTCGGTTGATTTTAAAATCATCTTTAAAATTGTCGTTCATTGGCACACATAGGCACTTTTACGTATGGGAGGCTTTCTGATCCATGCCAGAATTCCTATCCGACCCCATTTGCACGCCCAGTCGTGCGTCGGTATTTAAAAGCAAACATTCGAATATCCCCGGGGAAGCATTCAGTCAGCCTCCTCTGTACAAGCCCATGGGCAAACCGCCAAACTTATATCCCGATGCATTAACGCGCTCGAGCGCTGTATCCAATGATTCGAAAGCCCCAGAAAAACCACCCCGACTTGATGAACCTTCTAGCCCATCACTGATATCGTTGGCGGGTTCAGTAGCAAACTTTATTCCCGGAAAACGAGGAACGACACTTGGTCTGGCCACTACATTAGCAGATATCCCTAACAATGATTTAGCAGGAAACCTCATGAATGTTGGGTGGACAGGTGTCGGAATGCTGGGACGAAGTGGCGCTGGACTGGCGATGGCAAAATCAGGGTTTGATCTAGTCCTCAATGCACCTTCTTCACCTAGTGGATTAACCTATTCAAATGCAATTGATGCGCTGGAAAATAACACACCAAGGAGCTTGTATGGGCGCTATGCCACTTATGTACGTCCCGGTTTAAGTCCTCTGGGAGATCATCTTAAAATCCAACCAGACCACCCGGAATATCAAGCGGCTCAAAAAGCGTTAAATGATGGCAATGACATTTGGGAAAAAAGACAGACACTACCATCAAAGCCAGCTCCTATTGGCCAAAAGCCGTCCGACTGGCCAAATACGCTTACAGGGATGCCTTAAATGGATGTCTTGTTAAGTTAACGTTCTGAAGGTTTCAGTCGCCTCTAGCAGGGCTTCTAGAATACCCGGTTCGTTGTAGGCATGGCCGGCATCCGAAATAATCCGGAGCTGGGCTTCGGGAAAGACCTGATGCAGATCCCACGCATTTTTGGCCGGGCAGACCACATCGTAACGCCCATGGACAATCCAGGTCGGGATATGGCGGATTCGATCCACATCGGCCAGTAACTGATTCTCTTTCGTAAAGAAGGCATTGTTGACAAAGTAATGGCACTCAATCCGAGCCATGGCCAAGGCATGGGCATCGGCCTCAAAGTTGGCAATCACCGACTCATTCGGGATCAGCTTGCAGGTTGAGCCTTCCCAGACACTCCATGCTTTGGCCGCCTGCAGCCGAATGGCTTCATCCGGATGCGTCAGGAGCCGGTAATACGCCTGTATCATGTCATGCCGCTCGGAAGAGGGGACCGGCGCAATATAGGCCTCCCATAAATCGGGGTAAATCCAGCTGCACCCTTCCTGATAAAACCAGCGAATCTCTTCAGGACGACAGAGAAAGATGCCCCGAAGAATCAAGCCGGATACCGCCTCGGGATGAGTTTCGGCATAGGCCAGTGCCAAAGTACTCCCCCATGAACCGCCAAAGACAAGCCACTTCGAAATATTGAGCGATTGACGCAACGCCTCCAGATCGGCCACCAGATGCCACGTCGTATTGGCCTCCAGGCTGGCATGGGGCTTGCTCTTCCCCGCCCCTCGTTGATCAAAAAGCACAATGCGGTAGGCACCGGGATCAAACAAACGGCGATGATCCGGACTGAAGCCGCCCCCTGGACCGCCATGAAGAAACACCACCGGAATTCCGTCAGGATTTCCCACCTCTTCCACATACAGCTGGTGCCCATCGGACACAGGAAAGTAATAGCTTTTATAGGGCTCGATTGGGGGAAACAACATTCGCATCGCTCTGGCTCTACCTATACGTTTCATTCAACTCGTAAATCACCATCGATCCATACCGCCCCTTCCTGACCAAGGCTGATGTTCCCGCCCTGCAAAAAACGGCTGCTAGCAATCGCAACAGGAAGCCACTCCATGAGGATGCAGATGATGCACCGCAGAAGGCGACACAATATGAGCAGGCAACTTTATTCCGGCTTTCAATGCCACCAGGTGCCCCATCGCCTCCAGATAGGTGCGGCAGCGGATAACATGCTCGTCGGCATTCAGTGCTGTGGCATCACAGGTCATCACAGTTGCATTATTCTCGACAGCCAGGACCGGAATCTTTTTTTCCAAAGCCCGAAGCACGCCTGGAGACCCCAACGCATCGGCTGGAACCACAACCGCACGAATATCATCCCATTGTATGCCCGGTGTGAGTGTGGGCAGCTCATAAAACTGGGGGGCTTTGGCCAATCCCGTCAGCACACACGGGAGAAACGTCGACACAATAAATTCCGAAGCCGCCCTGGGATCCACGAGATACTCCACCACCGGGAGGGCGTCTTCATAATCGAAGACTGGTGCATGAGCCACAGGACAACGGAAATGAGAGACCAGTAAATGGGAAATCATCGCCTCCAAACCGGCAATGGGATCAACCCCTTGACCCTGTTTATAGGCCTGCTCATCTTCAGGCGTATCAATCTTGGGCATTAAACAGCATACCGCAAGGGCCGTTGCCCCTTGTTCCAAAAGCGCCTGCCCCGCCTCGATCAACACATCGGGATTGGTAATTTTCCCCGTGGAGCGACCCGATTCGCCCACACAGATTTCAAGCCCCACAGGGCTCGATGTTTCTTGAACGCCAACCACATCAACGCCATAAACCGTTTCAACACCGGCAATGGTATTGCGATGCAGGGTTTCCATGGCCTCGCAAATCCCGGAATCCCAGATAATGCCAATCCGGTTCTTAATAACCGGCTTAAGACCCCAATGGCCTCGAAAAACCTGATCCAGCCCATAGCCTTCCACATACAGGGTGTTTGACGGCAGCGTCTGGAAACAGGCAGCATTGGCAACATTGGGATGAGTAATCACCGTATCGCAGATGGAGGACAGCATGGGCAGCAACACCATACCATCACCGCCAAATCCTCCGATGCTGGCCCCAATGCCAGTCGGAATCATCACGGCAACGGTAAAGCCGGGGCGCATCATCCGAGAGACTCTCTTAATCGGAATCCGGCATGGGGAAATAGCCAATATAGGGTAAATTCCGATAGAACCCTTTATCGTCTAAGCCGTAACCCACCACATACTGATTTCCGACTTCAAAGCCCACAAAATCGGTTTTAACAGGCTTTTGGCGAGCCTCTTTCTTGTCCAGCAACACGGCAAGCCGGAGCGACTTGGGCGTATGCAACGACTCCAGATACTCCATAAAGAAGCTCAAGGTCAGCCCGGTATCGACAATGTCTTCTACCAGGAGCACATCTTTGCCGCTCAGGGGGGGAAGGGTCAGATCCACAGGCTTGACAACCCCTGACGTTTTTTGAGAATTCCCGTAGCTGGATAAGCGCACAAATTCAATCTGGCAAGGAACCGTTAGTTTTTTAGCCAAATCCGAGGCGAACATAAACCCACCCTTAAGGATACACACCAGGATCAAGGCTTCCGTATCCTTGTAGAGGACATTAATCTCATCGGCCATTTCTTGCAGCCGGGTATCAATCTGTTCTTCCGAGATCAGGACCTGCAGTGTGTCAGGAATGGAGGACGTTTGAGTCATAGTCGGCACGTTACACTTCCTTTTTTACGGTTATCAAATGGGTGGGCCGATCCTTGACCCGAATTTGTTCACTGATTTCAACCCCAACCGCCCACAAGACTTCCGAGTCTGCGGCAAGCAGGGGGATACTGTCACGTTTAAAGCGTGGAATACACCGGTTAATGAAAAACCGTTTGAGCTTCATCGGTGACGACATCCCTAAAGGCTTAATCCGGTCCCCTTTCTGACGGGACCGCAGAATCAGCTCACTGCCGGTGAATTTGGACAGATCCACGTAAACTTCGTTGTCCGGCAGCCGTGAAAAATCGATATTTCTCAGCTTTTGCTCGGCGGTCAAGGGAATAATCGAAACCGTGGTCTTCAAATCCAGATGGGTCACCTGGCCTGGAATCTGAACAGGCACAGGAGCAATGCTGGACTGTTGAGGAGACTCAATCGTAATCCGGTTGCGATAGACATGCAGAAAGTGCTTGGCATCCAGAGAATGCAACGAAGGCATCTGGATATTGCGATTCTTCCCAGCCAAAAAGCCAATAATATCCTCAATTTTTTGAAAACCGGCTTCTTGCCCCGCCCGATTCAGGAAACAGCGCATAATTCGGCGCTGAAACGGTGGCGAGAGCTGATTAAAACGGATCTCATCCAGGCTTTGTTCTTCCGAATCGAAGACATCCTGCCAGATCTCATCAATTTTATTCTCAATAATGTCGATTTCACCCTCAACCAGGGATGCCAGACGAATGATGGATTGTCTGACATGGGGAAACGCCTGTTCAATTTGAGGCAGCAGCTCATGGCGAATGGCATTACGCTTGAGTTGAGTATTGGTATTCGTGGGGTCATCCACATAGCGCAAGCCTCGAGCCTGAACATAGTCGTCAACCCGGTTTCTCGGGGTATCAATAAAGGGCCTGGCCAGCCATACCGGCTTGGAGGTATCGTCGGATAACAGACGAAGGGAAGGAATCCCGGTGATGCCATCCAGCCCTGTTCCCCGGAACAAGCGAAACAGAATGGTCTCAATCTGATCGTCCTGATGATGTGCGGTTAAAATTGCCGCCGCATCCAAATCCAGCGCCAGTTTGGTTAACTGCCGGTAGCGATCTTCCCGGGCCGCCGTTTCCGTTTTCGGCAAGGTTAAATTCGGCGTTAACATCACCCAGGGAATATTCAGCGCTTTGCAACTTTGATGGACAACCTGCAAATCTTGCTGCAAGGGACGCCAAGGATGCCAATAATATGCCGCCGTAATATTAATCCCGACATCGGAAGAAGTCTTGAGTTCAGCGAGGCAGTGCAGTAATGCAGTAGAGTCACGCCCGCCGGAGAAGGCCACTATAAAATGCGCTTCTCTGTCGCGACCAATAAGGTCATGGTGAAGCAAAAACTCTTGTAACGTATCTTTAAGTGTTAAATCCACGAATGGGAACTTCTTCCTTTGATGATAGTCATCTTTATACCGTAAGTCTGTCGGAATCTCAAGACATCTGAGAACTCGGCTTGACCCTTTTCCTCTTTGCATTACACTGAATGTGAAAAATGAAAACGCTGTTTGTTGAAGGAGCACTGCACCCTATGGATAAGCACACGATGGATCCGCATACGAGTACTGGTCTTGAGCAATCTCCAAACGCTGAGGAGCCCATGCTACCGACTGTCAAAGCAAAATCCAAGTTATCCGCCCCGGTTTTGCTCTCGGCAAGTGCCTTCTTGGTGGCTTCTACCGCATTAGTCCTTACGTTGGGTTCTCTCGGCGTGCCTTCCCAGCAAACTCATTCTGTACAACTTTTAGGTTCTGCGCCTGAGCGTTCTCCCATTCAATTGGTCAACCGCTCCGCTGAGCATTCACTCTTTTCCAGTTCTTCCAGCATTATCGCCGATGTGGCTCAGGACATTGCTCCCAGTGTCGTGAATATTGACATTAAAAAAACGGCAAACCCGGCTGCTGCAGTAACGCCCTTTGGTCCGGAATTTTTTGAACGCTTCTTCGGGGGTAACATGGTTCCTTTTCAAGGCGTTCCGCAGCGGATGCCCGTACTTCGTGGAAACGGTTCCGGGGTCATCATCAGTCCCGATGGCTATGTGCTGACCAATAACCACGTGGTCCAAGGGGCCAATGAGATCATCATTACACTCAATGATGGACGAAAGTTCAACGCCAAAGTCGTTGGCCGCGATCCGATGACGGATATTGCCGTGTTGAAGATGGATGGTGCAAGCGGCCTGCGTCCGGCAGTTATGGGAAACAGTTCAATCCTTCGCCCCGGAGACTGGGTCATCGCAGTCGGCTCACCCTTGGGCTTTGATCATACCGTCACCCTGGGGATTGTCAGTGCGCTGTCTCGTCAGGTTCCCGACATTAATGCAAACGTCGATTTCATCCAGACCGATGCCGCCATTAACCCGGGCAATTCCGGCGGCCCGTTGGTGAACCTCAAAGGCGAAATCATTGGGATCAACACCGCCATTGCCGGAACAGGCCAAAACATTGGCTTTGCCATTCCCATTGACTCGGTCAAGAAGATCACCAATGAATTGATCACCCAAGGCAAAATCACTCGGCCCTGGATTGGGATCAGCATGGCCGAGCTGAAACCGGACTTGGCCAAGAGTCTTGGCCTACCTGAAACGACCAACGGGGTTGTTGTAGCCCAGGTCATGCCCGACAGCCCGTCTTTTCGTGCCGGGTTTCAGCAGGGCGATGTCATTCAGCGTATGAACGGCAAGGCCGTGAGAAGTCCCAAGGAAATCCAGGACTTTATCCGCTCCCAACCGGTTAATGCCACCATTAATTTTCAAATCCTTCGTAACGGCCAGCTGGATGCCGTCTCCCTCAGAACGGAGATCCTCCCGGACACCATTGCCAATCCTGGCCCGGCTCGAGGGGAGTAACCCATCAACAATTGAATATTCGACTTTTGCGTTCCGGCCCGAATGATTTTGTTCTGAGCATGGACGTATATGTCAGCATCCAATTTTTTCTCTCGACTTTATTAATAACCTTCACGATTACACGTGTCACGAAACATCATGGAGAAGCGTTCCGGAACGCCTCTGGAAAGAGATCATTGCGCACGCAAATCAGCGATAAAAAATCCTGGGAGAAGACACGTGGCCACTCCTGAAGGCCTTCAAACGACGACATCTTGTTAGAGCGTCCCAATATATTTTTCACCTATTGCTCTATGGCCTAATAGCCCGACAAAGTTGTTCATGCAAAAACTTTATTTTTATATTACAAAGAATGATTAATGAGTCATGTGTTGGGAGTTTTAGGTGATGATGGTTCGTTGTGTACAATTCAAACCCATGGCATTGCAGACGCCCCTGCCCCAAAAGCACGCAGGAAACAATCGCTTTGGAGCCGAAAACAGTCAAGGACAGGAGCGTATGTCAGCACTTGCCCAACAATATCCTGTTATTCGACGCATGTTTGAGATGATTGATATTCCCAGCGCAACGCCTCAAGCCGATCCCAGGCACCACCAGCCTGTTACGGAGCAAATGGCACGAATGAAAGCCCTGGTGATCAAAAGTTTTCAGGATTTAAAAATTCCCAACTTGCAGATTGAAGAAAATGAATGGGGATCGCTGATCATTCGGGTCCCCGGTTCTCCAGGCTATGAAAAAGCACGCCCTTTGATGCTGACGGCCCATATGGACATTGTGGCGGGCAATCCCCTGGATCCGACCCGGCCGGTCCAACGGCGTCTTTTCCAGCACGAGGGACGAGAATTTATCGGAACGGATGGTACCACCACCCTGGGGGCCGACGACAAAGGGGGCTTATCCATCATTATTGAAAACGTCGCCAACCTTAAAAACAAACCCCATGTCCCCATTGAGATCGTATTGTCCCCCGATGAAGAAAGCTCGTGTGACTCCTTGCGAAAGCTGGACACCTCAAAATTCAAAGCCAGACATGTCATTGTGGTGGATGAGTTTAACGCCTTCAAAGTCGTCAACGGTCTGGCAAGTGCTGTGGAGATCAACGTCAAGGTCACCGGGACCAATGGCGGCCATTCCGGCGTTGATATTACCCGCCCGAATCGGTTGAATGCCATTGATCTAATGTCGCGCATGGTTCCAAAAATCGGAACCGGTCCGGTGACCATGCATCCGCATTACCCGAACATGCCCCTGATTTCCAAGAACATTGGCATGATGCAGGGCGGAACAGCATCAAACGCCATCCCGGAGTCTGCCAACATGACCATTATGATGCGCAGCTTCGATAAAGATGCACAAAGCAAAGAACTCACCCGGATGGACCAACTATTTCGCAATTACGAGCGACGTCACCGTCAGACCCAGCCCAATTTAAAAATCAAAATGGACTGGCAGGAACACTATCCAGCCTGGCAGGGCGATCCGAAATCGGTACTACCAGGCGTATGCCAAGACGCCTCCAAAGCCATGAACGGCCCCGAGGTCCAGGTGGGGCCCATACATGCAGCAGCCCAGGCCAGTATTTTGGCCAATAAGAAAAATGCCTATGGCGAGCAGTTTGATGCCATTCTGATCGGGCCTCATATCGAGGAGGCCCATACCGTTCGAGAACGAGTAGACTGGCAATCGGTTGTCCACGTGAATGACTGGCTGGGCAAAATCATCGAACACTATACGGTAACCCAGGCAAAACCTGGTAAACCAAGGCCCATGACAACGACGGCTTAAATCCCCTCGTTATTTTAAAGGCGCCTGTTTCGACCGATAGCGATGGACATTATACCCGTACAGAATGTCACGCTTATTGCGGATCTCACCCTGGTCGTTGCGAATTCCAAAGTGCTGGTAAGCCTGCTCGATCGGCCAGCCCTGCTGCGCAACGAAAGCACCCCAGGCCGTACCACTCCGATTGACCCCATATTGGCAGAACATCGCCACAGGATTTTCTGGAGAAGAAGCTGACAAATAAGTCATCGTAGCCGGATCTTCTGCCTTGATGTTGTAATACTGAATGGGCACTTTTTTCTGCCGACTCAATTCGGCAACATAGGCTTTTACCTCGGCAGGAGATAAGTTTTCCAGTTGATCCAAGGTTCCTGCCTTTTTATGTTTCGCCAAGAGTTCCGGGGAATGCACGATGATCTGGTTTGTTTTGTCATCAGCAAAGCGGCCGCGTAGATCAATGATGGTCCTCACCCCCATGTCATTTACCAACCAGTTCAACCCGGCCTTGGTAAACCCGCCGCCCCGAATCAACGTGGGCTTACCGTTTTCCAGCGCTACCAGATTGAGATTGTTTATGAGCTTGGAACCATAAGCATCGAAAGCCTGACGGGTTTTGCCTGGAGGCAATTGTTGCCACTGAATATACTGACGTTTCGACGCAACCGCGTGAGCATCATCTGCGTGAGATTCAACTTTTTCCGAAGCCGCATGAGCCGGCAGATCCACAGAGGAGAAACTGCCCGAGAATAACAGGGCCGAAAGCAATACCTGTGAGACAGCAATGCGATGGAGACGTAAACCCGAACCGAGGACGTTCATCATGTAGTAACTTCCACGCTGAATGACTAACCTGTTTCTATTTTCTATCCTAGCATTTCTCTGACTGAAAAACCCGAGATAAAGAAAGGTATCCCTCTCGTTTCTCTATCATTAAATTGAATATATAAAATCTACAAGACGGTATCTTTTAGAGTGGATACCCTTAAAAAATCTTTAACATCGAAGACAGAACTACCGATACTTGCTATAATTTGTAAAGTCACATCAATTCAGAGTGCATTGGGAGTAAGTCGGGGGAAACGGACTGTGTTCAGTTTGGACTGGTTTTCGAAAAAACAGACAAAATCCTGCGGATGTTCACCTTCTGGAACACCTTTCAGGCTTGGGTACGATGGCTCGCCCATCTCAAAATTTTCAGGGCCAAAACGACAGGAGAACTGTGATCCGCTGACTGGGAGGCGGCGCACTCCGCTATTGGAATGGTTAAATCAACAAGAAGCGTATCGGGATATGATGAAAGCCAAATGGAACCCCGTATTAGCTGCAAAAATCAAAAAAACACATTTCTTTAAACAGCAATGGAATCTGGCACTCGCCAATAAAAAGGAGCATCCTGAATTTAAGGAATTCTACGAAGAGATGTTTGATCAATCCTTCGATGAATTGTCCAAGATGATGAAGATTGCAAAAAAGTTCCGGCGTCCCGGCGAATTACTGGATGACGCGGGTGCACTGGCTATTGCCCAGGATTTAGGCTTGGCTTAGGCTCTATTGCCATTGGCACCAACATCCCCACGCGGAAGGATGCTAGAATAAGGCAGAGTCATCTGGGGATCAGAGCCTATTATGCAATTGCAAGCGTTATTTTCCGACTTTGGGGATCAGGTCACCCTTATCAATCCCGAGTTCTATGACCAAGTGAGACACCGGGAAATTTCAGGCGTGTTCTCGGATTCTCGCCAAGTCAAACCCGATGCCGTATTTGTTTGCATGCCGGGCCATATTACTGATGGGCACGAGTTTGCAGAACATGCCGTTGTCCAGGGTGCGATTGCGCTGATCGTTGAAAATCCGAAAAGCATCCCGCCCGCAATTTTAAATCAGTGTGCCATTCTTTCGGTCCACAGTACCCATCAAATTCTGGGCACCTTAGCCAGCCGTTTTTTTCAGGATCCCAGCCGAACGTTCACCATGATCGGAATTACCGGAACCAATGGAAAAACCACGGTCGCACATATTCTGGATCACATTCTGAAAAAACATCATCGCAACACCACAGTCATTGGCACGCTGGGATTGGAATCCGAGCGCTTATGTGATCCCATTCAGGCAAAACCCTCAACACCCAAAGCCGATGAGTTGCAAGCCTTATTGGCCAAACTGGCCCAATCTGAGATCGATACCGTGGTCATGGAAGTCAGCTCCCATGCCCTGGCACAAGGCCGAGTTGCAGGGTGCCATTTCGATATGGCCGTATTGACCAACATTTGGCCTGAGCACTTGGATTTTCATAAATCAACAACACGCTATGTCCAAGCAAAAACACTGCTATTCCAATCCCTTGAACCCGAAGAAAACAAGACTAAAATCGCGGTGCTGAATGCGGATGATCCCTATGTGTCTCACTTCGAGTCGCATTGCCCCCCCCATGTTCGCCGGGTTTACTATGCCGTGGCGTCGGCCAATAATCCCAAGCCCAAAGCCGATGTCGTTGCGACAGACATTCGTAACGAATTGCAGCACACCACGTTTACGTGTGTCTTGCCTGCGGAAGCCTTTCCAGTAAAACTCAATCTTATTGGCCAGTTTGGCATTTATAACGCTCTGGCAGCCATTTCTGCCGCTCTGGCGTTGAAGGTCCCGATTCCGGTCATTCAAGAGGCCTTGTCTGAAATTACGGAAATTCGAGGCCGTTTTGAACGTGTCCACCAACGTCCAACCGTCATTGTGGATTATGCACACACACCTTCCGGTCTGGAAAACGTTCTGTGTGCGGCTCGTAACCTACTTACCCCGACGGGTCGCCTGATTCTCGTGTTTGGCTGCGGCGGCGAACGAGACATTGCCAAACGGCACCAGATGGGGATGATTGCAGAAAAAGACGCCGATATTCTGGTCATTACCTCGGATAACCCCCGCTCGGAAGATCCGCAGCAAATCATCACCGACATTCTCACCGGCATCGAGCGGTTTCGCCCGGAACGGATGATCGTTGAACCCGATCGCCGACAGGCGATTCATCACGCCCTGAACCTGGCTCATCCGGATGACCTGGTCCTGATTGCCGGAAAAGGCCACGAAACATATCAGATTCTGGCCGACAGAACCATCGCCTTTGACGATCGGGCTGAAGTTGAACAGTATTATCACGTCCTCTCCAGTACGCTCTCCCCGGCGCCTGAAGCGGGACCTTCCTTGTCGGCAGAGCCAATTTAAAGTAATCTAGTGGGTAGGCTGGTCTGGGCCGGTAAAATAAGCAGCGGGGCGTCACGAGAGTTTAGACGATGGGCATTTTACTGATTGGGTGCGGACAATGGGGCAATGCCTGGGCAGCGACACTGGCACACATGGGTGAGCTAGCCGCAATTTGCGATCGCGATCCGCAACGACTGGCCAAGCTGCAAACCCGCTATCCCAACGTGGCGTGTTTCGACAACCTTTCCCAGGCTCTGCTGTCATCCGGCGCGGAAGCCGCGATCATCGCCACGCCCACGCAAACCCACAACGACATTGCACATCAATGCCTGGCCCAAAATAAACCCGTCCTGGTTGAATCCTTGTTGACACCTTCTGCTGACGATGCAGAACGACTGGTGCATCACGCCAATAAACGAGCTTTATGTCTGGCAGTAGGATACCCGCTCCTCTTTCACCGTGCTGTCCAAACCCTGTATCAGATGATTCACAACGATGTTCTGGGACCCATTTCAACCCTTCGGATTTACCAGCATGCCCATTCTGAAGACAGGCCCGTTGGGCATGTGTGGGAACAGTGGGGGCACACCAATATTGCCTTGCTCCGATTTCTCCTGAACGAGCCTGTTGAGACAACAGGCGCCATTTGTTCCGGCCATCACACGTCTATGGATCCCACGGCCACCTATTTTACCGCCTTTAAAAGCTGGTCCGGACGCCATGCCAGTATTGAGGTTAATGGCCGGGCAGCATCACGAACGCATGAAATCGTCGTCACCGGCGCATCGAAAATCGCCGTCCTCGATTTCCACCAGCCTGCGGAAAAAGCGCTTATGATCCTGGAAGGGCAGCAACGTCAGGAGGTACCCGTCTTGAACCACTTGCCAGTCGAGGCTCGTATCGCCGACAATCTTCTGGAAGTTCAGACCCATGCCTTTTTAGCGGCAATCCGTCATGGCTCCCCACTCGTCAATCCGGGGAAACTGGGTGCCCAAGTTGTCACGCACATCAATGACATCGAGGCCATGCTCACCCTGCCGCGAAAAGAGGCGTCATCAACCAAAACAGCGACACCCTTGCCGCTTCAACAACGACAAGTTCGCCACCTGCCTCGGGGAATTCTATAACGCGAAATCGAGATTATGCCGTGACGCTCCAAGCGCCCATCGTCCGGCCATAAAATTCTTCAGGACGTTCCCGATGTTCTTGCCCGTCGATCGGATCCACGTAGACGACATTTCCTTGGCTGTCGACACCTTTCCCGGCAACCGCATGGCCAAAGACCTGCCCCGTTTGCGGATCCCGTTGCATGACGGCGAAGAATTCCTTGCCCCCGTTTTTCAGATTGTTATACGAACTTTGTGCCGAAGGCTGGCGTTCAGCATCCAGCCCCATGCGTTCCAATCCAGGTTCAACCGCATTCGGACCAATACCGGCAGGCCGATCCGGTTCAAAGCCTGACATTCGTGCCTGCTCGGGCGAAATATTCTTGCCCAGTTCCTTTGCCAGATTCGAAGCCGTGTAAGCACCACAGAGAACGCTACCCCGAGGTTGAACCGCATATGTCATACCGCTACAAACTCCTTCATTACCCAAGCCCGAAAACGAAGACAATCGTCTTTACTGAGAACATTGCCTAAGCCCATTTCTTAAAGATATAAAAACAACTCTTGAATCTCTTGTGACAAATTTGCAGCGGATTTAAGGAACAATTTAGATTCTCTTGTCGGTGAGAAAAACGGCATCGAAATTGAATAAAACAAACTTTTTTATGCTAGGATGTGCGGCAAGGTCTCATCTGAGGGAGGAAAATTCAAATGCGCATTAATGGCTCCATGTCCCCCACACGTCCCCGTACAACGACAGTGACCGCCTCGACGCGCTTCGGTTCACACGCCCCTCAGACGCCACCGCCACCGCTCACGGCAGGCCAAATCGGATCCGCCATGGACGGGTTAAATCGCCTTCTGGCCCAGGCGCCTAAGAACCCGCTCCATCTCCAGGCATGCATCCAATACCCCCAGAACCTGTCTCCGGGACGCGCCATTCTGGTGGTCTCCAACTTCGGCAAGTCCGTACCGCAGTTCCATCAACAAGCGGCACAACACATCCAACAGCATCTTCCCCAACTGCAACCGGCCTCCGCAGCCGAAGCCCAGCTCCATGCCGCAGGATACCCCGGCGATCCCCAGACAGGAAAATTCGGCCCCAACGAATACGCGCTGGACATAACGAAACTCCCGCACAGCTATTTCCCCGGGACGTCTCAGAAAACCGTCCTGGTAAAACTGCACTATGTGGATTACAGCGAACTGGAATACCATCAGCAGGCGGAAAAAATCCTGCGTCGTCGATTTATGAAAGCCACCGGCATTAAAAACGGCATAGCTGCCGTCAGTCTTAGCGGGCACAACTCGCCAAAAGCCCCTCATCCCTTATTGTGGGACATGCTCATTTCCTACGCCTACCCCACGGAATACGGCCACGCCACCCCCAAGGACATCAAAAAAGCCCTACGACGACTCCCGGAGCTTGTATCAGCCAATACCGTCGCCGCCGATCTGGATAAGGTCCCCGGCTACGCCGATTACAAGCGCAAGGGCAAGTACCCCAAGAACTACTACGCCCTGGATCTGACGAAACTCCCGGGACTGACCCATCAGCCGCAGTTTTCGCGCTATATGCTGGTTCCCATTGTAAATACTTCGAATCGTCCTATATTCACGCCCGAAGATCAGCAGATCCACCACGAATTCATCCAGCAGCTGAAAACGGCTGGCTTGCCCACCCCTGCTGTCAGCCAGGATACTCCTTTCCCCAGAGCCAAACGCTACCCCAAGCACCTGGTTCTGCATTACAACGAAAACTGCCCGCCACTGGCGGACTTACAGCAAGCCCTGTCAAAGGTTCCCGGCATCCACCCGGCCCAGAGCAAATCCACGGAATTGACTCAGGCCGGATATCAGCACTTTGGCCCCAATAACCTCATCTATGGCGACAATCTTCTGGCCTGGGATACCAGCACCGTCCCTGCCCTGGCCGGACTCAAGCAGAAAACCGTCCTGCTTCGCCTCCATGAAGAGCAGCCCATTGATTACAACTACGGGTATTAAGGACTGCATGTCATATGGCCCGGGGTAAACTCATCCCCCCAAGAATACCCGATAACCCATTGCAATAGAAAAACAATTGTATAAAAATACCTTCATCCATCATCAAACACATCCATGAAGGATGTGCATTTTAGGGTAAAGGGAGAAACAGACCATGGTGACACCACTTCTGGGGGTGCCTGCCCATCGGACGGCGCTGTCTATCGGACACGTTCCCGAGCGACCGTTGGCCAACGCACACCATCATCGGACTGACGATTTGCTTCGTTTCGGAACCGCATCCCCGCAGAAACAGCCCCCCCGACGAAACAAACTGCTCCTGTATCTCACCCTGGGCCTTGCCGCATACATGGGCTATTCCGCCCTGGCCCCTCAAAAGCCAAACCCGCAGCTAACCGCCCCGGTCCAACCCGGCGAAACCATCCCCGATGCGAACGGCCTCCTCATCGCCACACCCCAGGAGCTCATGCAGCAGATCCAGGCCGGGCGGGTGAAGGCCATCGAAATCCAGGCCGGTAAAACCGCCATCGAATGGCGGGTAATTCTCGACAACAAGAACGTCCAGCATTTTGTGCCCAACCCACAACAACCCGGCTATACCGAACTGGTTCAATCCATGCGGGAAAAAGGACTTCACCCGCAGGTTAAAGACGAAAGCCAGGTGGGTGCGATTTTCCTGATGCTGGCCATACAACTTCTCCCGCTGGCCCTGATCGGGTACCTGGCCTATCGCATGATGAGCGGCATGGCTGGCCGGGGTGGCTTTAGCGCCCTCCAAAGCCATACTACCAACGCCAACGCCCCCAAGGTCACCCTGGATCATGTCGCAGGCATCCCTGAAGTCGTGCATGAAATCCGGGCCGACATCCTCAATCTCTTTAACGATCGCGAAAGCCGAGTTGGAGAGCGCTTACCCAGTGGCATCCTCTTGGAAGGCCCGCCCGGAACCGGTAAGACCCTGTTGGCAAAGGCCATCGCCGGTGAGTTAAATCGACCCTTCTTTAGCCTTAGCGGATCCGACTTCGTGGAACTCTTCGTCGGGATGGGCGCTCGCCGTGTCCGGGATCTGTTTGCCACGGCCCGAAAACATGCCCCCTCGGTCATCTTTATCGACGAAATCGACGCCATTGGGAAAAAGCGCGGCGGTGCCGGTCCCGGCGTGGGCGGACACGACGAGCGCGAGCAGACCCTCAACGCCATCCTCTCGGAGATGGACGGCTTTAACGCCACCGATGACGTCCTGGTCATCGCCGCCACCAACCGGGCCGAGACCCTGGACAAGGCCCTGGTCCGTCCCGGGCGCTTCGATAAGAAATACACCGTCACACCGCCGATGACCCCGGAAGGACGCCGGGATATTCTCAACGTCCACTTGCGCAACAAGAAAGTCGCCGACGATGTGGATTCCCTTTTCATTGCCCGACGCATGTGGCCGGGAACCAGCGGGGCCGAAATCGAAAAAATCGCCAACGAGGCCGCTCTCCTGGCACGGCGCCGGGACAAGACCGCTATCGAGCGCCAGGATTTTCTGGATGCTATCGAGCGAATCTACCTGGGCCTGCCCAAAAAGGACGTAGCCTTTACCCCGGAGGACAAACGCCGGGTCGCGGTCCATGAAACCCTGGGCCATGCGGCCGTGGCGTGGGCCCTGGGCTTACCCGTCCAGTTCCTGACCGTAGTCCCCCGAAACATGGAAGGTGGTGGCACGGCCCTGGGCATTATGGGCACCGATCCCGAAGGCATGCCCAAGTACCACCAGACCCGTCAGTTTGTGGAGAAGATGGCCTGCATGATCATGGGAGGCCGCGCCGCCGAAGAAGCCCTCTATGGTAAGGACAACGTCTCCTCCGGGGCCTCCAACGACTGGGCCAAGGTGAACCAGTTGATGAAAGAGGCTATCGAAACCTCGGCCCTCTACCCGGAGCGCTTCGGCCAGGTCATCATCCCTCCCTCGGACAATCCTTTTGCCCACAGCGATGTCTCTCCGGCATTGAAGGAAAAAGGCGAGTCCGTCCGCAACGACCTGTTAAGCCAACTGTATGAAACCACTGTGGCCTTCATCAAGGCCATTCCCCCCGAAGCCCGGGAAAAAATCATCGCCCGTATCGAACAGGAAGAAACCATGAACGATCCCGTGGCCATTCGGGAGATGTTCCAAACCTCAGGCGTCGCCGACTGGCGTGCCCTGTGGGAAAAGACGCTGGCCAGCAGAAAAGCGGACACACAAAAACCGGCCTGACCCCATACACCTCCCGGGAACATCCAGGCTCAGCCATCGTCTCTCAAAAATAGTACCGGTAGTAAGACCAGAGACTAGTGTGTGCTGACAGGGTCAACTGCTAGGATAAATGCTGTTGGTATAAGCCGATTAGGTTCCTGCAATGGAGGGTTCCCTGATGAAATCGAATCTTGCACGTTTTTGGGCTGCATCCATGGCCATGGTCTTGGTGATGGCCTCCGCTGCCCCGGCCTGGGCCAATCCCAGTTACGAACGGGTGTATGATGCCAGTGCCCGGCGCTACGTTTACGTCCAAAAACCAACCGCCAAAGACCGCATTCAAAATGCCTGGCGCAATCCGGTTGTCCGAAGCTCCGCCATTGGCACCGCTGCCGGCGTTGGTGTCGGTGCTCTGACCGGCAAATCCTTGCTTAAAGGAGGGCTGGTCGGTGCAGCCACCGGAGCGGGGGTTGGCCTGATGGACAAAAGTGAATTACTGAGAGACAAGCCCCTGGCCCGACGTGCCCTTAAAGGAACAGCCATTGGTGCCGGTGCGGCCATTACCGCAGGTACAGGTATCCTTCCTGCGGCAGCCATTGGCACCGGCGTAGGGGCGGGGGTCCACTACACCCGCAAGCATATTTTAGAGCAACCCGATTAACGGCAGTTATTGGCTAGTCATATATGCTTGGGGCGTCTCATCTGAGCCTCCCCAAGCATTTTTTTCATCACGCCGTATAATGGGGATGTGATACTCATTCTTGGCTCCTCAGATATTCATTCCGATCGGGTTCGACAGAAAATCGAAGCCCGAGGGAAGCAGGTTGTCTGCTTCGATACCCGCACGTTCCCGACCCAGACCCGAATCAGCTTTACCGAAGCCGGGGAGGGATGGATTCAAACACCAGAATTGCCCAACCGCATCCCCTTTTCAGATATCGACGCCGTGTATTGGTATTGCTATGAAGGGCTGTCTCTCCCCTCTCACCAGGATGTCGCTTATCGATTCTTTGTTCAGCAGGAGCTGGAAGCCGCCCTCGGCAGCCTGTGGCGCAATCTGGACACCTACTGGGTCAACCCCGCCACCGCCATCGAACTGCACCGGTTCAAGCCACATCAGCTCTCGATACTGAAGTCTGCTGGTTTTCGCGTCCCTGAGACCCTGATCACCAACGATCCGGAAAAGCTGGTTGCCTTTTACGAAGCCCACCAACGACATGCCATCGTCAAACCCCTGGCCGGGAGTGCCATTGCCCATAAGCTTACGGACCAGGATATGGCCCCCGACGCCCTCAGTCGACTCTCCGCCTTGCCGGTCCAGTGCCAGGAATTTATTCCCGGCGTGGATATCCGGGTCCATGTTATCGAGGACGAGTTGTTCATCACGGAAGTCCATACGGACACCGAGCATTACAAAACCGATCAAGCCATGCGGATTCTTCCGGCAGCCCTTCCCGCTTCCGTAGAAGACCAGTGCCGCCGCCTGGCCAGGACCCTGGGTCTCAGGCTCACCGGAATCGACCTGCGTCGTACCCCGGACGACGAGTACGTTTTCTTCGAGGCCAACCCCAGCCCCTTGTTCATGATCTACGAAGACCGCAGCGGCCTTAAAATCAGCGATTGCCTGGCGGACACCTTGGTCAGAGGCGGTTCATAGACCCTTTGTCTCTGCAGGCTTCAGAGCTTAAATAATCTCACCGATTTCCTGGGCATAAAGCACAGCAGCTCCAGGTTTCTCAGGCACTGCGCTCTTTTACACAAAAGTTTACATGAGGACGACTTCAGGCAATTGGTAGAAATATTATTTTTTTATATAAATATGATTAAATAACCACATCCATGTTAGGAGAGAGTTAGTGTCTCAATATTTCTTTGACTATGCCCAGTCGGCTCCCCGAAATATCGGGTACACCATGAAAGCCCCCAGCGATGATGAAAGCGGCTATCGTCCCCCCAACGATGCTTTGGCCTATACCATGAAAGCCCCCAGTGATGATGAAAGTGGCTATCGTCCTCCTAACGATGCTTTGGCATACACCATGAAAGCCCCCAGTGATGATGAAAGCGGCTATCGCCCTCCCTTTGACTATATCAATCTCACCATGAAGGCCCCCAGCGATGATGAAAGCGGCTATCGCCCGCCAGGAGGGATGCACCCACCCATCGACAAGATTAGCTTCACCATGAAGGCTCCCAGCGATGATGAAAGCGGCATCCGTCCGCCAGGAGGGATGCACCCACCCATCGACAAGATAAGCCTCACCATGAAAGCTCCCAGTGACGATGAAAGCGGCATACGCCCACCGGGAAACAACAATTCCTCGGGCCTATCCTTCCAGCGAATTCTTGTTCTGATGCTGCTTTTGCAGAATTTCAGAGCCAATTCGTAAGCTTGTTACGGGTCACACTCAGTATGTATTCTGGCTAACCGCGTCCAGAGCTTGCCAGACACCGGCGATCACACCCTCAGATGGAGATACCCCAAGGTGAACACACCGAATCGTGAGGACTGACCATGATGCCTAATGGTGTTACAAAACGTTACCTTTGGGCGTTTCGTGGCAATTAATCCTGAAATAAATTGTTTATATATATATAGATATTTTTGTGGTGTTCAGATAGGACGGTTTTCATGTCGGGATATTTTTTAGATTATGCAAGCCTCGGAAGTCGCAACATTGCGACCACGATGAAATTCCCCAGTGATCAGGAAGGCGGCACGCGTCCCCCCATCGGTGGCGATGTTCAAACCCGCAAATTCCCCAGCGATCAGGAAGGCGGCACACGTCCTCCCATCGGTGGCGACATTCAAACCTTAAAATTCCCCAGCGATCAGGAAGGCGGCACGCGTCCCCCCATCGGTGGCGACATCCAAACGCTCAAGTTCCCCAGCGACCAGGAAGGCGGCACACGTCCGCCCATGTTCTGCGGTGTTGGGACCGAAAAATTCCCCAGCGATCAGGAAGGCGGCTTCCGCCCGCCCGGAGGCAATATGGACATCACCCAGATACTCCAACGCCTTCAAGTCCTGCTCAACCTGCTCAAGGGCAACAGAACCTTTTCCTAAACCAGGATTGTTTCGTACAAACGCCGCTTTCAACTCAGAAGGCGGCGTTTTCGTTTAAAAACGACCCCACGCTGTTGTTGACTGGAAACCGATGGGGGCAACCATTTCTAACGTAAATTTATTTAAATTTTAAATACGTAAACCGCAATCTTGATAAGGATATTTACTTTATATAAATAAGAAAGCCTATCACCCTAACTAATGGCGATGGGCCTCCCAGGGCACAGCGACGACGTGAATTCACGCGCTGATACCGGGATTATAGGCGAACCCTGGTTATGTATGACATCAGGCAAAGAGCGGAGATGAGCTATGGAACTCGGCAATTTCTTTTCCATTCCCAGTAACTTTCCCAACCCAATCGACTCTGCCGTGAACACCCTCAATAACATTCAGCAGGCGGCAGGCACGGTCCTGGGAACGGTCAACACCATCTACCAGGTGGGCTCAGGGGCATACAATGCCGCTGTCGACACCTTTGAATCGGTCACCAACTTTGCCCAGAACACGGCCAGTGACGTCCTCACCTCCCTGGTTTATCTGAACAATACCACCGTCATGAACCCGCTGCCTCAGTATGGAATCACACCCGGCTTAAGTAACATGGGAACATTGGGTCTGATTTCGCAGCAAACGGGGATTCCCATCAAGATACCGGTTTTACAACCCCCGCCAGCGCCCCCGCCACCGCCTCAAAACATTCCTCAAATGCTGGGAGAAAACGGCCCAGAAGCCGATGTATCAGACGTCACCCCAAGCAGACCACCGGCAACAGCCACATCCCAGGAAATCCAGGCTTATCTGCTTCAGTTTCTAGCCGTCAACGTCCTGGGTCATGAGCCCAGACCCTACACCTGGCAGGATGTTCTGATGGTACTGCAAGAACTCCACAATATCATTCCCGATGGCCCGGGCAATGGCCAGGTGTTTTCCGGCATTGCAGCCCCTATCTTGTTCGGGCATATGCAGCAACACTTTGACCCTGCCGACATTGGCATTTTGGCACAATTTGCAGATGGACAGCACCATCCCAATGGAAACCTCTATCATATTCTGGCGCCAGCATTAGCAGGCCCACATCAAACCTGGCAAGAGCAAGCCGCAGGAACCCTGCCCGGATTGGCCAACTTTGGTCACGAAATTGTACAACCCGCCGTCCTCGATTCCGTGGGTCCCTTTGGCCAACTAATCAATACCGTCCAGATTGCCTTGGGAGGCACCCCGACCTATATGAGTAACCATAATCCCGGCGGTTATGCGGGTCAGATGAATTGGACCGATCTGAACACCTACTCGGAATCCAATACCATGTACCAACACCTGGACAATGGCAATATCAGCCAGTTTATCGCCCATCTGCAGGGAATGATGCAAAAATAATGAGGCAACAATCATGCGCCTGGGTCTCAATGATGCCGGGGCCTTAGGCCGACTCCGGGTTGGCCCGTCGAATCGGCAGACGGAAGAGAAACGTCGATCCTTTGCCTTCTTCGCTATCAACGGAAATATCACCGCCTTGCACAGCCAGCAGGCGCTTGGTCAGGGCCAGCCCCAACCCCGTCCCGTCGTAGGACTTGGACGAAGAACTGTCCACCTGGTAAAAATCGGAAAACAGCTGATCAATCTTATCCCGCGGGATCCCAATGCCGGTATCCGTGACTTCACCTTGAAACCAGCGTTCATCCTGGCTTCGGCACAGGTTCAGCATCACCTTGCCCCCGGGTCGGTTGAATTTAATGGCATTACTCATCAGGTTAAACAGAATCTGCCGTAACCGCTGGGGATCCGCTTCGACGGTCTTCACCTCCGGAGCCACATCCCAGAAAATCTTGATTTCTTTTTGATTGGCCAACATCACCAGCACATCATGCAATTCCTGCACCAACTTCTGCAGATCAACAGGCTGGGCATGAATCTCCAGCTTTCCGGCTTCAATTTTGGACACATCCAGCATATCGTTCACAATGTCCAGCAGGTGACGCCCGCTAACGGAAATATTCCTGGCGTAGCGTTCCAGATCTTCCGAAGATTTGACCATATTGTTCAGAATCATCTCCGAGTACCCGATAATGGAGTTCAGTGGTGTTCTGAGTTCGTGGGACATATTGGCCAGGAACTGGCTTTTTTTCTGATTCGCAAGTTCGGCCTGATCTTTCGACTCTTCTAACGCTTTTTGGGCTTCCCTTTCCTGGGTACGATCGATGGCAATCTTGGAATAACCTATCAATTGCGCCTTGTCATCAAACATCGGCGTAATGGTAATTTCGGCCCAAAAGCGTTCCCCATGCTTTTTTAAGCGCCACCCTTCTTCATGATATTGTCCCATCTTTACGGCAATCGCCAAACTTTGATCATGGATACTACGGTCCCGGTCTTCAGGGCAGTAGAGGAAAGAACAATGCATTCCGATGGCTTCTTCCGGGGGATACCCCAATATTTTTTGCGCCCCTTCGTTCCAAGTCTGAATATAGCCCGTCGCATCAATGATCAGAATGGCAAATTGGGTTAATCCTTCAATCAAGGTCCGATAGCGTTCTTCGCTCTGGCGAAACTGACGCTCGACCTGACGCAGCTCCTGACGGGCCACCCGCTCGCTGAGTTCTCGTTTGACAGCCGGAATCAACCGGATGAAGTGTCCTTTGACAATAAAATCCTGGGCACCGGCCCGAAGGGCATCCACGGCAATTTCTTCCCCCACTGTCCCTGACACGATGATCAAGGGAATGTCCAAGCCGGTCTTCTTCAGCAACTCCAGGGCCGCAGGGCCGCTAAAGCGGGGCATCTGGTAATCGGCCAGGATAATATCCCAGTCATGCGCATACAGTTTTTGAGTCATCTCTTCCGGGGTGCATACCCGTTCATAAAAAACATCCCAACTGGCTTTCAGCTCTTTAATGATCAGTTCAGCATCATACTCAGAATCCTCAACCAGAAGAACCCGAATAGGCGTCAAGTTGGACGAGTTCACGGCCATCCTCCTAACCCACCGGAGGATTTTCGTTCACTTTCAACCAATAATCCCCGATTTTCTGAGCCACATCCAGGAAGTCGTCAAAATCCACAGGTTTCCGAATATAGCTGTACGCGCCGTTGGCATAACTCTTCACCACGTCCTCTTCTTCACGCGACGACGTTAGAACCACCACCGGAAGCAACCGGGTTCGGGCATTAGAGCGAATCTGTTTCAAGACTTCGTGCCCATCCAATTTCGGCAGTTTCAAGTCCAATAAAACCAACTGCGGGTGCTCATTCAAATCGCACTGACCGGTCTCTAACGACCCCATCAAATAATCCAAGGCCTCTACCCCATCACAGGCAACCACAATTTTTGCCTGAAGCCCCACCATTTTAAGCGCTTTCATGGTCAGTTCCTGATCGTATTCGTTGTCTTCAACCAACAAGATAACGCAATTTTTCATATCGCCTCAGTGTAACAAGACACTATGTTCCCAGCTTTATTTTGCGAGAACCCAGGGTGAAATAAAAGTTAGCCCCCTGGTTAGTTTGTCCTTCCGCCCAAATCTCTCCCCCATGACGATTGATAATGCGTTTCACCGTCGCAAGGCCGATGCCTGTGCCCGGAAAATCACGGGCATCATGCAGGCGTTGAAACGCACCAAACAACTTTCCGGCATAGGCCGGATCAAATCCGGCGCCATTGTCTTTCACATAATAAACCGGCTTTCCAGTATCATCTTGATCACACCCAAAGTCAATTCGGGCCTGCTCGGTTTTCGATGTAAATTTCCAGGCATTGGCCAATAAATTCTGCAACACCGTTCTCAACAGGATCCGATCCCCGGTGGCCAGACAGCCGTCCTGTACATGAATCATCAGGTGCCGATGCGGCTCTTGCAGTTGCAATTCCTCCAGCACCTGGGTTGCCAGTTGACTCAAATCCACCGGTTCCTGTTTTACCTCGGCCCGACCCACCCGGGACAACTGCAACAAGTCATCGATCAGTTCTCCCATACGCTGGGTATTTTCCCGAATAAACCGCAGGTAACGTCGGCCTTCGTCATCCAGCTTATCAGCCTGTTCGGCTAACACCAGTCGGCTAAACCCATCAATACTTCGTAGCGGGGCCCTTAAATCATGTGAAATGGAGTAGGAAAACGATTCCAATTCTTTATTGCTCTCCTCCAGTGCTGCCGTCCGTTCGGCAACCCGGTGTTCCAATTCCCGGGTCAGTTGTTCCAGCGCCGCTTTCGTTGTCAGCTCATCGGTAATATCGGTATTGGATCCAAACCAGCGAATCACCTCGCCTGCATCGTTTCGAATCGGCAGTGCACGGGACAAGAACCAACGCCATTGGCCCTCCTTGCTTCTGAGCGGAAAAGTATCCTCCCAAGGGGTTCCGTGGATAAAGGCATATTGAATCGATTCGGTCACCCGATCCACATGGTCCGGATGATGCGCCTGCTGCCATCCCCACCCTTCAACAGATTCAATGGGGAGCCCCGTGTACTCATACCAGCGCTGGTTATACCAGAAGATCCAGCCGGTCTGATCGGCCATCCATGCAAGTTGCGGAATGGAGTTGGCCAGCGTTCGCCATTGGGATTCACTGTTTCGAAGGGCTTCCTCCATGTGTTTGCGAACCGTTATATCCACCCCGCTGCTCATAAAGCCCAGAAATTCACCGTTGGGCAAAAACCGCGGCGTCCCATGCCATAGAACCCAAAAATACTCCCCCTCCCTGGACCGCAGTCGGTTCTCCAGCGAAAACGTGTGAGGCGATAGTGCCGCCTGCTGATACATGTCAACGGTTCTGTCCACGTCATCCGGATGAAGCACCTCGGCCAGAAACGGACGAACAGGACTCTCCCTGAACGATTGCCCTGTAAAGTCAATCCAGGTTTTATTGAGAAACGTGGTGCGCATCGCCAGATCGACCATGACAATAAACATGGGCGACTCATCCGCAATGGTCCGAAATCGGGCTTCACTCTCCTTGACGTCGTCAAAGGCCATCCGAAGTTGCTCTTCAACACGTTTTCGCTCGGTAATATCATGCCGGACGGCAATGTATTGGTACGGCCTGCCATCGTCTCGCAAAAACGGAACAATCGTCGTATCAACCCAGTAATAGCTCCCATCCTTAGCCTTGTTTTTTATTTCCGCATGCCACACATGGCCATGGCCAATGGCTGACCACATGGATTTAAAAAACGACTTGGGATGATAGCCCGAATTGATCAGCCGGTGGGTTTGACCGATCAGCTCGTCACGGGTATACCCTGAAATACGACAAAAAGCGTCGTTCACATAGGTAATCACCCCGTGCGTATCCGTAATGGCCACAATATCGGATGCATCCAATGCCTTTTTAAAGTCTTCCAACTGCCGATATGAAGCTTCTAAAGCCTCCTCCGCCCGTTGCGTTTCGCGCTGGGCCACCTGCTTTTCTCGTTGATAGATCGTGGACGCCTCGAAATAGTAAATCGCCTCCAAAGCCCCCACCAGCATTAAAATAGATAATCCGATGTTGGAAAACGAGGTCATCACATAGAAATAATTAAATCGAAGCACATCCGCCATCATCCCCTGTTCAACCGTATGATGAAAACGCGACACGTCCGTCATCCCCTCGACCAAAATCAAAATGCCAACGGTGAGGGCGAACATGGTGAGAAGACGAACACGGGTGTTTTTGGAAAAGAGCGGTACCAGAAAGCCCTCGAAGGGGGTCGTCATAATCAGTAACGCCGTCCCAATCAGAACATAAGACAAGGACGACGGCAGCGACATTCGATCATCGTAAAGGACCGGCAGTTTCAGCAAATACCCCAGCAAGGCATACAGGTTCATCTGAACCATCAGCATGGCCAATAGTCCGGAGAGCAAAGTCCCCCAACGATTCTCCTTCCAGAGAATAAAAGACATGAAGGACAATGCTCCAAGCCCCATACTCATGGCAGACAAGAAGGGCATGACAATGCCATAATCCTGAATTAGCAAGGAAATCACGTCAAACTGTGCCGCCCATAACGAACGCACAATGAAATACCCGGCAACGGACAAGGGAACCAGCAAAAGACAGATGATCGCCCTGCGAGACCATGGTTTTGAGTCAAATAACGCATACAGGAACATTGCTATGCTGACACAAAGGATGTTGACCGTAGATGGCAGGGAAATCAGCGGCGCGAAATGGGGCAGAAACGACCGCAGCAAATGAATATCAAGAATAAACCCTGTTAGCGCCAATAGGCCAATGCCCCCGATGGCACAGGCAAACCAAAATGCCATTTTCTGAAATTTTTGGGCCTCCTCGCCGCTTGGCCCAAGAGACATTTCTGCAGTCATCGCTCATCCTGGTTCCCAATTCGATACTTCAGGTTACCCCAATCTGATAAAAACCCGCCATTGGACAAATAGCGGTATTCTTGAAACGCCATGGGAAGCGACGCAAAAATCATTCCGAATCTGCTTAATACGCCCCATCGAAAGACGACCGCCGCAATCGCCCTCTGGGCATCAACGGCACAAAAAACAGAAACCAGGTTTAAACCAAGCCCAAATCAGGAATAATACCCATAACACACCCCTATTTACCTACCTCAAGCCATTTTACCGAATGACACACCCGGAAAACAAACAAGACCACCTGAATTAATCACACCCTTCAAAATTCACAACACCCTACCCCCGAGTCCCTCCCACCCCACCTGGGTGAGTATCGGTGAGTAACCCTGAACCAAAACAACAACCTGAGTAAAACTGAGTAAAAAAATCAACATCCTGAGTCAATTTGAGTAAAAAACAAACCAAAAACCCCACCTCCCTGAGTAATTTCGAGTAAAAACAACAAAAAACCTCAATTCCTGAGTAATTCTGAGTAAAAAACAACAAAAATACCTCAAGCCCTGAGTAATTTTGAGTAAAAAACAACAAAAATAACTCAAGCCCTGAGTAATTTTGGGTAAAAAACAACTCAATCCCTGAGTAATTTTTGAGTAAAAACGAGGCAAAAAACCAAAAACAAAGTCACCCTGAGCAAAAATGAGCAAAAACGAGTTGAAAATCCCGTTTCCTTCACCTCAGACAACCGCTCCCTCCCCCATACCCGCAAAAGCCCCCCTCGTGCTATAGTGGACCTATGATTCTCATTGTCGGCACCCCGGATGATTACCCCTCCGTCTACATGCAATCCAAAATGCATCAACGGGGGCTCAAGACCACCATGTTCGATACCACCCAGTATCCCACGGTGACCTTGATATCCTACAAACCCGAAAGCCCATGCGAAGGCTTCTTCCAGGCCTCCCCCTCCGAACCCAAGGTGGCCTTCTCCGATATTCAGGGCGTCTACCGCCGCTGGTCCAAAGGGGTCAACGCCCCCCACGAAGACGACCCCATGCTCAACGAAATCGTCTACTGGAACATCGAATCGGCCATCGGCAGCTTCTGCCGGGTCCTCGATTGCCCCTGGGTCAACCCCTGGGAGTCGGTGGAAATGCACAAGTACAAGGGCTATCAGCTCCAACTCCTCAACCAGGCGGGCATCCGCGTCCCCGAAACCCTCATCACCAACGACCCGGACGAATTAATCGCCTTCTACGAACGCCTGAACAAGCAGGTCATCTTCAAACCCGTCCGAGGCTGGGCCCACACCACCCTCTTAAAAGACGAGGACCTGACCTCCGAGCGCCTCAAAACCCTGGCCAACTCACCCGTGAAGCTCCAGGAGTTCATCCCCGGCACGGACATCCGAGCCTACCTGGTGGGCAACGAGATGTTTGCCATGGAGATCCACAGCACCACCCTGGACTTTCGAGAGGACGACGAAGCCAAGCGGGTGCCCATCACCCTCCCCGACGAGGTTCTGACCGACTGCAAACGCCTGGCCG
The DNA here is from genome assembly GCA_041697335.1 of Vampirovibrionaceae bacterium NZW_1234. Taxonomy (GTDB): domain Bacteria; phylum Cyanobacteriota; class Vampirovibrionia; order Vampirovibrionales; family JAGQHJ01; genus JBGUGD01. Next base: position 121,342 of record JBGUGD010000023.1, on the reverse strand, counting down.
ATGTCCTTAAACTGGTCTTCACCGGCATCGACCTGCGCCGCACCCCGGAGGGCGAATACGTCTTCTTCGAAGGCAACCCCACACCCGTGTTCATCCTGGATGAGCAGCTCTCCGGCTACCCCATCAGCGACCGCATCATCGATCTCCTGGTCCACGGCATTCCCCCGCGAGCTTACTAAGCAAACCGAGCCACACCACGAAGGATACGGCTCGGCTGCATCATACTTGCCAGTTCAATCCGGCTAGACAACCACTTTGGCAAACTTAGCCAGCAAGGGTGCCAGCTCCTCGGCCTTTTCAGGCATCGGCGGAAAGGTCTTGCGAGCGTCATCATAGCGATCCATCTCAGCACCGTTGCGGTAGATGTCATCCACCTTGCGGAGCACACCGACGGCATACTTCACGTTATCCGCAACCCGGAAGTTCTCCGGTTTGGGAACATCGGCCAGGGTTCTACGAGCCAGCGACACCGCCTGACCCAGATAATCCTTGGCTTCGTTGTGGCACATCTCCGGGGTGATGGGCAAGCTGGGACGATCCGCCGAATGCCGACGCAGGCCATCGCTAAACTTGCGGGCCACATTCATCATGGTCCAGCTATCGCCGGTCTTTTGCGCCACTTGGGCCGCCTTGCGGAAATAGTCCATACCCAACTCGTAATTGGGCACCACAATCCATTTATCCAATGGTTCTGCTTGCCCTTTGTCTGCGGTTTTGGGCAGTTGATGATACCGGTGCACACCACCCAAGCCGTTCTCATAAAAGCGCTCAACCCCATGATGGTTCACGAGGCCAACGCTGTAGACCAGGTTGGCGTTGCCTTCCTTGACACCCAATTCGACGGCCTCGGCAAAGAGCTTCTCAATTTGCCCGGCCCGCTTCGACAGCGTCAGCTTGGGGGTGTCTTGCTGGGTCACCCGCTCTGCCAGAGCCAGGGCTTCCCCATATTTCTTCTCGCTTGGAGACAGGTTGCGAGGCGCATCATAATCATCCCCGCGCCCCCGGAACGTGACGGTATCCTTGGCCTGGGTCGATGCCAACGGCAGTAAACCTTGTTTCAATTGCTGGCGCATCAAGCCGGATGCCTTGGACTGGACGGCTTGAAACGCGGGTTGAAAAGAAATTACGTTCATCGGGTGGAAACTCCTATAGGACATCACACCCCGTTCCAGAAGCACACAGAGCCAATTTGCTTCAGGGTGGGGTTAGTTTAAAGATACTCGCTCAAGATGCTGAATTGCCAAAAGCCCGACGTGTATTACGAAATATTTACAGAGCATTCAGTCCGCGGAGCCTTAAGCCGCCAGCGAAGTCCCTTTCCGCTCCGGCAATGTCCAAACCCACAGCGCCGTTAAAACCGCCAGCGTAGTCGGTACCAGCAATCCTCCCATCAAGCCCGCCTCACTGACAGCGGAAGCCACAATAACGGGTGCAAAAATCTGCACCCCTCTGGCAAGACTATATACGGTACCCATGGCAAAGGTCCGCTGCACCGTGGGGAACAATTCCGACAGCAAGGCCCCAAACCCGGCAGTACAGCCGGAGCCAAAGCCCAGCAGAAAAATCAACGCCCAAAACAAGGTCGGCCAATCGGCAAAGAGCTCATGCCAGAACACGGCCAGAGGCAACAACGCCATGGCAGTCAACAGGGAAAATCCGGTAAAGGCCCAGCGGCGGCCAATCTTATCGGCAACCAGGCCAAAGGCATACATCCCGATAAACTGCCCCAACTGCCCGCACAAAATCCACAGGGCCGACTTATGAAGCTCCAGCCCAAACGAAGCCTTGATAAACCGGGGCAACCACGTGTAGCAGGTCCAATAGGTGCCCAGCTTAAATACGGCCAAAATAAAGGCAATCAGCATCAGGCCTTTGTAATTCCGCAAAAAGGGCTTCAAGGCTTCCAGGCGCTCGCGAGAGCGCAAGGCGGGAGAAGCCAGCCACAACGGCGACTCCGTCAGGTGACGCCGAAACAGCAGCGCCAATAGCCCGGTCAATGACGATAAAATCAAGACATTTCGCCAGCCAATCACCGGAGCAACCATAAACCCCATCACGGCAGCAATGGCAACCCCGACCGGTTCCCCGCTTTGTAAAAAAGCGCTCCATCGGGCCCGCTTTGCCGCCGGAACAGACTCGGCAATCAGCGCATGCCCAACAGCCCACTCCCCGCCCAGGCCAAGGCCGGTAATAAAACGGGCAATTAAAAACTGCCATGCTGTCTGGGTGAACCCGGTGGCCAGCATCCCCAGCGAAAACAGCAACACAGTCACCGTCAGAATCTTTTTACGCCCATACAAATCCGCCAACCACCCAAACAAAATACCGCCCAGTCCCGAAGCCCCCAAGCCCACACCTAAAAGCCATGCCCCAGCCTTGACATCCAAATGCAGCGACTCCTCAATGGCCGGAATGAGAAAGGCAATCAGGATCAAGTCATAAAAATCAAACACCCACCCAAACCAACACAACGCCGCCGTCTTGGATATATGGGGCGCATGATCAACCTGTTCAGCAATGGGCTTGGGCATTATATTCACAAACAATACCAGTTCACTAGAGTTTGCAATAGCTCTAGTCTAGCACTTCATTGCACGAGTACGAACCTCACAAAATAGGAACGCGTGATTTTGTCATCATTCTCAGCTATTTATGATTTGACTGACCTTTAGTTCAAGAAGTCTGAACTCGCAGGCACCAATCCGATAGGAAATTGATAGACGTCTACCAGGAGAGCCAGGATTTAATAAAGCGTCTATGCACGCCCCAACGAGTTTGATCCGACAACGACTATGCCAGTTTCACAAGACCACCAGACAAGTTGCTTGTCTTTTGCTTTATGCCGAAATCAGTTTGGCGTAAATATCGCCTTCAGCATCGTGAGGCAGTCTATTCATTAACATGTCTTGTAATTCGTCTTTACCGACCCATGAAGATAGCGCCAACGTGTAGGTCATCCCCAAAGAAAAGTTAAACTGATACTGCCCTAAAGACTCAAGCTGAGCCAAGCAATCTAAAAGAGCCTCTCTCATTTCTGGTGTCCACATATGAAATTCAAAGCTCAAAGCTGGAATTGGGCTTGTCAGCCCCTGTAAAACCGCCGACTCAAAGCCTTCAACATCAATTTTACAAAAACCCGGCACCCCATACTCCGCAATCAACGAGTCCAAAGTCGTCACATCCACACGTTGAGTTGCAATTGAGACAATTTTCCACCCTGTATCTAACATGCTTTTAGTAAAAGAAGGGTTCAAGGAAGATACCAGCGTATTGTTACATATCTGAATCTCTGTAACGCCAGTCGCGCTCCCTATCGCTTTCGGGATTAGATTTACACGAGAAGAATTATCAAAAAGACAACTCAAGATAGCGACACAATTTTTTTGAGGTTCACAAGCAATGACTCTTGCCCCTAATGCAAGAAAAGCGGTAATACGAGAGCCTAAATGGGAACCAACATCAAAACATACCATATCTGGAGTAATAAATTGGGAGTACAAAGCAAGTAAAGCCGGATCGGGAGTCAACAAAGCTTTGCGTCGAAAAAACAGGTAAAAGTTTCGATAGCAGGAGGAGGAACGGAATAAATTATATAATTTAGAGGGCAAGCACAAAGACAACCAATGATTTAGGGTCCCTAAAAGGCCTCTTGGCTTCTTTGCATTCTGAGCTACCTGAGAAGAATAAAGCTTAAAATGGGTCTCAAGCTCTACCAGTAGATTCGAATCAATAGGTTGCATCGCAAAAGCTCCAGTATGGGCAGCTCTTCAATAAGGTTACTAACCCCAAAAAGTCGAGAGCAATGAAATACAAACCTTGCATCTCATAAAGCCTCTTAAAATCGTTTTGAAAGACTTCGCGAGAACCCATACCCTTGACGCTTCCCAGAGTTAATCGAAACATACAAAAGAGAACCTTATTATAGCATACTGTAGGGCTTCGCATGTTCAAATATTCACGCCACAATTCAACAAGATTTGTCTCAGAAACAGCAATGTTGTCTAATTCCCGAGAAGTTTAGTTAACGTAGATCTGTTTCTGTTTTGACAACCTCGAATATATAATCTTCTAATTGTATCTCTATACCCTGAAATTTGCAGCCTTGGTGTTTGATAAACGTTTTTAGGGGTTGTTTTCGGTCACTATTGGTACGATTTTTGTTTCTTGTTCCTCCGGTAGCCAATTGTCAGGATTTGTGGACTTAAATAGAACAAATATCTGGGGCGTTTTTGAAGCAATTCCTACATGGAATGTTCCCGTATCAATCGTCAGTAAAATATCAGCTTTAGAGCAGAGGTAAACGAGTTCACGAATTGTAGTTTGACCCGCTAAATTAACCATACTTTCTAAATGATGATTCACTCTGAATTCATCATAAAGCTTACTCGTATCAAGTGCACCAGTGCAAATGATCTGATACCCCTTATCCCTTAAGTAGGATAGTGATAAAGCATAATGTTCTAATGGAATAGATTTCTCTTGTGATGATGCAAAACAATTAAAAATAGCAATAGGCCTATTTATATCAACCGAATGTTGCTTTAATAGAAGCTCAACAGATACTTTATCTTGAGATGTGTAGTTTACATCTAAGGAATTATCTGTAACTACCACGCCAAGAGGATTTACAAATGTATTTCTCGAATGCCTGACATAAACGCCTTCTTCTGGATGCTCAACAAAAATAGGATGGGTTAAAAAGCCACCCCAGCGAGAATACGGGTAGGGTAAGCGTGATTCTATTTTGCTAATCCAGCACTTCAATTTTTGTGGAGCAATTCTTTGTAAATCACGAAGAAACCGACTCAAATAAGAAAAAATATTGGGCCGCTCTTCATAGCTGATGATTTCCGGAACTCTCATAAGAAAAGCCAAGAGAGGTATAAATATCGAAGGTTTAGGAAGAATGAAAACATCATATTTTTCGGTTTTTAGGAGCATCAAAAACTTAATGGAAAACGAAAATATATTGCTCGGGGATGGAAAGTATATCAGATTGACCGGCTGCCCAATTAATAAATCCCGAATCGTCGTGTTAAAGATAAGAAGGTCCACTCGACTAATATTCGGGCTGGTACCTAGAGCCTTATACATAGGTATGCATAAGATAGTGTCTCCAACACTTGTAAATGAAATTATAAGTACCTTTTTCATCACCTAATTTAATCTACACTATTTAGGCTGCACTTATCTCAAAAAATCATTAGGCAGTTGCTTCTATTATTATAAGTCGTCAACACTGATCCTTGATTTATCATAGGGTAACATCGCTTTTTCAGTCACAATTATCTGTTTAGCACCAGTCCTGACACACGGCAAGGAAAATCATTAGACAAAGAACAGGTCTGCTATTTTGCTGCTCAATAATACCGTAATTACGGTTTCTATTTCAGATACACGATGACCTTGTTTTTTTGGAGGGAGAAATCGTGGTTTTGGAAGACATTCATGCCGAATAGGCCCGCCAGGGAACCTTCGTTATCGCCGATGTCTTTGATGACAGCTTGGAGTTTCGGGATTCGGTAGGCCCCTACAGTGACATTGTCCAGCTCGACCAGGGGAACAGTCATACTGCCGTTGGCGGTATAGATTAAGCGATGGGGAGTGTTGGAGGTAATCTGAATACCCAGTTGTCGCGCAAACCGAGGTGTGATCAACGAGTAGGTGGAGCCGGTATCAAACATAAACTGGCCGTGTTGCACCCGCTGGCTCTTGGCCGAGATTTGCGCAGTCACCATCAAGCCCGAACTCCCGGAGGAGGTCAATGGAATCTCAACCGACCTGAGCGTTCTGGCATGGTCGTCTTGATGCAGATAATCCAGACTCCACTGGGCCATGGTGGCAATGACCGGGTTGGTGGATTCAAGCATCAGGCGACGAAAATAGTGGGTGGCTTCCGTAATTTGCATGTCCGATGACTCGGCACTGGCGCCTTGAGGCACGACATACATCAGCACCAGGGCCAGCCAAAACAGTTTGGGCTGAAACAGCAACTTCAGATTACCCAACACCAAATCATCCCTATCGACGTGTCCAAATTACTATAGAGACAACCTTTCATGATGTCATTGACTGCTTCGGCGTAGCTGACCGAGGCATCCTGTGACCCGCAATGATGAGTCTGGCGTCGCTAGGCGATGTTGTTCTCCGGACGCTCAGCCAAAACCCATGGGTATCCCGAAAACGCCTGGGACATCTGTCGAATACAATGCCTCGTTTCAAAAAAGTTGGTAGTGTAAAAACAACCTAAAAACCCAAGTCACCGTCCGTGGCAACTTGGGTTTTATGGAAATGGAATTGTCTATCTAAGCGCTGATGCGGACTCGGGTCTGGGCGGCAGCATCCCGTGGAATCCGACCTGAACCCGGAGGCGCAAAGCGCCGAATGTGACCTGTATAGACATCAAAGACACCCTGTTTCAAACTGGTCAGAATTTTTTCTGCCGGAATGGGGGTGTCATCCATTTTTTTCACCATTCGGCGGAAGGCCTTGATCATCTTGTCGTAGCGACCTTTGATCAGGTCATAGCGAGGTTTAAAATAATCGTGCACGCGGGCAAGCATGGCTTGCTTTTCCGTTGCATCATGACGTTTACTCGTGTTCACCGCATCAATGGCATCGCGGTATTGGAGAAACACATCATTTTCACGATTGGAAACCTTCTGGTACCGCTTAAAAAAGTCCGCATGTTTTCCCATATAAATGGTGTAAGACGCCTTGAAGCTATCGGCGTCCCGCGGAGACATGGTTCCGCCATTGTAATGGGCCACAAAGGGAAAATCGTCTCCTTGCAGCAAACGGACTTCATTTTGAATGGCTTTAACTGCAAGTTGAGCCACTTCAGGCTTTCCTTGCAGGGAGTACGGGACCGTATAAACTCCCAGCTTGGGAGGAGCCGACGTCCCTGTCGGCCCAGGTTGTTTGAGAATCATACCTCGTACCCTTCGATTGAATCTGAAATTATACCGTAGTAAACAATTGGGATGCTTAGATAGATAAAAAATAGTACGAGTGCCATGCGCAAAAATGATTTGTCTAAATGATTCATTTGGTGTTAGACTATGAGACATCTGGAATACTGATTTCTACGATTTTAATCGTAGAAACAGGGCTATCATTTACGGAGCCGTTTTCATTGAAAAAGAGGCTTTTATGAGACGTGTGCACATGCCGGATTCCACGCTCACCCTGCACTTAAAAAACGTGGGGTTAACCTTGAAAGATGGCGCCGAATCGGACATAGCCAAGGTGTTGAACTTAATGGCGGAGATCCTGCCGGGAGAATTTGCCCATGGCGCTCTGCTGGTGGAGGAAGCCCAAAAGAAGGGACATATTTATTCGGAACTGGAAACGGCCCTCAATCCAACTCAAGGATGCTTCTGGATTCTTCAGGATTCAGAGCAGAACATCGTCGGATCAGCCGCTCTAAAACAAGCCGACCCCCAATATCACCAGAACGAGGTTCTGGGCGAAATCGTCAAACTGTATCTTCACCCGCGTTATCGCGGCCATGGACTTGGACGAGCGCTGACCCAAGGACTCATTGCCAAAGCCAGAGCACTGGGTTATCGCAAAGTCTTTCTGGCCACCTTGCGGGAATTCACAGCAGCCACCCGCCTATACCGGGAGCTTGGATTTGTTACCCTCGACGAAAATCGGGTGTTTAAAAATTGCCCAATAACCCTCGAAATGGAATTGATGCTTGAGTAAAATCCTCACGGCTTGAGCCGTGACTTGGCCAGGGCGGCTCCCAAATTTGGAGATACCTGTGCAGCAGGTGCAGGAGAAAACGTATAGCCTTGCGTCAGGGTTTCCACACTGGCCACTCCCAAAACAAAAACCAGGTTCACCGCTGCCTTGTTGTAGTCCAGAAAAGCATTGGCCAAATCCGCTCGAGCCCGAATCAGTGTCGTATTGGCGGCAATGACATCGGTATTGGTTCCCACACCTTCTCGCAAACGACCCAATGCCTGTTCATAAGCGGAACGGGCAAAGGAAAGGGCTTCCCGAGATGCCGCAATCCTGGCCTCAAACGTCCGCAAAGACACCACGGCATTGGCAATATTTTCCCGAAGCGTGTTATCAAAGTCAGCCAGGTTCAGTTTGGCAATACGCTCATTGGTGCGAGCCAGCTGTACACCCGCAAACGGTGCCACACCCATACCCTGCAACAGCGATGTTGAGGCCTGAATCCCCGTAAACCGGCTGAATTGCAAACTCGCCCAATCCGGGCCGGTGCCGTTGGCAAAGGCCGTAATCTGCACCACCGGGAAAATAGAGGCAATGGCCGCCCGAACATCGGAGCGACCGGCTTCGATTAAATTCTGAAGAGCTTTGATGCGGGGATTATTGGCATAGGCCGTTGCCAAAAGCGTATCAATGGAGATCGTTTCATCCACCAGCGGATGAACCGTGGCTTCCAAGGCATTCGGGACAATATCCACGTCAAAGTCCATATTTAATAATTGTGACAGTCGGTTAGATGCGGTGGATATGGAATTCTCGGTGGTGATCAAATCGTTTCGACGGGTTGCAAGCGTGGTCTGGGACTGCAGCAACTCCAGCCGCACACCCACACCACTGGTGAGGCGAGCCTGGTTCAGGTCTACCTGCTGCTGGGCTTCTTCGATGGACTGAAGTGCAATGGCTCTTAACCAATAGGCTTGCTGCAAATCATAATAGGCCAGTGCCACCTGACGGAGTATGTCCTGACGCGTCTCTTCAGCAAGACTCTTTTGAGCCGCCTCACGCTGCTGAGAGGCGCGCAAGAGAAAGATATCGCGTCCGCCTGTCGAGATGGTGTAATTGAAGGTCACCTGAGGTTGCACGGTGGGACGAATAATGGCCACGGTCCCACCGCCAAAGATTTGAACTGCACCCCGAAACCGAGACTGGTTGTACTGAAACGTCACATCCGGCAGCAGGGTCGCCAGCGACAACATCCGCTCCCAACGGCGAACCTGAACGTTCTCATCAGCCAAATCAATGACAATATTTTGCCCCATAGCCAAGCGGAGGGCGTTTTCCAGTGTTAGAGGCAGTTCCTGCGATTTTTGCAAATGGGCTCTCAGTGTCACCGCCTCCATGGTGCCTTCCGGCAATGCCACCTGTTGTCCCTCCACATTCACGGTCAGGGGAGAGGTCGACTTTGTTGGGGAAGTTGAGCCCGGATCGGCACTCGGGGGGAGTACGGCAGGCGTTGAAGAGACATTTCCGGTATTCGGTGCTCCTGAAGATGGGGCCGGTATTGCAGATCCCGGTTCGGTCTGTGCCAATGCCAGCCCTGAAACCTGAAGCGCAAATGCCAACGCAAGCAGTTGATGACGTTTCCTCATGCAGCCCACCTCACCAGACGCGCTTTGAGGCGCTCCAGGTAAACATACAGGACCGGCGTAATATAGAGCGTCAAGAGTTGGGACACCACCAAACCGCCAAACACGGCAAGCCCCAGGGATTGTCTGACTTCCCCCCCGGCCCCCAACCCAATGGCAATGGGCAACGTTCCAATGAGAGCAGCCAGCGTTGTCATCATGATGGGACGAAAACGGATCAGGCACGCCGAGAAAATGGCTTCCTCAGCCGGTTTATCTTCATGTCGTTGGGCTTCAAGCGCAAAGTCGATCATCATAATGGCGTTCTTTTTGACAATGCCTATCAACATAATAAGCCCCAAGAACCCATAGAGGTTGAGATCTTTGTTGAACAGCAACAGGGTAATCAGAGCACCAAAGCCAGCCGGTGGCAAGCCTGACAGGATAGTCAACGGGTGAATGAAACTTTCGTACAGGATTCCCAGAATCAGATAAATCACCAGAACAGCAACCAGTAACATGATCCCCATCCCCTGCGAGGAAGCCTGAAACGCCTGAGCCGTTCCCTGGAAGCTGCTTCGAACCGTATCGGGCAAGATCGAACGGGCCATATCGTCGATTTCGTTCACTTTGTTTCCCAGGGCCACACCGGGAGGAAGGTTAAAAGAAAGGGTGGTGGAGGGGAATTGCCCCAAGTGATTCACCGTTAAGGGACCCACCGTCTGGGTAATGGAGGCAACTGCATTTAACGGCACCAATTGGCCGGACTGGGAACGAATGTACAAAAAGGACAAAGCGCTAAAATCTTTTTGATACTCGGGCATCAATTCGATGATGACCTGATAGCTGTTATTGGGCGTATAAATGGTCGAAATCTGGCGCGTGCCATACGCGTTGCTCAACGCCTCTTCGATCTGATCCATGCTGACCCCGAGCGAGGAGGCCTTGTCCCGATCAATATGGATGTTGAGTTGCGGGTTTTTAATTTGCAAATCAGAGGTCACATCCAACAGATCCGGCATCTTCTTCATGCGCGCTTCAAGCTCTACGGTGGCATTATACAGATCCTCGGTATTCGGGCTTTGCAGCGTCAACTGATACAAGCTCTTTGTGAGCTGGCCACCCAAACGAATGCTGGGCGGATTCTGCATAAACACCCGAATTCCAGGAACGGCATTGAGCTTGGGCCGCAATTCCTGAATCAGTTCCTCGACCCCTTTGCTTCGTTCTTCTCGCTGCTTGAGGGCAATGAACATCCGACCGGTATTGCTGTTCTCGACAGTAGACATCACCGTACGAACGTTGGGGTCCTTGCGCACGATTTCGGCAATCACCCGCTGGTGACGGACCATCTCGGCAAAAGGAATTCCCTGGGGACCTTCCGTGGAGATATAAATCTGGGCATTGTCTTCGTTGGGCATAAAGCCTTTGGGGGTAACAGCAAACAGAACACCGGTCAAGACGGTCAACACAAAAAAGAGTATCAGTACCAGGGGCTTATGTCGAAGCGTGGCCTGTAAAGTCCACTGATAGAGATGATAAAGCTGGTCAAAGAAATAACCGGAGGTAGCCAAAACAGGATTCGCACTGGTTTTGGGAGCGACTTTGAGATAGCGGCTGCAGAGCATGGGGGTCAAGGTCAGGGAAATGACACCGGAAATCAGAATGGCCACACTGATGGTCACGGCAAACTCGTTAAACAAACGCCCAATCAAGCCTCCCATAAAGAGAACCGGAATAAACACCGCCACCAGGGACAGGGTCATTGAGACAATGGTGAACCCAATCTCCCGCGCTCCTTCCAGTGCTGCTTGAAACGCATGTTTGCCCATCTCCATATGCCGGGTAATGTTCTCCAGAACCACAATGGCATCGTCCACGACAAAGCCCACCGACAGAGTCAGGGCCATGAGGGAGATATTATCCAGGTTGAAGCCCAACAGGTGCATGGCCGCAAAGGTCCCAATAATCGACATTGGAAGCGCCAGGCTGGAAATGATGGTTGCAAAGGCACTGCGCAGGAAGAGATAAATCACCATCACGACCAGGACAATGGTCAGCAATAGGGTAAACTGGACATCGTTAACCGATTTTCGAATCGTAATGGAGCGATCGAAGACAATATCGAGATTAATCCCTGGCGGCAGAATGGTTTGAAAGGTGGGAAGCAGCGCCTTGATGTCGTTAATGACTTCAATGGTATTGGTTCCCGGCTGGCGCTGAATCGCCAAGACAACAGCTCGTGTGCCATTTCGCCAGCTGGCAATACGAGTATTCTCGACACTGTCAATGACATTGGCGACTTCTTCCAGTCTCACGGGAGCTTCGTTACGATAGGCCACAATCACCGGCCGATAGGCAGCGGCATTAAACAACTGCCCGTTGTCCTTGACGGTGAATGTCTGATTCAAGCCATACAAAGACCCAATGGGACGGTTGACATTGGCATCCTGGATGGCCGACGTCACTTCATCCAGACCAATACTGCGAGAGGCCAATGCCGTAGGATCGACCTGAACCCGAACGGCGTATTTCTGAGAGCCGAAAACAGAAACCTGAGCCACCCCGGACACCATGGAGATCCGCTGGGCAATCAATTTTTCGGCGTATTCATCAACCTGAGACAGCGGCAGATAACTGGAACTGACCGCCATATACAGCACCGGCTGATCCGCCGGATTGACCTTTCTCAGGGTCGGCGGGGCGGGCATATCGACCGGAAGCTTGCGAAGAGACGAGGAGATTGCGGCCTGGACATCCTGGGCCGCTGCATCGAGATTGCGCTCCAAGTCAAATTGCAACGTAATAGAGGTGTTTCCCAGGGAACTGGACGAGTTCATGGACTCCAACCCGGCAATCGTAGAGAACTGCTGTTCCAACGGCGTCGCCACCGAGGACGCCATGGTCTCGGGACTGGCACCGGGCAAGGCCGCAGAAACCAGAATCGTCGGGAAATCCACGTTCGGCAGATCACTGACCGGCAGGCGGAAGTAACTCAAAAGCCCAAAGAGCAGAATCCCCACCATCACCAGGGTGGTCATAATGGGACGCTCAATAAAGACTCGGCTAAAGTTCATGGGGGCAGGACAACCCTTCCCTACTCTTGTGACAACGACCGCTTCAGGGTCACCTTCTGACCTGGACTAAGCTGCATCTGCCCGTCCGTTACCACGGTATCTCCCGTATTCAGTCCGGACGAGATAACCGCTCGATCCTCGACAACACGAACGACCTTAACGTCCTGGTACTCGGCTTTGCCATCCACCACACGGAATACATAATCCCCTTTCTGGCCGGTTTGAATGGCCGAGGCCGGGACAACCATCATGTTGGCATCAATGCCCATCACCAGTTCCACATCCATAAACTGACCGGGCCAAAGCCTGCGGTCTGCGTTATCAAACAAAGCCTTCAGGCGAATGGTTCCGGTGGTCTGGTCCACGGCATTGTTCACAAAGGTCAGGCGCCCCGTCAGTCGGGTGCGTTCTGAATTTTTGAGGGTCACATTGACCGTGAGGGGCCGCACGGCCTGACGACGCTTGATCTCGGCCAACTGGGCCTCGGGCACGGAAAAGCTGACATAGATAGGATTTGTCTTATCCAAGGTCACCAACTCCGTGGTGTTGGCCTGAATCATATCTCCGGCATGAACCCGAAAACTTCCGGTCCGGCCATAAAAAGGCGCCCGAATGGTCGTATACCCCAACTCAAGACGACGGTTCTCCACAATGGCTTCATTAGCTTGAGCCTGTGCAACAGCCGTCTGTACCGATGCCCGATCGGACAGCAATTGAGCATTGGCATTTTCGACTGCCGCTCTGCTGGCCGCTACCACCGAGCGGGCCGCATCACGATTGGCAACGGACTGTTCATACTGATCTCGGGAAATATACTCCTGTTGTAAAAGACTGGCATAGCGACGTACCTGGGATTCGGCATACGTTAATTGCGCGGTGTCTCGAGACAGGTTGGCTTGCGCCTGGCGGACAGCAGCTTCATCCCTGATGACGTTGGCCCGCAACTGCTGCACCTGCGACCGAGCACTCTGGAGGGTCGCCTGAGCCTCGCGATAAGCCGCCTCAAAGGGCCGGGAATCCAGGGTAAACAAAATCTGTCCCGGCTGAACATATTGCCCCTCAACAAAGTGAATACTCTCCAGTCGGCCGGTGACCTGAGGTTTTAAGGCCACCGTGGACATCGGTTCGGTATTGCCAATCGTCGTCAGAACCACCGGAACGGATTGCATCGAAACCGGGGAAACAATGACCGGAACGGGCTTTTTCATCAGCTCGGCCATGGATGGGGCACCCGCATTCATCCCATTCCCCCCTCGATGCGTAACCCAATACACGCCTCCCACCACCAGCAAAAACGCCAGGGCAAAGACCATCCGTTTAGAGGAGCGCCGGGACCGGAAGAAAGCAGAATGGGGACTGGCTGGGTCGAGCTCAGCAGGCATAGGGGTTTTCCTTACACGCAGCCCTGGATTTCGGAACAGGGTGAAATCTCATCATGAGTTCATTATATCGTTATTTTTCCATCCTGGGAGACTGCGATTCACAGAGGTTTGTGGTATTGGAGACTAAAGAATTTGAAGATTCTCAATGATGGTGAGACGACATCGCCTGGAAAAATCAGAATAGACTTCATAAAGGCTGTCAAAGAAAATCCAAATACCGGTCGATACTCCTGAGGATTCGGAATCAAGCTCCACCCATCTGGGGATGTGTTGCCAGGGACCCAACACCATAATGGGATTATTGTGGAGAAGATATTGCGTACAAAAAGTGAGAAAGGGAAACGAATGACAAAGAAATGGCATATCTTTCTGTCGCTGACGGCCTTCCTGATGCTGGTGGCAACAACCCTGTACCCCAGCGCCTGGTCGTTGGATCTGTCCGTCCAGGAGAACGTCTACAGCTATACCTCGGTTGAAGATATCCAATCTCAACCGGCACACGCCAAAACCACGGTACCGGTAGGATTTCAAAAACAACAGCCCACCACCAGCTTTGAAGCCATCCAGTCGCTGGAATACCGGCCCAACACTCAGCAGGCCTTGCAGTTAAGACCCGGTTCACCGGCGACCATTGAGGCCCAACCGGCAACCCTATCCGCACCCAATCCGGAAGTCCAGGGTCAGCCGGCCACGTTGAATCCGTCGCCGCAGGCACCCTCCCAGCTCCAATCCATCAATACATCATCACCGGGGATTGCCATATTCCCGGTGATGTACCATAGCAACCAGAACAAAGCCTTTTCGGACTTGCCTCTGATTCTGTCCACGGCTGTCGCAAAAGAGTTTCGAATCAAGTTTGCCAAGGAAAACCAGCCTTTTCACGTGATGAACCCCATCTACGCCTATGATCGCCTGAAAGCCAGAGGCGCAGACGGGGTTTATCAAAAGGTGATGCGTGATTACATCGAAGCGGGTGAGCCGGATGAAAACGATATCATGACCCTGGCCAACCAGCTGAGCACCAAAGACCACCCTGTGGATTGGGTCATTTTCGTTGGATCCACCTTTGACTACAACCAGTTGACCCGGCCGTCCGGCTTGCTGGAAAAGTACTTGTACTACCATCATGATCAACTGCCCAAGCAACCCAACTTCTATGTGACCGGTAATATGCAGGTCTATAACGTCCAAAACGGCTCCATGGTCTTGGTTTATCAACGTCGTGCCGAAGCCAAGGTCCCCTTGAACGCCTTTGAGAACTTCACAAAATCCGTCTTCGATGACAGCGACAGCATGATCCAGTTCAAGCTGGTGTCTGACAAACTGGCTCAGAAAATGGCCTTGACCACCTTCCCCAAGCCCACCGGGCCTCAGGTAGGCATCTCCGCCAAACTGGCTACGGAACAGGATGCAACACCCCCCGGTACCCAGGTGCTGTCGCAAGACGTAAAAGATTCGCTGAAACGCATTCTCAGCCGTCCGACGTCGAAATCACAATAGGCAAAGACACTCGTCGCAAGAAGAAATTATCAGGCAGCCGGCCTATATCGGCAAAGCGTCTGCCAGATCGTGAAGACGGGTATCCAGGTCTTTGGACCAGCGGTACATGGTTTTATGCACCCGACGCGACATCCGCCACAACTTGAACTGGGTCTTCAGCGAAAGCCGAGGATGAGTCACATCGTGAACATAATCGCCAATCCCGCTTTGATGCCAAAACCGGATCACGGGATTTTCAGGCCGATGTTGGCTGCAACCCGAGAACATAAAGCCCCAGAGGCCCATTAAAACACACAGAACAATCACAAACCGTTTCATCGCAATCATCCAACTGGTTATCGGATCATGTGCGCTGATCATCGCTGAAACACAGACCATGAGCAAGCCCTTGGCCTCGTTTTAACGGATTGTCTGCAACATTCCCAGATGGCCGAACCGATGATTATGAATAGTCCATGGTCGCCTGAAAGCAATCTCGGCAATACACCGGCTTACTTCCCTTGGGTTCGAAGGGCACTTTGGTGGGCACACCACAGGCTGAACACACCACATCATATAATTCCCGATGCGGGCGCCGGTACTCGCCATGCCGTTGTTCCTGAGAGTCATAGCGATGCTGCTTTGCCTCATCTCTGCAAGCTTTGCACTTGCGAGGCTCTTGAAACCCTTTTTCCTGGTAAAACGCCTGCTCTTCGGCAGAAAACAAAAAATCTTTCTGACAAACGCGACAAGTAATTTGACGATCCGCTACCGCTGACATCCGAGGCCTCCTTGGTCCTAATACGTTGAGTGGTATCGATTACACGAGGCCCGTTCTGCCCGATTGAGTAAGGATAAACAAACCTGTGCCAAACAGTAATTATTGGGGTTAGCCGAATCTCCTACAAGGCCTGTCGCGGCTAGCCCGGATGAACAGCTTATTAAGCAAGCCCAAGCAGAAACTGTGGGGATGAGAATATGGATAGTATTAAAACAACTCTCAATAAGCCCTATCCAATGTTCATCGACTGTCTGTTCCAGAGAGGGAGCATTTTTTTGGCGACTCAAACGCCCTATCCTTACCTAATGAAATTCTTTGAGAAGTCCAGGGAATGAAAAAGCCTTAAAACCAGCGGTTTCTGTCATAGACGGGAGCAAGGGCTTCACGGGACAAAAGCGGCTTCAGAAGTCGACTCAAGCTTAAAATAAAGCGAGAGATGACCAGAATATAGATCATGACGGTCAATACGGACATCGTTTACCTCTTCATCGAGCCCTTAGGCGTTGCTGTGTTCTATGCTGTCTTTAAGTCCTCTCAAGAAAAACTTGGACCAAATTATGAAGAAATATTACCTGCCTGAATCAACGTCCCTCGCACAAAGCGTCGCCCAATGCCCTTACAGCCGTTGTCGAAATGGGGCGTTTCGTTCTATTGTGTGTCATACGCCCCTCATATCGATGACCTCAAAAGGAGTTTAACCCATGACCGAAGTCATTATCGAAACCGAAAAAGGCACCATGCGAGCACAGCTGTTTACCGAACAGGCCCCCATTACCACCGAAAACTTTATCAAGCTGGCCGAATCCGGCTTTTATGACGGCCTAGTCTTCCACCGTGTGGAGCCGGGCTTTGTCATCCAGACCGGCGATCCTAAGGGCAACGGCAACGGCGGCTCCGACAAGACTATCCCCCTGGAAATTCACCCGGATTTATCCCACGACGGCCCCGGTGTGCTGGGCATGGCGCGTAGCCAGGATCCCAACAGTGCCTCCAGCCAGTTTTACATCACCTTGAATGCCGCCCGTTTTCTGGACAAGAACTATGCCGTCTTCGGCAAGCTCGTGGACGGCACCGATGTTCCTGCGGAAATCCGGGTCGGTGACAAAATGACCAAAGTCACCGTCGTACAAAACGCGGTGGTCTAGGTTCATCCATCCATCCCAACCCTATTTTCACCGAGAACCATCCTGATCTTGGCGTCAAATCAGAATGAAGGTTTGACATTCGAGTTCGGGCTATTCAAAATGAAGTCATTGTTATAAAGCCCACAAGAAGACAGAATCACGACCTATGCAAACCGCCCCTCAACCCATCATGGAAAAAACCAACCCCAACATCCGAAACATTGCCATTATTGCCCACGTTGACCATGGCAAAACCACGCTGGTCGACAGCATGTTCCGCCAGAGCGGTGTTTACCGCGACAACGAGCAAGTCACCGAACGCGCCATGGACTCCAACGACCTGGAGCGGGAACGGGGCATTACGATTTTGGCGAAAAACACTGCCATTCCCTACAACCAATACAAGATTAACATTCTGGACACCCCTGGCCACGCCGATTTCTCCGGCGAAGTCGAGCGCGTCTTAACCATGGTGGATGGGGCGCTTCTGGTTGTGGATGCCGTGGAAGGGCCCATGCCCCAGACCCGGTTTGTCTTGCGAAAAGCCCTCGAGCTGGGCCTCACAGTCGTGGTGGTCGTCAACAAGATGGACCGCCCTGCCGCCGATCCGGCTCGGGCCGTGGATCGCGTCATCGATCTGTTTATTGAACTCGGTGCGGATGAACACCAATTGGACTTCCCGGTGGTGTATGCCTGTGGTCTGGATGGCAAATCCTCCCTGGACCCGGCCGTCATGACCGACACACTGGAACCCTTGTTTGAGACCATCATCGCCAAGATTCCGGAGCCTCCGGGCAATGAGGAAGCTCCCTTGCAGCTTCAGGTCTCGACCCTTGATTACAACGATTATCTGGGTCGAATCCTGATCGGGCGAATCCGTCGAGGCCAGATCAACATGGGCCAAACCATCTCTCTGGTCCAGCGCAGCGGAAAAATCAGCCAGCATCGGGTCAGCAAGCTCTTCGGATTTCAGGGCCTCAAGCGCATGGAAATCGAAACGGCCGGTGCCGGTGATATTGTTGCTGTGGCAGGCATTCCCGACGCCCAGATTGGAGAAACCATTACCGCGACAGAAACCCCTGAACCCCTGCCTTTGATTGCCATTGAGGAGCCGACATTAAAAATGACGTTCTCCGTCAACACCAGCCCTCTGGCCGGTCGGGAAGGTCAGCACGTGACTTCCAGCAAGTTGCGCGATCGCCTGATGCGGGAAGCCAAAACGAACATCAGTCTTCACGTGGAAGAAGGCGGATCCTCCGAAAGCTTTGTGGTCAGCGGCCGTGGTGAGCTTCACCTGAGCATTCTGATTGAAACCATGCGTCGTGAAGGCTATGAATTCCAGGTCAGCAAGCCCGAAGTTTTGACCAAGACCATTGACGGGCAATTGAATGAACCCTTTGAAAACCTGATTCTCGATGTGCCCGAAGACATGACCGGCGGCTGTATCGAAAAGCTCTGCCAACGCAAAGGCGAGTTAAAGCACATGCACAGCACCGGCGGTCGGACCTTGCTGGAGTTCTACATCCCGTCCCGAGGCCTGTTGGGCTTCAAAGGTGACTTCATTCGCTTAACCCGGGGCCAGGGTATGATGACACACGCCTTTGACGCCTATCATCCCTGGGTGGGTGATATCGGCAGCACCCGCAATGGTGTTCTGGTCGCCCATGAACCGGGCGAAGCGACAGCCTACTCTCTGAAAAACCTGGAAGATCGCGGGACCTATTTCATCAAACCCCGCACCACGGTGTATCGGGGAATGATCGTCGGAGAGCATAACCGCCAATCCGACCTCCTGGTGAATGTCTGCAAGGCCAAAAAGCTGACCAACATGCGAAGCGCCACCGCCGATGTGCTGGAGGTTTTGTCAACACCCATTGAAGTCACCCTGGAGTTTGGGTTGGACTATATTGCGCAGGATGAACTGATGGAAGTGACCCCATTAAACATTCGGTTACGCAAGGAAAACCTCAATTTCAAGTAACCCTTTTGCAACCCATATCACTGGTTTATGCCGATGACAACCCCTCGGCAATATCATTGTTTTGCCATCGAGACGTGTTAAAAAAGACGTGTTAAAAAAATCATGAACATCCTGTATGGTCGCAGGACATTGTTTATGGACAATGATATTCACCAACGATGTCTGTTTTTTCTTCCCATAACACAATTCAATTGATTCGCATAGGAGAGGAGAAGTATGAGAACTTCACGTGACGATGAACAACTGATCCAGGTGTTGTCGTCTTTGAGTCAAACCGACAAGGCCGACGAGGACGATAGCACCTATCGTCTCAAACTGTTGGAGTATGAACTGCAAAACATTCTGGCCGGCTATTGCCGACGAGTGACGGAGGCTGCCCTGTAACGCTGTTCATGTAAACCTGTCATTGAATTTTTAAACAATAGCAAAAAAAATCTTAAGCTGGGTTTTATGCTCATGCAGGACGTTTTGTGGACTGCATGGGGGACAATCGAAGAACAGATATGGGGGGTTTCACGTGGGCATTTTTATGGCATCTTTTGCACTTCCAAACAAGTATTCCAAAAAATCCAAAGGCTCATCGGATAAAGATAAAGACGACAAAGACAAAAGCTCGTCCAAAAAAGATGACAACTTTGGCTCGGTGTATCAGGCCATGACCGGCTTTTTAAATCGCATGTCGATTGGGGATGGGAACAATCAGGCACTTCCCAAAAGCCTGAGCAACATTCCCAGCTTTCGAGCGGCACACAAGTTTTTTATGGCCGAGCGCGAACGCCTGAATCAGCAGTGCTAAGCGACAGGTGCGTTCAGGAGTTAAGGTGATATCGGAAAAAAGCACCGAACACCACGACCAGCCATACCAACCAGATTAATAGCACCACGCCCATCCACCGGGTGTGGGTTCCAAATCGCGGATGCCGTAGACCGCGCCAAAAGGCGTGGTCCTTGGCATAGTTGAGTTCACAATAAAAAGGCTTAGCAGGTTCCGGCACATCTTTGGGAAACGGATCCTGAGTGAATACAACATACTTGGTACACTCCAGATCATCCAGCTTGGCGCGCCTGAGGGCCACGAAAAGCACCACGGCATTGAGCGCAATGATAAAAACGACCATCACCAGGTAGGCGGCCTCCGGCCATGTGACCGGATGAGTCCACTGGGCCAGCATCATCCCATCCCCTGATCCCTATTTTTCCTGGCCTTAGTATGAAATAGTTTTCAGTGCGTGATTTTCCCTAGTCGGGGAATCTCTTTGAAAATGCAAAAATCCCGTAACCCAGAGGCAGCCCATAAAAAAGAAGAGCAAGCCTCCACTTGCTCTGTCCTGTGGTTATCTTAGATACGTCTATGGATGACCGTGATTAACCTCTCTCTCAATATCGCGATGTCAATTTATGACTGGTTTGTCAGCACCCCCAACTGGGAGAGCACCTGCTCCGCTGTCACGGCACCGGTCTGGATACCCAATCGTCTCTTAATGGCCTCTGGAATTTCGGTTTCCACCGGGGGTGGCGAAGACGCACGCGACTTTGCCTTGGCCTCAATGGCTTTAAAGACTTCCGGCTTCAGCTCATGCTTTAAGGTGTCCCGATTGCTGTAGAGAAACGCCAAAAGTTCAATGGCATCCTTTTTACCAAAATCGGGTTCTTTCACAACCTTGAGCAGTTCTTTTTGGGTTTTGTCGTTTTGCGCCGTCAAGTTGGCCCGACGCTCCTGACTCATAAACCCGAACTCCTGCCGGGCCAGGTCCTCTAGTTTTTCCACCAGTTCACGGGCCCGGTCTTTGGGATGCAGCATCTCTAACACCGCAGCAGCTTGCTCTTGTGTCATATACCCAAACCGGGGACGGCTAATCCCAGCCGAAACATGCAATGCAGGCGTTACAACCTTCATGATGTGAATCCTCCCACCATCTTGTTCACTAACCCAACCAAAACCAAAATCGCAAACAACTAAATTCATTCGATTCAACCATTATACTAAACAAATTGAAGCCAGTATAAAAACGAAAGCCTAAAACCCAAACAGCACGCCAAAAAACAATCCTGTTAACAAAATTTAATATATGATTTCTCATCTCTTATTAAAACTCAGCTGTCCAGAGGATATTGAATTCAAGGACACTCGTCATAATAGTGAACGGAACGACTGAAGCAGTCAGTATTCCGTCTATCTCAAGGCCCTAAAACGCTTTAGTCACTAAAGTCTTGTTAGGGCCTTAACTTTTACCAGAAGAGGGTAGGAATATCGGGAAGAGGGAGGATCCACATTGCAGCAGATTCAAGTTTGACAATATCTGGTCGATATCCAACACAGACAGCCTGAACCCAAGGGAAGAAGCCTCTGCCACACCAAAATTCCCCTGGCGTTGAAGGTATCTATCACCCATCCAAATTATTATATTCGTAACAGCTCTATCGAGGGTAACGAAGAGAAGTAATCAGGGAGTTAGTGACGAGTGAAGTGCGCCGTACGCGTTGCGGTTGCAGCGCTGCTGCTTGCAAATTTAGCAGTATCTGCCATACCAACCGCTTTTGCCGAGAAGATTTACTGGTTGAATGAAACCGGCTCTACCCATAACTCAAGCCGATTGATTCGCTATGAAGGCCCGAAGAATACCATTCAGCAATTGGCCATCAGTCGCCTGCCCCAACCGGCAGAGAGCTATCAGCGACCGGCCCAGGAGATTTTACAGCAATACAATCGCATGGTTCCCACCTATCGCCCTGCCGAGGATGAGGAAACCTATTCCAGCGGCAGCCTGCAGGAAGATTTTGATCCCAACTGGGACTCTGTGCGCACCTTTCATTTAACCCGGACGCTGAACAAGCCCCTCAAGGTGTATGTGGAAACGCATCCCCAGGAAACCCGGCTCTACAAGAAACAATACCCGGTATTTGTGAAAGAAAGCCTGGATGAATGGTCCAACGCCCTGGGTGGACGATTGAAATACGAATTGGTACAGAACCCCGGCAATGCCAATATTACCGTCCGCTGGGTAGCCGGGTTTGCCGACAAGGATCAGGCCGGCGAAACCTCGTTTAGCGTCGGGCATGCGGCTATTGAGATTAAAACCGTCAAACTGCCGGATCAGATTATCAAGGCCGACATCATGCATGAGATCGGCCATGCCTTGGGCATCTCGGGTCACAGCCCGCATAATGACGACATTATGCGAAGCGGCCGCGACTGGAAATCCGCGGATGAATATTTCAACTACAAAGCCAAGCTTTCTCGCAACGACATTGAGGCTATTCGCCTGTTGTACAGCAACCAATGGCAGCGTGGCCAGGATTTATACGCCGCAGTGACCACCCAAGGCCGCAAAGTGGCCTCCGCCACCACGGGGCACATGCACTCGCACAACCACACGGTAAACGGCAGTGGCGCAAAAGCTGCAACCCGTCAGCCTGAGATCAATTCATCCACACCCCATGAGGAACAGTACCTGGAAGGCGTCAATGAAAAGGTAAAAACCCATTTCATCCGTCCTGCGGCATCCTTGGGCAATGGGGTCAAGGTATCCCTTAACGTGGATAAAGATGGCCATTTACGGGGCTATCAGATCAAACAATCTTCGGGGGATGCCGATATCGATCAGGCCGTTGTTCAAGCCATCGAAAATGCGGCGCCTTACGCCCCCATCCCCAACCAACTCAAGCGCAACCAGGTCCGCACCGAAATGAGCTTCAACTAGGCCCTGTGCCAACATCCACTCTCCTCGAAGATGAGGTGAAGTGGACAATGCGTGCTATTGAGATAAGGCTGTGTTTCCTGCGTCGAGCGGGCCCTCCCATCAGTTGAGTTTGAGCGGGGTTCAAGACACAAACGTCCCAATACGCGACCGGATTTTCGCCGATAAAGCCTGGAGAAACAGAGACCTCGTTCTGGGATCCGGTCCCATGATAAGATTGAGCCATTCCTATATCCGTCTAATCTGAGTTGGAATCACAATGCGACATTGGGCGTTCGTTGCCTTGTCATTAGGTTTGTTGGGATCCTATGGGTGGGTTTTGCCGACCCACGCAGCAGATGCATTGCCCAATTGCCCTATTGGAATTGAGCTTGGCCGTTTTGAGGCAAACGGCCTTTTACCGCCCCATCACGTCGATGCGGCTCAACGGACCATGAGTGCTCAGATCAAATCCAACCTTTCGGAAGTGGTTATCACCAACCCACCTCCGGGCGACTTCAATGATGACGGTGACCTCGATGAAAACGACACGGGAAACCTCCAAACCCAACTGATGCAACTGCAAAAACAGATGGGTGGCAAAACGGGAATGGAATTCAGCCTGGGTTCGAAACCATCGAAAAACATCACCCCCCTATTCCGCCTGATGGGTCGCCTGGTTCGTGGCCCAGGGGGGTATCAAGTCCAGACCCAGCTAATCGCCATAGACAGCAATGGCCAGGTAGCTCAATCGACCTTGCCGCTGACATCGTTGGATGACTTGGAATGGCAACTGGGCCAAGCCATCGATCAGATTGCGGAATCGTTTGCACCGGCCATAAACTGCATCCACCTCCAACCCCAAAAAGCTGAACTCAAACTAACCCAGGACTGGAAAGCTCCATTTTCAGCCTATGTTACCGATTTACGGGGATATGAAATCACAAGCGGCATTGTCCGCTTTGAAAGCAGCAACCCCCAGGTTGGCCATCTTTCCTCTATCAATGCAGCGATACGAGGAGGCACTGCAGAAACAACCTTTATCGGTGCCCGACAACATGGCGAAACCCGAATTACGGCACGAATGACCGCGCAATTGCCCGATGGACGTAGCGGAATGACAACAGCAGATTCGGCCGTTCTGACGGTGCCCAAAGTATCCGTCAAAATCAACCCGTCTGATAACGGCAAACGCAACACAAATCAATCTCAAAACCGCTATAAAAACCTGAATGACCAAATGACCTTGCGCTTTAAAGGCGACGTCAACTTCCAATTATCCGCATATCCCGAGGGTTGTCCTATAACGGTTACAACGAACTGGCCAACCCAGGGAGAGATTCCCCTGGTGTTGGACAAGTCCACCGGAAAAGTGACAGGTCAAGCAACCGTGATGTTGCCTGATATGGTCCATGTATACAGCGGCGCCTGCCAGGGATCCTTTAACTATCCAGCGGGCAGGACTGACGTCAACGTTACCGGCCAGGTGGATGAAAACGGGCAAGCCAGCCTGTCCGTCGAGGTGCCGAGTCCCAACCTTGAAATGGTGAATCATAATGCCCAGCTTTATTGTCGATGTGACGATTCAGAGGGTGCAATAAACGAGTCCTTATCCAGCCAACGCGTCATGACGGAATGGCTGAACACTTTTTTTGGGGACATCCCATGGAAACCAGGGGCTACCTGGTCGGAGACCACCCCTTTCAATCTCAATATGGGTCAAATAAACCTTCAAGCCACCTATTCACGACATCTTTCCCTGGTCGGCCAGCCATCGCCGGAGAAGCCATGCAAGGATCAACCGATCCCGCCAGACATCATTGACAAAGCCACTCAGACGACCGAACAAGATTGCGCCTATCAGGACCTGCTCGTTCAGCAAACATACCATACCATGTTGCTTGACGTCCTCAAGGCCGTCGGCTTCAATACCAATCCGGATACTGTCTCTGCAAAACCCGCTCACAAGGAAATACAGTACAACTGTCTGGCTCAGGGCAAGAAAGTCACCAGACACGTTCAAATTGTCGTATCAGGTACCAGCGGCACCCCTCCGCCAGGGAAAGACATTGCCCCCGAACGGCAAATTCCCCGGACAAATTATGTGACTGAACTTGTTCGGGACGGGAAGTCTGAAAAATCGGTCCAAAAAGATTTCTTTAGCCCGGAAGACCTGGCCCGGGAAACACAAACGCTTCAGGAGAACCTGGATAAACTGAATCGTGAAATCCATTGCCGTCAAAATGGAGCGCTGAAAAAAGCGGTTTCCGAAGAAATAAAGCGTCTCGATGAACAACCGTCCTCCGAGGAAAACAAGGCCAAACGCCGTGAGCTGGAGTGCCTGCTCCAGCGTCTGTCCAAAGAAGGAGCACAATGTAACTTATAACGGCTTGCGATTCAATCCTCCGTCCTCGTAAACGGTCTGGAGTGATAGCAACTTTTGAAATTCAGTGTGTTCATGTTATTCAGATCGATACGAATCGAAGGACAATTTTCAGATGCCTTTAGAACTGATACGCACATGGGTCCCTTCTCAACGCCCCGTGGCTGCTTCGCCAGCAAAAAGCCTGCCTGCATCCAGCTTCTCCAGGATTTCCGTTCGATTTTGTTCAGAATCTGGAGAGAAAAAGCAAGCCGAGAAACAGAGAACCTGGTCTGCTGATTTCAAAAAAACCCTTGCTGTTCTGGTGAATACCCTGTTGTACCCTTTCAAATGGCTCATTGGTTTATTTACAGGCACGCGCCCTGCAAATCCTTGGAAAAGTACACCGGACGCCAAACCTTCTAAAGACGCGGACGCGGTGCCGGAAGATGAACGCGAACGCCTGCGCCGGGAATTACAGATTCAGAGCAGACTCCATACCCTGAACCGTCAAACGGCGGATCTTGTGCCCTTTACGGAGCCGAACCTGGAAAACCTTCTGAAAGTCAGCAAAATTTCTCCTGAAGATCTTGCCCCGCACAGCTCCGTTGATCTGAAAGCACTGGAAGCCTATATTCCTGTGTTGCACAAGGCGCTGAAAGGAAAAAACGCAGCAAATCGCGAGCAAGCAGAGAGCCTCCTGGAAAGACTCTGCCAAATCCCGGACTTTCCCCGACTGTATGCCCGTACACTGACCACGCCCAAGAAACGCATTACCATCGACTACGCCAAACAAACCCAGGCCTTGATGAAGACCCTTGAAAAACCCATCCCGGATGCACAAAAAGCCATGGTCCTCTTTGCGCTTCAGAATCTCGCCGCAGATCCCCTGGCCAAAATGACGCCGGGCATCGAAGAATCGCTCAAAAGAGCTCTGCGGGAGTCCATAAAACATGAAAGCCCCGTCATCAAAGCAGCAGGGGTACTTGGGTTCATCCGCTTCCCGGCGTTGCGTCCTCCTCGCTATGTAAACCTGTTGGCCACAGCGATCAACAGCCCGAACGATCAACTCGTCTTGGCCGGTCTGGTGGGGGCGAAGCTCCATTCGGATCAACCCGAAACCTTTGGCGAAAGCTGGGCGCTTAACCTGGCCCTGGAAAAACGGCTCCTCTCCAAAGACACGTTTCAGGTTCACCAGGCCAAAGAAATGCTGAAGACACGAAAGCAATTGGGCAAATATCGGGAAATCAACCCCCAAACGGTTGCAGCCAGCGTAGCCCAGGATTTCAAGGGCCATGGCGACCAAACCCATCCAGACTCAGGAGGCCAATACACCATTGCTGAGACACTGGCCAATGCCATTGAAACCTGGAAAAGTTATTTACCCGGCCAGTCACTTGGCCCCCAGATTGTGACCACCCAGCTCGGTATTGTCGGCTCGGCAGGCGAGGGAAGAAAGTTGGCCCAAAAACTGTCGGAAACACTTCAGGGACCCAATAAACTCATTACTCTCGACCTGCACGAACTGAAAAGCCATGAAGCCATTGAAGCCAAGCTCTTAAAGGCCGCGATCAAGCAGGAGGACGACATCTATTCGCTGGCGGGCAACATGATTCTGGTGGACAACGTCCATGCATTGGATGCTCTGACACCTCCCAGCCGAGCAAACGGTCCCCTGAAGGCATTGGGCACGCTGCTCAGCTCAAATGGTTGGCCCAAGCTGGATCTTCAGAACACGATTGTGGTCCTCAACTCCGATCGTCCCTGGAAAGACATCAAGGTGATGAATTCGCCAGCCGGTAAAAACATTCAGGAGCGCCTGGGCTACGCCATTACCCTGACCCCAGACTCCCCCACCACGACCGAGCCCTCCAAATAACACAGGTATTAATTATTGCGTCCTCCCCTGCCATAAATTGGCACAAAATTCCCTTCAGGGGTTTTGATTTTGGAGGAGTGAAGACAATATGTTGCAAAACCATATTTTTGCTATGGTACTAATCCGTATTTCAACACCATCTTGTCGTTTTAAATATGCGGATTGAACCTTATCGTCTTTGGCACCATAAAAACGGTTGTTCTTGGTTATTGCAAGGCCAAGCCTCAACACGTTCAGCTGTTTTTGAGGCTGGACTCACATTAAACGAAGCCAATGGCTTTGAGAACAGTCGCGTGGAGCACATCGCCTCTACCCGATTTGCATCCGAGAAGAAGGTTTTTCAGAGCAAAAGTGTTTTTCAACCGGTTTGGAGCTTTTTTGGACAAATCAAAGAGAAATTTATTGATGCGATATGGGCTTTCAAACAACTCATCAACCGGGTATTAGTCTGGGCAAAGCAACCGCCTTACTTCAAACCCCGTATCCTTCCCTTACTCAAACTCAGCGACTTCAAAATACCGAAGGGATTGGAGACCCCCGAAAAACGACGCATAAAAACCAAAGCCATCGCCGATGAAATTTTCCCGGAATTGCTTGCCCTCATTAAAAAAAATCCCAAAGAAATTCCCCAAGCAGAAGCTGAACAAATCTTTAACCGGGCCTTCCAAAAACACATCCACCCCCAAGGCTTTGTGGGATTTCGCATCCAAAATCCTACAAAAAGGTTCTATTTGTTTACACTAGAGGGTTGGCATAAAACTCGGTTTGAATCAAAGCGGCTTGGCGATTGTTTCTTTACCAATGAAGTAGATTGGTCGGATCCAGTTTATGACAAAAAGGAAAAGATCTATTCTTCAGATGACCTAATGAGACCCGTCTATTATTTAGGTGAAATACACATATACCTGCCTAACAAACTACAAACGCCAGGAGAATTTGCAGCAACCTACGGTGTTCTCGTCCATGAGATTAATCACAAGCTCCGTATCATTTCCCAATCTCCGATGACTGATATAGAGCTTGAAAGTAAATTTGAAAACACAATAAAAAGAGAACATTACAAAAAGAACTATTCTTTAGGTTCTAAACTTTATAATGACTATCGAGAGTCTCATAATCTCCCACCCTTGCCAAAAGAATCTGAAAGATTTGCCTTAAGCTCTTATTCAGAGTGGCTTCATCTAAAAGCATTCTTAAATACTCCGTACGAGGAGCTAAAAACCTATAAAAGTTTTCAAGAGTACCAACACTCTTACATCGATAGTCTACCCTTAGAAGACCTTCGAGTTGTTCTTTCTGCACGGCTTTACTCTGAGTGCGAAGCATATCGCATGCAATGGGCAGAAGCGACAAAGCCTATTCCGCTTCTTAAAAACAAACCCCAAATATCCTGGAATATTATACATGCACTTTGGACAACGAAAGGCTTTCAAATGGCCGTTCAAGCAGCGGAAGAGCGCTTGAAGATACCCGAACAGAAACGCAGCACTTATCACCAAGATCCCTGGCCCGACTTTCCACCTGAGCGTTTCGAGTAACAGAACGAATCAGATGTAATTAAAAAGAGGATATGGACTTTCAGGATTCCATTGTGATCATCAGCTCTAAGATACCTATCCGACAAATTAAAGGATTTAATACCCCCTCATGTCGCCCAATGGCAAGCCGAATCACGAATTACGGAAACCGACTACAATAGCAATACTAACATACCATTTTTAGGCCAGCCCAAGCTGGTTGGCCATCATTCGACTGGTTGGATCCAGGAGTTCACCGGGACGCATGTAGAGTTTAATCGTCTTTAGCGCCGATTCAGCTTCACGCATTTTGGTCTGATATCGGAGCAAGTTGGTTTCACGCCCCTGAGCGCGCGGATCCGGTTGCTCTAAACGCATCTTCAGATAGTACAGGTCACGGATCATATGATCTTTTTTGGCCTGAAACTTTTGTTTTACTTCTTCTTTGCGCTGTTCCTGTTCTTTAATCACCTGAACCATGGGCGCATCTTTTTTTTGCCCGCCATTCAGATTGTCCTGATTCCTGGATTGCTCATTCGGGCGGTTCAGATTAAATGAAAACGGAACCTGGGGTGTAGACACCCACGAAGTCGATGACGAGTTCTGTGATGACGACGATGAGGAGGAACTTCCTCCCGTAATAGTCGACACGACAGTCCGAATCACACTGCCAATAGCACCTAACATACGAACATCTCTCTATCTAATTAATACCCTCTTCATTTGCATAAAAACATCGATTGTAGCTTTGTTGACAGGCCTTAAGAAAGCATTAATCCCTCCTTAGAATGAATTAGACAATTATTACGACCTTAAGGAAGCTGCCGACTGGAGAGCCAAGGTTTTCTTAAAACTTCAATAGTGATTTTCCCAATACTGATGAGCTATCCAGCATTTCAGGCCTGCCCACATTGTCGCTTTGCTGCCAGAGGCTTTAAAAAAGCCCCCAGATTCAAGTCAGGTGTTCCTTTGTCGATAACACTCTTAACTTTTGATTCACCATACGACGGATTTCGTAAAAGATCAGGTATGATGAAATCATAGGGAGTATTAGAGTCCGGGAGCTTTCATGCAGATCGCAACACTGTTTGAACGTATTATTGCGCCATTGGGGATCGTGCGCCCCCGAAAACTGACGACCTCGGTTATACTGGGTCT
Organism: Vampirovibrionaceae bacterium NZW_1234; assembly: GCA_041697335.1. Taxonomy (GTDB): domain Bacteria; phylum Cyanobacteriota; class Vampirovibrionia; order Vampirovibrionales; family JAGQHJ01; genus JBGUGD01. Next base: position 91,614 of record JBGUGD010000023.1, on the reverse strand, counting down.
CGTTGTCTTGCCCTTGGCCACATCCTTGAGCATCGCCCATCCCGAGGACACCCAGTTGACCCTCAGTCATGCCGCCCTCAATATCGATCTGCCCCACACCACGTCCCGGGTGGAACACCTCCAGGAACTCCTGGCCAAACCGGTTTTGAAAAGCATGATGATCCCTGCAACCAAGTATGAAGCCCGTCGCTCAGGACACAAACCCGTCTTTGTGATTCATGAAACCTGCAGCCCCGGAACAGCCACGCTCAAACAGGTCACCAAACCGGATTACAAAGCCAGCTTCCACGCCCTTATTTTGCGCGATGGCACCATCGTTGAAATGGTTCCTGCCAATAAAACGGCTTGGACCGCAGGTCATTCGGAGTTTGAAGACCAATCCAATCACAGCGGCTACAAGAATGTGACCGTCAATCATTTTGCCTACCAGGTCGAACTGGAATCCCCGGCAGATGGTTACTGGTGCGCCCCCGGTTCCACCAAATGCATCGACGGGGGAGGCCGTGGCACGACTCACTCCGGCTATACCGATGAGCAGTACGTTGCCTTGGCTTGGCTGGCCGTAAAAACCGGTATTGCACCCGAGCGCATTACCACACATGCCTACGTTGACCGCTCAGGCACCCGGACCGATCCCCGCAGCTTCAACTGGAACAAATTCTGGTATTACTATGATCTGGTCCCGGACCGGGAAAAAACCATCAGTCTCGGCATTGAATAGAGCTTACTGCCAGTATTCGTAAACCTGTCCGGCGTAATTACGAAGTATGAGCTTTTCATCGGTTTCGGCCAGGACATAGTCCGGAGACACCGGGATTTTACCGCCTCCGCCCGGCGCATCAACCACATAGGTCGGGATGGCATAGCCCGTGGTGTGCCCCCGAAGGTGCTCCATAATATTGAGACCGGTCCGAATTTTCGTGCGGAAATGGCGCGTCCCCTGAACCGGATCGCACTGGTAGATGTAATAAGGTCGAACCCGAAGGGTCAATAATTGCTGCATCATGTGTTTCATCAACACCGGATCATCGTTGACCCCTTGCAGCAAGACAGTCTGACTAAACGTGGGAATCCCGGCATCGGCCAGCTTGTTGCAGGCCTCTCGCACTTCAGGCGTCAATTCCCGCGGATGCAGAAAATGAATGCTCATGAAAAACGGGTGGTACTTCTTCAGCATCGAGACCAGGTTATCGGTAATGCGCTGGGGCAGAACCACCGGAATTTTGGTGCCGATTCGGATAATTTCAATATGCTCAATGGCCCGTAAACGACTGATGATGCGCTCCAGACGGTCATCGGAAAAGACCAGCGGATCGCCCCCGGAAATGAGGACATCGCGAATTTCAGGATGCGCCGCCAGATAGTCATACACATGCTCGAACTCCGGTCGTAATTCACCGCTTCCCACTACCCGACTGCGGGTGCAATAGCGGCAATACACAGAGCAGGTGTCATTGATCAGAAACAAGACCCGATCCGGATAGCGATGGACCAGCCCGGGCACCGGCGAATGGGAATCTTCACCGCATGGATCCACCATCTCCTCGGGAGACGTCGTTAATTCTTCTTCTCTCGGAATCACCGTCCGGCGAATCGGATCGTCCGGATTCCGGGGATCCACCAGGGTCATATAGTAGGGGGTCACAGCGAAGGGCAAGTTCTTACCGGCCTGCAAAAAGGCCGTCTCTTCCTCAGGCGACAAGGTCACCAAAGCCCGAAGCCCTTCTAAATCCTTCACCCGGTTGCGAAACTGCCATTGCCAATCATGCCACTCCCCCGAAGCCAACGCATCCTGCCAATGAGGAGGAAAAGATAGCTTTTCATACGCTTGAGCGTAAGAGGGCAGGGATTGCAACTGGAGTGACTGGCAAGAGCTTGCGGGAACAAGGAGATCTACCATGAAGTTCTTCCTCCAGATGCAACTAGCTACAAGCGATAATTTGCTATACTTTACCTAAAAGCATTGCAAGATAAAAGCCCCGATGTGCCCCTTTTTCCTCTGATCGGTTTGATATCCTCCGAGTAGGCAATAAAAAGTCGACAATTCCCCGGATTACAGAACATTGACAAGCAAGATTAACGCCTTAACAGGACTAAGAGCGCCAGCAGCCCTATGGGTTGTTTGGTTTCATTTGCCGAATTTGCCTTCACTGTTCCCGGATTTTCTTCTGCCCATCCAACTGAAAGGCTACTTAGGGGTCGATCTGTTCTTTCTTTTGAGCGGTTTTGTTTTAGCGTATGTTTACCATGAGAAGTTCAAGATATTGTCCTTACCGGGCATTTACCATTTTTTGAAAGCGCGCCTTGCACGGATTTATCCGCTTCACCTCACCCTGCTATTGATTTACGTTGCAATTACCTGCTTATCAGGACCACTTCATTTTAATACCGTCAGACTTGGAGAAGAGCCGACCACACTCGACACACTGATTTACAACTTGTTTTTGATCCACGCCTGGGAAACAACACGCTATTTAAGTTGGAATGTCGTTTCCTGGTCTATCAGTGCAGAATGGTTTGCTTACCTATGTTTTCCTTTTTTTATTTGCTTTTTCTGGTCGCGTGTTCCCGAGAACAGACAACTTTGCTTTAATTTGGCAGTTATTCTTCTGTTAAGCTTGGCTCTGGCCAGCCTCCTGTTACATATCCACCTTCCTTTGCAGGATTGGACATTTCACTTGGGGTTATTAAGAGTTGCGTTGGAATTTCCATTAGGCATGTGTCTTTTTTTCATCAGACCTTACTTGCCCTCAAACAACTTCTGGCTTTATGCGCTTTTGGTTCTAACAATCGGCATTAGCCTGCCTTTGGTCCACTCAAAGCTGTTTGACTTCTGGCTCATTCTGAGCCAAGCGATTTTGATTCTGACATTGTCAAATAAAGGGCGCCTCACACAATTTTTTTCAAGCCCATGGCTCGTTTATCTCGGAGAAATCTCCTATTCTATCTATATGTCACACTCACTCATTCGAAATGTATTTCAATATGCTTATAACCATCATCTCAATTTCGGATTAGGTGATAAATTTTTCTGGCTCCTTTATTTGGTTACTGTTTTGGGAGTCTCTCATTTGCTCTATCAAATAATTGAAGTCCCTATGAGAAACTATATCCGCAAAACAAATACTCACCCTTCCCGAGCCCACAATGGTGGCGATCTTTAGCGTTCCTCTATTCTCCCGTTAACGGAGGAAATTTGGGGCGAGCTGCGCCATTTATGTGTACAAATGGGATAATAAAACTAGCGTCCATGGGTGAGGTCGGCCTGATGCTTTCCGAATTTCAGCGCTTTCTATTATCCGTCCTGATTCTGATGGTCTTCTTTTTTATGGGCCAATTTGTCGTGCGCTGGGTGCAAACCGCTGAAACCCAAAAGCCGGATGATACATTAACCGTGGGTCTCATCGATGACACGCCGCCCTTTTGCTTTTACAATGACCAGAACAAGCTGGCCGGCATTAATATTGACTTTGCCAAGGCTATTGGTGAGCGTATGGGGAAGAAAGTTCACGTGGAATCCGTCTCTTTCAACCGCCTTATTTCCGGCTTAATGACTCGCCAGTACGATATTGTCAGCATCGGCTCCATCACGTCCCATCGCGCCAAGGTGGTCCGATACATTACGCCTCACCTTACCTCCGCCGACGTACTGATCGTCCATCCAAAGCTGGCCAATGTTCATTCCATCAGCGAGTTCAAGGGCAAGCCCTGGCGTATCGGTGTCTATAATGGCACCAGCTACATTCAACTGTTAAAAGATCTGGGGCTTTCGCAGAATACGGTGATTTACCCGAACCAGCGGGACGTTTTTCTGGCGTTTTACAAGCATCGCTGTGACGCCATCATTATGAACGAGGACGTGGCCACCTATATTCAGCAGCACCTGGACCCCTCCATGGTGATTGTGCCCGAGCGGATTCGAAAAGACCGCCACTATGCCCTGGCGGTTCGCAAGGAAGATCTGCGTCTGTGGCGAGAACTGGACGAAACCGTAAGAGCCCTTCTGGCCGATGGCACCTTCGACCGTATCCGTCATCGTTGGCTTTCCACAACCCCAGTGGAACCGGAGCTTCCCCATGCTAAAAGTTAAACACCTCACCAAACGCTATGACACCCACGTGGCGCTGGACGATTTTTCGGCCGAGTTCCCCCTGGGCTGTATCAATGTCATTATCGGGCCATCCGGCTGCGGAAAAACCACACTGTTTAGCTGTATTAGCGGACTGGAGCCTTTTGAGCAAGGGGTTATCGAGTACAACGGCAACGTGTTGATTGAAGGCAACCGCCCCGTAAAACAAGACACCCATGTGATCGGGTATGTGCTCCAGGGCTTCAGCCTGTTTGCCCATTTAACGGTTCTAGACAACCTGACCCTGGCCCCGCGTCTGGTCCATAAACTTCCCCGCAAAGACGCCGAAGCACGGGCTCGGGAGATGCTGGAGAAAATGCACATCCTCGACAAGCAGCACGATTACCCCAACCAGTTATCCGGAGGTCAACAACAGCGAGTGGCCATCGCCCGGGCGATTATGATGAACCCGCGGGTCCTGCTCCTGGATGAACCCACCAACGCCCTGGATCCGCAATTGGTCTATGCCCTGGAAAAAACCATCAAAGAACTGGTTGCCGATGGGCTGACACTGATTGTCAGCACGCATCATATGGGATTTGCCGACCGCATTGCCGATTACTCCTACTTCGTCCACCGGGGTGAGCTGCTGACGGCATCGGAGAAGGCCAACCTCCTCCATAATCCCCAGTATCCCGAAATTCAACGATTTATTCAAAACGAGGAAGAACGTGTTTCCCACCTGGATTAACGCTGTCATTGAAGGCTTACCCCTTTTCGGTGAAGGCCTGCGGACAACCCTCTCGCTGTTTTTCCAGGCCGGGGTTATTGGATTTGTGCTGGGATGCATTGTCGCCTTGGGTAAATCCCGCTATATTCCGAGAGTTTACCCGCTTGCCTGGTTTTATGTCGAGCTGTTTCGGAACATTCCGCTGTTGGTTATTCTGTTTTTCTTTTACTATGCCCTGCAATTTACGGGCTATGTCGCCGGGTTACTGGCCCTGATCGCCTGGGCTTCGGCGTTTACGGCCGAAGTCGTTCGGGCCGGGATTGAGAGCCTGGAGGAAGAACAGATTAAGGCCGCTCGGCTTTTAGGATTGTCCCGATTTCAGCTGATCTCGCACCTGGTCATGCCTCAGGCCCTGATGCGGATTCTGCCGGTACTGGCCAACCAGTTTATGAACCTGGCCAAGAACACCTCCATTGTCTATTTCGTGGGGGTCCTGGATGTGACCTATGCCTTCGAGCAAAACAGCGCCAAGTACTTCCTGTTCTTCCAGTTCTTTTTTATTGCACTGGGCATCTATATCACCCTTTGTCTGATCATCATCTATGCCTTCCGTCTGCTGGAGTATTTCACCAAAACCCGGCGAGCCATTAAGCCGGTGATTCCCAGCGACGATCAGGCCTTACCGGAGCCGGCCTGATGGACTTTTTGTTGACCACCAGCGACTTGATGCTGCTTTGGCAGGGCCTTCAGATGACGGTTCTTCTGGCCTGCGTGGCCTCGATTTTTACGCTCTTGCTGGGGATTGCCGTGGCCTTGTATCGATTCCTGATGCCGGGGCCCTTTCAGTGGGTGGGTACCTTGTACGTGGATGGCATCCGCAGTATGCCGCTGGTGCTGTATCTGGTGCTGGTGTTTACCATTTTACCGGTGCCGCCGTTTCAGCGGGCGGTGTTCGCCTTGGCCACCTTTAATGCGGCATTTATCGCTGAAGTCATTCGGTCGGCGGTGCAATCCCTGGACAAAAACCAGATGCGGGCCGCGGCGTTGCTGGGGATGAGCGATTACCAGATTTTTATGACCATTGCCCTCCCGCAGTCCCTGGCCCGGATGATTCCGGCCTTTATCAACCAGTTCAACACGCTGTTAAAGGATACGTCGCTGGTTTCCCTGGGAACGCTGGAGCTGGCCAAGGCCGGGGAAATTCTGATGGAGCGGGCCTGGGGGCACTCGTTTACCGTAATTTTGATTATGGGCGTGGTATATTTCTTTGTATGCCTGGGTTTATCGGTTCTGGGCCAAAGCCTGGAGAAAGTCATGCGTCCCTGGAAGCGTCGCAAAGCCCCATTGGGGGGATAGGATTTTTTCTTCAACGTCGGCCAAGTTTGTGAGCAATTTGCGATTTTTGACTCGTTTTGACTCAAATCACCTCTCATGGGTCTCGTTTTTTATCTCGTTCACCGTACGGACAAATTGTCCGCACGGTTCTTTTACTCCGAATTAGTCATGAATTTTGGTTTTAGACGATAAATTGAGGAACATACATCACCCGATCGCTATTTTTCTTTATTATTCCCTTCTATCTCCAGATTCAAACCCGAAATATCAGTCATTAAAACAATCTCAAGAATTCAATCTCTAAAAACAAAGACCTGTTGTCAACATACAGGCCCTAAACAAACAAAAACCCTCTCAAGAAGAGGGTTCGAGACATAGGATAAAAATACGGAAGGGACAGGATTCGAACCTGCAAGCCCTCACGGGCCAACCGCTTTCAAGGCGGCTTCCTCACCACCCGGACCCCTTCCATCAGAGCCAATGGTGTTAAATCGGTTATACCATTCGGGTTTTCCCGGGGTCAACCGTTTTCTGAAAGACCCGGTATTCAGAGGAGTTTCAAAGCCCACCGGCTCGCGGAAAAACTGTAACTATTTCGTTTAACTATATCAACAATATTATAAGCAACGTTTTAATACAAATACGAATCTCAATCGATTCTGGGTGGCAGAACAATGGGGGCAAGCAAGGCATGAGAAGTCATCACCTGAGTTTTGGTGAAGTCAAACGGCAGTCTCTTCCGGACATTTTAGGGCTGTTATCGAACATCCACTGGGCCGACCTGTGGAATACCATTCAACAGCTGGACATGAACCTGAGCCGCTTGGAACACTGCTGGAACGAAGTCCAGGTTCGGACGTCGTAAACCACAGGCAAGCACGCTCGCCACAAATTTTATTCGCACGTCATGAGTTTCTCTGACGTGCGAATTTGGTTTCAGTCAGATCGTTAAACATTAGCGACATCGGACTTTTCATTGTTTTGGGTATCTCCGATACTCGTTTGTCTCGCACTGGATACGCTCTTAACGCCGAGTCAAACATAGCAAAGCACGGATTTCGGAGATACCAGCACTTTGTGTTGAATTCGTGACATAGTCTGTTACGCCATATCAAAAGATGGTATTGAAATGGTTTATTACAGTACTGCGTTTTATCGCCGGTCCAATTTAATCCAAGCATAAGGCAAGAATACCGATGTCCCTTCAATCGTGCAATCCGGTTCACACACATTCCCGTTTTGTCCCGACGTCGCTGATATTACCCAGCACAAAACAAACTCATCACCTTCGGTTTGCTTCGGAAACCAAAACTGCCGACACGGCAAGCTCACCAGGCCCGTTCAGGAGACTTTTGAAGAGTGTGACCCGTTTTTTTGTCAACATCGCAGACATTGTTATGGATTATGTTCGCCGCGTTATTGCCTATTTCAGAGGCAATGCCGCGTCTTCTAAAAGCTCGGGCAAGACAGTTACCGCAGATGTTCCCAGCTGGGTCACGAACTTGAAACGTGGCTGGCTTCCCACCGATTTTGAGACAAAGTCCGGTATTGATCGACGGCTGGCAGAACTCCCGAAAGCACAACGAGATGAGGCCATTCTGAATCTGTTGCAACGGCGTGAAGATTCTTCGTTGAAAGACAGTAAGAAAACCACCCTGTGGCAGCATTTACTCCATAAGCATGCTGAGCATGTCCAAGATAAGGCTGCGTTAATCGAAGTCTTCTCCAACCTCTGGGACAATAATTGCAAAAATTGGAGAAGCTTAGATGCTCAAAACAAATTAAATTTAAATAAATATCGGATTAATTTTACTCAACAGACCAATGCAGCAACTTATTTTCATGCGATTCACTCCGGCGAAAAAAGAGCATTCTATAATGAAATTATCAGCCCGAACTCGTTGCTTATTCCCAAAGCCCTGCTCGAAACCTACCAGAATATAAACGACTATGAAGCTCGCAATGATATCAAGGCAGATATAATTGTTCATTCTAATATTAATTTTGTGTCACAACGAATTACCCCGAAAGACTTCTTCACCTTTCTGCGAAAAGAAGTCTTTAAAACATGCGGCCTGATTGATGAAAAGCCCTTACCCCCCCTAAAGGACTTAATGCTCAATGGGCTGCAGGCTTGGGAAAAACAAATCGCGCCCCATCAGGAATCCGAACAAAAAGAATTAGCGGAAGCCAAACGCTGGTTTACCCGCTATCTTGGCTATGATTGGAATAGCGGTAATTATGGTATTGTTTCTCAAGCGGATCATCATATTAATACTATCGACGAAAAACTGGCTATTGATCCCAATACGTCCAAACTCAACATTGGTAAAATCCACAAGCTAAACCGCTATGTGGGGCAGAGTCTGCTCAGTCGGCAGCACCTCTTCACGGTCTTTGACCCTCAAAATAACAGTCAGTCCGAGTTCGATTGGTCAATTCAGCACTATGCCAAATCACAAAACCGGGAACCCATCATTCAACTGGATTTGAGCCCCAGTCAAACCACCCCGGAAACGGTGCGTAAAGTTCTCAAAGATGCCCTTGTGGAGCATAGCGGGAAACCCGCCACCTTTGTGGTCACGCTTCATAAAGACACTCCCAATCTCCCGTTCCTCTTTTTTGACCTCGCGGCGCTCTATAATGCCACTGATGAGGGAGAGCTCCGCCTGAATCGCAACGGCAACAGCATTGCCGTGAATTGTGCTGAGTACAGTATCTTTATTCGCTGCATTGGTGAAAATAACGAATTTCGCAACAAGATTCGCCCGACCGGTCGACTGGAAGGCTATACCTCCCTCTTGAGCCGAACACAATCCGTCACCTTGGCTGACAACCCTGCATGATGAAGTTCCTCTGGGGGGCAGATCGGGTATAAAGCATTTAAGGGTTTGGTGTGATGTCAGGTGATCGTGATACCCTGGAAGCGCTGTGCTTACAACTTTCATTCGCACGTCATGAGTTTCTCTGACGTGCAAATTTGGTTTCAGGCTTATCAAGGTCCCGAAGACTTGAGAGATGTGTATCTAGAAACGTGCGTAATGACAAATGCTACGCCCTGTCTAATCAATGGGCAAAGCATTTAAACTGCCCGGAAAATCAACAATGAGCTTAATAAGGCTTTCAATTTAAGGAACTCGTATGACTGAGATGCCAGTATGATTGGCATTATCGACAGCGCATGGACTCCTTTATGGCGAAATATTAATCGCCATTCAACGTCTCGTGCCGAGTAGGAGCCGGTCGCGGTGGTGGATCGTAGGGCGTCTTATTCAGATTAAAATTCGCCATTGCACGTCTTGTCTGAGGCAACAAGTCCTCTACGGTTTTTCCTGGTGCAGGCATATATCCACCAAGGGTTCGAACAGTACCCATTTCCAATTGAACAGCAGGATCATTCACCAAGAGTTCCCCAACGATCAAGGGACCTGAAATATTGGGCGGCAAGGTGGCCTTTCCTAAGTTATAGACGCCTTCTGCCACCTGGCCTCTGTTACCCTCTGCGATGCCTTTGGCAATATTGACAACATTAATCGCACCATCCACGTAAGAAACGGTCTTTCCGAGGCCTTTCACCAGATTCGATTTGGGCAATAAATTTTCTCCCGTCGTAATGGCTTCCCCAACCCCCGTTGGTACACCTGGGAGAGCCGAAGACGAGGGTTCCTTTACCGCCGGTTTGGTTATCAACGGGGATAAGCCTAGTCTTGCACGGGACTCTGCAATTTTTTCCTCACTGGAACTCTTCACAGCAGGCGGGGTCGCCCCATAATACGCTCGATTGACTTGTTCAGTATAGTTTTGCAGGTAAGGATCAGTCCCTCGACGACTTACATTCGATGGAAAGTCTGGCATGCAAAAAGCCCTCCTGAGTTTATAACGCCTATGTACGCCTGGTAATTACAAAGCCCATATCAAAATATATCACTTATAATTATAAAAACATTCATAGTTTAATTTGTGTCAGACATATTTAATAGCAACCTCTAATTCAGTGCTTTCAAGGATTCTCGCCTATAGAAACCCTCAATTATTGATCTGACGTATTTTGTCTGTGGCGTTAGATCACCTTTCAATAACGAATCCAGGTCACATGTCGGCTCAAGATAACACCTTATCCAAGAGCCTGATTTATTTGCTTCTCGGACAAAAGATGAAACATATCGCGTGATGGTATTAATAGGGTCACACAAGGTTGTGATACTCTGTATTCGCTGTGTTTACAACTTTTCAGGAGATGTGGCCGATGGGGTTGGATGCCTTGTTACAACGAAAAAGTTTACTTTGGCTTTATACGGTGGTGTTTATTCTATTGGAAATCCCTTTCAGTCAGGCCTGGCTCAAGGAGCAAGGCGGCATTCTCGGGACCCATTTTCATTTCTGGCATCAAACCCTGCATGATCCCTTGTATCAGGTCACCTTGATTGATTTTGGGGCGACCGCCGGGTTGGTGTATTTGTGGATGATTCAGGACAGCGTGCGTCAAGGACACCCCCGGCGATGCTGGTATTGGTTACCCCTATTCCTGTTTTCACCTTCAATAGGCCTGCTGGGATATTTGCTGAACCGTCGAACCTCGCCTGCGTTACAAGCCTGAGACATGGGGCTCATCACCTGATTCCCCATCAGGTTTTTCCTCAATCGATGCAGGCAGCCAGAAAACCTTCCCCCATGAGTTTCATAGTCTGGCCACGATAAAAACGCTCCTGCTTTACCCGATGGCTTAAGGAGATTCTCTTTTAATTTACAACACGTCTAATCGATATAAAAATCACGTTTGCCCACAATATTAATTTGGGGACTCAAATAATGTAATTCCGAGAATGAACTGATATTCTGAAACTTATAGAGATTAGAGTCTTGCAACTCCAACTTGCTGACGTGGGTATTGGAATCGATGGGGTAGTACCACGGAAACGTATTCACCGGCTCGTTGTATAGAATCGACAGCGCCTCCACTGCAGGGGATGGCTCTTTCTCAATGGGCTGAATTTGCTCCGATAAATATGGGGATAGCTCAAATGTGTCGTGGCGAAGTGAAGGAGGTGGCGATGGTTGCGGTGAGACAGACCCAGGTGAAACTTCAGTCTGGGAGGAAGCCAGGTTTAAAGGTTCAGAAGGACGGTAAGGACCGGTGGGTTGACTCGGGTTAACCATGGCGACGATTCCCCTCTCTTCAGATTAATTGTGAACCAGGACAAGGCCCGTTGGATGATGTCCTAGAGTATCGGACAGATTTCAAAAAAGTTGATTACAACTCACGACAACCGGAGGAAGCCACTGTGTTGAGACAATAATGGCCCCGAAACATTCTGATGAGAAAAAGATCAAGTGAGACGACTCGCATCAGGCTTACACGGTGACTCAACTTGTTTACAAATGCCGGCTCCGGCGTGGCAGGCAATCAGGAGCTCGAAGGTCGGTCCCCCGAGGCTGGCCAGCAAGGCATGCCGTTTTTTGGGGGGGAGGCTCTCCCAGCGATTTAGCCCTAGGACAAAATCACCGGTGCCCTGGCGGTAAAAATCCAAGGAATCCGGGTCCTGCGGGGTCGGGCGGCCCTTGGTGTCCACCCCGCCGTGGCCCATCCAGGCCACAAAAAACTCGACCTTCTGCCCGGGTCGCTCGGCCAGAATTCTATCCCGCTCCTGGCAAGCCTGGGCAAAGGCCCGGTTCACCCGGCCTTCAAAGGACGGAAAAAGGACAATCCCGTCTTCTTTTTGGGCAGGGGGCGGCAGAATCACCGAATCAACGCGGTACCCTGTTTTGGGATCCGTCAAGGCCGTTTTAAGCTGCGTCATCTGGTCGGCAAAATTCATTTCCTCCAACGCATCATTGCCTTCCGTGGGAATTAAAATGGCAATGCGGGTGACGGACGGATCCGCATTGTGCCGCTTTTGCCAATGCAGCTTCCACGCCGGATCCGATCGCAAGGTCGAAATTGGCTTTTGGATCTCGGGACTATAGGTCTGCAAGCGCAAGGGCATTTCATCGAGGGCATTATAGGCTGAGTTCATGGACTCTGTAAGGCTGAGGGCTCGGATAAACTGACGCATTGCCATATTGCTCCCGGTAAAGCCGTCTTGAATGACGGAATCCTGTTGCAGAGTGGCGGCCATGGTTCTGACATTATCAGGCAATGGGTTCTTCGGGTTGGCCACAGGCGGCTCAACACGGTTTCGGTTGATGGCATGAACCAGGGCGGATTGGTTGACTCCAATAAAGCGTGCATAGGCTTTAAACCGGCTATCCACGGTTGGGTACAATTCTCGGGCTTCTTCCTCAAGGCTGGCATAGAGCTTTCGCCACCGCACCAGACGCTGATCTTGTCGGGCAGCCTCGGGTAAAGCCTGGAAAACCGTCTCACTCATCAATGCCTCGGCAGGCAAGTCCGGGCTAAAGAGGACCTGAGCCTTTTCGGCCTGAACGTGCAGGGCTTTCAAGGTTTCCGGCTGCAATTTCAGATAATTGCGCAGCACCTTTTCCGCCTGCTGGCGTTTGTCCAGATTGGCCGAGTAAGCCTTATAGATGGTCTTGTATTCGGCTTTAAGCTGATAGAGTTCTTTAAATAAGGCCAAATCGTCCTGCGCCATCCGCTCCTGACGGACCTTCGGGTCCACCTGTTTCAGGGTAACCGCCGGATATGGCAGTGCCGTCAAACCGCCCCAAAGTGCCGAAAAGGCCAACAACAAACGAATCCGAGCAGAAGCGCCGGAAAAACGAAGGTCATTCGTGACTGGCGAAGAGACCGGCCTGGAGGACAAAGGCAATACAGGGGTATATGAGGCCCTTTTATCGGAGGGAACAGCCTTTAGGGCCGTCCGAATCTCACAAACTCTCATCAATTTCCTTTCATCAACCAGCATCAGGGGAACCCTCCAATAAAGGGAGGTCAAGCCGAAAAGTTGCGCTTGGGCATGACAGATTGCCGAAGCGGGCATCAGCAATCCGGCTGAACGCTCAGGAGACATCCGTGAGCTGGGGAATGAAAAGGAGTGCCCCATCCGTTAAGGTGGTAGCAGAAATATCATGGTTTGGAGAAACCCAGGTCATCCATGAAAGGGGAGGAGTAAGATTATGGTTCGTTCGTTTGCCTTTGTAATGGGCATCGTGTTTCTACTCATCGGTGTCCTTGGTTTTATACCGGGCCTCACACCCGATGGACGCTTGTTGGGCATTTTTGCGGTAAATACCCCACACAATATTATTCACATTCTGTCCGGAATCATTGGGATATGGGCTGCCGGATACCGAGAGACCCGCTTGGCCATTGGCTATGCCTGGTACCTGGTTATAGCCTACGGTCTGGTAACCTTGCTGGGATTTGTGATGACGCCGGATCGGGGCATGTTGTTTAACATGATTCATATCAACCGGGCAGACAACTGGTTGCACCTGTTGATTACGTTCTCGGCATTGTTTGTAGCCATCAATGCCAGTCGGGAGCGGATGGTTTACCGATAAACTCGTATCAACAAATTGCCGGAAAAACGTCTCGAGAAAACCCATCCGTAAAAAGTTCAGCAGAAAGCCACACGAGCAAGTCACAACCCATATAAGACCCACTTGGGAATGTCATTACCCTTCTGTATGCCTTCCAGCGTGCAGGAGGGTTTCTTTTTAGGCTTCTTCGGACCCTATTTCCGTCGGGGTGTCCTTGGACATGATACACTGGGTCGTAGCACAATAAACCCAGAACGGCCTCACCATGGCCTGTGTATGAACACCATGCCCTCTGAAATGCTGACAGAAAACGCGACTGCCATGCCTGCCGATACCCGCCTGGACCCCAATACTGCCATTGTCGGCCTGGTTGCCGGTGAAGGCGAACTGCCGGTAATGATGCTTGAAACGATGCTCTCGCAAGGATTGACCGTGTTTGTGTATGCCATGGATCCCGGCAACGTCAGTGCCTTTCGTAAACGTCTGCCCGCCAACCGGGTCCATCCCACCAAGCCCGGGCTCCTGAATAAAAACTTCCGTCTCATGCATGAGCACGGCCTGACCCATGCGGTCTTTGGGGGCAAAGTCAACAAGTGGGTCCTGCTCCGGCACCCGGTTCTGGATGCCCGGGCGATGGCCTTGTTTCGGCAAAGCCGTCAGCTGAACGACGATAACGTGATGCTGATGATTATTCGGGAGTTTGAAGAACAAGAGGGCATTTTAGTCCTCCCTCAGACCCACTACCTGACTTCGGCACTCATCCCACCCGGGCAGTACAGTCAGCGGCCGCCTTCGGATAAAGAGGCGGACGATATCAAGTTTGCTCTGACCACGGCTCGGGAAATGGGCCGCCTGGATATCGGGCAGACCGTAATTGTCCATAACGGCATGGTAATAGCCGTGGAAGCCATTGAAGGCACCGACCAGGCCATTCGACGCTCCGGCAAGTGGACCGGTAAAAAAGGGGGCGTGGTGGCCAAAGTGGAAAAGCCCGGCCAGGATCAGCGTTTTGATGTCCCCACGGTCGGCCCCCGGACCCTGGTCTCCATGCGTAAGGCCGGGCTGAAAGTGCTGGCGGTGGAGGCACACAAAACCCTGGTTCTGGATCTGCCCAAAATGACTCGGTTGGCCGATCAGTGGCACATGACCTTTCTTGCCTTATGAGCTTCAAACGACTCTTTGTAAGCACCGGTGATGCATCCGGAGATGTGCATGGTGCCCGTGTCATTCGACAGTTTCAGACACACCGCCCCGATGTGGAAATACAGGCCATTGGCGGCACGTTTATCGAAGAAACCGGGGTAACCCTCTTTCATCGCCAGGAAAAGCTCGGTGTGCTTGGCATCGGGTTCCTGGGTGCGATTCCTTATCACCTGCGTCTGGCCAATGATCTGATCCGGCATTTCACACACGCGTGGCGGCCCGATGCCGTTCTGCTGATTGACTATGGCATGTTTCACCTGCATCTGGCCAAGCGTCTCAAGGCCCTGGGTATTCCCGTGTTCTACTATATCCCGCCCCAGGTCTGGGCCTCCAAGCGCTGGCGTTTGAAGAGCATCAAGAAATACGTGGATCATGTCTTCTGTATTTTCCCCTTTGAAAAGCCCATTTACGACGCCCAGGCCATCCCGGCCACTTTTGTGGGCCACCCCCTGGCCGAAGCCATGGCACCGCCACCGGACCGGTTGAAATTCTGTAACGAATTCGGCCTGGATCCGGAAAAGCCGATTATCGGCATTTTCCCCGGTTCCCGCCGAATGGAGATTCGGAGTCTTCTGCCTCCCATGCTGGAAGCCCTTCCTCGCATCAACCAGCAGCATCAACAGGACTTCCAGTTTTTGCTGGCCAAGTCACCGGCAATTACCCAGGAATTCCTGGACGCCACCATGGCCCCATACACAAATACCCTGAAAGGCGTTTCCTTCCAGATTATCGAGCGACGCAACGAGGCTATTCTGGCATTATCTGAGGCCATTCTGGCCGCCTCCGGAACCATTACCCTGGAAGCTGCGCTATACGGAACCCCATCGGTGATTTCCTACAAACTGTCGGCGATCGCCTACTGGTTCTTCAAGCATTTTAAATATGTCACTCACATCGGGCTGCCGAACATTCTGTCCGAACGCCCGGAGGGCTTCCTCCCGGAGTTGATGATGGCCGACGTAACGCCGGAAAACTATGCCAAAGCCATTGGCCCCTACCTTAAGCCCAGCCCTGAGAGAGAACTGGCCGACCAGGAGCTTGGCAAAATAAAAGAGACGCTTGGGCAACAGCCGGCGTCTCTCTACGTGTATAAAACACTGTGTGAATTAATGGAGGAAAGCTTTTCTTCGTAATGGATCCTCTTGGATCTGTTCTCTTCGCGTTATCTCTTCTTCTTCTTCTCTTCTTCGTTTTTCTCTCTCTTCGCTTTCCTTTTCTCTTCGCTTATCGTGAATAAAGTCCTTCGTCTTTTCTCTCTCTCTCTTTCTGGGTGATTGTCCTCCTTTCCGGTTGTGGGGATGTAACGTTGGGTTTTGAAGAATAATCCGTTTTATTTAAGAGCGTAGTGTAGATGTTAGAGTCTTTTTTCTAGGGGATGGGCCTCCTTTTTGGTTGTGGGGATGTGACGTTGGGTTTTGAAGAATAATCCGTTTTATTTAAGAGCGTAGTGTAGATGTTAGAGTCATTTTTTTCTCGGGGTAGGACCTCCTTTCGGTTGGATTGTCGGGACATGAATGTGAAGAATAATTCCGTTATAGAGCGTCATTATAAGACGTCATCTGAGTCTACTCGATAAGACCTCCTTTTTGTTTTGGGTGGACACAATACATCAATGAAGAATAATTCCTGTTTTGAGAGTGATTGATGATACTCTGGGCCGAATTTATTCGATAGGACCTCCTTTCGGCTGGCAAAAAGACGTACCGCAATGGGAAGAATAATCCGTTCTTATCAGAGTGTAATTGTGTCTTTATCCGGTCGAGTTTGCTCGATAAGGCCTCCTTTCTGTGGTGATGGTTTTGCTTCAATAACCGTCTCAAACATGATCGGGTAGACCAAAGCCTTGAGACGTGGCTATTTATGGTTCAGGTTTCCTCTCTCTCCTCTTTCGACCAAGCCACGCTGCCGCATCGGCAGGGCATGGGTTTTCCTCTCTCCTTTATCCTCTCGTAGTCACGCTACAGATGATTGGTTCAACTGCGCTTTTATGTTCTCCGATTGTGTTGGTTTCTCTCTTTCTCGTTTTTTCTCTCTCTTCATCTTTCTCGGGTCAGGTTCTCCTTCGAAGTGGGGTGTTGTTTTCCAATAAATCCGGTTTCTGATGCAGGACTCAGAAAAACACGCCTGATCTGATGATCAGATTGAACTGCCAAGAAACGGCACAGCGTGAGAGGCCATGGTCATCCATCCAGGATTCGGCCCCTGGGGTGTGAAGTCCGGTTCATAGTGCATTGACGTATCCATGTTTTCCGTGGATTCATGACGGTCAAAGGTGACTGGTTCTTGCATCATCTTCTCTTTCTCTGGGTTACTATCATTTTTGGATAGTCCCCACCATCCATATGGAGGTCTATCCAAGGGAATCGTAAGCGAAACCGCCCCGGTCGATTGACCATAACCTGCGATCGGAATGCATCTTTGGGATGCTCTCCGAGAGTTCCTCTCCTCTGTCACGCTACCGCCTCTTGCACTCATATGTTTCTTCCTTCTCTCTCTCTCTCTTTCGCTCTCTCTTCCGTCTCTCTCTCTTCTTCGTCTTTTGTCTCCCAGCACTGGGTGTTTCCTACGTTCTTGTTTTCCGATTCACCGTTCCTACTTTCATTCCTACACGTGCCTTAATTATTGATGTTGTTTTTCTTCTTTCATCGCCTTGATTGTTTCTTCTCTCTTTCTCTCGCTACTTTCTTCCTAGGGTCTCTTCTCTTCTTCGTTTTCTTCTTCGTTCTTTGTTCTCTCTCTGGTTTTCCAACAGGTTCCTACGATCTTGTTTTCCTACGTTCTTGTTTTCCAATCCTACATTTAACTCGCTTCTCGACGTTTTACCTTCTACTCGCTACATTCATTCATTCTCTCAATCTCTTCTTCTGTTTCTTCTTATTCTCTTTGCTGTCTACTCTCTCTCTCTCTGGTTTTCCAATAGTATCCGCCTTTGAATGAAGCGATTATGCCTCAATCACTTCCGAGTCATCATTTGTCCAATCATCCAGATTGTCGAGCATCGCGTTGACGGCATTGCTCATATCATCAATGGCATTGGATTCCTGAGTTTGTTGGGTCGATGTATTATTTTCCTGGGAGGCCTCTTGTGTCGTTTGAGTTCCTCCGGACGAAGCTTGGGTTTGACCCGTTTCTCCAGATGGGGTTTGGTTGCCGGTCTGGGTTGCCCCCGTTCCCGTCTGTGCGTTGGTTTCTGTGGTTTCTGTCTGGGTATTACCGGTTTGAGTCGTTTCTGTCTGGGTGTTATTGGTCTGGGTCGTGTTGGTTTGCGTGGAATTGGTACCCGTCTGCGATTGATTCTGTTGTGATTGCTGCAACTGGGCCAACTGGGCCTGAGCCTGAGTTAGTTGCGTTTGGGATTGTGCCAATTGCGATTCCAACTGACCCACTCGCTGGTTCAGACTGTTGATGACAGCCTGTTGCGACTGATTGTTATCCGTAATTGTGGTGTTTTCCGTAGCCGGAGTATTCGTTCCGGATGCGGCGTTCTCAAAGGTCTTGGTTGATTTCGATGAAGATCCGCCATCGGCAGCTCCTTTTAAAGCAGCCAAAATTGCTGCCGCCCCAATCGCCGCCGAATCAACCGCGGTGTTTGTTGTGGGAGGAGACATGCCAAAGGGCATGGTCATCATGGGAGCCCCAGGCATAAACTGAAATTGCGGCATCATGGGCATTGGCATCATCTGGGGCATCATCATCTGCGGTGTCATCATTGGCTGCGTGACTTGTGGCATCGCATACATAACCGGCATCATCCCGGAGGGGTTCATTAAATTGCCCATAGGGTTCATCTGCGGCATCTGATTAAACAGGGCCGCCGATTGTTGCGCCCCGACAATCCCGGCAATATCCAGAAAACTGTTGGGTTGAACATTGACGGCACCGGTCAGACTGCTCATGATATCGCCCCCACCCAAGGGTTGTGCCGCAGGATATGCGGCCATGCCAAAGGTCGATGGCGACCCACCTTGCATTGTCTGTAAGTCCGACCAGCCTGGCTGGGCCACCATACCCGGTGACGCAGCGCCCCAATTGGCGACATTGCCATAAAGGTTTTGACCGTAGGCCATGGTGAGGCCATTTGTATTCATGGCGCCCACACCCAGGTTAGCAGCACCCAGCATGCCGGGCTGTGCTCCTTGTGGGGTTAATGTAAAGTTGGGCTGAGTATACATCGGTCTTGGTTCCTATAATCGTTCTGTTTGTATTACTTCTTGGTCTTATTCAATGGTTGAAATGCCTATCGAGCATCCCGGAATTAGAACTCAGGTTCATCCTCCGGCAATTCCTCGGCCAATTCTTCCAGAAACTCTAACTTGTCTTTGATGGTGGGATATTCGGCAGGATCCTCATCCAGCGATTCCAATATCTCTGTCAGCATCTCATCTCGAGCCTTCAGGATGTTGAACTTGTCACGCAAGGTGGCATTCGGAGGAACAGGCTCATCATCAAGGCCAGCCGTCTCTTCCAGCAATTGATCGATCTCGTCGCCATAGATCAGGATCTCACTGAAGATGTCGAGATCGCCATCAAAGTCGGCCGGATCAAGGCCCAGGTTGAGGAACAGGAATTCGATTTCGGTACGGCCCTGTTTAATCATCGTGAGTTTATCGGCCAAGCTGGCATCATCGGAGACATCCATACCGTAGTCATCAAGCAGACCACTGCTATCGATCTCGAGTTCCTTATTGACCAGGGCGTCGTATTTATCGGCGATGGTCTGGTAATTACCCGGTTGCAGTTGTGCTTTTATCAGCAACGCATTAATATCGGCCTCTTTCTGAATAACAGCTCTGGCAGCTTTATAAATGGAGTCGTAGTCATCGGGATCCAGTCCCAAATTGACCAACAGGTAATCCATTTCAGCCCGTGCTGATTCCAGACTGGTCAGCTTGTCTTGGATTGTGGCATTGGCAGCCGGTGCCGGCAAACCAAACTCGCTAAGCCAACCGTTCAATTCCAAGGATTTGTTGAACAAGGCCGTATAGAATTCCGGCAGCTTGGCATTTTCCGGCGGATCTAATTCAACCAGGGCTGCAAGCTCTCGAAGTTCTTCCTTGCTCTCGGCCAACTTGTCCAGCTTACCCATCAGGTTAATGTTAGCCGGTGGGTCGGATTCGATGTTGGCATACAGGAAGTTGATCTGATTTTGCTTGGTTTCCAGAGCGCCGAGCTTACCGGCAATATCGTAGAGGTAATTCTGCGGATTGAAACCAAATTCCGTCAAATAGGTATCAACGATTGTCTCTCGCTCGAAGACAGCGTTAATCTTGTTTTCAAGCTCAATATAATCTTCCGGATCAATGGCGAGTCGAGTCATCAGGGCATCGAGTTTATGCTCGTTAATGATGATGACGTCAAATTTTTCTCTGTCCTTGGCGTCCACCGGCACCTGAACATTGATGGCTTTCAGGATCTTATCCAGTTCGAAGCCTTCAAATGGGATGGGAGGTTCCTTCTTACCTTTTGTAAGCTGAGCCAGAACCAGGAACAGAATAATAATCGTCATTGGATCCATCGCCCCGGCCGCACCGACTGCACCCGCTGCGGCAGCACCCACTGCACCGGCAATACCTTGAACCTGGCCTATCTGCCCTGGAATCTGTCCACCGGCTTGAACCTGCTGGAATGGATTAGACGCCTGCGGCAAGGCATTAATATTATTACCTGTCTGACCAAACGGATTGGGAACTTGTTGCCCTGGGGCGAAACCCGGCTGCATAAACCCAGCCTGTTGCGGGAAGGCTCCCTGAGGCGGGAAACCACCCTGTAAACCTTGTTGCGGAAACCCGTAGCCAGGAGGCAAGCCTTGAGGCGGAAAGCCGCCGGGGAACCCTTGCTGTGGGAAGCCCCCTTGCATACCACCGGGCATGGGCATAAATGGTGGACGGCCTTGTTGTTTGGCCAAGGCTTCCCGATACGATCGATCGAGTTGAGACGCCAGGCTATTGGGGCCACCCAATGCGGTTGCGTACGAGAAGATGTTTTGCCCATAATTGCGGTCAAAATTCGCAATAATGGAATTCGGATCCATGGGATTCCGGGGCAGGCCCAGGTAATCCATGCTAATTCCGGCAATGCGCCTATTATCGCCTAATACTGTCCCACCCGGTGCTAAACCAGCCAACTGAAGAGCACTGAGCTGCTGATCGGAACTTACTCCAGTCAGAGCCGGGTTCATCATTCTTTGCCGCTGCTGCTGGAACGAATTGTTCACCTGCTGCTGCAAATTATTCGCATAATTAGTAGGACCGTATCCCACAATTAAAACCCTCTAATGTCTCTTCGTAAGATAATAAAAACATCGGATATCCTAAAATTGCCAAAGATATATAAAATATAAATAATTGTAACGCCCGAACGCAAAAAGCCTTTAGCACATGTGTTGATTTTCGCAATCCTCCAACCTTCCCTTTACTTCTTGGCAATTCTTGTTACAATACTGAATACAATCAGTTGTTGAGACTGGTTTTACACATTCCTCAGTAGCTCAATGGCAGAGCAATCGGCTGTTAACCGATCGGTTGTAGGTTCGAATCCTACCTGGGGAGTTTTTTCTTTTTGTCCCTAGTGGGATATCTAATTATCTCCAGAAAGATATCCCTCCATTGCGTCACGTTTGAACGCTTCAAAAACTATCATCTAGATTCCTTGAGCTGCCTTTCAAAAGGACATTTATGGCATCAGCGACGATTTGCAGATGATGAGTATCCCGGAACGCTTTTTTCGGGTCCTAAAATCCTGATCTGCGGGCTTTTCCAGATCATTCGCCTCGGGATGGGAATCCCATGCCGGATCTAAAATCCCCATTGAATTGTATCCAAGAGGGTGTTACACTACTTCCGATTCACCCCCTTATGCCGGTGTGGTGGAATTGGTAGACGCACTCGACTCAAAATCGAGCGCCGCAAGGCTTGTCAGTTCGAGTCTGACCACCGGCACCACCTTTTAAAACACAATAGCCCCATTCTTCCACAGCGGTTCAGTCCCGTTATGCTTTGAACTGATGGTCCTATGAATAACTGTCTGTATGGGTGGTATTAAAACCACAGCTTTTGTGTCAGCATTCTCTGCAACAGACAGTCAAAAAAAATGCTGGCAACCCAAACCGTTTGCGGGATACCAGCGCTCCAGCTCTCTCTTAGCTGTAGAATCGTGCCTTAGTTAGGTATTTCACTTAGGTATGGTTAGTTTCGGTATGAAACAGAATACATTTGCTGCCTTGGATAGGAAATTACCCACATCTACAATCATTTAAAGCAGATTCAATTGTCAGGATAACAGAGCTGCTTGTTTCAAAAGTCCTCTCATCCATCAAAAAAAAGACCAGTCAATTTTAAAATACGTTGAGCCTTCCCAGACCATTACCGACCACGTAGGGATGCCTCCCACGCCACTCCAAAGTAATTATTCCAGTGGTTTATGCGTCTTGCCGACGTTTTAATGCCTTCGGTTTCAATACCGTCCCTATCGTGTATCCAGCAAGTGAACCTTGAGAGAAGGCCTTTGATTCTTAATTCTTTCCAAAACCTCATCTTACAGTAGCATTTAGGCAAAGCATCCGGTTTTTATATAGATAGACCTCGTGTTCTACCCTGAGTACCTGTCTTCTGAAAGCAGAGATATTCTGGTCATATTCAGACAGCCCTGGTGAATACGGACCTTTTAAAGAATCGTGCACCGAAAACCTTTCAAACCAGAAGGTTTTCCGCTCAACAAAAATGGGTATACTATCAGTAAAGGCAGTAACAGCAGCAAAGGGATCCAGGTCGAGAGTGAGTATGTATCGCAGTAAATCATGCCTCTCCAGCGCCCGCCTCGTGATGGCTTTAATGTTGATGCTAGCCCCTGTGGCCTATGCCTTCCAATACGATGTGCTCGGCACACTGGACAAAAGCTGCAAATTGGCTGTCGGCAAAGTGCATCATGCAGCCTTTGCAAACACAGGGCACATTACCATCAACTTTCAGGATGAGCCCACCCAATGTAGCGGGACGTTTAAAATGAACGGCTATTCCGGCAAGAATCCGCTTGCTGTAAAAGGTCTCGTCGGCGATGCCCAGCTGACCTGCTCCGATGGCTCCACTATGGATGCCACTCCCGTGGCCGACAGTATTCGTCGCGGCCATGGCCTTGGGACCCTCACCAGGCCCGATAGCCGCAAGGAAACTTTTTACTTTGTCTTCAGCACCCATGGTAAGGACACCCCGAACTTGCTGCAAAAACTGTTGCTCCATAAAAAAAGCGGCTGCCAAAACCAGGAAGACAAGCTTATCAAGTGCATTACCGCTCAACGCTGAGCTTGGGGTGAAAAAGCGACAAATAAGGAAAAGAAGGTCCAGCATGTCAGACCTTCTTTAATGTAACGGTGTAAGACGAGAAAGTTTTTTCTACCGGCCCCAGAGTACTTGCAATTGCTGAAGCAGTGTCTGAAGCATTTGAAGCAAGGCATTGATATCCGTTGGTGGCTCAGATGGTGGAGGCACCGGTGTGGGAGAAGGGGTTGGCGTAGGCGCCGGAACTGGCACCGGGGCCGGAACCGGAACAGGAGCGGGAACTGGCACAGGTGCCGGAGCGGGTGCTGTGGCTCCCCAATTGTTGGCATTGGAATAACGCTTAATTTCATCGGTACTCAGCTTACCGTCACGGTTGGCATCCACCTGATCTTTTTGTTCAATCAAGGCGTTCACGGCATTCAGCTGGTCCAGCGTACTCTGGCGATCCGTATCGCTGAGCTGTTTGAGCATGGATGGATCATTAAAGCCCAGTTTTGCTTCCAATTGGCCTTTGTAACGCGTCAGATCTTCTGCACTAAAAGGCTGTCCGACCAAGGCTTTTCCGCGCGTGCGGTTGATGTCGGTGGCCAAGGTCGAGATATCGGTATCATTTAACTTGATAGGTGCGTCAATCACGTTTTGGCCTTCGGTTTTGGAAATGGTGTAGATATTTTCATTCCGACGCGGGTTGGTCCCTTTGCCGCCGTAAAGCAGATTCTTTTCCTGCCCCGCTGTGGGGTAGAAATTTTTAATCAACCGTTCGGTTTCACGGAGCTCTTCATTCAGACTGCGGATATTGGCTTTGCCCAAAGGCTGCCCGATGGTATTGCTCTCCAGACCCAAGGCGGCACGCAGTTCCTTGCGGGCGCTCACCAGTTCTTCAAATGAGACGACACCATCATTTTGTTTGGAATACCGGGACTCTACCTTTTGCCTGTCGGCTCGGGTCAATGCACGTTCCATTGCAGAATTTCTATCCGCGGGTTTGGCCATCACCATGGGCACGTTTCTCCTGCTCTCTCAATGTACGAATATTAATATAAAAACAATCATTATTATGTTTGGAACAGGTTGTTTCCATATGTGACAATTTGCCCCTCACCGTTTACGCGTGTCCGCCATAAAAAGCCGCCTGCCCAAAAAGCAGACGGCACACGACATTAGACTGAATCAGCCTATATGTTCTTTTCGCAGGAAAACCGGTAATTGTACAACCCCTCCTCAATGGCTTTAGCCACGGCTTCACCAATGGTTCGGGCATTCAGTTTGGTCAACAGGTTCTCTTTTTCAACGAGGACCTCATCGGCTTGCATATGCAAGATATCGGCAATTTCATTCATGGTCTTCTCCTGGGCCAGAAGCCGGAGCATCTGAATTTCCCACTCCCGAAGGGCCAACGAACAAGGTACGTTGGCAGCGGTTTCAACCACAATATGAACATCGGTAAGGGGTTGGCGCTCAGGGACAGTGTGATTCTCGGAGCAAAGTCGCATAATATCCGTGCTGGTCAAAATCCCGACATAGCGCTGTTCGTGGTTAATAACCATGACCCGATGAATTTGGGAATCCAGCATCACTTTAGAAGCATGGGCAATGGTATCATCCACATAAACATCGATAACCCGATGCGAGGTATAAATATCCTTGACAAACAATTCATAGAGCGATCGCCCTTCCCGCAAGAAACGCAATAACACCGGATGCGACAGATCCGTCCGGGTGACGATGCCCGTCAGATCGCCCTGCTCATTAATCACCGGCACCCCGCTCACATGGGTATGCCCCAGTAGTTCCAGGAGCGTATTGACCGAATCATTCTCTCGAATGGTGATGAGGTGTTTCGACATATAGTCTTTAACGAGGGCTTCCGGCAAACCCGACGTTTCCGAGGCAGGCGGTGAAGAACCGGGGTTGCCTGACAGTTGACGATGATAATAGCTTGCAAAGTCGGACGCCGTGACGATGCCTACAGGCTGATTCTTTTTGTTCACGATAACCACACGATGAATATGGTTCTCATAGATCAACGTGGCAATCTTGCTGATAGGATCGTCCGGATAGGCTGTGAACACTCGGGAAATCATATAATCTTTTACAAAACCGTTCTGGCTGTCAGCCATAGTGGGCATATAGGGTAAGTCATGCTTAATCCGTACAATATCGCGCAACGTAATCATCCCCACCAATCGACCGGCATTGTCGGTCACAGGGAGTCCACTCACATGGCTTTTCAGCAGGAGATTCATAATATCACGGCAGTTCATGGACTCTTTGGCCGTAATAATAGGGTAATGCATCAAGTCTTTCGCCATTGGCTCAACAAGGGGTTTCACGAGTCCGGTATCCTCAGGGTCTCTATCCGTCAGTATTTCCACCATGCCCCGTGCCGAGTCGGCTTGGTTTCTCCAAAGTGTTACTAGCAATATGGCTAACGTCTCATCCACCGGTCTAGACCATAAGATGAACGCAAGTCATGGAAAAGCAGTCTAAACTATATATAAAAAGAACATACCAATAACCCATGCCCGATGCTCCGTCAGGCACACCAATGAGAAAGAGAGGATGTCCATGATGGTTAAAAAAATGCAGGCGACCACCGCGAAAAACCACGCCCACCCCGGCCAAGCCATGATTGAGTACGCCGGAGCCATGATTACGGGAGCTCTGATCGTCGCCACCGTGGTGGCCATTGCGCCATTGCAAATGGGCCTCATCTATAACTCGGTCTTTGCAAACATTCAAACCTATTTTTCGCAACAGATCCTGGCCCTGTAGCGCATTCGTCGCGCCTTGCCCTAGTTGCAGACCCGAATTTACGAGGCGTCCTTGGCGGCAGTGTCCTTAGCCGAGACCGCTTCAATCAGTTCTGCCATCACGCCCATTTTCATGCCTCCCGGGGAGCCGAACCTGACCAGCGTTTCGGGGCTAGCCCCAAGACTCAACAGCACCTGCTCGAGAATCAGCAGTTTAGCAGGAACGTCTTTAAGAGCTTTACGCGCTTTATCCGAAGTGGTGACGCTATCATGAGTCGTTTTCAAGGTTTGTAACCCTTCCGGAGAAAGATAGTGTTGAATTAACCGAAGCGACAAACCTTCTTTCAGCAGGTCTTCTCCAGGATGTTGGGCTAAATGGACTGTGGCCAAAGTATGATAAACCGCCGAGGGATTCATAAACAATCGAGGCAACGTTGCGTCCGGGCGAATCTGGGACGCGTGAATTGCCTTGGACACCGTATTGCGTGCAGTCTGCAATTGCCCCAGGTCAAAAGGCTCAGACAATCCCAGCGAGCCGCCACCCACCAGCAATGTGACTGTCTGATGAGAGTCGCTATAAACTCCTCGCCCCGAGGCAATTTCCGTAGAAGCGCCCCCGATTTCAATGAGCCTTACCGGCTCAGAAGCTCCCACGGGCTGCCCAGTCAATACACTTCGATAAACAAAATCGGCTTCGTCGTGGCCATCAATTGTCTTCAAAGGAATCCCATACTGTTTCTGCGCCGTGTCCAAAACCCAAGTCCGGTCGGAATCCCCCAGTTGTCGGACCCCGCCTGTGGCCACAGCCAGAATACGCTCAGGGTGTTCGGGTAAAATACCGGCAGCCTCCAGTTCCCGTTGAAAATCCTTGAAAGCCTCATGAAGCTGGCCCTGAACCACCGTTCCGGCGAGCCCCTGGGGATTGATACCAGTGCCTTTGCCTTTACTGCCCAAAGGTATCAACGTCTGTGCCACCAGCGACTGACTATTCGGGTGAACAATCACCAGCTGGGTCGCATTCCCCCCGACAACAACCACAGCCACCGGCTTTTTTAGCTCCTTCAGCGAGGGCAACCCCGCCATCACATCAGACGAAACAGGCATCTTGTCGATTTGAATGGCTGATCCGAATCGGAGTCTTCTCGGAGCTTCAACATCCTGTCCTGAGGAAATGGGTCGGGCACCTAAAGGAAACCGGCTTTGAGATTGCATTACGGCAATACTGGGACGACGAGATGCAACCGTCTTCAAAGGAAAGTGCGAAAGAATCTGGGTCATCATCAACTCCTATCCCATCATGTGGGTTGAACGATTAAGGCTTTCCCTATAAAAAACCGATTGCCCTGACCGGTTGCGCGCGTGCTGGAACTCAGAGCCCAACATC
The DNA here is from genome assembly GCA_041697335.1 of Vampirovibrionaceae bacterium NZW_1234. Taxonomy (GTDB): domain Bacteria; phylum Cyanobacteriota; class Vampirovibrionia; order Vampirovibrionales; family JAGQHJ01; genus JBGUGD01. The sequence goes on along the minus strand of JBGUGD010000023.1, from coordinate 64,427 downwards.
AAAATCCCCCTGACCCGGAGGAACAGGGGGATTGATAAGGACTTCAGGATTGAAACCTATTTCCGGTTTGGCAGCACGTCGGAAACGAATTTATCCACGATTTTGGAAAAACCGTCAATGCCTTGATAATAGCCAAAGGCTTCTTTTAACAGTTTTCCAGCGCGAGCCTTGTCCGGCATATCCATCACCTGGAACAGAACCGGGAATGCTTTTTTGGCTTCCGGCTTATCTTCGTAGCGGTATCCGGCACGCCCCAAATCACCGTGATAGAGCTGAGCCACCTGAGCCACAATGGGGTGAACTCTCAGGTTGACATAGCCCAGACCCCGGTAAGAGCGATCTTTGCTGTCTAAAATAATATAGCGACGCGAGATGGCATTGAAGGAATCCTGAGCCGCGTCACGAGGGCTCTTGTTTAAACCCGCAAACATATGATAAATACCTTGAGGGTCACCAATGATAGGGGTATAGGCATCTTCCAGCTGGCTCAGAGAGTGGGCTTCACGGAAGCTCAGACCACCGGTATGTGTCAAGTGGGAGGGTGATTCCCCTTTTAACAGTTCCACGATCTCTTTATCATCTTTACCGTTAATCGACACCGAAGAAACAGCATCGACGGAACCAAAGCGGGGGACAAATTTAACGTTCACTGGCGTAGGCATTATCAGTTATCCTCTTTCCTAGTATGTGATGGTTGTTGGTGTGAGACTCTCAACTCAATCGTTCAAAAACATGAGTGGATGTTGAGTGATGTGTATGAAACGCACCTCAACAGAAAAAGTTGCTACCCATGTCCGAAAAAAATTGGAAACGCCGTCCTACTGAACCCAACGGAAATCCTGAATCGATCCCGGATCGATGGCAGGCCCAAGAACTTTCACTTCAAAAGCAACTCCCTTGCCGCCACGGGGCCCCCCAAAGCCGGGGATAAAACCGATTCCGGGAATATGGCTAATAATGTGCCGCAGCGGCGGAATAATCCCAAATATCCGACCGACACTCACATCTCCCAACGGACCCAGCACCCCGCCAATTTCGCGATCCATTTCGCCCCGGACCGTCAAATCGGCATACCCATCCACCATACGTATGGAACCTTTGATATTTAACACCAGGTTCTGGCCTTTGGAGGTCATATCATCGGTATAAATAATGCCTTCCACCATTTTGAAGGTCCCGGTCAACTGGGCGAAGTATTCCGTCCGGAAGGGCGCTGCCAAATGGAAAAGACTGTTCAAATTCAGGTTGGCCAAGCCTCCGGAAATCGTATTGGCAGCAATTAACAGGTTCTCCATTTTTGCCACCGAAGGAAGTCGACCGTCATCAATGCGCAAATCGGCATACCCGTTGGTGTTCATCATCATTTCGTCATCGGTCTTGCCTTCCGTTGTGTAATCAATCACCCCACTCAAATCGCCGAAAATCTGATTGCTTACGCCCAGAAAGATTTGTGAAACGGCGTTGGCCTTCATTTTATCGATGTTCACATGCACCGTCATAAAATTATTATCTCTCGGGCTCATGGCATAAAACCCGGTCATGCGTCCTCCGGCCGATTCGGCACTGGCCTGATCCAATTCAAAGTACGTATTGGGATAGACCCGTATGGTGCTGGAATAGTTTTCAATAATCAGGTTGTTAATAATGCCTTCTTTCACGCGAAGGTTGCCACTCAGGATTTCAAAGGGCAGCATCCCGGGTCGACCGGTATTCGGGAAAAACTTCTCCCAAATGCCCCGTTTCAGTTTGCCAATCACATCGCGCTCCACCCATTCGGAATACAGCAAAACCACAAACTGATTGGCCATCATACTAAAATTCTCAACCGGCAACGGGTAATGGAACAGGTTAGTCACATCGGCGGTAAACCCTGCTTCAACACCGGGGATCTTTGCATGGTCCACCTTGATTTTGGCTGCTGATCCATTGAAGGTAATACCCCCATGCATATCTTCCACTTCCAGCGCCGGGGCATGAAAATGATCCAGACCGATCTGGCCGAAGACTTCGTTTTTCACCGCCCCCATCAATATGCGTAAATTGGCGGAAATAACACCACTTAAGCCCTCAGTCACCTGCTGACCGAGCTGCTGCGAAAATTCGGTCAGGTTCAACGCAGGCACTGTGGCGATATTGAATTCCGTCTGGATTTGATTGGGGTTAAACAGATTCTGGACAATGCCATCCAGCTGAAGGCTGCTGTTCTGACCAAAGACAAAACGGGTCTGCTCAATCTTGAGTGTGTCCCCGACCAACTGCAATACCGAACTCAAATTCGCCTGCCCCAACGAGGAATCCCCGGCCTGAGCAGGACGCTCCATATTGGGAGACTGAAACAGGGAGGCGACATTCACGTTTAAAAACAGATTCAGGTTGTTCCCCTCACCCTTGCCGGACAATTTGCCCAGTTCACCGGAGAGATTCGTATTGAAGGGCACAGCAGCATAAGCGACGGTCCTGGAGTTATGCCCCAGCAGAATCTCATTAACCAGCAGTGGCGCAATGGTGCCGGCGGCCTCCAGGTAAATATCCTTCAGGCCATTCATATCCAGCTTCAGCGTAACCGGGCTATTGCCATAGCGGAAGCTCAACTCATCACTGAACGCTTTAATCCGGGTGATGTTCTGAGGTACGGTCAAGTGAATCGACCCAATCAGGTTATACAGCGGGTACTTCAAATCTGCAAAGGAGGCACCGGCGTTCTGGAAGGTGAGTGTGGCCTCGGTCTGCTGGGGTGTCAAACGGGCATCCAGCTGGATGTTCCCGGATGCATTGTAGATCTCCGGCAAATCGATCCGGAACAGGTTGTTCAAGAGTGCTTCATTGTCTCTCAAAAACGCCATGGGGAAGGGTTGAGACAGGAGACGCAGATTATAGCCAGCGGCATTAGCCACACCGTTCAAGCTAAACGCCAGCTCCCCCCACCGAATGCCACCTTGGGGCACCGATAATCGTCCCGACTGAATATCATAATTCGCCCGAGCAATAGAAAAAGGGGAACCCAGCCGGGCGGGCATCGCCGTGAGACCAATGATGGTAGCCGACCCGCCGATTTTATTGGGCAAGTTCGAAGCCAAAAGCAGATTCAGATCGGCAACCCCGCCCAAGATCCCAAGTTCATTGAAGGTAGAGGCCATCCCGGGCATAAACGTGGCAGCAATGCTTTCCAAACGGGTCAGCGGGACCTGGGAAGCCTGAAGCCGCATCGAGTAGCGATCGCCTTTGGTCCCGACAAAACCGCTCAACAGGAAGGGTACCCCTTCAAACTGGCCCCGCACGGATTGCACATCAATGATTTCGGGACGAAGCATCAGCCCACCGGTCAACCCCTGCAACACCACCTGCTGAGGGGTATAGGCCACACGGGCATTGGTCAGCTGAATGGCTCCGGTCACATCGGGCTTTCTCAGCAACCCGGCCACATTCAAATCAAAGGACGCCCCCCCGGCCAGGGCGATATTCCGGAGAAGATTGGGCTGAAAGGAGGAAAGCACCTTCGCCAACTGGGCCAGATCCACCGACGGGGCTTTCACACCCATGTCTATGCGGTTAAAATAGTCCAGAATCCGACCCTGCAAGGTTACCGGGATGGTATTAAACACGCCCGACAGAGGACTCAGGACGATCACATCCTTTTGAAAAGCGATGGTTCCTTGAATCTGCCTAAAGTCAACGGATTTATCCTTGCGAGTCAAGCGTCCCTCTTTCAGGCTCATCAAGCCTTTCACCTGGGGGCGCTTCCAATGTCCTGTCACCGTTATATCGGTATAGGCATTTCCGGAAAGCGACGACTTCGCCAGCCACTCGACAGAGCGTCCCGACAATTGAAGGACATCATTGATCATGGTCTGCACTGTGGCCAGATTCAGCTTAGGAATTCGAATCGCCAAATCCAGCCAGGATTTTTGGCGATTAATCTGCCCGTGCACGTCCCCCGGCGATTCGCCCAGGACAAACCGGGTCGGACGAATCACGACATTCATCCCTTTAAAATGAACATCACCAAACAAATGGCGCAGCCAGGGACTTTTATCCCGAATGCTGGTCAGCGACACATCTTGCAGACTGACATGGCCCTCCAGCCAAGGGTTACGGACGGCCCCTTTTGCTCTCAGGTTGATTCCGAGTCGTCCATCCGCCTGCCACGTATTTAGAAGACGCACATGGGGATCAAACTCCCGGATGAGCAGGAACATGGTTCCCAAATCCAGGCTATTGGCGAGCAGACGTGCATCAATCAGTCGCTTCTTCAGATCAATCTTACCATTCACCGCCACCGGACTATTGGCCACGACCCCTCGCAGGTTTCGAACGCCATACACCTGAGGTCCTTGGAGCAACAGGGTCCCGGAAACATCTTTCACCAGAAAGCGCTTAGGATTGGTAAGCGAGGGCACAGAAAAGCGATGGAAGTCCACTTTTCCCTTCAGGATCGGTGTATCCGGCGTACCGAACACGCGCAGGTCGGTGGCAAACTCTCCCTGGACCGACCGGATACGACGTTCCTGGTGGGTATTAAAAATGGGCACTAAGGCAAACGAAGCTATCGGCAGCGCCTGGGAACGAACCCGCAAGGCCACGGAACTGGTATCAAAGGGCTCTTTCAAGAGCATTTTGCCTTGAACCAGGGCATGAAACTTTTGCCCGGCGAGTTGCAACACCAGGTCATCAAGCTTGGCGCTTTTCATTCCGGGGTGTACATCCACCCGGGTATTAAAGAAAAAGCGTCCCGGGGTAAATTGGAAATCATAATCCGACAGATGTACCTGAGTCGGCGTTCGGGTCGACGAATCAATCCGCAGTGTCTTGACTCTATCCATTCCCCGCACATCCACGATGAACTGATCCACCTTGCCGGTGGCGCTCAGGGGCAGGCGATAGGAATGAATAATAGTCGCCAGCGTATCGAGGTATACGTTTGTCAGTTGCAGCCGGAAGTGCTGAATATCTTTCCAATCCACATGGGGCTTATTGGCAATGGCCTGCGCCATCTTGCTCTGGATACGTAACTGTCCCACCGGGCGATTGGGTTCATCCACGCCAAAGCTCAACGCTCCCTTACCATCTAGCTTCAGGGGTTTTTTGGATCGAACATGCTTTAACGTCAAATAATCGCCTCGGAGCAGGTATTTATTAACCCCATCGAAATAGCGATCGACCATCAACTCGTAATTCTGGAGCCGGACTTCGGTATCCTCAAAGCGCACTTCGTCCGAGGGGACTTTGGGCTTTTTCAGCCGAAACAGAAAGCTATTTTCACCAATATAAATGGCCACATTGGAGAAGGTTACCCGAGAAATCGAAGTCACACGGGACAACAAGGGCAAATAACGGACGTTAACCACCACGTTCCCGGCGCGCACCACGCGCACATCTTCAGGATCGTAGAGGACATTGCTTTTAAAGTAGACTTCCACCCCGTGAAACAGCGTGGGATGAATAGCCAGCTCCTGGATTTCGGCCCGAATGCCGGTACTCTCCAAAACAGAAGCTTCAATCCGCTCTTTCAGGGCGTGGGTATCCACCAGTTTGGGGATCAGCAGGTCCACCATCATGGACCCAACCGTAACCACGCCAAGGGTAATGACGCCAATCGAACCAGCCAGTTGTAGGTGCTTCCGCTTCATCTCTATCAAACCCGGTCAAACGAGCGCCAGAATTCACCTCCCTATCATAAACGATGGGAGCTCAGGAGAAAAGGCTCTCCCAAAACAGGTTTAAATAGCCGATTCAACATCGCAAAAAAGCATGAAAAAAATCATCTTATCTCTTCCTGCGATCTCAACCCGCCAATCATTGCGAATGGGAAGATGTTCAAAGAAATAATGAGCCAAAAATCGGCCCGGTGACAGAACAAAACGATGGCTGAATGATAGAGATATAATTCCTGACAATATTCATGCAAACTCATAGGCAAGCATCAGGTCACCTCGCCTGCACAACTGAGTGAGTAAAAAGCAACAGTGAGGAGAATCCCTCAATTCGTTCAAATTCCTCAGAGACTCAATCTCTTCTCAAATTCAGAGCGGAAGCAACATTTATAAATCGAAAGGCTCCCTACATCAGCACATAGGTTACGGTTTGGAAGGTTCACCCGATGGCGTAACAGGAGGCTCATTCACAAGCTTCAAAAGCTCCTCAAGCGTGATTGTTGTACCCGGTTGAGCTGACGGGACGGGGGCCCCGCTCAAAGGAGGAAGGACTTCTTCAATGCCAGGTGGAGATTCTGGATTGATTGTATTAAAACTAATCTCAACAACATCACCAGAGGGCTCTACTTCTACTGAAACAGATTCCTGAAGTGGCTGCGATACTAAGAGATCCTCAATTTCCTTGAGATCCTTTGGCGGTTGAGGCTGATGCTGGGATGGTGGTGGAGGTGGCCAGCCGCCCTTTTGTGGCAAAAACGGGTCAATACCGGGAGGCTTATAAAAAGGCGGATAAACTTGCTCATCCGGCTTTGGAACAGCATAGTGCGGTAGAACATCTTCAATTTTAGGCCGAGGCTCTGGATTGATTGTATTAAAACTAATCTCAACAACATCACCAGAGGAATCTGCAGAGGGCTTAGAAGGAGGAACAGACTGCTTAGAAGGAGCGACACTGCCCTCTGACAGGTTTGATAAACCACGTGGCTGTTTCGGGGGCACTCTCATATTAAAGGCTCCTTCTCTTCGATAAAAAGTATTGGTTAAAAAACTATCGATTCCAGGACACCTCTCCTTTAAGCAAGTCCGATCTTCGTAACAATTGGAAACATTGCATGCCGTTTATCAAGGGCCTCAGCGTATTTCGCACAACTACTTATGGCCCTTGAGAATATTCACAGGTATAAGTTGACTTGCGACGTCAGAAAAATCTTAAAACTCTCACCTGAACGTCAGAGATACAAATTCCCCAAAGCCTTGTGTTATAGTGAAGGGGTCAGGAATACAAAGGTATTACAATGGTCTCACGTGAAGCCTTATCGGCCATGTTACGCGAGCAGGGGTTTCGTATCACCCCGCAGCGGGAAAAAATCCTGGACATCTTTTTTCAACTGCCGGAGGGGGAGCATTTAAGCGCCGAAGACCTGCAAAACATCCTGCGCCAAGAGAATTCCGACATCAGCCTGGCGACGTCCTACCGCACCCTGAAGCTCCTGGCTTCGCTTGGCGTGCTGCGGGAACTGGACTTTGCCGAAGATCACAAGCATTACGAACTCTCCCGTTCCGGGGATGGTGGCGTGCAGCACCAACACATTATCTGTGTCGAATGTGGCAGCACCGAAGAATTTGTCAGCATCGAGGTCTTTGAAATTGCCGTGGGCATTGCCCAACAAGCCAAGTTTGAACTCGTGGACGCCCAGCTCAAGCTCTTTGGCCGTTGCCAGACCTGCCAGGCCAACCCGAAGAAGAAGCCGCTGCTGTCGCAATCCCACTAAAGATGTCGTGGTCGCCAGACCCCGCCACGCAATTTCACGATTCCCAAGTAAAATAGAAACAGCACCCTTTTGATGGAAGGACGTGTTGTGACAGAGAGTCGGTTGCCCTTATTTCCCTTGCCCAACGTCGTGTTGTTTCCCAACATGGTGTTGCCGCTGCATATTTTCGAACCCCGCTACCGGGAAATGATGCGCGACGTGCTGGCCGGGGACAAACGATTCGGCATTCAGCTTTGCCAGGAGTACAACCCCGAGACACGCATCGGCATTCCCTTTGATGTCGGAACGGTGGCTGAAATCGTGGAGCACGACATCCTGGATGATGGCCGCATGAACATCCTCGTCATAGGCGGCTCCCGATTTCGGGTCCAGAAGTACGATGACGAGAGCAAGCCCTACCTCATGGGGGATGTCACCTGGGTAGAAGACGAACGAGACGGCTACGTCACCAAAAAACTGGTCACGGAAACCGTCGCCCTGTTTCTGGACGCCATCCGCATGACCCATAAAATCCTCCACAAAGAGTTCAAAGGCCTGGAACTGCCTGTCTCCCCCGATGAAATTTCGTTTTTCATTGCCGAAAACCTGCGCGGCAGCCTGGTGCTGAAGCAGGAACTCCTGGAAACGACCTCGGTAAAAGCCCGTCTCAGTTTCGAGCGAGAGGTCCTCCAAAAAATGGTGAAAAGCCTGGCCGTCCGCACACAAATCGAAGAGGCGTTCCGCACCATCACCGATTCCGAAACCCCTGATCCGGAAGCGGACTAATTTGTTTCCGGTGGCCTGGACACCACCGACGCAGGGAAATAGGATTCAGCCTGGCTTGTCGGCAGTCGGAACGTAAAGGTCGTCCCCTTGCCTTCCTGGCTTTCCACCTCAATGGTTCCGCCATGCAATTCCACCAGGCGTTTCGTCAGCGTTAAACCCAGTCCTGTACCTTGTTGCACCCGACTGGTCCGCTCCACCTGATAGAATTCATCAAACACCTGAGGCAGCTGCGATTTTGAAATCCCGATGCCCGTATCGCAGACCTCACAAATCACCCATCGCCGATCCGGCGACAGGGAAACCCTGACGCGCACTTCCCCGTGGGCCAGGTTAAATTTGATCGCGTTGCTCAACAGGTTCAGGAAAATCTGCTTCAAACGAGCCGGATCGGCGGATACTTTGTCGACCTGGGGCTCGATGGCGATGTCCAGATCAACCTCCTTCTCCACAGCCAAGGGCAAGACCAGTTGTTTAATACTTTCCAGGAATCCGGGCAAAGCAATGGGCTCCGGCTTAATTTCCAGTTTTCCGGCTTCAATTTTAGACATATCCAGAATGTCATTGATCATGTCCAGCAAATGGCGTCCACTGAAGGAAATATTGCTGGCATACTTGGTCTGCTTCTCCGGCGAAGAGGCCATCCCGCTCAACATCATCTCCGAATAACCAATAATGGAATTGAGCGGCGTTCTTAGCTCATGGGACATATTGGCCAGTGCCTGGCTTTTACGCTGGTTGGCCTGTTCGGCCACACTTTTGGCGGCCTGCAATTCCGCTTCAATCCGTTTTCGCTCGGAGATATCCAACACCAGCGCCACACCTCGTTCCCGCTGCTCGGGATAATAGGCACCTGCGACCAGAACATCAATGCGCTGCTGCCCATGGTTGCGGATGAATTGTTTTTCATAGGGCCCACAGCGGCGCTCGGGATCCTGATCGTCCATGCGCTCGAAACACTGGGCATCCCTATCTCGAAACTCCGGCGGTGTCATCGTTTTCCAATTGACGATGCCCTGGTCCAGATCCTCACGCGTATAGCCCACCATCTCCAAAAAGGCCTGATTGGCATCCACAATCCGGCCACTCTGCCGATCCCAGAAAAAGATGCCGATAATATTGGCATCAAAAATAATGCGATGCCGCATTTCACTTTGCCGTAACTGTTCCAGCAGCTCGGCCTGATGCATGGCAATGCCAATCTGTTCTGCGGCCTGCCGGATGATCTCTTTCTCATCCTCCGTCCACACCCGTATATAGCGGGTTTGATGCAAAAACAAAATCGCATGACATGTCTGTTGATAGGTCACAGCATAGCCAAGCCCACTTTTAATCTGGCAGACCTCCATAAAATGTCTGAAGTCGTCGGTGAACGTCATCGTTGGACTCTCGGGCAAAAATTCCAGGATCGACTTCGCATGGCAGACCAGATCCGCAAATTGGCATTGATGCCCCAGCCAGCACATCCGGTCCATGGTCATCATACTGGTCACCGCCTGTGACGAACGATACTCCTCGGTCGGCGGAATGACGTCACCCGTCATCTGGTCATAGCGGGTAATAAAGCAGCGATCCAGATCCAGGGACTTCCCCAGGGCCGACACGATACGCTGAAACACCTCGTCCAACGACAAAGAGCTGTGCACCGCCTGAACCAGTTGACGGATAATCTGCTCCCGCTGGGTCTCTTGCGCCTGGACTTTTTCCAGCAGGATCATCTCGTCGTAATACTTCACAGCACGAAGCCCCAGCATCATTACGAAAACCGAAAGCCCCATGGCCCCCAGCCCCAGAAAGGCATACACCTTCAGCCTGTCCAGCGCCATTGGCCCAGGCACCCCGACGGATGGAGTCAGGGCATCGAAATAGACAATGCTGACGATCCCATGAGCCAATACCCCAACCCCCAATACCAGCATCAGAATCGCCATTAAGCGGACTTTCCGGTTCCTGGAAAATACCGGCAACAGAATCCCCCGATAGGGAAGGGTGCCCAGCAGAAAAGCCAGGGCAAGCATTCCAAAACCAAGGGCGGTAGGCAGAGACATTTGAAAGTTATACAAAATGGGAATCGCCGTCATCAATCCCACCAGAGCCATTGTCACAATAGCCATCAGCAGCAGGCCGGGCACCCCTACGGCATATACCACAACCGTTTCCGAGTGTTGTCGTTTTAAAAAGGCCAGCAAGGCCAACGAGGAAATAAGCAGGCAGATAGCCGTCAGAAAGGGCAGCTCAATTTCAGGAAGACCGGTTGTCAGGAGCTCCAGCAGATTCAGCCGGGATGTGACCAGATAAAGCCCGGTATAATAGGCGCCGATGCAACCGGGAATCAGTATGGCCAGATAACGCAAAGGCCAGAGCCATTGGGGTTTCTCAGCATAAGGGGTGCTGTCCAGAATGATTTTAATGCCCATCCCCAAAAACATCAGTCCAACAGCAGTAAGCACGTGCATCTCAGGCGCATGCGGGTCCGTCAGGTAACTGCTTAAGCGCCCGACACCCGAATAATGGCCGACCAGCCCACCCAGCCCAATCAACACAACAATCAGACCCAATACGCCGAGGATTTGATTAAACAGGGGCTTTAACGCCACAGCCTTGACTTCGGAATAAAGTGTGATTTCCATACCATCCCTTTACTGAAAAACCCATTCTTAATCGTACCTGGCGTGCCTCTTTCAGACCATACGACAGCCGATTAACACTCTCCTCCGAAAGCCCTGCTCAAGGGCATCCCCTCCCACCATACCACACAACCCTCTTCAAAAGAACATTTTCGCCCCATCAATTCTTAAAACATTCTTAAAATCAGCCGATCAGCCCATTTTCATCTATATAATAAAGATATAGCAGAATACACAACCCTTAAAAACACCGAAACTCGCGTAAAAACACGGAAAACCGCGTGAAAATCGCCAAAAATAAAAAATCACACCCCCATTCCCCCACCCTCTGCGCTGGAGTCAACAATGACAAAAAAGCTTAAAACCCACAATACACAAGCTTTTCAGACAGTTTCAGGCAGCCGCTTTTTAATGATGGATGCTGCCGCCAACTGAAAACCGCCCTGAAAATTCACGCGTAAACACGCGAAAAACACGCGCCGGGGCGCGTGAAAAGAACCAAAACACGCGCGTTTCACGCGCCAATCACGCGAAATTCACGCGTAAAACACGCGCCCAACAGAAAGCCTGTACCCCGAAGAGGATACAGGCCGGAAAACAGGATATCGAAGAAGAGAAGAGCGAAGAAAGGAAGATAGAAAGATACAGAGAAAGAGATAGAGAAAGATAAGCGTAAGAAAAGAGAAACGAGAGAGAGAGATGGGAAGTATCATTCATGCCACTGCAAGACCGCCGAATCCCTTGAGACAAGCCCTCGGGCGGCTTTGGCACCAGAACGACGACGATACCTTATTGCACCAGACGCAGCGATTCCTGGAGCAACTGCTTGTTGGTGCTGATGAGCTTCGACGTCACATCCAGCTGCAACTTGGCTTCCGACAGGTAGTTGACGGTTTCCCGCAAGCCCACGTTGGACTTTTCGATCAAGCCGCTTTGAATTTCCCCGGCGCCTTCCACCGGCTCCCCGGAAGCAATGGTCGGGGCAAAGTAATTGGGCTCTACCTGGGACAGGCCCTCGGGATTGGTAAAGGCCACCAGCGCCACTTTATAAAGCGGCACCGTTTTCTTGCCCTTGTCAGAGACGCCGACAACAGTACCATCGGCCTTCACCTTGTATTCATCATATTTCCCAAAGAACTTCCCATTGGAGGGATCAATCCACAGGTTGATCTCCGTGGTGGGCATATGGCCCGGCCCGCCGGAATTGTGGTTGGGGTTGTTGGGCGACCCTTTGGCATTTTTCTGCGTGGCGCCGGTATTAATAATATTCCCCTTCTCATCGGTCAGGTAGCCCTGGAGCTTGTAGCCCAATTCGTTGACCAGGGTGCCATCGGCGTCGAAGCGGAAATCGCCCAGGCGGGTGTACACCATGGTGCCATCGTTCTTGCGGACGACGAACATGCCTTTGCCTTCGATGAAGAGGTTCGATGGCGAACGTCCGGGCATGGCCTTACCCTGATCCGACTTATAGGGCAGTTCGTTATAGGCAAAGCCGTTCAGGAAATCGGAAAACATCATCCGACGCTCCCGGTAACCGGGGGTGTAAATGTTGGAGGCGTTGATGGCCAAATCCTCAAACCAGCTCAACGCCGCTTTCTGGGCATTGATGGCTGTAATAAACGGATCTTTCATATTGGGGTATCTCCAGCTTACTTTCTTCTTCGGGGACTCAAAGAGAGGGGGACATTCCGTGGTGTTGTAACGTGTAGGATAAAGAGAGGGGATTTACGACGAAACCGGGCTAAGAGCTTCTTATTCAGAGGACGATTGCTCGCGCTGCTGGTGTTGCTGGTGCGAATCCGACTGTTGCTGTTTCCACTGACGTACGGACAATTCGCCCAGGGGAAGGTTTTTGGCTTCCAAACGGCTTTTCAACTCCGACAACTGCTGACGGTAAAACAAATCGGCCGCCTGATCCGTGGGCAGAAACTCCGCCGAAACTTTCCCATTGCGGCTCATGCGGATAATCACCGACGCCCGATCCGACAGATCCACCCGCAAGGGCTTTTGGGCCTTATAGGCAGACTCCAGCATTTCCTCCAGCCCCTTGGAAACCGCGAGGCTCTTGTAATGGAGACTGGGAAACTGCTGTACCAGAGAGGGGCTCAGGTTGTTGAGCGTGGGCGGGGTAATGCCGTGGTTGACCTGTTGCAGGATCCGCAGATCCCCCAGAGTCAACTGGCTCAGATCCATGGTCAGCATGTCCAGCTCGTCCTGAACCTTTTGTTTCTCGGTCCGCTCAACGGCCATGGGATTCGTTGCGCCTTCATTGGGCGCCGATTCTTTCGGAGCCTGTTTCGTCGGTGCTTTTTCCGAGGTTTTTCCGGAGGCTTTCTCATCGGTGGCCAGCAAGCCCATGGCATCGGCCTCCAGTTGCGCCTTCATCGTATTAACCGGCATCATCATGGTGTCCAGAATCGACAGAAACGACAGGGCATCGCTGACCTCGCGCATGGGGTTTTGCTGAAGAACCCGGCGCTGATTCTGCACAGCTTCCTGGACCTGGCTGTCATCGGCGGACAGCAGAATGGATTGGACGGCTTGGGTGGATTCGGGCTGCATCATGGGACTGGGCTGGTGCCTCCTGTTCAGGGACGACTATTCCTGTTCTTCAAGCAACCGCTCCTGCTGCTGACGAAAGTAGCGTTGTCCCGCCACTTCATCCAGCTGTTTCAACTCCGCTTGTTTTTCTTCCTCGAGGAACTCCTCGTAGGCTTTTTCCTTGTGCTTGACCAGGGCCTCCAGGTCGGCCTGGGCCTTGATCAGCAGTTGTTTTTCGTACTCCAGCTGCTGCTTGGCCATTTCCAGATCCCGGTAGAGTTGCTCGATTTCTTCGTTGAGGTTGTAGATGAAGATGTCGTGCATTTCCAACAGGGTATGGGGGGCGGCCATCATGTTCTGGCGAAGCATCAGGATTTCCTGCTTCTTCACCTGGATCTCCTGTTCGATCTGTTGCACCCGGGCCTTGGCTTCTTGCACACGGCGTTCCTGCTCCTTTTTCTTGCGTTCGCGAAGCTCGAACACCTTCTGCAAGCGATAAACAAACCGGGCCATCTCGAGAGGATCTCCTGGGGGTTCCGGGGATTGGTCCGGGACCCTTCTAGGGTTGAGTGTAATCAAGTATCGACAAAAATCATAAAACGTTTTGGGCCGATGCCCAACCGGCAATTTCCAACCGTCGGCTTAAGGCCTTGCCCTCAGGCTTTTTACCGGATCCGACCCAACACCCGGTCCGATAAAAATTCCTCCGGACACAGGAGATCTCTCGCATGAGCCCCTGCGTTTATTTAGTCCGGTTTCTGACCGGCAAGCATGGGAATGAGCTTTTTCAGCCGTTCCCCGGCCGCTTTCAAGGTGGCCTTGTCCTTGCAAAAGCTGAAGCGCATCATGTAGCGGCCGGTCTCGGGATCCGAAAACAGCGAAGCCATCGGCACCGCAGCCACCCCGATATGCTTGAGCATAAAGTCCTTCAAGGCCACCCCATCGGGCAGCCCCAGCTTCTGGCAGATGTCCTTGCTGTCGGCCAGCACGAAATAGGCGCCCTGGGGCTTAAAGGTCTTAAAGCCGACCTTGTCCAGGGCCTTCAGCAGGATATCCCGCTTTTCCTGATACAGTCGGGCCACGCCCCGGTAATGGGACTCGGGCAAACGCATGGCAACGGCCCCGGCCTTCTGAAAGGGAGCTGCCACCGACATGTTGGAGTAATCAAACATCAAGCGAATCTTGTTCATCAGCACCGGCGGGGCAATCACAAAGCCTACCCGCCAGCCGGTGGCGTTGTAGCTTTTGGACAAGCCCTGCATCACAATGGTCCGCTCCCGCATGCCAGGCAGAGAGGCGATGGACACGTGCTTGGCCTTGTCAAAAACCATATGTTCATAAATCTCATCGGAAATAGCAGCCACATTGCGGGCCTTGCACTCGCGGGCAATCATCGACAGCTCCGCCCGGCTGAAGACCTTGCCCGACGGATTCCCGGGCGTGTTGACCACAATGGCCTTGGTTTTGGGCGAAAACGCCGCCTTCAACTCCTCGGGGTCAAAGGACCAGTTCGGGGGTTTCAGTTGCACGAACTTGGGCGTTCCGCCAGCCATCACCACGTTGGGGGCATAGTTCTCGTAGGCGGGCGAGAAGAGAATCACCTCATCCCCGGGATCCACCAGGGCCTTCAAGGTGTTTTCCATCGCCGACGCCGTCCCATGGGTCACCACGACTTCGGTCTCCGGATCAATGGGACGGGCAAAACCCAGGGTCTTGGTATAACGCTCGGCAATGGCGTCCCGAAATTCCTTGAGGCCCCAGGAATGGGCATACTTGTCATTTTTGGTCTCGGCCAGGGCTTGCAGCGCAGCCAACTTGACCTCCGGCGGCATATCACCGTCCGGGGTGCCCTGGCCCAGGTTAATGACGTCTTGGAACTTGGCCGCTTCCCGGGTAATCCCGCGAATCCGGGACTCGGGAATCACCTGGCTGCGGTGGGACAAAAGTGCCTCCAACCCACCAGGTCGCTGATAAACCGGTGTCTCCGGCGACACGGACGGATCCGTTTTCTGGCTGCCAAAGCGCGACGGGGTCCCTTGAACAACCGCCATCGGCTTTACACGTTGCATTCCCAACATCGATATCATCGCACCACGTCCCTCCCATCCATACAAGCAATGCATGACTATACAGAAAAAGCGGGCACGAAACAATCCGGAACCTCAGAAAAGCCTGTCCCACAAGAGGTTCAGCCCGTCACATTTCTTAGCACAAGGCTTCAGGTCAGGCCCGACAAAACCCAACAGAGACGTCCGAGGACGTCTCTGATTCGAGGATACATATGGAGAATAGACTTAGGGGGTCGAGGGTCTGCGGGTGAAGACCTCGTTGTGAATCCGGGTAATCGAGCTGCTGATGGCGTTCTGGATTTCCTCGGCACTCGGTGTCCGTGTAGGAGCGCTGCCGTTGCCAGGGATACCAATCCGCTGCATCTCTTGTTGGACGATGTTGTTGGCCCGTTCACCGGAATTGGAGGGGACATCCCGGTTAAAGGTCTGGGCAATCTGAGCGGCCGTATTCCCGCCGCCGCCACCGGAAGCCCCGGAGGTGCTGGTGCTGGAACTGGTCGCTGTGGTCCCGCCACCACCGCCACCGCTGCTGGCAGTCGAGGTGCTGTTGGGAATGCGTCCATTTTGAATATCTTCGGCCATCTGACGGGCACGCTCGATCTGCTCACGAGCGTTCTGGGCAATCTGGTCCACGCTGGCGCCACCGACTTGAACGTTATTAACCGGCGTTTGGCCATCAACAGCGCTCTGGGTGACGGTTACGTTGCCGCCCGTGGTGGTAACGTTGGCCGTATTGGTGGTGCCATTGGCCCCAGTGGTCGTACTGGTCGACACCGTGGTACCGCCGCTTGTGGTGGTGGAACCCGTTGTGGTACTTCCAGTCGTGGTGGAACCCGTGGTCGTTGATCCGGTCGTCGTGCTGCCGGTCGTGGTCGAACCTGTCGTGGTGCTACCCGTCGTGGTCGAACCTGTGGTCGTTGAACCTGTTGTGGTGCTTCCAGTCGTGGTTGAACCCGTGGTCGTTGAACCGGTTGTGGTACTTCCAGTCGTGGTTGAACCCGTGGTCGTTGAACCTGTTGTGGTGCTTCCAGTCGTGGTCGAGCCCGTGGTCGTTGAACCCGTTGTGGTACTTCCAGTCGTGGTTGAGCCCGTGGTCGTTGATCCGGTCGTCGTGCTGCCGGTCGTGGTCGAGCCTGTGGTCGTCGAACCCGTCGTGGTGCTACCACTGGTTGTCGAACCGGACGCTGTTGACGAGCCCGATGTCGTGCTGCTGGACGACGAGGTGGACGTCTGGGCCGAACCGGATCCGGAGGACTCCTTATCGCCCTTCTCTAACAGCTTAATGATTAAGGGCAGAATGAACAAGATCGGATTGCTCAAGAAGGACGGTTGCGGCGGCGGAGGTGGTGGCGGCGGTTCAGGCTTCTTGGGGAAGAGCTGGTTGAACAACCCGCCCAGGGACTTGAAGCCACCCATCTCGTTAATCAATAACAGCATCACGCTGGTCAGTAAACTCTGCATAGGATCTTGCTGCTGCTGCATTCCCATTCCGGGCATCATGCCACCCATTCCAGGCATCATACCCTGGCCGGCCATCAGGCCCGGCAACAATCCCGCCGTGGGAACACCCATGGCAGCACCGGCACCGAGTCCAGCAAGGCTACCGGCAAACTGAGGCAAGTATGACTGAGGCATCATCCCGAAGGATTGCCCTTGTGGCATTCCAAAACTTTGTCCATATCCGCCCGCCTGGGGATACGCAGCAGGAACGGCCGATGCCGTCAGCGCTGACATTCCTCCAAACGGTATTCCACTGGTATACATGTCTGTATCCTCTCTCCTAAAAAAAAGCACAAGGCTTTTACTTCTCTCTGTGTATGCATAAAAACAATCGTTAACGTTTTGATACCAGTTTGTTAACTTATGTTAATTTATAAAAACAATAAATAGCAAAAGACTCCTGATAGACCGGGTTTTGCCTCATTCTGATCAATGAAAGGAAGCAATCCAATGGATGCCGGGTCCCACAAAGGCACCTGCCAAAATCAGCCACAGCGAGGACATGCGATAGCGTATCAGTAACACCGAACTGATGATAAGCAATCCCCAGGTCACATGATCCGTTACTGCCGTCTGGGCCAACGTCATGGAGACACCCAACATCAACGACACCGCCGCCGCATTGACCCCGTCCAGAAAATGCCCCATCACCTTAGCCTGACGCAACTGGGATAAAAACGGTGCGCTCACGGCCACAAAGACAAAGGCCGGCAGAAAAATGGCGATGGTTGCCACAGCCGCCCCCGGGACACCGGCAAGAAGATACCCGATGAACGTGGCAGTGGTAAAAACCGGCCCGGGCGTAACTTGCCCGACCACAACAGCATCCAGCAATTGGGATGACGTCAGCCACCCCCAGCGATCAACCAGATCCGCCTGCAGAAAGGCCAATAACACATAACCGCTGCCAAACAGAACAGAGCCCACCTTGAGAAAAAAGAAAAACAACGGCCAAAGCCCCACCGATACAGTCCCCCCGGAAACACCTCCACTGCCAAGCGAGGCAACAAGCAGCCAAGGTGAAGCAACCAATCCCGGCATGGAGGGAGGCGACCTGTGCTGACGAAGCCAGTAAAGCACCCCCGTCAGGATACCAGTACCGAACAAGAGCAGGAGTTCACTAAGCCCCAGACCGTTAAGGATCAACACGCTCAAGGCCAATACAATCAACAACGGCGTCTTCAAAGCCGATTTGGCGAGGTTCCAGATGGCCTGTAGAACAATGGCCAGAATCACAGGCTTGATGCCATATAAAATGAACGCAACCTCGGGCAGGGCACCATAGGCAACATAGCCCCAGGCCAAAGCCAGAACGATACAAAAAGCCGGAAGAATAAAGCACAACCCAGCCACACAAAGCCCAGGCCAACCCCGTTGGGCATAGCCGACGTGAATGGCCAATTCGGTGGAATTGGGCCCGGGAATCAAATGCGTTGCTCCCAGCAAATCCAAAAATGCCTCTGATGACAACCATCGGCGCTTGCGCACCACTTCGGCTTCCATCATGGCAATATGCGCCGCCGGCCCTCCAAAGGCAAAGGCGCCGAGGCTCAAAAACACACGAGCCAGTGTGGCCAACGACACTGAGGACTCAGTCCGCACAGGACAACTCCAGATAAGCGCAGGGTGCGCCATGCGTTACAACATAAGAGAATTGCATCGCAACTATCATACGCAACCCAAATGGGCCTGTGCAAAGTCGAGTTGAATTGACCCGGTTTAGCAGAGTGGCAAGGTCACCAATGCCGGCTCGGAGGAAATCAACAGCGGGGTCGAGTACACCAATCCAAACAGGATATTCCGCATCTGGGCCGCATTGCTGACCACCGGGGCAGTGGTATCACCAGCAGCTTTCAACAAAATACCGGAAAAGTTACCTTGAGCATCAGAATTCAGCATCAAATTCGTCATGGTACACACTCCATACACACATCACATAACACAGAGAGAACACATTACGAGGGATTCACTACACATATATATAAAAACAAGCAATTATAAAAATTTTGTTAGCATCCCCCCGTTTTATTACAAACTTGAAACAGAACCCCCAATACGCCTTCAGCGTGGGGCTTTTGGGATGATACGTGTTATCGGAAAAATGCTTAGTTCAGCGACTGGCCGAAAATCAGAACCGCGTTGTGCCCGCCAAACCCAGCGGAGCTGGACATGACGTATCGGGCATTGGACAAGTCACGAGCCGTATTGGGGATATAATCCAAGTCACACTGCGGATCCGGCGACTCCAGGTTAATGGTGGGCGGCGCTTTTTGATCTCGGAGGGTCAGCACACAGATAATGGACTCAAGAGCCCCGGAAGCCCCCAGCAAATGGCCGGTCATACTCTTGGTCCCGCTGACCAGGAGCTGCCCTGACATGGCCCGATCACCGAAAATCTGCTTGATTGCGTTGGTTTCTGCCGCATCACCCAAGGGTGTGCTGGTGGCATGCGCGTTAATATAGGCAATGTCGTCGGGAGAAATACCCGCATTACGCAAGGCACTTCGCATCGCCACAGCCAGGCCGGAGCCGTCGGCCGGGGGACGAACCAGATCAATAGCATCGGTAGAACGACCGTAGCCGGTCACTTCACCGTAGATTTTAGCCCCTCTGGCCTTGGCATGTTCGTAGTCTTCTAAAATCAAGATCCCAGCCCCTTCGGACATGACGAAGCCATCACGCTCCGCATCAAAGGGACGACTGACCGTGGTCGGATCCCCATCCCGGAAGGACAAAGCCCGAGCCGCACAGAAACCGGCGAAGGACAATCCTGTCAACGGCGCTTCAGAAGCACCGGCAATGACCACATCGGCTTCATCATTCTGAATCATGCGCAATGCCGTCCCTACGGAATCGGTCCCGGTGGAGCACGCAGTAATAACCGCCGTGCTGGGGCCTTTGGCATTAAATTCAATGGCAATCCGCCCGGCACCCATATTACACAGCATCATGGGAACAGAGAACGGGTTGCACTTCACTGTGTTTTTGCGTTGCATCTCGAAGACCTGGTCTTCAATGGTGCCAATCCCACCGGCCCCGGTCCCGACGACCACGCCAAAACGATCGGCCTCAACATTATCCGAGGTCAGCCCGGCGTCCTCATAGGCCATTCTGGCAGCCGACATCGCCAATTGGGTGAAGCGATCCATGCGACGAGCTTCCTTTTTAGGAATATAGTCTTCCGGATTGAATTCTCGGATTTCACCCCCGATTTTGCAGGGATACTCCGTGGTATCAAAAAAGGTCAAATCGCGGATACCGCTTTGGCCCGCCAATAAGGCTTGCCAAAAGGGCTCAATTTGCTGTCCGAGGGAGGAGATGACTCCCATTCCGGTGACAACGACTCGTCGGGGTTGTTTTGCGTTCATAACGGGGCACGTTTCTTTCTGATGTGTCAGTGGCATTGTAACCTATGTCATCGCGCCCCGTCGAATCCCGGTAACGTTATTGACGATAAGCACGTTGTGAAATCTTACCAGGAACATGCCCAAGAAGCGAACGACATCCAAGGCAAGAACGCTACAGGACGAAATTCTGGCAGGGCAACTTTCTCCAAGATTCTGAGAGACAAACCCGTGGGGTTTGTCCTATACTCTCTTCGTATTCACGACACCGTTTAACATTGTACAGCGCACGCGGCTCATAGAGGTTAGCTTCGGGAAAAGCGGGGGATAGACCCATGATTACAAAGGCGACAATGACACCAGGTGTACCCTTAAAGGGCGTTGCATGCGGCCCTGGGGTTTCAGCCACACCGCGTTTTCAGGCCGGGAACCTGGCTGCGGATCAGTTCACCGAACCCTCCCTGGCCCTTAAGCCAAACCCCTCTCGCACAGTGCTGAATATTGGGTCTCTGCTCAATCGGGAATTTCTGATTCGGGGACAATACAACATTCCTTACTGGGACATCCATGGGATCGACACGCTCAAGCGTCTTCTCAAAGAAAAAGTCCACCTCATCATTGCCCCGAATCACCCGGGTTCGGGCGATGTCTATTTTGTGCCGGAACTGGCCCGACGGACCAAGACACCGGTCAGTGTCATGGTCACACAGTCGGTCTTTTCACTGGAAACACCCAAGGTGCCGCAATGGCTCTCGCGCTTGGGCGGCTGGCTTCCCGCCGGCCTGAAGAACACCCTAAAGAAACAGGCCCAGTCTGCGTTTGAATGGTTCAAGAGGTTCCGACTCAACACCTTCAGTAAAATGGGACTCTTCCCCATCCACCATGACAACGCCGCAAGCCCTGCCGGAACAACCGCCATACGCCAGGTTGTCGATGGAACCTATCCCTTGGTGATCTTTCCGGAAGGTCGGCTGACCTACCAAAGCCGCAAAGTATTGGAGGGACACCCCGGGACCGTTTCCATTGCCATGATGGCTGCCAAAATGGTGGCCCCCAAGGGCAAAAAAATCGCCATCCTTCCCGTGGGCATGACGTATCAGTACCTGCACAACCCACAATCGACCCTGGAACGTGCGATGAAACGCCTGGAAAAAGAGCTCAGACTTTTCACCCCCCCACGCTATTTCCTCAATACCCACGATCGTTTAGACGCCATTTACGCCGCCGTTTTACAGACCAAAGCCCACCAAGCCCTGGGACAAGCCCCGTCGGCGGACAACGTTGTCGACCTTCATGCCCAAGTGCTGGAAGCCTTGATGGATCCGATTGAGCACGAACTCAAATTGACCAAAACCAAATCCATGCCTTACTTTGAACGCATCCAAACCATCCGGCAACTCATGTATACCCGCTATAACGACAGCAAGCCACCGATGGCGCCAGAGACCAAAGAGAAATATGTCCGCAATTACATTCCCAAGCTCCGCCTTGCCTATGATCTCCAGCGCCTCTCTCCCGACTACCATCGCCGACATCCCAGTTGGGAAAGTATTGCCGAAACACTCCATCAGCTGGAAACCATCGTCACCGGCAAATCCAAGCTCATTCAATCCGTCCCGCGCAAAATGATCATTCACATCGGCGACCCCATCATGATGGACGAACACGCGCTCCATGCCGCCAAGGATCGTGCCATTCGCGAACCCTGGGTCACCAAGACCAACGCCGCTCTCCAATCCCAACTGCAAAGCCTGGTAGACCGTGGACACGGAGTCAAGGAAAAAGTACCAGTACCCCTTTAGTGGGAATCAGACATGAGTCTTGTCACAAAAATATAACTGCAAGCGTATTCTTTGCATTGTAATACATAGCGAACATAGTCAATCACCAAGCCGACAAGATAGAGAGGGAGAAAAAAGCTCAAATATTCTCGGAAATTGTAATTCACATAAATGTTATCAATGTGGACACCTCGCTCTCTCAGCAGTTGTGAAAATCGAGATAGCGTTACACCATCATAATATGCCGGAAAGCCAAGCCTATTCTCACTTCCCGGCAGAAAAAAGTATATGATTCTCTTTGATATATGCGGTGGAAATAAACGATTAATAAGTGCATGAGGAGCTAAACCTCCCGCAAAGTAAAAGATCATAGGAGATCCAGGTTTTAATACTCGAACTGCCTCATTCAAAAAGGTTTTTGTATCAGGCAAATGCTCCATACACATGTAAGATGTTACCAAATCAACCGACTGATCCGGCAACGGTATCTCTTTACTAGCATCGCAGATGACAACCTCATCCAAATCACCATTCAACTGAACTTCGTCAAGACTGATATCACATCCAATAATCGTATTGGAACACGGTTTAATCAGGAGATCGGCGAAATACAACTTTCGACCTGCCCCAATATCAAGAACCTTCTTATCTCGATTTGTATTGATGAACTCGGCACAGTGTTGCAGGTATAAAACATTCCCCTGTCCCAATAGATGAGGTAAGTTCAAACTTTTATTCAAAACTTGGCAAAGCTTTCGGTTTACCTTGAAAAATGACTTCAACACAGATCAAGTTCCTTAAAACCATGCGGCTTGGCACAGGTTTCTTATAATATGGGATGATTTCGACGTATATCTCTTGAAATTGAGTTCTCAAGAAGAAACTCATCTTGGAGCATGGATACCTTTAGGATAAAAACGGAATGTCGGTTCGGGCAGCAATGAAGGCCGGGTTGACCAGGTTAGGTTTGTTGTACTGCGGGAGCTCATGAGTCTCCATAACATAGAGTCGGCATCCGGCTTCGGAAACGATCACCTGACCGGCGGCAATGTCCCACTCCATTGTCGGACTGATCCGGGGATAAATGTCCACTTCCCCCTGAGCCAGGCGGCAAAACTTGAGCGCGGAACCACTGCGGGCAACCCGGGTAATGTTATGGCGATCCAAAAATGCCTGGGTCTTCCCCGTGGAATGCACATTGCTGACCGCGGCCACCCACTCGGAACGGGTATTGCGGTTGAAAATTCTCTCCCCATTAAACCAGGCCCCTTGCCCGGCTTCCGCCCAAAACAGCTCATCGAATACAGGGGCATAAATAACGCCCAGCACCGGCGTACCGGCTTCCAGTAAGGCAATGTTCACCGTAAAGTGATCGCGACGGTTCAAAAATTCTTTGGTCCCATCCAACGGATCCACCGACCAGAACCGTGTCCATTGACGCCGGTTCTCGTAAGGTACCTCATCCTCTTCCGAAAGCACCGGAATGTCCGGCGTGAGATTTCCAAGGGCATGGGCAATCCACTCATGGGAGGCTAAATCGGCTTCGGTCAACGGAGAGCGATCCGCTTTGAGGGTCGCTTGAATAGGTTCCTGACGGGCATAGACCGCCATGATTCGTTTCCCGGCTTCCCTGGCAATATCCAATACAGGATCAATCAGAGCAGAAGACATGACAAACCGCCTACCTTGATAATGACGAAGCGACTGCCTCCAGAATGGCATGACGGCAGGCAAATGAAAAGCCCAACACCGCTGTTTACCCCATCGGCAATAGCCATAAGAGTAGTCCTGCATTACCGGGCTAACTAGCGACCTGGGGAATTTTTAAGCATTAGACTACCGGGACAATGCCTTACTGGGGCCGGTAAAATCGGCGGCCTGCCCAGACAAGCACCGGCATGAAGGAACGATAGCCTGATTGCCTCATTTATTCCCTCAGGCTTTCTCTTATAGTCATCCCCAGGCCGAACCCATGTGTGGGAGCCAATGACATCCGACCCCTGCGCCGACAAACGGCCATTGTCGTCGGATACGAGAAACACGATAGAGGGTTATACACGATGGTTTATTATCCGATTCGACTTTTCCTCATCATCTGGGCCGTCTTTATCCTAACCGCACCCGGCTGGGCAACAGCCGAGTCAATGATGGCCATACAGACAAGCCCGCAAATTACAAACCCAGCCATGACAATGCAGCCCACGGCCATTAAAGCCCGTGTTCAGACTGTCGACGGCAAGTATCGTCTGGGACCGGGAGACTCCATTAATATCAACGTCTACAGCACTCCCGAATTCGATCAACAGAACCTGGTGGTTCGCCCCGATGGCTTTGTCACGATCAATCCCTTGGGCGAAGTGGATGTGGCCGGTATGGACATTCAAACCCTGTCCGACATGATTGCCGAGCGGCTGAAACGCTACCTCAAGAAGCCGGAAGTCTCTGTCACGATTGCCAAATTCCATCCGGCCATCGTGTATGTTCTGGGCGCGGTTCATAAACCTGGTTCCTATGAAATTCATGGGGATACCGATCGGTTGGATTCTCCCAGTGCCCACTTGATTCGTGGCCGACTGACCGTATCGAACCTGATCGCCAATGCCGGTGGGGTAACCCAGCTGGCCGATCTCAGTCATGTCCTGATTCGCAACAACGATACCCATGTGGAACGCACGGTGGATTTACTGGATATGCTTCGCAACGGCAACACCTCGCAGGATTTGATGCTCAGCTCCGGCGATACCGTCACCGTCCCGGTAATGGCCGGCCCCATGGACGATGAGACGGCGAAATTGGTCTCCACCTCGGCCATTGCACCCGGAAGCCTCACGGTCAGAGTCATCGGTAAAGTCCAGACTCCAGGGGTTTACGCCATTCCAGCCCAGGCAGCCGGGATTAATTCGGCCATCGCGTCTGCCCATGGCTTTAACATTGAGGCCAACAAGCACGACGTCAAAGTCATGCGCCTGGGACCCAACGGCCAGATGAGCCAGTTTAAAGTTGACCCCGAAAAGAACGACTTTGTTCTGCGGGAAAACGACGTTGTGGTGGTTGATGAGCGTAATGTCCCCATCATGGGTCGAGGATGGGATTATGCCACCCGTATCGTAACCCCGTTCCTGGGTGTGGGTAACTTTGCCAACGCCGTACTCGACGTCTTCAATCCACGACGCCGTTGGCCCATGGTCGGCAACTAACGCTCCGCCTTTGCGGTCACTTGTATCAGCTTTCAACAACCAAGAAGGAATTAAACACAATGATGGATAGAACGTACACGGTTACCTGGCAACGGT
The DNA here is from genome assembly GCA_041697335.1 of Vampirovibrionaceae bacterium NZW_1234. GTDB lineage: Bacteria > Cyanobacteriota > Vampirovibrionia > Vampirovibrionales > JAGQHJ01 > JBGUGD01. The sequence continues at coordinate 39,087 of JBGUGD010000023.1, read as the reverse complement.
ACTTTCTTCTGGCCCGATACCACTGGAAGTTCCTGGCAATGTGCCTGGCAGGCGGTCTGGTATTAGGGTTGATGGTGAACCTGTTCCTGATTCACCCCCGCTATTCCTCGATTGGCAAACTCCTGATCAAAGGCGGCAAGCAGCCGACTTTTGTGACCGAGCAGGCCAGTCCCCAGGACGAAGTCAAAGCCCTGACCATTAACGGCAACCCGCTATTGACACAAATCGAGGTCCTCAACTCCCCGCAGCTGGCCACACGGGTTTTAGCGTACCTGCATCAACAGGTCCCAGCCAAAGAGTACAAGGCGCTCAAGGCCAAGTATCCGGATATGTTTGAGGCCGACAGTTTGGCAGATAGCTTGACGTTAAAAAACCCGGCAAATACCGATATCGTCTCCCTGCGACTGAGTACCCATGACAAAAAACTGTCCAAGTATATTGTCGACGGTTACATTCACTCGTATCAGGACTTCCTCCAGGACATCAACCATCAAACCCTGATGCAGCATGGGCAGTACATTGAGAACCAGATCCAGACCGTTGAGAAAAAACTTAAAGACGTGCGTCGAGAACTGATGGCCTTCCGTATGGCCAACCAGACCATCGACATTCCCAACGAAGCCCAAGCCTCCATTCAGCAGTTGGCAGACCTGGAAACCCAACGCATCGCGTTACAGAGCCAAATTCGCTCTCGCCAGGGGATGGTCAGCACCATGCGCCGTCATCTGGGGATGAGTGCAGCCCAAGGGATCCAGTCTGTGGCACTAGGCATGAACAACACCCTGGTCGATGGACAGAAAGCGCTGAATGCCGCACAACAGGAATACAGCACCCTGGCTGTCAAGTATACCGATGAAACCCCAAGCGTCCAGGCCGTCAAAGCCCGGATCCAGGAGATCCAGCAACAGGTCCAGCGCGAAGCCGTCCGTACATTAGGGGCACACGGGAAATCCCACCGCCTGCAAATTGCAGACCCGGTTCGCGGAAACCTGGTTAACACCATGGCCGATGCCGAAGCCGAGCTGCAAGGTTTGCGGGCACAGCATGCCAACTTGCAGAGCAGTATTGCCGCCCTGCAAGCCAAGACCCGAGCCTTCCCGGTCAAGCAATTGCGCATTGCCGAGTTGATGGAACAGGAAAAGGTCCTTTCCGATATGGTCAGCATGTTGCGCCTCAAAGCCGCCGATGCCGAATTCAAGGCTTCGGACAACCTGAGCAATGTGGTTACGGTTCAACCGGCGACACTAGCCCGTAAACCGGATTTCCCGGGACCAAAACACATTCTGGTATTGATGATGTTCATCAGCCTTCTGGGCGGTATGGGCTGGCTGCTTGCCCTCGAATGGCTAAAGATGCAAACCTTGCGTCCGATGCATGCCCATCTCAATACCTCGGGCAAACAAAATCAGAAAGAGACAACTTACTCCGCCGAATAAACAACCATAATCAATACTTCGCGTGGGACCGCTCATCACAGTCCCACGCGTTTTCTTAACCCATCACTTTTCTCTCCGAATACAGGTTTCTTCTTCCCGCTTTATGCGCTGTCGCTCGTCATTAATAAAGACCCGGAACCAGCCTATATCTCACCCGAGAACAATATTCCACGTAAGCCGGGTCTTGGCTCAGCAATTTTTCTTCGTCCCGTATCCGTAACAACTGACAATACATTTGCACCGTTAATAAAATCACGTTGTACCAGGAAAGGTTGAGTAGCAGGACCGCCACAAACCCCAGGAACTCCGAGGAGTACAAGGGATGACGAACCCATCGGTAAAGCCCCCCCGTCTTAATTTCCCGGTACGCTGCAAACACGCCGAAGCTGCGAGACAGTGACATAATGGCCACCATCAGGTAAACAAAGGCCACCGTTTGCAACGGCACGGCGATTATCTCCATCCCCGCAATGGTTGTTGAAGTTGGCATAATCAGCAGTGGCAGCCAACTCCCCATCAAGGCAGTAATACGATGTTTAATCCCCTTACACACATCCCGGCTGGGTTTACGAATCACAAACAATGTCATCAGCAAAAAGTAATAGGCGAGTACCCCAAGTGCATTCCAGTGCCCTTCCATCAAAAACTTGGTATTGATTATGACGCCCAGTGCGGCCCACAAAATGGCGACTCCGGTGACAACCTTGGGAATCAAGGATTGATAACCCGGTTTTTCCAAAATTGTGAAAACGGCCATAGAATTTCAGTCCTATTCGTAAAATGACTCAGGCAAACACACGATAGCGCCGCTATCGGTTTCTTTGAGAAAAACGGAAGATAAAATGGCGAAGAGGGAATGTAAAATGCCGGAGCAGATTGCCTGGATCCGGCATTTTACAAGAAATAATCACGATTCAGGTTGCTTGATTCGTTATGGGGTGAATTCCAGTCTCGCTCAGTGCGAGATCAATACTAGAGGTTACCAGACTGGGTGGTAAAGAAGGACTGTACGCCACCAAAGATGCTGTTGTATACGTTGCCCATCCCTTGTTGACCGATAACCAATACGGCAGCCACAATCAAGGCAGCAACAATCATAGCACCAGCGTACTCAATAACACCTTGGCCAGCTTTTTTGCTCATCAGCTTGTTAATCATTTTCATAAAGCGCACTCCTTAAGAATTTCCACTCATATAACTTGCAAGACCCGACAGGAATAGACTGCTAAAACAGTTTGGAAAAATGCTGTCTCTCGTCTGGAGGTTTTGGATTCGTGTCCTGGGTTGCTTATACTTTAGTTATAACCTACAGCATATAGTTGATAGATTACCAGAACGGGCGAACTTATCCGTATCACCCGACTCACCCGAAGGTAGTACTACCCGGCTAAACCGTGATGTAAAGCGAATCTTAAACGCGTTTTAAGGGGTTTTGACCCAAATGGACTCAATATTATGAAAGGTCCCTAACGGCGTGGGATCCAGGTTCTGAATGCGATCTCGGATGGCCACGATGGCGTTGGGGGAATAGAGATAGATAAAGGGCACATTGTCATAGGCGATCTGCTGGAACTGGTTGTAGATTTCACGACGCTTTTCCAGCTCCAGCGTCGTGGCGCCCTGGTTGAAGAGGGCGTCAATTTGTCGCTCCCAAGGCTCAATAATGTCGGTCCCCGGCATGTCTTCACCGGGTTTACGCTGGTTGAACAAATGCAATGCCGCCTGGCTTTCCCAGACATTCTTGCCGCCATGAGGCTCAATAGGGCTTCCGGTCAACCCCAGAATAATGGCTTCCCACTGGGCCGTGTCCATACGGCCGACAAGAACGTTAAAATCGATAGGCTTGAAGTTGACTTTGATGCCCAGCTTCTGAAGATCCTCTTTAATGGCCACACCCACCGATTCTCGCTCCAGATTCCCGGTATTGGTGGAGAGTTCAAACTCCACGCGATTGCCGTGGCGATCATGCAACTGTCCCTGAGAATCCCAGGTAAAGCCGCTGGCCCGAAGATATTCACGGGCTTTTTCCAGATCGGACGGGTGTCCTTGGGCAATGGCCTTGTTCAAAAACACGGAGGAAAGACTTTCGGCGGTAAACAATGGAGCCCCCACCCCCATCAGAATATTCTGGACGATCTGATCCCGCCGAACGGCATAATCAATGGCTTTGCGGAAGTTCAGATCCCGAAACCATGCCGATTTAATCGGAGAAACATAGGGTTTTCCGTCTTTGTTTTTCCGGGGGTTCAAGTTGAAGACCAAAAACGTCGTACCCGAAGCCGGTCCCAAGTCGTACATCTTGAACTCGGGCGTTTGCAGGTGTTTGACGTAAAAGACCTGATTGCCCGGCACCGACAGCGAATCGATATGGCCCTGCTCAAACTGAAGCAACTGGGCATTCTGATCCTGCACGAAATCGATAACATAGCGGTCCAGGTAGGGTAGACGCCGACCTTGGGCATCCACCATAAAGTAGTTGGGGTTTCGTTTTAGCACGACCCTTTGGCCGCTAATGTACTCTTCCATCATAAAGGGGCCATTTACCACAAAGCTCTTGGGCGAGCTGCTCACCCCCCAAAAGGAATCGAAGGCTTTGGGGTCTTTGCGGATCACGGGCTCGACAACGTGCTTGGGAAGAATCGAGCTCCCCAGGTTGCCTTTAAAAGGCGCAAAGGGCTGTGGCGTTTTAAATTCAATGGTCAAGTCATCAATTTTACGAACCACAGGCGGCACGCCGTTAATGGAGACCACATCAAGGTTGCTTTTGTTACCTAAGCCCTTCAGGATGATGTCATTCCAGGTGAATACCACATCATCGGCTGTCAAGGGATGTCCATCGGACCAGGTGAGCCCCTTACGAAGGGTTACGGTATAAGTCGTGTTATCGGGAGCGATTTCAACGGATTTGGCCAGATGAGGAACCGTTTCTCCGGTGTAGGCATCGGTTTCAGTGAGGCCGGTAAACATCATCCCACCAATCATGGAGGATGTGGCATCGGTAGATGCCAGGACATTAAAGGTTTTCGGCCCACGACCAATGCTGGCATCATAAAAGCTGCCACCAAACTGGCCCACCGGAAAACGGGACTGTTTAAATTCAACCCCGTCAATTTCCACGGTTTTAAAGGAAGGAGCAGAATGGCGCTGGACTTTGACAATGGTATGACCGGAGTCGGCCATTTGAGGCGAAGGCGGATTGCATCCCGTGAGCGAAACCACCAAGCCCAGAGCCATCAAAGTCGCTGTAACACGAGACAAGTGATTCTGAAAGGGAAAGCGTTTACGCATAGGGGCCTCTGCTTGTTATCCGATACCTTATAACCAGTCTGATCCGTCCGCTTTTTTTGTGGGGGTGGATTTGTCCTTTGTGTATTGTGCCCGATAAACATTCAACTGCCGAATCATCCGATTCCATTTTACCCTTCCCCCGCCATGCATCCAAGTTGTGTTCTGGGAACCCTTAAGATATGATGCATGTAACGTTACTTGTCGGGGTGCCTGAAACGGAAGGCTGAGAGCAGATCCCAACTGATCGCAACCCGTTGAACCTGATCTGGATTATACCAGCGGAGGGAACATCAATGTATTCTTCTTATTATTCGGCGGCATATGGCCCGTGGCCTTTTCCGCAACAGGCGTATTACAATCCCATATCGCCGGTTATCTACAGCCCCTTGGGGTTGGAGCAGCATAAGCCACATGTGCCTATTCCGACACCCAAGCGCATGATTGCCGAACCGGCCATGGCCCAGCAGAAGAACGCATCCCAAAAAGATGATCAGCCCTTATGGAAAAAGAAGCTCAAGGAATACGGCATTCTCATCGGGGTCAGCATGCTGATGACCGGCCTCAAAGTGTTGATGCATGGGAAAGCTTATCAGGCGGAGGGCTTTAGTGCCTCGGCCCGGCGTCTGCTGCATGTTCAGGAACTGGTGCGCCAGTCGATTAGCACGGTGATTTGGCTGGCCACGCTCTGTATGTCCTATGAGTATGTGGTGAAGAAGTATTTCCCAGGCATGACCAACGGGCAGCAGGTGGTCCTGAGCAGTGTGCTGTCCCAGATCCCCGATACCTTTGTCCGTCCCTTTGTGACGGCCCGTGTCTCCAAGTATTTCCTGGGGAAACACTTCAGCAAGGCCATGCACTTATAATGTCGACTTGCCGACCAGAGGTTCGGGCTCAGGCTCGGTAAGACTGCGTAGTTGCCGTAATTGAGGCCATACTGCCGCGACAATCAATACGACAATCAAGGTCCCGATACCACCAGAGACGACCGAGACAATGGGGCCAAAGTAGGCTGCGACCAAGCCGGACTCAAAACCACCAAGTTCATTGGACATGCCAATAAAGACGTAGTTGATGGCCGACACCCGGCCGCGCATCTCATCCGGGGTCCGAATCTGGACCAGGGTAGCCCGAATGACGGCGCTGATATTGTCCAGTGCCCCGGCCAGGCCCAGCATCACCCAGGACAGCCAGAACGAGGTCGACAGACCAAAGATAATGGTACAAACCCCAAAGCCCACCACAGCCCACAGCAAATCATGTCCCGCCCGGGAGAGTGGCGGCCGATGGGTAAGCATGACGGCGGTAATCAGGGCCCCAATGGACGGTGCCGCCCGAAGCCACCCCAGCCCTGTTGGCCCGACATGAAGGATGTCCTTGGCATAGATAGGCAGCAAGGTTGTGGCGCCGCCCAAGATGACGGCAAAGAGATCGAGGGTCATGGAAGACAGCAGGATTTTTTCCCGCCGGACAAAGCGAAACCCTTCCAGCATGGTTTGCCAAGTGGGCGGCTCGCGACGAATTTCGTCGCTCTGAGAGACATTGGCACGGATCCCCAGCAGACAGAACACACCCACCAGCTCAAACAAGACCCGAAAGAGATAGACGGGCGTGGCAGAGTGAGCCAGGGCAATCAACAGCCCCCCGAGAGCGGGGCCTGAGATGGAGGCCACTTGAAAGCCGGTGCTGTTCCAGGTAACGGCATTTGGGAATACATCTTTGGGCACCAGCTGGGGCAGCAGGGCAGAGTTGGCCGGGGCATAGAAGGCGTAGGCCACACCGCCAAGAAAGAGGGAAAGATAATAGCCCCAAACGGGCCCCTGGGTGTAGGACAGCCAGACGAGGGCCAGTGAGCAGAGAGCGGTAAGAGCATGGGCAATGGTGACGATGCGTTGGCGACTGAAGCGATCGGCCACCTGCCCGACGACCAGGGTGAGGAGAATGACAGGGATAATCTGAAACAGCCCCACCAGGCCCAAGACCATGGCCGAGGCGGTACGTTCATAAAGTTCCCAGCCAACGGCGACAAATTGCATTTGCAGCCCCAGAATCCCCAGGGCATGCCCGGCAAAATACAGCCGAAAATTCGGCGTTTTCCAAGCGCGATAGGGGTCCAGATCCAAGGCCTTCATACCCGCTCATCATATCATTTTCGGTGATAAAAAATTTCCCCCACCCTAGAAAATACCAATACAGCCAAAGGCTGTATTCCTACCCTCAAAATCAAAAAAAGCGAGGGCGAAGCCCTGGAGCCCGAGCATCCTCTTAACGGGGGTATCAGGGGGCCCGGCCCCCTGGTGGGAGGTCTGGAACCTTGCACTCAAGGTTCCAGCGGGGGGAGCGTCGAGGGGGAGGCCACCCCCTCGACAAACCCAATCGAAGCCCAAAACCAAACACCCCTCTAACCCAAAAACCCAACTCAGCGATTAAAGGGGGTATCAGGGGGCAAGTCCCCTAAATAAACGAAAGGGAGGGCAACGCCCTCCCAAACATCATCAAAAAATTGAATTACTTCTCAAGCGACCCTTGATAATTAAAGAGATCCTGAAGCGTATTCATCGGCACCCCTTCTTTGCGCAGCCGCTCGATAACCGCAAAGAGAATGCCAGCGCACATCCGTACGTCATACTCGGCCCGGTGCGGGTTCGGGTTGTAGACGTTGCAGCTGGACGCCACGGTCACCCCGTCATAGCTTGGCAAACCGGGAATGGCTTTGACGGCCAACGCTTTGGTACAAAAGGACCGAGACAACTCGAACCGATCGACAAAGGAATTGAGCCCGACAGAGCCCACTTTTTCCCGAATAAAGTTGACATCAAAGCCGACATTATGGCCCACGAGAATGGGCGCTGCGCCGACAAAAGAACACAGATCGGTAAGAACGGTAATCAAGGCCGGGGCATCTTTGACCATATCGGCGGTAATACCGGTAATGGCCTCAGACTCGGCAGTGATATCTTCGGTCGGCTTCACCAGGGTGCTGAATTTCTCAAGCTCCTGGCCGTTCTTGAACTGAATGGCGACAACTTCTGTCAGGGAATTCTTCTTGGCGCTTAAGCCGGTGGTTTCCACATCAATGACGGTAAAAACGACGTCACTGAGAGGGGTATCCAGGGCCTGCTGTTTGGGCTGTTCGGCCGGTTCGGCCAAAGCCATTGCAAACAAGGACTGCTGCATGGAATTATACCTCCTTCATCCGTTGATCCAGGTTGGCCAATCCGAACTCTCTATCCGAATGGCACGGGTTTATACATAGGTATATGGTGCTTAATCCGGCAAAGCCATGTCAAGCAATCTCACGCCTGACTTTGAAAAGCTTAACATCCGGGCACCCATGGCCGATGTGTTTGAAATTCACGGAAGGTTATGGAAAATTAAGGAGATACGCCCAAACGTCGGAGCCAAACCGGTGCCATGCCTCACACGCTCATAGAAACTAACACAACGACTCCGGTAAAAGCCTGGATTGAAGGGGTTCACCTGGAGGAACAGGCCCGGCAGCAGTTGATCAACATTGCACAGATGCCTTTCATCTTTAAGTGGGTGGCGGCCATGCCGGACGTTCATCTAGGCATCGGGGCAACGGTGGGGAGCGTTATCCCTACCAAAGGGGCTATTATCCCCGCGGCGGTGGGGGTGGACATTGGCTGTGGCATGATGGCGCTGCAAACCTCGTTGAACGCCCGTGACTTGCCGGACAACCTGAAAGACCTCCGTGCGAATATTGAAAAGGCCGTCCCTCATGGTCGGACCTCCCAAGGACGGTCCGGAGACCGAGGTGCGTGGGGAACGCCCCCCAAAGCCCAATTAGAAGCCTGGGCCAAGCTTAAGCCCGGCTTTGATGCCATTTTGGAAAAGCATCCCAAGCTGGAGACAGGCTATGTAAACCATGTCACCCATCTGGGCACACTGGGGACGGGAAATCATTTTCTGGAGGTGTGCCTGGATGAAGCGGATCGGGTGTGGCTGATGCTTCACAGCGGATCCCGCGGGGTGGGGAACCGTATTGGGAGCTATTTTATTGAGTTGGCTAAAAAAGATATGGAACAGCACTTGTCCCGCCTGCCGGATGCGGACTTGGCCTATTTTGCCGAAGGCAGCCCGCACTTTGACGATTATGTGACCGCCGTGAGCTGGGCGCAGCAGTTTGCGGTGACAAACCGGGAACTCATGATGGGCGCCTTTATCCGGGCCCTGCGGAAGACGTCGGGCATTCCGCCGTTTACCACGGACTCGGCCATTGTGCAGTGCCATCATAACTATGTGGCCACAGAAACACACTTTGGCGAACAGGTGTTGGTGACCCGTAAAGGGGCGGTGCGAGCCGGGGAAGGCGAGTTGGGGATCATCCCCGGCAGTATGGGGGCGGCATCCTATATTGTACGTGGCAAAGGGCATCACGAAAGTTTTCACAGCTGCAGCCACGGTGCAGGACGCATGATGTCCCGAAACGAGGCCAAGCGACGATTTACATTGCAGGACCACATTCATGCGACCCAAGGGGTGGAATGCCGTAAGGATAAAGACGTGCTGGATGAAACCCCACAGGCCTACAAGCCGATTGATGCGGTGATGGCGGCCCAGGCGGATCTGGTAGAGGTGGTCCACACGCTGAAGCAGATTGTCTGCGTCAAAGGCTAGCGCCATTTCACGTCCATTCGTCACTGACCTCTTGCCGCCCAGTCTCCCAAATCAAAATAGAAGTGCCGAAACCGGAACCCAAGAGCGCGCGCCGTACGCGCAAATTGCGCGTACGGAGAGAAGTGTCACACCGGCGAGATTGATCTGCTTATCGCTGTATCCGTCAAAAATGATGGAAAACGTGCGAAAAGCTACGCAGGTCGGGTTAAGGACACCACGGTTTCGATGTGATACGTCTGAGGAAACATATCCAGAGGCTGAATGGTTTGAATTTGCCACCCATCCTGTACCAGCAACTTGAGATCCCGGGCCAGGGTGGTAGGATTACAACTCACGTATAGAACCTGACGACGCACATGGGCGGTTAGCCACGCCAGAACATCGGGTTGACACCCCTGACGGGGAGGGTCGATGACGGCCACATCAAAGCCTTCGTCCAAAGCCTGTAAGACCTCTTCGGCCCCGCCTTGGAGGATTTCCACAGGACCGGGGTCGACGATTTGGTTGTGGGCCAAATTCCGCCGTGCATTCTGAACCGCATGCGGGGAGGATTCCACCAGAACCACGCGTTCGAATTGTCGATGCAATCCAATGCCGAATAACCCCACCCCGGCATAAATATCGACCAGGGTTCTGGTGTCGGGCAAGACCATGGCTGAAACAGCCTCCATCAGGCATTGGGTCACCTTGGGATTGACCTGAAAAAAGCTTTGCGGGGTCACTTCAAAAACATAGGGGCCAATGTTCTCCAGCAAATAGGGTTCTCCCACGAGACAGGTTTCACGCCCATGGGTGTCGACCACGACCCCAGCCAGCTTGGGAAAGCTTGACGGCATGTCCACATGAAACAGCGACACAACATCCTCAGGAAGGTCATCCCGGCAATAAACCGTCACTAAAAGCTCCTGAGCCTCATTGGTCCGCACCTGTATCCGATACACCTGCGCCAAAACAGCAGGATGCTCCCGAAACCAGGCGGCAAGAGCATTAAAACTGTCGGGCACAATCCAGCAGCGGTCAAATGCGACCAGATCATGGGACTGACGTCGGGCATAGCCTAAGCGGCCATCTTCCACCAACCACTCCACCTTGCTGCGGTAAAACCATCCGGGCTCGACCGAGGCATCGGCCTTCGACAATATCGGCTGGATTGCAACGTCTCTGAGGCCGCCAAGACGGGCCAGACTTTCCTGAACAATGGCCTGTTTCCATTGGTGCTGGGCAGGCAGACTGATATGCTGCCAATGGCAACCACCACACTCCCCAAACACCGAGCATCGGGGGTCTATACGGTCCTCAGACGGCGATTCAATATGATTGATCTGCCCATGCAGGACACGCTTGCGCCGGGTCTCCACTGACACCAGGACATCATCCCCCGGCGCCGAAAAAGGAATAAAAATCACTTCTCCCGAAGGCAGACGTCCCAGGCCATCGCCCTCATAAACCAGGCGTTCTATCTGAACCCGAGGCAAATCGTCTATGGCTGAAGGTGTTTCCATGGGTATTGATGTCATCAGGGGTGGTTGTTGTAAGAAGGTCCCTGATTGTATCACAACCACCCATCGCCATCAGCAACAAGAACCATTTGGCCCAATGGGATTGCCCGCTTTGTGAGGATGTCTTTTTGCTGTAAGTCGCGCTTGTTAAAGCATGTCCCGGTTGTCCCACAGAACCCGTGCAATGCGAATGTCATCGTAGGAGGCCAATCCATTCAGGTATTCGAAAACAGGCTTCATCCGCTCGGTTCCGACGTTCGCAAATGCCTGAGCGATCATCTCGTAGGTATTTGTCGACAGCCAAGGCTCGGGTTCGGTAATGGCCAACTCCTGAAGGTAATCGCACAAATACTCCAGTACCGTGGCTTCCGTTCGTCCAGTTTCGATGCGCACTTCAGCCAAACTCGCCTCCCGGGCAAACATCTCATAAGCCTGACGCTTGGTATCGGAACGACTTTGTCGCCCCGGTATCGGCTTATTTTTGGACTTTGCAGACCGAAACACCGGCTGAAACGAGTCCTCATGCGGAATGCGTTCGATGGCAACAGCCGCACCATGGGAGCCATCGTGACCCAAATACTCCAGAATAATCTGAAGAAAATAGGGGCACAGATCCCGCAGCTTGGTTTCGCCCACCCCTTTAATGCCTCGAAAGCCCTGCAAGGAAGTCGGTTTCAAGCGTGCCATCTCCCGAAGCGATACATCGCTGAAAATGACATAGGGCGGCACATGACGTTCCTGAGCCAAGGTCATCCGAGCATGACGCAAGGCCTCGAACAAGGCTTTGTCAACGCCTTGCCAGGAGTCGCCCCGGTCTGCCGAACGGCCTTCTTTGGATGCCTTGTCCTTCACCGCGGGTTGGGTCAGCATGACCTCACCTTCGCCTTTTAACAGCCGCTTTCCGGCCGAGGTCAATTTGATGACCGAATATTCGGGGTCTTTCTCCAAGTAGTCCTGCCCCACGAGCTGCTCAATCCAGCTCTGAATATCCAGCCGCTTATAGTCCTGAAGCAGGCCATAGGTGGAGAGCTTGTCATGGCCGTTCTGAAGCACATTGGCATTTTTCCCGCCCTTGAGAACCTGAGAGACATAATACCCGCCAAAACGCTCCTGAAGCCGATACACACAGGACAAAATCTTCTGGGCCACAAGCATTGAATCCGGCAGGGGCTTATGTTCACCCAGACAGCAATCGCAGGTGCCGCAGTTTTCGGGCTCAAAGCCTTGGCCAAAGTATTCCACCAAATAGCGATGACGACACCCCAGGCGCTGACAGTAGACATACATTTCGTAGAGCTTATTGTGACCCACCCGGTCAAATTCAGACTGAGGCGGCCCCATAATCGAGCGCCACTTGGCCAGATCAGAGGCGGAGTAAAATAGAATACATTCGGCCTCAAGCCGATCCCGCCCTGCACGGCCCGCTTCCTGCTGATAACTTTCCACAGACTTCGGCATGCCGGTATGAATCACAAAGCGGATGTTGGAGCGATCGATACCCATACCAAAAGCAATGGTGGCCACGATGATATCCACCGTTTCCGCCATAAAGGCGTCCTGATTTTCCCGACGCACCTTGTCGGGTAATCCGGCGTGATAAGGGCGTACGTTATAGCCTTTATCGGCCAGGGATTTGGCCAAATCGTCCACATCAGCCCGTCGGATACAGTAAATAACCCCCGCCTCACCCGGATGCCGGTCCAGGACATCGCAAACCTGGGTCAGGACGTTGGTGCGATACTGGGCCCGATAAAACAGGTTGGGGCGATGAAAACTCCCCACCAGCCATTTTGGGGACTTCAAAGCCATGGCACGGGCAATATCGTGACGCACCGGCTCTGTGGCTGTTGCGGTAAAGGCATGGATGCTGACATGAGGAAAACGATGACGCAATGCCCCCATTTCCCGATACTCCGGACGGAAGTCATGGCCCCATTGACTGATACAATGGGCTTCATCCACCACAAAATAGGCAATTTCACACTCTTCCAGCATCACGAGGAAATCTTCCATCCCCAGGCGCTCGGGCGAGACATAGAGTAATTTCAGCGTCCCTGAACGCAGTTTCTCAATGGTGTCCTGGCGTTCAGAAGATGTCATGGCGCTGTTGTAACACCCTGCTTCAATACCAATTGAGCATAAGGTGTCCACCTGATCCTTCATCAGCGCGACCAGGGGCGATATCACCACGGCCGTGCCGGTCATCAGCATCACGGGCAACTGAAAGCACAAGGACTTTCCACCGCCCGTCGGCAGGATAACCACCGAATCCTGGCGATTCAGAATGCAGTCGACCGCCTCCTGCTGAAGCGGTAGAAACTGATCATACCCCCAGAACTGTTTAAGCACCGACAACGGTGTCGGCATCGAAAGCGATTGGGTCACGCCCGTTCCTTTCACCACCCGAAGGACCAACAAACGACACTTTATTATGAAACAAATTTTCGAGTCCTGTCAAAACGCCTCATCAACTGAACAATTCTATAAACCCAAGAAACAGGCCCCCTGGAGAGTATCTTTTAACCACCTCTGCGAATCGAGCCCATTACTTTTTATTGGACCAGGTGCTCCCTGAAGGATTAACAGGATGTGGCAACTTTTATTACATGCCGCCTCTTAGAAAAGCCATAACACTGGCATACAGCCTTCCAAACCAGCCAAAATATCTGATAGACTGTCTTTACAATCACACTAAAAAACATACACCACCCGATGTCGTGTGTTTTTTGTAGGATATCTATTGCAGCATTATTTTTAATGACGCCATGAGTCGCTTGAACATCCACGTTATTAAATCCGATAGAGAAACCCATTTGTATGATGAATATTGTTCTTTATCTGCTTTTAGGCATTGTCGCAGGAAGCCTGAGTGGCTTAATCGGCATTGGTGGGGGCATTCTGGTTGTCCCCATGCTGGTGATGCTGTTTAAGTTCTCCCAACAATCCGCCCAGGGAACCAGCTTGGCCATGATGATTCCACCCATCGGGATTCTAGCCGTACTGACTTATTATAAAAACGGCTTTGTGGATCTAAAAGCTGCTGGTCTCCTATGTGCCGGGTTTGTATTAGGCGGGCTCTTGGGCGCCAAACTTGCCGTAAGCCTTCCGACTGACATCCTTAAAAGAGTATTCGGGCTGATACTCCTTCTTGTAGCCTTAAGAATGATTTTCTCCAAATAACATTTTTCGTCTCTCTGCGACAAACAATGCTGGTCAGTTGGTGCATTTACCCCCTCCGACTTCTCCGATAAAACAGCGTGAGATTATGGCGGCAGGCTAAAAAGCCTGCCCGAAACAACATAAAAAAATGAACCACCTCACGCACATCGGGAAAAGGGAAAAAAGGAGAAGCACGATTATGGTTACAAAATCACTCCCTCTCAGCCAGGAGGAACTTAAACATAAAGAAGATCAGCTCCTGACATTGGAAAATCAGGTTTGCTCCCATGGTGACACCGTACACTATGCAGAGCGACCGAAGCTGTTTGAACATTGCGAAGGAAGTTATCTATATGATGGGGCCGATACCCCCTATCTCGATTTACAAATGTGGTACTCTGCCGTCAACTTGGGTTATGGACACCCACGAATCAACCAAGCACTGAAAAACCAGATTGACAAACTTCCTCAGCTGGCGTGCCAATATCTGCATCAAGAAAAAGTGGAATTGGCCTCTGAAATCGTGAATAGTGTGGAGAAAGGCTTTGGCGTAAAAGGACGTGTCCACTTCAACGTTGGGGGCTCCCAAGCCATTGAAGATGCGTTAAAACTGGTCCGCAAAACAACAGGGCGCCAACATATGCTGGCTTACGAAGGGGGCTATCATGGCCGCACCCTGGGAGCCTCAGCCATCACATCGTCCTACCGGTACCGGGAAGCCTACGGTGAATTCGCAGATCGTGCCGAGTTTATTCCGTATCCCTATTGTTTCCGATGCCCTTTCGGCAAGAAGAAAGAATCCTGTGAAATGTATTGTGTCCAGCAACTGGCCCGAAAATTTGAACACGAATACACCGGCGCCTGGAACCCAAAGACCGGCCATGCCGAATTCGGCGCCTTGTTTATGGAGTCGGTACAAGGCACGGGTGGATACGTTATTCCTCCCGAAAACTACTTCAAACAAGTCGGCCAGATTTGCCAGGACCACGGCATTTTACTGGTCGATGACGAAATTCAGATGGGATTTTATCGCACTGGAAAACTCTGGTCGATGGAACATTTCGGTATCCAGCCCGATATCGTGGTTTTTGGGAAGGCTCTGACCAATGGTTTAAATCCCATTTCCGGGATATGGGCAAAAGAATCCCTGATCAGCCCCGATAAATTCGGCCCGGGCTCGACCCACTCGACGTTTTCCTCCAACACCCTGGGCACCGCAACGGGCTTGGAAGTCATGCGGGTCATGAACGAAAGCAACTATGCCCAAACGGTTCCTGAAAAAGGCAATTATTTCCTGGCCCTGCTGAAGGATCTACAGACCAAGCACCCGGAAATTGGTGACGTGGATGGCTTAGGCCTGGCATTGCGCATGGAAATGTGCCAAAAAGACGGTTACACACCCAACCGTCCCCTGGCTGACAAGATGTTCCAGGTCGGGCTGGAAGGCAAGCTCAATGCCAATGGGAAGTCCATTGGACTGATCCTGGACATTGGCGGGTATTACAAGAACGTGGTCACCCTGGCCCCGTCGCTGGAAATTACCTATGCCGAAATGGACCTGGCCTACGAACTTCTGGATCAGCTCATTACCCAATGTAAGGATCAGTAGCCTATGAGTGCGAATATCAGTATTTATTGTGACTTTGACGGAACCGTGACCTTCAAGGACACCACGGACTTTTTGCTGGAACGGTTGGCAGACCCGTCATGGCGCGCCATTGAAGCAGAATGGGAAGAAGGTTTGATCGGCTCACGCGAGTGCATGAGCCGACAAATTCCCCTGATTCAAGGGGGCTGGGATGCCGTGGAAACCCAGTTGCGCGAGGTCAAGGTCGATCCCTCGTTCAAGGGCTTTGCCGCCTGGTTTCAGGAGAATACCATTCCCTTATTTATCGTCAGCGAAGGCATGGACCGGGTCATTCATTACCTCCTGAGCCGGGAAGATATTGTGGTGGATGGCGTTTTAGCCAATCGACTGCATCAGGACAAGGATGAAAAATTGTCTCTGACCTTTCCTGCAGCCGATCCCAATGGTCAGTGTCCGGCAGGACTGTGCAAATGTCGCATCACCGATTTGCTCAACACACAACATTACAAAGTGGTGATTGGTGATGGCAGAAGCGACTATTGCTGGGCACCCATTGCAGATCTGCTGTTTGCCAAGTCAAAGCTCCTGAAGCACTGTGAGCAGTCAGACATACCTTGTATTCCCTTCGATAATTTTGGCGAAATACAAGGCATGCTCATCGAGCATATTGCCGTTCGGGCAGAAAAGCTGATCACCTCACGCTAGCAAAACTGATATCTTATAGGGCTCAGAATGTAATATATCTTTAAAAGCGCTGCATCCTGCGTATGGATGCGATAAAATAAGCGGGTCAAACAGAGGTACGTGACACCTTGGATATCTCACCAGTTTCCCGGTTTGGCCCGTTCTGGAAATCCACGACAAAAAAAACGCCCGTGGTTGGTTTTGGGATGCCCTTCAACCCATCTTCCTTTGCAATGCCCACGGTTCGATTCCAGGGATTAAGTGCCAGCGAACAGAAACGCCAACATCAAACACTCCAACGCTATGCACAGCGCCATATTATTCGAGCCAAGCATTTTTTAAAAAAACACCTCTACGAAGGCGCTGAAGTCGAATTAAAGCGGGCCCTGAATTTTACGGATCCCCACAATACCCAAACGCTGGAACCTATCTACCGCCGCCTGGGTGTAGTCTACGACCGACTGGGAGATAAAACCCGGTGGGCCGAAATTCAAGACAAACTGGAAAATATGTTTCGTAACCCTGCCGCCTATCACACCATCTTCCGCCCCGATTACGATGATTGGGAGTCTGCGATGTCCGCAGGAGAAGCCTTCTTAAAGCATCAATTACCCAAAGCGGCCTTGAATGCCTATCGGACGGCCTATTATCAGTTCACCAACGACACATCCCCGGAACTGGCTGAACGTGCCATTACGACCTTGCATGCCTTGGGAACCACAGCCGCCGTGATGGAGGATTACCCTCAGGCCAAAACGGCCTTTGAGAATGCGCTGGCCGTTCATGATAAACTCGGCCGGTCCAACCTGGCAGAAGCGCGAATAGAGACACTCTACAAACTCAGCTGGGTTTTTAACAAAATGGAGCAGTACGAGGAATCCCTGCCGCTGTTGAAGCAAGCCGAAGAGGCACTGAAAGCCAATGGCTTCAAGCAAGGGCGAAATGACAAGGGCGAAGTTAATAAGTGGTGGTATTCGATTTGCGCCGGCTTGGGTGATGCCTATAATGAATTGGGGCACCTCGATAAAGCCATTAACTACCTGGAAATCCTGGTTGAGAAAGACCCCAGTGACGCCCAGGAGCAGACCGAACACGATCTACTGTTCCATACCGGCCTTGTTGGGCAGTATCTCAAAATTGCCGACAACTTAGACGAAGACGACAAGGACCTGGCCAATCGTTATCGGCAATTGGCCTACAAACATACCCAAAAAGGGTTATCCACAGCCGAATCATTGTTGCAGGATGTCAATGACAATCCCAACCGCCAGAAAGAAGCGATTGGTTATCTGGGGCATATTGCCGATATGGCAACCACCCTGGAAACCCACGGAGATGTTAAGCAGGCATCCACCATTCGCCATAAACTGGCATCCTTGCGCCAGCATCTTAATGAAGACACCCTCGAAGAATAGTCGACGTTACCCGGCGTTGCAACGATTTATGACGCGAGGAACGGAAAAGTTTTCCGTTCCTCATGCCGCATCGGTTTCCAATAACGTCTTGCCTCGTTGATTTAACACGTCAGCCACTGCCTTTGGGACCCAGCGACGGGAAATCGGCAACCCCTTGGCCAACCGTTCCCGAATGGCAGACGAGGATAAGGGGGTCTCCAGTACCTTCAACACGTTGAATTTCAGGTGCCGATGAATGGATTTGATGGCCTGAACCGTCTTTTCAATGGGAGTCGCCCCAGGACGCGGGGCAATCAAGAGCCGGGCTTTCTGGAGAAACTCTGCATATTCCGGCTCCTGCCAGGCTTTGGGGTAGGATGCCAGACCATCAGCACCGACGATGTAATGCAACTCCACCGGACGTTTGGTTTGCAATTCGTATTTGCGCCGAATGGCATCCAGAATATGCAACGTGCGTTTCAGGACCAGCTTGATCTTGGCTTGCTCTTCAGGATAGCGTGTTAAAAATTCAGAAAGGGCTGGACCGGGCGACTGAATATCCACATCGCTGGCATGCAATTTTGCTTGCCCTCGAACAGCCAGCTGGTTCAGCGCATGGCGATCGGCATCGGCCATAAAGTCAGCTTTCTTATGCACCGGCCGAGACAAGGCAACGAGTTCCACCGCATCCAGCTTTTCCTGATCCCGGGCCTGGCGGGCCAGTCGCAAATGGCCATGATGAATGGGGTTGAACGATCCGAGATACACCCCCACCTTAAACGGCTTTTTTTGACCAAAGAGAACCCGGTTTACGAGATGCATACGCAATATACCTCTCCCAATGAATAAAAAATCAGAACAATGTCCACGAAGTCCTAACGTTACCACTGCGATTGCCCAGCGACAATCGTTTATAACAGAGGCGTTACAATTTCCGGATTCTCTTTCTTCCCGCCTCATGAGTTTCTCTTGTCGACCATAGTCAACACCCTGAAATTCTGGTTTAATACCCCCATTATGAAGATTATCTCCGTAAACCGACGCGTTACCCTGGAAACCGTTGGCTGGCGCCATGGGGAACCTGTCCTCAGTGGCATCAATAAACAGCCTGTGGATAGCCCGCTGATGATTACGTTCAACGGCCTTGAGGGCGATTCCATTGCCGATAAAAAACATCATGGCGGGGAATTTAAAGCCATTTACACTTACGCAGGAGAGCATTACGACTTTTGGCGACATGACCTGAACCGCCCCGAACTAGCCTATGGGGCTTTCGGTGAGAATCTCACTACGTGGGACTTCGATGAGTCCAAGGTCCATATTGGCGATCAATTCCGGGTGGGAGAAGCTGTTATTCAGGCTACAGAGCCTCGCCAACCCTGCTGGGTTCTTGGGAAACATATGGACGATGCCGGTTTGATTAAGCGTTTTCTGGATTCAGGGCGCCTGGGAATTTATTTTAAAGTGCTGTCTCCGGGCATGGTCCACACAGGCGCTCAGATGGTCTGTATTTATCATGATGCTGAATCTCTCCCCATCTCCGAGATTACCCGTCTCCACACCCAGGACAAGAACGATAGAGCCACACTGGAAAAAATGCTGACACTCAATGCTCTACCTCCGGAGTGGCACAGGAAATTCGAGAAACAATTGGCTAAAATCTATTCCGAACTTTAATGCCCCATTACTGTTTTCTGGCTTTGACCGACAGTGGTATCTAACACAGGCTGAACTGCCATGTAGATGCGATCACACCGGGATCCAAATTCGACAATAACCTCCCTTGATTAAGTCAGCGATTTTAAACACGCTGGAAAACAATGCCCCCAATGAAGTCAGTACTGATCACAAAACTTGGCTGGAATAATGTCAAACATACAACCGATCGTGACGCATTGGAAGCCTTGGAAATCGTTCACCTGGGTCGCGGTGACAATGTTCGCGTAAAACGGGGCGAACAAAGCGAAAGAACAAATTATATTTCTGTTGTCACTGCAAAAGTGGGTGAGATTAACGGAAAAGATGTGTTATCCCTGATTACTGCCTTTCCCGGAAAAAATGCAGCCCACATTGCCCGCCGATCGGACTTTGAAAAAGAAGGCTATTACATGGTTATGCCATAATCGGCGACATCGTTTTTTAAGTCTCACTGACAGCCGCCCTGCTTCCTCGGAACGGTTGTTTTTTTGAAAGTCAAACGATTGATCAAGACCAATGCAGTCAGAAAATCCCTCTAGCTAGATAGAAAACATTACACTTTCGCAATGCTGAACAATTGGCAATACCCTCAGTTATCACCCTACTGAAAATTCGAATCAAAACCAGGATAACTCCAAGGAACTACGCGTCATCAACCCCGCCAGAGTTAACGATTAGAATCACATCAGGCTCACAGGATCCGAAAAGGCTTCTGAGCAATTCATGCAAAACATTCTATCACCTGTCCTATTGACCAAAAGGATTAGTCCTCTATAATTCAAGAGAGTTATTCAGTAATCCAGAGAACAGCGATGAAACCGTTAAAACCTGAGTCTAGGCGAACCTTTTCCTCTGACCTTGCAATTTTATTGGGTAGTCTGGTTGTAGTTATTGGCGGCTTAGGCTTAATAGGACATCTTTTTAATATTCATATCCTGAACAGCTTTTCATCCATAAACCACCCCGAAATTACGCTGCCTGTTATTTTTGCCTTAATAGGCCTTGGCATTTCCAGCTTCCTGGTTTTTCGAGATAAAACGGCTTCCCATTCCGCTTCTCGGACAGTAGTTTTACCTCTGAGTCTCCTGCTTTCTTTTGGAATCAGTATTTATTGGCTGATACAATATTGGATTGTTGCAGACTTTAATATTATCGCGCCGTTTATTATTGATTATCCTCAAGTGCCGCCGGCTTTCTTGAGTATGATTAATATTTTAATTTCTACAGCAGGTCTTTTAATCCTTCAAAAGCGTCATCATCAACGGGATTTTCAAGAGAGAACTATCCTCATAGGTATTTTGGGGCTTTTTTTATTGGACGTAAGTATTTTTGCTCTTTTTGGGCATCTCCTGCAGGTGGAAAGCCTGCATAATTTCACTCAAGCAATTCCCGAAAGCATAGCTTTTCTTTTACTGGGGCTTTCCCTACTGCTTGGCAGCCTTCCCTATCAAGGGTTGTTATCTCCCTGCACATCTAAATTCAAGCAGATTCGACTCTTGTCTTTAGTCAGTTTATTGGTTGGTAGCAGCATCATTATCGGTGGGCTTGCTCTCGTTTCGTATTACCAAACGTTTGTGAATCCGCTTACATCCTTTCAAGCTGCAGAAACGGATAAATTTACTGCCATGATGGAATATGCCATCATACTTTTTGCCGTTGCTTCAACGACTGTTTCGTTACGAACACTTTATTTCCATGATCAAACACTGAGGTCTCGTGACACGATACTTTTAGAGATGGCCAGACGAAAAAAGGTGGAAGAATCACTCCGTACCAGTGAGCAACGCTTTCAACTGATGGTCGATAACGTCAAGGATTACGCCATTTTTATGCTGGATTCGGAAGGAAAAGTTGCCACCTGGAACCAGGGGGCACAACGAATGTTCGGCTATAGCGGTTCAGAGATTATCGGGCAATCGATTCAGCAGTTCTACTCGGATAGGGATACCTTTCTCAACACCTACCATACCGAGTTAAAACGCGCTCAAGAAGAAGGACATTTTGAAGATAAAGGCTGGCGAGTAAGAAAGGATGGGCTCTCTTTTTGGGCCTTGGTGAATACAACGGCTATACGCAATAAAACGGGAGAGCTGCTTGGTTACGCAAAGATTGTGCGGGATCTCACGGATCGCATGCGCCTGGAATCCCAAATTAAAGAAGCCCGGGACAAAGCAGAATTTGCAGAGACGGCAAGTCAAAAAAGAAACCTGTTTTTTTCGATTATGTCACATGAGTTGCGCACCCCGCTCAACGCCATTGTTGGATATACCGATATGTTAGAGTCCGGGTATGGGGGAACATTAACGGAAAAGCAAAAACATTATGTTCACAATGTTTCTCTCTGTGGTGCCCATCTGCTGGAAATGATTAACGATATTCTTGACCTATCAAAAATTGAAGCCGGCAAATTATCTCTAAAACCGCAATTTCTGGAGTTATGTCCCCTGATTATGGATGTTGAGAGTGTGGTTTCTCAGCTTGGTAAGGATAAAAACATCCAGCTTTCATTTAGCATTCCACCTGATTTAGATGGTATGGAAGCTGATCCTGCCCGGTTACGGCAAATCCTGCTCAATCTCATCAGCAATGCTGTAAAATTCAACAAAGTTAACGGCATGGTGAACATTCGTTTCTTTAAAACCCCTGATCAACAGAATGTGGTTTGCCAAGTGGAAGATACTGGCATTGGAATTCCGGAAGACAAACTGTCACAACTCTTTCAGGAGTTCTACCAGATAGATACTTCCCATTCGCGTGCCATACAAGGAACCGGTCTGGGTTTGGCGCTGACTAAAAAGTTAGTAGAGCTTCATGGTGGAACAATTAGCGTGAAGAGTATCAAAGATGAGGGAACCACCTTCACGTTTACATTGCCCACCCATGTTAAAGCGGCTGTTACGAGTGTTTGAAAATGTCTATGCGGCACTCGTATGCATAAAGCTCACGTTAAATTTCTAAGCACGTCCATAACGCATTCATCGGCTTAGCCTCCTGAGGAATCGTTTAGAATCAAAAATCAGTAAAAATAATGACATAAGCGGATAAAAGCCATTGAAGAAAAACAACTGACGCACGCAAACACGATGAAAGCTTTATCGATGGCCCAAGACGCTCCATCGTTCCAGGCTCGTGCGATTAGTTGAAAAACTGAGGTTCATCCTGGCGCACATGGCTCAGAACAACGTCTGCCCGAAGGGCCTGTTTTTCATCATCCTCAGGGGTAACCGGCGGCTGCTGTTCACCCGTGACACGCTGAATCAGAAAGCGCTGGGTATTGCTCAAAAAGCGCTTGATCCAATCGGTACTGAGCACTGGGAACTGGCGACGCTCCTGTTTGGTCAAATCCAGCGCATCCTGAGCAGCATCAGAAATGGTCCGTACCATCTCATCGTTAGGTTCAGAACCGAAATTCAGCATATAGTCCATGGCAATTCCATCTTCCACCTTACTGCGAACGATGTCTTCAGGTTTCTTCGACAAAGGCCGGGGATTCGCACCAAACGTAATTTGCATGACAGTCTCCTAACACATTCATCAAGGCATAAAAAACGAGCACAGTTTAATAAACCCCCTCAAGAAAATCGTGTGCGCGCGAAAGAATGTAAAAAACCACGCTGTATTCTAATGGAGATTCCATCCGAGGGACCCATTCTGAGTAGTGATGTCTTTACTACTGAATGCATGGTAATGATTAAGTCATCGGGTTGGAATCGAAAACCGGAACTTTTGGAACCAATCCTCTATGAATGAGCCCATAAAAGCCCGCCGCAATACTGATGGAGACGTACCGCTTTTGAAAAAACCAACTCCCAAGCCAAGCCCCCCAAAACGACATACATTCCTCCGATTGAGGACAATATATGTGGGCCTTGTATTTATGTGCCTTATGGGAATGCTAAACCATACAACCCAGGCTCAGCAAACCATTATCAATATGCCCTCCGCCGATCTGACCCCAAAAGACCGCTATTTTATCCTGAATGAATCCTTTCTACGCTCAGGAAACCAGGATTCCGAATGGAAAACGACCAATTTTTTCACCTATGGCCTGAGCAACAACACCGAGTTAGCCATTACCAGTTTTAATGCCGGACTTCCTAAAACCGACAACCTGACAGTGGCCTATGGGTTCAAATCTGTCTTCCCCGTCTTCAACAAACGCTTTCCGGCACGAGAGTTAAAGCTGACCACCGGCTATATGCTTCCCCTATCAAAGCAGGGGCGAGGTGTGGGAAGTTACGGATATACCCATTTCAGTGGGCGCTTTCCCAAGCTTCGAACCCGCCTTTCCGCAGGAATCAATGCCGGGACTCATCAGATCTTCGAGCGGGATGTCGTATCGTTTATGGGTGCCATTGAACATCCGATAACGCCAAGTTTACAGGCCGTTCTGGAATATTACTCCGGCACCCACGCCTTTGCCGGTGCGATTGCCGGACTCGTTTATCATAATCACAAGCACGATTTGATTCTGGTAGGCGGATGGCGAATTCCCAACAACCAGCGGTCCGGAAATTCGGGGCTGGTGGTCGAGATCGGCAAATTCTTTGGCCCAATTCGTAAAAAGCCAAAAGAACTCTAACGTCGAATTCAGTCCTCCACTGCTGGATATAACCCGACTCTTGGATGTGGCTTAATTTAACTTGATGCGAGACACCGAGTTTGTCTCTTGCTCAGAAACATACAGGGTCCGACGGGACTGGTCCAGAAATAAGTTATAGGGCTTCTTCAGATCGGTTGCGACCACTGAGACTTTACCAGCCCGATTGATACGGGCAATCGTGTTGTCCAAGTGATTGGCAATATAAAGGTCCCCTGTTTTTTGATCCAACACGAGCCCGACAGGACCATTAATCCCCTCACCCGAAGCGAGAATTTTCTTGTCTCCATTGGGCATGACCTTATAGATGTTGTTTTTGGAGAAGTTGGCCACATAGACCGTCCCATCTTCATCCACGGCAACCCCAGTGGGGCCGAAGAAACCGGTAATAAATTCTTTTGAGACAGCCACCCCTGTTTTCGAGTTTTTTTCCGGTTCCGATGCCGGATCAGAATAGGGATTCTCCGCTTGTTGTTGAGGAGCAGGGCGGTTCAACCGGGCAATATTCTCTTGCGCTTTCTTGTAGCGGGACGAGGTCGGAGAAATCATCTCAAAAGCAGCAATGGCTTCATCTTTACGACCCAACTTCTCATACACCCGGGCCAGCTCATAACGAGCAGCCTGGTCATTTGGATCCAACTGCAACAGCTTTGTAAAGGAGGTCAGTGCTTTGGAATAATTCTGGCGGTTGTAGTAAATGGCACCCTGATTAAAGTAAGCATCAGCATAATTGGGGTTCAGGGACGTTGCCTGATTAAAAAAGACCAGGGCTTCATCCAGACGCCCCTGATTATAAGCCTCTTGTCCCTTATGATAAGCAATATCTGCTTCCGTTTTATCCGCAGCCAGAGCCGGTGCGGACAACCCAACGGTCATTGCCAAACAGGCCGTCAATAAAGATAAATTCCACTGCTTCATACTTTCTCTCCCAGAACAAACGGTCTTTTGGTTTCTTTCACGTTATCCTAATATTATAGGGGATAAATTGAAAGAGGTTTGTGGACACCCTATGATACCCCTGGACGAGGCAAGACTCAAGTTGAGCGATCTGCGTCAGGCCATGAATCTGGAGAAGCAGCATCGTTACATCGACTTGCAGGGAAAGCGAAAGCGGTTTTCCCAATACTTGCACGAAACCATGGCGATCCTGACCCCGTTTTTCGAGGACGATGATCACTTGGGGACCTTGTTTACCCATATCCGCCAGTACCACTACATGGATCTGACCGGGCGGATGCGCCTGCTGGATCGAATTGGACTTCTGCTGGATGGGCTTTCACTGACTAAAGCCATCCAACGCCCCCGTACTGTTACGAATCGTCCCGTCGATCAGTCCCCGGCATCGGTTGAAGTCAAGTATGTCAAAGGGGTTGGCCCCAAATTAGCTTCGATTTTGAACCACGCCAATATTTATACTGTCGAAGACCTGCTTTATTATTTCCCTCGCAAGCACATTGACTACAACAACCGCCTTAAAATCCGGGACCTGCAAGAAGGGGCTTATGCCTCCATTATTGGCACCGTGCAAGCGGTCAATGCCTACAATGCCAAAAACAAGAATATTTCCATTGTCTCGGTCACGGTCAAAGACGAAACCGGCTCGATGGTGGCCAACTGGATCTATGGCAAAGCCAATCGGGCCATGCTGGAATCCTTCAAAGGCCGCTTCACACGAGGGGCCGAAATTATGCTGTCCGGTAAAGTCAAAATCGACAGCTACAAGAACAAATTTGCCATGGATCGTCCGGAAGTCGAGATTTTGAGTTATAGCAGCGATGATCCTGAGGAAGCAGCCTTCAACTCCGTGAACGCCGGACGCATTGTACCGGTTTACCCGGTGGTGATGGGCTTGAACCTTCGAATCCTCCGACGGGCCATCCGGGAAGCCTTGAATACCTACCTGGAATCCATCGCTGACCCCTTGCCTCTGGCCATCCGGCAAAAATACCAGCTGGTCGATCTGCAAACGGCCCTGGAGCAGGTGCACTTTCCCGAAACCACCTATCATTATGATGCCGCCCGGAAACGCCTGGTCTTTGATGAGTTATTTTATATCCAGGTCCGTCTGGGGTTGATCCGAAGCCAATACAAGCGCAGTGTCAAAGGTCTCTCTCTGGAAACTCAGGCGGGTGGTATTGTCGACCGGTTTCTCAGTCAATTGCCCTTTGCCTTGACCGGCGCACAAACACGTGTGCTTAAAGAAATCAAAGCCGATATGGCCGATCCCAAGCCAATGTATCGCCTGTTACAAGGGGACGTTGGGAGTGGAAAAACCATGATTGCCATTCTCACCTTACTGATTGCCGTGGAAAATGGCTACCAGGGTGCGCTAATGGCCCCAACGGAAATTTTGGCCGAGCAGCACTACCGGAATTTTATCCAGTGGCTCACTCCCTTGGGCCTCAAAGTAGGTCTTTTTGTCGGCAAAGCCAAGGCCAAAGAGCGCCGGGAAGCTCGCCAGGGATTGCTGAATGGCCAGATCCACATTGCCGTGGGGACCCACGCCCTGATTCAGGAGGGTGTCGAGTTTGATCGCCTGGGCGCCGTGGTAGTGGACGAACAACACCGCTTTGGGGTACGACAAAGGGTCTTGCTGAAGAACAAAGGGGAAAGCCCCGAAATGCTGACCATGACAGCGACTCCCATCCCGCGCACACTGGCGATGACCCTGCACGGGGATTTGGATGTATCTGTTCTGGACGAATTGCCGCCGGGCCGAACCCCAATTCGTACCGGGCTGTTCACCGGCAAGAACGAGCGGGAGCAGGCCTATCAACTCATCCGTCAAGAGATAACCAAAGGGCGCCAGGCCTATATTGTTTTCCCCCTGATTGAAGAATCCGAGAACCTGGCAGCCAAAGCAGCCACTGCGGAGTATGAACGCCTTCGGGAAGAGGTATTTGCCGAATTCAGCATGGGGCTGTTGCACGGAAAAATGCGGTCTGACGAAAAAGATGACGTGATGCGGGCCTTTAGCACCGGCAATTTGCAAATTCTGGTCAGCACCACGGTCATTGAAGTCGGTGTGGATGTCCCCAACGCCACGGTGATGCTTATCGACAGCGCCCATCGCTTTGGCTTGGCACAGCTTCACCAGCTCCGGGGACGGGTTGGCCGAGGAGCACACCAATCCTATTGTTTGCTTCTGACAGATTCCCGTGCTGAAGAATCCCTCAATCGCCTTCAGATTCTGGTTGAGTCCACAGACGGCTTCGAGATTTCGGAGAAAGATCTGGAAATCCGAGGCCCTGGCGAATTTCTCGGAACCAGACAGAGTGGTCTACCGGATTTGGTGCTGGCGGATCTCATCAAGGACCAGGGCATTCTGGAAATGGCTCGGGAAGCTGCCTTCAGCCTCATTGATGACAACAGTGACCTGACCCACTACCCCGAGCTGCATGAGGCCATCTTCAGCAAGACTGAAGCAACGTTTCAAGTCGTCAGTGCGGGCTAGGCCTCTTTGGTACTCTGTGCTGCGGGCAGGTAGCGCGCAATGGTTTTCTCAAAACGTCTCTTGAGTCTGCTTAATGCCTGCTGAACCTCCTGTTCCACTTGTTTTCGCTCAGGTTCAGCAATAAAGGAACTTCGGACCCCATTTAAAATCAGCGTTTTTACATGATCCCATTTCGTCACCAGCCCGTGCTGCCATAACTGACAGAGCTGCCGGGTCAAGGTGATTTTAGAGACCAAACGATTGTCGGTATTCAAATTGACATTTAAGCCGTCTTCCAGGAAATCCTTGACCGGGTGGGCTTTGTAATGAGGCACGCACTTGAGCATGACATTGGTCCATGGGCAGAGTTCCAGGGGCTTCTGGGTCTTCTTCAGAAAGGCCCTGACGTCGGCATCGAGATGTGCCTGAATGCCATGACCCAAGCGATCGGCCCCAAGAGCCAAGGCCCGGCGGATGGAGTCCAGGCCGCTCACATTTTCAGACACCGGCACCTCTCCTGCATGAATCGTCAACTGCACGCCTGCCGCAGGCCCATGGGTCTTTACATAAGAAATGGCCTCGGCATGGGTGTCCAGCGCATGCAAAATCTCGTCCCCGGCTATATCAAACCCTCGTATTAGAGAGTTGGGGCGCTGGGCCAATTGCACCGCCAGCTTCGCATGCGCCAGAGACTCCTCGGGAGAGCCTGCACGCTGAGCAAGAATAATCAGCGCGGTTTTCATCTCATAGCCTTTTCGCTTTTTCACCCAGGCCATGCCCTCTCTGAGCCCCTCTTCCACAGCCTGGACAATGGCCTCCGGGGTGCCCTTCTTATTGAGAATGCTGGTACGAAGCTCCAATATGCGCACATTCTCCCGAGCCGCATCTTTAACGATGCCGATTGTTGCCCGCTTAAACTGTGACGGCGTCATCACATGCCGGGGGACCCGGTAATAGGTCTTGAGATAATCCGTCAAATCCACATATGACGACTTCAAGAGCTTCATATCCTGCTCGATAGCTTCTTCACCCATGCCGTTTTCCCGCATAAAAACGCGGATATCGGACTTGCGGGCCGAGCCGGACAGATGCAGATGCTGCTCGGTTTTGGGCAAAAGCGTAAACAACCTTCGAAGATTTTTAGGCACTCGTGGCACAATGTGCTCCGATGAGCGCCGTCGCGCCGAAAAACGCACCTCAAAACGAGGAGCAGGCAATCCGAACCCCACATGCACTGATTTGTCTCCCAACGACATCAATTATTTTGAATTTTACTAAAAACAACTAAAAATAGGTACTGTTGTTGAACTTTTTTAAAGGACACAAGCGCATCCCTTAGCAATCTGTATACGACCCATGAATTTAAACAGTTACGGAAGATCCGGCAATAAGCACTGGACTCTCTGCACCCTGGCCCCGGCCTGGAAATAATCGATCTCGAATGGTCATAAATGGCCGCTCAATATAACGATATACCCCCCATGAGAGAATAAAAGTTAATAGGATGCTCGCAAGCAAACAGAGGAAAATAGCCCAATAAGTATCCTTATAGCTTGCCAACAAAAGGATTAATTGATAATGAATCAGGTAAATTGAATATGATAAGAGACTGATTGTTGTAAAGAACGGCCCAAAAATCTGATTTTTAGCAAGAGATACATTGATTCGTGAATCCACATCAAATAGAGGCAGCAATAGAACGACACAGATATGCATCAATGGTCCAAAACAGAGCATGTTGACTAAGGGATAGGAAGCAACACCTGCCAAAACAGTACTCCAATACAAATAAAATAGAATAATGAGCACTGAACCCAGAAAGATGAAAGGATGAGAGAGAGAACGGTAAACTTTAGGATAACTGAGCTTGAATGCAGCAAGAATGACACCCATGATTAAAAATCCGAAACGACTTTCTAATGGCGGGCCCGAGTAAAATGGACGATAAACGGTTAAAAACCAAAGGGCAATAAATGCCAAATAAAGGCCAACTACTGAATAGAGAATGCGTCGACTATCTGCATGTCTGGGAATGACCATGAGCAAAATTACGGGAGCAGTTAAATAAAACCACTCCTCAACAACAAGGCTCCAGGAAACAGGAAAAAACTTCTTATCCATCGATGTAAAATATTGAAGAAACAGAAAATAGTCCCAATGCGGTTTTGATGAGAACAACTGGCAGATGGATAAGACAAAATAATAGGCGGGTAAGGTCCGAAACCATCGACGAGCATAAAAATTCCACAAAGCAGGTTTTTGTTCGCTTTGCAAAAGATCTTTAATAATAATTCGCCCTATCAGAAAGCCACTGAGAACAAAAAACAGATCCACACCGTAATGTCCAATAAAATTTACCCATTCTTTGACAATCAGATAGGTTGGCTCAGAGAAAACTTGCCTGGTGTGGGTAAGCTTTAATAGTGGAAAAAGTGAGTGGCCGAAGAGAACCATCAATATCGCGACACTTCTGAATACATCAAGTCCAAATATCCGAGAAGATTTGGCAGCCGTTGTTCCTGACATACAGATAAAAGCTCCAGAGTCGCAGTATGGCTTATGCTAACACAATCTCACCCGCAAAGTGAGACTTCGTCAATACATTCTCAGCGCGCGCTTAACCGGGGATAATGCCGCAAAATCCGGTAGGCGGTGTCCCGTTGGGCAGCGTCTTTGCCGGTTTTATGGATGAGGTCCACCATGGTTTCCAGCTGCTGGGTTTCAGCTTTGACACCTGCCTGGGTCACCACGTTCTCTTCGAGCAACAGGCCACCGACATCATTTGCGCCAAAAGACAATGCGGTTTGGCACAGCTTCAAGCCCTGTGTAATCCAGGACGCCTGAATGTTGGGGATGTTATCCAATACAATCCGGCCCAAGGCCAAAACCTTAAGGTAATCCACACCGGTCGCCAGCTTGGGCAGTTTGGCCAGTTGGGTATTGGCGGGCTGGAAGGTCCAGGGAATAAAGGCCGTAAAGCCACCGGTTCGATCTTGCAAATCACGTACCTTGAACAAGTGGTTCACAATATGTTCGGGACGATCCACCATGCCGAACATCATTGTTGCGGTGGTCTGAAGACCAATCTCATGAGCGGCTTCCATCACCTCGAGCCAGCCTATGGAATCGACTTTTTTGGGACTGACTTTTTTGCGAACCCAGTCATCCAACACTTCGGCTCCACCACCCGGAATGGAAGACATACCGGCATCCACCAGTTTCTGAAGCACCGTTTTCAAGGGCCAGCCGGTCAGCTCCACCATAAAGGCAATCTCGGTGGGTGAAAACGCGTGAATCGTCAAATCGGGATAGTCCTTGCGAATGGCGGCAACCAGATCGGTATAGTATTCAAAGGGCAAATCCGGGTTTACACCGCCTTGAAGCAACAACTGGGTGCCATTCACATCCACCAGTTCCTGAATTTTGGGTTTGATCTGCGCATAAGTCAGCGTGTACGCATCGGGATCGTCTTTATGACGATAAAAAGCGCAGAACATACAATCTACGTTGCATACGTTGGTGTAGTTCACATTGCGGTCAATAACAAACGTAACCGGATCTTCCGGCTTGTGATACCGGGCTTTGACGGCTTCGGCCTGAAGGCCGAGGGTCAGCAAATCACCATGCTCCAGAAGCGCCAGGGCTTCTTCTTTCGTAATACGTTTGTCAGAGGTAACTGAATAGGACGGTTGGGACAGCAGGGTAGTCATCTTTCAACTCGCTTCCTCGTTTGCTTGCGTGGGTATCCCGGCGACAAATCTGGGTTTTGGACCGCTCCTGTGCTAGGATATCAGCTAGATTTATGATCAATCACATTGCCGGGGCCGTTTTGATTCAACCAGAGATAACGACCATTGAAGGGCACCCTTAGTGTAACGGAAGCAGTTGGACAAAGGCAACGAGTTCCGAAACCGCCTTAAGTGATATCCCAACCATAAAGACCAAACCGATGAAACCCGCCGCCAGAGCTGAAACGTATCTCTATACACCAACCCTTCCCTCACCGGATGCGATTCGCCTGGGCTTGATGTACCCGTACACCTATGCGGTGTCCATGTCGTCGCTCGGGTACCTGAATTTGTTTCGTCAAATGGATCAGCGGGCCGATGTGGCCGTGCGACGAATTACGACGGATGATCTGGCATCAGAGTCCATCCAGGATCTGGAACTAATGGGTTTTTCCTTCTCTTTTGAGTTGGACATCATCGAGGTCATGAAAATCTTTACCCATTTCTGCATTCCCCTGATGGCCAGCGAACGGAACAACGATCTGCCGTTAATCTTTGCCGGAGGTCCTGTACCGACCACCAACCCGGAACCCTATGCCGATTTCTTCGATTTTTTCATCATTGGTGACGGGGAAGAGACGTTGGATGCGTTGATTGAGTTCAGCAAACGCTACCGTCATATTCAAGACCGTCGGGAAAAGCTGATTGCCCTGGCCCGGGAAGTTGCAGGGATTTATATTCCTTCGCTTTATGATATCGAGTATCTAACCACAGGCGAGGTTGCAGCCATTCACCCCGCGGTTCCGGACATCCCGATGCCGGTTCAAAAACAAACCGTTTCCGATATGAGCGAGGTCATCTCGGCCTCGCCCATCCTGACCAGCGACACCATCTTCTCAAACACTTTTCTCGTGGAAGTCATGCGAGGCTGTGCCCATCGTTGCCGTTTCTGTCTGGCCAGTTACGCAACTCTGCCTGCCCGAGGGCCAACGCTGGAGCGTCTTGAACAGCACATTGAACATGGGCTTCAGTACACCCGAAAAATCGGGCTCTTGGGCGTACTGATTGCCGATCATCCCGAATTTAGTGCCTTATGTGACTTTCTCAAATCCAAGTCCGATATCGAAGTCACTGCGGCCTCGCTCCGAGCCGATACACTCACACCGCATATTGGAGAAACCTTTAAACATGGTGGCCAGCAAACCGTCACCATTGCCGTGGAGTCCGGTTCCGAGCCCCTTCGGCATCGCATCAACAAGCATTTATCGACGGAGGCAATTTACCGGGCCGCAGAGATCGTGGCGAATGTCGGAATTCCTGCCATGAAACTCTATGGCATGGTGGGCTTGCCCAACGAAACCTGGGACGATTTAGACCAGACCATTGCCCTGATGAAAGGGCTCAAGAAAGCCAATCCCAAGTTGAAACTCAGCCTGGGCTGCAGCACCTTCGTCCCCAAGGCCGCCACGCCATTTCAGTGGATGCCCCGGGAAAGTACCAAGCAACTCCAGGCCAAGCAGGAATACCTGCGCAAGAATCTGGTGAAGACCTGTGAATTCAGACCCTCCAGCCCAAAATGGGATTATGTCCAGGCCCTGTTTTCCAGAGGCGATCGCCGGATGTCCCGATTCATCGTTGAATTTGCCAAGCAAGGGGCCAACTTGGGGGCGTTGAACCGCACCTTGAAACAAATGCATGCTCAGGGCTCTCCCGTTGATCTCCCTTCGCTGGACTGGTATGCTCTACGTAAGCGGACTGTCGATGAGATTTTTCCGTGGGACAGCTTGTTCCTGGGTGTTCCCAAGGACGTGTTGTATCGGGAATCCGGGATCGAGAAGTACGGCGATCCATTGCTTTCACCCGTCTAAACCGTTGATTAAAGCACGTTTATTCAAGAGGAAACAGCGATGACGACACGCATTCAACGACGAGCCTCAACCCAGATCTTCATTAAAGATGTTCCCATTGGCGGGGATGCGCCCATTGTCGTTCAATCCATGACCACCTCGGACACAAGAGATGTGCAAGAGACCGTTCACCAGATCAAGCGTCTGACTGACGCCGGGTGTGAAGTCGTCCGCCTCGCCGTACCGGATAAAGAAGCCGCCGAAGCATTAAAGTCGATCATTCCCCGCTCCCCTATCCCGGTGGTGGCCGACATCCATTTTGACTATCGACTCGCGTTACAGGCAGCCGACAACGGCGTTCATGCTCTTCGCATCAACCCGGGCAACCTGCCTCGCAAGGAATTCATCCGCAAAGTTGTGGAAAAAGCTAAAGAACGCAATCTCCCCATTCGCATCGGCGTCAATGCAGGCTCTTTGGAAAAAATCGTCAAAGAGAAATTTCCCGATGACATTTGCTCGGCCTTGGTGGAGAGCGCCCTTTTGAATGTCAGGCTGTTGGAAGAAGAAGACTTCTTCAATATGAAGGTTTCCGTCAAGGCCAGTGACCCGATGATTATGGTCGAAGCCTATCGGCGGGTGGCCGCAGCGATTCCCTACCCCCTTCACCTGGGCGTGACCGAGGCAGGCACCTTGAAACGCGGCCTCATTAAATCCGCTGTCGGGATTGGCATCCTTCTGGCCGAAGGGATTGGTGACACCATTCGTGTGTCCCTGACTGCCGATTCGGTTGAGGAAGTCACCGCCGGTCACGAAATCCTGAAAGCCGTCGGCCTTCGCAAGGAAAGCGCCGATCTGGTGAGCTGCCCCAGCTGTGGCCGTGCCGAAGTCGATTTACACGGGCTGGCCAATCAGGTTGAAGCCCTCATTGCCAAGATTAAACTCCCGGTCCGAGTGGCCGTGATGGGCTGCTTTGTCAACGGCCCGGGTGAGGCCGCCCATGCCGACCTGGGGATTGCCGGCGCCCGTAACGAGTTCTATGTCTTTCGAGGGATGGACGTGCTCCATAAAGTCCCGCAGGATCAAGCCCTCGAAGTCTTCAAGACCGAGTTAAACCGTTTTCTGGAAGAAAACGAAGCCATGCTCCTGGAACGCGCCGCTTCTGCCGGAAAAGAAGCCGTCCTCGTTTAAGATATTCCCGAAATACCTATTAAACTGACAAGTGCGCCGATTCCAAGAACGCGGCGAGTTTTTGCAAGACCGCTGGAAAGTTCCGAGCACCAAAGCCCAGACGGAAGAACCCGTCTGGATAATCGTAATAACGGCTCGGCAACAACAGGACATTCTGCTGTGCCAAGAGCTGAGCACAAAATCGTTCACTGGATTGCCCTGCGTTCAACCCGACAAAGACCGTGGCACCCGCCTGGGGCGGCACCCAGTTGAAGGTTGACCGATGAGCGTTTA
The DNA here is from genome assembly GCA_041697335.1 of Vampirovibrionaceae bacterium NZW_1234. Taxonomy (GTDB): domain Bacteria; phylum Cyanobacteriota; class Vampirovibrionia; order Vampirovibrionales; family JAGQHJ01; genus JBGUGD01. The sequence continues at coordinate 4,634 of JBGUGD010000023.1, read as the reverse complement.
AAAAGTCAGAAAGAACCTGCCTGTTGTGATCCAAGATGGCATGATTTCGGGCAAAGATTGTCTCTTTGTGCACAAGAGCCAGCTCTGCCAAAAAGGCACCGGGCGCATTGATACAAATACTCGTGTAATCCTTGAAGGCAGCAATGGCATTTAACAGGGCTGTGTCCTGAGTCGCAACCCACCCCAGGCGAAGCCCGGGCATCGCAAAGGCTTTGGACATGCTCCCAATGGCAATGCCCCGCTCGTACATATCGACCATCGACGGCAAGGGGGTAAGGGGAGCATGTTCGAGAAACCGGTAGACCTCGTCCGCCAGAATATAGATACCCGACTGCCGGGCCAGATCCACCAGTGCTTGCCATTCAGCCAGAGGCATAACATAGCCGGTGGGGTTGTGGGGCACATTCACGATGATCACCTTGGTATTGGGGCGGATCATCCGTTTTAACGCTTCCGGATCCAAGGCCCACCGGGTCTGTGGTGAGGCCTCCCAAAGAGAAATCTCACACCCGATAGCCTCCGCAATGTGATGCAGCGAGCCATAGCAAGGATAATGGACCACCACATGATCGCCAGGGGACAACAACGCATTCAGGGTATTAAAAATCGCCTCGGCCGCCCCTGTATGCACGAGGAACCTGTCGGGAGACACATTCGAATAAAGCGACGCAATCTGAGTTCGAAGTGACTCGGGTCCGGCAACATCAATATACCCGAGCGGCAACCGGGAAAACGACTCGCACGCCTCCGACGCCCAGGAAAACAGATCGTCGACACACAGCGACTCCACGCCGGACGCACACAGCAGCAAGTGTCCCGCATGCTCATATTGGGCAAAGAATCGCTCGAGTGTAAACAGGGGCATTCGCATGGGGAGAGCCTAGCGAAAAAACCGCCCGGAGTAAAGTGGACGCATCAATGTTAACGGCAGCGAGGAACGGGAATCCATTGGTCCGGGTCTACAGGAACGCCACCGGCATAGAGCCCCCAATGCAAGTGCGGCCCGGTTGCAAACCCGGTCGAACCCACATAGCCGATGACATCACCCTTTTTGACTGCCTGCCCGGTCTTCACAGCCACTTTTGACATATGAATGTACACCGAAGACAACCCCTGGCCATGATCCAGGCCGACCGTCCCACCATGAAGCCGAAACTGAGGCGCTGCCACTTTCACCACCCCATCGGTTATGGCCTTGATTGGACGTCCTTGGGGAGAACGCAAGTCGACCCCCTTATGATAATCATTAATATACACCCCATTATGATAGCGTTTTACGCCAAAGGGTGAGATTTGACAGTCCGGCGTAGGGCTCATCAAGGAGCGGTCCCAATGACGTGTCGCTGTCAAAACGGTTTTTAAATCCTGAATCGCTTCCAACTCTCCCGGCAATGGCTTCAACCCCGCCGTAGACTTACTGACCGTTATGTTCTGACGCGGATAGCGTCCGTCCAACACGGTTAAAGACTCTCGATAAACTTCATGGCCCTCCGGGTCCAACAGCACCAACGGATGTTTCCCTGGAGCCATATCGGCCTGTACGCCCAAAAGGGCCTCATATGTTCCGGCTTCTTGCGGAAACAACGGACGCTCCTTCCCATCCCATTTTACTCGCCAGCCAGAACCCAAGGTTTGAGCAGAAGAAACCCGAGCCAAAACTATGGCACCTTGCTTTACCGTAGTCCCCGGGGTCAATGCCAATGTAACGGCTTTATCCGGGGCAGGATTATCGGTCACCGTCGACGCGTTGCCCATCACAAAGAAGCCGCCGAACACCCCCATTGTTAATCCTAAAAGCAACCATTGCTGAACACGTTTCACCAGAAACCTCCACTCAAAGCGTGATGATGTGACCTTTGAATCTGTCATCTATCTATGATTTATTATAATGAATCGACTTCGATTCGGACGTCGAAGTTCCATCGAAGCTCAAAAACAGAATCCAAAAACGGGGACTCAGATGCAATTTGTTGATCATGTACGCGTGGTAGTGGAATCCGGCTCGGGTGGAGACGGAATCGTTGCGTGGCGTCGTGAAAAATTTGTGGCCTATGGCGGCCCTGCCGGAGGAGACGGTGGCCGGGGCGGTGATGTTTATATCGAAGCCACGTCCGACCTGCATACCCTGCTGGACTTTACGTACAAGTCCCAGTTTAAAGCCGGAAATGGCGAACGGGGCAGGAACAAGAACTGCCATGGGAAAGATGGCGAAGATTTAATTATCAAGGTCCCTTGTGGAACAGTGGTCCGAGATGCCGAGTCTGGCGATGCCATTGCCGACCTCACCAAAGCCGGTGATCGGGTGATGGTGGCCTCCGGTGGTCGAGGTGGACGAGGCAACAGTCGCTTTCTCTCCTCCACCCGTCAAGCGCCTCAGTTTGCCGAGCCCGGCGAACCCGGCATTCACCGGGAACTGGATCTGGAGCTAAAGCTGCTGGCTGAAGTGGGCCTGCTCGGGCTGCCCAATGCCGGAAAATCCACCCTGATCAGTGTCATTAGTGCGGCAAAACCTAAAATTGCAGACTATCCCTTCACCACCCTCACCCCAAACCTGGGTGTGGTCAGACGCCCCTCGGGAGATGGCGTGGTTGTGGCCGATATCCCAGGGTTGATTGAAGGCGCCAGTGAAGGCGTGGGCCTGGGCCATGACTTCCTGCGTCACGTGGAACGCACCCGGGTGTTATTGCACCTGGTAGATATTTCCCGTCCCGAGGAGTCGGATCCGGTTTCGGCCTGGAAAATTATCAACGAAGAATTACGCCGTTACAGCCAAAAGCTTTCCGAAAAACCCCAGATTCTGGTACTCACCAAAACCGATGCGCTGCCTAGTGAAGACTATCTGGCCGAAATGACACAAACCTTTACAAGTCTCGGCGCTTCGCCGATTTTTGCCATCTCGGCCGTGACCCACCAAGGCCTGCAACCGTTGCTGAATACCATGTTTGAAACCCTCGACAAGTTACCCGAAGAGGAACATGTGGTCGAACTGGTCCCCGATGCCAAAGCCTTCACCAATGATGACAGTGCCTTTGAAATCAGCCATGAAGGCAAAAGCATTGTGGTTTATGGAGGCAAACTGGATCGTCTGGTTCGCGTCACTGATTTTCGAAATCCTTCGGCCACACGTCGTCTGCTCAACATCTTCAAGGCCATGGGCGTCTACGATGAACTGGAGCGCCAACAGGTTCAACCCGGTCAAACCGTCATTATCGGCGGCCGGGAATTTGAATACCACCCCGACGATTAATCCGTCATTGCCACGACGTTTCATCAGGATAAACAATTTGGCCTCCCGAACAAAATTGTCATGTGGCTGACACCCAAGGGTGAAGCCGTTGGGTATGATAAAAATATCAACATTCCACTTTCCACAGAAATAAACCTTTTCCGTTGAGAAAAATAAACGACTCGTTTATGTCTTAACGCTTTCCAGGCGTGCTCAGTTTCTGAGCACGCCTCTTTCTTAATCGTAGTTCTGAGAAAAACCACCAAAGGTCAATATACGAAGAGGCCGAATTATTAGTCATCTTCAGACTTTCGGCCCTCAGACACTTGCGCCGTGAGGACGAACATTGTAAAATTAAAAATCAAACACCTTATTTAGCCCCAAAATAGAGCTCGACAAGACCCACCAGAGGATTGAAAAGGTCATGTATAATGTCACTATAGAGTCAGGAGTACATAAACCCATGTTTCAAGGGCAATCTTCCATGTCGGGCAACACACCTTCAGGTGACATTGATGCTCGCATTACAACAGCCCTAAAAACCTTGCATCAACAAGTCGACATGGAGGTCCCCGAGTACGGTGATTTTTCACCCCTGGTAACTTATTTTGAAGTCACGGATGCTTATCCCGAAATTGGCAAAGTCGAATTGATTTTAGGGCATTTTGAAAATTCTTCGTTACCTTTTGATAAGCAAAATCAACGCTCACTGAAGTTTTACGCCGAAACCCCCTCCGGAAAAAGTAACTCCTCACAATATGTTCACCTGGGAACCAAGCACGAAGTTAAAAATCTCATAACCCAGCGAAAAACTCTGGATACCATCCGGGAATATCTTGACACCACACAGCGCGACTTCATTGAACAGAACGCCGGTTGAGCTTCTAAAGGAGTGTGATGTATCACATTTCAAACCAAGGAAAATATATTAAGTGTTAGCTCATTTGAAAAGCATTATTTACCACAAGGTCATACAATGCCAAGATCCAGCTTTTATTCACCTGCTGTATCACGCTAAGCATCATGCAAGAAAAAATCTTTATAAGCATTACCTTAGAACCCGCCTTGATACTACAAATTCCTTCTTATTCACACCCAAATTATCTGCTTTGGAAAAAGACACTCTCTTTAAATTGTTTTGTCGATTTCATGACTTAATTACCCCTAAAAAATTCTACTCTTTGGCGTATGGCTCATTGATTGGCGCAAGTCTTTATCACGATCTCATCCCTTGGGATGACGACATCGATATCTGGTGCAATTATGAGGATTTTGAAGAAATCCAATCAATCTGTGAAAATGCAGGATTAACTTTTATAAACATTACACGGTTAGGAACACATGGTCTGTTAACGAAAATAGTCGATAGGAACAACGTACTTTACGGAAATCCAAATTTAGATAATAT
>JBGUGD010000015.1:0-223883 GCA_041697335.1 Vampirovibrionaceae bacterium NZW_1234 | reverse complement strand
TTCCCTTGGGGGTACCATTTTTTTGTCGGGGAGTGGTCATTATGGGGTAATAGAAGGGCCAAGCTATTAAGAATAGGTGGGAGTAACTGGTGGTGCAATTGGAGCAATTTATTAAGCTCCACCAATTTTCTAGTAATCCCTTAATGCAGCTCTGAGCTTTGTTACTCTTTGCCTTAAGAAGACTAGCAAAAAAAATGTTTTAATGGTTTTTATGCAGCATTCATACTGCAAAAAGTGGGATGTTTGTTGGGAGTGGACAATGGATATGATTATGTCTTTTTCGGCTCGTCGGAAAAATGGGAAGCGCCGTTTACAGGCCCTGAAACCCAAAATACCGAATCCGAAACCGGCAGAGAAAATATCAGAGAAAGGGATATCTTTACCCGTCTTGGATGAAGCTGCTCTAAAAGCAGAGAAGGACGCGTTTTTACAGATCAATGTATTATCTAATGATTCGCATCGGGATATCCGATCCGGTCTTTTGCCAGGTGGTGGAATGTGGATTTCAACCAATTTTGTGTCTGTAAAGGAGATGATGCAATATCTGTATTATGAACTCCTGAATGGCAACAAACCTCTGGTTGAATCTTTGCCCTGGGGCAATAAAATGCGTTTTGGCCCAGGAATCCGACGATTCTTTGATGGATATGTCAAAGGAAATAATTCAGTTCGGCTTAAAAACATTTTTGAACAGATGGAACGCTATGGGTGGATTAAAACAGAGTCTATTCCTGTCGCTGAAGTCGAGCTTCCCGGTGTTGCAAATGGCCCTTCGACTCGACCCAAGAAGGAATTAATTTTTAAGAAAGTGCTGACAGGGTTTTCACCTGAGGGACTTCAGATTGCGCAACCCTGGCTCATCTCTCGAATAGGTATTGCGATATCACAGATGGCTGAGCGTTTTTCTAATTGGCTTAGCCCACCTTCGAACGACCCTAAGAAACCCGTGAAACGCGATGCATTAGGTTGGCCAATATATTAAAATCCCAGCGGTTATTCTGATCCCAATGGAGCGGCTTCGGGTTCTTCTGATGTGGTAGCGTTATTTGAATGGGTGTTGTGGGACGGAGTCGGAACCGGAACGTGCTTAATAGTTTCTCGCTCAATCACCTGAGGTGGGCTAGGAACATGGACGGGCACTTCTCGCTCGACCTCAATAGGGACCGCAACCTCGCGTTCGACTTGTGTTTCCCGTTCATAGACTTGTGTTGGGACATCCTGTGTGTCCGTATAGCGATTAAAAATGTAGACACAAACTCCGACCAATAAGGCAAATGCTAAAAACCCTAAGACAGCAGATAACGGTCTCATCACTTCTCTCCTGTTTTCCCAACCACTCTCCACAATAACCACAGTTCTAATCGCCGACAATTGGTCACTTGGGGATAATCATTGTCTATGTGCATGCACCCCAGATATTATTGGCAGATCTGTTCCCACAAAACCTGGGTATCGGGGTGGGCATGAACAGGATAAAAGGTCGGTGTCGGATATTCGAGGCTTCCTGTAACGGAGCCATCCGGACCAAAATAAATGGATTCATTCAGCGCCATGGTCTTGTTGTCGCAATTAATTGTTCGCCGCTGACGTACTTCCGGTTGATGGGGTTGGCTCGCGAGTTGGGATTTTCGGACCCAAAATGTAACGAGCTTCTGATGTTTTTGAATGCTGCCCGGTTCAATTTTATACGGGCTGGTCATTTTGCCTATGGCGCCATAGCATAGTGATAATTCCCCCTGAAGAAGCAATGTTATCACCAGACTTAACACGAGAACCCGTCCCATTTCGACCTCATTTTCCAGCCGTTTTTCTGGATCTACATGAAGAAACGTTGCGCTGCTTGTGGGTATTTTGCTCAAAACCAAGCATACCGTCATTACCCTGCTAGTGCTCGCCTGTTGGCTAGTTTTCAAGGTCAAAAGAAGATGAGTAAGTCTACAAGGTATTTATGCCGTGAGTTCCAGGGATTTCTCCAGAGTGTTCTCACTCTGTTTCAGAACGGTGGGTTTTTGCATGACTAAAATGCGAGTTGCAATATTAACCTGAGACCGATCATTAATAAAGACCTCTTTGATTAAGGGAATCGCCGACCACAAGCCCTGGCTTGCCTGTTGCAGCCATGCATGAAATTCTCGCTGGGGCTTCTTGGAGCCTCGAAACCAATATTCGGGTAAAATGCTTGCTAATTTCCCACCCGGTTTGAGTAAGCTAAAGGCATGTTTGATGTGCTGGACGGCTTGTTTTTTACTAAAGGGGGGATTCATCACAATGGCATCATAGCCATCGTTTGGAGGATTGGAGAATTGGGTAAAATCATCGCCGACCACATGAAACCCTTGATCTTCCAACTCCGCGCGTCGACCGGGATCTAACTCGACCACATCGAGATCAACCGGATATTCCCGCAGTATACGTGCGATGTCCCCAGTTCCTGCAGACGGCTCGAGAACCTTTAATCGCTTATCCACAGCAACGGGACCTTTTCTGAGTCCCACAAGCGAGCACATTTCATGGGCGATTGACGTAGGTGTGGGCACAAAGTCAGGGTCCAAACGACCAGCATCAGTTTGGTTAAATGGAGGTCTGGATACTGGAGGTGTCGTAATCGCCAAATTTAGAGTCTCCCATGGCTGTTGGTTATTCCTAGCCTTAGAAAAGCCTGTCAAGTCTAATTTGTGACGAATTATGACAATTTATGACAATGCAGAACGTCGTACCTTGTGTCCAAGGTATTTTGAAATGTAACAAAGGAGATGACTGGAGGTGACATTGGCTTGACCACTCTCAGGCTTCTCAGTAGCATTGCTGTTAGGGAGTCCAATGTTTGATTGTGGGAGTAAGCGCCATGGTGACCTCCGATGTGCGATTTGGGACAATATACAGAGTCAAAGCTCCTGCGGAGTCTTTAGCAAAGAAGGCCGCTGAAGCTTATGCAATGGGGCTGAATCAATTTGGGACTTCCGCCAAAGCCCTGGAACTTCGATTTTCTCCTGAAGTTAGTGGTCATTACGTGCTTACTGAAGAGGATTTAACCGATTACCTGGACATTCAGAACCGTCTGAATTCGCTGTCGCTGGATGCGGTTGATCTGGCCATTACGCAAGAGTATGGTGACCCAGAGAACAGCGACGAGTCAGACGACATCCTTGATTTTCAAGCTCAGCATCATGAGGAGCAGTTTGACGAGGCGACTCAGGATTTAATGGCCTTTTTTTTCAGAGTCGAGACTCAATCCAAAGTCCATTGTGTAGATGCTCAAGGCAAGCGACTGAATGTTAAAGTCTAGATTGCCTTATCTAAAATCAATTTCATAAACGTCTCAGTATTTGCGCCGATCCGCTGTGATTGTTACGAAATATGTTTTTTCCGGCAAGAAGGGCAATTCTGACCTTAGGATTGTTTTTATTTTTGTATAGCGAAGGAGAGGAGAGAGCGGGAACGCATGGCAGCAGAATTGAATTTTAGGGCGTCCTTTCAGGGCGGTAATGGTCGTTTTGATCAACGAACGTCGGTCAGCGGCCTAACAAACAGTATTATCAATACCCAAGATGCCGTCGCAGGGCAAAATCGAACAGCCTATCAGCGGAGCCTATCTTTCTTTTTGGGCACTGATCCGGCTGTATCCTACAGTTCCAACCAGTTTACCTTTAATGCCAATGCCCAGGACACCGGGCAAGTCGGGCAACCATTGATTAATACATCTTTGGTTCTCGGAGAGAATGCTCGAAACAATACAGGCACGGTCTCCGGGGCAATTAGCCAATTTAGCTTACTGGGAAGTGGCAACACAATCCAGCTTCGAAATATTTCGGCCATAACTTCCGAGATCCTCCTCGGAGGCCGTAATAATAGTTTATCCCTCGACAATACCAATCGGCTCAATTTGTCCATGAATGGTACGAACAATACGCTCAATGTGACTCGAGGCTTTGGAACCCTGAACTTTGATGGTATGAACAATCAGGTGAATTTTTCGGTCAAGGATAACCCAGAATCAACGAGTCTGTTTTTGAATGCCAATCTGAAAAACAGTGAGCTGACCATCGATCTGGGTGCCGGGCGCGGTAATGACGTCTTGGATATTTCAGCTTCAGGCTCCCAGTTCTCTGGGTCCAATACGGTTCGAGTAACTCGAGCCAATGTGGACGATCGCATTGTGGTTGATAGTGACGTGACATTCGAGCGCCAAGCCAATGGTGACATTGTGATCGTTGATCCTTCCAGTCATGATCGCGTCACAGTAGCGTCAGGTGTTGATCTTAAAATTCGATTTACTGCCACCGGGGCCCAAGACTATCGTCTGTCTGATATCGTATCCGGCCGCATAACAGTTAATCGAGCACAAACTGCAGCAACGGTTCGGATTAATAACGCAAACACCCTTCCTTCAGGAGGTGGGGCAGGTTCGATTTCCGTTGTTCAAGTGAATAACGGTGATACTGCATCAGAATCTGTCTCGATTTCCGGGCAAGGCTCTGTTCAAACATCACAGACAACGGCTTCAGGAACAACCAACAATAACTTTACCGGGCCGACCTCGACTCAGACAGCCCCGGCAGGTAATACGCCAGTGGCAGCATCTCCTGCACAGCCCACGGCCTCCGCAGGAGGTGGAGGAGGTGGTACCACACCGGCTGCTGGAAGTGCCACGGTTGTTCAGGTCAATAATGGAACGCAGGCAAACCAGACGGTTGCTGTTACAGGTAGTGCCACGGTTCAAACGTCTCAGACGACGGCATCCGGTACAACCAATCAAACTGTGAGCGGTACAGGGACAGTACAGACAGGAGCGTCTACAGGTACACCCGCAAGCAGTATTCCGTTAATAACTCAACCTGTAAACTCACCTTCAACTTCAGCCACATCAGTTCGCAGTCCTGTTGTTCAGGTAACACCCGGTATTACACAGGCATCCTCTGCAAATAGTGTTGCAGGGCCTACTTCAGTAACCAGTTCGGCTTCATCCTCATCAACGGTTTCAGCGGGCAATCGCTCGTCAAAATCGTCATTTGCGGATACCTTGGATGAGCTGTTGCCGTTATTCCTACTGCAGAACATATTGAATGGCAACTCAAGAAGACGGTCGGTTTCACGATCACCCTTTGGTGCCCCGATGCGACGTCAGCCTCAACCACCATTCAATCTCTTCCTGTTATTCTTGCTGTTGGATGACAACTTTCTAAAACGTTAGATCTATCGTGACGTTTTAAAGCCATTTTCCGGTCACAATATTAAAGATGGCCAAGGATTGATTGTATTCCGCTTCGGTATCAATCATTTTGAAGGCTGCTTCAGCACTAGCCCGCTCTCGTTGATTAATGAGAAACAGCGTGCTGTCGCCTGCTTCGAAACGCTGTTTTTCACCAATTTCTAAATCTTTCGCCAGTGAATATTCCTGTTTGGCGGCTTGGAATTGATCATAGGCAGCATTGACTGCGGACACGGCATCATCAACCTGGAGCAAAATTTCCTGGAGTTGAAATCGTTGATCCAAATCCAGTTTTTGAAGCCGATATTCAGCAGCCATTTGCAAACCTTGGGCCGTTCGTTGTCGAAGGGGAACCATGAGTGCAATACCTGCTTTGAGTGTAGGTCCTATAGAGTTGTCCCCGGTATCGATACCGGGTTGGGCAATTAAGTCCAGAATCGGGAGCCGCAAGTTTTTGGCATAGCGCAAATCCACCTCAGTAATCTGTTTTTCAATATTGAAAGCCTGTAATTCGGGCCGACTATCAAGTGCAACTTGGCGCCCTTCCATCCATTCATCATCGGTAAGCCGAATTGGATTTTCAGCTTTTTCAGGAACTTGAGTTTCTTGCGGCAAAGGGCTGGGTTTGCCATCAGCTTCCCACAGGAATAATGAAAGTTTAAAGACTGCTTTTTGATATTCTCGCTGGGCCTTGACCAAACTACCCTGACGACGAACCACTTCTTGAGCTGCTTCGGTCGCATCAATCTTCGGTAAATCGCCGGCGTTGACGCGATCGGTGATAGCATCCCTGCGAAAATCGGCAAGTTTTAGAATGGCTTCACTTACTCCCATTTTACGCCGTGCAGCAACCCAGTCCCAATACGCATCTGAGGCTTTAATAAGAAGATCCAGCCTAGCCTCCGTAAAGTCTGCATCTGCTAAGGGAATGCCCAATTGGGCCCGCATTTCGGCAGCCACCCTATCATTGATACGAAAGCCTCTTAATAGGGGCATTCGAACACCCATAAAATATTCGCCGGTGTTTCCAGTTGGGTATAGGGGCGGCTTTACATCACCGGTATTGTAACGGGCGCCTGTAGAAAACTTAAGTCCAGAGCGTGTTTGCCAATTCAGGGATAGGTCATTGTCAAAGGTTTTACTGACTTTGCCTCGTTGGGTAAAGTCGTTATATCGAAGGTAATCGGTATCCAGGCTGATGCCGGGATCAAAGGCCCCTTGTCTTTCCAATAGCCGGGCACCTGCAATTCGGCGTTGAATATCTGCAGAAAACAATTTGGGGTGATTGGCTCGAACTTGAGATAAAAATCGGTCTTGGGTCAAAGTATCGGTCGCTTGAGGGGGTTGGTTTTGAGTAGAGGGTTGAAGCCGGGCTGGTACCTCTTCAGCCAAAGCCAAACTGATACCACTCGAGGCAACCATCAGAAAACAACAAGCTAACAGGTGCTTCATATTATTTATTCTTCCGCTTGACCGGCTTGTTATCATCCTTTTTCTCGGTACCTGTATCTTCGGAAGTTGGCTGAACAATGGGCCTAAAACCATTGAATTGACGCCAAATCTCATACCAGAGAGGCACGCGGTTTAACAATATCCAGCCATGGGCTGCTGTTCCTGGTCGAAGATTTTTCGGAGAGGGCCATAACTCATCTTTTTCCCCACGATGACAACTTGGCGTAACCAGAACGCGATAGCGGCCTTTGCCATCATCAACAGCATCAATGACCGCAATTTCGCCGCCGAAGGTGCCTGTTGCAATGGAGGGCCAGCCGGCAAACTGAATGGCTGGGAAACCTGCAAATTGAAGCCGAACAGGGCGACCCACTTCAAGAAGTGGGGCATCCCAGTCGGAAACATAAAGTTCAACAGCCTGGTCCTGATCATCCGGAACCACAACAGCCAGGATGTCACCTTCCGAAACGGTTTCTTGGGAACCCAGACTCATCAGGCGAACCACACGCCCCGTTTGTGGAGCGCGAATTTTACGCTGCTCCACCCGATTGTAGAGGTTGTTCAGGTCGACATCAAGTTTGGCAATGTCACTTATGGTGGTAGCCAAGGCCTCTTTTGCATTAGCCAAATTCGCCGAAATATTGGCAATGGAGGCTGTCAGATCGGTGCCCACCTTGACCTGATCCAATTCTGCGACTGAAATGTCTTGTCGAGCAATATCTACCGCCGTTTGTGCTCGACGGACTTCTGTTTCTGCCCGAACTCTTTCCAGTTCTGCTAATTCTAAGTCCCGCTTAGAGCGAAGACCCTTTTGGTAAAGATCTTGGAGACGGGTATAGTTGTATTGGGCTGTGCGTAGATTTTGCTCCGTGGCGTTTAAGGCTTGTTGTGCAGCAATAATGCGGTCCTGGCTCTGGCTGGTTTTAATGCCCGCTGCCGGAACTGCAACCGAGCGTGAGCGAGTCAAATTGTCTAATTGTGATTGCAAAGATGCGATACGGTTTTCTGTAGCACTTCTTTTGAGAATTAAAGCTCGTTTTTGGGCCTCTAGCAATTCGGCTTGGTCTTGGTTTAAAAACTTGGGGTCAATATCGGCAAGTTCAGCCAATACTTGGCCTTGTTTTACTGCTTGCCCTTCTTTCACATGCCATTTCTTCAAACGGCCTGAAATCTGGGCTTCTATGTTTTGAGGTCGTTGCATAGGCGAGAAGACTGTGACTCGACCAGTCCCAATAATGGTTTGTTGCCACGGCACAAATATGAGACAGAGAATAACCGTAATCAGGAAAACGAGCAAAATGGTTGCCAAAGTCCGGAACGATTTAGGGGATTCTAGTCTCTGAAACGATTGAAGGTGTTGAATAGGTTTTAATTTTGCAAAAGCCATTAGTAAACCCTCCGGCGGGTAAACAGTTGGGCAAAATGGCTTTCCGGTGCGCCTAACAATTCTTGAAATGATCCGGCTTCAACAAGAATGCCATTGGCCATGACATAAATAATCTCGGAACGAGAAATGACGTTGAGATCATGGGAAATGTTCAAAATAGTCCAAGGCTCTTGGGGAGAATAAAGTAGATCGAGAATCGATTGCTTGATAGTCTCATCAATGCCAGAGAATGCTTCGTCTAAAATCAATAACCGAGGCCTATCGACAATGGAACGGGCAATCATAAGTTGTTGAATTTGCCCTCGAGATAGGTTACCTCCTCCACTGACCAAACGTGTTTGGAGCCCTTCAGGAAAAGCCGTTAATTCATCCAGCAGGAAGGTTTTTTCCAAAGCCTGACGCAAGTCAGAGTGAGTCAAATTGGGTCGACCGCAAAGAATGTTTTCTTCAATTGTGCCGTCGAAGATTCCATTAGAGTCGTAAACCAAGGCTACATTATCGCGTAAGTTGATTAGATCAATATCTCTGAGATCCAGATCATCAATTTCAATGCTGCCGCTGGTGCAGGGCATCAGGCCGCAAATCAGCGACGCCAACGTTGTTTTTCCAGTGCCGCTCGCACCTACCAGGCTGACTCGTTGGCCAGGCATCAATGTTAGATTAATGCCATTCAATGTCGGGGTGTGTGCGTCGTGGTAAGAAAACTGCACCTGACGACAAACCACTTTTGCACCAATGGCGGTGCTCGGGAGAATTTTGCCTGAATCGCGTTCGATGGGCAGATCGGTTACATGGCCAATCTTTTCAACCGCTGTCAGCAGATCGTACCAGTCCTGGTACAAGGTTGTCAGTTTCTCCATCGCAGCGAGAACGATGACGACAACAAGCTCTGAAGCAACCAGCTGTCCTAGTGTAAGCTGTCGATCGATGACCAGACAGCCTCCAATGCCAAGAATACCGGCACTGGCCGCTGCGTAAAAGAAGTAATGGGTAGCAGCTTGACGGAACAATACTTTGAAATGAGATTGCCGGGCTTCTAAGTATCCGGACACAAGGCTGTCTGCACGTGTTAAAGCAAATTCAGAGCTGCTATCTAGTTTAAAGCTTGTTTGACATCGGGCAACATCTTCCAGCCAGCCGGCTACCCGGTACTTTTGCTGAGATTCTTTCAGGCTGGTAGTTAAGCCGCTGTGCCCAAGAACAAAGGCAATGAAGAAAATACTAAAGAGAATAACCAGATTGAAGGCCAGCAAAAAGGGGCTGTAGAAGGCCATCAGTGTCATGCCAACCAGAATTTGGAGGACCGCTGCCGGGCCATCCAGTAACAGCTTAGCCAACGTCTTCTGAAATTTGACCACATCAAAAAAGCGGTTTACAAGCTCTGGAGGATATTCTGACATCAAGGCCTGGTGTTCAACCAAAGGGAGCTGTTGAGCAATTCGGATAGCCACTCTTGCAAACACACGTTGTTGGAGAATCTCTACCAGAGAGAACTGAAGAACCTTGATGAAGCCAGCAAAAAGCAACCCTAGGAAGACCATAGCCGTCAGAACAAAGAGGGGCTGTAAGAAAACACCGGCTGCGATGGTATTTACCAGGGATTGAGAGGCCAATGGGACAGCCAGCGTTAAAAGACCTGCAGCAACAGTGTAGGCAATTAATGCCATCAGATCTCGGCGATCTTCAAACAGGAACGACAGAAGACGGGTAAAGGGGGATGAATAAAGGCTATATTGAGACGCCATGAGCTATCACTGATTCTCTCAACATCATTATAATAGAGGGATAACTATCTAAGGTAAGCTAGTCTAATCATACTATACTTTGCAATGCACAATGGATTGTTAAAACCAGCTGCGCTCCGGTCAAAATAAGGATTAATGTACAATGTCTGAGCCGTAGAGTCTCCCTGGCAAGGTCTCTGTATTGGCTTGATGGATGAAATAACGCTTAAATTGTTCAAGGGCTTGAATTATAGAAGAGATTGGTAAGATAAGTACTTTTGCCAAATGCTTTTTAACAGAGGTGTAGGAGTATGAAGGCCGAGAACTGGTTTCTTCCGCCGCTTGGCAATATTTCACAATTGTAGTAAGACCTGAAAAGTAAGTTGCCAGTAGCAATAGGGGTGGTTGCCAATGCCAATCAGGAGCAGCAATAATGAACCTTTGGCTTAGCTGGAATGCCATTCGTAAAACCTCCTCAAAGACACTCATTGTCTCTCTATGAATTGAACGTTAAAGTTGTTTGCAACAGTGTGACTTAATTCCAGGTTCTTTTTGTATTTCTCTCCAGTGAAGAGTGAAGGGTGATTTTGAAAGTCAAAGTTGCAAAGTTCAAGATTAGTCTCCTTCTCCAACGGTGAGCGCCTGTGTTTTCAATAATCCGAGGGATCGATATAGATGTGCTTAATGGCTGTTGTCGGGTGTACTCGGGAGTAATACGTAACAAGCTGGTAAAACACAATGAGACATAACATCACCAGGAAAAATCGAGGGATTAAGGGCCTGATTTTGTCAAAATATTGACAAATCTTGCCATAGGGCAGTGTCAATTTACAGGGACTTAACCCATAGTTTGCCTTCTGTTCTTCCATAAGGCTGCTTTTAATCCATCTTGAGGAGTGAATACGGGGCTCATTGAAGCACAATGCGTATCTAACTATACATTACCCAATATTTTTCATGGGTAAATGCCTCCAAGTATCGATAAGGGATCCCTCCTTTAGGGGAAGGGTTGTTAATGTCACTCGTGATGCCTGGTCTTTAAAGAGCTAGCTCATGGGAATGACTGGAGCGCAGGACGAAAGAAGGATTCTTTTGAATGGTGACTACGGATACGATAAGAGCTGATTTCTCCGGTTATTCAACAGAACAAGCAGTCACTTACACGATTCTCTCTTCTTCAGAGCTCCTGACAAAGGGAGCTTTTTAATAGATAATGATAAAGCAGTGATAAGAGTGGACGATGGGCATTACACAGCGATATCAGATATTTTTCTTTTTGACAGCAATGCTGCCTATCTTGCTTTTTAGCGCCCTGTTTTTTGAGAACAGTTATGCACGTTTTAATCAAAACACAGTGAATTTACTTGAGACGGGTGTGCTATATGTTGAAGACTCCATCCGGGACAATCATCATGAGTTGATTTTGAGCGCAAGGCAGGCGGCTCACCTTTCTGCGAACGATAAGTATCATGAATTTCTCAAAACAGGCAACGCAGAACCTTTTCTACAGTATATGACACGGTATCGGCAAACCAACAAATTTGATATTGTCATTGTTGCCAATGGTCAGGGTAAAACCGTAATCGATGCAAGTAATGGGACCGTGGTCAACCGGCAGGATTTTGAGGCTAAAATTCAGGAGGCGTTGCGAGGGGATGTTGTGAGTGATTTTCAGAGGTTTCGGCTTTTATCCTCTGATGCGATACATTTGGCCTATGTGGCTTGTGCCCCCATTCCCAAACGCTATGGTTCAAAAGAATTTGATGGCGTTCTCTATGTGGGGCGCTATGTCAAGGATGATCCTGCTCTTGCGATGCTGACCAAGCTGATGCCATTAAATCGGTTACGACTTTTGGTGAAAGTAGGCCCCGGGTATGACTTGGAGTTATCCCAGTTTGAGGCGCACAAGGCGGTGGTAACCCCACATTTGATAGAGCAAAGTCGGCTATTTAAAAAGGTCTCCCGTAGCGAAACTCTCATTTCAGATGTGTTTGATGAGCAGATTTCGGGTAAGAAATATTATAGTCGTATCATTGGCCTTCAAAACCGCTTAGGACAGGATATCGGTCTATTGGCCCTGAGTGTCCCGCATGAGAGTATGGAAGGCTTTGTTCAAGAGAATATGGTGTTGATCATTTTATTTATTGGAATGGTGCTGTTGATTGTGGGACTTGCTGGAAGACGATTTAAGCATGATTTTATTGAACCTTTAAGTCAACTGTCTGAAGGCTGTAAACAAGTGATTGCTGGTAACATGAACAGTCGAATTGTTCCTAAAAACGGTTCTCATAGTGATGCTATTGACTCGATTCACAGCTTTAATTCGTTGGTCCAAAAACTCGACGAAAATGAACAGCTGCGTAATACGTTTATTGCTACCTTATCACACGATTTAAGAACCCCTTTATTGGCTCAAAAGCAAATCACGTCTTTGCTGATGGATTCATCCGATACAGTCAGTGCTCCTCAATTTCAAAAATTTATTTCAGGCTTGCATCAAAGCAATGATGCTGCGCTTCAAATGGTGAACCAGCTGTTAGATACCTATCGTTATGAAGAGGGGCAGATTCAACTGGCTTGTGAGCGATTCTCTCTGTTTGAACTCGTTTACCAGTGCTTATTGGAAATCCAACCTTTGGCCGATGAGCAGGAGATTGCTTTGATAAACCAAGTACCTGAGGAATTGCCCTTAATCTGGGCCGATAAACTCCAGCTGCGACGCGTCATTCATAATTTGGTCATGAATGCGGTTCAAAATATTCCAGAAGGCTCTACAGTAACCGTTGAGGCTTATTACCAGAACAGAATGTTCCATTTGGATATTAAAGACAATGGCCAAGGTATTCCTGAAAACGTTCTGTGCAAGGTTTTTGATCGGTACTATACCGGTAACCGGATTCGAAAGCGAATAGGGACTGGCCTTGGACTCTATATTTGTAAGATGATTGTTGAACTGCATAACGGTATGATTACAGTGGCCAGTAGTTTGGGTCAAGGTACCGTGTTTTCGATTCAACTCCCTGACAGGTCACAATAATGAAGAAGGAATCTGCATTATGATGGGTGAATCTCCTGCTCCTATTAAAACCGTGATTGCGGAAGACCATCAGCTGACCCGGAACGGGTTGGTTTATACCCTTGAGAAGACTCAAAAATTTCAGGTTGTCGCCGATGTTGATAACGGCTCCAAGGCGCTCAAGATGGTCGAGCAGATGAAACCTGCTCTCGTTTTGATGGATATCGGCATGCCGGTTATGGATGGCATTACTGCAACCCAAGCCTTGAAAGAGAACTTCCCCAATACTAAGGTGCTCATCTTAACGTCTCACCAGGACGAAGAGGAGGTATTAGCATCCTTAGCGGCGGGTGCTGATGCATACTGCTTGAAGGATACCCCGGCGGATAAGTTAATCAGCATCATTGAGATCATCCTTGAAGGGGGGCTCTGGTTGGATCCTGCCATTGCTAAAACCGTGATGAGAATACTGCCCACTGGCCCTATTGATACGGAAGCAGAAACCATCGGATCTGGTCGTAAAAAGTACAACACGGAATTGACCGATCGGGAACTTGAGGTATTGCGTCAAATTGTCGAAGGTTGCAGCAACAAGGAGATTGCCCAAGTTCTGGATATTTCCCTGCACACGGTCAAGTCGCATGTCTGCAATATTATTCAGAAATTGGCCGTGGATGATCGGACACAAGCTGCGATTAAAGCCCTAAAAGAAGGCTTAGTTTAGAGCAAAAGCGGGCACTGTTTTCGAATTTGAAAACAGATAGATAGATAAAAATCAGCACCACCGGGTCGGTGGTGCTGATTTTCATAGATGATTTACTGAAGAGGCCGAGGACTTATTCGCCTTGACCCAAAGAATAGGCTTTTTCACCATCAAAGCGGCACAGGTGTTCCGTTTTAATGAAGTCCAAGCCCGCTTGATTTGTTTTATTGAGCAGATCAATCACGTGTTGGTGAGTGATGGTGTCGTTGGTAGCCACAAAGCGGCAGCGCCAGTGGTCGGTACAGAAGGTTTCCGGGAAGCCTTCCGGCCATACTTTAACACCCCGGTTGGTAATCATCTTCAGGGTAATCCCATCGACGTTTAAGGCATTAAGCTTTGCTGCCAGGTCATCGGGAGTCCCTGCGGTCCAGTGAAGGAAGACATCAACACCAACGAGCTCTTTCTTCGCCGGGGCTTTACGGGCCGGTGCTTTAAGAGCCAAGGCGTTTGCATTGTCTGTGGCATATTTAACAGGCTTCAGACGCTCAGGTTGTTGGCCGATGCGGGCAATAACGGCTTGTGCAAACTCTTTGGTCCCGACTTTTTCTTTGCTAATCCCGTCCTGGAAGATGTCATACGTATGAATCCCGTCTTCCAAAGTTTTCAGCCAAGCGTTATGCACCAGCTCGGCAATATCACCTTGGCCAATATGGACCAGCATCATGACGGCGCCCAAGAGCAACCCGGAAGGATTGGCCAGGTTTTGACCGGCCCGACGGGGGGCGGAGCCGTGGATAGCTTCAAACATGGCACAATGTTCGCCAATGTTTGCAGAACCGGCAAGCCCGACAGAACCTGTAATTTGAGCGGCTACGTCGGAGAGAATGTCACCGTAAAGGTTGGGCATAACGATGACATCAAAGGCCTGAGGTGTATCGGCCAGTTTGGCAGCCCCAATGTCAATAATCCAGTGTTCGTTTTCGATCTGGGGGTATTCTTTGGCAATCTCATCAAAGACTTTGTGAAACAGGCCGTCGGTCAGTTTCATGATGTTGTCTTTGGTGAAGCAGGTGACTTTTTTGCGATTATTCTGCTTTGCGTACTCGAACGCGTAGCGAATAATTTTTTCGCAACCGGGGCGGGTAATCAGCTTCAAGCATTGAACGACTTCATCTGTCTGCTGGTGTTCAATCCCGGCATACAAGTCTTCTTCATTCTCACGAACAATAACCACGTCCATTACGGGGTGTTTGGTTTCCACAAAGGGGTGGTAGGAGACACAGGGACGGACGTTGGCGTATAAACCTAAGGTTTTACGGGTGGTGACATTCAAGCTTTTGAAGCCGCCACCTTGCGGAGTCGTAATGGGCGCCTTTAGGAAGACCTTGGTGCGTCGCAGGGATTCCCAAGCAGCGGGTTCGATACCGGCTGAAAACCCACGCTCATAAACTTTTTCCCCAATTTCAATTTCCTCAATATCGAGGCGGGCCCCAGCAGCCTTTAAGATGTCCAAGGTAGCTGCCATGATTTCCGGCCCAATACCGTCGCCATGGGCAACAGTAATGGTGGTTTTGGTTTTGGTGAGTGTTTCAGATGTCATTGAACAATACTCCTAAACAAATAAATAACCCGATGATTATGCTTTAGAAGCGTCATTTTTCCTGAGAGAATCTCTGCAAAGAGAAACGCTGTTTCTGGAAAGCCATTGGGGGACAGAGGAAACCCTTCCGTGAAGTGCAACTTGAATCATTTGTCTCCTCTTGCAATTTATTATAACGAGAAATTATTTTATGGCGAGTAAAATCTGTGGTAAGCGAGGTCAAGGGAGCGAAAATCCCAAGTTGTTACCACGACAGACGCCCTGTGATTGCCAAATGAGAGGCTATTGTGCCGGAGTATATGCTGGATAGCATAGGGAAGGGCGCTCAAATAGGAGTTCGCCTGATTTGTCACTTCTGTGGGATGATAAGGCTAGGCAGCACGAATGATTTTCTCCAAGTAATGATGTGATGGAGTCCTGAAGCAACACTAACCAGCCTAATTTAGAGTCGATGAGCAATTCTAATCCTGATAAATCTATTATTACGCCATTTTTTAAAGGCAGGGTTGCTGTTTTTGCGACAATGCATGGTAAGGAGTCGGTGGTTCGCCCAATTTTTGAGCGGAGTTTGGGGATATCCGTCGTGGTGCCTGAGGGGCTGAATACGGATATTTTTGGCACTTTTAGCCGAGATATTGAGCGACAGGGCTCACCATTAGAGACGGCTCGAACCAAGATCCTTAAAGCGTTGGAGATTACGGGGGAAACGATAGGGGTTGCCAGTGAAGGATCCTTTGGCCCTCATCCCATGATTCCATTTGTACCTGGTGATGAAGAATTAATCGTTCTGTTGGATACCCAAAACAATATTGAAGTGGTTGGGCGAGCGGTTTCGACAAAAACCAACTTTGCCTCCCGTGTCGTGGAGACACTTGATGAAGCACTTGCCTTTGCCACGAAGGTTGGATTTCCAGACCATGGCCTTATTATGATGACCTCGGATGACGTGGAGGTCCTTTCTGAGCAGATTGTCAAGGGCATCGTTACCCAGCAGCAGTTGGAAGCCGCTTTTGAGAAAGTGCAAGCCTGGGCACCCGATGGTAAAGTCCGTATTGAAACCGATATGCGGGCCATGTACAATCCCAGCCGCATGCAGGTTATTGAGCAAGCCTGTCTGGATTTGGTTAAAAACCTGGCACATTCTTGTCCCAACTGCCAAATCCCGGGCATGGCTCTGGAAACTCGAGTGCCCGGATTACTGTGCTCCCTCTGCGGGTTACCTACGGATCATACGTTAAAACATCGTTTTCGGTGTGGCCATTGTGACTTTGTTGAGGAGATTCTTTATCCAGAAGGTCAGTCAGAGTGTGATCCCGGGTTTTGCAAGTACTGTAACCCTTAATGTGTTCGACAAAAAGAAAAAGACCAGCCTGTATGTTTCCTGGCTGGCGAATAGAAGCGGATTGAGAGAACAGAAAACATCAAGCCTATCGCGCTTGTCGTTTTCCCGACTTCTCTAACTCTCCAGAAACACTTATGAAGAGCCTGGGGGCACCTTGATAGCCCATGCCCCCTGCTCTGATACATCCCGGTCTATCCCTGATATCTTTCATCATAGTCTCTTCCATGGGGGCAGGATGTCGGCCAGGTGACATCTTTCACTGCTTTTTATGATTGTTATTTCCAAAAAACATCAGTAAATCTCTCTGGCTTTTTCATGAAAATCTGGCCCAAGGGATGGGTTTTGCAAATATCCGGCCATTGGCCTATAATGAGCCCGGCAACGCTGTTAGCCTGCTAAAGGCGTTTGCATATCAGACGGATTGATAGGGATCGCCCCATGAAACTTGTCACTTTTGAGATTGCCACACCGGTTGGACGTTTTCAGCGCTTGGGCGCCTTATTGACCAACGACGAGTATATTTTGGACCTGAACGCCACCTACGCCTGGTGGTTGAAGAAAGACGGGGTGGGCTTTTCCAAACGCTTGGCCGATGTGGTCGTTCCGTCCTCCATGCGTGGTTTTATCGAGGGGGGGCAACGCACTCTGGATGAGGCCAATACGATACTGGATCACGTAAAAGCAGAGTGGAATCTTCAAGAGGCGGTCCGATTCAAGGGCGAAAATGGTGAGAACCTGGTCTTTCACCGGAGTAATGTGAAATTGTTGACCCCTTTGCCCAACCCCAATTCCTTGCGAGACTTCCTGGCTTTCGAGGCCCATACGAAAACCGGTTATGAGCGCCGCGGGGGGCAGATTCCCGAGCAATGGTACCGCTTACCGGTCTACTATAAAGGCAACCACCGGAGTCTGATTGGGCCGGATGAGCCTGTGGTTTGGCCGCGTTATACCCAGAAGCTGGACTATGAGTTAGAGTTGGCCTGTATTATTGGCAAGCAAGGTCGGGATATCTCTGAAGAAGATGCTTCCGGTCATATTTTTGGCTATGCCATATTAAACGACTTCAGTGCGCGTGATATCCAGATGGAAGAAATGATCTGTCGTCTGGGACCAGCCAAGGGCAAGGATTTTGCGACGGCAGTGGGGCCGTACATAGTGACGGCGGATGAGATTCCCGATCCTCGGAATCTACGCATGATTGCACGAATTAACGGCGAGGTCTGGTCCGATGGCAATAGCGGAACGTCCCATTGGACATGGGCTCAGATGATTGCCCACGTAGCCAATGAAGAGACCTTGTACCCTTCCGATATTTTGGGTTCAGGGACCGTGGGTGGGGGCTGTGGCTATGAGCTGGATCGGTGGATTCAGCCGAACGATGTCGTGGAGCTGGAAATTGAGGGCCTGGGCAAGTTGCGAAATCCCATCATCACCCATGAACAGGCCCAGCGTAACCGACTGGAACCGGAGGGAAACAAGTATGCACCTGCAGGCTAAGGGACAGTTCAGCAAACAGGCTCATGTGGATATTCCACCAGGGACGTTTGAAGAAGAATTTGGTCGCGATGGGTTTTATGGACCAGTCTCCCACCTTTACCATCGTCATGCCCCGACGGGTTGGACCCGTATCGAAGGGCCGTTGAGGCCCCATGCCTTTAATACGACTCAATTGCCGGCCTCCAAAAGCCTGCCCGAGGACTTGGATCGGGTTACCATGCTGGAGAATGAAGATGTGGCAGTCCAGATTGTTCGCCCCAAGAAGACTCGGGACTGGTATTTCCGTAATGTGGACGGTGACGAAGTCTACTTTGTACACCGAGGTAAAGGCCGACTTGAATGTGATTTTGGGGTGATGGCTTATGAAGCGGGTGACTATGTGGTGATTCCCAAAGGGACAACCTATCGCTGGCTTCATGAGGAGCCAGATTCCTTCTTTCTGGTCTTTGAAAGCCATAGTCGCATTGTCGAGCCAGATCGCGGCCTTTTGGGCAAGCACGCCCTCTATGATGCCACTGTCATCCAGGCCCCGGAGCTGGGACCTATCGACACCAGCAAGGTGGAATACGAAGTCCGAATTAAGCGCTTGAACCAAATGACCTCGGTTTTTTACCCGTTTAATCCCATTGATATTGCTGGCTGGAAAGGCGACCTGAGTGTCTGGAAGCTGAACGTTCGCGACATTCGTCCGGTGATGAGCCATCGCTACCATCTGCCGCCCAGTGTGCATAGCACCATGCAGGGGCATGGCTTTGTCATTTGTACCTTTTTGCCACGACCTTTGGAGTCGGAGCCTGGGGCGATGAAGGTTCCGTTTTTTCATCGCAACATTGATTATGACGAGGTCATTTTCTACCACAGTGGGGATTTCTTTAGCCGAGACGGCATTGAGCCTGGCATGATTACGATGCATCCTCAAGGCATCCACCATGGGCCCCACCCCAAAGCCATTGAAGCCAGCTACAGCAAGACTGAAACCATTGAGGTGGCGGTCATGATCGATACGATCCGGCCGTTGCATATCACGTCGGAAGCCCAAGCCGCAGAATGGGCGTCGTATTGGCAGAGTTGGCAGGAAAAGCCACGGGCGGAGGCAGCGACATAGATGACCCTGGATATGATTGACATTGACCCTGAATCCATAGGACACCAGGAGCGCTATAAGCTTTTGATCGGCAGTGTTTTGCCAAGGCCCATTGCGTTTGTCTCAACCTTAAGCCCGGAGGGGATCCCCAATCTGGCCCCCTTCAGTTTCTTTATGGGCGTTTGTGCCAATCCGCTGACGATTTGCTTTGCCCCCATGCGCCGTGGATCGGATGGGAAGAAAAAGGACACCTTGGTCAACATTGAGGCCACTGGGGAGTTTGTGGTCCATGTAGTCAATGAATCCATTGTGACTCAGATGAACCAGACGGCTGCCGAATACCCAGCCGACGTTGATGAGTTTGAAGCGGCGGGTCTTACGCCCATACCCAGTGTCAAGGTAAAGCCCTACCGGGTAAAAGAGTCACCTGTTCATATGGAGTGTGTTCTTCACCAAGTCGTTCACCTCGGCGAGGAGGTTGGCTCCGGGAGCCTGGTCATTGGTCGGGTCGTATATCTGCATATGGCTTCCGAGGTGTATGAAGACGGGAAGATCATTACCAGCAAGCTTAAGCCGGTGGCCCGTTTAGCGGGCAGCAGCTACAGCAAAGTTACCGATTCGTTTGACCTGCCTCGACTCTCGACAATACCCTCAAATACCTAAGCGGACGGCAGCCGAACGCCTGAAATCGACTGGAAGATCTGGCAGAAATCGTCATAACTGACATGGATCAGCTTATTGTCCCATTGAGGGTCGGTCAATGTCACTTCCTGTTTGTCGGGATTGACGTTGAGGATGCAATAGGCGTGGTTATGTTGAAAGGTCTGATTGTTGACCTGAATTTTGCTGCTGAAGGCGACATTGGATTCCGAAATCGGAGTATTTGCGCACATAAGCCAGTCCTGCGGGGCGTGTCCGATGGTGTCGAGAAAGGCTTTCAGGGCTGCACTGTGGCTGCCCTGGGCAAAGCTCTTTTTGTTCTGGGCGCTAAGGTGCATCCGACTTTTTTCCGGAGTCGGGTCGACCCAACGTCCCCATGCCGGATCCAGATTTTGTCCTAAGGAGTCAAACCAGACAGGCTCACCTCCGGTAACAATGGCCAATACCTCATCCGAGATACCTTCGATGGCATAAGGCAGAGTGCAGTCGCCGAATTGGGCAAAGTAGGGGTGGCCTTGGCGTTGGTCTTTCAACGTATCTGCAACCGCACGCTCAATAAGTTTTACCCATAGAGGACCCCGGGCCGGTTTAAACTCTCTGTGACCCAAACAATCGCCCTGGGTAACTTCCTTATGCGTATAGGTTTTGGCCTTTTGATTGGGCAGAGTCACGGTGTAATGTTCGGCTTGACCCGAGGCATTACGGTGAATCTGAATCGGGATGCGCTGAATCAGTGCTGCATTTTTGGGGTGATCCAATAAGCCCCGGAGTCCGGCCATCAGGTAGCAATCCCCAATCTGCTGCAAGATAGGCGATGACAGGCCATTGGGAAATAACTCCCGGTAATCTTCGGCTGAAATATTGAGGCGAGCTGCCAAGCGGAGGTTCTCCGCAAAAGGAAGAGTTTGAGGTTGATCCCCTTGCCAAAAGGCTGCCCCAAGGGCGTTGGTTCGATACGTCCGTTTGTTTCCTCCAGAAAAGCTGACCTGATCGTGATTCAAGGCCGTGGGGATAGCCGAACTTGACATCGGAAACTGGGGGCGTGTCGAGCTGGATTTTGCCGTAAAGCTGGATGGGACAATACTGATAGGCTGCATAGTAACAGGTTCTTTGCTCACTGTGTTGGTCACGTTACCCCTATAAAATCCCCTCAAATCCAAATGATGCTATTAATGCTGAATGTCCCCCCAAGAGCCAACAACAGGATATTATGCAGGTGATTTGAAGAATAGCTGTTTGATGGGCCGATAGGCGCCGGTTGCCAGGGTCACACCCAAACAAATGATGAATCCGTTGAGGATCATACCCAGTGTAACGGTTTCCTGTAGGATCCAGTGCGAAAAGGCAATGGTCGCAATGGGCTGAAGCTGAACATAGAGGGATACTGTGGATGCCGGGAGCAGTTTTAGCGCATAGGTATTCAAGAAATAGGTCAATAACGTAGCAAAAATTACAATAAACCCCATCCATCCCCAGCCGGTGGCGGACAAACCTTCCCATGGCAATTGGGTGTTAAAGAAGAGGTATACCGGCAAGGTTGCCAAAGAGGCTAGCAGAAACGAATAGGTGGTCAGCGAAAAGGCCGGATAGGTTTTTAATAATGGGCGGCTCAGGATCAGGTAAAAAGACCAGGCCAGAATATTGAAAAAAATGATGGCATCGCCCCAAAGATACGTTGGAGGCAGTGAGGCTTGGGTGTGCTGGTTTGACAATAGGAGGATCAAGCCGGTAAAAGCAACCAGCGTGCCGATGAGTTTCATCAGGCTAAACGTCTCCTGCCCCACCAGAACAGAGAGGATCAGGGCGGCAATTGGGGCTGAGCCAATAATGACACCGGCATGAAAAATCGAGGTGTACTTAATTCCCAACACAATGGTGCCTTGCACCAGGCTAATCCCTAACAGACCCAAGCCTAGAATTTTTAAGCCATCATGGACCGAATGAATGGGTGTTTTGAAGAATGTCCGCTCCACCAGGACAAAGAGAGGCACGGCGAGGAGCAGTCGTAGTCCAAAGGTCTGCATGGGGGTGATTTCCCCCACAACAATCTTCATGGCCACATAGAACAGGCCGTAACTAAGGGTTGTAAAGGCCAGTGCCATATGGCCCTTCATCATAAAGTTGGAAGAATCTCGCGTAAGGCCGCAAACAGGGCGTCGTTTTCTTCAGGCAAGCCCACTGTAATACGAACAGCACTGGGAAAGCCAAAGGCCGCCAGAGGTCGAATCGCAATGCCGCGCTTTAAAAGGGCTTCATTTAAGGCATTGACATACTCGGGTGAGGGACATTCCACAAACACGAAGTTGCCCGCCGAGGGCACATAGCTAAGGCCCAGTTCATCGAAGGTCTGATAGTAGCGTTTCATTTCCTGGCGGTTGTTTTCGATACCCTGGGTAAGGAAGGCCAAGTCATCCCAAGCGGCTTCAGCTGCCACCTGGGCGGGTAGGCTGGGTTCGAATGTCATTTTGACTTTGCTTAACTGCTCAATCAGTTTGGGATGCCCGATGCCGTAGCCGATGCGCAAGCCTCCCAAACCGTAGGCCTTGGAGAAGGTGCGTAGAATTAAGAGATTGTCCTGGCGCAAGGTTAGGGCACGAGGATAATCCGGCAGATCATCACAATACTCAATATAGGCTTCATCCAGCAAAACAATGGTGCTGGCAGGCACTTTGGCAAGCAACGTTTTAAGCTCGTCATGGGTAATGTACGTCCCCGTAGGGTTGTTGGGATTGGGGAGGTACAAAATACGAATATCTGGAGTTGTGGCCTCAATCAGAGCCTCCACATCAAAACGATGGTTTGGGGAAGGTACCTTAACCAAGGTGCCCCCATGCGCCGCCAAGTGAATGTCGAGTCCCATAAAGGCACCAAAGCCAGCGAGGGCTTTATCGCCATTTTTCATGGTGGAACGAATCGTCGTTGCAAGCAGATTTTCGCTACCGGAAGCCACAACAATTTCCTCGGGAGTAATTCCGAGGCGGCTGGCAATTTTACGACGCAGCTTTCGGCTTACCGGATCAGGATAACGAAAGGTATCGCCCAAGCAGGCTTTTGCAGCTTCAACGGCCTTCGGGGAAGCTCCAAAAGGGTTTTCGTTAGAGGCCAGCTTGATGA
Source organism: Vampirovibrionaceae bacterium NZW_1234 (assembly GCA_041697335.1). GTDB lineage: Bacteria > Cyanobacteriota > Vampirovibrionia > Vampirovibrionales > JAGQHJ01 > JBGUGD01. The sequence continues at coordinate 201,095 of JBGUGD010000015.1, read as the reverse complement.
CCTTCTCAAAGCCATATTCTTCTTTGAGTTCTTCAATGGGTTTGCCCGGACGATACGGAACCATCTGCTGCACATAGCTGGGCAGATGCTGTAGAAACGCCGGATTGCTATCAAGTGTGTTTACCATAATGTCATTGTAGCGGAGACACTTCATGTGTCAAAGGACCCTTGGGGAATAAGGGTCCTTTGACACTATTGATAAGATGCTGAACAGATTAGGAGTCGGCTTGCTTGGGGGTTGTTCCCGCGTCGGCCGTTTGTTTTTCCTCATCATGCTTGCGAAGCTTGTTGAACTCCGCCAGCTCTTCTGGGGTCAGCATTTTGTAGGCTGTAACGGTGGCAAACCATTGGTCGGCGCTGGTTGCTGCCTGGCCGGTCCGATAGGTTACGGAAGCCCGCTGACCAATCCAGTTTTCACCTTTGCTATCCCATTCATCGACCTTGTTGTAGTCGACATAGAGCTTTGTCAGAACATCCGAGGCTTGAATAACTTCTTTGTTGCGGTTCATCAGTTTCAAGTCATAGGAGGGGTCCGCATCACTCAAGCCCAAGGCTTTGCTGACGGGGGTCCAGGTTTTTTCCCACCAGCTTAAGGGGTGCAGCTGAATGTACCGACGGCCTTGCTCATCTACTTGCAGATGGTGCTTGAAGGTGTGTCCCAGATCTTCGTAGCCCGATTTGAATTTACCCAAATGGTCTCCGAAGATATCATCGCCATCCAGGGCCTGGCGTTTGTCCCAAAAGCCGTTTCGGGCTCGGTCCATCACCAGCCATGCTTCGTTGTCATTTAAGCCGCCTTTGGAGTAAACCACCATTTGCCCTTTGCGGTTTTGTCCATCTAAGTCCACCAGGTAGGAATCGGTGGAATTGAGTTTGGCATCAATCCCATTCAGGGCGACTTTGATCGGGGAATGGAGGTCTATTAAAGGCCGCAAAGCGGTGCCATCGGGCAGAACAATGATGGTATTCGTCAGGTTGGTAGCCACAATATGGGCGCCACCGACCACGGTTAAGTTCAGTGAAGTTGGTTGACCGGTAGTGGCATCATAAATGCGGGTCCCCGCAGGGAGGCTCTGAAGATTCAGGGCATACTGCTGACCACTGGCCGTAAAGAACTGGTGGATATTACTGCCGAATACCGCCTGGGACATGATATGGTTCAACACGGCCCAGGAAGTTTGAAGAGTCTGAGCAAGCATATTTATCCACGAATTGAGTGCGGCACCCGTTAAGTCATGTTGCCAAATGAAGGCATACCAGCTGCTTAAATCCCAGCCACTGCCCCAATAGGCCCATGTGGTCATATTAGCGGCTCTTTGGGAAATGGCAAGGGCGTTCTGAATCCCAGAATAGTTGAAGGTGCTTACATTAACGGGCGCAAGGGAGCAGGTCGTATTTGCCGGAACAAAAGCGCCTCTGGCACCTAATACCGGGTGATGGGAAGTAAAGGAAATACCACCGCCGTTTCTATCAAGCGGGAGAAGAATACCGCCCCGGTAGGAAGTATGTTGCAGGGTGACATTGGCCGTATGATTGACAGTATTGGTCACCGTGAGATTACCCATGCTCATGCCGGCTAATGGCGGTGTTGCCGACAGGTTGAACTGGACCAGAGTGGTTCCCTGACGATCCAGGTTTAAGGTATAGGCCGGGTCGTTGTTGTTTTCTGGCCGATTCACGGTCATGGTGAAGGGATCAAAGTTATACTTGAAGGAGACAGGTCTGAAGGTATACAGCCCGGTTTCAAGCCGCAGGTTGATAATATTGCCTCGAAGGTTGTTAATCAGCCGACCTTGGGCATCGTGGGTGACTCTGGTCCCTGTTTCATCAAATACCTGAATGGTGGCTTGAGCATCTTGAATGGGTTGACTACATTGATCAAACAGATGGAATTTGACATTCATGCCGGTTTGACCGATGTAGCCAGCGGGCGGGTCATAGTCCGGAGGGTCATTGACGTGACCTGTTCCTCCACTGCCGCCACCAGGGTTAATATCGGGTAAATCAATGTCGTCGGGGATGACCAGGTTTTCATCGACATCATCGGGGTTGTTGACGGCCAGGGTATCATCCGATGGATCATTCAGACCGGCACTGGCGGAGCCGTTGTCGGCCAACTGTTCCTCGGCATTGTCAGGAGTGCAGGGGCCCATAATATTGGTTGCGGAACCATTGGCTCCCAGCAGCCAGCAGCCGGAACTTTGAAGTTGGCCGTTGCCGTCTTCAAAGGCGGCTTCAATCAGCGCGCCCTTTAACTGTGTATTCCAGGACTTGGGAATCTTAATGTGTCCCCAACGGGTTTTGCCGATCATATGGTCACCGGCATCGGTGAGACTTGAGATCAGTTGGCTGTTTTGAAAGAGCTTGTCCGGTGTCAGTTGTTTGGGACCGAAGCTTTTGCCTTGCAGGTTGGCTTCCGAGGAGATGTCCTGAAGCCACTTGTGAGTGTTCTTTTTCTCGGCTTCATAGGTTTTGGTGCCTGTGGTCGACACGACAGTGACCACGGTCAGGGTGGCGACAACACCCACGATGACGGTCGCCATCAGGTTTTCTGAGAGTGTAAACCCCGGCTTAAAGCCATTTGGCTTGGTTCTAGAAAATAAAGAACGAAATTGCTTCATACAGGCCTGTCTCTCTGGTTATCTCTACCCAATCCATGCAACAAGTAAGACTAAGACACTGTCGTATCGGATGATTTTTTGAAAACCTTAGAAATGGGTGGAATTTGTCTCAGGGAGAGGGCTTTCGGGTGCTGCGCAATCACGTATTTCAGTCGGGGGATGCTATCGTACCATCCCATGAAGCAAGCCCCTTCCACATGTGGAAGGGGCTAGTAATCATAATAACGCTTGTTTAAAGAACACCAGATCAGGATTTTCGTGTATCTGCTGTTGTCTTTGCATTGGCCGTTTGGGCTTCGCCCTGTTCAATATAGCGTCTTGCTTCTTGAGGGCTTAGCAATTCCAGGGCGACGGTTGTGGCAAACCACTGGTCGGCACTGGTGGCGGCTTTCCCATTGCGGTAGGTAACAGCGGCACGTTGACCAATCCAGTTCAATCGGTGGTGATCCCACTCGTCAACCTGTTGATAGTCCACGTAGAGCTTGGTGAGCACGTCTGATGCCTGAACCAATTGTTTGTCCCTGGTCATCAGCTTCAGGTCAAATGACGGATCGCTGTTGCTTAAACCGAGGGCTCGGCTAACCGGGGTCCAGGTTTTTTCCCACCAGCTTAAGGGGTGGAGCTGAATGTAGCGTCGGCCCTGCTCATCTACTTGCAGGTGAGTTTGGAAGGTTTTTTGAAGATCTTCATAGCCAGAGCGGTACTGGCCAAGATGATCCCCGAAGATGTCATCGCCATCCACGGCCAAGTGCTTATCCCAGAAACCGTTTTGGGCTCTGTCCATCACCAGCCAGGCTTCATTGTCATTTAAGCCGCCTTTGGAGAAGACCCGTAAGGGGCCATGGCGGTGTTGCCCATCCAAATCCACCAGGTAGGAGTCGGTGGAATTGAGCTTGGCATCAACCCCGTTCAAGCTGACCTTAATCGGCGAATGGAGTTCTTGTTCAATGGTATACACATTGCCTGTGCGCCGATCTTGCACTACAAATTGGGTCGGGCTTTGGATATAGCTGACGGTACCATAATTCACAACGGTCGGCTGCATAGGCTGCCCTGTGGTCCGGTTGTAGAAGACCAGATTGGGGTCATTCAGCATGGTATCCGGATTCAGCACCAGGGCCTCCTGACCGTTGGCCGTAAACAACTGATATTGGTTGCGTCCACGGACAATGGTATCAAACATCCGATCAATGCTTTGGGCAGTATAGCCAGCCGTTTGGCCTAAAACCCGGTTGAATTCGGAAATCCAGTAATTATAGGCCCACGTCCCATGCTGCACCATGAAGGTTCGCCAATTGGTGGTGTCCCAACCCGAGTCGATGCCTGTTAAGGCTCGGTTAGGAACCCAGGTGGCCATACTGATGGTCTTCTGTGCCACTTGACTTAAGAGGCTCGCAGAGGTATAGCTGAACGTTACGGGCATAGACTCCAGGGAACAACTGGGTTGTGGAACCTCCACCAGCTGAGGGCTGAGGTTGTATTGACTTGGATTGGCTAAAAAGGATACGGTGTTGAGGTTTGTGGGCTCTATTTTGACTTCTTTTTGGTAAGGATGATTCAGTACATGGCTAAAACCGGTGATTTCGGGGCTGGTGACCGTAATCGGGCCTACGTTTAAATTGGCAAACGTGTTGATGGTGAGGCGATAGGTCTGGGGCGCCATTCCCACCAGTGTAATTTGCTGGGGATCGGCCGTAGCCAAAAACGTTGCCTTTGGATCGGCCGCATTAAAACGATAGTCTGCCGAACTCACTTCAAGTTTGTAGGTTCGTCCAATTACGGCGGCGATAGTACCGGTGGCACCGGTAAAGGTGCTATGGCCATCCTCATCTTCCACGGTTTCATTATTCTCGTCTTTTAACGTCACCGTCGCATTCGAGATGTCATTGTTACACTGATCTTTCAAATTATAGGTGATTTCGGTGGTGGAAGGGCCTACGTAGACGGTTGAGGTGTTGTGTTGCTGAGGATCGCTCAGTTGGGTTGTGGTTCCATTTGAATCTCGACCGCCAAGATCCGGATTGTCGGAACCATCGTTGAGGATAAGGTTTTCTTCACCCGTGTTTCCGGGGTTATTTGCCAATTGTTCGCGGGTCGTTTGTTCTTCGTTCAGAGCGGCACTGCTGGTGGTCGGGTCTTGCTCGTTCGGGTCTTCTGAACTGTTACAGGTCCCGGTGGCGGTATTGCCGCTTTGAGACACGGTAATACATGAGGGCTTTTCATTATCCGCGTAAGCCATCACCACGGTTAAGCCATTGCGCCAAGTCTTACTCACTTTGATGAGAGATCCGTTGCGCAGGGCCATCTCAACGTAGTCGCCCTTGTCCGTTAAACTCACGGCCAGTTCCCGAAAAACGTGATCCGGTGTTCGGCCCATGTCGCCCTTCAGATTGGCATGGGAGGCCAAGTGTTGAAGATGTGCTTGCGTTGTTTGGAGCTTGGCTTCGCCATTCTGGTTTTGACTCAAACTGCCCAGTGTCAAGGCGCCAACCGTGACAATACCGGCAATGACTCCCACAGTAATCAAGTTTTCGCTGAGGGTAAACCCCGGCTTGACGTTTCGTTTAAAAACCGAGGATAAGAAATTCGAGAAGAACGAGTGACGCTGTTTCATGCAGATGGGCCTCTTCCAATCAGTTTCTACCCTATCGAACAAACGAGAAGCAAACTGTACGATAAAGGGGTATCGGACGATTTAAAAATGGGCTTTAAAATCAGGCAAAAACCCTTGTAGGCCAACGACAATGACCGAATCGATCATTGTCGTCGTTTGAGGCATTCAATTTCAGGAAGGCTAGTTTGAGGCCAATAGAGATTTTGAGTCTGACTTGGCTGTCTTGGGGGCTGGCTTTGTTCCATTCATCAGCGCCAGAGAGGCTGGCAGCTTTTTGGCTGCTTTCAGTTCCTTCACCTCTTGCAAACTCAGCTCCCGGAACCGGGCATACGCTCGAAACCATTGGTCGGCGCTTTCGGCAGCCTGACCCGTGGCAAAGTAGACGTTGCCGCGTTGGCCAATCCAGTTTTGATTCTTGGCATCGGATTCATCGACATTGCGATAATCTACGTAGATGCGGTTCATATGGGCCGAGGCCAGCTGAACCTGTTTGTTGCGATCCAGCAACTTCAGGTCATAGGACGGATCCATCGTCTTGTTCCATCCCAATGCCCGTGTGGTGCCAACCCACCAGGATTCCACCCAGCTCATCTGACGCAGGGGAATGTAGCGTTGGCCACGCTCGTCTTTTTTGAGGTGGCTTTTAAATGTGGTTGCCAGGTCTTCGTAACCGGACTTGTAGGTACGCATATGGTCCCCAAAGACGTCTTCGCCATCCACAATCCCGTCTTTACTGACCAGGCCATTGCCGGCCCGATCCAGCATCAGCCAGGCCTCGTTCTGGTTCAGACCACCCGTGGTGCGAATGTAAGGCACTGTGGCTTTGCGTCGGCCATCAATGTCGAACAAGAACCGATCGTCGGAGTTCAGGCGGGCATGCCCCCCGGCCAGGTTCACTTTGATGGGAGAAATACACGCTTCATCCCATGTCATGGCCACGGACTGTCCCGTTTGCGTGTTCTTAACCACGAAGGTATAGTTCTGGGCCGGGAAACGATAGGTATAGACAATCCCGTCAATATTCACCGTTTCAGTTCTCAGCACAGGCGAGGTGACTCGATTGCCGTAAGCATCATACAGGGCAAGTTCCATATTGCTTTGCCCCGAAAGTTTTTGGAAGGAACTGTTGGTCCACCAATTCGGGTCTTTAAAGTCAATATAAATGTTGCCAAAGCCCGCAATCGAGGAATTGGTTCGGAAGGTAGAAATCCCTTGGCCTAATAGATACGTCCCGTGGGCCAGGGCCGAGTTTCCGAGTTGGCTGGCTGCCAGGCTTAAATCTGAGCCAAAGGTGCCACGACGAAACCATCCGGTCCGAGGATCAAAAATGTCTTTGGCCAAGCCACCGACTTGTGCATGGGTGATTCGGTGATACATGCCGGTCAAACTGACATTGAGGGTGAGATTAAGGGTGGATCCGCTGGGCCCGTTAACCAGTTGGCTGGAGGGAAGGCCAATGTAACCGTCAGCCATGGCTTCCGCTGTGTATGTCTGCCCACCCAGAACATGGACCGTTACTTGCCGAATCCCGTTTACAGTGGTCACTTGTGCGCTGCTACTCATACCAGGGCCGTTAATATGAACCGTAACATCAGAGTTGATGGCGACAGTACCACTTTGGGTCACTCGCACCGTCAGCGGTGGTAAATTTGCATTGATGGGAACGACAGGTACGGTTGAGCTACCAATGAGGGCCCCGCCATCGGTCACCTGGAAGGGTTGACTTTCAGCCACACCGGCCAGTTGAACGCCAGGACGAACGACAAATTTGTAAAACATATTGTTGACCAGGGACAAGTTGACATTGGTATTTTGCCCCGAGCTGGTTTGTCCGGATTTCTCAGGCATAATCGTGAAAGGTCCGTTGGCACTGGAAGCTCTATGGACTTCATATTGCAAACCTTGTGCGGTTTGTGCCGTGGGCAGATTGACTTTGAAGGCAATCGGGCGTTCTTGAATCACGTTTGCGGTAATAGCATAGGTTTCGCCCGTTTCCAGGTTGGGCAAGGTAATAACGGTTCTGCCCAAAGTGCTGTTGTTGACCTGCCCTGCTGGCAGGTTGGGAACGTTGACCTGAGGCGTAATGGTGACGGTGTAGGTATAGTTGTCGTTTACGCTTCCGGCTTCCACATGTTGCGACACAGAACCGTTATCCAGATCACTCAAGGTCATTTGCGGGGTGTTTGCATCGGTGTCGTCAATAACCACGGTCCCTTTTTGGCCTGAGAACAAGCCTTGCAGATTCACTGTGATGGTGGCCTGGTTCATGCTGGAGAGTGTGCCTGTTCCCTCGTCGGCGGTAGAGGGGTCGTTGGTTTGAGAGCTTCCGCTACCGCCCCCCAGATCGGGATTGGTACTCCCATCGGTGGCAATATCTTCTTCTTGCGTGGAGCCCGTGTCACTCCCGGCTGAGGCCAATTGATTGGCGTTGTTGACCTGGTTGGCGAAATTGCTGTCGGCGTTCAGGGTTTGATCCGATGGGTTGGGAGAGTTCGGGTTCGAGCAATCTTGGGATGCCGTTTGGGCGGAGTCTTCGTCCACGGCAATGCACGCCTGCTGGCCATCAGCATAGGCCATCACCACGGTGTACCCACCTGGGGACCAGCTCTTGGCCACATGGATCGTGGTCCCGTTGCGGAGTTTCATTTCCACATAATCCCCCCGATCCGTCAGGCTGCTGGCCAGCTGTCGGAACATGTCTGCTGGCTGATGGATGCTGCCCTTGATGTTTTCGTGAGAGGCCGTGGCTTGAATCAGTTCATGGGTGGTGCGCAATTTGGCCAGGCCATTTTTATTGGTGTTCATGGTGGTCATGGCCACCACACCGGTTACAGCGACCAGACTAATCACACCCAGCGTGACCAGATTTTCACTCAAGCTAAAGCCTTTGGTGGCTCTTGGCCGACCAAAAGCCTTGAAATATCTGGAAAAAATTTGCTCAATGCCCATTTGTGCTGTCCCTATCTTGCGATTACCCAATACCCATGGAAAGTGATAGCGATTCTTCAGATCCGGTATCGGTACAAGGAAGCTAGGGCTGAAGAGGACACAGCAGAAATGTAAAGAAGTTTATAGACAACGGTTCGGGAAATTGGGGAGAAAAAGCTCTCGGGAAAAGGCGTTAGACCAATAATTAGGATAAAAACTGGATCAAATTAAAGATGAACCCGCCCACCCAACTGAGGCCCAGAAAGGCCATCAGGAGCGGGACCGTTGCGGCCAGCAACAGCCGATCCAGCGTCAGATTATAGGTAAATTTGAGCGCCATCAGGAACAAGATGGCACTCCACAGCCAAATCCCCAATGAGGCAAAAATGCTAATGGTATGGCCAAAGCCCCACAAGCTGTCCCGAAAGAGCATGGCTACCGGTAAAAATAACCAGGGCAAGGTTGCGTAGGCTGTTAAGATCAGGAGTGTTTGCGGGCGGCCCCGTTCACCAAAAACATAGGCGGTCATGGCAATCAGGGCGGCCGTAAAAAGCCAATAGATAGTGCCTGAAGTGGCTGCCAGCATCAGTTTAAGCATCAACCCGTCAGTCGAAAACACCATCGGGGAATACACCACGCCCAAGGCCGAGGTGACCAAAACCAGCACCAAACCATAGGCCAGCAGCCGATCCCGAGGCACCGGACCAATGGCAATCACCCGAAATTCCTGGGAAGGGTGAAACAGGACGTTAAAGAAAATGTCCAGGAATTGCATTCTAGAAGCTCTCCATCAACCACAGGGGTTGGTTGGCATAGCGAATAGAGTTGGGAATGACGGATTCCGGCGGGGTCAATACGGCACCCATTTTGGGCTTGAGGTTTTGAACCGCTCCCAATCCCAGGAAATCCCAGATGCTGAAGGTGCTTTCATATTCCTGCAACGTCAGGCGATCGGGGCGGCTAATGTTAAACCGCTCGCCAGCCAGATTTTGCAGCACTCGCTTGGCATCTTCCAAGCCTCCGGTTTGATCGACGAGGCCGATTTCAACGGCCTGAGAGCCCAGCACCACACGACCGTCGGCAATGGCGGTGATCGCTCGTATCCGATTATTACGAACCTCAGGGTCTTTAATGTCCCGGGTGCGCCCATTCAGGACGGCCTCCAGAAATTGGTGATAGGAAGAGTCGATAATATCTTGCAACAAGGACAACTCGGCTTCGGTTGCCGGGCGGTAGGGCGAAAGAATATCTTTAAACTTGCCGCTTTTCACCGTTACGGCTTTAATGCCCAGTTTGTCCGTCAAGAGTTTTTCAGCATTGATGGTCTGCAGAATCACGCCGATACTGGCCGTCAATGTTCCCGGGTTGGCGAGAATCCGGTCGGCTGCTGCTGCCGTGTAGTAGCCGCCACTGGCAGCAACATCGCCCATGGAAACCACAATGGGTTTGTGTTTGCGAACTTCGGAGACCGCATCATACAATTCCTGGCTCATGCCCACGGTGCCTCCCGGGGAATTAATGCGCAGGAGGACTCCCTTGACATTGGTGTCTTTGGCCGCATAATACAGCAGCCGACGGGCCTTCATGGCAGTCGATTCACGCTGAAAAACAGAGGAGTCGCTTAAATCCTCGCTGATCATGCCTTCCAGGGAGATAAAGGCCAGGCGATCGCCGGTGCCGCCCATGAATGTTCCTGAGATCGACTCTTTGGATCCGACGGCTTTAATATTGCTGGGAGCTTTGGACAGTTGTACCACGCCCAAAATCAGGGCAAGCACGCAGAAAGAGATTAGCGTTAGGGCAATAAATTTTTGATTCGACACGTTGGCGTTCAAGAAAGACCCCCTGGTCCATCATTTCGATGCGGACGACTCTACACGCCCCTATTGTACGCCAAAATTGCGTATCTGGGGATAGCCATCCGTCTGTAACAATCTGTGCAGCATGTCTTGAGTTTCCCGGGCTATTTCGATTTGATGAGATGAATAGTGAGCTTGAACCCCGATGCCGGGGCGAGGACAGGAGGCCCAAAACGTGACGGTTGCCCAGATTATGACCGGGACCATTAATGGCATTGATGGCGAGGTGGTGTTTGCCGAGGTGGATACGGCTGCCGGGGTGCCTGCCTTCAACATTGTCGGACTACCGGATACCACGGTGAACGAAGCGAAGGAGCGGATAAAATCTGCCATTAAGAATGCCGGATTCGTGTTTCCGTTAAAAAAAGTGGTGGTCAACCTGGCCCCGGCCGATGTTCGCAAAGCCGGATCCGGTTTCGACCTGCCCATGGCGGTGGGGATTTTACACAGCTCCGAGTATTTCCCGGAAAGCCGCTTGTTAAGCGAAGCATGCTTTGTGGGAGAGTTGTCCCTGGATGGATCCGTGCGTCCGGTTCGGGGTGTCTTGTCCCTTGCACTGATGGCCCGGGCACGCAATATCAATGCCCTGGTGGTGGCCAAGGAAAACATGGCCGAGGCCTCGCTGGTCGAAGGCATTGCCGTGTATGGCCTGGAACACCTATCCCAGGTTCCCCAACTGCTGGATGATCCGGAGGCCTTCCGATCGGCGTTGAAGCCTGAGACTTTGTTTCAAGAGGTCATGAACCGGAGCGAACGTTTTCTGGTGGATTTTGCGGAAATCAAAGGCCAGACTCATGCCAAGCGGGCCTTAGAAATTGCAGCCGCAGGCGGGCACAACATCGCCATGTTCGGCCCCCCGGGCAGCGGAAAATCCATGCTTGCCAAGGCCTTTGCCGGAATTTTACCCCCCATGGATTTTGAGGAAATGCTGGAAGTCAGCCGCATTTACAGTGTGGCCGGTCTCTTGCCGGATAGCCCCAACCTGATTTATCGTCGCCCGTTTCGTTCGCCCCATCACTCGGCCTCCCCCGCCGGAATCATCGGTGGTGGTGCTCACCCCAAACCGGGGGAAATCACGCTCTCTCATCGGGGCGTCCTCTTCCTCGATGAGTTCACCGAGTTTCCCCGAAACGTTCTGGAAGTCCTGCGGCAGCCTCTGGAAGACGGCGTGGTCACGGTGAGTCGGGCCCAGCAGTCGATGACCTTTCCCGCCAAATTCATTCTTCTGGCTGCCATGAACCCCTGCCCTTGCGGCTATTATGGCGATTCCCTCAAGTCCTGTGTCTGCTCCCCCTCGCAAATTCAGCGCTATCTGGGAAAAATCTCCGGCCCCCTCCTGGATCGGATCGATTTGCATATTGAAGTGCCCCGCCTGTCCCAAGCCGAGTTGTTAGGCAATGATACCTCTCTCAGTGCGCCGGAATCCAGTGCTCAGGTGCAGGAGCGCATTGTTCAGGCTCGTCAACGACAAAAGACACGGTTTGAGGGCCTTGGGATTCGCACCAATAGCGAGATGCTGCCCTCCCATATCAAACAATTCTGCGCCTTAACCCCGGATACGGAGGCCTTTATGGCCCAAGCCATCCAGAAGCTCAATCTCAGTGGCCGTTCTTTTGATCGGATTCTCAAACTGACCCGCACCATTGCCGATCTGGCCGGGGCGGATACCATTGAGACCGTTCACTTGGCCCAAGCCTTCCAGTATCGGAGCCTGGACAGGCTGGTGGCTTCCGGGCCTTCATTGGCCACCGTTTAGGTTTTAAAACTTCGATTCCAGGGTTTTCAACGGCACAAGCCAGTGTTGAAGCTGCTCGCTGAAGTTGTGAAGCCGTTGTCTCAATGTAGCCGGATCAATGCTGTTATCAATGCGACACAGGGTGTTGTGGACCTGACACATGCGCTGGTTGAAGGTCGTCCATCCCTGGAGCGTGTTGGGCAAGGTGGAATTGAGCGACTGGGTGGCTTGAGACAGTTCTGACGCGATAATCGAAAGGCGGTCGTGCAGGTACGCTGTTTGACAAGAGTTCAAGTGGTTCTGAAGACGATGCCGGGTGGTGTGAAACGATTCAAACTGGTGGACAAGCCTCCTTTGCAGATCAGCCGGTCGGGTAATTTCGGCGAGGCGAATGGCCATCGCATTGAAATGGCCAATTGAGGTGTTTGTTTTACGCAAGCCCGTTTGGATTTTCGGGCTTAAGGTAGTTAAAACCCTCAGCATGGTGCTTAAACTGGATCCACTTTTATCAAGAGCCAGATCCAGAGGTTGAAGCGCCAGAATCAGGCTATGGTCATCTGGGTAGTCACGAAGGCTTTTGGCCAGATTCTGGGCTGCTTTATTCAAGGCAATGGACATTTCGCTTTGGGTGTGGGTCACATCCGACAATCGGATGGGATCTTCCACAATAAAATTCTCCGGTGCATCTACCAGTTCTTCCGGAGGCAGGATCTCCAGGGTCTTGGCACCGGCCAGGCCATTAAATTCCACGGTAATATTCGATCCGGTCGGAATTTTGGGGGCGGTCGGGTAGGTTTCCACATGAACTTTTACGTGGTTGGAGCCCGGGGTCAAGCGCTTGACGGACCCTACGTCAATGCCCATGAAGTTTACGGGGGAACCCACACTCAGTTGGCTGACGTCATTAAAGGTCCAGGTAAACTCCTGGTTGATTTTATTGCCCCACGGGGTATGAGGCAGAATATAGCGGCCAAACAGAACGGATCCCACGACCAGAATCGCGGTCCAGAGCACCACCTCTGATATAATGCCCAATAATGTAATGCGCACACCCATTGGCCCAGAGAGTCTCTCGTTTGAACCTGACACCTCATTCTAGCATACCGTCCGCTCCGGATGTTCCACCTTGGGGCTTACGCACCGTCCTCGATCTGTTTCTGGTTGCCGTTGTGCTGATTCCCCTCGTACTGACCTGGGGGCTAAAGTCCCTTGTTGTCTGGCCGAAAGAGCAGGTCATGCTGGCCCTGTATCTGGCCAGTAACGGAGCATGGCTCGTGGGTTTTCTTGTTTTTCTTCGCCGCTATGGGAGCGCGTTTTGGACCGGGGTTGGGCTGCGATCTTCTCAGGAGAGCTGGCGAAACCAGATTGGCCTGGGGGTGTTCTGCGGAACCTGTATTCTGGTATTTGGAACCATCTTGGGCTTTCTGGCCCAGGTCTATCGCTGGGAGGTGACTCAGCCCTACCAGGCTGTGCCTCCATGGAAGCTGGAATGGTTGGTGGTCCTGGCCATTGTGCTGGCACCCCTCATGGAGGAACTTATTTTCCGGGGCCTGCTGCAATCCACCCTCTATCGCTATATGCCCCGTTGGGCCGCCGTGGGAGTAACCGTTGCGGTTTTTACCCTGTTTCACACCCTGTATCTGGGCAACTGGCTGGCGATGGTGTATGTGCTGGTCACGGCAACCATCCTGGGCGTCTTTCGTGACCGTACCCGGGCGTTATTGCCCGGGATGATCGGGCATCTTATCAATAACGCGCTTGCGGCAGGCGCCCTGTTGCACCGGTAATTAAAACAACGTGAGCTGCTGTTGGACCAGCTTGAAGGACTTGCGATGCAAGGGGGTCAGGCCCAGGGTTTGCATGGCCTCTTGATGGCTCGGGGTCCCGTAGCCGGCATTTTTTTCCCAACCATAGCCCGGATATTCTTCGGCATAGCGCATCAACAAGTTGTCCCGGTAGGCCTTGGCAATAATGGAGGCTCCGGCCACGGCAGCCGATTTACCATCGGCTTTGACATGAGGGTACTGAATCAGCGTTAACTCTGAAATCCGGTGTTTGCCATCCACTATCACAATGTAACGTTCCAGCTCTGCTTGCATCTCGGTGCCAAGCGTTTCGGCCACGGCGGCAATGGCCCGACGACCGGCCAGGAAGGACGCATGAAAGATGTTGTAACGCTCGATATCTTCCAGCGAGGCTTCGCCAATACCCCAGTGCCCAATGGTTTGCAAATGGCTGGCCATGGCCAGGCGCTTGGCATGATTGAGATGGGCTGCCTTGGAATCATCCAGATCCGCCAGCAGGCGTTTATCTGCCGGGCTAAGGCGACTGGGAAAAACCAGGGCAGCGGCAACCACAGGGCCCACCAGGCTGCCCCGCCCCACTTCATCGATACCAAGAATCCCGGTAAATTCACAGTGGTGTTCCTGGCACGCCAAGGCAAGCTGCTTTCGATCAAAGGCCAATAAGGCTGACAGCTTAGAGAGACGCTTCTTTCGAGGGGCCTTGGTGGGGGTGTTCAAGGGTGATTCTTCCCAATCGACCATGACGAAAATCCTTAAAGACGGCCTGGGCCGTGCGGCGATAGTCCAGTTCATCTCCGGGCAGAAGATAGCCTCGGCGCCGGGCCACGGCCTCTGGCGTCGCTTCGGTATCCGCAGGCAAGTCCAGTGCCCGGGTCAACATGCCGGGGTAAAGCGTGTTGATGCGTTCCATAAAATCCGGCAAAATCATTTCTTCCTCAAAGGCGGCGTCTCCCACGGAGTACACACTGGCCAGGAGTTTGCCCATTTCGGCGGACTCCAGTTTGGGCGGAATCAATCCGGGGGTATCCAGAAGCTCCACCTGCGGATGCACCCGGACCCACTGGGTGGTTCGGGTGACCCCGGCCCGGTGGCCGGTATGGGCTTTTTTGACCCCCACCAGGGTGTTCAGGATGCTGGATTTTCCCACATTGGGCATGCCGACGATACCGGTGCGAACCGGGCGACGTTTTAAGCCTTTGGCCACCCGCTTGACTTGCTCCGGCTCTCCCAAGTGTTGCAAGGCTTGGATGATGGACTGCTTGCCTTTGCCTGTGCTGCAACTGAAGGACAGGACTGATGGGTAAATCTCTCGGTAATGGGCTTCCCACTGGGAGGTCCAATGGGGATCCGCGAGGTCAGCCTTGTTTAAAACCAAAAGAACCGGCTTTTGGTGCCGGATCTTTTGGGATAATTGTTGATTCCAACTGGCTTGGGGAATGCGGGCATCCAAAACCTCGATGACAACGTCGAGTTGTTTTAACAGAGGTTGGAGTTCACGCTCCAGCTTGGCAATATGGCCGGGGTACCATTGAATAATGGTGTCGTCCATTAGGCCTCAGCGGCTGGGGGCTCTTCCGCTTTTTCCACAGGAGCCTGAGCTTGGGGCTGGGCTTTGCCTTTTTTGGCTTCGCCACTGATGACGCCCACTTTTTCGCGAATCCGAGCCGCTTTACCCGTCAGCTTGCGCAGATAGTACAGCTTGGCCCGACGAACGTCGCCCTTGCGAATAATTTGAATGGATTCCACTTTGGGCGAGTGGAGCAGAAAGACCCGCTCAACACCAACACCTTGGAATACACGACGAACGGTAATGGTTTTGTTAATGCCAGAGCCCCGCTTTTTAATGACAACGCCTTCGTAGGCCTGGGTACGCTCTTTGTTGCCTTCTTTAATCTTGATTTTTACCTTGACGGTATCGCCGGGGGCCACGTCGGGGAGGTCTTGTTTGAGGTAACGTTGCTCAACCTCTTTCACCAAATCAGTGGTCATGGGGTCTCATTCCTTCTTTTTACGTGTTGCAAAGCCGTTGCAACTCAAAATACACTCGTTGATACACTGTAGTTCAAACCCGGTCCCGACGTCAAGCTGAAGTCGGACAGCGCTTTTAGGCCGTTATTTGCTTGGGGTCGAGGGGAATCAAAGGCAGTGAACTGGCATTTTAGACCACACCGGGCCATGGTGGCAAGAGGCGAGTCCGGGATGGACGAACCCCAAAAACCAGAGAGGCCCGAGGGTCTCTCTGGTTTAGGTTTTGTTCGTGAGCGCTTTTAATCCCGAAGGGGAAACTTGTGGATTGATGTTGTGCAAGAGCTCTCTTGCTTAGAGGCCCAGGATATTGGTCAGGCCTCGGTTGAAGGGAGAGATGCCATTGCTGTTATCCAGGTAGCGCAGCAGCTCTTCCGCGGCGGCCTGTAACAGTTCGGATGAATTATTGGCGTTTAGGTTAATGCCGCCGGATAAGCCCCCAAAAAGGCTACGGAAGGCACTGCGGAACGAATCTTGAACACCGTTGCCAAGACTACCCAACCCTTGAAAGCTGTTCATCAGCCCTCGGCCCATGCGGGGGTTGTCCTGAATGAGGACTTTTAAGGCCAACAGCAAGGCTTTTCCGGTGTCATCCAGATTGTTGCTATCGAGGAGTGCATCCAGGGTATTTTCGATAAATTCCTGAATCCGCTTGTTTTCCATAGCCGTGACCAAGGTGCCCAAAGAGGGCCCGGAGCCGCTGCGCTGAATCAAATCAAGAGCTTTACCCAAATCGGCAAACGAACTGGTATTGAGCGAGTCTGTTCTGGC
Source organism: Vampirovibrionaceae bacterium NZW_1234 (assembly GCA_041697335.1). GTDB lineage: Bacteria > Cyanobacteriota > Vampirovibrionia > Vampirovibrionales > JAGQHJ01 > JBGUGD01. The sequence goes on along the minus strand of JBGUGD010000015.1, from coordinate 184,737 downwards.
GGGGGGAGCCGAGGTTAAACCTCCCGGTGCACTGCCACTGGTTAAGTCTTTAACCACACCGGCACTGTCGCCACTAATCATTTGACCCAATAATCTCTGTGTCTCCTTGGGAGACATCAATTTTCCTAAGTCCATACAACCATACCTCACACATTGCAGCCTACTATAATCCGAGAAACAAGAGAGATGTTGTACAGATATAAAAACAATCGATAAGATCGGTTTCGCTACTCTGTTACGAAAAATTTACAATTCTCGGTCATGAGGCTGCCGTGGGTCACGCCGGTGGTGATTTCCGGCATCCTCTTTAAACCAGAGCTGCCTGCCGATGACGCCAGTCAAACCGTCATGGCAAGACAGTGTGCCGTGGCATCGGCAGGTCATTTCAAATGACGACTGGTAATTTAACCTGGTTGTAGTAGAACAGGAATACGGTTTTGCAATATGAGTTGCAAAAAATCAAACCCCTCTAAAATCCACTGTTATCAAATAAGGAGACTCTGACAATGACCATGCCCGTTCGCTTTGGCCAGGCCTATGTGATCAACAGCTATCCCATCAATGGTGTTCTGGATGTGTCAGATCCCCAGAAGAAGGATAAGTTAGAAGCTAAGGCGGCCAGAGAATTGGCTCGTCAGCTCAATGAAGCGGGTGTTGAAGCTAAAACCATATCGTTGTCGCGTCCAAATGTTCCAAGTGAGGATTTCTTCACTCGAAACTTTAAACAAATGCACCAGCCAGGACCGATATACGTCCTTCAGAAGCCGAAGCACTACGTTTTAACCGGGCATGCCAAAAAGCAGGACGATAAGTATCGGGCTGAAATTCTTCGGCTGGCCAAAGCCTTTGCCGAAGGGCAGCAAAACCCGCAAGAATCTGATTTGTGGGGCTTGCACCGACTCTTGGATGCCATTAATTCCTGGCGTGCTGGAACGACTCATCTCCTCAGAGAGGGCCTCATTTCAGTCCAGCCCAAAGACAGCGAGGGCAATACGTTTCGCGTCTCCAAGCCCACCTTTGATGATCTGGCTCGGCTGAATTCAACGTCTTTTCTGGATATCGCCGAGCTGGACCGGCGGGGGAAGTAATCGTTTCCCTGTCTAAAATGGTTGCCTGAAGCCATACGAGGCGTTCATCTCGCCTAAATGTCTCCCCAGGCCAAGGGATAAGAGGCAGTCTGAAAACGCTTTCAGGATGGCTGTTTTTATTTTTAAATGTTTTAATAGTGGCTCTGTGACGGGGTTTGTGTGTTATAAATTGTAACAACCTGGTCCAAAATGGAATCGGGACGTTTTTATATAAACGTAGGAGCAGCTGCTCCGGTTTTTGAGAAGATTGACTAGGGTATGTATGAGGGGGATACGCTGAATGAAAATTTTAAACACATTCTAACCTGAGCATAAGGCCATATTGTCATTGGTGCGATTGGAATCCACCCAAGCACTGATGCTGAAATTGGACGTTTCAGAGCAACGGATGTCGGCAAAGGAGAGGCCGACAAGGCTTTCGATTAGCCTTTTAGGATCACCGAGAAGAGTATTAAGGGGGAATTATGCCAGGTCAGCCTCAAGGTGTCGTTCAAGGCGCCGATAGAAGAGTTCAACCACCACTATTGCTAGGGCCAAATGGGCCCGGAGGTATTCCGGGATTACAGCCCGATCCGAATTTGAATATCATTCCTGTAGGCCAATGGGGCCGTGGGCCGTTACAGCCACCAGGTCCTGTGATGCGTGCCGCACCGGAGCCGCCTCGGCGCAATCCCACGCCAGCACCAGCACCAGCGCCTGCACAGCCGCAGGCACCTCAGAAGCCTCGTTCCTGGTTTAGCCGCCTTTGTACCGGGGGGGCCGGATTGGGTCTTGGCGTAATGGCAGGCTTTATGGTCGGTGGCCCCATCGGTGCCGTGATTGGTGGTCTCGCGGGTACGGCCTTGGGAGCAACCGACAATAAATTTTCACAGTACCTGACAAAAGCCCAGAACTGGACCGATGTCCTGGGTGATGTCGCCATTGGCGCTATCTCTGTTGCTGCTTTTGCTGCCGGTGGCCCGCTGGGCTTAGCGGCTGCTGCCGTAGTGGCTGGTGGCGCCAAGATGCTGATTCAGGCTGCCGCCAAAAAGTTTGATGGCGATGAGAACGGCAACCCCATTAGTTGGGGCGAGGCCTTCAAGGATTGGAAACGAGACTTCTGTGTCGGGTTCGGTGTGGCACTCATTTCCCCGTTAGCCGCTGGAGTTGGAACTGCCGTGGGCCGAGCCTGCGGTGGTAAAGTCCTGGCACTGGGGACCTCAAAAGCCAGCACCCTGGTGGGACGCATGCAGATTTATGCCACGAAGGATGTTGTTCTGCGTTCGAGCCAGACCGGGCTTCAGAAATTCGGGATCATTGCGGCTCGACGTGGTACCGAGGGGGCTATCTTCGGTGGCCTCGATAACGGGTTTCGAGCATGGTGGGATGGTAAGCCCATTGGTGAGTCGATTATGTACGGGGCTCTGTTTGGCAGCGTCATCAACGTTGGCTTGCGGACCCGGTCTGACTTGAGAGTCACACCACCGCTCCGTCCTCGGACAGCCCCGGTTTCCGAGAGTTCGGATCTCGCTCACCGATCCTATCAGGTTGCTCAGCGCCGTGGTACAGCGGATGGCTTCCGTCCTGAAACGCTGGCTCGGGGGCAACGGGTGGCTCAAGCGCAGGCCCGTCAACGATCAGCCTTCGAGCGGGCGTGGCATAACTTCAGGCTGGAGCATATGGAGCACGGTGCCCGAGCCAATGTCAGCCACCAGTTTGCCCGGATTGCCAGAAATACGCTCAGATCCAACTGGCTTAAAGAGGGTATTCGAGGCCTTGAAAACAATACGGCCAATGAGACTGCAGTTCCGGCCCCGCCGGCAGCACCCGCACCGGCCGGGAACTAACAAGAACAGCAAGGAGTTTCAGGATGTAACATCAAGTTGTCATATTTACAAAACAGGTCCGCCGACCCACAATGGGTCGGCGGACCTGTTTTGTATCAACTCTGTAACAACCAGGCAATTTATTTGATTGAGGGTCTTTAAAAAAGGTGATAAGCGATATTCTTGGGCTTAGTATGTTTGAGGCACCTCATCGGTGCTTTTGACAGTGAAGGTTCTTAGGTTTTTCGGAAAGGTGGAATTCTGTGGTTTCTGTGAATTGCAATCAATATAGACAAGCATCTTGCCGTTCGATGCAAGCCTCCCCTCGCTTTGCAGCCGCCGCCGCTGCTGTTCGTTATCCGTTACCCTTTGGCAACGATCCGGAGAAGGATTCTGTTTCATCCTCGGGTACGCAAGGCCTGGCGTCAGCGCCCAATGCCAAACCCTCCGATGAGTTTGTCAACGATATGACCAAGGCCTACAACAGCATCCCGGCCTATGCCCGCAACCTGCTGGCGGCAAAGGGAATTCAGGTTGTCTTGGCCAGCGATATCACCAAAGCGCTTCCCAAATTGAACACCATTAAAGGGGTGGTCACCGGACCGGGGATTCCTGCCAGAAACGTGGATGAACTGCGCCATGGCAAGACCATCTACATTGGCGAGAAGAAAACCCCGCTGGCGCATTATTGGAATGCGATTGTTCCCTCCTGGTTCAAGATTAGCAACGATTTAGCGGCGCTCAAATTGCGGGCGCAAGTGGCTCGGGCCTATGTCGAGGAAAGCCGCCTGGCCGAACGCGGGAATGTGAGACATGAATGGCGTCGGGATGTCATCAAACTTTCAGATGGCGACTACTCGGATATGTATCCCTACAGCGAAAGCGTCGACCATGCCGTGACGGATTTGCTGCCATGCCTGCCGGAGTGGGGCGGAGAATCGGTGAATCCCATGTTTTCTGCCGATGAGCTGAAAACGGCTTTCCCCAATCTGTATAAGGCCCTGGAACGCCAGACCACCAACACCAAAAAGTAGCGTTGGTCTTTGCACTCTATCTTGATGTCCCCATCGTAATGCCCCCAGCTGTATGGGGCAGGCAGCTTGCCGGCCCATGGATGTGTCGTCAGGGAATGCTTTTCTCCGTACGCGCAATTTGCGCGTACGGAGAAAAGCATTTTTAGGCCAGTGGCAAGACACCCCAAAAAATGGGCCTCGTGAATTTCCGACGCCCAACAATGGTGGCGATTAGTCCATTTGCTCCATTTCTTTCAGGTACTCGCGCACCATATCCAGTGAAGCCTGGACAATGCGAGTGACCCGGGAGGAGGATAGGCCGACGAGGCTTGCAATTTCCTTGACCTGCATGTTGCGGTAAAAGCGGTATTCCACAATGGTGCGCTCTTTGGGCGGCAGGTTTTCAATGGCTTTCTTAATGGCTTTCCCCAGTTCCACGATTTCCAGGTGTTCGTCGGGGCGGGCGCCGTTGTCGCTGATAAAGTCGTAGCTGGAGTCGCCGTCCTGGCCGTCGGAGATCCCGTCAATGGACAGAATGGTCTCGTAAACGGCTTCCCGAATGGATTCGGGCGACTCTTTGTCTTTGCCTTCGCTGTTTTCGCCATCCCCGTCAGCCCCGTTGCTTTCGGATTCTTCGGCGGTCCGGGTATGTTTCAGGGTATACCATTTGTATCGGGTGCGAAGTTCATTGCGGATGGCCCAGCGAGTGGCTGTGGCAATATAGGAGATATTGAGATTTTCAATCTGTTCGGCGGTTTTGCCGCGCAGGATACTTTGAACAGCAATGGCGCCAATGCTGACCAGCTCTTCGTAGTCCACCATATGCGAGGGCACACGGCGGTACTCTACCTTGGCAACACGTTCGACCAGGGGTAAATACTTGGCGAGGTTGCGTTCTTCGAGTCTATGGTTGATTTGCTGATTTGGCTTCACCGTTGAACTGTTTCCTTCCATCAACATACAGCAGATATGCTGATTTAATGCCTGACAGGTACCTTGAGACCACTATTATACACTACCTACTCTGTCTGTCGCTTGCCGGGAATCGGTTGGCCCTTAATTCGCCATGCAAACATCAGGATTTCGGCAACGGCCTGGTACATTTCCGGGGGGATTTCCTGGTCAATATCCACGGCCTGAAACAACGCTCGGGCAACGGCGGCATTTTCCACAATGGGCACACCGTGTTCTTTGGCGATGTCTTTAATTTTTTCGGCAAAAAGTTCCGTACCTTTAGCCACCACATGCGGGGCCTCCATCACTTCATCCATGTAACGGATCGCAATGGCAATATGGATGGGATTGGTGATGATGACATCGGCATTGGGCACGGCTTCCAGCATGCCTCGCTGGAGCATTTGCATCCGGCGTTGACGAAGGGCCGCTTTGACGTGGGGGTCGCCTTCCGAGTTTTTGTACTCGTCCTTCAGTTCCTTGAACGACATCTTTTGATCCTGAAGAAACTTCCAGCGCTGAAACAGATAGTCGCCCATGCCGATGATCAAAAAGACGATGCCGGTCTTGATCATAAACTCGAAGAGGACCTTGCACAGAAGGCTCATCATGGCCATGATGTTTTCGGCCTGGCCAATCACAAACAGCTCCATCATGTGGGCCTGAAATACCAGCCAGCCGATATACCCGAGAATGGCAATTTTCAGGATGTTTTTCACCAGCTCAATCAGGGATCGCATGGTAAAGAGGTTCTTGATGCCCTTGACCGGGTTCAATTTGTCGAACTTGGGCTCCAGGGCTTTCATCGACACCAGGGGGCCCACCTGGAAGAAGTCCCCGGCAATGGCGACCATTGCGGCAATAATCAGAAACGGGCCGATGGTAATGACCAGGGTCAGGACGACCAGGGTCAACAGGTACATATGGCCCACTTCTTCGGCGCTTTTATGGGGGATCTGGTCAAAAATAAGGATGAAGAGCTTGGCCATCTGGTTCCAAATCATCGGTCCCAGGACATAAAGAAGGCCGAACATGACGATCAAAAAGACAGCCGTGGAGACATCCTTGCTCTTAATGACCTGACCGTCTTCCTTGGCTTTTTTCAGCTTCTGTTGCGAGGCCTCAAACTGTTTATCCTCGTCACCCACAGGCCGCCCTCGGTACTGCTGCTACATCCACCCCAGGAGAGGGCTGTATCAGGGCCTTCCCAGGTTAGTTTTATTGTGGCCTAAAGGAGCCGCTTTTTCAAAGTGCCCCTGCCAGATCAAGGTCTTGCTTGGGGAACACCCTGTTTGGCGTGTGGGTTTTTGGCCAATGATTCGCCGTACGGACAAATTGTCCGCACGGTCAGATAGGCCATTTGGAGGCGGTTTCACCGTACGGCCAAATTGGCCGTACGGCGCGTTCAGGGGGACAAGTAACCGTGTGGACAAATTGTCCACACGGGAATCCCGGGAGGGCAGTACTGATGCCATAAAGCGTTGTAAGTGGGTTTTAGAAGAGGGGGTCATCATCAGTTGTCCTTGTTTTGGGGTTTATTTATTGGTTATATTCCCATATTGAAAGGGTTTTAAACGTATTTTTTCTTAAAAAACTATTAATAGTAAGGATTTAAGGCTTTTTTAGGTTGCATGGGTCCGCTTGGCTTGGGAGTAGGCGTGGCTTCTTCGGGACAGGCCGCTCGTATGGAATTCATCAGGCTGGAGGAGAGGTGCTTAAGAAATCCTTAAGGATCTCCTTTCTTCGGCATCAGCGTTCTATAATGAATCAGAGTCAGTGGCTGCGAAGGAATTTGGTCATGATGGACAAACAACAAGAGGCGACCGAAACCTCGGAAAGCACGTTATCCGAAGGCGATGTTCACGCTGCCGAAGCAACCGGCGGACCGGGCTCTGACGAGTATCAGGAGCTTAACAACCGGTATCTTCGACTCGCAGCGGATTTTGAGAATTTTCGCAAGCGCCAGGCCCAGGAACGGGAACACCTGTTTAAGTACGGTGCCCAGGCCACATTAGAAAACCTGTTACCGGTTCTGGATAATCTGGAGCGGGCCCAGCAAAGCTTGTCCGAGACCTCGGATCCCAAAATGCTGTATAAGAGTTTTGAAATGCTGTCCCAGCAGTTGTTGGACAACCTGAAAGACATGGGCTTGACCAAGATGTCTCCCAAGGGCGAACCCTTTGACCCTGAGCGTCATGAGGCCATCAGTCAGGTTGAAAACGGGGATGTTCCGGATCAGAGCATTATTGAAGTCTACCAGGATGGGTATATTCTGCACGATCGCGTCATTCGTCCGGCTCGGGTTGTTGTCGCGGTGGCTCCGGCTGGGGCCACGCCTGCAGAGGCTGCCGAAACCGAATCCAGCGCCGGTGGGTTTTCTCCCGACGCTGCCAAGAACAATCCCTTTCAGCAAACCACAGGACATTAATACGCCCCTATGAGTGGAAAACGAGACTATTATGAGATCCTTGAGGTCTCACGAAACGCAACTCCCGAAGAGATCAAGAAATCGTTTCGCAAGAAAGCCCGGGAATACCATCCCGATGTGAGCAAGGACCCCAACGCCGATGAGCTCTTCAAAGAGCTGGGAGAAGCGTACGAAGTCTTAAGTGATCCGCAGAAGCGCCAAGTGTATGATGCCTATGGCCATGAAGGCTTGCGTGGCGGTGGGTATCAGCCCACGTGGGACTTTATGCAAGGGTTTCCGGATCTCAACGATCTGTTCGCCCAGTTCTTTGGTGGTGGCTTCCCCGGGGGGGAAGGATATGGTCGTGGGCAAACCCAGATGCGGGGTGAAGATCTGCGCTATGATCTTGAAATTGATTTTATGGACGCGGCTTTTGGCATCAGCAAAGAGATTGAAGTCAATCGCCTGAAGCATTGCCACTCCTGCGAGGGCTCGGGTGCGTCCCCGGGCTCGGGCGGGCCAGCCGTGTGCCAAACCTGTATGGGGCAAGGTCAGATTCGCCAGACCACACAGACGATTATCGGGCATTTTACCCAAATCAGCACCTGCCCCCGTTGTATGGGCCAGGGCACCATGATTGTGGATCCGTGTCGCACCTGTGAAGGCCGGGGCCGGGAGCAGGAAACCAAGACCCTGTCCATTACGGTGCCTGCCGGTGTGGATACCGGCACCCGTTTGCGAGTCGGGGGTGAAGGCAATGCAGGGCCCATGAACGGTCCGTCCGGCGATCTGTATGTCATTTTGCATGTCCTGCCGCACCCGGTCTTTCAGCGAGACGGGTACGACCTGTATGCCTCTGTGCCGGTGACCTATTCCCAGTTGGCCTTGGGTGATGACATTGAAGTGCCCTTGCTCAAGGGGACCGATAAGATTAAAATCGCAGCCGGGACCCAAAGTGGGGCGGTTTTTACCTTGAAAAACCAGGGGATTCCCATCCTCAACAGTGCCGGGCAGCATGGCAACTACCACGTCCAGGTCGTTCTGGAGGTGCCCAAGCGTTTGTCCCACGAAGAGCGAAAGCTTTTGGAAAAGCTCCGGGAACTGGAGTCCGAGCGCTCCGGCAAAGAGCATAAGGCGCAACACACCAGCTTTATGGGCAAGTTCAAAGAGGTCCTCTCCGGCGGTTCCTAGGCCACGGGCTGGAGAAGGATTTAATCCCCCCCCGGGGACATGTGAGACGCGAGGCCAGGGCGTTTTTGTAGGAGTCTCTTGGTTAAAGCCTAGAGCGGCACCGGTGTTTGGGTGGCCGCGGCATGCTGATGCAGGTGGGTCATCAGGGTGTCGATGTGGGCGGCATGCTCGGGCTTTAGCAGGCAGCTTCGAAAGAGGGTGACCTCCGCGCTATCGGCTACAATATGCGGGTGTTGGGTGGTAAATGTCCGGGCATTCACCTTGAGTTTGGCCAGATAAAGCGGGGCCGTCTCAGAGGTCATGGCGGCTTTGAAGATGGCATCGGTGCGCTGGCTTATTTCAGCTGTGCTTTGGCCGACAGGAAAATACGTGACGATGTCCAGTTGGGGCGACAGGTGCAATTCAAAGGCCGAGGAAGCCTGAAGGGCCTGTGCCATGGTGAGGGCCGCCGTGCGGGTCTGCTTCAGGATGGGGCCAAAACCCGTATCCGGGCTCAGGGGAAAACACTGCAAGGTCAGCCAGAGGGCGGCAGCTGAGGCGCCGGAGCGGGAACATTCCAGGCTGATTTCGCCCAAGTGAAGCTCATCGGAAGTGAAGTAGGTGTAGGGGGAGTCATGGCGGTACAGGTGGCCGACAGAGGGGTCTTTGAAGAGAACACACCCGCACCCATAGGGTTGAAGGCCTTGCTTGTGCGGGTCAATGACCACGCTGTCGCAGTGGCGGATCAGGCCATACACCGAAAACGCGGGGTCCGTTTCTGCGAGAATGGCATAAAAGCCGCCATAGGCCGTGTCTACATGGATGCGAAAGCTGAATTCCTGTTGAAGTTGCAGCAAGCCCTCAAGTTCATCCAGCGCCCCCAAGGCTGTAGACCCCAATGTGGCGACCACTGTGCCAATGGGGGTGGTGGCTAGGGTCGTGCGAAGGGCGTCCAAATCTATCTGGCCTGTGGGCAGGCTGGGAATGGACACGGCTTTGGCTCCAATGAGGTCACACATCCGGCGATGGGTGTAATGGGCCTGATCGCTAAAGGCAATGGCTTTGTCCGGGTGAAGTTGCTGGGCCACCCACAAGGCTTCCAGGTTGGCCACGGTTCCTCCGCCGGTGAGATGGCCTAAGGGTGTGGCGTAGCCGAACATGCGGCCTAGCTGCTGGATGCATTCTTTTTCCATCCTGGAGGTGGCTTCAGAGCTGTCCAGGGCATGGTTGTTGGGGTTAATGAGCATGGCCGTCAAATAGCCCAGCACCGACACCGGGTGTGGCGGTTTAATCATTTGCCCGGCATAGAGCGGGTGAAAATGCGGGTAGTTCTCCCTGAGACGGGCGGTAAACTCTGCAAAAATCGCTTTAAGACGCTCTGGGGCAACCTGGGTGCTGTCATCGTCCTCAAAAGGAGGCCATTGGTCCTGCCAGGTTTCAATGGCAGCAATGCCTTGCTGAAGATAGGGCAAATACGTTGAAAAGGGCATTGGGGCACCTCGCGTCTCACACAACCCAATCTCTGGGGCAACCACCCGGATCAGACAGGCACCATGATGCCAGAAACCCCTTCTGAAACCAAGGATGAAATTAATCCATGCGACGCTCGGCCTGACGACTGGCGTAGCGTAGGTCGGCTTCCTCCCAGCGCCGGTGTTGCATGGCGGTTTGCGGAGCATACGGGGGGACTCTGGTTGGCGAGCCATCCGGGGCCTGGGCCACAAACACCAGGTAGCTCGTTGCGACCAGGCGTTGTTCCAGGGTTTTGTAATCCTTGGCAATGACATCCACCTGGACTTCCAGCGAGGTTGTCCAGGTGCGGGTGACGATGGCCTGGGCCCGAACTTCTTCCCCGATAAAGGCGGGCTGTTCAAAGCTCATCCGGTCCTGGCGAACCGAAATCACGGGGCCGTTGACGTGGCGAAAGGCGGCTTTCTGGGCGGCATCATGCATCAGCTCCAGAATGATGCCGCCAAAGACGTTCTGGTTGATGTTGGAGTCATCCGGGGTCATGGTGCGCCACACGGTTTCCGAGGGGTCGTCGGGTTGAATGACGGTTTCGTGGTGATGGCCCAGAAGTTTCAGTTCTTCCAAACGGCAGGCTCTGCGGAGTTCGGCTTCCTGGGCTTTTCGCTCTTCTTCCGGGGTGCTGAGGATGAGTTGCGGAACCGGGGCGGAACGGGGGGCATCGTCCTGAAGGGCCACAAAGACCAGGTAGCCTTGGGCGACAATGCGGGTTTCGCCGCTTCGGGCATGTTGGGCCTCGACGGTGACTTCAATTTCCATGGAACTGCGCCACGTCTTGGTCAAACAGGCCCGGGTGGTGACCAGTTCCCAGACCTTGGCCGGGTGGACAAAGTCCATGCGATCCAGAGAGGCCGTGACGATTTTGCGTTGCGAGTGCTTGCCCGCCGTCAGGCTGGCCGTAATATCAATGGTTTTCAGGATAACGCCGGCTGTGGCCAAGTCCAGCTCATTGGTATCTCGGGGGAAGATGACCTGAGCCAACGTCATTCGAGACGCATCAATGGTTTTGGCGGGAGGAACTTCAGGGGAGGTGGCCATGGCGAGGAATCCGATCAAGGGCATGGGATCGTCGTATGCAGCATCATAGCATCCCTGGGGGCGAGATTGAAGTCGGGTCTCCCGGGACAGGGCGGTTTCAATACCGGACCAAACTCAGGGCTAGGACAAGGTGCTGGCAGTATGGGTGAAGCGGGTGGCTTCCAGGCGAACAGGGTCTGAGATCAGGGCATTGTCGATAAGGCGGACCTGGCCCAGACGCGCTGCAATCAACAGCCGGGAATCGTCATCCAGAATCTCGGTGGGCCTAAAGCTGTCCTGATGCACTGCACCAAAATATTCCAGCTCGAAGTCCGGATACAGATCCGCATCCAGGACCTGCTCTTGGGCCAGACGGAGCGTTTCTTCCGTGGTTTCCATGCCTTGGCGGTAGAGTTCCTGGGCGGTAATCAGCAGGCGAGACAACAACCGGGCCTGGCGCCGGGTTTCCGGGGTCAGGTATCGGTTGCGGGAACTCATGGCCAGGCCATCGGCTTCTCGCAGTGTGGGAGCCGGGATAATGGTGACAGGCAGGTTCAGGTCTTTTACCATATGCTGGATGACGGCCAGTTGTTGAGCGTCTTTTTGACCAAATACGGCCACATGGGGTTCAACCAGACCAAAGAGCTTCAACACAATGGTGGCAACGCCGGTAAAATGCCCGGGACGGGCCAGGCCGCAAAACTGGTTCACCAGGGCCAAGGGGGGGACCACGTGGGTAATGGCGTCATAGCCCTCCGGGTGCAGTTCCCGGACGTCGGGGTAGAAAACGGCATCGACGGCATACTCTTCACACAAGGCCAGGTCGGCTTCCCGGGTGCGCGGGTATCGTTCAAAATCTTCATGAGGCCCGAACTGGAGGGGATTGACATAGATGCTGACAATGACCTTGCTGCCCAGCGTCCGGGCTTTCTGGATGAGCGACAGGTGGCCGCCATGAAGGGCCCCCATCGTGGGCACAAAGGCCACGGTCTCTTGGCGCCACTCGTTACGAAGGGCACGCAGTTGGGCGATGGTTTCAACAAGATGCATGGACAGAGGTCTCCGTGATTAGCTCATGTTCAAAGGCCCGGAGCGCATCCATATCTTCCAGCGGAAATGGGAAGCTTTCGGTATTGGGGTGGGGAAATTCCCCGGAATAAATGTCGGTGGCGTACTGCTTGGCCGCGGCTTGCAATTGCTCGCCAACATGCCCATAGGAGCGGACAAATTTCGGTTTGAGATCCGGGTATTTGCCCATAAAGTCATCGACCACCAGGATCTGACCATCGCAGGCCGCTCCGGCCCCGATGCCGATGGTGGGTACTTTGAGGTGCCGGGTGACCAGGTCAGCCACTTCCGTGGGGACCATTTCCAGGACAATGGCAAAGGCGCCAGCGGCTTCCAGGGCCTTGGCATCGTTGTACAGCTTTTTAACGGCCTCCAGGGACTTGGCCTGAACCCGGTAGCCGCCCAGCGTGTGGACGGATTGGGGGGTGAAGCCGAGGTGCCCCATGACGGGAATGCCAATCTCGGTGAGATGCTTCACAATCTCCAGGGTCAATGATGAGGCCCCTTCAAGCTTGACGGCGTTGGCGTGACCCTCTTGAATCATGCGGGCAACATTGCGAACCGAGGAGGCAAAGTCCACGTGCACACTCATAAACGGCATATCAGCCACCACCAGCGCCCGTTGTGTCCCTCGGGTTACGGCTTTGACGTGGTGTAACATATCGTCCATGGTGACACTTAAGGTGTCTTGATACCCGAGAATCACCATGCCCAAGGAATCACCCACCAGCAAGAAGTCCACCACGCCGGTTTGATCCAGCAACTTGGCTGTGCTGTAGTCATAGGCCGTGAGTGAAACGATTTTTTCCCCGTCCCGCTTTTTTTGGATCAGATGTTGCGGGGTGATCCGGCGCAATTTGGGAGCCACAGACATGGGTCAGTCCTTCTGATGCGTACACTCCGAAAATTCAAGTCTCATCTTAAATCTGAATCAAATCTTTTTCAAGGGTTTCTTCCGGTGTTTCGTCGTCATTTCCGGCCCAGCGCGGCAAGAACTTGGCTTGTCGGCGATGCTCTTTTTTAAACCAGTGAATAATGCTCCGGGAAAGCTTTTTAGGGTTGTGACGGATCACCATGCCTTCATCCACCAGGACCCGTTCGATAATGTTGATGCCCATTTCCGCCAGGCGTTCCCGATCGATTTCTACGGGAATGGAACCGGAGGCTTGATACTTTTCCACCAGACGCTCCGGGATCCAGTTGTTGACCACCACGGCATCGATGAGGCGCTTGCCCGGACAGTGATCCATGAGCACCTGAATGTGATCGCCCACGGTAAAGTCGTCGGTTTCACCCCGCTGGGTCATGACATTGCAGACATAGATCTTGACGGCTTTGGATCGATGAATGGCTTCGGCCACAGATGGGATCAGCAGATTGGGAAGAACACTGGTGTACAAACTGCCAGGCCCCAGAATAATAAGCTGGGCCCGGGCAATGGCATCCAATACTTCAGGCAAGGGTTCCGGATTTTCGGGCTCACAGCGCAGCCGCATGATTTTGCTGTTGGCCGTCGGAATCAGGGACTCGCCCCGGATCTCCACACCGCCTTCGAGCTGAGCGACAAGGCACAGGTTGTCCAGCGAGGCGGGCAACACGCGGCCCCGGATGTTTAAAACCTTGGAAGATTCTTTGACGGCCTGCACCATGTTCCCGGTAATGGCGCATAGCACCGAGAGAAACAGGTTGCCGAACGAGTGGCCTTCCAGTCCATGGCCGGTTTTAAAGCGGTATTGGAACAGTTCGGTAATGAGTTTTTCCTCATCGGCAAGCGCCGCAATACAGTTTCGGATGTCGCCTGGGGGAATGATGCCGAATTCCTGGCGTAGGCGACCCGAGCTGCCACCGTCATCGGCCACCGTGACAATGGCGGTAATGTTGTTGGTGTAATCTTTTAAGCCGCGAAGCAGGGAGGATAATCCAGTGCCACCCCCAATGGCCACCAGATCCGGGCCATGATCCAACTTATTCCGGCGGTACAAGGCTTCCAGAATGTCCGGGTCCCGGCTGGCCCCCAGCGCATCAAACACGCTGTCTGTGGCTTTGCGAAGCCCAATGGATAGCATCAGGAGGCCAAACAGCAGGAGCAAGGTCCCGCTTTCCCAGGAGGGAATCATCGGGGCAACGGATTTAATGAAATCAATGGCTGCCGTAATGGGTTGCAGGTTCAACAACAAGGCGCCGCCAATGACAATGCTGACAAAGCCGGCGACCAAAATTCCGAGCCAGCGCTTGATATAGAGGCCGGGAACCAGCCAGGTGGCTTGCTTAGACCAGTGTTTTAAATGTAAGTCCGGTTTCCCCATGCAGGTTCCTATATCCCTCTAGTGTTGCCCAAGGGCTGTTTTTTTGGGCCAGTGAGTCTGTTCTCTGTGAACAACCCGAAGGGTAAACGTCGGGAACTGCTCTTGAAGGTACTGGGCTAAGGCCATGGTGAGAGCAACAGAGCGATGCTGCCCCCCGGTGCATCCAATGGCAATGTTTAAACGGGTTTTGCCTTGCTGCTGAAACATCGGCAGGCTTTGGGTCAGAAGATTTTGCCAGTGGGTCAGAAAGTCATGGGTTTCCGGAAACTGGAAGACATAATCCGACACCGGTTTGTCCAGGCCTGTTAGGGGGCGTAAGGACTCATCGTAGAAGGGATTGGGTAGAAAGCGCATATCAAAGACCATCTCGGCATCGGTGGGAACCCCATGCTTGAAGCCAAAGGAGGTCAGCGTAATGGTCATAGGCTGAACACCGACCTGAATGTTCAGGATCTTGGCGATTTTAAGCTCCAATTCCTGCTTGCTGGTGGAACTCGTGTCCACGTGGTAGTCGCTAAGGGACTTTAAGGGCCGGTATAGCAGTTGTTCGGCTTCCAGGGTCGCCATAATGCCACCTTCTTTTTCGTAAGGGTGAGCCTTTTCGGTGGCGGCAAAGCGCTGCATCAAGACGTCGGTGGGGCAACTCAAGTACAGAAACTTAAGGTTGGCATGGGTGGCTTTTAACGCCTGAAGCTGACGGGTAACATCCTCGGCGGACACTTCGTTTGGGGGTAAAGCTAGCGCAATGGCGGCGGGTCGGTGCTCTTGATGGGCCATGGTGAGGATGGTGTCGACAGAGGCGGGCGTTACACCACCGACCGTGACATAGCGATATTCCAGAAAGGACTTTAATGCGGTGGAAATGCCAGCCCCAATTGGGCCATATAGGATAAAGGAGGGAAAGTCTTCAGCGTTTACAACCATCCTGAACTCCCGGCGGCGACCAAGGACAAAGGCACTGGCTGATTGAGCATGGCGTTCACACGTTCCGCAATCATCATATTGCCTTGCAGTTTGGGGCTCAAATGCATGGTCTTGCAATTCACCTTGACGACTTTGCCGTCTTCGGTCGTCACCGAGCCGTCGGTCAGGAACTGTTTGACCTGCTCGATAACCCCTTGCGGGTGAAGGTTTTCACTGGCCCTGTCCAGAATAATTACGCCGTTGGCATCCACCCGCTTGCCCAGATAAATTTCCTGCACAATCTGGAGTTCAACCTCTGACTGCACCTGATCAATCAAGGGGCTGATGGGGGCAATCAGCATGGCCCAGGGATCAAACCGATGGACTGCTCTGGCAACGGCAAGGGCAACCTCTTCGTTATTGATAAAGGCGTTATACAAGGCGCCATGAGGGCGGATGTGTTCCATATCAATTTTATTGGTGCGGCACAGGGCGGAAAATGCGCCAAGTTGGAGAATAATCCAGGCTTCCAGTTCGTCCATGCCCATGTCCATGGGCTGGTAGCCGTAATGCTTGGGATCGGGGTAGGCGATGTGAGCACCCACGGCACAGTTGTTGAGTTTGGCCGTAGCGATGTCTTTTAAAACCTGGTGCGGATCACTGTCATGCACACAGCATGGGATGTTTACCGAACTCACAAAGTGAAGGAGCGTACGCTCTTTGCCTTCAAAAAAAGAACGGTCGGCACTTTGGCCAAAATCTGTGTTTAAATCGACATGACGGTTGATTTTAGGAGCCGGTACAGGTTTACGATTGGAATCTGAGCGGCCTTGGTCTGTGGGTCGGTTCATAGAAACACCTGTCTAGACGCTGGATGTATTGTGATTGTAATGGACTCGCATCAGAACGACAAGTGGCTTAGGTTGCCTGTTTTACCCGCGAATACCCGGATAGGGCCACCATGTAAGACCTGTGCATACAAACCAGACTGATGGCCTTAGGCATACCATCGGGGGATGTCTCGGACAAACATTTGAATATCGCTTTGTTCAACCTGTTGCCCATTAATGAAGGTCTTTCGATTGACCAGGATGGAGCCTGTGTCATAGGGCACCGAGTTGGGATCCCCGATGGTGTGGAATTGCACAAACCCATTGGGGATTTGGCCGTATTGGTTCACATATTGTGCCGGGTAGTATTGGCTCGTGCCCACATATTCATTCGAGGTCCAGTAATGCTTGAAGCTGATATTATTGCCCTGCTGCTGCTGTTGCGTTTGCGAGGTCATGGTGTGGTTGATGTCGATGGTGGCCGCTGGCGTGGTTCGCGTGTCGACCTGCTGGGTGACGTTAATGGGGGTTTGGCCAAAGAAGGTGGAGGAGACAGTGACGTTATACTGACCTCGGGGGAGATCAGTTAAGATGCCCCGGTTGCCAGTGACCTGTCGCACCAGGGTGCCGTCGAGGTTTCGTACCTCAATGGTCAGCGTTGGGTCGGTCCCGCCTTGGTGAGTGATATTGCCCTGGGCATCTCGGATGGTGCAGGTGGTGCCAGTACTTTGGTAACGTACAATGCCGTTTTGGTCTGTAAGTCGGATGTTGACCTGGACCGAGGCATCGTTTTGCGTGTTGTTTACCGGTTGTATGGCAAAGGCATTAATGGTCAGCGTATTGCTTTGGTTATTTCTGAAATCAACCTGCTGTGGTTGGAGGGTCTGGCCCGGGAAATTTCGAGCCGGATCGGCAGGAAGGTTCACAGCAACATTGAGGATCTCCCGAGGCAGGTTGGGGATGATACCGTTGTTGGGTCCCTGGTAGACCACGGTGCCGTCTTGTTTGGTGATGGTCAGAGTCCCGCGGTCGCTCTGATCAAGCAGGGTCTGGCCCGTGTGATCATACAGCCGGGTCACGACATCGAGCTGCCCATTATTTCCCGGTGGCGGGTTGTTGACCTGGGTGGCAAAGGCATTAATGGTGAGGGTATTGCTTTGGTTGTTTCTAAAGTCAACCTGCTGCGGCTGGACGGTTTGGCCCGGGAAGTTACGAGCCGGATCCGCGGGCAAGGTGACCGAAACGTTGAGGATTTCCCGAGGCAGGTTGGGAATGATGCCGTTGTTGGGTCCTTGGTAGACCACGGTACCGTCTTGTCGGGTAATGGTGACAGAGCCCCGATCATTTTGGTCCAAAAGATTCTGGCCGGTGTGATCAAAGAGTCGGGTGACAATGTCGAGCTGCCCGTTATGGGTGGGGCCCGGTGTGGGTGGTAAGCAGACGCCGGGGCCTGGCACCGGGGGTGGAGTAGGAGGTAAACAAACGCCGGGACCTGGGGAAGGGGGCGCGCAGACTCCTGGCGTAATGGGCACAGGGATGCCACAGGTGCCCCCGCCAAAGATGTTGCCGGGAATCACACCGCCGCCAAAGTAGTTGTTCGTGACATGCTTGGTAATGTTGTTGACAATGTTACCTGCTTCGCCGTAGTTGTTGGCGATATTTTCGCCATCGGCGGCGACTGTATTGCCGCCAACATCGTCATCCATGAGAAGAAGCATCATCATGGGGTTGAAATCACCGCTGCTCATCATGGAGAACAGCATAAAGTCCTTAAAGTCCATATCCCCGTTGATCATGGACATCATCATCATCATGCCCATCATATCGCCGCCCCCGCCGCCACTCATCATGGAAAAGAGCATGAGGTCCTTGAAGTCCATGCCACTGCCCGAGCCGTCCTCGTCATCCATAAGCAGGAACATCATCATGGGGTTGATCTCGCCCCCGCTCATCATGGACATCATCATGAAGGTCTTGAAGTCGATGCCTCCGCCACTGGAGCCTGAGCCCTGGTCCTTGTCCAGAAGGGTGAGAAAGAGGAAGGGCAGAAGCGGGTTGGAGCGAGGCTGAGGCGGTCGAGGAGGTGGGCCTTGGACAAATCGCGGGTCGAACCCCGGATCAAACTGCGGATCAAAACCTGGATCAAAGCCTGGGTCAAAGCCTGGGTCAAAGCCGGGTGGACCAAAGGCACGGGGATCTTGGCTGGGATCAATGGGATAGCCTTGATCATCGTAATAATAGCCTTGATCGTCAAAGCCACTGCCATAGCCGTTGGGATCAAAAAAGCCGCTTTGGCCGGAGTCAAAGCCATTGCCGCCAGAGCCGTTAAAGTTCAGCGGATTGCCTTGGGCATCAAAGAAATAGCCTTGGTTGCTAAAGCTGTTGGGGTCAAAAAAGCCGCTTTGTCCGGTATCAAAGCCACCTGAAAAGCCATTGTTAAAGCCGCCGGAGTCCCCTCCCCAATAGCTGCCTGGGGAGCCATAGCCGTTGAAGTCATAGCCGCCATAGCCACCATAGCCACCATAGCCATCGGTGTTGTAGCTGGAGAAGCCGGTTTGGGCAAAGCTGTCCACCCCGCCAAAGCTGAAGGGCGATGACTGCTGAAACCCCGGACTAAAGCCCGATGTATCCTGAAACCATGGATTTGTTCCATTGGGGATGCTTGGGGTACCAAGCCCGCCAATGTTCTGGAACAGTCCAGGCGACAAAAAGCTGTCTGACGAAAACGCCATAAGGACACACACACTTTCCATAAAGCTACTACGTGATACTGAAATAAAAACAAATCAATATCTAAGATTGATAAAAAAGATATAAAATGTGAAGGTTTGTAACTGAAAAAAGGCAATAAAAATAGGCAAAAAAAAGCCAAGTGACGGGCACCTGGCTTTTATGTGTGTGTGTGTAAATTGGCTATGTTTTGAAGCTCTGTCTAGTTGGAAACCACTTCCTGGTTGCTGCCTTGCTTCCGGTAACTTTTGATGGTTTCCGGATTGATGGACACCCAGGCGAAGGATTTTTCTTCTTGGATTTCCGGAACTTTGG
Organism: Vampirovibrionaceae bacterium NZW_1234; assembly: GCA_041697335.1. Taxonomy (GTDB): domain Bacteria; phylum Cyanobacteriota; class Vampirovibrionia; order Vampirovibrionales; family JAGQHJ01; genus JBGUGD01. The sequence goes on along the minus strand of JBGUGD010000015.1, from coordinate 165,604 downwards.
TCACAAAGGTCCCGCCGTAACGGCCCCGTTCGAAGCGAACGACATCTTCCTGAGCCAGGTTTTGCAGGGCCTTGCGGATGGTATTGCTACTGACATCCAAGGCTTCAGCCAATTGGCTCATCGATGGGAGTTTGTCACCGAGTTGGAACTTTTTTGCGATCAAGACCTTCAGGTGTTTTTCAACTTTTTCATAGTTGTAAAACAAGGCCTCTTGCGCCGGCATAAAGATGCTGGCTGCTTCTTCCGTCGAGAAGAGCTTGTCAGCGTCAGGCTTGCGCATAATGTAGGTGCCATAGCGGCCCCGCTTGGACTGCACAATGCCTTGCTCAGTAACCCGGCACATTGCGTCGTGAACGGTTTTAATACTGACTTTCAAGGTATCAGCCAACTCCAGGTGAGACGGCAACTTGTCGCCCACGTTGTAGTTATCGGCGATGAGCTTCTTGAGGTCCCGTTCGATTTGGTCGATCAGGGTGTCAGAAGCAATGGCCGTAACGGTTTCACTGTCACTTAAGGTAGGTACCTCGTACAGGAACCAGTTGGCTTTGTTGCCACGAGCGCCACGATTTTCAACGCAGCCCTGGCTGGCCAGAAATTCCAGTGCCAGACGGGTGGTATTTGGCGCACTGCCGATGATACGGGCAATTTCCCGAGCGGAGGGCAATGCTTCGCCTGGCTGGATGTTGCGGTCCAGAATCAGTTTCTTAACAGCAATCACGGCATGATCCCGCTTGGATGTCAGCTTGCGCAGACGGGAGCCGGAACGCTCCGGGTTGCTGATGATGGTGCCGATACGTTGTTTGGATTCAACGAAGCCTTCGTCTTCAATGAAGCGGATGGCGTTTTGAACCGTCCCGACGCTGACGCCCAAGTATTTGGCAATGTCAGCTTTTTTCGGCATCAAGTGACTTTCCGTCAAGTCACCGTTTTCGACCCCGTTACGGATCCAATCTTTCAACCACTCGGCAATTAAACCGTCTTTGGTTGCACCCGGCAAGTCAAAATCCGGCTTTTGCTTGGGAAGCATGTTCATTTCAATACGAGTTAAGGAAGTCTTGCTAACGTTCTCCAGAACTTCGTAATCGGTTGCCTGTTCCTGTGCTTGGGGCTTTTTCAGTAAGCCCCCGCCTTTACGGACGGTCGCATGCTGATCGGCACCTTGTTGCAATCTATCTTGTTTGACCATCAGCCTAAAGTCCCTCCAAGTCATCAATATTTGTTAGTCCAATAAAGTGTTTAACCCTGCTGTACATATATTAAAACAACAAAAAAATAAAACATGCTAATAAAAATTCAAATATTACGTTTTTGTTAACATTTATTCGTCTATAAAACATAAGAAAAGAAAGAGTTCTGGTAATGCGTGGGAAAAGATAAAAAAAGGACGTCACAATTATATCCAGATTGGGGGCAGTGATATGAAGCTGCCGTCATGAATGATGTCTTTTGGAAGCACTAGAAATAAAAGAGGGGGAGAGATAAGCGAAAGACAGGATTGTTACATTTCCATGCACAAGGATTGAAATTTCTGACACCGCATGGATATACTACCATGTTTGGTAAGTATTTTAGGAAACCGCAACTCGGACGCCATTATGGATGCTATCATTGAACAGCTCAAACGCTTAGGGCTCAATAGTTACGAGTCGAAAGTTTACCTAGCCCTTTTAAAGAGTCACCCGGCTACGGGCTATGAAATCAGCAAGAATGCCAATATCCCTCAGGCCAGGGCCTACGACACACTAAAGGCGCTGGAATCTCAAAAGATGGTGGTGGCTACGGAAGGCAAGCCGGTTCAGTACATCCCGGTGTCCCCTGAAGAAATTTTGAACCGTTTTGAAAAGCAATATCAAGGCTCCATTAATTTTCTCCGGGCGGCTCTGCCCAGTTATGCGGTGGAGAGTATCGAGCCGGTTCATAACTTACGCGGGGAAGATGCGATTTACGCCCACGCTCGGGAAATGATTGAAGGGGCCCGAGAAACCATTTTTATGGAACTGTGGAGCCATGACCAGCACCTGTTGGAAAAGCCCTTGCGTGATGCGGCTGAGCGAGGTGTCAATATCTATATTGTAGGCTATAACTCGGTTGGCTACGATTTCTGTACGGTCTATCAACACTCTCTTGCTGATACCATTGAAACCCAGTTGGGTGGACGCTGGCTGTTTCTGGCCGTTGATGCCTTTGAGGGCCTGGTCAGTACGGTACCTGTCGGCACGACACAGCCACATGCCCTGTGGACCCGCAATCCAGCCATTGTGTTGATTCTGAAAGAATTGATCGTTCATGATATTTTTATACTGGACGTTGAGCGCACGTTGAAAGAGCCAATGGAAAAAGCCTATGGCACCCACTTCCACAAGCTCAGAAACAAAATTTTCGGTGAGGAAATCCTCATCGGCGCTCACTAGGGTACCCACCGGGTCCGGTTTTCCCAACAAAATATGGAGTGTGTTTGACGATGACTTCTGTAATTCCCCCTGAGCCTCAACTGATCGATTCTGTTGCAGTGGAGTCGGCTCTCAAGAAAGGTCCTGCGAAAACCGAATCCAAAGAAGGATCGGGACGCTACGTGCAGGAAAAAGTCATGGCAGGCCTGGTCCTGGTGTTCTTTCTCGGGGTGGTTGCACTCACGGTCGTGCCGGAGCCCTTTAACGATGCAGCCATGGCCTTGGTCATCATTCTCACCGTGCTGGCCATGTTTAAGTTTAACTAAGCGGTTAGTTTTATAGGGGAATAGCCTGCTTTTGGCCGATTTGCAAGGAATCGGAGGTTTGCCATAACCTTTTTGATTTTCCCATCCATTCCAGGCTGCTGGAGCCACAGGCCTTTATCGCAATACCCTATCTCCCCATGCTAAAGTCGCCTCCGGCCAATTATTCCTGATTTGGACAGCATGACCTCCAAAAATCAAAAGCTGTTCAAACAGATGACGAAGGAAATGAGGCAAGCTCTGAAGCGAGAGATAGGGGAGTGATTGTATTCGAATGACCTAAACATGGGGAAATAGGTCAATAGAGGTGAGGAGGAGAAGCAAGCTCAAAGACATGAAAGTATGCATGATGTTGTTAATTTTTGCTCCCACTTCTAAAGTATCTACACAATAATTCGATAACTGTGGGTACAAATGACTTAACCTTGAGGAAATATTATGACTTCAACTTCAGGAATCCCAAATCCAGGTGGTGTCAATCCTTTAGTACCGGGCTTGCCCTCGACCTCTACCGTCGGTTCAAGTAGTTCAGAGGTTTTGTACCCAATTGGCATGAATAGTGGTACTAAAACGGACACTATTAGCGTTAATTTTAGTACGTTTACAGCGATAGAGCCGGATCCGGAACCTCCAAAAACTGAGGCAGACAAAATTAAAGATGGAATTAAGGGTATTTGGGGTCCAGGGTATACTGTTACACCGGCGGGTGGTGGAAAATATGACGTGACAGACAAAGATGGTAAACCAATTGGCACCATTACGGTTCCTGACCTTGATAGTGCGATAACACCAGTTGTTGTGGGGCCAGACGGAAAAGAAATTGAAATTGGTGCTGAGGGAGACGTGATCGATCCTAATGGAATACCTGTTAAAATTGTAATAGACGGGAGTGGCAAAGCTACCATATTGCCAATTTTTCCACCAGCAGAAGATTCTCCCCCCCCAGTTATTGGTCGTCCCGTCATTTAGATAAGCATTTTGACAATTAAACACTTGTAATAACCAGCGAAACCGAACGGCCTGAAAAGCTTTTTTCGGTTTCAGGATGTGTTAATAAGCGATAATCCCATCTCAACGTTAAGTCCATAGGGTTTGTGAGACCTGTTCTTAGCACATACCCAGCCTTTTCCAAGTAATTTGGGGATTATAACGCTTCAATCAGCACCATGCTGATGTCGTCTTCCAGCGGAGCGCCTTCGGTATAGTCCGACAGGTTGCCGATAAGTTCGTCTGTCAAATACGGTGCCCCGGCTTCAATGGCTTCCAGCAGATGGTTCGTCACGCGGTCCTCGCCATACATTTCGCCGGCCGGATTTTTCAGTTCGGAAATGCCATCGGTAATTAAAAACACTTTATCACCGGGTGACAACTGGATACTGTCCAGGGGATACTCAATGTCGCGAACCCACACGAGTGGCGTGCCGTTTTTCTTGAGGCGATGAATCGCATGCTCCTTGGCACAGTAATAAAAGGGGTAGGGATGCCCTGCTCCCGCACAATCCAGTTGCATAGTCTGGGGATCGATCCTGAGATAGATGCTGGTGACATAATCCCCGGTTTTGACAATGTCAAACAATTCGTTGTTCAAATGATAAAGCACGACCGATGGATCGGTTTGCTGGTGGGTAATCCGGTATAGTGACGTTTTGAAGATAGCCGTAATAAAGCCTGCCGGAACCCCATGGCCGGACACGTCGGTAATGGAAATTCCCAAGGCCTCATCGGGAAATTTGATCACGTCGTAAAGATCGCCACCTAGCGCATCGCAGGGGAGGTAGATCCCGGAGATTCGGATTTTGTCATCCTGGTAATGGATTTTCGTAAAAATGGGCGCCGAATCATCTTCGGGTTGTGGAATGGCGGGGGGAAGCAGGCTTTGCTGAAGCTGTCGGGCAATGTGCAATTCTTTTTCCACCTGAATGTTGCGCTGGTAGAGCTCTTCATTGACGGAATTCAGCTGGTTGGCCAAAACCTGAGACCGCTCCACCAGATTCTTCATCCGCAACGCCGTATGGATTTTACTCAATAGCTCGGGCATACCGAAGGGCGTCTGCAAATAGTCGTTGGCCCCTGCTTGTAAGCCTTCAAGCAGGGCATTTAATGCGTTTCCGTTTCCATTGACACTGGGGCCGCCTAACAGAAGAATGGGAATGCTTTCGGTGTGGCTTTCCTGGCGAAGACGATGACAGAGACGACAGAGCTCCAGCATATTGTCTTCCAAAAGTTCCATCAGAATGAGATCCGGCTGATGGGCATCTATCTCGGAAAGCCACTCATGCATCTCGTGAGCAGGGTGGTTTACGCAAAAGCCTTCCGCTTCCAGCTTAACGCCAAGCTGGCTGGGCAAAATAGACTGCGCATTGCTAAGAAGTAGAATTTTTTTCATGTGGCCTTGAGTGTGTTCCCGGTGGTGCTATTTCCACTATACCCGCAAAGGGGGGATGATGAATCCTGTGCTTAAGTGAAGTCGCTCGAGTTAGTCCTGATTCGTTACAATTGAATCGCCCATGGGTTGGCGGTTTTGAAGAGTTCTAAAGGATTCCCGGTTGACTCTAGACTTCCCAAAGGGTCCTTGTTAAAATAACATTCTCGTCATCGCTCCCTACGTTTCCAAACGGACGTAACTGGCGAAAAGCGATATGGCGACTGTCGCCTAGTGGTCAGGGCCCCTGATTGTGGTTCAGGTTATCGTGGGTTCGAATCCCATCAGTCGCCCCAGTATTGACAAGTGAAGCCTGGATAATAGTGCAGTACCTGCATTACTGTCTTGTTGTTGCCGTCACAGATTGCTCTGGCTTGGGTGTTTTGGGTTGATCCCAGGTTGGGCCATAGACGTTTGCCATAAATTCTTCAAAATGCCCCAGGATGCGTGTGGGATCTAAAGAAAAGAGACCACTGTGACGTCCTTCCTTTATATAGTGAATCGCTTTGTGATGGGGGTGCGCGACGCCGGATCGTTCAAATAGCCGGGCCGACATCTCCGGCGGGATGTCTTTGTCTTTTAAGCCATGGATAAAGAAGGTGGGGATTTGAATGGCATCAATCTTGTGAATGGATTCAAAGCGCTGGGTCATGTGGGGCTCGATAGGGAGGAAATTTGAGGGCACCAAGCTGATGCGCCGTTGGCTGAAGGGCACTTTGACCGTGAGCTTTTGCCGGAGTTTGGCTTTCATTTGCGTTAAAAAGGCCGGGAGAGACGTGAACGTTGAACACAGAATCAGCGCCTTAAACGGAGGCGGATGACCGGCCTTCTGAATCTCGCGATGGATCGCCCCAATGGCCACACCGCCTCCCAGGGATTCACCGAAAGCCACCTGCTCCGAGAGCGGCACAGGATGATTGGGGTGCGTTTGTAAGAAGGCAGAAGCCGCCATAAAATCATCATATAGACCCTGTTCGTGGGGTCTATACCGTTTTCGGGGCTCGCCAACACTGTCTCCATAGCCTCGGTAGTCAAAAGCCAGAACACCATAACCCCGTTTGGCGAAGGCCAAGATAATGTCTTCTCGACCGCTGCGGGTGCCGGAATTTCCATGCGCTAAGATAATCGTAGGCTTTCCGGAGTGAGGAGGCCGAGGAACATACCATGCTTTCAAGAGGGGGCCTTGGGCGCCTGCCGGAAAAGCCACGTGCTGGACTAGGGGTATTAATTCCGGTGAGCGAAGAGTAACATCTTTTCGGGCGCGCTGATACACGGCAATGGGCTCCATGCGCTCGCGTAGGCGTTGGCTCCGGACGTAGGCACACACGAGGGCGGCCAGATGGATTGGAGCATAGAATCGGATATCGCGAAGCAATTGCTGAAATTTGCTGCGTTGATGGGCGGGCACAGGAGCTTTGGCCATAGCGAAACGCAAGGCACCAGATGACTCCGGCGTCGCCTTGAGCAGCCTTAACGGTAAGGGCTGGGGGCCTCGAAATACTGTATAAGTATGCTGACTCTTGATTGAAATCGTCATCCCCGGTTTGCCATACTCACTCACCCGTGTTCCTATTAAACGGCTTCAAGATGAAATGAAAACCTTTTTTACATGACAGTGGCCGTATGGTTGTGTCGAATACCTGGCGCCAGAGCGTATGCTCCCCCTCAGTAGACGCGTTTTTGTGCTTTCGTTACACTATTGGGGGTATTCATAGAAGGCAGTACTTAAGGAGCGTAATGCTGTATGGCAGAGCCGATTTATCTGGTGACCGGTGCTCGGACACCCATTGGAAGCTTTTTAGGCAGCTTATCTGCAAAAACAGGCCCGGAGCTGGGGGCTGCTGCAATTCGGGCCCTCTTGGACCGCTCCGGGGTAGCACCGGAGCAAATTGATCAAGTGTATATGGGCTGTGTGTTAACCGCAGGTGTGGGTCAGGCCCCAGCTCGGCAAGCGATGATCCACGCCGGTATCCCCACGTCTACCGGAGCGACCACGGTCGGCAAGGTTTGTGGTTCCGGGATGAAAGCCGTTATGATTGGTCGTGCGGAAGTGCTCATCGGTGAAGCCGATCTGGTGATTGCCGGCGGGATGGAGTCTATGAGCCAGGCCCCGCATGTTCTGAAAACCATGCGAAAGGGTGCTAAAATGGGCCACCAGCAGTTGATGGATACCATGATTATGGATGGGCTGTGGGATCCTTACGGGGATATGCATATGGGCAATTGTGCCGAGCGTTGTGTGGAGAAATACCAATTCACCCGCGAAGCTATGGATGCCTTTGCGATGCGCAGCTACGAGCGGTCCTTGCATGCCATTAAAGAAGGGTTATTTGCCCAGGAAATCGTTCCTGTGGAGATCCCCCAGCGAAAAGGCGATCCCCTGCGGGTTACGGAAGACGAAGAACCGGCCAGAAGCGACTACACCAAAATGGCAGGACTGTCTCCGGCGTTTGAAAAAACCGGGGCCATTACTGCAGGAAATGCCTCCACGATTAATGATGGGGCAGCAGCGATTCTGCTCGCCTCTGAAACGGCTGTTCAAAAACATGGGTTCAAGCCGATGGCTCGAGTTCTGGCTGCCTGTACCCATAGTCAGGATCCGGCATGGTTTACCACGGCCCCGATTGGAGCGATGGAGAAGGCTGTGGCCAAGGCTGGCTTGAAAATGGATGATATTGATCTGTTTGAAATCAATGAGGCCTTCGCTGCGGTGGCCATGGCCGCTGTCACCGATCTCAAGCTGGATGAAGCCAAGGTGAATGTCCGGGGCGGTGCCATCTCCCTGGGGCACCCCATTGGGGCGTCTGGCGCCCGGATTCTGGTGACCCTGATGCACACCTTGCAGCAGACCAATCAGCGCTATGGGTTAGCCAGCCTGTGTATCGGCGGGGGCGAAGCCACGGCGATGGTGATCGAAAATCTTTCCCGATAAGATGGGACTCATCATGTTGGTTTAGGAGTGCACATAGGATGGTTCAAATGCTGATACCCCAGAAGATCAAGACCGTAGGCGTCATTGGTGCGGGCCAGATGGGTAGCGGAATTGCCCAGGTTATGGCCCATTATGGGCAATATCAAGTGGTCTTGCATGATGTGGCCGAAGCCCAGTTGGACAGGGCCCGGAACGGCATTGAAGGCAGTTTGGCAAAGTTCGTGACGAAGGACATCTTGACCGAGGCGGAACGAACCGAAGCTCTGGGGCGCTTGACCTTTGCGTCCGGGTTTGATGCCCTCAAAGATGCAGACATCGTCGTGGAAGCCATCATTGAAGACGAAGCCCTGAAGCAAACGATGTTTCGGCAGTTGGATCAGCTTCTGAAGCCGGAAGCCATTCTGGCCTCCAACACCTCCAGCATCTCTATCACCCGCCTTGCCGCCGTGACCCAGCGCCCGGAGCAAGTCATCGGGATGCATTTTATGAACCCGGTTCCGTTGATGAAGCTGGTGGAAATCATCCGAGGCGCTCAAACCTCCGATGCCACCTATCAGACCGTTGATGAGCTGGGCAAAAAGCTTCAGAAAGTGACGGTCTTAAGTCATGATTATCCGGGCTTTATTTCCAACCGGATCCTGATGCCCATGATCAACGAAGCCATCTTTGCCTTGTTTGAAGGCGTGGGTTCGGCCGAAGACATTGACACGGTGATGAAGCTGGGGATGAACCATCCGATGGGCCCCTTGCAGCTGGCCGACTTCATCGGCTTGGATACCTGCCTGGCTATCCTGAATGTGCTTTATGAAGGCTTTAAAGACCCCAAGTATCGCCCATGTCCGTTGCTGGTGCAAAAAGTCAACGCCGGATATCTGGGCAAAAAGTCCGGCAAGGGTTTCTTTGACTACACCTAAGATGGCACGCTATTTTCTGGGCTTGATTGCGGTCCTGCTGTTTATCTCTAGCATGCTTTCTGTGCTGGGTTTTCAGGTGGAATCGCCTCAGGAAAAAGCGGCCTTGTCTCGGATGCCCACAGCACCCTTAACCTCATGCCAGGTAAAAGTGGTGTTTGACGGGGATACCTTTGGCTGCGATCTCAATCGTAACGGGCGCATTGAATCCCCTCAGGAACATGTGCGGATGCTGGGCATTGATGCCACCGAAATGCATTACTCTCGCAAAAACACCAGCGGCCGTGACGAGCCCTTTGCCAAGGAAGCCAAACAATGGGTAGAGGCGAATCTGCTGCATCGCCCGGCCTATTTGGAGTCCGATGTGAAGCCTCGGGACAAGTACAACCGGGTCTTGGCCTATGTCTATCTGGATCCCAAGGGCCAGACCATGGCCAATGCCTCACTGATTCAGGCAGGGTTGGCAAAAGTCTTGTTTATTGGCCAAAACCGACGTTACGAAGCCCGCTTCTACAAGCTGGAGCGAGAGGCCCGACAAGCCCATCGAAAGCTTTGGCAATAGCCTAGCGAGAGATAAACATTGCCTGGGTTTCGGAAAGGGTGGAAGTCTCCGTCGGGGTTTCCAATTCCCGGAAGACCGGTAACGTATTGAGGCCCGGAAGGTCGAAGGTGGTCGTAAAGGTATCCACCAGCACGGTCTTCTGGCGCTTCTGGGTTGTGATGATATAGGGATCCAGCTTGCCCTGGGGGGTCAGAAGCAGGGCGCCCTGGCCTTGCCAGGGTTGAGATACCGAGCCCTTGCGCAGGGTAAAGATCTGATAAAACCCTTCATGGGGGCTGTAGCGCATATACACCCGATTGGGCTGGCTCCAGATGCCCGAAAGCTTTTCGGCTTCGTGACAGACCTGGTAGCGCATCGTGGCCTCATCCACCAGGCGGTGTTGCTCGTCAGCGCTAAGGGTATCCGGGAAGACCAGGTTTCGATGGGCATGGGCATAAAGCTCAAACAAGGCCTCCTGATTCAGGGGATCCTGGCGCCACTGAGCCACCTTGGCTGTGGCTTGAGGCAAAAACGACTCGTGTTGAAACGCCGGGTATAGCTCTTGTAAGGACACGATATCGGTAATCACCGCATCAAAGCCCAGCGTCTGGACCAGTTGGCCCAGGCTGTCAAAATAGGGCTGGGTAACGGCGGCATCCACGGCATTGGCAAACTGTGAGCGGGCATCGTCCACGTACAGGGTAATGCTCAGACCCGGCTCATAGAGGGCTTTGACCGCTGACGCCAGGCGCATCAGTTGAACATAGGCAAGGCACTCGGCCCAGTCTGCCGTGGGGTAAGGGCAATTATTTCGATTTTTCAGAGGGCCATGGCCAAGAATGCAGGAAACAGGCTCTTGTGCCCGAATTGCCGCTTCAATGGTGCCAATCATCCCGGCGGCATCGTGGGGACGACGGCGGCAGAACCGGTAATTGGTCATTTTCTGATAGACGGCCACAGCCAGGGCGTGGGGATCGGCCGTCGGCTTTTCCGGGCGAAGGCAATGGTAATCTTCCACCACACTCAGTTGACGCTCCAGGAAGCTATGGACCAAAGGCGACAGATTAGGCATGGGTGGTCACCTTCTCTGACGTCAGGCGTTTCTGGCGAAACTGGGATACCATCAGCAAAATCCAGCCCATAAACGCCGTCAAGACAATCCACAACAACGAGGCGCTGTAACCTTGGGTGGACCCCAGCGAGCCCATCACATACATGCCGCAGGCGATGCCTAAATCCGTAAACATGGTAAAGGTGGCCATGGTGGAGCCTCGCTCGTGGGCGTCGGCTTTGTCCAGGGCCAGGGCCATCAACGATGGCTGTACGGTCCCGGCACTCAGGCCATATAAGCAGGCGGCAATCAGAAAGACAGCCAGGCTGGGAGACCAGCTCAGAAACAGAAGCGTCATCACCACCATCAGCATGCCGGGGATGAGAACCGAATCCCGGCCATATTTGTCCGAGAGCTTACCCGTCAGGGTCCGGGAGAAAATCAGAAAGAGGGCATAGAGGGTATAGAACAGACCGGCATCCGCCAGGTGTTTTTCCTGGGCCAGCTGAGGCACAAAGGGGATGAGGGCGCCGAAGGCAATGCTGTTGGTGGCCATCAAGAAGCCCGGGAAAAAGGCCTTCCTGTTAAACAGCTTGCCCCGAGCCGAGGTGCTTGAGGCGGCTTTGGGGGCCGCAGAGGCACTGGGAATCAGGCTGACACAGGCTAAGACCAGCATGGAGAAAATGGCGGACAGCACAAAGGGATAGGCCAGCGGGTAGCGCTCCGCCAACCACAACCCCAACCCCGGGCTGAAGGCCATGGCGACTTTAATGGCGTTGCTGAAATAGCTGATGCCTTCGGCTTTTCTGTCGGGCGGAACGATATCGGCCAGAAGGCTGCTGGCTGAGGTGTAAGTCAGTGAAAAGCTGATGCCATGAAGAAGACGAATTCCAAACAACAGGGTCTGGTCATGGGTCAGCAGATACAGGACCGGGCAGATCATAAAACCGATGACGCCCACCAGGAGAATCATTTTCTTATTTCGCTCATCGCACAGCTTGCCAATCCAGGGCCGGGTCACCAGGGAGGCCACCATAAAGGCCGACATCAGGGTGCCGATGGCTTGGCCCTGGAACTGATTGGCTTTGAAAAAGAAGGGCAACACCGGCGAGAGCAGGTGATAGCTGGCAAAGAAAAAGAGCACGCTGACACACAGCAGCAGGAACTGCGGACTAATTAACGAGGGCGAGGGGGATCGTGTCACAGGTGCTAACCTTTGTGTGAACTTTCGGGATCAGTGTTTATGGGGATGCGGGTGATCGTGGGCGTGATCATGGTCGTGATGATGATGATCGTGCTGGTGTGACTCTTCTTTCGGTTGTCCGGATATCAGCGCCTTCAGGTCCTTGAGAAAACCCGTTACTAATTCATAAAACCACGTAAAGACGCGATTGACACCATAGGGGATCCAACCGAGCAGGGTTTTGGGTTTCGGAGGCGCTTTTGGTGTGGCTTTTGGCTTCTTGGATGCTGGAGAGGCTTTTTTGACGCTGTGATCATGGGCGTGATCGTGATCACAACCACTGCCACAGACATGATCACCGCCTTGGGGTTTTCCTGCCGAAGGTTTGCGTTTCTTAACGGAGGCGTGGTCATGGTCGTGATTGCAGCCTCTACCGCAAACGTGGCCGCCGTCTTTGGCGGCGGTGGCCTTCTTGTCCTTCCCGGAAGCGGGAGCGACTTTCTTCGGGGGATGATCGTGAGTGCACCCGGCGCCACATGTGTGTCCGTGGTCATGATCATGGCTGTGTCCGGTGGCTTTCTGGGATGCCGCATCTGTGGTGCTGGCAGCACCAGTGACACCGGCACCCGACACAGGCGTTTTTTCGCTCCCGGCAGAGGCACCCGATGCCCCGCCCGTCACACCCCCTGTGTTCGTGGCGTCTGTTCGGGGGCCTTGGGTGGCCGGAGTCTCTGTATGGGGGTGCTCATGGCCATGATCGTGCTTGCATGCGCCGGTGCATTTATGTCCCGGGCCATGCGTATGGGATTTCCCAGGGGTATCGGTGGCCTGTTTGTCCTTGTCACCGCCAGGCGTTTCGCCCGGCTTAGTGCAGGTAAACTGGGGTTTTTTGCCTTTTTGGGGACCTCCCAGCCCCGGAAGACCTAAACCGTGGGTGTGGTTGCACCCGGGCCCATGAACATGGCCAGGCTCTTCTGAGGCGTCATGGGTTTCCGCCCCTGTCGGATCCGGGGTTGGATCCGTGGGCTGATGCCCGAAGCGGGGCCGCATTACAGGCGTGTAAACCGGGTTAAAGCGAATGGCGTTCATGAGGTCCTCTTTGTTTCTTGATGCTTACCGCGAAACCAGTTGCCCATGCTGCCGATGTAGTCACCGATTTCGCTCATGCAGATCAGGTGGTTACTTCCGCATTTGGCACAGGTGACGATTTCGGTGCCGACCACCAGCTTGGACGCTTGTGCTTTGGCTTCCTGACCCATCATCCCGGTTTCAGCAACCTTGCGATAAAGGTGAGGGTAAGTTTTAATGCCGACCGCCATCATACTGATCATTACGGCCAGTCGGGTCAGGGCGGGAGGAATATGCAGTTTCTCCTGGACCGGCTGGGTAATGGTGTCGTTGAGATAGTTGGTCGTGGCCACGATGGCAGAAACCAACGGGGCCATCACCAGGGTTTGCAGGGCCATTTTTTTGGTAAAGCCCGACACGGCCGGATTGACGAAGAGGGTGGTCTGAATGGCCATCAGCCACGCCGGAGGCTTCCAGCCGAAGAGGTCATTGACCTGGTTCATGGAGGCAATCCCCAGCGCCACTTTGGCCCACTCTTTCCAGTCCGAGGTCAGATATTTAAAGGTACTGTTGGTTGAAGGCAGTTTCCCCAGCAGTCGAGCCACCAAAAAGAACCCGGCTGCGGCCGCCAGCTTGGTACCCACCCGTTGCCAGGTAATGGGCTTTTTCACAGGCTGCTCTGGTTCATGGGAGTGCCCATGGGCATCAGAATTCTCTGGCTTGTGCGAGGGCGTCTGAGGCAAAGTGGCCAGCAGTTCCCGGAGAAAGACGGAGGGATCCGGCTCCTGTCTGGCGGCGGGCTTTGGGTGTGGGGTCGGCGCCAAGGCCGCTTCCCAACGGGGCGCCGGATGCGCATGCAGATGCTGGTGCGGCTGGGCGTAACCGGGACCATACCAGTACTGTTGCTGCGGCCAGGAGGCCATTCTGGGATACAGAATGGGGGCATTGCTATAGGCCACTGAGGGAGCGTACATCACACCGAATTACCAGAAGGGTTTTAAAAAGTACAAATCAAAGCTACACGGCAGGAAAGAGGGCTTTCCAGAAATGTTTGGCGCTGGTCAACAGGTAATGGAGGGCAAAGCACAGGCCCGCATGGCCAAAGCCTTCGCCCAAAATCTGGCGCAGCACGTCGTTGTCATGGATGATCCATTGGGTCACACCCGTGGCATCCAGGCCAAAGTAGCCAACCAGGGGCAGTACCGGGAACATCAGCAGATTGAGGATGGCGGTTTTAAGATGATGCAGGCGAAGTTCGCCGCTGGGAATAGACCACGGCAGGCTTAAGCGTTGCAGGGCCGGAGAAACCGGGTTCAGACGCTTGGGCAGTACAGCAGCCGTTGGTGTGGTATTTGAAAAACTCATCGTGTGGGACACCCTGATTGCAATCAACATTAATGCAATTACATTGCAATATAAATACAACATGATTGCAATAGTGAAAGGGGGCATGATTGCAAAATCGTTACGCCTGTTGAAAAATAAAACCATGGCCCACCCGGAACATGTGCCCATGTCCAGTTATACTGAAAATGCGCTTTCTGCTCTCAAGAAGCGAGGTTATCGGATCACCAAGCCTCGTAAGTTGGTGGTGCAGCTTTTAAATGACGCCAATACCGCGTTATCGGCTTATGAGATCCGTGATTTGCTGGCCGCCTCCGATGAAGCGGTCGATATTGTGAGCATTTACCGGATTCTGGAATGTCTGGAAGAGAACCATCTCATCCACCGGGTACTTCTCACCGGCAAGGTCCGCAAGTGTCAGCTGGATGACGAGGATCACTGCCAGTTACCTCAAGACGATCATTGTCATCATTTATTGATTTGCCGTCAGTGCAACACGACCCAAGAAGTCCATTGCCACGGCATGGATGCCATCCTCGCCCAGGTCTCCCAGCAGGCCCGGTTTCAGGTGGAGGATCATCGCCTGGAGTTTGTGGGCTTGTGTCAAGCCTGTGCTGCTTCGTAACCGGTTTTTCAGCCTATTGTTCTTTTGCTGTAGGGGCTAGACGTAGAAGGCGCTTGTGGCATTAGTATGCCCTTTTTCGTTGAGCAGCCCGCCTTCTCTCAGGATCCGATCAATAGCCCGGCACTGCGGGTTATTGTCCGGGGACATGTTCCATAGGGAGACGCAGATTAAATCTTCCGGACTGTATTGTCCGGTTGTCGGGTCTGGCTCTTTGCCCAGCGCTTGATACAGGCGAATCTTGTCTGCCTCGGACAGGGTTTTAAAAAAGTCCGTTTCCTGTAAGTTTGGAATCTGCTCCGTGGAAACCCAATGGTGATTGGGATAGCCCTTCTGTGTTTGCTCAAAATTGCGTCGAGCCGCAGCCGAGTGAATTAATGGGGCAAACACCACCGGGCCTTTGACGTTTTGGAGAAAATAATGGCGCATGCTTTGAAGCATCTGGATACCCGTGCCCGAAAAATCATCGACCAGAACCACCATGGCGCTTGGGTCCCGTGCCAGTTCGTCTGGAATTCGGTTCAGGACGTTTTTTGCGGGGATTTGATTGACTTGCCGGTAGACCATGGTGGCCATGCCATTGCTTTTGTAGGAAAAATCCAAAAGTCCGTCGGCTTGGGTGCCGGTAGGAAAATAAAAGTAGATTTTGTCAGGCGAAATCGAAAGCTTCTGGGCCAGTTCTCGGATGTGTTGATGCTGCTCCTGACATTTTTCAGCCAGATTTCGCGCCGGGTAATGGCGATAGACCCTGTCTAAAAATTCCATCAGTGGCGGGCGATCATCGCTGTGGGTATGGGTCATAATGGCTTTCAATGTTTGATTGGTCAAGTATTTGGGAGCCAGGCGCCGGGCCAAGGCTTCGGGGTCTATTGCGGGATTGCCTTTTCTATCGGGGTGCTCCAGTATGGTCAGCTTTTCCAGAAGTGCCTCTGGGGCAAGACCCGCCGAAAGGGCAATGTTTTTAAGGCGTTCCTGAAGGGTGCTATCCAAGGCCTTTTGAATGGCCTTATCCTGAGGCAAGCCGTCAGCCTGAAGGGCTTGGACCTTGGCCATCATGGCCTTCAAACGCGGCAGCATCTGTTGACGCGGCGTAAAAAGCGTAATCCCATCCAGCCAGCTTTCCGGATAAAACAGGGTAAAGTCATGATTGGCAATATGACGCACCAGTTCCGGGTTTGCCTCAAGGCGTGTCAGGGTCAAGTCGTCCAGGAGCAAAGCCCCTTCCGTCTCGCCCCATTGGGGCAGCCCCTCCAGGCCTCCGTGGGATTGAATGTCTTCGATGTTTCTCGCAAACCCGGGAGCCACATCCTGAAAGGTCCCTTTACGCTTAGCCAAATAGTACAGCGAGTCGCCCAGGGCGCTTTGCTGATCCACAAAGAGCGGGGCCTCCAGCCATTTGTTCAGCCGGGTTACCAAGCCGTTGAGGCTGGCTTCATTCCCAAACTGCGTCATTCTGTCCAAAACCTGTCCCACGAGGGCCTGGTTTTTCGGGTCAGGAGAAGCGACCTCCATCAGGGCCTGGATATCCGAGGCCGTGACCGGCTGGATGAAGGCCAATTGCTTCTCGGCAATCATGTCCGGTGTTAAAACCCCTTCGCTTCGGAAGACACTGGGGCTTGTGTTGCTCTTTTTTCGTGCTGCCCCGAAGCAGACCTGATCCCCAGTTTGAAACAATGGGCCAGGGTTAGGCATAGGTCGGGTTGGGCGTGCTGTAAGGGGTGGTCGAGTGTGCAGGAGGGTCAGGGAGGTTTTGATCATCAGCCTTGCATCCTTGAGACGGTATCAGGGCAATGACCTATAAACACCCCTCAAGCGCGTTCGTTGCTAGGGATCAATGCAAACTGTCCTTAAAGATGGAACCAGTAACCGATGATGTTGGACACCAACCCCAGCCAGAACCCCAGAAAGGCCCCCAAAAACGCAAGCCAGCGCAGTTCGCGGCTGCAGATGCGCTGAATGGTTTCTTCCAGCTCCTTGGCGGAAAACTGATCGATCTTTTCCACAATCACCGTGTTCAGGCTGATGGCAGGCAGGGCCCGACTCAGCATGTTTTCCAGTTCCTTGTTCAGGTAGGTATAGATAAAGGCCGCCATATCCCGCTTAAAGCCGGGGAGCCAGTTTTCGGACACCTGGGTAAAGTCCATATGCACCAAGCTGGTGGTGATGGACTGGGTGGCTTCTTCCGTCAGGTCATGCAGCGTGGACACAATGTCTTCCCGGTAGCGGATGAGGAGCTTTTTGGCATTGGCAATGGTGTGGAGTTTAAACTCTTCCAGGGTCTCCACCGGCAGGGACTGAACCGAAAAGCCCATGATCTGGTGCTTGAGCTTTTCCGTCAGGTTCATGTTGCTCATCATTTCACCAAGCAGCGCTTCAGCCTCTTCGGCATCGGTTTCCAGGAAGCTTCGGAACTGGCCAAAGCCTTTTTGAAAATCCATAAAGCGGATAATCAAGCCCTGCATCCCCCCGATGCGGTCTTTAATGCCGCTTTCCAGAAGAGCCGTGTTTTCCGGGGTTAAAAAGTCAATTAAGAGCCGCCGGATTACCGGGGGCGTCAGCCCGTGGCGGAAGAAGGCTTCGGCCAGGAACTCGGCCTGGGATTCCCGGAAGCTGATATGGGGGAGGATGCGGTTTAAGAGCTGCATCATCACCCGGTCAAAATGCTGGTCATCCCCTTTGTCGATGGCCAGAATAAACTCATTGGCCATTTTTTGAAGCAACGGGGGCAACAGGTTGTCCACATAGCGATACAGACGCCGGATATGGCTGATGTCGCGCAATTCCGAGCCCACCGAATCGAACAGCAGATCCAGGGTCTTGTAAATGTTTTCTTCGGTAATGAGCTTTTCGGCCTGTTTTTTGATGTCTTCCTGGGTCAGCAGGATATCGGTAATGGTGTTGGCAATGGAAATGGACAGCTTGTGACGTCCCCGAGGGAAAATCCCGGGGGTAAAGGGGAGCTGAATCCGAGTCCCGGGAACGTATTGCGGTTCATACGGATGAAACAGCATCCAGAGGGCCATTTCTGTTGCCAACCAGCCATGCACACTATAAAAGATCGGCTGAAACCAGAAGGCGGGATTCACAAGATTTTGGGCAAACCAGGAGAAAAACGACATGGACGTGGCTCATCGTGGGATCACCTGATTGTTATTATACCGGCCAATTGAGCATCGAGATGCGAGGGCCTTTCTTGGGATGGGTCTTAAGCCCGTTGAACCGATGTCAGGCGACATCCGAGTTGGGTAAGTCGATTGCTATTGGGAATGCTTTTGGGGGGCATGCAAGGAGAATTCACGTGCAATCAAGGTTATGGTCCAATACTTTGCCGAGGGCCTGTCTAGGCAGTATAATAGTGCAGATAAGTCGAATCGGGTGGATAGAGATAGTCGATGCTGGCCCACGCCAAAACGTTTTTGGAGAAGATGCCCTTTGAGTCCGTCCCCACGTGGGTATGGCGAGTTTTGGTCATTTTAACCGCGCTCTTTTTTATCACCTCGTTGGTCCTGTATGGTGTTTCGATCGTTCTGGAAAGCCGGGCCATTAAGCTGGGCAGGGAAACCCGTGCGTTGAACGAAGAAAATCGGGATCTTCACATTGCCCTGGATCGGGTGCAATCCTATCAGAAAGTGGCTAACGCCTCTGCGGCTGTCAAAGGCCTGAAAATGGCTGAAGAGACGGTGACCGTGATTCCAAAAGTGATGTATCAGTCCCATTTGCTTGATGCGCCGGAGACCAGGCCGCCGAAGGAGTATTATGGGTTCTAGGCACACAGGCGTCATGTCCCAAAGTGAGTTGTATCAGCGCATGCTTCGGCTGCGTTTAACCCGTTTCCGGCTTGTGTGGCTTCTGCTTTTGTTGGCCTTTGGGCTGGTGGTTCTCAAACTTCTGGAAATTCAGGTTTTGGATCTGCATCACTACAATAAGAAGGCCCAAGACCTGAGATCCCATTCACTGGTCGTTTTTAACCGGGGGCGTATCCTGGATCGAAACGGTGTGATTCTGGCTCAGGACACCACCTTGTATGATGTCTTTGCTCATCCCAGATACTATTACAAGACGACGCCTGCCGAAATTGCCGAGAAACTTTCTCCCGTTTTGAAAAAGCCTGTTAGCAAGCTGGAGAAAACCCTGAAGCTCCCCTATGACACCATTGCTGTGGCAAAGAACATCCCCAAACCCCTGGCCCAGGAAATCCAGAAATTGGGTCTGCCCGGCATCGAGACGCCCCGTAAAATGTTGCGGCGATACCCTCAGGGCAACCTGGCTTCTCATGTTATCGGCTATGTCAATGAAGATGCCAGCATCAGTGCCGGTGTCGAGCGGACAGCCGAAAAAATCCTGCGGACCGCCCCCGATATTCCCGACTTGGAATACAACGGGCGAGGCGATTTTATCAATATCCAGAACGTCAACTCGGACCTGGTGACCAACCTTCCGAAAGCCGAAGACGTCCAATTGACGTTGGACGCCCGGATTCAGTATGCCGCAGAGGCGGCCCTTGAAAAAGCCATGACCGAGTTTAAGGCCAAGCGCTCTGCGGCGGTGGTCATGAACCCCCGAAACGGTGAAATTCTGGCCTTTGCCGTGATGCCCAACTATGATCCCGAGAAATATGCCAAGACCGCCCCGGAAACCTTGAAGAACTGGGCCATTACCGATGTCTATCCGCCCGGGTCTACCTTTAAGATTCTGACCGTCGCCTGTGGCCTTGAGTCCGGTGTCATCAGCCGCAATTCCCGCTTGCACGACACGGGGCAGATTCACATGAACGGCTTTACCATCAAAAATTACGACTATGCCAAGCATGGCGCCCCGGGGGATATTGACCTGGTCTATCTTTTCCAGCACTCCAGTAACATTGGTAGTCTGCTCATCTCATTAATGATGGATCCGGTGGAGCACCATCGCCTGTTAAAAGCCTTTGGCATGGGGCAGCCCACCCACATTGATATCCCCGGGGAATCCGGCGGGATTCTTCACTCACCCAAGCATTGGGACCAACTGACGCATGCCACCATCGGTTTTGGCTACGGGTTGGCCTCCACCCCCATTCAAATGGCCTCTGCTGTGGCGGCCATTGCCAACGACGGTGTCTGGGTGACGCCGCATGTCTTGCGGAATCAATCCAACGTGGTCAAACACCGGGTTATCTCGGAACAAACGGCAAAGACCGTCACGGAACTGTTGGTCGAAAGTATTGAAACGGCAAAAACTTCTACAGTGCGACTAGACGGCTACCATGTGGCCGGAAAAACAGGGACATCCCGTCGGCCCAATGAGAATGGCCGGGGCTATACCAACGAACTCTTTACGTCTTTCGTGGGCTATTTCCCCGCAGAAAACCCGGAAGTCCTGATCATGGTGGTGGTCGACAGCCCCGGGGTCGGAAATGCTTGGGGAAGCACCATTGCAGGCCCAATCTTTAAGCAGTTGGCCACCGAGACGGCCAGTTATCTGGGCCTGAAACCGCATGCCGTGGCCAGTGCCAAGACCGTTTCCAAGACCCCCATGAAACAAACGGCCTCAGCCAAACGTCATGACTGATTACAAGGGGTTTCCTTGCCAGGCAATTCCTTGTAGCATCATAGATAATCCTGAGCCATGGAAGCTTGAGCAGTTGAAGTAGGTACCCGCCATGCACATTGCATCTCCCTCTGTTATCCTCCGTCTGATGACGGTGTTGATGTTGGTTTCCACCCCGTTGGCCGTGTGGGCTGTTCAGCCTAAGGTCACCCAGCCTGCGCCCTTGTCGGACAACCTGTGGTCCAGTAGCCGGAAGAATTCACCTCAAACTCAAATCGTGACTCGCCTGCCGTTAATTAAGGGCAGCAACGCTCGCCAGGCGCCAAGTAACATTGGTGGCGGGGTTGGAACCGGTGGAGCTTATAACGTGATGAGTTCCGATGTGAAGCGGGTGATGCTCAGTCCCTACTATTCCAACCTGGAAGATGCGATAGAGAAATACTGGCAGTTGCCGACCCGCTACACGGGCCCTCGCCCCATTGTCCTCTTGGCGCTGAGTCGGGATGGGCGCCTGTTGTCGACTCGGATGTTAAAGTCCTCCGGCGACCGGGACGTGGATGAGATGTCCTTGCGGGCAGTGCGTAATGCGGCTCCCTTTGGTCCCTTGCCCGGCGATTATGTCACGGACACCATTAACCTGCCCTTTTCCTTTATGTTTTTTGATGTGGATGATCCCCGTTACCAAATCAACGGTGTGAACTGGGGACCCTACTTGAAGGATGTCAGTCGTCGGATTCGCCATCACTGGAACCCTGCCGATGAGCGCCAGAATTCCGGAGCCGTGGTGACCTTTACCCTGGCCAAGGATGGGACCCTGATGTCCCAGAAACTGAAAAAATCCTCAGGTTCCAAAGTGCAGGATCAGGCTGCTCTTGCCGCCGTTCGTTATGCGTCTCCGTTTAAGCCGTTTCCTGAAAATTATCCGCAAAACGACTTTAGCATGGAGCATTCCTTTGAGTATTTCGTCCTGACCGACTGGACACCCTCAAGAACCTACTATTACCAAACCTACCCAACCTCAATTCCATCGTTGCGCCAATATTTCTTCCGCTAAATCAATTGGCTCAATAAAACCAGCTTTTCTTGCGGGAAAAAACGTTTGAAATCGGATTATTTTGAGTGATTTTACTCAAAAATACTCTCTATTGTTGGATTTTAAGGAAATCTTAATAATAAACACGTTTAAAATAAAGGGTTTTTGGGTATATCAAAAATAAAAACCCATATCAGACGAGGTTTTTATGTCAAATTTCCTTCAAAAATCATTCCGCAGCATTTGTTTTTCCGCTTATTGGGGCGTCATGTCCCGTGTGGACAATTTGTCCACACGGTTAAAAATTGGGGAGCCCCGTGCGGACAATTTGTCCGCACGGGTAAAATGTTCGGTTTTTGCCTTTGAAACAGGATTTATTTCCCGCATCCCTGGTCAAAGAGTTGGGGAAAGAGCTGGGTGAAGCCATAATAGGCGTTATCAAAGGTCGTGTTGGCAAAGGTAATGGAAATGCTGCGATCCAATGCCCGGACCTGATGCCACCAGCCGACGGGAATCAATAACGTATCCCCCGGTTCCAGAATTACTTCGGTCATATGGACCTGCTGAAAGAGCGGATAGGCTTGGTAATCGGGCTTTTCGGGGTTGACGGGCGAAAAGGTCCCCCGCTCGGCATAGACATAGGGCAACTGGTAGGACGGCACCATACGAACCAGTTTCCGACCCTGGATCTGATGAAGCAGCCCGTTGTTCAAATCAAAATGAAGCTGGGTCAGGGTCCCGGCCGGGCCAATCCAGACAAAGGCTTTCTTCTGGTGGTCGGCCATGTCCAGATAATCGGGAATCGTGCCGTCAATATCGGCAATCAGCCCATCCATAAGGGCCTGGTGCATATGGGTATTGTAGGCCGTAATGTAGAAGTCATTGGCCTCTTCAATCAAAGCCAGTTGGGCCAGAAAGGTTTTAAACGGAAGATGATCCTTAATCAATTCAAATTGAGAGCCGTCATGCCGGTAGCGTTGAAATTCAATCACGATGTCGCCGAATTTTTCGCTCAGATAGTCCGGTGTCCATCGCTCGGAGATGGTCCAGTCCTTGGCCATATCGGTAATCACGACGGGCCGGTTGACGGAGACATACTCCCGAATCAGGGTTTCCCGGGTCAACCCGCTGCGGCGCTCAATTTCGCCATACTGCGGCGACAGGCGATGGACTTGCTGGTAGATATTCAACAACCATTCCAGTTGCTTTTGCATGCGGGCCACATGGCGCCCGGCTTCCACATAGGGGTGGTTTAGAACCTCTTCCACGGCCAGGGCGGCATCATGGGCAGGCATGCCTTGCTTCAACAGGACTTCTTTCAGGTAGGCCGGATCGGCCCCATGCATCATGCAACTGGCAAGCCATTGTTTCCAGGTTGCATCAAGAGATGTTTGGGTCATAGCCATTATTTCCGGGGTAATCTTTTCAAGCGTCAGAGAGGAGCGCAAGAGGCAGTAACTCTCCTTTGTCTTCGACCATCGGTCATGGATCTTGAATGCCTCGGCCTGCTCTGTTGGCGCGAAGGGTTGCCAAGCGATATGGGTGCCGGTATATATGGCCGTTTGACGCCTGAACCTGTTACAATAATGCAGAGAACCGTTCCGTGTAAAGTTGCTCTGGAAAGGATGTTGGCGCCATGAACTTGGGAGAGCTGATTGCGTATTTGGAAGAGGATGTGCGTCCGTTTCAGCGGGGTGTATTTCAGCATTTTGAAGACAAACAGGTCAAAGGCATTACGGCTGATTCACGTAAAGTGGAAAAAGGCTTTGTCTTTGTGTGCCTGGAAGGCGCCCATACCGACGGGCATGAGTACATCGGGCCCGCCATTCGGGCTGGGGCCATTGCCATCGTGGCCCAAGACATCAAGAAAGTGCCCAAAGGGCTTTTGGATACCTATCCCGTATTGAAAGCCGAAAACACCTACAAAACCCTGGCCGTCCTCGCAGGGCGTTATTACGGCAAGCCCGGCGAACGGATTCAAACCATTGGGGTCACCGGCACCAATGGCAAAACCACGGTCACGCACCTGATCGAGAAAATCGTGGCCCGCTCGGGCAAAAAAGTCGGCCTTCTGGGCACCTTGGGCTTCAAGTCGTCGGGCAAGGACACTTACGATGACACCAAGCACACCACCCCTATGGCTGTTGAGCTTCAGGCATTTCTCAAAACCCTGGTCGAGGATGGCCATGACACCCTGGTGATGGAAGTCAGCTCCCATGCGCTGGAGCAATACCGGGTCTATGGCTGTGATTTCGATGTGGCGGTGTTCACCAACCTGACCCAGGACCACCTGGATTTTCATGGCACCATGGAAAACTACCGCAAGGCCAAAACCAAGCTCTTTTCCGATTTGCGCCCCCGCTGGGACACTCCGAAAACCGCCGTCATCAATCTGGATGACGAGCATGCCCAGAAATTTATCGAAGTCTGCCCCACCAACGTGGATGTGATTACCTATGCCCTGAAACACCCGGAAGCCCGGGTGCGAGCCGAAGAGGTGAACTACACCATCCATGGGGCCTCCTTCCGTTGTGTCACACCCGCTGGCGATGTCCATTTGAATCTGAAAATTGCCGGGCAGTTTGGTGTGTATAACGCTCTGGCTGCCGTGGCGGCGGCGGTCGGGATGAAGATTCCCCTGGAGACCATTAAACAGGCCCTGGAAGAAGTCGAAGGGGTTCGGGGCCGGTTTGAAGTGGTGGCCCAGTCCCCGGCGGTGATTGTGGATTATGCCCACACCCCCGATGGCTTGCAGAATATTCTGGCTGCGGCTCGGATTGTCACCCCCCAGGATGGTCGCCTGATTGCGGTGTTTGGCTGCGGTGGCGATCGGGATGCCACCAAACGTCCAAAAATGGGGGCTATTGCCGCCGAATTGGCGGATCTGGTGGTCGTGACCTCCGATAATCCCCGAACCGAGAACCCACAGAAGATTATTGACGATATCCTGGCCGGGATTCCCAACTTTGATGCCAACCGCATGGCGGTGGACGCCGATCGTAAGGCCGCCATCCACAAGGCCATCGACTGGGCCCGGCCCCAGGATATTGTGGTGGTCGCCGGAAAAGGCCATGAAGATTATCAAATTCTGGCGGACCGGACCATTCACTTTGACGATCGCGAGGTTGTGCAGGACTATATGCGCCAAAAACATGGGGGCCTTCCCGCCTCCGGTTCCGTGTCCGGTTAGCGTGGGGAGGATGCTGTGATGTCGGAGACCCAATTGCTGAATCGCCCCAACCCGGCCCCGTTGAATCTGGATAAAGCCACGCCCATTCATTTTATCGGGGTGGGTGGCATTGGCATGAGCGCCTTGGCCAAAGTCTTGCTGAGCCAAGGCTTTACGGTCTCCGGTTCCGATGCCAAGGACAGCCCCATGCTCACCACGCTTCGAGATCTGGGCGGCACCATTTCGGCTCAACATCAGGCCGAAAATGTACCATCCGGCGCGATTGTGGTCACCTCTTCGGCCATTTCGACCCAGAACCCCGAGGTTCAGGCGGCGCAACAGCAAGGCCTGGTCTTGTACCATCGTTCCGACATGCTTCGGGAAATCCTGAAACGCTTTGAGGTGGCTATTGGCCTGACCGGCACCCACGGAAAAACCACCATGACCGGGATGGTTGGGATGGTGCTGGAGCAAGGGGGCCTGGATCCGACGATTATTGCCGGGGGGAAGATTCCGCAGCTTGGCACCAATGCCAAATGTGGCAAGGACACCCGCTATGCCGTCGCCGAACTCGATGAATCCGATGGCACGGTGGTGCAGTATCAGCCGGGGATTTCGGTGATTGCCAATCTGGAACTGGATCACCCGGATCATTATCAGGATGGGCTTCAGGCTGTCATCCGAACTTTTCAAACCTATTTAAGCGCCTTGGGCCCCCAGCAGACGGTTCTTTTCAATATGTCCTGCCCGGTGACCCGGGAGTTGTATCAGGAGTTCGGGCATCGCCTGACGGGCCTTCGGGTCTGGACCGAGTCTGCGCCCGAGCAGTACACCGGCGATGATTATTGGCTCGACAACGTATTGGTGCATCTGGAAGGCGGTTACCAGGGCGATGTGTATGAGGGCCACAACCGGCTTGGCTCCCTGTGGCTTCAGGTGCCGGGGCGCCATAACCTGTCCAACGCTATGTATGCCGCCATTATCGGGCACCGTCTGGGTGTTCCTTTCGATGTCATTCGTCGCACCCTGGAGAACTTTACCGGCATGGGCCGCCGCTTTGAGCAGCTCGGGGTGGTTAACGGGGCGCGGATCATTGATGATTACGCCCATCACCCCACCGAAGTGCGGGCCACATTGAAGGCGGCTCGGGAATTTAATCGCTATAAGGGGCGGGTGATTGCGATGTTTCAGCCGCACCGGTATCAACGGCTTCAGGCCCTGTGGCAGGAATTCGCCGAGGCCTTCGAGGATGCCGATGAAGCGATTATTGTGGATGTCTATAGCGCCGGTGAAGCCCCCATCGATGGGGTTAACAGCCTGGCCTTTGTCCAGGCCATGGAGCACCCGGCTGCCGAGTATTGGCCGTCGATGGATTGGAACCTGGTTGTGGCCCGGTTGAAAACCATGCTCACACCCGATGATTTGCTCATTACCATGGGCGCCGGTGACATTACCCAGGTTGGGCGAACCCTGGTGGCCCAGGCAAAGGCGGCCGATTCATGATTCAACCGGTCCAGGAGCGGGTCATGGGGGCCCAATATTGCAGCTATCGGGTGGGTGGCATTCTGGATGAACCCTACATGCCCAAGACCCTGGAAGAGGCACTGGCCATTTTAAATGAGGTTCGCACCCGAGGGTGTCCCGTCACCGTGATTGGCGGCGGCGCCAATACCATTATCGCGAGCCAGGGCATTCGAGGTGTGACGTTTTTGGGCAAGCGCCTGATGTCGTCCCAGCAATTGGGCCCCAACACCTTTAAAATCGGGGCGGGCATGCCCTTGGCTCGGGTGGCCACCCTCGCGCAGGAGCATGAGTTGACCGGGGCCGAGTTTATGATTGGGGTGCCGGGGACCTTGGGCGGGGCCATTTCCATGAATGCCGGGGCCATGGGCCAAGAAACGGCTGAAATCCTGGATGAAGCGTATTTGTTCAACATCGTGTCCGGCGTTGTCGAAACCTGGTCTCGAGAGAAACTGGCCTTTTCCTATCGCAAAAGTGCCGTCGACCCGGCAACCCATGTGGTCCTGGGCGCCCAGCTCACCTTTCGCCCGGGCACGGCCTCGGAGATTGCCGAATTGATCCAGAAAAGCCTTGTGTTTCGTCAGCAACATCACCCCAAAGAACCCAATGGCGGGAGTGTTTTCAAGAACCCCAGCAAGGAGCAGCCTGCCGGGAAGATTCTGGACGAGGCCGGAGCCAAGGGGTGGACCGAAGGCGGGGCCATGGTGAGCCCCAAGCATGCCAACTTCATTGTGAACATGGGTCACGCCACCTCAACCGATATTTTAAAATTGATGTTACGGATGAAACGGACCATTGAAGCCCGGACCGGGTTGGAAGCCCACCCCGAGAACCGGTTTCTTGGCGATGCCACGTCCGAAGAAATAGCCCTGTGGGAGGAACTGACCGGTCATGCCTGGAAGCGTTGATAAATCTGCAAAAATTGCCGTCCTCTGTGGAGGACTGTCCTCAGAACGGGACGTGTCCCTGCGCTCGGGGAAAAACTGCTTCGAGGCCCTGCAACGCCTGGGCTATCAGAACAGCGTCATGATCGATATGGATCGCCAGGTGGCTGAGCGCCTGGTGAAGGAAAAGGTGGACGTGGTCTTCCTGGCGCTTCATGGGCGTTACGGGGAAGACGGCTGCATCCAGGGCTTGCTGGAAATCCTCGGGATTCCCTACACCGGCAATCGGGTGGCTGCCAGCGCCATTACCATGGACAAGGATACGACCAAGAAAATCCTGAAGGCCGAAGGCTTGCCCATTATTCCCTCGGTTACCATCAAGCGTAACGGCCGGAATCATTTCCCCTTGGAGCGATTCGAAGAGCTGCGTTTTCCCGTAATGGTCAAACCCGCTACCGAAGGCTCCAGCATCGGGATGTCCAAGGTCAACGAAAAGGCGAATCTGGAATCGGCCCTGCAATTGGCCGCCGATCACAGCCCCATTATTATGGTTGAAGAATTTGTCCCGGGTAAATCCATCACGGTGGGTGTTTTCAACAAGGACGGCAAGCCCGTGGTGACCCCCATTCTGGAATTACGGACCAAGACCGAGTGGTACGATCTGGAAGCCAAATACACCCAAGGCATGACCGAGTTTGTCTTACCCGCCGAATTGCCGCCGGACGTCACTCAGGCCATCCAGGAAACCACCTTGAAAGCCCACCAGGCGGTCGGGTGCCATGGGGTTTCGCGTATCGACTTTGTGGTCGACGCCCAGAACCGATTTTACATTCTCGAGGTCAATACCATCCCGGGGATGACGGATCTCAGCGATTTGCCGGCCCAGGCCAATTGCATGGGGGTGGGCTACGATGAGCTGGTAGAATGTATATTACAGACGGCCATGGTTGGCGGATGACGCTAGGGCATGGGTGTTTATAGGAGGTACGACTAGAGGTGGGCATGGCACCGGATGATCCCCAGCAACAGTCCTTTTCCTCTCCAGGGGCAAACCTGGAGCCGGATGCTGCGGGCTTGTCTGAACTAAACCCCATGGGTCTGGACGCAAGGACGGATGACTCTGTGGCCAGCGTCGAGCTGCCTCAGATGGCGCTTGTCAGCAGTACCACGGCGGTGGCGGAAGGGCCCCAGTTACCTGAGATGCCGCCCATGGAAAAAGTCGTCTCCATGGAATCCGCCCGGCCTCGAAGCGAAGACCAGTTGGAGAAGGCCCGTAAACGCCAGGAAGTGTATCTCCAGAAACGCCGGGAGAAGAAAAAGCGGCGGGTGTTTTACAACCGGATCTGTGGCCTGATCCGTCTGTTTGCGGGCATGCTGATGCTGGCAGGCCTGTATTTGCTCTTATCCTCGCCTTATTTCCAGTTTTCTCATCAGAATATGACCTTGGCCGGCGCGAAACTCATCACTCGGGCGGATATTCTGCGTTTTATCGAGCCCCTGGACCAGAAGGCCATTTATAAGATTAACCCTCAGGTTCTGGAACGTCAGATGAAGCAGGAGTTGCCCCTGTTGGATCAGATCCATATCCGGCGCCATTTATTTCCTGTGGGGTTAGAAATCGTGGTTTCCGAAAAACCGAGCTGGGGTATTGTGTATACCACGCCCCCGGTGGAGGAGCCTTCCAAGACTGACGTTACAGTGCCCGCCTCTGAGGCAAAGGCTGATTCGCCGGTTAATCCGGATCAGACTCTGGAGAAGGCACCTTCCGTGAAGGTAACGCCTCCCAAACCCACGTACCTGGTTCATTGGGACAGCTCCTGGACCGATTTGGCGGCGTTTAAGCTGACCCCCCAGGTCGAAAAGTCCTTTGATTCGGCCATTCCCCTGGTGCTTAAACGGGCCCAACTGACACAGCTGAATTCCCAAGCCTGGACCCGTTACCGGGAAATAGCCCAGTTCCTCAACAGTCGCCCCGGATTGACCAAGTTGCAGTATTTGGATCTGACCAATCCCTATGATATTTATGCTGAATTTGACGGGTTTAAAGTCCGGGTGGGGCGTGCTGACAGTTTGGTGATGGACCGGCTGGAGCGACTGTTTCCCCTGATTCCAGCCATTCGGGAACGTCAGGATCAATTGCAATTTGTGGATCTGCGCTGGAACAAGCAAATCCTCTTCAAGCAAAAGGCTCCGGTCCATGAGGATCCGCCCAAGGTAGACGGCTAGTCACCATTGAAGGCTGAAACCAAAATTCCCCTGGTGCTGAATCCAGCCCAGGGGAATTTAAAAAACTTGGTTTTGAGTTCGATGCTTGGGGTTGGCTTAGTCGTCGCCGCCAAGACCACCCAGCAACAGCAAGGGCAGAATCGAGCCGAGACCGCCGGCACCGCCGCCACTGCCACCTAAACCGCCACTTAAGAGCAGAATCGGTAACAGGTCTTTCAGGCCGCCTTTTTTGTCATCGTCGTCGTCGCCACCCAGGCCGCCCGATAAGAGCAGGATGGGCAGGAGTTGGCCGATACCGCCGCCAGCACCGCCGGCTCCGCCAGCGCCTGAGAGCAGTAAGAGCGGAAGCAGCTTGCCGATACCACCTTTACTGTCATTGTCATCGCCGCCCATGCTCGTCAAGAGGATGATTGGCAGTAAAGACGACAGGTCCGGTCCTTGAGGCGCGGGGGGTTGAACAGGCGGGCGCGGGGGCCAAGCTGCTCTGGCTTGGAATTGATCAATACCGCCGCCCATGGCGAGGGGATTGAAACCACCAGCACCGATGCCACCAGCACCACCGGCACCACCAGCCATATAAGCCGATATGGGGTCGAACCCAGGGGATTGGAGATTACTTAAACCCATTGTTGATTCCTCTATGTTGACAACTAATATAATGGATATCTTGTATATAAATAAAAAATTAATTAGTTATATAATTGCCTTATTTTTTAGATATATTTCGGATTTGTTACAACTTTTTTTGGCGCTGCCAAAACCCTCTCGAACGTGGCTTTACCAAGACTTTTTTGCCTCCAAAAAACGTTCTGACGCTTTTGATGGCGGACTTGAGTTGTAAAATATGGGGAAAATTATTGGGTCTAGAGAAACGATACAGCCCTGGTGAGCAACAGAGTATTGGGAGAAAGACGCCCGTTGGTCACCCTTGACGGTGAAACCGTGCGGCGCTTTAGGGGGGCCGTCAGAAGGGCAGGGCATCTCGAAATTTTCCAGGGCGCCCAATATGTGTGAGGCGCTGGTCAAGCATTGCTGGAGGCTAGCCCCAGAAGCTGCCCATTCTCATAAAATTGCCGCCAAAGAAATTGTTGGTTGAAAAGCTGCTGAGGTTGTTCACCATATTGCCCACGGTGCCATAGTTATTGGCAATGTTTGTGCCGCTCACCAGGGTGTTGCCTCTGGGAATGACCGTTCTTGGCCTATCGCCCCTGAGCATCATCATCATCATCATTCCACCCGGATCCAGGCCACCGGAGAGCATGGAGAACAACATAAAGTCTTTGATGTCCATATCGCCGTTCATCATGGACATCATCATCATCATGCCCATCATATCGCCGCCGCCTCCAGACATCATGGAGAACAGCATCATGTCTTTCATATCCAGGCCGCTACCACTGCCGGGGGGGCTATTGTTATCGCCCATTTTCATCATCAGGAGCATCATCATCGGATCCATGCCGCCCCCAGACATCATGGACATCATCATCAGGGTCTTCATGTCCATGCCACCCGAGCCGTTGTCATCGCCCATCATTTTCATCATCAGGATCATCATCATCGGATCCATGCCACCACCCGGACCGCCCGGGCCACCGGGACCGCCCGGGCCTCCGGCACCGGACATCATGGACATCATCATCAGGGTCTTCATATCGATGCCGTCATCATTGTCACCGCCTGTGGTGGTGTCGTCCTTGTCCCCCATTTTCATCATCAAGAGCATCATCATGGGGTCCATGTTGCCGCCCATCATCATCATGAGCATCATGGGGTTAAGGCCGCCGTCTTCAGAATCGCCGTCCTTCTCCATCATCTGCATCATGACGATCATCATCATGGGATCCATACCCCCGGCGCCACCTGCGCCGCCGGCACCGCCCATCATCATCATAAGCATCATGGGATCAATGCCGTCTTTGGAATCGCCTGTGGTGCTGTCGTCCTTGTCCCCCATCTTCATCATCAGGAGCATCATCATGGGGTCCATCTTGCCTTGGCCCATCATCATCATGAGCATCATAGGGTCGAGGCCGCCGTCTTCAGAATCGCCGTCCTTCTTCATCATCTGCATCATGACGATGAGCATCATCGGATCCATTGCTGGCGGGGGGGGCTCAGGTGGGGCCATGTCCAAGGGCGGCCAGCCGCGGGATGACTCAAAGGAATCGATGCCACCGGGACCCATGTCAAACGGGGAATCGTAGCCATAGTCATCGTACTGCGCAGCGGGTTGCTGAGCGGCCTGTGTTTGCTGTATGAGAAACAGCGGTAAAAGCTTACCCAAAGAGGACATACGTAACCCTATACATATTAAAGATAAACTATATATAAAATAAAAATCTTACGTATGCAGAATTGCTATCTTTGGGTTCCGATATTACGCGATTGTTACATTTGCAGTTGCCGGGATGCCGGCCACGCAAAAAGCGGTGACACAGTTATGCGGGTATTCTGTGCGGTCTGAGGTGAGTTGACCCGCTGGTTGTTATTAATGGGTCAGGAGCCCCCCGTTGATGTTCAGCTCCTGGCCTGTAATATAGCCCGCATCCTGGGAGGCCAGAAACCCAACCACCCGAGCCACTTCCCGGGCCGTGCCAAAGCGCTTCATCGGAATTTCATCCTGGATGCGTTCTTTGACGTCGTCAGGAATGGCATTGACCATGTCGGTTTCAATGAAGCCGGGACAAATGGCATTGACCGTAATGCCTTTGACCGCATTTTCCAGGGCCAGTGTCTTGGTTAACCCCAGTAAGCCGGCCTTGGAGGCGGCATAGTTGGCCTGACCGAAATTGCCTTTCTGCCCCACAATGGAGGAGATGTTAATAATGCGACCGAAGGCCTGATCCCGCATCAGCGGAATGGCGCGGTTACAGCAATAAAACGTGCCGTTCAAATTCACATCAATGACCTGATGCCATTCGTTGGCCCCCATTTTATGAAAGGTCCGATCGATGTTGATCCCGGCATTGTTGACCAGCACATCCACGCGTCCCCAGGTGTGTTGAATCTCCTGAAACAGGGCATCGACCTCGTCCATATCGGACACATCGGTTTTACGGGTGAATATGCGGTCTTCAAACATTTTTTCCAACGCTTCGGCTTGATCCTGGCGGTTACGGTAGGTGGCAATGACCACATAGCCTTCCTTGCAAAGCTCTTCCGAAATGGCGCGTCCGATGCCGCGGACGCCACCGGTGACCACTGCCACGCGAGGGGGTTCCGTTGTCGTGTTCATAGGATCTCCTTTGATGTCTTGTGCTCTGGCTTGGGGTGAAACGAAGTGAGGGGGATTCTTTTTTGAAACGTTCTGAAGTATATGTCAGTCCCGTCAATGTCGGATCTGTCAGGTGACCTAAGACAGGTTGCCAATCTCTCACCATGCCGTTTCAGAGGCAGGGCCCTACGAAGTAGTTCTCCTGCCTAAAAAAAGGCCTACCCTATAACGTCAAGCATGAGGGTAAGCCAGTTACCTGTTGCAATAGGCTGTCCCGATTCGGACAGCGAGAAAAGACGGGTCGTCAGTGCTTGCTGAATTGGGCAACGAGGGCGTTCAGTTTATCGGCCGACTGACTCAGTTCTGAAGCTGCGGCTTTTAACGCACTGGCGCCTTGAGAGGTTTGATTTGCCGACTCGAAGACTTGGCGAACGTTGGTTGCCACTTTTTTGGCTCGCATGGCGGCCTCCTGGGAACTGGTGACAATCTCCTTGCTGCCTTCGGCAGCACTGTCGGTTTGGGCCTTCATGTCCTTGACCGTTCCAGAAGAGGTTTGGGCTAGTTGATTGACGTGCTGGGAAATGACGAGGGTCTCTTGCACGTTTTCCGAAACGGTCTGGGCTTGGGTTGCGCTATTGGAGATATTAAAGCTGATTTCGTTGGACGTGACGGTCTGCTCTTCCACGGCGCTGGCAATGGTTTCGTTAATCAGGTTCATTTCGGCCATCACCTCGCTGATTTCGTTAATGGCCGTGATGACCGATTGGGTGTTGCTTTGAATCGATTCGATGCGGATGCGAATGTCTTCGGTCGCCGAGGCGGATTGCTTGGCCAGCTCTTTGACTTCGTTTGCAACCACGGCAAAGCCCTTGCCGGCTTCACCAGCACTGGCCGCTTCGATGGTGGCGTTCAAGGCCAACAGGTTGGTTTGGGCGGCAATATTATTGATAACCTCAATGACCTGTCCGATTTCCCGAGCCGAATTCCCCAGGCTGTCCACAATGGATCGGGTGGACTTAGCGCATTGTTCACCTTTGGATGAGACTTTAGCCGCTTGGACAGCATTTTTAGCGACTTCCTTCAGCGAGGCAGACATCTCTTCCATGGCAGCGGCCACCATTTGGACGGAGCTCGACATGTCTTGCGCCACACCTGAGACCCGGTGCATTTTTTCAGAAACCTGTGAGGCGGCCTGACCCACAGTGGACATAGTCGTGTCGATTTCCGTGGTGCTTTGGGACACGGCCTGAATATTGGCAGAGGATTGCTCAATGGCGCCGCGACAGATTGGATGCTGGAATCCATGGCCTCTGTATCCTCGGCGGTCGCTTGAATGGTGGTGCACATGTCGTCGGAGCTGGCTTGCATTTGGGTTGAGGTGGCCGAAAGCTCTTCGGCGGCAGAAGCCACGGTGGACGCATTCTTGCGGATTTCACCTAAAATCGTATCAATGTAGGTCGAAATGGCAAGGTCTATATCCAGAAAGACGGCTTTGTTGATGGCCGCCAGGACCTTGCAAAGCCGTTTGGGAGTCCACCAATAGGTTTGGGCTGTTTGGCATACGATTTGGTTGAGGGCATAACAATACCCCCCCAAGTACCAGCGGGGCTCCAGGCCAATCTTGACGTGGGATTGGCCGATTTGGTTGACGTTATTCATGTAGTGTCCATCAAATTGGGCTGAAAACAGGTTGGCCCAGTGCTGGGCTTGAACCTGTTTGAGGCGTTGAATATTGCTGTCGCTGCCCATTTTGGCGCGTAGTTCCGGGACATGGAGCACATGGGCATAAAACCCGTCAATGATCTCCGGGAGCTTCTTAATAATCATGTCTCGGACGGTTTTTAAGTCTTCTCGGGTTTCGTCATCAATGTCCAGAAAGTCAAGCCGGTTGCGTTCGTCATAATCGATCGTTGATTTTTCCACCATGCGTTGCATGTGAATTCACTCCCTAAATGTAGCCTCCCCTAAAACGGTTGATACACGCTGGAGGGCTCTTAAAAATAACGCGTATTAATTTTTCCGCTCTGGCGAACTCCAATCACACGAGCGACAGAACAGAATGAGCAGTATACCTCTCAACACTGGAAAAAGAATGCCTCTCTTTTTCACTTGTTCCGGTAATGAACGGGTTAGGGTTGTAGGGGTTTATCCTACTGAATTTAACATTTTGAATTCAGGCTGTCAACGCTTGGTTTTGCAACGCGGTGTTTTTTAAAATCCGGAAACCAAGGCTGTGTCCTAAAAAGAAGAAAAAATAATCTATTTCAAAAATCCACCATACGGCAGAGAATTCTGCCCCAAAAGGCACACGAGTCGGCTGGTTGGATGATTCTGTTAGGACACCCTTGATATCTGGCTTCTTGACTATACAATATTAACGTAATGGTTAGGGTTGTAGGGACCCGCCCTACAAGGGTGTTTGCATGTTGCTTTATGGCTGTTTATGTCCTGCCTAGGGCAAAGACTGAAGGAATTGCGCAATACGCGCTCGTTGGCACAGGTTGAAAAGGCAACCGGCATTAAACGCATTGAGATCAGCCGCTATGAACGGGGGATGTATGCGCCGTCGCCGCCGAATTTGACCAAGCTGGCCCAATTCTATGAGGTTTCCTACGCAGTGCTTCGGATATTGTATTACGAAGATTTGCTCCAGGATCCCCGGGAAAGGGAGATTGTCTTAATGTGGGCCAGACAAAACGAGGCGTTTGCCGCCGATGGGCATGCCGATGCCGCTTGGGAGCCTGCGTTTCTCTGCCCGGCATGCCTGAGACAGCGTCCCAAAGAAACCAGCTAGAGCTGGATCGCCTCTTGAATCCGATTTAAGGTATGCAATGAGTCGACATCGGACGTAACGGAAAGCAGCGGGTCCAACGCGTCCAGGGGAAAGGACTCCGGCAGCAAGGATTTTGACAGAAGGACCACGAAACCGGCTTTAAGGTATCCTTGGCACAGGATCCGCACAGGCTCGGCTTTGGGTGTGTCTGCCAGGGCAATGGCATGGATCCCGGCCTGGAACAACAACCGCTCCAATGTGTGTAAATCGGCTGGCGAGGCTTTTTCCAGGAGGACAACCTGGGCCTTATGGCCATGGGCTATTTCGCGAAGGCTCTGGGAAACACCAGGCTCGCCCGAACGATCCGGCTCAAGCTCGTTGGAAGCCTTCAGCACAATGCCGCCTCCGGCGACATCGTAGTTGTGCATCACAACAAAGCGCCCTGTTGTGGGCAGGCAATGAAACGGATCGGCCATCAAGGGTTGCTCGGTCCGAAAGATGACTTCCGCCGTCTCAAACTGGGGCACCTGATCCTGGACATCGTTGAGAGCCAAGGAAGATGCGTTGAGCACGCGCTCAATGCGATGGACCCGGGCATGAACTTCTTGTGTGCCGAGTTTGAGTCTGTAGGAAACTCCCGGAGCTAGCGGGGCCGGGGCCATCCAGAAAATATTGGCCGAAACGTAACGCGTGGGATGGGGGCCTTGGTTGGGATGGACCAGCATGTGGCCTCGTTCCACAAACAAGGGATCACGCAGTTGAAGCCCCACGGTTTGCCCGGCAAAAACCTGGGTCAGAGGTTCGTCAGAGGGCGGCCACGACTCGAATCCGCTGATTTGGGAGAGCTGCCCTGTCGGGAGAACCTGAACGGTATCGCCCACTCGCAGGGAGCCGCTTTCCACTCGCCCGACAATAATGCGGCGCTCGTCAAACTTGTAGACATCCTGAACACTGAGTCGTAAGACCTCGCTCTGGCTCTGGCGTCGAGGCTCAACATGCTGCAAGATGTCCAACAGTGTGGGCCCGGAGTACCATGGCATTTCTCCCGAGGTTCGGGTGACATTTTCCCCGGTTAGGGCGCTTACAGGAAGAATGGCCTTGGGGTGCATATTCAGCTGGGCCAAAAAGTCCGTGATCTCCTGCTCCAGCGCAGTAAAAACCGCCTGGCGGTAGTCGACCAAATCCATTTTATTCATCAGGACGACCACGTCGCGAATGCCCAACATGCTGAGCAAATAGCCATGGCGCTTGGATTGTTCCTGAATGCCTTCCAGGGCATCAATAATTAGGAGGGCGGCATCGGCCTGGGCGGCGCCGGAGACCATATTTTTCAAGAATTCCTTGTGTCCCGGGGCATCAATAATCCACACATCCCGATTGCTCAGGTGAAATAAAATACGCGTGGTATCGATGGTAATGCCTTGAAGCTGCTCTGCTTCCAGGGCATCCAATAAAAAGGCCAGCTCCAGGGGCTTGCTTTGTTCTTCGCAAATGGCTCGGACTTTTTCCAACTGCCCTTCGCTCAAGCTGTTGGTGTCATACAGCAGGCGACCAATAAGGCTGGATTTGCCATGATCCACATGGCCAACGACCACCAGCTTAATGGGCTCTCGGGTGGGTATCGTCAGGGAGGGCGTTTGGGTCACAGATGGCGACAAGTTCGTGGAGGTGGTGTTCAGCATAACTACATGTACCCCTTTACCCGTAACTTTTCCATGGCATGCAGGTCATCTTGATCCTGTGCCCGTCCAGCCCTTTCGCTGGTCGAGGTTGTGGCGAGTTCCTCAATAATTTCGGCGACCGTTCGGGCATTGGAGCGGATGGGGGCCGTGCAGGGGGCACACCCCAAACTGCGGTAGCGATAGCCATCGTTATTGGCAAAGTACAGATCGATGACGGGAATCTTTTCCCGCTCAATATAGCGCCAAATATCGAGCTCCGTCCATTTGAGCATGGGGTGAATGCGAATGTGATCGCCCTTGGGAAAGTCGGTCTTATAGGCATCCCAAAACTCCGGCGGCTGCTCCGTGACGTCCCATTCGGACTGGTAATTGCGGGGGCTGAAGATCCGCTCCTTGCCGCGGCTGCCTTCTTCATCGGCACGAATGCCCAGGATAATGCCCTCAAACTTATGGGCTTCCACCGTCAATTTAAGGGCATCGGTTTTTAAGGCGGTACAACAGACCAGGCGCCCCCGAGTGTGGTTCATCCCGTTGTCGAGTTCGGCCTGGTTTTTACCCACAATGAGCTTTAAGCCGTTTTCGGCGACAAAGCGATCCCGATAGGCAATCATTTCCGGGATTTTATAGGTGGTATCAATGTGAATCAGCGGGATGGGAACCTGGCCGAAAAAGGCCTTGCGAATCAGCCACAAGAGCACTGTCGAGTCTTTGCCGATGGACCAGAGAACCCCAATATTTTTAATTTTGCGGTAAGCTTCCCGGATGATGTAAATGCTTTCCTGTTCCAGGGCCGTCAAGGGATCCAACATGGTCTCAGGCATGGGCATGGGCCTCGGCGGGTAGCAGGTGATGGCATTTCAAATGGTCGAGAATCTTTGCGACACAATCTTCAACGTTATGGGCTTCCGTGTTGACCACGATATCCGGGTGAATGGGGGCTTCATAGGGGTCACTGATACCGGTAAAGTTGGGCAGGTTTTCTTCCAGCGCTTTTTTATAGAGGCCCTTGGTATCCCGTTGAATAAGGGTTTCCAGAGGCGCCTGGACATAGATTTCTACGCACCGTTGGGATTTAGCCTGGGCCGCCTTTCGAGACTCCTGGTAGGGGGAAATGAGGGCCACAATAGTGTAGACCCCATGACGGGACAAGAGGCCTGCCACATAGCCTGCCCGAAGGACGTTGGTATCCCGATCGGCTTTGCTAAATCCCAGATCCTGACACAGGTGCTTGCGAAGCTCATCCCCATCCAATATCTCTACTGGCAGGTTCATATGATTCAAAACCTCCGCCAGGGCTTGGGCCAGGGTTGATTTACCAGCACCGGATAATCCTGTGAGCCAAAGAGTGAGGCCGGGTTGAGTCATAGAAGCCCTCTTCCATTCTCTAATCACCACTCTACATAAGGTATACGATACCAGAAGACACGAAATCCGAAAAATGCTTAAAAGGTATTCTCTGCGGACAAGGGTCACAGCAATCGCGTCCCAGGCTGTGACTCATCTTACTACAACTAGCCTATTTCGCCTACTCGGGGCGCTAGGGTCTAAATTTAGTGTATTCCATCATTAAATGCATGAAATCGTATATATAATTTATTTGAAATTATTGTATCTGTCCCCAGGGGCCACAACCCTTGGGGTTCAAGATTCTTCGGGCTTAGATGGGGACAGGAGCTGAATGATCACTGCTTCGCCTGTAATGACCGGTTTTTGTGAGGCGGTCAGAAAGCAGTCGGTTTGAAGAATATAAATACACTTATCCGGCTTCTCTTTCACCTCTTTAACGGTGACCGTGGCCATGACGCTTTCGCCAACCGGGACCGGGGCTTCGAAATTCAAGGTCTGGCTTCGATAGATGACCCCGGGGCCCAGGAGTTTGTTGACGACCACCGGGCCAAACAAGCTGCCAACCAGCATGCCATGGGCAATATTGGTCCCGAAAATGCTTTTGCGTCCTGTTTCCTTGTCGATATGAATGGGGTTTTCATCGCCAACCAGGGTGGCATATTGGCGAACCATTTCTTCGGAGATGGTGACCGAATGACTGGCCTGGTCCCCGACAAGGCGCTTTACGGTTCCCGAGGCCAAAAGTGCCTGGAAATCGTCGGTGATGGAGGAATGGGCGGAAGAATGATTCATGGGGCCGTCTCCTTTACATGCGCCTGGTCGCGCTGGTAAGTGCTGCCGAACGTTCTGCCAGCCAGTCTGACACCTGGGGCCATAGCTGCTTCATGGCCTTGCTGCTGACTGAAAGTCCGATGTGCCCCGATGGAAAACAAATGACCTGATGATCCTTGCTGGCGATGACCGATTCAATCGCCAGGCTTGAGGACGGGGGAACCAGATGATCGTGTTCGGCCACAATGCTCAGGACGGGGCAACGGATCTCGTTCAGATTGACCGGGTGTTGATTGAGATACAGTTTGTTTTGAACCAGCAGGTTCTCATGAAAACAGTCTTCCACGAACTGCTTGTACACCTGCCCCGAGAGCGGGATATTGTCGTTCAGCCAGTATTCCAAGGTTAAAAAGTCATCCACGAACTGTGTGTCTTCCATCTTATCGTAGAATTTGACGTATTTGTCGACGGTGTTTTGCATGGGCTTGGTGAGTGTAAACGCCGACTGCAAGAACCAGGGCGGGATATTGCCCATGGCTTTGACCAGTTTTTCGACATTGAAGTGGTCTTTGTCGGACCACAGGTAAAGAAGGCCGTTCTTATCCTCAAAATCGATGGGGGCTGCCATGAGCATGAGGTTTTTGACGAGCTCCGGATACAGTGACGTAAACATTGCGGCCATGGTGCCGCCCATACAATAGCCCAGCATCGAGATTGAAGGTACCTGGGCATGATCGAGGATAAATTGAATCACGCGCAGCATAAATCGATTGATATAATCGTCCAGCGTTAAAAATTGATCGCTGCGCCCCGGAACGCCCCAATCGATTAAATAAACGTCAAAGCCAGCCTCCAGCATTTTCTCCACAATGCTTTTGCCCGGCTTCAGGTCCAGAATATAGGAGCGATTGATGAGCGAAAAGACAATGAGCAGTGGGGGGCTGAAGCGTGTCCCCTGTGGGGAGCGGTAATGAAGGAGTCGGATTTTTCCTTCT
This sequence comes from Vampirovibrionaceae bacterium NZW_1234, assembly GCA_041697335.1. GTDB lineage: Bacteria > Cyanobacteriota > Vampirovibrionia > Vampirovibrionales > JAGQHJ01 > JBGUGD01. Next base: position 125,673 of record JBGUGD010000015.1, on the reverse strand, counting down.
TCCAGGACTACCTGGTGGGGCGTTTGGCTGACCTTGGGTTGCCAGTTGCGATGCAGGTGAAATCCCTTCTGAAAGCGCTGCATGGTTTTAAAATGCTCTTCCAGGAGATCTCGTTGCAGATTGAACATGTCTTGAAACGTGTTGGTCATGGGTACGTATCCTCAGGGTGCGTTAGGTGGAGCTTGATTTCTTTTTTGTGGTGCCGGTCGGTTTGGATGTGTTCTGTTCCATAAGGGTCATCATTTGGCGCAGACGTTTATCCATATCGTCGAGCTTGCGATCCATGAGGTACAGTTTGTGGAAGACCTCATGCAAATCACGGGCACTGGCCAAGTGCAGGGTTTCCCAGTATTGATTCATCATGGTGCCGGTTTTTTCCTGAAATTCCGAAAAATGTTCCAAATCCTGGCCACTTTTAGCCACGAATTCCGGCGTGCTCATCCAGCGCTCCATGCTTTCGGCCCAAGCATGCACCCAGGCATCGTACATGTTGCGCAAGGTTTGGTTGTCCAGCTTTTCACTGGGATTCAGGCGGCTTTGGTAGGCATCCATCCATGTTTCAAAGGAATCCCAGCCGGGCATACCGGTTGGGGTTTGAAAGGCCATTTCCGTCCCGCGATGCATGACTTCAAGCCCCTGCTCCATAACGGTTTTGTAATAGTCCATCCACATGTCCAGGGCGGTTCTGGTGTCGGATTCGCCGCTGTCGCGATATTGGCTGTGTCTGGTGGTCATAGACCCTCCTTAGTTTTCTAGTGCACTTGCACAATGACATTAACGTTGGTGACGCTGATGGCGTAACTGCAGCTGTGTTTCCAGCTGGGCAACCTTTTGACGGAGTTCGATAATTTCGGCCTGGGGTTCTGTTTTGGATTCAGGTGCTGTGCCCGAGGTCTCTGAATCACTGGATGAAGATGCCCCAAGAGAAAACGGCAATCCGGGAAGCCAGTACTCACGAGAGTAGGCATTAGCCACCAGGCCCAGGGTGGCCCAATTCAAAAACTGGGCTTGGGTTTGATGATGCCAGTCCAGATAGGCCTGAAAGATCCGGGGCAGGTACTCCTGATAAAACAGGGCAATGGACTCGTCTCGATATTGGATTAACTGATGCAGCATTTGGCTGCTAAAAATGCGGTAGCCGTGTTCTTTCTGGTCATCCAGAATCAACTGAATCAACACCGGTTGGGTAATGTCCTCCTCTGTGGTGGCATCGACAACGCACACTTCATGGCCGGACTGAATCAGACAGCGAAGTTCATCCAGCGTGATATAGCGCTTTTGATGAGTGTCATATAGCCGCCGGTTGCCATATTTTTTAATTTTGACAGGATGGGTGTTCATACGGCTCATTTCCCCTGAAGCCCTCGACGACTTTACCGATAAGGATGATCATCGTTCACACGCGGCCTATCCTCGCGGTTGCTTGTTTGGCAGAGGCTGGTTCTTGTGCATCTGCACACAAACAGGATGCCCTATTTTTTTGTCTTTGTCCGCAATGTCTGAATGTGAATTCATCCGGCGGGCAAATGTACTAAATGTACTAATGGGATAATAAGCTTGAAATTGCTCCTGGAAATTGGCCGTCTGGCGGATGGATTTGGCCTCGGGTTGGGAAATAGTACTTCAATAATTCCGACGTGGTTTTGTGCAAACGCAAACGACCCAAGGGGTGGATCTGGACTAAACCACAGTAATGACGACAAGAAGGAGAGTCTCAATGGCGGAAAGTTCAAGAGCACGAGCAGAGCGAACCACAGAGCAAGCCTTCCAACGCGCCCAAGATACCATGGGATCGGTTCTGACCAATAATCGCCGGACCATCCATGCGGTGATCGAATTTAATCGCCGCAGCATGCGAACCGGCTATGAATTTGCACGGACCATGCAAGAAGAAAGCTTGCGCTGGACCGATGCCTGGATTGATAACATGACGCGGTTTCAGAAGAGCTATGTGAAAACCCTGCAGGAATGCACAGCCAGTTATCAGGAATTGACGGAAAAGGCCTGGAAGGATAACCAGCAGAGTCTCGAGGAAAACCTGGACCAGGGCCTGGAAATGATGACCCCAGGGGCACGGCGTCGCTCCTAAACCTAACGAGGATTAGTTGGGCAGTTCGAAATAAAAACAGGTACCCTCGTCCTGGGTGCTTTTGAAGCCAATTTTTCCTTGATGGGCTTCGATGATTTTCTTCGAGACATAAAGCCCTAAGCCGACACTGACAGAGCGTAGCTTTTTATGTGACGCCCCGGCAAAGGGTTTAAAAATGTAGGGCAATATGCTGGGTTCAATCCCATGACCCCGATCGCGAACCCCGACAGCCACATGGGTTTTGTACTGTTGAGTGGATATTGTCACGGTTCCCCCGTAGGGCGAATGCTCGGCTGCGTTTTTAATTAAATTGATCATGACACGCTGAATTTCATGGGGATCCATATCCACACGGCTCAGGGCCGTATCCAAATCCAGCTCAATTTGGACGGCTTTTTCCCGAACCAGGGGTTTCACTAAGACACAGCCGCTAAATTGCTCCAAGAATGCATTGAGATCAATGTGAACCTTGTTGAGTGTAATTTTATGCTGGCGGTATTTGTACGAGTCCAGGATATTATTGAGCATATGCTGTTCAAAATAGTTGGATTGCAGGAGCTCTTGCATGACTGCCTGAAGGTCATCACTCAGTGCTCCAAAGCCTCCCAAGGTGACGGATTCCAGGACTTGTTGCTCGGCAAGAAGCGGAATCCGCAAATCGTGAGTCAACGTTTCAATAACTTTCTCCAGCTCCCATTCGACTTGTTGTCGCGCATGCCGGTGCTCACTATCTGTTATTTCCCGGTAAATGGTGGGTGTCAGCTGGTCCAGATTTTTTTTCGAAATGTAATTGCTTGCCCCTGCCTTCATGGTTTCAACCATGGTCTGCTCATCCAGTGTATCGGAGATGACGATGAAGGGAATATCCAGCTTGCTTTCCTTGAGGGCTTCCAGTGCCGCTGGCTCACTAAAGCGCCTGAGTTGTGTATCACACACGATGACATCCCAGGAATTCTGGAGCAAGGCTTTTTTAAAGTCCTCTGCCGTTTCAACCCGCTGATAATCCGCTCGAAGCCCAGCATGGCTCAGCGTTTCCACCAGGTTTTGAGTGTCCTGGTCCGAGTCTTCTACAATGAGCAGATGTACCGGAGTTGGCATGAGGCAACCTCCTGTTTCGGCCGGTGGTCTGAAGACGATCGAGAACGGTAGAAGCCAGATTAAATGTATCCCCTCGTTTCTCTATAGTATAAAGTCTCGCTTTGCCCAAGCCTATAGCCATTGGAGCCATCTTGAATATGCGCTCTAATCTTCCCCAAACCAGTATGGGCCTCTTGATGGGGGGATGGGGTGGGCGCTTCGTTTTATTTTGCAAGACATTTTTCTTTTGGATGTGTTTTTCAAGGCAATATGAGGCATCATATCCTTACGAGGTCGCAACACCCCCAAAAAAACGTCAAAGTGGATTTAGGATATCGGATCCATGAATCGAAAACGAGTTACCCACCCCACGGGACAACAGGTCAAAGGAATTTTTGTTTTTCATACTGCTTCTGACACGTTGATCTCAGAGGCAAAACAGCTTATGACGGACTTGGATTGCGAAGTTCTTGCTCATCATCAGAATCGGGTCATGGTTCGTACCACTCGGAGCCATTTGCAAGCCATTAAGCAATGTTGGCTCGCTGAAAGCGATAAAACCCCAATCTCCCAATCCTTGAAGCAGCATGTGGCCCAGATCATTATCGGGGGCAAAGCTTAGCAGTGGGCCTTCAGAAAACGGTTGCGTGGCTTCTTTAGGCAGAGATACTGCTTGCCCTTGGCGTGAGATCACCAATGAGTCTGTTCAGAAATTGGGACAGTTTCTGGGTTTCCACGGGCAGTTTGGGCTGGGCGAGAAGCTGCTTTAAGGCCGGACTGCGTTTCAACTGGCCACTGGGTTCTTGTAACCACAGCGAAAATTCAGGTGCTTGCGTGGGCAAGTGCTTCAGGGTGAAATACAGGAGGCGCCGCTTTTCAGGAGCTAAGCCAGAGGCTTTGGATGGAACGAAGGACGTCAGATCCCCCAATAAAATGGGATGGGTTTCCCAGGTTTTTTGATAAAAGGCAAACTGATGACCAGGTGTATTGTGCTCGGTTAAAAAACGCTCTGGGGATAGTAAAGCGCCACAAATAAAGTAGTTGGGAGTTTGAGAGTCCGGATAATAATTGGGCGTAACCCAGTGCAATTGTTTCAGGCTTGGATCAAGGATCAGGCATCCTGTGGGAATCTTTCTGGGGCAGCGTTCCAATTCCTGAAGAATTCGAGTTTGTTCCCCAGGGGTTTTGGGGATACCCACCAAGTACGTGTGCGCGGCATGCCTTAGGGTGTATGGAAAAAAAGAGGGAGTGGAGCCTCGTGCAACTCGGAATTCAAAGTGCTTTTGAATAGCCGGATCGTGTTGAAGCCGCATTAGGGTGCTTGCCACCAAATCATCACACAAGCCCCGAGTCCCGGTAGGCTTCGCTGTTATCAGGTTTTCAAACCACAAGCGTCCTCCTTGCGGATGTACTTTAAATGCTTGCTCAGGAGCCAAAAGTGCATCCAGATCGACCCCATAGACCAAGGGTTTTATGAGGGCTTCGATCCGCTTCAATGCCTCGGCTTTATCTGAGGCGTGAACGGAGGATAAGGTCATCGGTGTTTTTACCGGGCTTTCACTTCGCATCCGAACTTGCCCCGGAGTTTTGATTGGCCAGAGGTTTGCGTATCCGGAAACCGGAATCATCGATAGAGCCCTCGTCCCTGATATACCAACACCCCCTTATAAAACCATAAGAGGGCTGAAATGCCATGGTGACGCAATAAAATGTTACACTTGTAATTTAATTGGCGGTCTTGACGTGTGTATCCCGCTGCCCTGGATGTCTGGAGCAGCGGGATACATGAAATCGGGGTTATAACGGCGAATTACACTTGGAAGAAGATGTCCGCATATTCGCGGGTTTCGCCATTGACGGTGGCCACAGCACCTTCCTGAGTCATCAGGTCATTGCCGAGCTCGTCGAAATTGGTTTGAGTTGACTTGGCCCCGGAGGACAGTCGAATCTCGGTGACACCGACCTCGCTCAGAGATTTGGCGGTGCCATTGAGGCTACCGGTCTTAATCTTCAGACCGTATTCACGCTCTAAGGTTGCCAACTCCGTAGCATCCAGGACGTCGTCCTCGTTAACCAGACCACGCTGAGCGGCCTTGCTCACGAGAGCTTTCAGGGCTTCATAGCCGTCTTTATAGCCATCGGCTTTGCCGTCGCCATCGAGGTCGGTCAGGTCGCCCAGAACTTCTCGGCCGTTTTCGCCGGCCTTGCCGTTCTTGTTGGTATCAAGGACCAAGACGCCATCACCTTCAGAAATGTCATTGATGGTATCTTTTCGGCCATCGGCATCGGCGTCAAATTTGACTTCACGACTGGACATCCGCACGCCGTCGCCGTTGAGATCCAGTACCAAGGGGGAGGCGACTTTAATGATGCCTTGGGCGGTTTTCTTGTAGCCTGAGAAATCAATGGGGGCGCAACCACACTTCTTGTCATTGAAGAGTTTGGTTGTTGTTTCATTGATAATCTTGTCAAATAGCGCTGCCGCTTGCTTGTTTTTATTGGGGCCGCTCTTGATGTTGATACCGAAGAGCTTGTTGATGGCTTCACGCTTTTTATTGGCATCATTGGGAATATCTGCACCAAAGATGGCTTTTTCAACAAGTAAGGCACGCTTTTTGGGATCTTTTTCCCGCTGGACGGCCAAGCACAATTCAAAAGAAGGAATAAACTGGCCGTTTTGGATGGTGCCACCTGGCGGGCCAATAGGGGGGATTGGCGGCTTCGGGGGCATGGGTGGCTTGGGGGGTTGCGGAATGGGCGGGTATGAAATCGGGGGCTCCGGAATGGGGGGGAAAGAGGGTGGAGGTGGGAACGTAGGTGGGCTTGGCCATCCCCAAGGCGGGGCAGGAAGGCCCATCGGCATGGGATCCGGATCAGGTGCGATTAATCCAATGGCCATGCCCGGAGGCTCAGGGGTTGGGCGGGCAGGAGGTAGGCCTGCAATCATTGGATTTGGCGATGAAAAACTCGTAAAATTTGATGCAACATCCATGCGGGTGTACCTCTTTCTTATTCCTAACTCATCAATTTGGCACGTGAAGCCGACCGCCAGATGATGGGCGGGGCTGTGCGAGACCAAGTACGATGGATAACTACTCTAAAAATATAAAAACAATATTAGGATTTTGTTGTGATACATCTTGTCAAAATCGTTACAGTCGGTTGAAATGATTTCAAAACAAGCTCTTTAGGCAAAGACTGGGCGAAGGCTCCAAAGCTGTTGGCGATCAACCGGCATCAGGAGGTTAAACTGATAGTTGGGCTGATAAGTCTCCTGACCCATGTCAAACACCGGCGGCACAGGTAAACCATTGGGTGGATTGTTAAAATCGGGAAATTCCGGGAACGGCTCAGTATTCGCCATCCCTGCAGGCTCACTAGCAGGGGCAGGCCCTGCATTCATGGGGTTTGGCGATGAAAAACTTAAAATCCAACTCATGTGAAATCACCTCTTCTATTTCCTTACTCTCTTCAAAAATATAAAAACAATCTTTAGCTTTTGTTGTGATAGGTTATGTCTGAATCGTTACAAAGGGTGTATTGATGTTCAAACGGGGCGTCGGGGGCAAACGCGTCTGCATGAAGGATAGCTTGATGTCATGACGGCATTAGATTCGGAAAGAGGTTCTGGCAAACGCAGGCTGGTTGGCGTGAGTGGGGTATACAAAGGGGAGATGTTGATGAGGGCCTTTTAACGGATCTGCCAGAATGGGTTGGAAGGTAAAATTGGTGTGACTTTCTTTTGTGGCGTTGGCTTTTTGAGCCTCCTGATGGCGTTGCTTGGTCTGATGAAAAGCCACTAGATTTGCCACAACGCCGACAACCAGGGCACTTAAAATAAACCGGGCGTAGCCAATAAAGGTATGTTTGCCCACAATGGCTGATTTGACACTGGCGGGGAGTTTTAATTTATCCAGGGTCTGAACCACATGGGTATTGCTGACCAGTTGGTTGAAATCTAGGAACGATGATTTGGGCAGCTTGGGATTAATAAAAGGGACAAGGCTTTTAATGGCCACCGATTTGCCGTTGAGTTTGACATGCTGGTTTTGGATCAATCGTCCCAGAAGGTTTCCGGCCAATTCCTTCCCAAACAAATAATAGGGAATGGTAAAAAGTGCCACACGGGTTGCGACTTCTTTTAATTCGAGTTTATCCCGGGTGGCATCCAAGTAGCCGCCTAGTCCGACGAGTGCCAAAATGGCCAGAATGGGTTTGGACATATCAAAGGGGCTGCTGGAGCCAAAATCTACGTATTTGGTAAAGGTCTGGGCCGCTTTCTGCCAGGCGCTGCTTTTGGCCACCAGTTTGGGTAAGCAGAAGGCCAATCCGACGAGACCGGCCACACTGAGAGCAACGGGTAAAATCCGGGATTTGGCTTTCTCCACAGGATCAGACTCACCGGCTTTGACCGTGGAGCGGGCGGCTTCCAGATTGGCCACCGCCGTAAAATTTTTGGCATTGTAGGCTTTGGCAGTAATGAAATTGCGCACATGAGGCACCAGAAATTCCATCCCTGCGGCCACCGCAATGGTGGCCAGCAGGGTTCCCGTTTTGGCTCCCAACACAAAACGATTTTTCAATAACGCCGGGGGCAGGGCTTTCCCCAAGGCCACCGAGGAAATTTTGGTGCCCAGCGTTTTTAGTTGAGACTGGAAAAGCTTGGAAAAGCCGTAGAGCCCCACAGCGGGCACGGTAAAGTAGAACACAATGTCTTCCAACCCCTCGAGCACCCATTCTTCGGTGCGGTTCAAGCTTCCCCGAGCAACGACCAGTTTTGGACCCAGGATGCCTAAGGTATCCACAATCAGGCCCTGGATGGCTTCCTTGCCGAAGATACCGCCAAAGCGGGGCCTCTGGTGGGCTGGGGGTGCTAGCTGTGGAGTGGGGGTGGACATGGGCTTGAACCTTTTTTTGGGAAAGCAGTGGACAACATAGTGTAGAGGGACAAGATGAGGACAAAAGCAAACCGCCGACCTCAGTGGGGGAGGTCGGCGGTTTGCTGTCGCTTTATTGGGGTTACCGTGGTTTTAACAGCGCAACTCGTTCCGATCCTCCTGGCGGAGCATCGGGCACATCATCATTGCAGTTACGTTGATTACGGTAAATTTCATGGGAGGGGCAAATCTCTTTGCAATCTAAGTTTAAACGAGGGTCTTCATTATTACCGCAGATACATGCGTTGTCAAGAGGAAGGCAACAAAAAAATTATTCCTTGCGATGGTGTTCAGTCGCCTGATCGGGAAGGTCGTCAAAGTTATGGCTTAAGGATTCCGGCACTAACGTTTTTTCCAGTGCATTGGGCGGGGGCCCGACCAGAATAATTTTCTGATCAGGGATCAAGTCGGTTTGAATAAAGACCTGGCGTAACACGCGAGCAGCAGGTTGATTTTCGTCCTGCTTTTTCACTGCCGTCCCGGTGTGTGTCAAACCGTCTTCACGTCGGTTGTTGACAATGACCATGGGAAAGGCCGATTGGCTAAATGCTGGATCATCAATGATCCAATGGTAGGGTTGCAGCGGGTGGACCGGATTTTTGAACCGGGCCAGGCGGGATAATAATCCCGGTGTTTTGGATTGTGAGGGACGTGGATGAGGCTCTTTCAAGAGGGATTCAGCCCTGAGGACATAACGCGGATCGGAATCACTCAAGGTTCTCAGGCCGGCGGTGTGATGGTTGTCGACAAGGTATTGAATGACATCGCCTACCATTGGCAGTCCGCCCCGCAGATTTCGGGTTTGATACAGAAATGAGACCAGCTGGTCGATGCCACCATCCCAGTGGAGAGATGAAATTCCCTTGCCTCCGCGATTGCCTACTGTGCCTTGGGCATCCCGATCAACAATCACCACGTCACCGAGCCGGTACTCGACAGTGTCTAGTCCCCATGCCTTCTCGGCGATTCGATAAACATCGTGAAGCAATGTCTTTTGAAACTGCCATGCAGCTTCAGCCGAATTTGTGAACTGATGAAGGTTGGGAATAAAGGCAAAGCCGGGCTTTTCCAGGGTGTCTCGAATGAGGGTGCCCGCAATGCGCTGAATCACCTCGGGTTTTAAGGTTAATGTCTCCGGGTTGGCAAAGTGATCCGATGACAGTTCAAAGCGCCAACCTTGGGGTGGTTGCCGTTTATGCCATCCGAAGCGAGTTGTGTTAGATGAAGACGGTTTGAAGGGAGGTAGAGAGCAAATTCGCATCGCGCGCACCTGCTTTGTGTCCTACGTGATCTATGGGTGTTAGTCACTGACGCAATCAAGTCTAACCTCTGTATAAAATTGCGTTTTACCCCTGAAAATATTGCGCTTTATAAATTGCCCTGAAGGGCAAAGGGCTTGTCAATGAGATTGTTTGTGGTAAATTTGAAACCTAAATTGGAGTGAGTAATTTTGGGGAGTATATTTACGATGATGTTTGCTGTTTCCAATGCGGCATTTCGAGGCCCTGTTCGTCAGCCTGCACCACAGTCTCAGGTGAAGTTTGCGGCACAAGCCAAGCCAGCCAAACCGGTTGATGAGGACGACGAGGACGATGATGAGCCGTATGATCCCAAGGCGGGTGAGCCGCAGTTGTCAAAATGGTTTTTGAATCGTCATTATGAGTCGGTGTTCATCCAGGCTGTACCCGGTTTCCTGCAAAACAATCACAACAAAATTGGCGAATGGGTCAAAGGGTTGTTTGAACAGCACGGGGATGAAGCGGGCCAGAAAATTATTAATCGCTTGCAACCGGAAGTGGACAAGCCCACCCGTGACTTGATGAATCGGGAACGGGATGATTATCTCGCAAAAAAGACGACCGCTGCAAAATTGGATCTGTCTGCCTAAAGCGGACTTACAAAGCCAACGATATAAGGATACGTGACCGGGTAGGTGGATTCCTGAACCTGGCCGCCACCTCCCGTACCGCCTTTGTCCGGCCCCTCGTTGCCCCCAATGGTGGTAATGCTGCCGTTGGGTAGCAGTCGATGGACAAAGGCGATGTGATCAATATGGCAACCGGAATAGCTAAATAAAATCAAATCCCCTGGCTGAGGCGAGGCGGTAAACTTACCCACGCTTCGGGCCCATTGATAGAAGTCATGGGCCAATGAGAAGTGTGGCCCTGGCCCCAGGACCCAATTCAGGATGGTTGAGGCAAAATCTGCGCACCACGCCTGATCTCGACCCCGGCTAAAGGTGCTATTGATATATTCTCGGTGTTCTCGCTTATTCAGTCCAACCTGCGATAGCGCTGCCTGAACGATATTCATGCGTAAATGATATTCCTGTTGTGGCGGTGTCCGACGGGTGAGATGAATGGGTGTTGCCTGCTGGAGGACTTCCCGAATGGGTTGACGTAAATCGACACACGTTGAAGACGGCTTTGGTTCGAGCGAAGATGCTGTGGGCTGGGTTACAGGTTGGGGTTGGGCTGATGGTTGGTCGGTCTCTACCGGTAGTGGGGGTAACGGAGGTAAAGGAGCCCTGATTGTCGGCGCAAGAATACGTGTTTTTGGGCTTTCTGCGACTACCGGCATGACGGTCAACAGTATGAGAGCCATGGTGATGCCTAGGTAACACACGTTTTTAGGGCTGAAATGCATTTAAGATTCCACTCCAGGGTTGGACCATCCTGAGCTATCCTTATGGTACCGTATGCTGAGGTATTGTGGGCATCGACAGAATTTATGAATTTGCCAGGAACCCATAAATTCCAGAAGGCCGATCGGGTGTTTTTTTACTTGCGTTCCGGGAATGGGATAAATACAATAAGCCCTAATGCATCGTATTGCCGTGAGGGGCAAGTTACTGTTTCAGAGAAAGGACTTGGGGCGTATGCGAATTTCGTCATCAGCACCATTGTTTGGGACCCGTTTGGTTTGGGATGATCATGAAATGACCCGTAAGGAACGGGCGAAGTTTAATCCGGCTGTCAAAGACGGTCTGGCCCGTGCAGAGAGGATGCTGGCTGTCGATGGTAATGACAGGGACACGTTAACCGTATTCTATGCTGATGATATGGTCGGTCAATCAACAACGGAACCCAACTATCTTGGGTTTGAGCTGAATAAGGCTTATCCTCCAGAGACAAAGCCAGTGTTTACCTTGCACCGAATGACGAATGCAAACCAAGTGGTTCAGACCGTCCTCGAAGCTTACTGGAAGCTCAAAAATCGGGTTCATTAAGGTCGCAAGAGACTTTTGCGATGAGGCAGAGCGGTTTTCGATGGTGGAGAAGTTGGGCATTCACAGCGATTGTGCTGGTATTGTTCGGAGTCCCATTAAACGATGTTTCAGCTTCGGCCAAAACGCTGCGGATCGGGACTCCAGGTGATTATGCGCCTTACAGTCAGAGAGAAGGGAAAGAACGCCAGTACCAGGGGCTCGATATCGATTTGATTCGGGCGTTTTCGGATCAGGCGGGCTATCGTATCGTGTGGGTTCCTACCACATGGACGTCGTTGATGCGTGACTTAAAGCGTCAAAAGTTCCAGGTTGCAGTAGGAGGCATCAGCCTGACCCCGGAACGTGAAGCACAGGCCTTGGTGACGGTGCCTTACGTTCAGGGCGGAAAAATTCTTCTGGTGCGATGTGAATCCGTTTCTCGCTTTAAAACGCTATCGGATGTCGATCAACCCACAGTGCGGGTGGTTGAAAATGCTGGCGGCACTAATGAAGCTTTTGCCCGCAAGCACTTGTCCCAAGCCCAGCTCATTATCAAGCCGAAAAATCAGGAGGCTATCCAATCCGTGCTGGCTCGCCAAGCCGATGTCATGATCACCGATGTGGAAGAAGCCCAATGGATTCATCGTCATCAGCCTGCATTGTGTGTTTCTGATGAGCGCGCGCTATTCACGCATGAGATGAAAGTGTTTCTCGTCCACCCGAAGCACCCGGACCTTCAGCAGCGCCTCAACCACTGGCTCGTCAATGTCAACGATTCAGGTGCCTTACCCGCCCTGAAAAGACAGTGGCTGGGGGAATAAGCAGTTTTTTAACTTTCCTGCAGCCTTATTTTCAGAAATTTTTAAGGCAGTTAAAATGACAACCTTTGTCTTGGAGCGAGGATGGCCATGGCTTGACATAGAGCGGGCGGGACTTTTATGATCGAAAATATTTTCGATAAGTCTCCCCGAGCCATGCTTTAGGAGGGCATTTGTCATGCATCGTTTGTGCGCTTTAGTAGACTGTAATCACTTTTATGCGTCATGTGAGCGTCTAAGAAACCCATCGCTACATGATAAGCCGGTGATTGTGTTATCTAACAACGATGGCTGTGCCATTGCCATGTCGCCCGAGGCCAAGCGTCTTGGTGTACGGATGGGAACACCCATTTTTAAAATTCGCTCTTTGATTCGCCAGCACGACATTCACCTCGTTTCTCCAGACTTTCCCTTTTATGCCAATGTTTCTCGGCAAGTGGTACGGTGTTTAAGGACCTTTTCGCCTCGAGTGGAGGTTTACTCCATTGATGAGGTTTTCATGGACATTTCTTCGGTAGTAGTCGGCCCCTTGGATGCCTGGGGCTATCATGTCCGGGAGACTGTACTGGCGGAAGTCGGCATTCCAACTTCGGTTGGGGTGGCTCGAACCAAGACTCTGGCGAAGGTTGCTGTTGATGTGGCCAAGAAAACCCCCGAGTACCAAGGCGTCCGTATCCTACTGGATCGAGCAGATCAGGAAACATTATTAAAGCAGCTGCCGGTCGCTGATGTGTGGGGGGTGGGGCGACGTTTACAAGAACATTTGGGCCGGATGGGCATTCAAACGGCCTGGGATTTGGCTCAGCAGCCTGTGGCGCGTATGCGTCAACGCTTTAGTGTCCTGGTCGCTCAAACCGTAGCCGAACTCAATGGGGTGCCTTGTATTGACATCCAGCCATTGGTCAAGCCTCCTAAGAGTATGATGTTCTCTCGGTCGTTTGGGGTGCTCGTGTATGATTTACCCACGTTACAGCAAATTTTGGCAACCTATGCCCGAAAAGTATGTGAAAAGCTTCGCAGTCATCGTATGGTGGCTGGGCATGTCACGATTTTTATTCGCACCAATAAGTTTCGTGCCATGCCGCAGTATCGGAACGACATTACCATTGCATTGCCGGTGCCGACGGCGCTGACGGCCCAGATTACCCAGGCTGGGTTATTGGGGCTGGCTCGGATCTTTCAACCCGGGTATGGATATCATAAGTTAGGGGTGCTGCTGCATAATTTATCCTCGCAAGAGGCCGTGCAGCTTAATTTGTTTTCAGCCGAAACTGTCTCTGAGAAACACTTATCCTTGATGCAAGCGATGGATTGCGTGAATGCTCGCTGGGGCGGTGGTACGCTGGTCTATGCTGCTGAAGGTTTAAAACCGCCATCTTGGAAAATGCAACAAGGTTACGGGCCTGCTACACAATATGGAAGCTTTGATGAGGCTGTTCTTATGAGTGATGCGGATACACCGCTTCGTTTTTTCTGACAGCGCTAAAAAAGCCCCCTGCCTGAATATAGGCAGGGGGAATTGCAGTCTCTACAGCAGAGTGTTTCGAATGGAGTGAGAGTAACTGAATGTCGTTTTGGTGTGAATAAGAAGTCTTAAATTGCCTTCCTCACCTACCCAGCGTATGTCATCGGGGATACTTATGAGTGTAGTGATCGAAGAGAAAGATGTCGAGGAGGATTGTTTTTTAGGGAGGGACAAAAACGGTGTATAGTGTGTTTTTTATCGGGCTTGCTCCTCAAACATGGGCGGAGAGTCATGCTTTGAAGAATGGGTAGATGTTGTCAACAGTGATCAAAAATATCATCGGTTGTTTCCCTATACGAGTTCTAGCGCAGCGGACTTGAGCCTTGTCATTGTCTTTTTTGATGAGACTGGGACAATGGGCTTAGTGTGAGCAACGCTACGGGGAGTGCAAGATGCACGGGTTACAGACCAATTTTCAGACCGAGCAAGAGATTCTAATCCGTACCTGGCAATGGGCTAACGAAAGTGTGAGTGTCGATCCGTTAGTGGCGTTTTGGAAGCAACAGCAATCGACACCGCTCATCTGTGTGGGGTCAGGAGGGTCTTTAACGGTGGCAGCCTATATGGCCCTGATGCATCAGGCCCAAGGTACTGTGGCCAAACATGTGACGCCGTGGGAGTTTTTTAATTTCCCCCAATGTCTTTCTGAGGTTGCCGTGGTTCTGCCCAGTGCGGGAGGCAAAAATCGGGATGTCTTGAATACTTTTGACGTGGCGGTCTGCAACCAGGTCAAGGCCATCCATGCCATGTGTGGCTGCTTTGACAGCCCCTTGGCCCAGGCTGCCAAAGCACACTCGACCGGATCTGCTTTGGAGTTCGACATTCCAACAGGTAAGGATGGTTTTCTTGCAACGGTTTCCCTGGTGGCCTTCATGGGTCTTTTGTTGAAAGCCTATCAGCAGGCGTTTAGCCCGGCCTGGTATCTTTCGGATCTGGATATTCAGGTTCGGGCCGAGGTCCAGGCAAACATCATCAAAGCAATGCCGGAGTTGGCTAAGAAGCGCACTTGGATGATTGTCTATGGGGGGTGGGGTTTGCCAGTGGCTCTGGATGCCGAGTGTAAGCTAACTGAAGCAGCGATGGTAAGTACCCGCCTGATCGATTATCGGAACCTTGCTCATGGGCATCATCATTGGCTTCACCGCTATGGGCAGGACACCGCTGTGATAGCGCTGGTCACCCCAAACGAAGCCATTCTTGCGGAACAGACCCTGGCCCTGCTGCCGTCCGACATTCCGACGCTTTCGCTGACCACGGCTGCGGAAGGGCCTTTGGGGACCTTGGCCTTAATGGTTCAATTGATTGCCTTGGTCTATGCTCTGGGTGACACCATCGGATGGTCGTCAGAGCAAATGCCTGTGGCCTCTTTTGCCAAAGCGATGCAGCAGTTGAACTATCAGATACCAATGGCCAAGACGGTTTCATAATTCGCTGAGGCTGGAGGGGCTTGGCCAAAGTTAAAGTCGCAGGTTGCTGAAGAACCGGCCTTTGTTTAGGTAGTAAAACCTGGAATCTTCCGAGGAGAAAGAGCAGCAGGGTTTTTGTTGGCGTGGAATAAAGTACAAGACACCGATGTCACCCGATGAGAGGCTATGTGAATTTGCACATCAGGAGTTAAGTAGAAAAGGATGTTTTATGAGGTATCTCATGTTCATGACACAATAATCATATTTATTTGAAGCCTTCCTGTGGAGACCTTGTTATGATCCCCTCTCTTGGGTTTTTCCCCGTTCGAGTTGGTTCATTCGTCAGCTCAGCAACAAAAGCCCCCCGTTCAGATTCTTTACGGCCTCTTTATGGGACGGACTCCGTCCGTTTCCGTTCGGCATCACCCACCTTGGATCTGGCTTTGGATGACTTAGCCAAGGCGAACGGAATTGAGTTGGTCAGCTATGCCCCGGGAAGTGAAGGAAAGCGTCCGAGTAACGGCCAGATTCAGTCAGTGCTGCAAGTTATGGGATACCCAATAGAGCAACTACAGCAGGCCGATAAGGTCTTGGCTCTGGTAGATGACATGACCCGGGCCGCATGGAAGAAGCCGCTGCCCCCGGTTTTGGTACGTCCTGAATCTCATGTGGCCACCGGTATCCCTCTGGAAATCACACTACCCGAGGAGGCCGCTTCTCAGTCCGTCTCCTGGCAGCTCCAGTTTGAGTCTGGGAAAACCGTATCCGGCAGCCTAACTCCTGCTGAGCTTAAACCGATGACCAGCAAAAATTTGGATGGGAAGATTTACCGCCGTTATCGGGCCATGTTGCCGGTAAGCAAGCCAGAGTGGGGCTATCATCAACTGACCGTTGATAAGGCTTCGACGCATCTGATTGTGACGCCGGACAAAGCGTATTTACCCAAAGACATGGGCAAGATATGGGGGCCCACGGTTCAGTTGTATGCGCTGAAAGAGAATCCTCGTAAACATCGGCATGACATGGGTGCCGGTGATTTGACGACAGGGAAACGGTTGGCAGAATGGGTGAAGTCCTTTGGAGCTGCATTTGTTGGGATTAATCCGATTGCAACACCAAATCTCCAATACCCTCAGACGGCGTCACCTTATGACGCCATCAGCAATGCGTTCTTTAATCCCCTGACAGTAGATGTAACCCGTGTCCCGAATTATCAGGCCTGGCAAAAAACCAAGGCGGCTCAGCAATTGTTGAAATCCTCCGAAATCCGTCAAGCCCTTGCCCAAGCGCGTAAGAATGCTTACTGGGTAGAATATCCCCAGATTGCCAAGGCGAAGATGACGATTTTAAATGCCTTGTTTCAACACCAGGCCCAAAAACCGAATCCGGCCTTCGAGGCATATCTCCAGGAGAAAGGCGCTTTGTTGACTCAGTTTGCAACGTTTCAGGCTATCCAGGAAGCCCATCAGGGAAAGCCCTGGCAACAGTGGCCTGAGACACTGCAAAGTCCAGACAGCCCTCACGTCCAGGAATTTAAAGCCCAGCACCCTGAGCGGGTTCGTTTTTATGCGTTTCTTCAATGGGTTACCGAGACTCAACTAAAGGAGTTCAGCTCGGTCCTACCGATGCGGATTTATATGGATCGCCCAGTTGGAGCCAATCGGGGTGGGTTTGATACATGGCGCTGGCCGGTCTTTATGAGAGAGGCCTCTATTGGGTGCCCGCCTGATGGTTTGGCCCCATTGGGTCAAAACTGGGGATTCCCGGTTCCCCACCCGAAACGACTTGAAGAAGCAGGTTACGCTCCATTCGTTGAAAGTATCCGAACGGCCATGCGCTATGCCGGGATTCTCAGAGAAGACCACGCTTTTAAGCTCCAGCGCTTATTTATCGTTCCTCCCAACACAACCTCATATAATGGCCTTTATGTTCATTACAATGCGGATGACTTGCTGGGCATTATTGCATTGGAGAGTCATCGGAACAAGTGTGTCGTCATTGGTGAAGATCTGGGGACGGCTCCGCCCGGGTTTAAAGAAAAATTAAAGGCGTGGCGTATTCTGGGCTACGATGTGACCCGCTTTCAACGGCATTGGGATCAAAAGCCGCAGGAACCGCCTATTGACCCTGAAGCGTATCGGGATTTAGCCATTGCTGTCGCCAGCAATCATGATGTTTCGACCCTGGCAGGGTTGGTATTAGGCTATCATTGGCAAACGCTAAAATCCCTGGGAGAAAACTCCCCGGCGATTGATGAATCAATGCGTGCTGAACAACGCTACTTGGCTGGTGATCTTCAGGCCCTGTATGATCGTGGCCTGCTTTCTCCCGAGGTTACGGTGGACAAAATTCGCCAGGAACTTGCGACTGAGTTGACCAATGTCAACGCTAAAAAAGCCAAACCGGCTTATGATGCGTTTGTAAATGCGATGACCCGATATCTGTCCGGGGCCCGAAGTCTGGTTTATGGGGCTCAGCTGGAGGATGTGATGGGGGTTCGAGAGCAAATCAATATTCCAAACACAATCGAGCATACCGATGATGTCCCAAAGTCTCATCCGGATGAGATACCTCACCGCCGTAATTGGCGAAGACGTTTGCCCATGACATTGGATGAGATGAAACGAGATGTTCGCTTTAAAACGCTGTTTTCGCTTTTAAAACGAGATCGGGGCATATCCGGTTAAGTGTCTTAAAGCATCTTTAAAATAGGTCTCTTATTCAATGCCCATAAGGCTTAGCGCGTAGAATACGGCTTGACGAAAATGAAAACATTGTTTACATTGGATAGCTAAAACGCAATTTCGGAATGTGACTGCGTTTATTAAAAAGCACTTTCGGGCCTGAAGTAAAACTGAACATAAAACTCGAAAGTGGGTTGGGAACAAATTAGGTTGGTGAGGATACGTGTATGAACCCCATACAGGTTGGTTGGTCTGGCGTGCGTTTTAAACCGTCAGCACAAACAGTTCGTTCTAGACATCAAACGACAACTGTCTCCAGTCCAGTTTTAACACAATCGTCAAGCATGCTAACAACGATGCCTTTGGCTTCATGGCAGGCGCAATTGGGCCATAAGCTTCGGTTTGGCGAAGATTCGGGGCCAAAAGAGAAAAAAGATACAATAGACCCTTTTTTAAAGGATCTGCTGCTGGTAAGAGTATCCCTGAAAACGGATATGGAAGAACTATTGCCTATTCTGCTGCAAGCTCGTGATGATGCCTATTTAGGCTATGTTGATAAACCCGAGCCTCGTCACCTGATGTACACCATGATGATGTTTGCCAAGACGGCTCTTCATTCTCCCAAGCTCATGGATGCGGCACCATCCGAGTTGCAACCCGTTGGGCTGATTTTTAGACAATGTGCGGATGCGGTCTTACCCCCTTCGGTGCGGGCCGGTAAATCAGCAGAGCAACTTCAGTATGCGCTGGAAAAGGGGCTGGAGGCACTCAAAACACTAAACTTTCCAAAAGACAAACCGGTGCGTAAAATGAAAGAGCTGGGCGATAATGTCAATGTCAGTGATGAACTGATTAAGGGCTTGGCCCGGTTCTTCCGGAAACATTCAAAACCTGAAGATCGCTCGCTTTTGAATTTGGGAGAGTTTTTCAGGAATGGTTTGGTCGACAAAGATGCCTCAAATCAAACCATTCAGGCTTCAGCGATTTTTAACAACATTATTAAAGATGCCCAATCACCGTTACCGCTTACTCATGATCCTGACAAACGGGCTGAAACACCAGAAGAGTTTAAAGCTCTGTTGGACAAGCATTATCAAGGAGGCAAAGGTATTATGAGCGATCAGCAATACCGAGCCATTAGCCGCATGCTTAGTAAATTTAAAAAGGCCAGTCAAGGAGGCATGGGAATTTCATCACCCGATGCCCAGAAGTATCTGGAACGCTTGAGCTTTATTCTTGAAGATTATCCTTGGGTTGAATCCAAAACAACGTTGGATGCCCGTAAAACGCAAACCATTCTGGATCAGGATCACTGGGGCTTGCAAAAGCCGAAGCGTAAAATCGTCCAACATATTGCGGTTCTCAAAGAGTTGCAAGACAAAGGCCTGCCTCCATTGGAAGGGAAGATCATGTGTTTGGTGGGTCCTCCCGGTGTTGGGAAAACCAGCTTGGCTCAATCAGTGGCGAAAGCCACTGGGCGGAAATTAGCGCATGTTGCCCTGGGCGGCGTCCATGAAGAAGCGGAAATCCGTGGGCACCGATCAACTTACATTGGTGCTCTGGCGGGCCGGATTGCCAAGGCATTCGTGGAAGCGGGAACCCAGAATCCCATTATCGTGCTGGACGAAGTCGATAAAATGTCACAAGGAAATCTGCATGGGGATCCCACAGCTGCCTTGCTGGAGGTTCTGGACCCCAAGCAGAACAAGCATTTTAAAGATCACTTTGTAGGGGATGACATTCCCTTGGATTTGAGTAAGTCAATTATTCTTGTCACGGCCAATTATCTGGAGCGCATTCCGGAAGCCTTGCGAGATCGGATGGAAATGATTCAATTGGATGCCTATGATGAAGACGAAAAAGTAAAGATTGCCGAGAAATTTATCGTTCCTAAAACCCAGGCCAGCATGGGGTTGACGGATAAAGACTTCCAGCTGCCAGAAAAAACCGTGCGCCGGTTAATTGCTGATTATACCTTTGAGGCCGGTGTAAGAGACTTGCAGAAAAAAATTAAGGATCTGGCGGAAGTGACTATTTTAAATCGTCAATTGGGTACGCCATCCAAGCCCCAGATTGAACCGGCTGATTTAGAGCACTTATTAGAGCCGCCCAATACCTCGGTTCGGTTGCTCAAGGGGCATGTCTTGCCGGATACCGTAGGGCGCGTCAACGCCTTGGTGGTGATGGGCGATGTGGCAGGGAAAGTTGAGAGTTTCTTGGGTACCAAGCGACATCAACCCTTGGCGGACCCAAATGCCCCGGGTGAATTGGTGATGACGCCACTGAACAAAAATTTGAAAGATATGACCTCTGATTCTGTTAACAATGCATTCACGTGGATTCTCGATCACGCCGATGAGTTGGGTGTGACGCTTCCACAGGGCAAGCGGACGACATTTACTGTGACCACCGAGCGTGGCGGTCCTGTGGATGGAGACAGTGCTGGTGCGGCCATTACAACTGTTGCCTTGAGTACACTCACCAATAGGCCTATCCGCCACGATGTTGCGATGACCGGGACGATAAGTACGCACGGGCGGGTTCTTGCCATTGGTGGATTGAAGCACAAGCTTCGAGGGGCTATGAATGCCGGTAATGGAGCTGTCAAAGTGGTCTTTGTACCCAAGGAAAATGAAGACGACTTGAAGCATCTGCCACCGATTATGGCGAACCGCTTCCAAGTGTTGGATCTGGCCCAGGTTGCGCCAAATCAGCCTGATGCCAACGCTCTTATCACCAAAGCGGTTCAAGACAGCCAAGCTGTAGGAAAAGCCTTGGTTGTCATGACAGATCGGATTGAGCCTATTTTAAACTACACCCTGCTAGCTCCTGTCACACCATCAGCGCAGGGCCAAAAGCAAGCCTCCTAGGTTATATCTGGTGATAGCTCGCGGTGCTGCTCTTTTCATAGAACTGCGAGCTATCGTATAATCATGGAGTAATAGAGGGCTGGGTTTGCTTTGGTCTTTTATCGGCCTGTATGCTGTTAGCTTGGGATGTGTTAGCGAGGATCATAAGGGTTGTTAGAGGTATCATCGAGGTGTTTGCATTGGGTTGCCAAACCACAGAAGCGGTTTGGCCAAGCGTCGACTGTGTCCTTGCCTGTAGCGGCAGTTGATCATCTCGTTAAAGCCGATGGTGCCTCAGATGGCTTTGTGGATACGATTCGCTCCTTTGTATTGAGGCAAGTGCCTCGGCCTATTGTGAACGATGTTTTGCAAGACGGATATAAACTTCAGGTGCGGGATCACATTCGCCAAGGGGGAGAAAGCTGGTTTTCCGAAGACAATGATTATACGGGGGGCCATCATGATCGGGGCCCGTTTCGGAAAATCATTACGATTGCTGAAAAGATCAAAGATAGTGTGACTCAACAATGGAACCTAAGTCGTGTGTGGGAAAATGCAGTGGTTCACGAATTTGGGCATGTTGTTGCCTACCTCATTGGGGCTCGAGTTGCCAATGGGGATAGGAAACAGGGCCTTAGTATTCCCAAGTCTCAAGCTGAGATTGATCGCTATTTGAATCGTGGAATATCGGAATCCCCTGAATTTAAATCAGCCTGGCAGAGTGACTATGATCAGATCCCGTCTCATCTGAAACAGGCCTGGTTGAATCCGCACACGAAAAACTTTTTTTATTACTATCTTGAGCCTGATCCGGATGGAGACTTTCAACATGCCCGACAGGAGACTTTTGCCGAGTGTGTTGATATTCTGGTGCGAGGTAAATCCTCGACGTATAACTACGATAACTTTCAACAGTATTTTCCCGGCTCTCTTAAGGTCGTTGCCAAGATGCTCCAAAAGGAATATGAGATTGATCTGATGGCGTAACATCCAGTTACAAAACAGAGGACTTACACAATTTTCTGTTGGGTTTGGTTTTTTCCTGAAGAGTGACGAACCGTCAATGCAATGATTGGGATACCGAGATGGTTCTTATCTCAGACTCACCCAGATTGGAATGCGCTCCACCTCCTCTGGAGCCCTTGCTGCCGGAATGGCAAAGCCACCCGCCGGATCCGGATATTGTTCTGACGCGCAAGGATTTCCTGGACTTGGAACAATACTCGCTGAAGGGCTCTGCCTTGCGGCGGATGGTTTCTAAGCTGACAGACCCAGACATTGGTTTTGTGCGTTTGCGAAAGATTCATCAGCTTTATCTCGATGTGCGAGATCGGGAAGCTTTTGTGACGAATGTTGCTTATGATGTCTTTCGCTATGATCCGATGGCGTTTATCGCCACAATGGAGCGAGATTTACCGGTTCATCCCCATGGTGAGGACTTGTGGCGGCTCAGCCAGCAGGATCCAGAGTTTTGGCCCTTTCAACTCCATATTAGTCATAGCCAAGGATATCGAGATCATGGGAATCGCTTTGTCAGCGCTTCTGATGATATTGTCCGGGGACACTATGCCCATCATGAATATGCCGGTGAAGAGCTCTGTCATCGTCAGGTGGTGTTGTTTTTGGTGAATGGCTATTGGGGTTTCCAAGATCTTGAAGGTACTGAGCCCGTGGTCATGGATATGGAGGCCTATCGTCGATGGAACAATATGCAGCCAGGAGCCCGGTATCTGGCAAAGCAACCTAAGACCATTGGTGGGGATCGGGATTTGGTGTTTCCGTCAGACGATGCCAGGCGCCGCTTTTCATTTATTTCCCGAACGAACTATGGTGAAGAAGCTGAAATATTGATTCTGAATAATTTGCGGGTGGGACATTCTCGCTTGCCTGGGCGTCGTTTTTCAGTGTCTGGCTTCCAAAGGCCTCTGTATCAATGTAGCTTTAATATTGGTCTGCAAGGAAATATCCCGGTGATTGATTACTTGGATGACGCCTTGGACTACAAAAAAGAGCCGCTTTGGAATCCGCTACAACAGATTTTTTATCGGCTGAGCCAAGCCGTTAGGAACCCATTTGAATAAGGATAAAGTAATGCCATTGCAAACCCAACAGAAGGAATCCAATCAAATGACTCAAGCCACTCCTTTGGCCGAACGAATTTTGCATGAGGGGGCAACCCCACTGCAGCTTAATCCTCGACAACACTACTATATTGTTCCAGACTTTTATGCTCAAGCTGCGGCTATGCGGGCTTGTATTGATGAGCACTTTGATAAGCCTTTTGCAAAGAGTGGCCCAACCCATCAAATCTGGGATTATTGGTATGTGCCCAATCTCTATACTTACTTACGGACTGATCCCAAGCATATTATCCCAGCCCGTCTGATGCACATGTTTCACGATACATTGACCCATTGGGCTATAGAGACGTTAGGGTTAAGTAACGTCAGCAATCCCTATCTAAGTTTGTATGTGAACGGCTGTGGCCAGGGGGTGCATAATGATGCCAAGAACGGTCGCTGGGCGTTTGTGTTCTCCTTGACCAACTGGGAGCGACGTAAGTTCACGGGAGGGGAAACCATTGTGTTTCGTGATGAGAACTACTGGGAAACCAACAAAATCATGCAGCCCTCGGCTGGCCACAGCTTCTATGATTTAGTCCCCTCCCTGTTTAATCAATTGGTTGTTTTTGATGATCGAGCCATGCATGCAGTCCAACCCCTGCAAGGCACCATGGATCCCCGAGAAGGACGTTTTGTCATCCATGGCCATATACGAGAAGGACGCCTTCATGTTCAGGGCAGTCTATCTCAGGAAGAAGTTGAACGGGTTGTGCAGGAAGCTCAATTGGAAATCCAGAATCGCTTGGCCAAAGATTGGGGCCAGAACTACCATGGTCTAGCAACCTTTCGAGTCTGGGTGGATTCCTCGGGGCTAGTCAGTTCAGTTCAGGTGCTGACCGATCGGATTCTGCGCATTCAACCTCAGGGACCTGCGGCAGATACCGTATCGGATATGATTATTGCGACCTTGCAGAGCATGATATTCCCATCCTCTGCTGATGTGACTCGCATTACCTTGCCTGTGGTGGTCAATAACACTCTGTAGTCGCTACCATTATTTCAATGAATTGCCCTTGGCCAGAGAACCCTCCGGCCGAGGGCTGCTTTTGAGGCCATATGGCGCTAAAATAAAGATATCAGATGGAGGCATTCGATGGGATTGCAACTTACCCAAAACGCGCGGGTCGTACTGGAAAGGCGATACTTGCTCCGAGATACGCAAGGGCAAATTGTTGAGACACCTGAAGCGTTATTTCGCCGCGTAGCAGCCTTCATTGCGGAAGGTGAGCGGAAGTTTGGGGCTGCACCAAAAGATGTTGAGAACCTTGCCGACGAGTTTTACGAGCTTATGACCACATTGGCTTTTTTGCCTAACAGTCCCACATTGATGAATGCAGGAAAGGCTTCCGGGCAATTGTCAGCTTGTTTCGTCTTGCCTGTGGAGGATTCCTTGGAAGGCATTTTTGAAACCTTGAAGCATGCAGCCCTGATTCACCAAAGTGGTGGCGGGACCGGTTTTTCGTTTTCACGGCTTCGTCCGCATGGAGATTTTTTAAATCACACCTCAGGCGTCACTTCAGGCCCAGTCTCATTTATGGAGGTCTACAATGCGGCAACGGAGGCCATTAAGCAAGGTGGCACGCGCCGAGGTGCGAATATGGGTATCTTGCGAATTGATCATCCAGACATCGAAGCCTTTATTGCTATCAAAAATGATCTTTCCCGGTTGACCAACTTTAATATCTCTGTTGCCGTGACGGATGCATTTATGGACGCGGTCAAGACGGATGGAAACTTCGACCTGATCCATCCCAAGACTCGAAAAATAGTTAAACAGGTCTCCGCGCGAGCCTTAATGAGCAGAATTGTCGCTTGTGCCTGGCAAACCGGGGAACCGGGGCTTATTTTTATCGATCGGATTAATGCCGAAAATGTAACACCGGGGGTAGGGGCCATGGAGGCCACAAATCCCTGTGGCGAAGTGCCCCTGTTGCCTTATGAGGCCTGTAACCTCGGGTCCATCAATTTAGGCCGCTTTGTGGTTACAGCGTCTGATGGTCAGGCCCACTTGGATTGGGAGGGCTTTCGCAAGGCCATTATGCTGGGTGTCCATTTTTTGGAAAATGTCATCGTGCAGAATACCTTTCCCCTCAAACAGATTCAAGAGATGGTGGAGGGCAACCGTAAGATAGGATTGGGATTGATGGGCTGGGCTGACACGCTGATGGCCCTGGATATCCCATATAATTCTGCTGAGGCCATTGCATTGGCCGAAGATGTGATGGCCTTTATGTGCTATCACTCCAAACTGGCGTCATTAGCCTTGGCCAAGGACCGAGGGCGCTTTCCGTTCTTTCACCAGAGTGTCTATGCAAAAGGAACGTGGTTTTTTGAAAAGTTTGCCCACGATCCGGCTGGTGGCATTACCGCTGAGCAATGGAGAGCCTTGGATCAGGCGGTGGCAGAATATGGGCTGCGTCATGCCACTACCTTGTGTTTGGCTCCGACAGGCACCATTAGCATTATTGCCGGGGCCTCTGGTGGGATTGAACCATTGTATTCCCTGGTCTTTAAGCGACATGTCTTGGATGGGACAGAACTGCTAGAGGTTCATCCTGGTTTTGAGGCTGCTTTAAAAGCTCATGGACTTTATAGAGACGAAATTTTGGAGCAGGCAGGTCAGGAGGGGACTATCAAAAACATGTCGCAATTGCCTCAACGTCTTCGTCAAGTTTATGTAACAGCCCATGATATTTCACCTAGCTGGCATGTAGAAATGCAGGCGGCCTTTCAACGCTATAGTGACAATGCTGTGAGTAAAACCATCAATTTTCCTGAGTCCGCCACAATGGAGCAGATTTCCGAAACGTATCAACTGGCCTTTGAGCTGGGGCTGAAGGGTATTACCGTGTATCGAAACAACAGTCGCCAGTTTCAGCCCATGAGTTTAAAAACATTGACCGTCGATCCAAGCGCTAATGATGATTCCGAAATCGCCAAGCTAGAGTTGGTGGATGGGCGTCATTGTCCTGATTGTCGTAAACCATTGGCTTTTATTGAAGGATGCCATCAATGTCCAGACTGCCAGTATTCAGTTTGTGGCTAGCATGATATACGAAGGTGCTCATGCGATGCTGATTTGGTAAACGAGTATGAACCCAAGCAGGCTTCTCAAACAATTTTTGATAGCATTATGGTTTAATTGACATAATTGGGTGCTGCATATTAGCTGGGCCCAAGGGGTATATAAGGGGTATATATTACGGGCTTGGGTTTTATTGTGTCTCATTCAACGTCTTTCATTACGAATGTGGATTCGTCCAGGTTTGCAACGTATGAAATCCCATATGGGGCAAGGGCTGTGACGCGCGAATTCCACGGAGAGGGACAGTATAACTTTATTCGGGTTGAAGGCGACCAAAATGTTCTTCAATATCATGGACGCGGCGTTCACAACCAGATGGATGTTTTCGGCAATGGCAATATTAATGTGTTTCTTGGCGCTAAACAGGCTGAAAACACTTTGAATATCAACAAAAGCAGCGAACGAGGGAACCACTTCTTCCATGGCGGAGAAAAACGGGATATGTTCTTTTGCAATGGGGCCAAACATCACAATACGTTTATTGGTGGTGATGGAAACGATGAATTTATCTGCTTTGGTTATCAAAATCAGAATAATGTGATGGCCGGTAAAGGAAACGATTATATTTGTATTGGCGGACATCGGACAAAGGGGATCTATAATGGCGGCCCTGGCAATGATCGCTTTTCTGTCGTGGGCGACCATCAAGAAGTCTTACTCGATGGCGAGAAAGGCGATGATGAGTTTGTGATCTATCCGGCAAAAGCCAATCGTATAAAAATCCAGGGGGGGAGTGGCAACAACCGGTTAATTTTAATCGGGTCTGGCTGGGAGGAGCGTTCAGCTTCAGAAGAACGTAAAACCCGGGTATTTCAAAATCTCGAATCGGGTACAAAAGTTTTTGCGCGGCGAGTATCCCAGGTTGAGTTTCGTCCCATGCCAAAGTCGTCATCACCTGTCATGGAGTATCCAAGGCCGCAAAACTCAAACCCTGACGATCCGAAAGATAAGGATTCTTCTATTCTTCAACCACCCCCACAGGTGGTTTAGGCTATCGAATAAATCGGTGAAACTGTGGGGTGTCTTTAATTTGATTTGCCTGATGAAGCTGATTTCGATAAATATACTCATTTAGAAGGAGTACTCGGGTTTCATGAGCAGGATGTTGTTGCTGATAACTGATAACAACACCCAGAGTGCTCATCTTATTTATCTTTTCCAGAATGCTGCTTAATGCATTCGGGTTGTACCCTGCTTCTGCCATCATGCGAACAGCCAGCTTATCGGCTTCATCATCTTCCCAGGTATCGAATTGTAGGTTGATAATCATATCCCCTACCCGAGAGAGAGCCGAATAGACATTATTTGATAAGGGAGCCCCGCTAGCCATCAGACGAAACTCTTCTGGAAACTGATCCTGGACTCGATGGGCAGTATGATGCTGCATCACATGACCTGTCTCATGGGCAAGCACTCCAGCCAGTTGAGATTCACTCTCCATCATGTTCAAAAGCCCTGTCGTAATATAGACAAAGCCTCCTGGGCTTGAAAATGAGAGGGCTTGGCGAGGATCTTCCAGTACGGTATAGGTGAGAGGGATGTTCTTGTGGCTGACAGATGCGATTTTCAAACCAACACTGCTGACATATTGCTGAATACCGGCATTCGTGGGATCTGGAAACTTTTCTCTGACAATGCGATCAAGGTGAGCACCCGCATAAACTTCGCTTCGATTTGTTGAAACCGAAGCACTGTATTGCTTTGCCCGAGCTTGGACCATGCGGGGTGAGAATGAAACAATGAAAAGGCTAACAACAAGTAATAAGCTGATGATGCCTCGTGGTCTTTGAAAATCAAAATAAGCCATGATGCGTAATCCTTGAGGGAAAGCGGTTTGTGGGTATTTCCAGGTCGCTTTTGCTTACTTACTTCATATCGACCAAGACCGTGAATTCTCCAATGGCTGATGGGGTGAGTGGTGAAAAACCCCTTAATTTGAGGAGAAACGGCGCGTGTTGACTATGGTAGAATTAGAGGGAATATACTGCTTAGGTGATAAACGGGCATGGTGGTGTGTCGATGGATGTAACCGTTGACGTAAAGGGACGACAGGTCGATGATTGTGTTGTCCTGGACATTACTGCTGAGAATTTTACCTATCCTCAAACGGCCATACTGAAGACCTGTGTCCAGAAGCTTTTGGATCAGGGTGCTCGCTTGTTTGTACTCAATGTCGAGGCCATTGGTGTAATCGATAGTTATGGGCTCGCCACAGTGGTTTCTGTGCTGAAAATGGTAAAAGAAAGCCATGGTGGCCTGGCACTGTGTGGTTTAAACGATGTGTTTGCACGCCTGGTCGAGCTTACACAGCTTGGGTCCGTCCTTGAAATCTGGCCCAGTGAGTCCCAGGCTGTATATTACTTGTCAAATCAGTTTAAAGGTGTTGCCAAGAACTAATCTTGGCCGAAGCTGATAATAAATTTAAAGTTGTTCTACCGTCATCATATTTTCTGACTATAATACTGGTAGACCCTTTAGAAGTAATTCGGATTGGAAAGCCTCATGATTTCCACCCTGCCCGTCAGTCAGCCGGATAAGATCGACATTGTTCAAAAGCTGAGAGCAATTCCGCTCTTTAAGTCGTTGACCAACGAAGAATTGCAGCAGGCTCGGGCTTTGTTTTATGAAACGACCTACCGCAAAGAGACGGTCATTTTCTATGAAATGGATTTACCTTCCAAGACGGGGTCTCGGATTTACTTTGTTGTTGAAGGCTGTGTCAAGCTGGTGAAATATTCTTCGGATGGTGAGAGTACCATTGTTCGCTTGGCGTCTACCGGTGAGTTTTTTGGGGTTACCGGAGCCTTGACGAATCAACCTCATCCGTTCTCAGCGGAAGCGCTTACGGATACCACGGTGCTTTATCTCAACGGCGAAAGCTTTCGAACTCTGACCTCTCAGTCTCCCGAGATTGCTTTGGATATGCTTTGTGCCATGGGAGAAGTGCTCTGGTTTAACTATGCAACGCATAATCAGGTCGTCAAGAAGAGCGAAGCCCGAGTAGCAAAGATTATTTTGTATCATCTGAAACGTGATGGATATGAAGAAACACCCGAAGGTCTGCAATTAAAAATTCAATTACCTCATGATTACATTGCCAGTATGACGGGCATTGCCTATGAGGAATCCGTCCGAATAATCAGTCGATTGAAGAAGCAATATCAGTGTATTAAATACCTCCGGGGCGGCAAGATATTAATAACCAATCTCGATATCTTGAGAGAAGTGGCTCAAGACAGCGATTCATACGGATATTAAATTACCCGGAGAAAACGAAAGTCAAAATCCCCGCTGGCATGCGTTGCGGGGATTTTAACATGATGCGTTATGGATACAGTGTGTTGTGTTAACTAACGAGGGGTATCTGTGATTTTTTCACCTTATGAGGCTTGGCTTTTTTTCGGGACAAAGTCAAAGTTAATGGTATCGGCAGTTTTGCCATTGGTGAACTCTGCCGTCGAGCGTCCTTTTTCCTGGATGCCATCGGTTCCGGTTTGTCCTGGTTTATTCAGGTTATAGCCGAAGGTTTTTATGCCAGGCTTTCCACCGGGGCCTTCCTCACCAAAGCCCCGAACCTGTTCTTTTCCATTGTCATCGTAAGAAACAAATTTGAGGTTGCCCGCCTTGGCTTCAGCTTCATCGAGCTTACCATCGTTATTTTTATCAAATCCGGATTTTTTAATGGCTTCTGGATCCTTGGTACTCTGGATTTCATCGGCCTGGAATTTGCCGTCTTTGTTCTTGTCTTCAAATAGCATGTCGTCTTTCCATTTGTTGACGTTGATAGGGCCATTGCCAGTGCCATCATCGATTTGGACCTTGCCTTTATCATCGCCGAGCAAAGTCATCTTACCGTCACCATCAGAATCGACGGCAAAAGGATCGCCTTTCCAGGGGCCGGGTTGACCGGCTGGAGTCGTGACGGTTTCCGATGTGCCATCTGGGTTTACTCTGGTGTGAACGGCTAAGCCTCCAGCACCGCTGCCACCACCTTGGAGACCACCGGCACCTTGGCCAGGAGCCATACCACCAGCTCCTTGGCCGGGAGCCACGCCTCCTCCACCTGCATTGGTGGGTTGGGCACCACCTTGGACACCGCTACCACCATCGCTAAAGTATTGGCCGTTGCCTCCGAGTCCGTCAATTTCATCCATGTTATTTTGGAGTTGGCCTTGAAGTTGTTCAAGATCCCCGCCATCACCCCCAAGGCCAATCATTTGGAAGATCTGCCCCAAGGGGTTGTTTTCCTGTTGTGTAATTTGTTGTTGAAGACCGTCGTTTTCTACTTGTAAATCACGAATGCGTTCGCGATTGCCAAGCGCGTCAGCGTTTCCTAATGTGACCATGTACGAGACCCACCTAAGCGTTACTACCTATACCCTACTATCAATAATATCAAACTTAATAATAAACAATCAAAAACCGATGGGATTTTTTAATAATCGGCTAAAAAAGCAAATATCCTGTATTTCCGTCTTATTGGCAGAGGCCTCTCCTACAATGCTTGGGAGCAGGAGAGGCCTCAATCGGTGTGGAAAGGATATGAGGGGAAACTTATGCCGATTGTCTTCTTCGTTGGGTCGAGGGGTCGACCACAAAGTCGAAGTTAATGGTATCAGCCGTTTTACCGTTTGTAAATTCTGCGGTAGCTCTGCCTTTTTCTTCGATACCCTGGGTTCCTTGTTGTGCTTTTTTATCAAGATTGTAGCCAAAGGATTTGATACCGGGTTTGCCGCCGGGGCCTTCCTCACCAAAACCTCGAACTTGTTCTTTTCCATTGTCATCGTAAGAAACAAACTTAAGGTTGCCCGCCTTGGCTTCCTCCTGATCAATTTTGCCATCGTTATTTTTATCGAATCCGGACTTTTTAATGGACTCCGGATCTTTCGTGTTTTGAATTTCGTCGGCCTGGAACTTCCCGTCGCCGTTTTTATCCTGGAACAACATGTCGTCTTTCCATTTGTTGACTTCCATGGGCCCATTGCCGGTACCATCGTCAATCGTGACTTTGCCTTTGTCATCGCCCAGCATGGTGAACTTGCCATCGCCATCGGAATCCACGGCAAAGGGGTCACCTTTCCAAGGGCCAGGCTGACCAGCAGGCGTTGTGGTGGTTTCAGTGGTTCCATCAGGGTTGACCTTGGTGTGGACGGCAGTGCCTGGTTGCATTCCACCTGCACCAGCCGGCTGCATTCCACCTGCGCCTCCTGGATTTAAACCGCCCGCAGAATTACCGGTTGGCGCAAGTCCTCCGCCACCGTTATTATTGCCTGCTTGCAGGCCCCCGGCATTGAACAAGTCGTTATCTTTTTCGTCAGCGCCAACAGGCTTGCCACCCAGTTCTTCTATTTGCTGTGTTAATTCTTGATTTTGGCGCTCCAAGCGAGGCTTCTCAAGAAACCCAAGTGGTTTTTGATCAATCGATTTTAGTTGATCAACAACCTCGCGTTGCTGATCCTGGAGTTGTCTTAAACGTGTGGCATTATCGCCACGATTTAGTGACACAAGATTATTTGCGACCATAACTAACCCAACCTTTACAACATTGCCCTACCAGTACATCTATTTTTAGAGTAACATTAGTTTTTAAAAACAATTTAAAATGGGCGGATTTTTTTTAGATTTAATAATCCGTTGGATATGTTATAGGCGAAGCTGACATTCGGATCAAAGACAGCGCTATTAATAGTAAGAAGGCTTTTTAGCAGATACAGGATTCACAATTGGCTCAAAAAAATATCGCGAAAGTGTCTGTCGCACCAGGCTGACTGAATTTTTAAAACAAACAGGTGGTCACGCAGTGACCACCTGTCAGGTTAACGGTAATTCAAAGAAATAACGTTTTTTATCGACCTATTTTGATTATGCAAAGTCGAAGTTAATGGTTTGAGCTTTTTTGCCGTTAGCGAATTCAGCCGTACCACGACCTTTTTCTATAACGCCCGCCGTACCGTTCTGAGCGCCACTGTTAAATTCGTAGCCAAAGGATTTAATG
This sequence comes from Vampirovibrionaceae bacterium NZW_1234, assembly GCA_041697335.1. GTDB lineage: Bacteria > Cyanobacteriota > Vampirovibrionia > Vampirovibrionales > JAGQHJ01 > JBGUGD01. Next base: position 93,877 of record JBGUGD010000015.1, on the reverse strand, counting down.
GCCGGTTTACCTCCGGGGCCTTCCTCGCCAAAGCCACGAACTTGCTCTTTGCCGCTCTTATCGAAGGATACAAATTTCAGATTGCCGGCTTTAGCTTCGTCTTCGTCAAGTTTGCCATCGTTATTTTTGTCATAACCGGACTTCTTGATAGCTTCCGGATCTTTCGTGCTCTGAATTTCATCCGCTTGGAATTGACCGTCGTTATTCTTATCGGCAAACAACATGTCATCTTCCCATTTGTTGACTTCAACTTCGCCGGAGCCATCGTTAATTTTAACTTTTCCAGCTTCGTCGCCGAGCAGAGTCACTTGACCGTCACCAGTGGTATCAACTACAAAGGGATCTTTTGTTGGTGCAGGTTGACTGCTTCCCATACCGCCGGCACTGCCGGGCTGTAATCCACCAGCAGACGTTGCGCCACCGCCTAAGCCGCCTGCAGCAGAACCACCACCCAGGCCGCCGCTACCATTAGCGCCACCGCCGAGGCCACCGCCTTCACCGGTACCAAAGGCATCATCTTCGTCGAATTCTTCAGCCAGGCGACTGATGTTGCCAGCCAGTTCGGTTTCAAGGGATTCAACTTCATTACCGCCCATAATCATGGCAAGCGGATTATTTTCCATTTCACGCTCTGCAGCCGGTAATTCCACGAATGCAATTTCACGGTTCCGTGCTTGCAGCGTTTGTACTTCACTAGTTTGACGATTTAATTGTGCAACCATAGCATACCCACCTACGTTTAATTAGTAACCTCACACTTGATATTTTTATAATAACAATAAATAAAATCAGAATTATTTTTCGATGGTTTTTTTTAAGAGTCCTTAAGAAAGTATAAAGATAATGCTCGAAACAATGTGTATAAGGGCTTTTAGATACATGGGTGTTGGGCAGATTCAAGGCAGAAGAGTAAAAGAAAGGGTTTGTTTTCCAAAAAAGCGAGTGCCTTGCTGACGCTATCGTTGATGAGGACAACTTTAAAGCTGGATCATTATGGCAAATTATAGGGCTAGGAAGGAGTTTTCAGTACATAAGAGGTTTAAGAATTAATCAATGTGGGAATAATACCTATAAAAAGCTTGTTGTACACGCCAGCAGACATTCTATGAAATCAAGACTCAACATCTCGAAAAACGTATTAAGGCCTTGTGGACATTTAGGCCAGATCGACAAAGTACGACAAACCGCGTCGATCGCCTCGGGATTCTGAAGCGAAAAACCTGAAAAACCTTTCTACTAAAGGTTTTTCAATTTAAAGACATCGCGAAAACGACGCGCAACCGACGTCAAAATGACGGATAAGCTCGCGTTTTTGTCGATCCTTTGTCGAGCGTTTGCTGCTGAATGGCTATAACGCCACCCCTCAACGGAGGCATTATCCAGGACTACATTGAACGATTGGGAGAGAGAGCGAGTTTGGAAAGGAATGTGCCTTCGGCGAGTGTTACTTTTCATAACTTCTGGTAAGACGATAGCCAAGGTTTACCCGGATCATTCATCCAGAGCGCTGCTTTTCATCTGACTCTTAGGCTACCCCCACAATAGGGCGGATTATTCTCTCTTTTAAAAGGGCAGGTCCTGATAAAAAGCATGAGGGCTAAAACAAGAAGACAAAAGAAAAAAGGCCCTTAAGAAGGGCCTTGTAAGTCCTAAGAGTGGAAGTAGAAGAGTTGAATCACAGTCTTATTATGCCCAAGCCTATAGCTGATGGGCATCCGCCACCTGACTAGTATTCTCATTCAGTGTTTAAAAGAAACACGGCTGAGAAGGCTTTCCAAAAGTGTTGCGGGTATTGTGTTAAGAAGTCTTAAGCAACGGTGTCTAATGGCGTCATCAGGTATTTTGCCGCAGAAAGTTGCGCTCCCTGAATGTTTTGCAGAGCCGACATGATGTTGGCATCCAGCACATATTCCTGGCTTCGTAGACCTTGGCGTTCTTCTAATAGCCGCCTCAGATCAGTTGGATTCAGAGTGGTGTTTAATAAGCTAAATACAGCGTTTTTGTTTTCCTGAATTTTCGCTTTGACTTGGTTTAGGGTGTTGGTCATTTGTGTTTTCGCCGTTTCATTACGGCTCACTTGGTCGGCAAGAGAGCGTCGATAAGACTCGTCATACCAGGTGCGATCATCCTGTTTCTGTGTCGTGTCTGTATTGGACGCATCTGTTGGTGTCGATGCGCTTGACGATGATGATGCTGTCGACTGTGTCGACGAGAAGATAGACGGGTTCACCCCGAATGCCATGTCCAATTACCCCCAACCTGTGCGTTGGTTTACTCAAAAATAATGCCTATATGACCTATAAGCATTAAAAACAGTTTTGATACTTTTGTGCTAGTCAACTTAGCAATACGTAGCCAAGCGGGCTACCAGGCTGCTCCAAGAGGTTGGCGTGTTGGTGCAGCAATAACGGGTTTACAGGATGAAAGCCACGTATACTCCGGCAAATCCACACGAGCCAGAACCAGGTGTGCACTCGATTGCAGTAAAGTCAAAATAGCATTTGCCGTCCCCATGATGAGGCAGTGTAGTTCGGGACGCGTTGCTTTGACGCTTAAGGATGGGTCCTCTAGAGAGCATAGGGTGTTCATATCAAAGCCTGCCTGGGCAAGTTCAGCCAGTAATGCTTGGGGATCCGACCCTTGCAATTCCAAATAGACCCGCCGTCGTTTCTCCGGATCATCATGACGTAATAATGGTAAAGCATTTTCATTCAGTAAAGTCTTGCTTGTTGGGATATTCCCATACACCGCCAAGCTAGGTTTCTCTAACCCGCATGCAAGTTCAGCACTAGCCTTTCTGGATTGAGTCTGAGAATCCCTCACGAGTTTAATTCCTTATCGCTACATCACTCACGGAACTTAGGTGGAGAGACAGTCTCCAGCATATTCTGTCTTATGTTGGAGAGAACAATACTATAATGAAAGCCACATTATAGAGAGTATTCCCTAAATGGTTAGGGTTTTAATCAAAAATAGCTTTAATTTAATATAAACAAATTAATTTATTCAATGCAAAACTGGATATGTTTTGTAGTGCAAAATATGGCAGTTTGTATGCTTAACGGATAAGGCTTTCTTAATAAAATATTGAGTCTCGTTTGGGTCGTAGCAACACCCCCTGGACCCGAGTTTTTATGCTCTTGGACGAAACGTAGTAGTATGGATGAGGCTGAGGACAATGGCAGAGATACAGGCGACCGGGGGCGCCCCGAATTTTCACGCGGTTACACCGAAACAGACACAATCTTCTGAGAAAAGCCAGCAACAAAAAGCAGATTACACTCAAGCTCCGGGGTTGAGCTCCGGTGCCGGTGATCAAATGGACATACAGTCTAACAGTGATACTGTTGCACCTCAGCAACCGTCTGCTGTATTGGAAGGTATGGCTGATGCCAATAAGTCGCAGAAAAAACCGAGCCGCAGCTTGGAAAATGTTCTGAAGACATTAAATATGGCAGTCGTTGCCATTAATGGCAATAATGTCAGTGCGGCGTTGGCAGGAGCTGTCGCCGAGCAGTCTGCGTCTACTCAAAATCCCTTTGGGAATGGAAAGAACGGGGATGTTAAAGGACAAGCTTATCAAAGAGCCTATGGGAAAGGTCGTGTTTCAGGTCAAAGCACCAGCTATGCTGCCAATAACTTAAGAAAAGTGTTTGCAGAGGCTTATGCGACCAGTAATCCCTTTGTTGCTCCTGGAGAATTGGATGAATCAATGCGCTTTCAGTTTTTCTTCAATCGACAAATGGCTGAACGGACAACGTAACCGGAACAATTAAAGCATGGGCTGAAGATACTGTGCCGTATAGGATGTCGGGTGTTGGGCAACCTCTCGTGGACTGCCTTCAGCCACAATCTCGCCGCCATTCTGCCCGCCTTCAGGCCCCAGATCAATGATGTGATCGGCCATTTTAATTAAGTCCAGGTTATGCTCAATCACTATGACCGTATTGCCAGCATCAACCAAGCGGTTCAGAATCAGCAGCAAATTTTCCAAATCTTGCCAGTGGAGTCCAATGGTTGGCTCATCCAACAGGTATAAAGTTTTCCCTGTAGAGCGTTTACAAAATTCGGTAGCCAGTTTAATTCGCTGTGCTTCACCACCGGAAAGCGTGGTGGCAGGTTGTCCCAGATGAACATAACCGAGCCCGACGTCCGATAAGACTTGCAGTTGACGTTGAATATGAGCATGGGCTTCAAAAAAGCCAAGTGCCTCCTCTACAGTCATCGCGAGCACATCGGCAATGGATTTGCCCTGGTAACGAACATCCAGGGTTTCCCGATTATAACGCTTGCCCTGGCAAGTGCTGCAGGGGCTGTAAACATCGGGTAAGAAGTTCATTTCTATCCGAATCATTCCATCCCCCTTACAGTCGGCGCACCGGCCTAAGGCGACGTTAAAACTGAAATGTCCGGGCTTAAACCCTTTGATTTTCGCCTCCTCACAATTGGCAAAGACATTGCGGATGGGGTCAAAAATTCCGGTATAAGTTGCTGGGTTGCTTCGAGGGCTTCTGCCAATGGGAGATTGGTCAATATGAATAAACTTGTCCAGATGCTCCAGCCCGGTAATCTTCTTAAAGCCCTCGGGCTTTACCCGGTGCTTGCCAAAATGATGTTGAAGAAGATTGAACAGCAAGTCGAAGACCAGAGTTGACTTGCCGGAGCCGCTTAAACCCGTAACACAGATGAATTTTCCCAGGGGAAAATCAACACTGATGTTTTTCAGGTTGTGCAATGTAGCGCCTTTGAGCGAAAGAATATGACCGTTCCCGGGGCGGACGGTTTTAGGAGGAACGAGTTTGCGTCTCCCAGAAAGGTACTGCCCGGTTAAGGAGTTTTTGTTCTTTAAAATAGTCTTTAGAGGGCCTGAAGCCACAATTTCCCCACCAAAGCGTCCAGCCTGGGGACCGATATCGACAATCCAGTCCGCTGCCCGCATGGTCTCTTCATCGTGCTCCACCACAATTAAGGTGTTTCCCAGATCTCGTAAGTGCTGCAGAGTCGCAATGAGCTGGGTATTGTTATGCGGATGAAGGCCAATGCTGGGTTCATCCAAGACGTAGAGCACCCCAGAGAGTCCGGCGCCGATTTGGGAAGCCAGGCGAATGCGCTGGGCCTCGCCTCCGGAAAGCGTGGCTGAACGTCGGTTGAGGGTCAAATAGTCCAGCCCGACATCCATCAAAAACTTGAGTCTCAGATGGGTTTCATGCAGAGGCTCCCGACCCACCGTCCGTTGAAAGTCATTGAGACTGCTTGGCAGCGAGGTTAAAAATTGATAGGCCTCGCGCAAGGACAATTCGCCCAACTCATAAATGGAATAAGGGCCCAGCTTTACGGAAAGACTAACCGGCTTCAATCTGGCGCCGTGGCAGGCGTCACAGACCACTTCATCCATAAATTGCTGAATGTATTCTTTTTGAGCCGTGGAACCGTACAGGTAACGGCGTCGTAGCATGGGGATGACCCCTTCAAAGGTATCGGCAAAATCTTCCCAGAGATCATCATCGGCATCACGAGCGGAGTAGTCTAAATCTTCAGCAGCTTGGGCCAAAAGATCACCGGAGTCCGAGGCTTTGTCTCCGTAGAGAAGGAGTGCACGCTCGCGCTCAGTGAGACGGTTAAAGGGGACGGTGCGCCGAATCTGATGTTGTTTACACATGCCACGGATGTATTTGGCATAATACCGTCCCAACAGTTTCTGAAAGGGCGTAATCGCACCTTCCTCTAAGGTCTTATTTTCATCCGGCACGAGCAAATGTTCAGAAATGGCCAGAGAAATTCCTAAACCGTCGCAAGCCTGGCAGGCGCCATAGGGGCTGTTGAAGCTAAACATCCGTGGGGCGAGTTCTTCATAGCCAACATCACAGCTGGGGCAAGCCAGCTTCAACGAATACAGCGCTGTCCGCTCTTCTTTCGAGCGAGCATCCATATTTTCTAAGAGTATAAAACCCTCCGATAGCTTTAAGGCTCGTTCAACGCCTTGCGTTACGCGAATAACCAAATCTTCAGTTTCTTGACGCACGACAATTCGATCCACCACGACTGAGATGGTATGGCTCTTGCTTTTCTCCAGGCGGTAATCATCCGGCAACTCTTCCAGAAGCAAGGTTTCCCCATCCACTTGGACCCGAGTAAAGCCTTCTTTTCGAAATTGTTCGAATAAAGCGCGGTATTCCCCCTTACGCCCCCGGACAATGGGCGATAAGAGTTGAAGCTTGGTCCCGTCCGGGTAAGACATAATCCGATCAACAATGCGCTGGACAGACTGGGCTGAAATTTTCTGGCCGCATTGGGGGCAATGGGGGGTGCCGATTTTGGCATAGAGCAGTCGAAGATAATCCAGGATTTCTGTTACCGTTCCCACCGTTGATCGAGGACTCCGGCTTGCGGTTTTTTGGTCAATGGAGATAGCTGGCGAAAGCCCTTCAATCAGCTCAACATTGGGTTTTTCGAACTGGCCAATGTATTGGCGGGCATAACTGCTCAAGCTTTCGACATAGCGGCGCTGGCCTTCAGCAAAAATGGTGTCAAAAGCTAATGAAGACTTACCCGAGCCCGAAACACCGGTAAAAACAACCAATTTGTCCCGAGGAATGGTTAAATCCACATGTTTGAGGTTATGTTCCGCAGCATTGTGAACGTGAATTTCTTCCAATTCCGAATACACTTCCTTTGTAAACAAGACTCAAGTTTTCCAGCATGTTAACGATACCACAATTACCATCATGCCCTGTCTTCATTGGAAAGAAAAACCAGCAGGCTCTAGAGAGGACCGTCTTGAATGTCTAATTCTGACGATATGTTTAACGCTTCGTCACCGGTAGAATCAAATATCTCCGCCACCGAGGGAGAACGTCCCGTTGGGTCGCTTAGTGACTATATATCCAAGCATTTGAGTAGACGGACATCGGCTCCAAAGCAGGAATTTAAATCAACGCCGAGTTCCTTACCCACCAAGCCGGATATGGAGGTTTTGCTTCAGTCCGATGCGGCAGAAGCATACTCTCATGCCCAATCGCCCCAGTATCAGGGGCGAGTCCTTCATCATTTGGATTCTCAATTAGCCAATAGCCAGCTGGAACGGTATCTGCCGACACCCAGTACCCGCTACCAGATGATGCGTGACAGGATCCTCAAAGAACTCACCGAGTTGGAAAATGATCTGGTTCAGTACCGCCAGCTGCAAGGCTGGGAATACGACACAAAAATCGAAGCCTTGGAAGAACGTCTGAGCTTGTTGCGTCATAAGCTGCAACTGGTAGATGACAAGTTGTCGGAGATTAACCCGTTTCAGTCGATGTATACCACCCTGGCTCGGCTAAAGCCGGGTGCGGCTTCTGCTGAAGCCAAGCGCAAGCCCAAACGAGGACCTTGGGCATTTATCCCCAACCCGAATCGCGATATTTGCAATGAAGTGGCTGAAATCAATTTGGAGTTGGAAACATTGCAGCATATTATGGAAGAACAGCTGCATGATCCCTGCTTTACTGCCGATCAGATCGGGCGTCTCGTGAATCAATACGATCTCAATTTACGCAAAGCTGAAAAAATGATTGCGAAACTGAAAAGCCGGCGGAGCTTAACGGAAAAGCTGAATACCAAGCTCAACGACTTTTACCGTAGCCTATATCGGGACCAGCGTTGATCGCCTAGTCCTTCAAGGATAAGAGTTTCCTAAACCGCAGAACGTGTTTTGGTCGTATACTGATCTGTAGCCATTGGGTATGGTCAACGATGTGGAAAATGGGAAAGTCTAAGGACGATGACGTCACAAAAACCAACTTCACCCCTTATTCTGGCTCTGGATGTGCCTACCGGTTCGGAAGCGTTAACGTGGGTCGATCGCTGTGTCGCGCGGGTGGGGCTGTTTAAAATTGGAATGCAGTTGTTCTACCGTGAGGGACCTACCATCGTGCGAGAGGTCCGGGCTCGGGGGGCTGAGATCTTTCTTGATTTGAAGTTGCACGACATACCGAACACAGTGGCAAAGGCCTGTGAGAGCCTGATGGCTCTGGATGTACGATTTTTAACGGTCCATTTGAGTGGTGGTTTGGAAATGCTACAAGCGGCACAAGCGGTTGTGGCGGGTTCCAAATTGGGGTTGCTTGGCGTAACAGCTCTGACAAGCCTTGATCAAGCCTCTCTCAAGAATGTTTATCCTGAATTGACTACTGAGCCGTCGACGTGGGCGATTCATCTCGCCAAGCTCGCTGAAACGGCAGGTTTGGAGGGCATTATTTGTAGTGCTCATGAAAATACACGAGTACGAGCGGAGGTTAGTTCGAGGTTGTGTTTGGTCAACCCAGGAATCCGTCCCAGTGGAGCCGATATTCATGATCAGAAGCGTGTGATGACACCTCGAGACGCGCTTGCGGCTGGCGGCAATTACTTGGTCATCGGAAGACCGATTCTTGCTGCGTCAGATCCGATGGCGGTGATAGCAGCATTGGATGAGGAGATAAGCCTTGCTACTGGTATATCCTCCCCCGTTTCATGAAACATTTGAAGCTTCCACGTTTCTCATTGGTTCCGTGGTGCCGGGGGCAAGATTTTGCATCAATGATCAAGAGCTGATCCCGTCTGATAAAGGTTTCTTTTCCCAGGTGGTCTGTCTTGAGGCGGGCGAAAATCAGTTTATCTGCCGTGAAATTCAGCCGGATGGCTCTGAAATGACTCACTCACTTACGATCCTTCGTAAACCTGTGCCCGACCTTTTGAGTTTGGACGATGCGGTACAGCATAGTCATGTGTATGCTTGGCCCCAAGACGATGTTGGGGTTCAGCCAGGAGAGACCATCCTGTTACTTTGTCCAGGCCCAAAGCAGGCCAAAGTGACTTGCCGCATAGAGTGGCTCATGAGCCGACCCACGGAAATGAGCCCGATTGGCCAAGTCCTCGATACCCGGGAAGGGATTTTTGGTGAATTACACCAAGTACGTACCCCATGGCCCAGAGGGGAGATCTATGGGGCCTATGTTCAAATTCCGGTTAACACGCCGCCGATGCCAAATCTAAGCGTGCAATATGCACTGCATTCAGACAGTCAGCGTATTGAGGTTCGAACTCCTGGCACACTGACCATTCTGCCTTATGGTAAAAGGCTTCAGGCCATGGTGACTGCTCAGGAGGCTATCGTCAGAACGGCTAAGGAAGAGGGTGCAAGGTTAACCCCATTTTTAGAAGGTACTTGCGTCGATTTAGTGGGCTTTGATGGGCCCCATTATAAGGCTCAACTGACTCAAACAAAACAGGTCTGGCTTCAGGCTGAAGATATCCGATTGTTGGATGTACCACTGATTCCTACGCAGGTTCAAATACATACGCTTCAGGCCAAGGGCACACCCCTGGGAATTGAATTGTCAATCCCGATGTCCCGATTGTTGGCGCATCAAATTGAGATTCAGCCGAGGTTGGTCCGGATACATTTTTACCAAGCCGTCTCGCGGTGTGATGTCATCCGTTATGACTCGTTGGCCTTCGAGCTGGGGCTAAATGAAATTCGGTGGCAGCAAGTTTCTTCGGATACTGTATGCTTGGAAGCGTCCTTTAGCTCTGATGTTTGGGGACTAGAGAGAGAGTATTCTCCGGATGCTCAGAGGCTTTGCCTTCGAGTGCGTACCCGAGGGAGTATGCCTTCAGCCAATCGTGTTATTGTTATTGACCCTGGTCATGGGGGAGAAGAATTCGGGGCGAAGGCACCCGATGGGACCCCTGAAAAAGCGCTCAACTTCCACTTGGCCCTGGGGATTAAAAGAGCCATGGAGGCTAATGCGGGTTATACGGTAGTTCTCACTCGTGATGAAGATAATGAGAAGACACTCGCTGAGCGTGTAAAAACGGCTCAGGAAGCTGGTGGTCACTTGTTGTTGAGCCTGCATCATAATGCCTTGCCCGATGGCCGAGACCCGAAAACCGAACGTGGGGTGGCCACGTTTTATTATCATTCCTTTGCCTTGCCTTTTGCCCGGTGCTTTCAAAACGTGCTTACTAACAGCACAGAGTTTGACGATTATGGCGTGGTGTACGATAGCTTGCATCTTTGCCGTGTTATGACGATGCCGTCTGTGTTACTGGAGCTAGGGTTTTTGACCTATCCCGAAGATGCCGAGCGATGTTTGGATCCAAAGCATCAGAATAAGGTAATTCAAGCCATTTGTCAGGGCATTGAGCAGTGTTTTAAGATGGGTGACGCTGACAGCGCTTAATAGGCACCCTTCCGGAGTACCACGGCTGGAATCGTTAAAAGAAGAATGTGAACATCTTGCCAAAGGCTCCACTGTTTCACATAAGTCCACTCCAATGAACACATTTCTTCAAACGAAAGGCTGGAGCGACCACTAACCTGCCATTTCCCCGTAATTCCTGGGAGGACGGCAAACCGGACAGTGTAAGGCTCTTCAAATAGCGCACTTTCATCTGGTGGCAAGGGGCGAGGTCCCACGAGGCTCATATGGCCCAGTAAAACGTTGATGAGTTGCGGCAGTTCATCCAGACTGGAGGCTCTTAAAAAACGGCCTATCGTGGTGATCCGTGGGTCATTTTTCAGCTTGAAGAGCTCACCGTGGAGTTCGGCTTTTTCCCGTAAGCCGTCCCGAAGATTGTCTGCGTCAGGCCTCATGGTGCGAAATTTATACATTGAGAACGGCTCAAAATCTTTGCCGATTCGAGGGCTTTTATAAAAAACCGGGCCGGGAGACGTGAGCTTGATGGCTAGGGCAATCCCCAAAAATAGCGGTAAAAGCCCGATTAATCCGATTAGTGCGAGTACAAAATCACCGATTCGCTTCAAACCTTGCTGAATCAAGTGCCATGGTCGAGTGTTCCATTGCCAGTCGAATGTTAATGCGGCAGAAATGGACATATTGGCGGGAGCATTATGACTGGCGAGGAGGTTGGAAACAGAATGAGCATTTTGGGTAGACATAGATGTCAAACTTCCTTTTCATGAGTCTTTGCCAGTGTGGGAATAAATAGTCTCAATAGATTTGCTGGTTGTCCGGGGAATCAGTGAGTGTTTTGCCAGGAAAAAGGAGACCACCTACGAGGGTGTGGCTTTGATGTGTGAGACAGTGCCGCACGAATAAAGCTGAGCCGTGACTGATATTTGGGAAATATGGCGAGTATCCCAGCCGAACGTAATAAGCGAGACGTTGTGAAGGTTCTATACCCGTTCCACATAGATGAAGCACCTTTCTTTTGACCAAGGCCAAAAATAGCTTTCGCCCAGGCCACATTGCGGACAATGTTGGTGATGCCTCAATAAAGACCCTCCAAAAAATAAATTGCTATTTTGGTCGTAATTCTGATTCTTCAACAGCCTTGCCTCAAAAGCCGCTGATGCAGGAAGTTGGAGGGAATCGGAGTGGTAAATTTAAAGTGATGTGTGAAATATGAGAAATCTCATTTTTGACTCGGCCTATGCGAGGCAAAACTTAGTACGCTTGGTTAGCTGACCAAGCGTTTGCATCTGAAGTAAGTAGAAGAGAATAATTTAGGGGACAGGAGTTTTGACGATCACAACTTTATTTCGTAAGTCCTTCTTGGCATCTGCCTTAGCCGCAACCCTGACTGTTGGCTTTGCAATGCCTGCCTTCGCCGCAGGGCCGCTGTATCGTGATACGACCGCTGTTTCGAATTTCTCATGGGTTTCATCTTGGCAAACCGGAATCTCACGTGCCAAAACCATGGGGTTTGGACGGGTTCGGTATGATATGAGCTGGGCCAGTATTGAGCGCAACAGAGGTCAGTATGACTTCAGTTTCTTTGATCAGCTCTACAATACATTAGCCCAAAACGGCATGAAGCCCATCTTTGTGCTGGACTACAACAACAACCTTTATAACGGTGGAGCTGGGACGCAAACCGGTATTTCCACCCAGGAGAATCGGGATGCCTTTGCACGCTTTGCGGCAGCTGCGGCAGCTCGATACAAAGACAAGGGTGTTATCTGGGAAATTTGGAATGAACCGGATTTGAACCAGTTCTGGCCTTCCCCCAACCCCGAGAACTTTGGCAGGTTAGTTGAAGCCTCTACGGCAGCCATGCGACAAGCCGATCCCAATGCATACATTGTTAATGGTGGGATTGCTCACGCGTATTGGGATTCCGATTTTACCAAGCGAGCCATGGCAGCTGGGGCTTTGAAAGGGATCAATGCCTTTGCCATTCACTCCTACGATCCGCCGCATCCTAACGAGCGTAATAACGGTCCGTACTATGGCTTGGAAAATCAGGAAGCTTGGTTTGAACAATACAAGCAGTGGATGTCACAATACAATGGTGGCAGAGTACTACCCATTGTGAATACCGAGTTTTCGGCAGCTCCCAGCCAGCAGTCCTCTATTACACAAACGCCCTTGGACTTTTCGGCCAAGCAGAATATACGTCTAATGCTGGACGACTATTATGCCGGGGTCTATTTAAGCACGATGTACGGTATGGATTCCGGGGACGAGTACCGCCTGGATCGGGATAATGAAGTTACCCGGGCATTGACCTATACCAATAACCTTTTGGCGAATTGTACTGGGGACAATGTCAATTATGGCAATGGGATGCGGGCCATCTTGTTTCAAAATCAATCCAATGGCCAGAAAATTCTGGCATGGTGGCCTATCAGTCTCAACAATACCACAGTAAATTTCCCGCAACCGTTGAGCATTCAAGGTGCCTATAACGTGTATGGGAGTCAGGTGGCTCAAGCTGGTAGCATTACCAGTTATACCGGCAATGCTTATGGTGGGCCTGTATTCTTTATCCTCAGTTCCGGTACTCCTGCTCCGGCACCCTCTCCAGGACCAGCTCCAGCACCGGCTCCTGCCCCGGGTCCGGCACCAGCGCCTGCTCCTGGTCCAGCACCTGCTCCTGCCCCTGCAGGTATTCCGGCAACTCCCAGTAATTTGACCCTGCAAGCTCGTACCAACAGTAACGGGACCTTTGCTATCGATATGCGCTGGAGTGACAATGCCACTAACGAAGTCGGTTATGAAGTCTGGCGCAGTACCAGTGCGACCTCCGGCTTTACCAAAATCGCCAGTATTGGGGTAAACGCCACAACATGGACGGATACGGTAAACCCAGGAACCTATTACTACCATGTACGGACATACAATGATGCTGGGTTGACACCACCCTCCAATACCGCCAGCATCAGTGTGGGTGTATCCGCCCCTGCACCTGCTCCCGCACCTGGGCCAGCTCCTGCACCTGCTCCCGCACCTGGGCCGGCTCCCGCACCGGCTCCTGCTCCGGCGGCACCTTTGGCACCCTCTAATCTGGTTGTTACGGTGCAAGAGGCGAACAAAAAGTTCAGCAACCAGAAGCAAGTCATCCTGAACTGGAAGGACAACTCAACCAATGAGACACAGTTCGAAATTTGGTCCAGCTTTGAGCCTAACAGTAACTTCAGTGTCGCTGGCAAGGTTAATGCCAATGTCACAGGATGGTCTTTTTCCACGTTCAGCAATTGGCGGGATGTTTACTATCGGGTTCGGGCCATTAACAACAATGGTGCTTCACCCTTTAGTAACACGGTGTTGTTAAAACGTTTCTAAAGACATCATCATCAACTTATACCAATGCCACCTCGAAAGGGGTGGCTTTTTTTAGGTTTTATTGGCCTGATTTTGGGAGGTTACGAAGATACTGTGTTAATGCGACCACATCTTCCTGGGTGAGTGTGGTGGCAAAGGCCGGCATATTGCCGCGACCATTGAGAATGGTTTGCTGAATTTCCGTATCAGTCATATCCTTGAGGTAGTCAGGCTCATTGAAATGGATGGGCTTGCCTTGCAGCATTGGGCTGCCCCCCTCGCCTTTGGCGCCGTGGCAGCCCGCACAGTTTTCGGCATACAATGATGCGCCTCGCACAAGTGGATCCGTTGAGGCAGTGCTTGTCTCTTTGGGTGTCACTAATTTGTCTGCCGGGGAATGCTGCGTGGCTGAACACCCCACCAAGGTGAGGCCAGCAAGCAAAAACGCGAACAATGGTTTAACGAACATAGGCTAACCTTTCGTAACAAGCGTAACGATATTTGGGACCGCAGCAGCCAGATCCTCAAGGGAGCCATTATTCACAATGACCAGATCCCAGCCCGAAACGGTATCCAGTTCGCATTCTGTTGGGTCGTTCTCTGCGGTCAAGGTTCCTCGGCTGGCACGAACATCCCGATCAGCCTCAACCCGGATCATAAGAGCACGCCGGGTCTTAAAGAAATCATATTCCCGTTGAAGCCGAATATCCGAAATGATTTTCGGGCCGGTATGCATCATTACGCGTCGAATCCAATAGTCCGGTTCCTGTTGGCGGCGGCGCTGGCCTAAGGCAATTAGCCCGGTGCGATACTTGGATTTCTCGGCTTCCACATCCTGGGGTGTTAAATGATACAGGTAGGCAAATTCGGATTTAATGGCTCCAGCCAGCGGGGACTTTCGAAATTCGGGCAACTCTTTCAGCAAAAGGTCTGCGAGGAGGTCTTTTCCGGCATACTGCTTCCCGGACAGGGCAATGAGATCACGCATTGATAATGACCAGTCTTTCAGGCTAAAATTACGCATTCTATTGGCAGTCATTATAGAAGAGTGGATATAGGGCGCGTCAAGCCAATGTTTTTGACCGACGAACAAAAAAGCATTCAGCACTTGGTTCGAGACTTTGCGTCATCGGAAGTTCGTCCTCGGGCGCGTGAAATTGAAAAAAGCAAAGAGGCGCTTTGGGCCATTTGGAAACGGATGGCGGAGTTGGGATTCACGGGGCTCCAGTTTCCCGAGGAGTATGGCGGGATGGGAACAGATTCGGTAACCTATTTGCTGGCCATTGAAGAGTTGGCCAAAGCCTCTGCTTCTGTTGCTGTTACGCTAAGCGTGCATACCACGGTCGGCATTTTACCTATCTACAATTATGGCTCTGAAGACCAAAAGCAAGCCTATCTGCCGGATTTGGTGACGGGCGTAAAAATGGCGGCCTTTGGACTGACAGAAGCCAATGCCGGATCGGATGCCGGGAGCGGCCTGACCAAGGCTGTAACACAGAATGGCCACTATCTCTTAAACGGCACAAAGATGTTTATTACCAATGCCCATTTAGCCTCGGTGTTTGTCTTGACGGCCCGAACCAACAAAGACATATCGGATGGCAAAGGTTTGTCGGCCTTTATTGTGGAAAAAGAGACCCCAGGTTTTAAAGTCGAGCCTGCTGATGAGAAACTCGGTATTCAGGGATCGGATTGGGGTACGCTGGTCCTGGAAGATGCCAAGGTGCCTCGCGAGAATCTGTTGGGAGAGCCCGAACAAGGGTTTAAGATCTTTATGAGCAGTCTCGATGCTGGCCGGATCAGTATTGGGGCCATGGCCTTGGGGATTGCGGAAGCCTGTCTTCAGGATTCCCTTAAGTATGCCAAGGAGCGTAAGCAATTCGGAAAACCCATTGCGGACTTTCAAGCCATCCAGTTTAAATTGGCGGATATGGCAACAGAGATACAGGCGGCTCGGCATTTGGTGTATCACGCGGCGCGCTTGAAGGATGCTGGAAAACCTTTTTCCAAGGAAGCGTCAATGGCAAAGCTGTATGCCTCCGAGGCGGCCATGCGGGCTGCCGATCAGGCGGTCCAGATCCATGGGGGTTATGGGTACACCAAAGACTTTCCTGTCGAGCGCTATTTCCGGGATGCCAAATCCACAGAAATTGTTGAAGGCACGAGCCAAATCCAGCGGCTTGTGATTGCCAAGCATTTAGTATAGAGTAGGTCTGCCATGAGTCCAGTCAGTCACGATTTGAAAGAACAGCTCCAGAGCCTGCAAGCAGAAGCCCAGGCGGCTTTAAGCAAGGCTACGTCTCTGAAGGAGATTGAAGAGTATCGGGTCCATTTTTTAGGGCGTAAAGGGCCGCTGTCCACCATTAAGCGTGGTTTAAAAGATGTTCCGGATGCGGAACGTGTCGAAATTGGGTCGCTGGCGAATGAAATTAGTCAGACTATCGAATCTCTGCTGGATGAACGTTTAACCGCCCTCAAGCAAGAGGCACTGGCGGTTCAATTGGCGGAAGAAGCATTGGATGTGACCATGCCGGGTGTCTATCTACCCACCGGTACGATTCATCCCTTAACCCTGGTGACGCAATCCGTGGTGGATATATTCCGCGGCATGGGCTTTGAGCTGATTGAGGATAACACGTGCCCCGAAGTGGAAACGGATTACTACAACTTTGAAGCCTTGAACTTCCCTGCCGACCACCCTGCTCGGGACATGCAGGATACCTTTTACACGGATGTGGCCTCGAACGTTCTGCTGAGAAGCCAGACCTCCAATGCCCAGATTCGCTACATGGAGCGCCAGAAGCCCCCGTTTCGCGTGGTGTCTCCTGGGCGGGTCTACCGCAACGAAGAGGTGAGCAGTCGTAAGGGGGTCATGTTCCACCAAATTGAAGGCCTGCTGGTGGACGAAAAGACTACGTTCTCTGATCTGAAAGGGATTTTGCACCAGTTTGTAAAGCTCTTTTTTGGTCAGGAACGTCCGACCCGATTTCGTAACAGCTTTTTCCCCTTCACGGAACCCAGTGCCGAGGTGGATGTCCAATGCATTCTGTGTAACGGCAATGGTTGCCGGACTTGCGGTCATCATGGCTGGCTGGAAATCCTGGGCGCCGGTATGGTCGATCCGAACGTCCTAAAAGGCGTGGGCATTGATCCGGAGAAATACAATGGTTTTGCCTTTGGCATGGGAGTGGAGCGTTTGGCCATGCTTCAATACTCTATCCGGGATTTGCGGATGTTCTACAACAATGATTTACGGTTTCTGAATCAGTTTCGAGGTTAGGTGCCATGCGGGTTTCTCTGGATTGGTTAAATGAATATGTAGATATTAGCGGCCTGACCCCGGAAATAATTGCCGAGGCTCTGACTAATGCAGGGCTGGAAGTGGAATCTATTGAAACCGTTGGGGGCCAGTTCTCCGGTGTAGTGGTTGGTCGGGTGGATGTGGTGGAGCAACACCCTAATGCCGACCGATTACGCCTAGTCACGGTGAACCTGGGGCCGGCAGGGCAGAACCGGGTAGTTTGTGGTGCCCCTAACGTGGCTCAGGGGATGTGTATTGCCTACGCTCAAATTGGTGCCAAAGTCATCAATCGAAAAGAAGGTGGCATGTTCGAGCTGAAGCCTGCCACCATTCGCGGGGTTGAATCGACAGGGATGATTTGCTCCCTGGAGGAACTCGGCCTTCAAGACCAGTACACTGCAGAAGGCGATGGGATTTGGCCTTTAACGGACTTGGTGACCGATGCCGATTTAGGCCAGGATTTGAAAACCGTCTTGAGCCTGAAGCCTGATACGGTATTAGAGGTTGCCCCCACAGCCAATCGTGGTGACCTGATGTCTGTTATTGGGGTTGCCCGAGAGGTTGCCGCGTTGTTCAAACGGCCCCTCAAGTTGCCCTCTGCTCAAGCGCCTTCTCCTGCGGGAACCAGCAACTATCAGGTTAAATTAACGGACACGAGTGTCTGCCAATACTATGCGGGAGCCTATCTGGTCGAAGTTCAAAATGGCGAATCACCGGATTGGATGAAACAACGCCTTTTGAGTGCCGGTATTCGCTCCATTAACGTAGTGGTGGATATCACCAATTATGTGATGCTCGAATACGGTCAGCCGCTTCATGCCTTTGATGCCCAGAAGCTCCCTGAAGGGACCATCGGGGTTCGGGTGGCCAAGCCGGGTGAAGTCTTTACGACGTTGGATGATCAGGCTCGCACGCTAACTGAACAGAGTGTGGTCGTGACACATAACGATCGCCCTGTAGCGTTGGCTGGGGTGATGGGTGGACAGGACACGGAGATTTCTGACACCACGAAAAGTGTGTTTCTGGAAGCTGCTTTTTTCCCGTCTGCCAGTAACCGTCGAAGTGCCAGAAGTGTTGGCTTGCGGTCTGAGTCCTCTGCTCGTTTCGAGCGTGGCGTGGATCCAGCCTCAACCCATCTGGCGTTTTATCGGGCGATTGCATTATTGCAAGAGTTGACCGAGGCTTCCCTGGTATCCATTGCTCAGGATGATCATCGGCAACTCCAGACCCAGCAGGTCCCTCTGTCGTCGGATCGCATTCAACGCATCCTCGGTATGACCATTGCCGAAAGTGATGTTGAAGCCATCTTGACCCCGCTGGGTTTCCAACTGGAACCTCAGAGTTCGTCCGCCGGGGATAATCGTCAATGGAGGGTGACCATTCCCTCGTTTCGTGGCCAGGATGTTTATCGGGAGATTGATCTGATTGAGGAAGTAATTCGAATTTTTGGGTATGACCGTATTCCCTATACCTTGCCTCAGGAAACGGCTGCACCCGCCTTAAATCGCAGGGATTTTCTGCTTCGCCAGATCCAACGCTTGATGGCTGCTACGGGGCTGTCTGAAGTGGCAACCCACTCCTTGATTGGGGACGCCCTATTGCAGCGGACCGGTTTTAGCCAAGACCCTGATTCCACCGTGCGCGTGAATAATTCCCAGTCGATTGATCATACGTTCTTGCGTCAGAGCTTGATCCCCAACTTGTTGGAGATTGCTAAGTACAATCAGTCTCAGGGGAACGAGAATTGTTGGATCTTTGAACTCGGCCGGACATATGTGAAACGTCGCTCTGCGAATGAAAAAGATTCCGGCGTGGAGGAATCGCTTTATTTGGGCGGACTATTGACCGGGCATCCGGCCCGGGGCGTTTGGCACAAAGCGCCTGAAACCGATTACTTTACGGTTAAAGGGATTGTGGAAAACCTCTTAGAGACTCTTTTGCCAGGGCAGTCCACGCGTTGGGTGGCTGAAACATCGATGTCTTCTATGCATCCTGGGCGTTCAGCGGCCTTGAAACTGGGCAAGCAGCCCTTGGGTATAGTGGGTCAATTGCATCCGGCCTTGCAGGAGACCCTGAAGTTTAAGGCCCCGGTGTACGTGTTTGAGCTCAATGTCGAGGTCCTTTGGCAGGTGCTCCAAAAGAAAACGGAGACCCTGGCCGTGGAGTCCCTTACAGCCTATCCTTCCGTGCAGCGTGACATTGCGTTTTCGGCACCGGATCAGGTCACCCATCAACAGGTGGTTTCTGCGGTTAATCAGGCCAATGAGCCCTTATTGCGGCATATTGAGCTGTTTGATCAGTACCGGGGCCAACAATTGGAGGCCGGGACGCGTAGTTTGGCCTATCGTCTGACCCTGCAGTCCGAGACAGCAACGCTGACCGATAAAGAGATAGATGCAGCCATGGAAAAAATAAAACGGCAGTTGTCGAGTCAACTGCCGGTCTCATTTCGTTAATTGTTTGGATGATGAGCAGAACATCATCCGCTGGGCTTCTCAAACAATAGGACTGAGTAGTCTCTCTCCTTATCTTTACGTCTAAGGTCAAGCAAATAGATGCTTTACCGTAATTTTGTAAAAGCGTGGGCTAGCGTTTGCGCTTAGGTTGTTGTTCCGCAGAAACGGGAACTTTGGCAAATTGAAACGTGCGAGCACCGACGCTAAATTGCATCGAGCGCATAATCGCTTGCTTTACCGTACGAAAGTCTTGCACGGAAGCAGAATGGCGCAGTTGCTGCATCAAAAAATCTTTGGAATCTTGATACCGCTTGTCAAATTTAGAATATCCTTCAGGCAAATCCTGTGTTCCCATGGAGGAACAGTCCCTCTGTTGACTCAATCTTAAGCCCCCCGTTAATATTCTCGAATCGCTTTACTCGAATCACCTTGTATTAGATTAAAAACATTTTCTTAAGATTTTGTGTTGCTTTTAAATCAACCCTAAAGAACTGTAATACAAGTTGTTTATTTTTAAAAAATGAACAAAAGCCTGTTATCAGTATTTTTGCTCCTTTGATAAGAGGAGACTGCTTTCGGAAATCTCCTCTAAATATGGTATATAGAAGCGCTGGGTTCAGCCGACATTCATGTTATCAGAGGGATATTCTCTCACCCTCCTCTCTCTCTAAACATTCACACCTTTCGTGCCTTTTCTCTCATAAAGGCACGTTTTCTTTTTTGTCCAGGCAAATGGCGAGACCCTTTTTCCTAGGGGGTATGAGGATGGTCGGTGCGTAGAACCCAGGTTTTGCCAATCCTTTGGCTATGACCATCGTCGTTTTTTGACGAATGGACTGAAATGGGATCGATGGGGTTGCATTTAACCTTTCTTTAGGGCATTCTAATAGAGACCTTCATCTCAGCGACGCGGGGTGGAGCAGTCCGGTAGCTCGTTGGGCTCATAACCCAAAGGTCGCAGGTTCAAATCCTGTCCCCGCAACCATTTCAAAAGACTGGTAACAGGAATCCATCATGGATTCCTGTTTTTGGTTTTGGTTCTCGAACTTGCTGACCTGGGGAGCGTGTTTTGTATCTGTTTCAAAAATTGCGAAAGTCAGCGAGGGGATTTAATACTGTACAATAGATAGTGACGACCCAAACCCAAGGATCTTGTTGCTGCCATGTTTAATTTGCCCGTCAAATTTTCAATCCTGGTAGAGCCCTATGAAGCCTTGTCACCTCAGGCATTTTTAGAGCTGTCCCCTTGGGAATGTCTGAGCCGGTTTAAACAATGCCTGCCGGAGCGCTCTAGAAACACCCTGGAGTTTGCGCTACCCGACGAGGCAATCCTATTGATGCTGGAGCACGAATTTGAAGTTCCGGTAAGTCGTCGGCAATTGGTCTTTAACAAGCCCTATCTCGATGCTCAGAGTTGGCAATTCAGCCATGGATTTCAAGAGCTGCCACAGTACCCCGAGTTTGATGAGATCATTGAGTCTTTGACTGAAACCATGTGGAAGCAGACATTGCCATTCTCGAGTACGGTGACCACGCTGGAGGATCGCATCAGCCTTAGGCGGGAGCTTCAGACATTGCTGATCTTGTATCTGGTCAGGTTTGGCCAACCGGATCTGTGGCATGCCTTGCAAGTGCTGAAGATGGGAGGCGGTTTAAAGCACTTTTTCAATCTGGTCGTCACCGATGCGCTCTACAAAGCCGATGCCGCGAAGGTATTGTTTGGTCGAGAGTCTGAGTACTACCATCTGTGGCTTGAAAAACAGTATGAGTTTCTTCGCTATGCTCAATATGTGGAAACGCTTCAGCGCCAGCAGATAGCCTAGAGGATGCCTTGTCGAGGTAGTTTTCTCCTTCTGCTTGGTCTTAGAGATGCATCCAACAGGTGGAACTCGATAATACTCTGAAGTTTAAAGCTTGATGCCAAGTCGTTGTAGTACCCCAAAAAACAGGCCATATGCGACTAGGGTTAAGGTCAAGGCAACAGAAAGGGCTCCCCAAAAGGGCGCTCCCCGTTTCAGTAAAATCGGCAAACTCAAAAACAATACCAGTGAGGGCAAAATAAAGTACAGGATGCTTATGGACAAATCCATGATAATGTCCGTACGTTGCTGCTCAAGATAAACCCAAATAATCGTCAGGATAGACACAATCGGAAGAGAGCCGATGAGACCGCCAAGCCAGCCGGAGCGCTTGGCAACTTCAGATATTACAACTATAACTAAGGCTGAAAGAACCAGTTTGATTAGCCAGAATGCCATGATAGTCTCAAATATGCCCTGAAGTTGGTTTAAAGGTTATTCGTCATTCAAGTCCGAGGCGGCACTGGTTGCCGAGGCCAGAGACCGGCGGCGGCGCACAGGGGCTTTGGGTGGAGGGAGCTCGTCGGTTTGAATTTCGATGCGTTTAATGACCTTTGTGGCCAGACGTTCTTGTCCAAGTTCGTCTTTTAAGCGGGCGTTTTCGTCTTCCAGGTCTTTGATTTTCATTTTGAGCTTGTTGATTTCAGATTGCTCCTGGCGCTTTTCTTCTTCGCGAACGGCAATCTGCTCGGCGAGAGCTTCTACGGCACGCTGGAGTCCGACATCGGTCACCGCCTGGAAGGTTTGCTGGGCTTCCGGGGTGGCTCCGGCATGTTTGCAATGGCGCTTTCGGACCTTGATTAGCTTGGTCATGCCCTTGCTGTAGAAGTAAAACTCCCCGGGCTGAAGTTCTTTGACGTTGTTAAACGAGATACCGGCTTCGGTCAGGAACGGCTTAATGGCTTTATAGTCCTGTTCGGCTGTAATCCCGCCAAACCAGAAACGGTTACATTGGCTTAGAATATCCTTGCTTAAACTGGCAGGGCGCTGGGTGGCCCATAAAGAATCAATGGCTCGTTTTCGACCCCGCTTGGCAATCTTTTGACTGGAGTTCACCGGGTCCCATTTCTTCTTTTTTGTGCCGCCGCCAGCACTGGCTAAGCGCTGTGGGGCGTAGATCTGGGCTTCTTCCACGATGATACGGACCTTCTTGCGAAAGGTTGTTTCCTGGTGAAACAGGCTCTCGGCAATCTGGGCGTATAGATCCTGTTGTTCATGGTCCAGGTATTCCGATAAATCGAAGACCAGTGACAGGTTGGTTTCCAGCATGGCTTGGATGTATAAATCAATGGCCTCTTCTGTCAGAGGCAACATCGCGTTCTCTCCGCCAATAATGAGCATGGGGTATCGCTCGGCCAGAGTGAAATACTCGCCTTCAGGGTCAATAACACACAGGAGTCCGCCATTTTCCAGGGTTTCTTCGGCAATAACGCCCGTCAAGTAGGATTTCCCCATCCCGCTCGAAGCCAAAATGGCATCACGCTCCCCGGTGGCCTGATAATCATCCAGCGAGACATTAAAAAAGCGGGACACATGCAGGCTGCGTCCACCACTTCCAGGTAATTTATCTTTAATGAACTTAAACACCATGGTCCTATTATAGGGGTGCTTGGCAAATCCGGGAACCGCCTTTTACCCCAATATATCCGAAAGGAATCCCCTTTGACTCTCTTGAATTAGGAAGGCTTCGTTACGATTTTTTAACAGATTATCATCGAGAGTCTTAAGATTGTTTTTATATTTATACAAGCTATCTCTTTTCAACAGTCTCTCTTAAATGATGTTTTCCTCGTAGTGAATTGATTGAGTGTTAGGAGTCCCCCGATGGATGGTATTGGATCAATTATGTCAATGATGTCTGCCCTGCAAAGTGGCAGCTCAAGTAAGGCTTCTGAATCCGCTGAGTCCTCTGACTCTTCCAAATCCAAATCTGCCGACAAATCGAAGCTGATTATGTCATTGTTTAACGTGCTGTTGACCTCTCAGCAGGCGCAAGGCGGAACTGGTGCGTTGACGGATGCCTTCGGTGGCAGCTTGGCCGGTACATTGGGTGGTGCTGTTCCTCTGAGTGCGGCCAATCCTATGATGGGTGTGCCTTCTCCCTTGGCTTCTCTGGGCGGTGCTAATCCCCTAGGTGCTATGGGCGGGATGGGCCTTAGTGGTGGCAGTTCGTTGAGCCCAGACTCGCTTCAAAATATTATTAGCCCTATTATTCTACCCGGTATGAGTCCCATTGATCAGGCGTTTGCCAGTCAGAAAAGCGTGGGTGGTTTTGTAAAAGAAATCAAGAATGACATCTTTCGAATTGGTGCTATGGCACAGCAGCGTGCCCAGATGCAGCAGATGATGCCACCAATGCCGATGCAGCAGCAGATGGGACAGCAAAACCCCTTGGCGGGCTTGCTGGGTGGCTTGGGATTGGATCCCAATTCTCTCGGATCTTTGATGTCCATGGTGCAGTCCAAGCTGCAAGGGGATAATAAAAAGGCCGATGAGAAAAAAGCAGCCGATGAGGCCGAGGCCACCAAGAAAGAAGAGGCTAAAAAGGAAGAAGCCAAAGCTGAGGAGGCCGACAAGGCCAAGGAACAGGCAAAAGCTCAGGAGGATACCAATAAACCGGCAGAGAAAACCACGGAAAAAGCAGCCGACAAGCCTGCTGAAAAAAACGCCGACAAACCAGCCGATAAGCCCGCCGACAAGCCTGCGGATCAGGCCAAGACTCAAGATGCGGGTAAGCCCAAGGATGAGGCAAAAACCACCGAACGTAAATAAACTTTAGACCCACACAAACCGACATAATAGAAGATAATGGAATCCGAATTGCACTTGTTTCTTATAGAAACAGGTGAACCGCTCCTGGTCCTCCGGTCCCAGACGAGGTTGCGGTATAAACAGGTTGTGTGTGTGGACCAATCAAACACCCAACCTTTGTACGTATCGTCAGGTTGGGTGTTTTTGTTTCTAATCATTGCAAAAAATATTTGACGCCGTAGAGTGGGGATGTCACTTAAAATAGAGGGGTATATGTGTATGATTGAATTATTAGAGCGGGATTTGCCAATGCCAACAATGATGCCAGACGGTGTTTCAGCCGAACGTTTTTTATCCCGGGAGATTCTCGGGGTTGTGGAGGCCGCGGCCATTGAGGCTGCCAGACACATGGGGATGGGTGATCGTCATGCTGTGGATAATGCCGCGACCGAGTCAATGCGTGAGCACTTGGGCAAAATCCCGATGAATGGCACCATCGTCATTGGCGAAGGCGAGCGGGATGAAGCCCCGATGCTTTACATTGGCGAGAAAGTCGGCCGAGGCTCTGCTGAAATGCCTGAGATGGACATTGCCGTTGATCCCGTTGAGGGTACCAATCTGGTGGCCAACGGGTTGCCAAACGCTATAGCAACTTTGGCCCTGTCTGCAAAAGGAGGCTTGTTTCACGCCCCGGACACATACATGCGTAAGCTCATTGTGGGGCCCTCGGCTAAAGGCAAGGTGGATATCAATGCGCCGGTGAAATACAACTTGAGCATTATCGCGATGAGTCTTGAGCGGAACATTGAAGATATCACCGTGGTTATCCTGGATCGCCCTCGACACGAAGAATTGATTCGAGAGGTTCGTGAATGCGGGGCCCGCATTAAGCTTATTACCGATGGTGATGTGATGCCGGCTATTACGGCTGCCCTCAGCGGATCAGGTATCCACGCTGTCATGGGAATTGGTGGTGCTCCGGAAGGGGTTTTGGCCGCTGCCGCCATCAAGTGTCTAGGTGGTGAAATCCAGGCTCAGCTTAAATGGCGTAGTGTTGAAGAGCGTGAGCGCGGTGAGCGGATGGGCTTGGATCCCAGTGAAGAGCGTGTTTATACCACTGAGGACTTGGTGCCCGGAGATGAAATCGTTTTTGCCGCAACAGGTATTACTACGGGTGACACTCTGGCTGGGGTGCGATACTTCGGAACTGGGATTCGCACACACAGTATCGTTATGGCCTACAAATCCGGGATGATTCGGTTTGTGGACACGATTCATATGACCGGTGAACGCCGTGGTCCGGTTCAATTCCGCTAAGTCATTCGTAAAATTCAAACTAGTATCAGCGCCTTCTTGCTTGCAAGAGGGCGTTGGCCTTTAGTGCGATGGTGTTTACGAGCTGGTTAAATCCAGCATGGATTGGAGAAACCAGCGGGCGGCATCTGGATTAAACTCGGCAGAGCTGGGATCCCGTTTAAGATTGGTCAGCATCTGGAACAAGCTCTCCGAACGAAAGCCCAGCGGTTTAAGAAGCTGATCCTCTGAAATCGGATCTACCTCAAACAAGTTTGCTAGAGAACGTTCTAGGAGCTTTCCATTGGTCTGCTGTAAGAATTTTAACGTGGTTGCAACGGCCTGATGGATCTGGTCCTGGGTGAAAGATGTCTTAAACAGGGCAGAGTCTTTACGGACACCAGCAACTGTCTGGAAAACCTTAGCCAGATGTGGGGCCTTGAAGAACAAAATTTGACGACTTTCGGAGGGTCCTTGAACACAGATTGTGGCATCTGCCCGTTTATCTTTAGGGGCATTAAGCTGTTGGCTTTGCAAGTCCAGTGTCTGTGCAAGATCATCCAGAGTTTCCTGGTTGGGGCGGATGACATCCTTGACCAGCCAGTGCATAAACCGTCTTTGACGGGGGATATTCTCTGCTGAAACAGTTGCCAGCGAGCCCAATTGGGTTTTCAGAGTTTCAAAGGTCAGGCCGGTATTGAGGACCTGTTCGCCAGAGCGGAAACGTTTGGTTTGCTGCCCCTGGCTGACAATTTCCAGGAGTTTCAGAGTAAGGACTGCGGCTTGATGAGCTTCTGTCGGGGTGAAATCATTGTTATCCTCGAAGGCAAGGATATTAAAAACCTTTTCGAGCTCTGGTAATGAAAAATGGACCATTTTATCATTAATGGTAACCGTTTGATGAGGGCTAAGAGCCAATCCGGTATGAATAAGTGTGGTTGAAGAGTCTGACTTTATACTGTGGGGTTTGATCTTTACTGAAGGGGCCTCAGTATGAGATGGGCGGAATTTCTTTTTGGGTACGGTTGTGGTCGTACTTGTACTATCGTCTTGAGGCTCTGCGAACGTGCTAGTGGGGTGATTGAGACTTGCAGGAGAGTCAGGGCGATCTGCGGCTGTTTTTCCCTGGCTTCCATTGTTTCGCTTGGTTCGACCCCGACGTAGGATGTTCCCAACTTCTGTAGGATCCTTGGATTCGCTTGAATGATCTGTTTTAGTCTTATTCCCCCAATTAAAAAGTTTTCCCAGCCAGCGAAAAGGAGCTGTCAGAAGCGAGAAAACACCTGATAAGGCCGAGCGCGTCCAGTGCCATAGGGTGCCGAAGAGCCCTTTTCCATCAGATTGACCCGATGCTTCGTTATGACGTTGTTTTTCCCCTTCAAACCGGATTGAGGCCATGGTTATCTGCTGTGGAGTGATGATACCCTTGAATTGGTTGCGATAGGTTGAGTGCGGTGACATCGCCATTGGGGAATGAATTTTCATGAAAAAGGCAATTCCTTTTGTATCGAGGGGGACAATACGGGTATAAAACGGCTCAAGGGATCTTGTTGCTAAGAATATTCAGGACACGGTTTCCTGGTAGTGTAACAAAGAGGACACTGCCTGTAACTGATCCGGTTGGTTTTGCTCTAATGCCTTAAGTGCTTCAAGCCACTGGGCTTGAGACCATTGGGGTAAATCCAGAAATTTATGGCGCGTAAACCAGGGAATGACTTGGTATGGGGCAAACCAGCCCGCCTGAATGAGTGGGTGCGCTAGCGTAAAAATTATGGTCGATTCAGATGTGCTGAGAGTCTTCGTTTGCCACAAAGCTTGGGAGCGACTTAGTCGCTTTGCCAGGTTTTGTAGCCTACTTGAGGCAGAAGCGCTTGATGATAGAAGCTCATCCAATGAGTATAACGCTTGAGTGACAGCTACCGGGCGCCGTGTTGCTAGCTCTACCCATTCCTCAGCTTGGGGGCCAAACCATGCCCAGTGTGTGCTGATAACGTCCCAATGGGGTTGCTGCAAACCGAATTCCAGAGCCTTCTCATCAACAGGCTGAATGGCAAAAAAGCGGATCCATTCCTGATGGCGCGCATAGTACAGGAAGTCAGCAATACACTCTTGCTGAAGTAAAGGGACTGTGAGTAGTGGCAGCTCCCAGACTTCAATCGTTTCTCGGTCCATAGTTCTGCGAGAAAGCTCCAAAGAATTTTTAAGCGTTTTTCGAAGCTCTTCAGTGGTCATAGCACTGTCCAGTAAAGCGCTTTGGCTAACCACCACTACGTCTCGTTGATGTTTTCGAAGAACCTGCCCCAATAGACGTTCACTTTCAGGACTCTGACGTGATACTGAGACTAGAGTGACTCCTTCAATGAGGGCTCGCCACAAGGGCTCTGGGCTTAAATTAGGCTCAATGTCTATACTCTGTAAGGAAGATTGGGCGGAGGTTCCCGAGAGCAGGCTGAAGGGTGTTGGGGCAAGGGTTAGTCCCAAAGTGGAAACACTTAAGCCGGTTTGTCCAAAGGGTCGATACTGCATCATGCGTAGGAATTTTCAGAGACAAGCCTATATTGATAATCACTTTAGGGTAACACAATTAGAAGGCCAAGAGGCGTGGGTTTCAGGTTGCAGTTGGGTTTGGATTTTACAGGCAAAAGGGCGGTATTTGGATCTTGGGCTTCTCGAAAGAAAGTGATACAATAGGGGCCTAATCAATCATGATGTTTGAGAGAGGACTTCACCCGCGATGGAAGATCGAATTAGCCGCGAAGCCAAGTTGAATGCTGCCAAGGAGATTGTGGTGGCGTATATTAAAAGTGCTACCGTCAAAGAAGGTGAAAACCAAAAGTTTGATATGAACGCAGACCAAGTGTGCGATTTGTTCAAAAAAGTCTTCGAAACTATCGAAGATGTGACCCCGGCCCCGTCTCGTAAAGTCGGTCTGGGATTATAGTTTTCTTTTTTTGATTCTAACAGTTTGAGTGGAAGTAGAATCGCAGCAGACCCTTTGGGTCTGCTTCATTTTTTGAGCTGATCCTTGCACTTGGTATGTGGCAGAGATTGCCTTGTCGCTCCGGTCATTATGGCGTAGTATGCCGCTGAGAGTTTGGCGCCAGGCAGAGAGTTAAGGATTATTTGTGCATGGTGTCTCGGGGTATTTTGTTGAATCCGTTAGTAAAACCCTTTATACTGGCCCAATGCTCGTCGCGCTGCGGCTGGTGAAAGGGATATTCAGGGAAATATCGGACATTTAAAAGGAGATTTCAGGATGCAAGGAATTCAAGGACTTAAGCCCGTTCGTGAAATGGGTGTTCCCAGCTCAAAAATGCGTTTTCAAGGATTTTCTCTGAATCGAAGCAAGAGTTGGGAAGAGGGAGTTCCTGGTATGGGATGGTGGGATCGCTGGACCTTAAAACGCATGAAAGCCTCAATGGTTCGTGATATTCAGAAAGATCCCATTATTAATGGCATGGACCGGGTTTTAGATAAACTGGGTGTGGATGTGCATATTGCCCCTTATTACGATCCAATGGAAGGGCCGGCTTCTGTGGATACCTTTTATCTTGCCGCAGATTTGAAGGCAGATGCTGTCAGTTATCCAGGCTGGACGGCTGGCTCCAAAACGGAAACCGTCATTAGCAGCGATCCCAAACGCTTGCTTTTGGCTGGGTTTTTATTGGGCTTAAAGCGGACAGGTGCCAATATTCCCTTTTTGAAGGAGATTTTCCCCCAGGACCACTAAGGGTTGAGTAAGTTTGTAAAATAGCATCAACCGTAAAAAGAACCCTTCAACCCAAGTGAGGGGATTGAAGGGGGGAATGACTCTCTCGTATCCCAAAAAGTGTGTTGGGTCACTTCAATCAAGTTTATGGCTAAAATCAACTCCAGGACTCTGCCTGTGGAGTACAGGGCAGTGTTGCTTAGAGTAAGAGGTGCCAGGTGGACCATTTTTAAATAAGAAAGGGGTCTGGTGCTATAGAGTTTCTCAAGATAGAAAATTGCCTCTCTGGCTTTACATTCAATATAGGGTGAATTTGCTCGCTTTGGAGGGGTGATCTCAACCGTCAGAGCGTGTAGTCTTGAGTTGGTGTGTTGTAAAACTTTACTGAAAAAGGGTTTTAGGTAAATGTCAGTGGAACTGCCCTCACTCTATATGCGTCATGGGCCCTTCAAGAGAAGCGTGGGCAAATTGGCGAGCATAGGGGTTATCCGTAGTAAAGAACTCTTGGGCTGGGCCGAGCCACTGGATTTTGCCGCCAAAAAGTAAGCAAACTCGATGGGCGATTCGCCGAATCGTAGTGAGGTTGTGAGTGACCACCACACTGGTACATCCAATTTCATTGCGGAGGGTTTGGATATAGTCTTCGATCACGGTTGAAGCAATGGGATCCAACCCCGCCGTTGGTTCATCGTACAGAATAATTCGAGGATCACTCATAATGGCTCGGGCGAAGCTGACCCGCTTTTGCATCCCGCCCGAGAGCTGGTTCGGGTAGAGATCCTGGATGTCGTCCAGGCCGACCATTAACAGCTTTTGGTGAACCAATTCCCGAAGCTGTTGCTCGGTGTATTTGGGGCGAGCCTTTTGGCTTGTGCCTAAATCCGGTTTTTCCAACAGGGAAAAAGCAACGTTTTCAAAGATAGTTAGAGAATCGAAGAGGGCGGAGTACTGAAAAACCATCGTCAGGTTATCATCGCCCAGCTCGACCACCCCTGCGTCAGGCTTATCCAGACCGCTGATGACGCGTAATAAGGTACTTTTTCCGCAACCACTGGGCCCGATAATGGCCAAAATTTCTTGAGAAGCCACATCTAGGCTAATATCCTCCAAAACAGGACGGCCACCGAAGGCTTTGCTTACGTTTTCCAAATGAATCATCGGGGTGTCCGGCATTAGCTAGTTCTCCTGGAAAAGTAGAAATGACAATACGTAGTCAGCAATGGCCATAGCGATAAAAGACCAAACCACAGCCCGGGTGGTTGATTCTCCCACTTCTTTAGCACCACCCTTCGTATTCAATCCAATAGTGGTGGAAAAGGTGACGATTAAAGCACCAAAAACCGAGGCTTTGAACATGGCGCCCAGAATGTCCCGGGTTTCTACTTGGCGCCAAACCGATTCCATATAGTTGTTGTAATTCAAGTCCGCAACCACATAGCTGACAACCATACCGCCTACAATGCCAGCCATGGCGGTTAATATGGTCATCAAGGGAAGCATGGCAACGGCAGCACATAAGCGAGGCACCACCAGGTAGCGAACCGGATCGACCCGCAGCATGCGTAAGGCATCAATTTGTTTTTGAATCTGCATAGTTGCCAATTCGGCAGAATAGGCTGAGCCAACCATGGCAATGACCGAGAAGCCCGTCATAATGGGAGCCAGCTCGCGAAGAATGGCGATGGCCACCAATGCACCCACAAAATTGCCAGCCCCTTGCTTAGTCAATTCTTGTGCCACTTGAAGGGCAATCACCATACCGGAGAATAGTGTCAAAATCAATGAAATGCCCAGAGCGTCAACGCCAATAAAGGCTGCCTGTTGAGCGAACAGGTTTTTTGAAAGCCTGCCTTTTAAAATGAAATACGCGGTTTGTAGCGTATTCTGGGTAGCAAGGCCCAGACGATACAAGAAATCCGTGGTGCCGTGAGACACCTGGCTTAGCAAATATCGGGTAATGGGAAATAGTTGTGTATTTGACACCGGTTTCAAGACGCCCCAACACAGTTGCCGCTACAGTGCTTGTCGTTCTATCTACTAGTTTAGCAGGTGTTGCACCAGAGCGACTTTGTCTGCAAAAATCAGCCCCATCACGCCCAGACTGATTTGACCGTTGACCATAAAAAAGGCCTCATCCACACGTGATAAATCTTTATCGGACACTAATGTGTGTTCGTAATACAGCATAAAGGCCACGAGGCCAACAGCTCCCCAGTAAATTCCGCTGATATAAGGATGTAGCAGGCCGACAGCGATCAGGCACAAGACCGTGAACACATGAAATACGCGGCTGATGCGAAGACCAGTTTTAATGCTCCAGGAGGCGGGAATGCTGAAAAGTCCATAGGACCTGTCAAAATCGACATCTTGGCAGGCATAAATAATGTCAAATCCGGCGACCCAAAATAAAACGCCGAGGCCAAACAGGAGGGCAGTCCAAGACAGTTCACCGGTAACCGCAATCCACCCACCAATGGCTGAAGATCCTAAGGCAAGTCCAAGGACGAGGTGAGCCATATTGGAAAAACGCTTAACATAGGAGTATAAAATCAGGATGGCTAAAGCGATTGGAAGTAATTGGCGGCAAATCACGGGAAGCTGGAATGTGGCCACCACCATTAATATCAATGCTAAAATACTAAGACCCCAGGCTTCTGCTATTTTGACCCGCCCGGCAGGAAGAGCCCTGTTTTGAGTGCGGGGGTTTTTACCGTCAATATTAATATCAATGATACGGTTCATACCCATGGCAAAGGTGCGCCCACCCACCATGGCAAGAACAACCCACAAAACCACGTTTAAAGAGGGCCACTGAGGGCCTGATGCCAACAGAACTGCAGATAAGGCAAAAGGCAAGGCAAATACAGTGTGTTCAAATTTGACCAGATCGGCATAGTGTTGAATTTTTTGCAGCATGGGGCTGTTTCTTGAATCCTCATTGCTCACGTTTGACAGAAACGAGTAGAATAAAAGTAATCATGCAACAGAATCGATTTTCATGAAAGTTCTGCGTCCCCTATTTACTGCCGTTCTTACCGTCATTTTGCTCTGGAGTAGCTTCTGGGTCTATCATCGCTTTGTGCAGCCCCAGAAAGTCTTTAATGGCCAGGTTGATATCTTGGCCGAAGCCAATCCGACTGAATTGACAGAAGAGGAAAAGCGCACCATCAAAATTTATCACGCTGCACGGGCTGCAGTTGTCAATATTACTAGCACAACATTGAAATACGACTATTTTCACAATCCTGTGCCCTCCCAAGGGAGTGGCTCTGGGATTGTTTTGACAAAGGATGGCTATATTCTCACCAATAGCCATGTCATCGAGAATGCTCGGATGCTAGAGGTAACGTTAATCAACCAGAAGACCTATAAAGCAACGTTGGTAGGCGTGGATCCCAGTAGCGACTTGGCGTTATTGAAGATTGATCCAAATGAGCCATTGCCTGTGATTCCCTTGGGCGATTCTGCCAAGTTAGAAGTAGGCCAAAGTGTCTTTGCCATTGGCAATCCATTTGGCTTATCCAGTACCCTCACCCGTGGTATCATCAGTAGCTTGAACAGAACGCTTAGAGCCCCCAATGGTCGCCTCATTGAAAATATTGTTCAAACTGACGCTGCCATTAATCCAGGCAATTCCGGTGGGCCGCTATTAGATTCCGGTGGTAACCTGGTTGGCATCAATACTGCTATTTTTAGCCCCACTGGGTCTTATGCGGGTATTGGTTTTGCCGTGCCCTCGAACCGAGCTAAAAAGGTCGCCAGTGATTTGATTCGGTATGGAAAAGTGATTCGTTCTTACCTGGGTACCACCATGAGTTTGGAGGTGACCCCTCGTGTCGCCAAGGTTTTGAACCTGCCTATTGAACATGGCATTATGGTTGGCGAGGTTTATGAGGATAGCCCGGCTGCTCAGGCGGGTATACAACCGGGTAAACAAAAAGTCATTGCTGGCGGGCAAGAAATCAACCTTGGAGGGGATATTATCGTGGCGGTCGATAAGAAACCTATCACCTCTGCCGATGAGTTCATCAGCTATATTGAATCCAAAAATCCTGGAGAAGCGATCAATCTCAAGATATTGCGCAATAATAATTTTATACATGTGACTGTCGTGTTAAAAGAACGTCCGGAGAATCTGTAATAATGTCGACCGTTGTAATCGTAGACGATGATCCGTCTATTTTGGAGTTAGTCAGAATTAACCTTGAAATGTTGGGCCATACCGTTATTTCTGCTCCCGATGGCGAAACCGGGTACGCCTTGGTTCAACAGCACCGCCCTCAATTGGCAATTTTGGATGTCATGATGCCGGGTGTCGATGGCTTTACTGTCTGTCAACGTATTCGTAAGAATCCGGATATCGCTGAGATCCCGGTGTTGATGTTGACTGCGTTGGGTGTCGTGGATGATAAAATTAAGGGTTTTGATGCCGGGGCAGATGATTACCTGGTAAAACCCTTTGAGATCCCTGAATTGATGGTCCGAGTTAGGGCTTTGTTGCGGCGCTACAGTGCAGCTCCTCAGGCTGCGGTCACCGAGATTCTTTCCATTGGTGATATCACGTTGATTCCAGAGAATCTGGAAGTGAAAATCAATGATAAAAAGACCAAGCTGACTCCCACGGAATTCGAAATCCTGAATTGTTTAGTCCAAAATCACGGCCAGGCAATTTCCCTGGGTAAGCTTTTGCAAGATGTTTGGGGCTATTCGCCGGATGATGACGTTGAAACCATTCGTGTTCACGTGCGTCACCTGCGTTCGAAACTTGAGAAAGCATCTCCGGACAAGAAATTTATTGAAACTATTTATGGAGGCGGTTACCGGCTCCATCCGGAAGGGATTCAATAGCATTCGTTCAGAAACATATTCTCCGAACTTCAATTTTAAGGCCCTGGTATTGTTGATACCAGGGCCTTAAAAGTAAATATTCGTGCCAGGATTTAGTGATGATGACCGTGAGGTCCGTGGACATGGCCATGGGCCAGTTCTTCTTCTGACGCATCACGGACGTTGACAATTTCCACAGCAAAATGCAGTTTTTTACCGGCCAAAGGATGGTTTGCATCCAAGTGAACCAGTTTATCATCGACTTCCACAACAGAGGCCACGAAGGGTTGACCTTGGGGAGAGGTCAACTGAATCATCATCCCGCTTTCAGGAGACTGGCCACCAAATTGTTGTTTTTCGATGGAAAAGCGAAGTTCCGGGTCGTACTCGCCATAGGCTTCATCGGGAGAGACTTCCACGTTTTTACGATCACCGGGGTTTAATCCGTTCAATGCTTTTTCAAGGCCGGGAATAATGTTCTGATGACCTTGCAGAAACTCAAAGGATTCATTGCCGGACTCATCGAGGATGTTGCCGTCTTCATCCTTGAGGATATAGGTCATGGCAACTACTTTGTCTTTTGTAATCATGATGGGAAGGATCTCCTTAGATTGCGGGGTAAGTGAAAACACGGCCTTTTCTATAGAGGCATCGCCTTACGGTACCACACATATATTTCTGTCGCTAGTCTGCCTGTATGGCTTATTTGAGCGAATGTAGACCCCATCGGCCCATGGTTTGACTCGTCTGTAAAAACTCGAATTTTGACGCAGCGCGTTGTTTGTGCCATATTTGTCGTACTCGCCGGGAACGTGGCTCAGGTGAGACATGTGCACGCTGTTGACAGTGCGTCTTTGTTTCAGCTAATCTTAACTACCATACGTAGGAATTAAAGGAACTAAGGAGATTCCCCCTTGCCAACCATTTCGCAATTGGTTCGTAAAGAACGGAAAAAGATTTTGGACAAAACCAAGTCCCCTGCCTTAATGGCGAATCCTCAAAAACGTGGGGTATGCACCCGTGTGTATACCACCACCCCTAAAAAACCGAACTCGGCCTTGCGTAAGGTGGCTCGTGTCCGTTTGACCAATGGTTATGAAGTAACGGCATACATTCCAGGGGAAGGCCACAACCTTCAAGAGCACTCTGTTGTCATGATTCGTGGCGGCCGGGTAAAAGATCTTCCGGGGGTTCGTTACCACATTATCCGGGGTGCCTTAGATACAGCGGGCGTAAAAAACCGCAAACAAGGCCGTAGTAAGTATGGCACCAAAAAAGGTGAAGCTGCTGCTGCCGGTAAGAAATAAGCTTATCCCCCCTCGGGTGTTCCAGATTTAACAGGACTTAAAAAGGAGTTTATTCATTTATGCCTCGTCGTTATAAGCCAGCCAAACGTGTTCCCAGCCCGGATTCCGTGTTTAACGATGTTGAAGTGGCCAAATTTATTAACCGCTTAATGCAGCGTGGTAAAAAAAGTGTGGCTGAGCGGATCTTTTACAATGCGTTGGATGTCATCGGCGAACGTGTGAAAGATGAAAAGCCCGTTGAGGTGTTTCACAAAGCCTTGAAACGGGTAACTCCCCTCGTAGAAGTAAAAGCCCGCCGGGTCGGTGGTTCCACATATCAGGTTCCTGTGGAAGTGCGTCCGGATCGTGGTTCTGCACTGGCGTCCAAGTGGATCATCAAATTTGCCCAAACCCGTTCCAGCCGTTCTATGGCTGAGAAGTTGGCTGAAGAACTCTTATCGGCCTACCGGGGTGAAGGCTCCGCCATTAAGAAGAAAGATGATACTCACAAGATGGCCGAGGCCAACAAGGCATTTGCTCACTATCGCTATTAATTTTTCCATCTTTCCAGTAAATATCCTCACAACAGGCTCTCTCTGGATTCTAGAGGAGCCTTTGTTGTGCTTAGTGTTGTGCTTCAGGTTGTGTTGTTCCCCGGAGTTTTTGACTGAGCCGTCTAAGCCAGGAAGCCCAAGGTGGGATGCCACTGCCGAATTTCTCACGGCGAGAGGCTTCTTCTAAGCTTCTCGGCCGAGGCTCCAAAAGAAAGCGCATATAAGCGTCACGTTCCTCGGGACTCAGCGATTCCAAAACCATTTCCTGAAAATAAAGTTTGTTGATGCTACTGGGATCGTCAGCCGAGTAAGCTTCAATGATGCGGATCTGTTGTAAGTAATCCAGTGATTGCGACTCATCCTGGCTCATTGATACATTCCTTAACCAGAGCCTCTAAAGCTCTTGATTGTCTATCCATCACTACACCAAAACCCATAGAGCATTCGGCCGTGGCAACGTACCACGCAGCTCCTGTATAGGCATAGTATTGCTGATTCGGACAGAAAAAATATGCCTCTTTTGGGCGATTTGGTCTCTAATTCTTTTCAAAGCTAGTAAAGAAGAGAGGTTTGTCGGGATTTTTTTTAAGTTACTGAAGTTACCTGTGTGACGGCCGATAACTGGAGTATGGATATGGGTCAAATTTTAACTGTATTAATGCTATGAAACCCGCATCAAAAGCGTTACGGATTGTGGTGTTAGCACCTCCTGTGGCTGTTTTAGGAGGGCGACCGGTTGCGGGAATGGCCCTGATGCTTCGAACATTACACCAGGTGTGTTTGGCACAAGGCTTTACATTGGATGTGGTTGCCCCTGAAGGCTCTTCTTTGCCGGGGATTCATGTATATGAAGTGCCAGGGCATCTTCAGCCAAAAGCTCTCGCACAAGAGAGTCAAGATTGTGTCCAAATCCCTGTGGATTCAGTTTTAGCCAACATGTGCCGTCGTCTTCAGCAGTTGCAAAAACACTATGACCTTGTGTTAAATCTTTCGTATGATTGGTTGCCTTTTTACCTGACCCCCTTCTTGTCCTTGCCTGTGGCGCATCTGATAAGCCTAAGCGCGCAAACATCTCATATGACGAAAGTTGTTTTACAGACGGCTGAAGCTTACCCGGGTACAGTGGGGTTTCTAAGCCGATCTTTGGTTCAGAGTTACCAAAGTATCTCAAATTGTCCGATTCTGGGTATGGGCTTGGATAGTTCGAAATATGAGTTTTCGCCTAAGGGTGAAGACTGGTTGGCTTGGTTGGGAAGAATTATGCCAGGGAAAGGGCTAGAAGATGCTATTGCTGTGTCTGCGATGACCAGGACACCTCTGAGAATTTTCGGCCTGATTGAAGATGAGGCCTATTGGCGTGAACTATGCCGACATTATACTGGGGCGCCGATTTCCTATCAGGGAAGCTTTCCGACAGAACAACTTCAGGCCTACTTAAAGCACGCCAAGGGCTTGTTAATGACTTCCGCCAAGGCTGAGGCTTTTGGTATGGTCGTTCTGGAGGCATTGGCATGTGGGGTGCCTGTGATTGCCTATAACGATAGCTCGGCAGCTGAGATGGTTGTTGATGGGAAAACGGGTTGGATTGTTGAAAATAACGTTGCGGCTCTGGTCTCTTCGCTTTTGCTCGTGGGCAGTATTGACAGGCAGACATGCCGGCATCATGTTCAAGAGGTTTATTCTCTTGAGGCCTTTGGGCAACGAGTAGCCGCTTGGTTTTCTCAGGTGCTGAGCCCGAGTCCCATAGGGGCTTTGGGCGCAATGACTGACCTGCCCTTCAACGACCTTTGGCCATCCTCCTCACCGGATAGTAAGTCGGCTTAGTGGGCAAAGGTGCCTTTATATGCGGGCACGGTCACATCCTCTTTTTTGGCCATGGTGACCTTGATATTGAAAAAGTCCAGGTATTCCATGACGCCCCCTCGGATTTTCAACGCGTTATATAGGACGTCCGGGTCGCCGATGGCTTTGACCACGACCGGTTGCGAGAGGTGCGTCTGGTTGACGGAAATGGTTTGTCCGGCTGGGACAACTTCTGTTGTCACAATAATCCGCTGATCGTTAATAGCTAGCGCTTTGGCGCCTGCCGCTTTTAGCTCATTAATAAGCTTTAGAAGGTCTTCTGCTTGAAGTTTTCCAGCATTGGGATCAGCATGGGCATCATTTTGGACAGGTTCCTTGCTGTCCTGCAACGTAATGGTAATACCTGCGCCACTGACAGGGGTGAAGCCGGCAATTTCATAGAGCTTCTTGAGTTCTGGATCTTGGGCCTGGGCAGGGTTCTCAGAACTGACGGCTTTCCGGCGAAGTTCGGCGACTTCTTTTTCCAGGCTATCCCTGCGGCTCTCAGCCTGCTTGAGAAGCGATACCAAGTCCTGAATGCGTCGTGTTGGTGCCATCTCGGCTTCTTCTTGGATTTGTAAGTGGTTCAGGAAAAGGCCTAGCACCACAGCACTTAAAATGAGCAGCATTAAGCTGCTAAAAATCATAAACCCTGCTGTTTGGGTTTTGGGGGCAAGGTTGGGTTTCACCATACAGTATTCTCGAACCTGTCTCTGAGCTAAAATTTATTTTAGAAGAAAGCTAAGCAAAAGTGTAATGAGTGTCCTGTCAAAGATGATGAAACCGGAACTGCTTCTGCCCGCCGGAGACCCGGAAAAATTACAATATGCGGTAGCCTATGGCGCTGATGCTGTGTATCTTGGGTTGCCGATGGCCAGCTTACGAACGCCATCCAAAGGCGAACAATTTACGCCACAAAATTTATCCACATGGGTTCGCTATTGCCAAGAGCGAAGCGTCAAAGCTTATGTTACGTTGAATATTTTTGCAAATAACCGTGATTTAGACCGTGTCGTGCCTCATCTGGAGCAGCTTGAATCTATTCGCCCAGATGCGTTGATTATTAGCGACCCTGGCATTTTTCGGCTGGCTCGAATCCATGCTCCTCATGTTCCCATTCATGTGAGCACCCAGGCGAATGTGCTGAACGTCAGCGCATGTGCATTTTGGCAGGATGCTGGGGCGGAGCGTGTGATTTTGGCTCGGGAAGTGCCCGTTCGAGAAATGGCTGAAATTCACGAAAAATTGCCGGATCTGGAGCTGGAATGCTTCGTGCATGGGTCGTTATGTGTGGCCTATTCGGGACGATGCGTTATCAGCGATTATTTGACCGACAATACCAAAAACTCCAATAAGGGTATGTGTGGCAACAGTTGCCGTTGGGAGTTTGACGTTGTCGAAAAGAATCGTCCTGATGAAACCTATACCTTGGTTGAAGACGAGCGGGGCACCTATATGCTCAATTCCAAAGATCTCTGTTTGGTTCGTTTTTTGCCTGAGCTGATGCAGGCCGGGATCTGTTCGTTTAAGGCCGAAGGCCGAACCAAAGGGGTCCATTACGTGGCGACTGTTGGTCGAGTATACCGTGAGGCAATTGATGCCTTCTGTGCCAATGACGGACGAGTCCTGCCTGAGCAGATTGCCCGTTGGGAGTCTGAGTTAGCCGATACAGCCAACCGCGGTTTTACCGAGGGCTTTCTTCACGGTAAGCCTACGAATCAGGCTTATCACTATCAAAGCTCTCAAAGTCAGGCGCAAGCGGTTTTTGTCGCCAGTACGGACGGGGAGCTTAATGCCGATGGTCAAATACGTATCCAGGGCCGTAATCGGTTTTCTCTGGAAGATGCTTTGGTCTGGATGACACCCGATGGATGTTATGATGTTGTTTTAACCGAAGCTGTTGATGAACAGGGGTTTAAGACCCAATGTATTCAACCGAACCAGTGGGTATGGGTGCAGCCTCCTGCTGGGGTGAATCCCGAATCACTTCGGTGGTCTTTGATTCGAAGAAAGGAGCGCAGTCCCGTTGTGGCTTAAACCGACCTACGTGGTAGAACACGTTGTGGATATTGATCTGGTAGCACTTTGGGAACAAGGGGTTCGTGGGTTTATTTTCGACCTGGATAATACCATTATGGCTCCGAATACGGGAGTATTGGATGATAAGGTTGCAGGTTGGCTTAAGCGCATTGACAAGATGGGGTTTCGCTCCATTGTGGTCAGCAACAATCCCAGGGCCATGTATACGCGCGAAGCAGAAAAAGTGGTGAATATGCCGGTCATTGGAAACGCAGGTAAACCTCGCCGCAAACAATTGTACCGGGCGGTGGAAATCTTGGGTATGGATCCGCATGAAGTGGCCATTGTGGGCGATCGGCCTTTGACTGATATCTGGGGTGGGCATCGATTAGGATCAAAAACCATTTTGGTTGAGTCGCTGTCCAAACACAAAGAGAATGCGCTTATTCGCTTCCTTCGGAAACTGGAATGGCTTGCGATTCATCCGAGCTGTACCTTTGCTCCTAAGCCTTCCGAATCAAGCCGGTCCTAGCCTAATATGCAGACGCAACCGCTTCATGTAATCGGACTAATGTCGGGCACCTCGGTTGACAGTATTGATGCTGCAAGTATTCGGGTGTCTTTTGATGTAAACCCCCTTCGGTTGGCCGAGTTCAAGGTTCTGGGAACAGAAACATTTGACATCCCAGGTCCGATGAGGGAAGCCTTACTGGCGCTTATGTCTAAGCCCATGGTTGCTTTGGCGGATGTTTGCCGGCTGAATGCGGAAGTGGGAGCCATGTTTGGTCAGGCTGCTTTAAAGTTGATGCTGAAGCTGGAACAGCAGGGGATTCGCACGGATCTGATTGCTTCTCACGGGCAGACCATCTATCATATTCCACCCAGTGCAACACATCTGGGTAGTACCCTTCAAATTGGACATCCGGCAATGATTGCCGAGATGACCGGATTGGAAGTAGTGGCGGATTTTCGTCCAACAGATATGGCTGCAGGCGGTCATGGTGCTCCTTTAGTGCCTTTTGCTGATCTCATGCTATTTCAGGACGAGCATCATCCCCGAGCGCTTCAGAATATAGGCGGAATTGCGAACTTAACCGCTCTGCCTGCTCTGGCGGATGGAGGGCATATGCCCTTGGCCTTTGATACAGGGCCTGGCAATATGCTGATGGATGCGTTCATGGAGATTCTCTATCAGCAACCCTATGATGCTGATGGCTTGGTTGCCCAATCCGGTGAGGTCCACGGGCCGATGTTGCAGGCTTTGCTGGCAGATGAGTATTATGCCCAAAGGCCCCCCAAATCTACGGGGCGTGAACGTTTCGGGCGGGCTTATGCCGAGCAGGTACTCCAGCAATGGCGAGCCTCCGTGTCACCTGAAAGCCTTGTCTCTACCGCAACTCAATTAACGGTTGAAACCGTAGCCCAGGCATATGAACGTTTTATATTGCCTCAGATGCCAGTAAAGGAAGTTTTTGTTGCGGGTGGAGGCGCGTTGAATCCAACGTTGATGTCTCGCCTTCAGCAGCGTCTGGAGTCTCCTGGTATTGTTGTGAAAACTTTAGAGGCCGTGGGTCTGGATAGCAAATATAAAGAGGCAATTGCCTTTGCAATGTTGGGATACGCGCGAAAGATGGGATTGCCCAATACGGTGCCCTCCTGTACGGGGGCTCGTCATCCAGTTTGTGGCGGCGGGATTTGGCGTCCCTTCCACGCAGAGTAACGCTTGTGTAAGAGGCCTGAACACGGGCCCATCCATTTCGTAAAGCCGTGCTATGATCATAAGAAGAGTGGCGTACGATGTAAGTTCATCGGGAGCAGCGTGTGAAGCGGTTGATTCAGAATGTTCGGGTGCAAACTTCGAATTGGTTGGATACCATTACCAATGAGTTAATCCGGTCTGAAGGCCACGAATTTGGACGTGAGCCCGGACGGCACAATCGATTAAAGGCTCTGTCGCCGGATGAAGATGTTAAAAAGCTGATCATTTCTGCGAGTAGCCTAGAGGATATTTGGTATTTCCTGATGAAACGTCTCAGAACCAGTTCTGAGCCCGAATTTATCATGTTTTCCGTGGTGGATGAAACAGCTGAATTATTGCGCCTTCGCTTCATTTGGCCCAGTGCCGATCGCCCCTTGCAAGGTGAGTTTATTCCCTTGTGCGATAGAGAAAACCACTTGATTAAAACGGTGACTCGTTGTGATACCACATTCACCAACCGTGCCTTTGACCTGGGACGTGAGGTGGCACCTTTTGTAGAGGATCCAGCCCGAGAGAAATACAATATATTTAGTATTCCCCTTATTGCAGGTAATCGAACCATTGCTGTTATTACTCTAGGCTTCGATGCACTGGACAGTTTCTCTCAGGCTAAGCTGTCTTATGTGTATCTGCTGCGGGATCATCTGGCCCATGTGGTATGGAATTTGATTCTTCAGGAACGACTCCAGAACCAACCGCAATTGGATAACCTGACCGGATTGATTACGCATAGTTCCTTTCATCAGGTACTGAAGAAGGAAGTGCGTCGGGCAGCCTGCGAAGGCTTCCCGTTGAGCCTGCTTTTAATTGACATCAACAATCTGAAAACTTACAACGAGCACTACAGCCACCAAATGGGCGATCGGGCTATTGCCCGCCTTGCTTCTATGGTCAAGCATGAAGTTCGCGGGATTGACACAGTAGCTCGTTATGGCAGTGATGAGATTGCTGTGATTTTGCCAGAAAGCGATAGCCAAGGTGCCTTGGATGTGGCGAATCGCATTGTTCAGTCGATTAATGCGCCTCAAAAGCAGATCAAGCCTTTTTCCATCAGCATTGGCATTGCCTGCTACCCTGAAGACTCTCAGGAAGTAGAAGATATGATTCAATTGGTTGAAAATGCCCTCCATTTTGGTAAGCACCACAGTGATCGAACATCGGCCTCCTCTGTTATTTTGGGCTCCGAGTTGCAGATGGCTTCGGATCAGGAGCGTCTAGAGGTGTTTACGGATCGCATCGCCAAACAATATGGGGAAACCGGCTCTGAGTTATTTGACATTCTTCTGCGTCGTGTAGGCGGCACGTCGCCTCAAGCTACAACTGAGAGTCTGATGCTGGAAACGGTGGCTTCGCTTGCTGGTGCCATGGATGCCAAGGACAAATATACTCGTGGTCATTCCCAGTCTGTTGCTAATTATGCGGTTGCCTTGTCTCATGCGATTGGACTGCCTCCGGCTGATGTGGAAAAGATTCGCCTGGCTGCCTTTTTTCATGACATTGGGAAAATCGGGATTCCTGAAAGCATCCTGAATAAGCCTGGCCCGTTAACTGAGCAAGAAAAAGAAATTATGAAACAACACCCGGTGATTGGTGCTCGGCAGATCCTGCAGCCGGTTACTGCCCTCAGAGACATTGTCCCCTTAGTGGAATATCATCATGAGCAGTGGGATGGCAATGGTCACCCGGAAGGCCTCAAGGGTGAAAACATTCCGATTGGCGCCCGTGTTGTCTCCATTGTCGATGCTTTTCATGCTTTAACCTCCAACCGCCCCTATCGCAAGGCTATGTCCATTGAGGATGCGATGAAGATATTACATGAAGGGGCAGGTACCATTTGGGATCCGACACTTGTCCAGAAGTTTGCCGAAATGGTGCACCGGGCCAAATGTCAGAACTCTTCCGCTGAGAAACCGCTAGCAAATGCATCTTAGTTGATCTTTGCCTTACTAAGCGCCCCAGAGGATTATGGACAGCAGCCATCTGCCGTATTTGACATTCTACGGAACCCTTTCTTACAATAGACTATGGCCTACGGGCTAAGACAATCAGTGGAGGAATCGCTCGTTTATGTCTTCAACCATTACCCAAATCGCTTCGGATCTGAATGAAAAAGTTGATAACAAGTATGCGTTGGTTTTGGAAATTGCCGATTTAGCAAAGCGCTTATTGGAAGATGCCCGTACCAAAGGCGATGACGATATGTTTGGCATGGGTGGGAACACTTCATTAGAGAAGGTGATCTACCAGGCCTTGATTATGAAAGCCAGCGAAATTGATATCGGTGACGGCCTAATCGGCTAGGAGCTGTCATTTTGCATACAGAATAAACTGAAACAAGCACTGCTGGTAAGCAGTGCTTGTTGCGTTGAAAGGTTTTTTTCTTAAATGATTTTAGAACCGGAAGCCCAATTGTGTTGGGGGCAGGAATTGTGGGTTGGCCATTGGCATTCCGAATGGACCGAATTGCTGCGGGAAGCCACTGGTCATACCGCCACCCATGCCGAGTTGCTGGCCGAGTAGCCCGATATTGTTGTACCCGGACATTGAAGGGATGTTGTCGGGGTTGGAATATCGGAAGCTGAATGGCAGCATTAAGACCGGGTTGGGGCTGCCG
Organism: Vampirovibrionaceae bacterium NZW_1234; assembly: GCA_041697335.1. Lineage (GTDB taxonomy): Bacteria > Cyanobacteriota > Vampirovibrionia > Vampirovibrionales > JAGQHJ01 > JBGUGD01. Next base: position 50,075 of record JBGUGD010000015.1, on the reverse strand, counting down.
GGATAGAACTGATTGCTGAGGTGATCCAAGGCGCCAAGGTAGGCAAAGTTGGAGAATTCCTTGGACTGGAAGTTGGTGGTCGCACCGTAAGTTGGAAGACTGGAATCGATCCGCAAGCGGGTGCGGGTGTATCCATTGTTATAAAAAGACCGAAACGTTGCGTTGCTTACACCATCTGCCGTTACATTTTGTTGTTGGGTCTGGAGACCGAATCCTGTATAGTTCAACATGCTTTCTTACTCCTCCGCCACGGGGGGCGACAAAACATTGTTTCTTTCCTATGTGCATAAAAACAATCATATAAATTCTTGTGATAGGTTCTTCTGAAATAATTAATAAAATGTAATATCAAGGTCTGAGTCCCTTGGTTTACTGGCTTTTTGCCTTTCGATGCTCCGAATCAATGATTTAAACCACGAGGATGGAGAGGGGGGTCCCCCCCGGGGGGTGAGGTTATTCGGACGTGTTGAATTTGCTAACCTGAAAGAGAACAACGAATTTTTGGCATCAACGTTGTGGAATTGGAAGAAGGATGTTTGTACCATGGTACTTTCTCTGTTGTTTTCTGCACGAAAGTGTGCAGCAAGTCTTGCCCTTTGCAGTATTGCTCTCGCCGGTCTGGTTCCATTGGCTCAAAGCCATGGGATTACGTCTGTTTCGTCTGTCTCGGCCCCCACTGTGACAGCTGCTGACATTGATACGACCCAGACTATTCAATTTACACCAGAACCCGTTCAAATCGCCCATCATGGGGGCGAAGGCAGTGCACCAGGAGCTGCTGCCGGTGTGGCTAGTGGGGCACAGGTGATGGCTTTGAAAGGCCGTGTTTCCTCAACCTCTGCCGTATCAGATAGTCTATGGACCAACTTATTGTTACCCATTGCTTTACAGCACGATGCCAAAATTCGGCACTATGCCAAGAATGCAGGTCGGGTTAATACGATGACCCTGATTTCTATTGCGGGTGTATCTGCCCTCGGAATTACTCAAAGTGTCTTGGCGATGAATCAAACTGAGTCTCAAACCTTGCATGTGGTCAACCACGGCCATGGCGATCATGTTCATACGGAACCCTTGAGTCGAGTTCCGGCAGGATTGGGTATCGCCAGTGGTGCCATGACATTGGCCACCTTAGGCTGGAAGGCTGCCATGGATCACCACTATGGTAAACGCATTACAGATCGGCAACTGGTGATTAAAAACCAACTGGAAACACTCGTTCAGCAGTTAAAAGCTGGTGAGCCCTTTTCATCGGTTTCGCCAGAATTGGTCAAGCTGGTCGGGGAGACGGCAACGGCTGAATTTGAGGAACTTTGGGCTAACACCCACCCAAATTCCATTGGAGCAAAGGCCAAGCCCGATGCGTCAGCTGCAAAAGATAAAGAGATTGTTGAAATCGTTCAAAAATAGAGAGCTCCATTCGAATCGAAGTCCTTTGTCGTCTCTGTGCGATGGAGGACTTCTTTTTGTGGATGACAAATAAATGTAACAAAATGTTTCAAAATAAACTCTGTCAGGCAATCCTGAAAAAATGATTGTTTTTATTTGGTGTAGTCAGACATAACTCATTAAACTTAATTGACTTGGTTAGGTCTTCGTCAGACTTGGAGGAGAAGTTGTTGTGTCTTTAGCAGCCGACATTATTAATCACGCTCAGATGTATAACCTGACACGCGGGTCTATGTTCAACGCCTCGGCAATGAACCCGATGATGGGCGGAAACAACATTCTGGGAATGTTGGGCGGCGGCGGCGGTGGAGGCGGAGGCCTAGGTGCTTTTGGCCTCGGAGGAATGGTTGGTGGCGCAAGTTTTGGTTTAGGCTCCAGTATGAGTTTTGGCGGCGGCGGCGATCTGTTCGCTCGGTTGGACCAGTACAATGCTGCGTTCACTCAGCGCCAACAAGCGATGAGCCCATTGCAGAATTTATTGTCTTTGCAGCCGGTGTTCCAAATGCTTCAAAACCCGGCAATGACAGTAAAAAGTAATCAAAGTAATCAACAGCAAGCCAATCCGGCTCAAACCCAAGCGGCAATGGCTGCACTTCAAAAGTTAATGACCCGCTTTAAAGATGCCAAGGCGGAGACGAAACCGGAAGATAAGCCCAATACCGAAGGCGATGCTCAAACAGCTGAGACCAAGCCCGAGGATAAGCCTGAGGCAAAAGCGGATTCTAAGCCTGAAGCTAAGACTGACACTAAAGCTGAAGAAAAGGATACAGCAAAACAGTCTACAACACCTGATGCTAAGTCAGGTTCCACAAATTCTACTGGTTCCGGTAATTCCTCGGCTCCGGCCAAGAAGGAATCGTAGTGACTGCCAAGGGAACCCGGGTAGAAATACCAGGGTAACCGGGTAGGGTAATCTGTGTGTTTGTCAGCACCATCAGCAACTATGTTGATGGTGTTCCTATTTTTTATTACGGCTCTTTTTTTGAAAGCATTTTGCAAGTGATTCTCATTTACGCTAGTATGACCACAGATAACCGGGGCCCCCGCTGCCCGATGATCGAATGACCAAAATTACCCTTCAAGACATGCAAACGGGCCAGAGTGCTGTCATTTTGAACATCCCCGACATTGATGTGGCCACACAAGCCATGCGCATGGGGATCGCCGAAGGCCAATATATTACATGCATTGCTAAAGTTCCCGCCGGCCCGACTGTTCTTCAGCATGGTGGTATGGAGCTCGCCATCGGACAACATCTTTGTCAACAAATTGAGGTGCAACTGTCATGAGCACATCAAATGCTCCCTTCCTGCAGGATTCTCACCGCTGCCCAGGTTCGTCCTGTAGGGAAAATACTGCCGTTGTTGATGTGGCAGAGACAGAAACCATTGTGTTGGCAGGTAATCCCAATGTTGGAAAATCGGTTGTTTTCAATTCCCTGACGGGGTTGTACACCAATGTGTCTAACTTTCCTGGAACAACAGTTGATATTCCCAAGGGCTTTTTGCCGGATAGCCGGGTTTTAAAGGATACACCCGGTGTCTATGGTCTTTCTAAGTACAACGAAGAAGAGTTGGTGGCAGAAAAGGCTATTCTGGCTGCGGATAAGGTCATCAATGTTGTGAGCGCTCTCAGTTTAGAGCGGGATTTATTTTTAACCCAGCACATTTTGGATTATCGAAAACCCATGATGGTGGTTTTAAACCAAATGGACGAAGCTCGAGCTCAGGGCCTTGAAATCGATATTTCCAAACTGGAGACTCTTTTAGGGGTGCCGGTTATTGCCACAGTGGCGGTTACGGGTGAGGGCCTGGATCAGATTTTGCCTATGTTGGCACGTGCTTGTATTGGAAATACCGTTCCCGACTGTCCGGATATCGAGGCTCTAACCGCCCTGGAGGGAAATCCTGCTCAACGCCTGCATTTATATGGGTTACGTCGCAAACATGTTAACGCCCTTGTACAGCAGGTTATTACTCGGAAAACCGGGGTTACGCCTCTATCCTGGTCTAAGCGTTTTGGAAACTGGTTCTTAAACCCCGTTGTCGGTCTTTTGAGCGGGGTTGTTGCTTTGTTGACCCTGTATCAGGTCGTGGGAGTCTGGATCTCAGGAGATCTCGTCGGGTTTACTGAAGAGACCCTGATGTTAGGATATGTGGTTCCCGTGATTCAGAAAGCGGTTTCTGCTGTTGTGCCTCAAGGTACGGCGCTGTATACGATTTTGGCAGGTGAGTTTGGTGTGCTGACCATGAGCCTGCAGTACATTTTTGGTGTTCTTTTTCCGCTGATTTTGGGGTTTTACATCTATATTTCCATTTTGGAAGATTGCGGCTATCTGCCTCGCATTGCTGTATTGTGCGATGGTTTGTTGAGTAAAATCGGTTTGAATGGTCGGGCTGTCATCCCCATTATTCTAGGTTTTGGCTGTGTCACGATGGCAACAGTATCCACCCGTGTGCTGTCTTCTCAACGGGAGCGGACCATTGCCTCAACTATTCTGGCCATTACCATTCCCTGCTCGGCTCAAATCGCGGTTTTGATTGCCCTAATGGCTATGGCGGGTGGTTTTAAGGCATGGATTATTTACCTGGGCTTGCTTACCCTGATTTTGGGAATCTTGGGTACAGCCTTGAATAAGATATTGCCTGGGAAGTCTACCAGCCTGATTCTCGATTTGCCCCCGATGCGCTTGCCACAGCCGAAAAATATTCTCCGGAAAACCTGGGTTCGCACGATGGTTTTCTTGAAGGAAGCGGCACCTTTATTCGTTCTGGGCTCGCTGCTGGTGAGTGTGGCTCAAGTGACTGGCGCCCTGGTCGCCATTCAGAAGCTCTTGACACCTTTGACGGTTAAGTGGCTCCAGTTGCCCGCAGAAGCAGCTCAAATGTTTATTATGGGGATGGTTCGCCGAGATTTTGGTGCTGCCGGCCTGTACTATCTTTCAGATCAAATGACGTCTGCCCAGATATTAGCGGCATTGGTGACGATTACTTTGTTTGTGCCTTGTATTGCCTCGTTTACCGTGATTTGCAAGGAGCGTGGCTGGTTGGAATCAGCACTGGTACTGGCTGGCTCGTGGCTAATGGCCTTTACGGCTGGTGGAATAACGGCTCGCTTGCTAACGTGGAGCGGTATCTTGTAAGTGCCCGACTCAAGTTGGTTTCAGGCTGCCGATAGACTTCTTCACCTCGAATAAAGGTGCGCAAAATGTGCTCGGCACCTCCCAGGTAAACCAGTTGGGACAAGATATCCTCAATGCTTTGAGCCTCACTGGTGAAAGGATTCAGCGCGTCGGTATTAATGACAATAAAGTCTGCCGACTTGCCGGGAAGTAAATTACCGGTTTCATGAGCCAGAGACAAGACCTCGGCTCCGGCCAAGGTGCCATAGTAGAGGGCCTCAGTGGCGGGTACAAAAAGTTGATGTTTCAGTTGCATCTCGTCCATGGCGCGCATAACTCTGAAAAGGCAGAGATCGGGGCCACCCCCCACATCGGTTCCCAGGCCAAACGGGACACAATAACGTCGAATAGCAGGCAGGTTGAAGAAGCCGCTTTTGAGGAAAAAGTTGGAGGTTGGGCAATGGGCGATGCGAGTCTCGGTTCGTAAGAGAATCGCCATTTCTTCCGGGGTCAAATGGATGCCATGAGCCATAATGGTCCGAGGACCCAAACATCCAGCTTCTTCGTAAACTTGAGCGTAGGTGAGCCTGTAGCCATGCATGCGCTCAACGGCTTCAATTTCATCCATATTTTCCGACAAGTGGGATTGAATGTAACTTTCAGGAAAACGCTGGCACAAATCACCGGCTGCTTCCAACAGCTCCTGAGAACAGCTGAGGGCAAACCGGGGCGTAAAGGCGTAGCGCAACAAATCGTTGTTCTGGCGGTGCCAGGTTTTGGCCAGGCGCTCGCTGGCGGCAATGGACTCGGCGGCGGTTTCAGTCAAGGCTTTGGGGCTGTTCTGATCCATCATAACCTTGCCCATGATGACCCGCATGCCGGATTGCTGGGCTGCCTCAAAGGCCACATGCGTAGAGCCCTCATGCATGGAGGAGTAAGCAAGTGCCGTCGTGGTTCCGTTGGCTTTCAGGCTTTCAAAGAAAAACTCGGCCAGTCGGCTGGCATAGGGCAAGTCGGCAAAGGCTTCTTCCACAGGAAAGGCATATTTTTCCAACCATTCCAGAAGGCTATTGGCATTTTTGCCTCGAATTGGCAGTTGTGGCAAATGGATATGGGTATCAATCATGCCAGGCAGAATAAGGTAGTTGGAATAATCCAGGGTTTCCCGAATGCCCTCGGCTTTGCGCAAGGCATTATACTCACCGATGGATTCAATCCGGCCGTTCTCATTAACAATCAGCGCCCCATTTGGGATGTAGTCCCACTCAGTGCGGCTGAGTGGGTTGAAAATTTTTCCACGGACAATCCGTTTTTCAAGCGGCATACCAGATTCCCCTCCTAGCAAATGCCTGAACCTTGTCCACTATAGTGAAGGGTTACGGCCTTGTCAATGAGCGTACTGGATACACTTTCGGTCAAGTGCGCCTGAAACTGGAATTTTTTTGATGGTCTTGCAACGATTTGTCACACATTAGGTAACAAGGCAGCCAATCGAGATTCTCCCTTCGTGGTATGGTGATGTCATAACGGAGGCTCAAAGGAGCGTTGATGGGCCAGATGCCTAGACCCAGTGTCGTTATAGTCGGTGGCGGGGCTGCCGGGGTTTTTGCGGCCCTTCGCGCCAAAGAGGTAAACCCGTTACTGTCGGTAACGCTTCTGGAAGCCGCTTCAAAACCCTTGGGCAAGGTCAAAATCTCAGGTGGTGGACGGTGTAATGTCACAACCAGCTGTATGGATGTCTCACGTCTGGTTCAGTATTACCCCAGGGGGCAAAAAGAACTCAAAGGCGTCTTTTCCCGTTTTGGTCCAAAAGATACGGTGGCATGGTTTGAATCTCGTGGGGTGCGGTTGAAAACCGAGCCCGATGGCCGGATGTTTCCTGTGACCGATGACTCGCAAACTATTATCGATTGCTTGCTGGAGGACGCTCGTCGACATCATGTGTCCATCATTACCAAAGCTCGGGTGAAAACCCTAAGGCGTCACGCAGATCATTTTGTGGTTCAGACACCGGAGCACCAGTACAATGCTCAAGCGGTTTTAATGGCCTCAGGCAGTAGCCAGGCAGGATATTCGGTGGTAACTGCCCTGGGACATAAAATCATACCACCGGTGCCCTCGTTGTTTACATTCACTATTAAAGACCCGCGTCTGTCAGGCTTGGCTGGGATCAGCTTTCCACATGTAAAGGGAACTTTGGATGTGCCCGGAAGCAAACCCATTGTGCAGGAAGGCCCATTGCTGATTACCCATTGGGGGCTCAGCGGGCCTGTCATTCTTCGCTTGTCGGCTTGGGGCGCTCGTGGGCTGTATGATCTCAACTATAGAGCCCAGCTTTGGATTGATTTTTGCCCGGATACGGATCAGGCGAGCTTGCAAAAAACACTTTTAGAAACCAAAGCCAGCGCTGCCAAGAAGCAAATGGTCAATTTCTGTCCGGTAGAACTGCCAAAGCGCTTTTGGGAGCGATTGTTGGAAAGTCTGGACATTGCCCCTGAGTTGGTCTGGGGGGCCGTTCCGCAGAAAAGCTTGAACCGCCTGAGTGAAACCCTGAAACGCTGTGGTTTTCAGATTCAGGGCAAAGGCGAGTTTAAAGAGGAGTTTGTAACGGCAGGCGGGGTGCCCTTATCGGAAATTGATATGAAAACCATGGCCAGCCGGATCTGTCCGGGGTTGTATTTGGCGGGGGAGATTATTGATGTGGATGCCCTGACCGGCGGTTTTAACTTCCAAAACGCTTGGGCCACCGGCTGGATTGCCGGTGGCGCCATAGCAGAGAGCTTGAAAAGCCCGTAAATTCAGGATAAGGCTCTAGAAACCCTTGATGTGATAGCCGGCATCCACGTGGATGACTTCGCCGGTAATGCCACGGGACAGGTTGCTGGCCAAAAACAGGGCGGTATCGGCTACTTCGGTGGCATCGATATTGCGCCGCAGAGGAGCTTTTTCCTTCATCACTTCCGTGATTTTGGACAGGCCGGAAACACCGCTGGCTGCCAAGGTCTTGATGGGGCCGGCCGAGATGGCGTTAACCCGGATGTTGCGGGGGCCGAGATCTTCTGCCAGGTAGCGGACGCTCATATCCAGCGCAGCCTTGGCGACACCCATGACGTTATAATTGGGGACCACCTTTTCGCCACCGAAATAGGTCAGGGTGACGATGCTGCCGCCACCACGCTTTTCCATCAGGGGCAGGGCTTCACGAGCAATGGCTGTCAGCGAGTAAGAGCTGATTTCCTGGGCAAGCAGGTATCCCTCACGAGAGGTGTTGAGAAATTCACCGGCCAGCTCTTCTTTTTTGGCGAATGCAACGCTATGAATCACACAATCCAAGCCATCCGGGAATTCCTGGGATAAATTTTCGAACAAGTCTTTGATTTGCTGTTCATCGGTGACATCGCATGGGTATTGAACCGCGTCGTCCATGCCTTCAGTCAGGCTGAGGACGTTCTTTTGGAGACGTTCTCCCTGGTAGGTAAAGGCGAGGCGCATACCGGCAGCAGATAACGCTTGTGCGACAGCCCAGGCAATACTCCACTTATTGGCCACACCCAGCACCAAGCCGGTTTTTCCTTGCAGTAAGTTGGGTACAACAGTCACTTGGGGACGAGCCTCATCAATTACTTGACTCATAGTGGTTAGGTCTCCTAAATTATGGGGGATGTTTTGCCCTGGTCCCGGGGGCCTAGGCATTCACGAGAATGAAAATCCAGACTCCGTCTCATCATACTTGGGACCGGATGGCTTTTCAAGCGAGGCCAATGAGCTGTAAAACAGGCTTTTGTGCTGGGCTCCCTGAGGGGAGAGGATGCTCTGGTAAAGGTGCACCTGCTCAATAGACCAGCGCGTGGTTGGGATATTCACAAGCTGGGGAAGAGTCACCGGTTTCGGAGAGTCCACCCGTGCTTGGCGAAATCGAGCCAGGGTGATATGGGGTTTAAAACGGCGTCGCTCGGCATATTTCGGAAAGGTAGTCTGTAAGCATTTAACGAGTTCTTTTAGAGTCGTTTGCTCAGGGTCTCCCAGCCACACCAGATAGCGGGGGTGTCGAGCATTCGGCCAAAAGGCCAATGTGTCAAACTGCAGATCAAAGTGTGGAATCTGGGTAACGGCTTTTGTCAGCTTGTCTTGAAGTTTCGGAACATCGCTTTGTGGAACATCGCCCATAAACATCCAGGTCATATGCCACGTATCCGGGCCGGCCCAGGAAACTTTCCAGTCCCAGGCAGCCTCAATTTCCTGCCGTTTCTGATAGATTGAAGTCATGGCCTCTCGCAATGCCATGGAGACGGGTGTACCTAGAAAGAGACGAATGGCTTGCTTATTGGACTTGGATGACATGGGTATCAAAGGCTTGGCTACGTATCACTGGTGATTAGTGTGCCACGGAAAGGCCACTTTGGCGATTCATACCCGTTGAGCTCATGGTTTGTCCTGCAACTTTTCCTGAATCTGTTTTTCAGGTAGGATGTCCCCGGTTTTGAATATTGGATAAAACAAATGGGATCAGGTTGAAGGAGAGAGCCCTTATGAGAATTTCGGCCCCAATGGCAATGCCCCGGTCGTTAAAACCGGCGGCAACAAGAACAAACACTGTTACGACAAGGTTTTCATCAGCTCCGGCCAAAGCCTTTGAAATTCATGACAGTGCGGTGATGTTGAAATCGCTGAAGGCCCATATCCGTGGTGAAATGGAGATATCGAACATCAAGGACGATGAGTTCAAGGGCTTGGAGGCTACTTTAGAACGATTCGACGGCATAGGTGCCCTTGCCTTGGGTGAAGTGGATATCATCCACTGGGGACGATTGATTCATCAGAATCAAGATGCAAAGCAGGTGCAAACCGGCGAATTTCTCTTCAGAGATCCGGGGAATCCCCAAAAAATCAATTGGCCTGCCTTAGAGTCTTTGGCAAGCCAACACCGGACCTTGGATCTGCCTAAACTCAAAGCTGCGTTCGGGACAAATATCCAAATACCTCCAGTATTAAGTTTTTAAGCTCAGCGCACTCCAATGCTTCGGCCTTTAGGGGGCTATGCTTTTTCGGTGCTTATCGCTAAAATGGGACACGCTCTGGATCGACCTGGCAATTCTGGAACTTGAGTGACGTTTAAGGTTGAGTTAGGTCGAAGATACCAGACTGTCTATCGAGTTGAACCGCCCCAAATGCGCATTCCCCGCTTTTCCTCGGACATTCGCTTTGTCCCCAAGAAGCAGCTGTTGGCCCAGCCCATCCGGCAGGATGAGGTTGTGTCCGCCCCGTGGACAATTGAACAGCGGGCCAGCCTGAAAGAGCGTGTCCTCTCGGAGAATATCCTGGACTGTAATGTCCTGGGGCTTCAAAATGGCCGCCGGGTCTCGTTATTTCACCTGGCTCCCAAGCAAGGCAACACCTTTCCTTACCGGCTTCAAGATATTGAGCATGCTGTCCGAGCCGAGCTGGATTTGCTGCAGCGAGAGGGCCAACCCATTCGCGCACTGCTACTCGGCGGGAAGGAAATCTATCCCATGAGTCAGGCCATCGGCAGCCGAATCTATGCCCTGCTGCAAGGAGCCCATATCCCGACCAGTGTATTTTGGGGGCAATCTAAGACGCTCGGAGCGGTCTCTCATGTTTACTATCGCGCCGATAACGATACCTGGTACATCAGCGCTGGCAGTCCCAAGCCCAACCGCAGAGGCGGGGTGTGTGGTGCGGTGGCGGTTCGTTCGTCCGAGGCGATCAGGCGCCAATACAAGGTGATTGAAGTGGCGACCGGGGATCAGGTTTATATTGGTCAGAGTCGGGTTGCTTTGGACACACTGAATCAATGTGAAACTTTTGCACTCCATCAAGTGAAGACCCCCAATGGGACCGATAGCTTGCAGAGCAATCCGAATAAAACGTTCAAGCCTAAAAATGCAACGAACTTCAAGTCTGGAAGCCCATGCTCCTTGCCATCACCCAAAAAGGAAAAGCTGCCGGAATCTCAAAAGACACCTTGGTGGCGCTTATATTTGATCGATCCTTTTCCTCTTGGGGGAGAGAAACCCATCGACAAGCATTTGGGTTAATTGGGTGTCTCAAAGAGTTGCTAGAAGAACGATATCAGTTTTCACGAAAAAAGCACTTCAAATTTATTCATAAACCCTTTCAAAAATGCCGCATGCAGATGTAAGCTATGTGTAAGAAAAAACACTACTGTTTATAACTGGCAAATTAAGTGGGACTTTAAACAGTTATTCTAAAACCGGCAGAATTTCAGCCGGTTTTATTCTTGTTTGCACGGTTGCGTGCCCAATACTGCCGGTGGGCAAAACTAAACGCAGGCTGGCATCATCATTGGCCTTTTTATCCCGCCGCATCACATCTAAAACGGCCTCGGCCGGGTAGGGCTCAAAAGGCTCAAGCGGGAGGTGATAGGCTTCTAGCAATGACTTGATGGCCAACACATCCTCGTTTGAAACCGACTGGAAGAGAGCAGCGACCTGAAAGGCTTTGTAAATCCCCATGCCAACCGCTTCGCCATGCGGTATAGCCCCATCAGAGAGGGTCTCATAGGCATGGGCAAATGTATGACCCAGGTTCAGAAGTTCCCGAATCCCATGCCGTTCTTCCGGATCCGCAGCGACGACGGCCGCTTTAATGGTGCAGCATCTCAGAATAACACTGGGAAGCACGGTCTTGAGCGTCGTTGGATTATGAGCCTTTAGGAAGGAAAAAAACGAATCAGGAGGGGGATACCCAGGGACACTTCTTTCCAGCAGGCTATACTTGATGACTTCGGCCATGCCACAGCAAAATTCTCTTGCAGGCAGGGTTGAAAGCGTTTGAGTGTCAATCAAAACCCCGTGTGGGTGGTAGAAACACCCGACAAAGTTTTTAAGGCGATCCCAGTTAATGGCCACTTTGCCGCCAATGGAGGAGTCAACCTGGGCTAAAAGGGTTGTAGGGACTTGAATAAAGGCAACTCCGCGCTGATAGGTGGCGGAAAAATACCCGGTCAAATCGCCCACAATACCGCCACCTAAGGCAATAACGGCATCGTTTCGCTTCAATCCAAGTTCAATTGCTCGACGATACAGGTGACTGAGCATCTCAAGGGATTTGGAGGACTCTCCCGGAGGGATGGTTTCCGAAGAAACAACGAAGCCACCGGCCTCCAACTGCTTGACGGCTTCAGGCAAATACAAAGGACCCACGGCGGAATCCGTAATCACAAAGGCTCGGGTCGCTTGGGGTAGCTGTTTGCGAACAAACGTACCCAGCTGTGCCAACAGACCGGCTCCGATTTCAATGGGATAGGAATGAGGCAGCGCCGGCAGGCTTACTGTTGTTCTTTCAACCATGCCACAATGTCCTTGACCACGTCATCTGAGCTTCGGTCAACGGTTTCAACAGTAAAGTCAGCCCGGATATAGTAGGGCTCCCGTGTTTTAAAGCGCTTCTGGAAGAGTTCTTCCGGGTTTTGGGCGTTGAGTAGCGGGCGGTCTTTCTGGCTAAAGATGGCGCGCTCGTAAAGAATTTCAACCGGGGCTTTCAGGTAGATTAAAAGCCCTGCACGCTGGGCGGTGAAAAATGTTTCTGTGCGGGTTAAGGTGCCCCCACCGGTGGAAATAACATAATTGGACTTCGAGGCCATCTTTTCAATGAGGCGTTCTTCTTCCTGACGGAACCGAGGCTCGCCGTGGGTCTTAAAAATGTCGGACATCTTGAGCTTGAATTGTTTCTCCAACGCTTTGTCCGTATCCATAAACCGATAGCCGAGGGCAATAGCAAGTTTCCTTCCTATGGTGGATTTTCCGGCCCCCATATAGCCGGTTAGGAAAACAAGATTTGTTTTTCGCTTCATTACCATAGGACAACCTATTTTACGTCCGGCTTTTGGTCCGGATCGACTGACACGCCCGGCAGTGATTTTTCCAGTTGAGCTGAAACCTGGGAGCCGGGTTTGCTCAAAGGGGGACTCCAGGCGTGATCGGCCACTTTTGACTTTAACCGGGCAATTTTACCTTGAATCTCAGCGGTCTGCTTGGGGTCATCAGAAACAATCACAAAACGCTCCAAAGCCTCAATGGCTTTGCTCAGCTGATTTTTGGCCTCATAAGCCAAGCCAAGGTACAGCATGCTTTCGGCCATCAAGGGGTCTTCGGACAGGGCTTTTTGGTACGTCTCAATGGCTTCATCATACCGGCCCAAGTGGTAGAGGATATAGCCCAGACTATCCAAGGCATTGGCATTACGGGGCTCAATGTGAAGGGAATGCTGAATGGAGTCATAGCCTTCCTCGTAGCGCCCCAGTTTGGCAAAGCTATAGGCCAGGTTATTCCAGGCCGCTGCAGACTCCGGGACACGCTCAACGGCTTTTTGAGAGTAAATTCGGGATTCTTCAAACTGATTCAGCTTGGCATGAAACACGCCTAAATTATAGTAAAAAACACCGGGAACCTGGTTAGTAATGAGGTTAATGGAGGTGGTCAAGCTCTCAATGGCTTCCGGCAGACGATTCAGGTCATCATACAGCAGGGCACTTTGGTACAGCAGGACGGCCCGGATGTCCGGATCCGTGGTTTGGGCCAGCAGGCGCTGATAAACGATTAAGGCTTCTTCCAGTTTGTGCTGCCCTTGAAGTAGCTGGGCATAGTTCATCACCACATGGAGGTTATCCGGGTTCAGCCGGTAAACCCGACCCATCAGATCGCTGGAAAAATCCAGCTGGCCCAGTGTTCCTGCTTCCAGAGCAATTTGGTAGTAGAAACGACTCACCATGCCACGGGACTGCTGAAGAGAAACCGGGGAAACAACCCGAGATTGTGCCGGATAAAAGGCCCCCAGACCGACAACACAGGTCAGGGCCAGTGTAGCGAGCCATGCAGTTCGGGGCAGTAAGAAAGGGCGCATTGGAATTCCTTGGTTCAATCTGTTCCCTTCATTCTACCGAAAATTCCACGTTGGGTAAAAATACGGTTTTTCTCCTCCAAATACGTCATCCCAAGGCGGAAAAAACAATTTACAATGGGAGCCAATCTGCCTGACATTTCTGTAACCCCAAGAGTCCCCTATCATTATGTATCGTTGTCCTTTAGAGTTGCCCCTGGCCGAAGTGCGTATGCTCTCCTACGAGCATACGGCCGAACTGCACGCCCTGATTGAGCGAAATCGCACGTATTTGAAAAAATGGTTCGGCTGGGGCGATATGATGCGCACACAAGCCGATGTTCAGCGTTTCGTATCCTATTCGCTGACGCAGTTTTCCCAACGCAATGGAATTATGCTGGGCATCTGGTACCAGAATAAATTGGCCGGGCTTATTGGGCATCAGCAACCCATTGATTGGACGAACCGCTTGGGTTGGCTTATCTATTGGCTGGACTCTGCCGCTCAAGGCAAAGGGCTGGTTACCATGGGGGCTAAAAAAGTTTTGGAGTACTCCTATAACGACATGGGCCTGAACAAGATGGAAATTCGGTGTACCACCGATAATGAACGCGCCATTAAGGTGGCCCAGAGGCTTGGGTTTCAAACGGAATGCAAGTTTCGCAGTGCCCAGTGGCTGAATGGCAAGTACCATGATATTCAGGTCTATGGCCTGCTGGCCTCCGAGTTTGGGGGGGCCTCCTGATGAAGCTGAGTTGGACGTTAGGTGAAGGGCTGGAATTGCGGTTATTGGATTATGCCGATACACAAGCCTGGTTTGACTTGATTCAAAGCGATCGAGAGCATATGAATCCGTGGTTTGGCTGGCTGGAAACGTTTCAATCCGTACAGGATGCCCATAACTTCATTCAAGTGGCCTTAGGGCATTATGCCAATAATATTGGCATGAAGGCGGGCTTGTGGGTCGATAATAAACTCGTAGGCGGCGTTTCCTACCAGGAAATTGACTGGAACAACAGTATTGCTGTTATTGGGGCCTGGGTTAGCCAGGCTTATGAAGGTAAAGGAAATGTGTATAAAGCCCTCCTCGCCCTTACCGAGTATGCCTTTAATACCTTGCAGATCAACCGGGTGGAAGCTCGCACGGGGGTGGAAAATATTCGTGGCCAGAAGCTGATGGAGCGCTTGAATTTCCAAAATGAAGGCGTCTTACGAAACTCCCTGCTGGTTCGGGAGCGGTATCTGGATGAAGTGGTCTACGGGGCCCTCAATGGCGAGTGGGTTCCCCCGCCGCCTCGCCCGTAAGGCAAACCGACCTGGAAGACAAACCGAAAAGAGGACTGCAACATCCCGAACAGTCCTCTTTTAGTAAATTGACTCTCCTGAAAGCCCGCAAGCGCGAACTACAAGTCAGCCAAACGTGTTACGACGTTGCTTCCCGGCCACGGACAACTTGGATATTGGCGACCAGGGCAATCGTATTGCTTTCTTGCTCCAAGCACAGATCCATCGTGGTTTTATCGATTTCGACGTACTTGGAAATGACCTCCATCAGCTCATCTCGCATATCTTCCAATAACGAGGGAGAGAGCTGGGTACGGTCGTGCATTAAAACCAGTTTCAGGCGGTTTTTGGCATCGTCTTTCGCCGATGCTGAACCATCGACCTTGTCGGTTATCTCTGTCTTTGTGTCAGTGGGTGTCGGCACAGGAGCAGAGAGTTTCTGAAACAACCCGACCCACCATTGGACCAGCTTGTTATTTTGCGGTTGCAACCCTTCTGTTGGCATCGTATCCTTCCCCCTCATTACGCTGCGCCGAATTTAAACAGACTTTTGACCTTCTCCATCCAGGGAACTGGGGTTTCCAGCTCAAGAAAGGGAACATCTTCGCCTGAAATTCGTTTGGCAATGTTACGATAGGCCAAGGTTGCCTTGGGAACCTTCTCACCTTCCCGTAAAACGACAGGTTCCCCACGGTTGGTGCTGATGATAATGTCCTGATCTTCCGGAATAATGCCCAACAGCTTCACCGAGAGAATTTCCAGGACATCATCCACGTCCATCATGTCGTTGGCTTTGATCATATCCGGGCGAACCCGGTTCAAGACCAGCTTGTAGTTCTTGATTTCTTCCTTAGTCTCTAGCAAGCCGATGATTCTGTCAGCATCACGGACGGAGGACATTTCCGGCGTCGCAACGACAATGGCTTCCGATGCGGCTGCGACGGCATTTTGAAAGCCTTGTTCAATGCCGGCCGGGCTGTCAATGAGGATGAAATCATGCTCTTTCTTGAGTTCACTAACCACCGAGTTCATCTGCTCGGGGGTTAAGGCGCTTTTATCCCGGGTTTGAGCCGCCGGTAGCAGACACAGGTTGGGCATCCGCTTATCCTTAACCAGAGCCTGTGCCAACTTGCAGCGTTCTTCAACCACGTCAACAATGTTGTACACAATGCGATTTTCAAGGCCCATCAAAATGTCGAGGTTCCGAAGACCGATGTCGGTGTCAATCAAGACTACCTTATACCCCATCCTGGCCAGACCTGCGCCAATGTTGGCCGTAGACGTTGTTTTACCGACTCCACCTTTTCCGGACGTAATGACAATGACACGACCTTCAGTTTTTGTTGCCATAAGAGTGTCGTCCCTCTTCTTTCTTATCGCTCTACTATATCTTCATAGATCTGGATTTCACCGTCCCGAACGCGGGCGACTTCCGGGGCACGGTGTTTCTTTGCCTGGCCCAGCTTGAACAGCCGGTCGGGCCGTCGTGCGATGTAATGACCAATCCGAAGTTGAACCGCTTCGATACGAATGGCTCGGATTTCAGATTTATCATTTCCCTGGCGGCCGGCATGAGCAATGCCGCCCAGGAACCCCCAGACCAGGATGTCGCCATCGGCCAGAATCTCACTGCCGGAGTGGGCATCACCAACCACCACAATGTTACCGCTGGCTTCTAGGACTTGGCCGGAGCGCAAATTCTGCTTGTAGAACACGGTGCCTAAAGACAAACCGGGATTGCGCTCAACTTCTTCACGGGTGCCGTCATCCAGAGTAACGGACAAGCGGGTTAAGGGCTCCTGCGGTTCCGACCCGGCAGTACGCTCAGGGGAGGACAGGTTTTCAAAGGGCAGATCCAAATCTTTATACGCTTGGTTAATAAACTGTTCCGGGCTGAACTTGCGTGGAGCACCGATGGACATGTAATTCGGCGGTTTTTGGCGAACCAGCAGGCCTTCGTCCAAGGCGGACTGCTGGGTTTGGGGCACAACCGAATACAGGGTCTCAACGCTCAATCCCAGTTTGCGGATGGCTAACGTCATCTTGGCCAACACGCCCGGTGTTAAGAGGAGGTCCCCGGTATTCAATTCAATACGTGACCCGGCGCCCAGGCGCTTTTGCGAGCGCTCCTGATCCAGGTAGGCCTCTAACTGCCTTACTGCGTCGGCAGAACTCTCTGCATGGGACAAGTCGACCAGTACGACTCGCTCTCTATCCTCTATTGCCGACATTGGGGTCCTCCTCATAAAACCGTTTGCATGAGACATTGGTATAGGAACAATGGCACAAACGGCCCAGGTTAGTGAACAAATAGTTTAATCAACATTCGATGTAGTCATTATACTGATGAAGTTTTCCCACTGACTAGTGTTTGTAACGCAATCGTTTACAAATTCACCCTTGGGGTCTGCCGGGAGCATGTCAGGACCGTATTTGTCCCGAAGGGGGTTCTGGGAACCCATGCTGGGACGGGGTTCTCCAGATTCTGAAAACAAACGGCCAGGTCACGATCATGCACCGCACCAAACCACCAAATTCACCCGTGGTAATGGCATTATGCGTGATGTGAATCGAAAAGAAAAATGACCAGCTCCCCTAAGGCTGAAGGCTCAGTCTGCTTCGGGATAATATGGGTGATGAGCTGGTGTGCCAGAGCTGTAGGAGCATCCGTGGGGTGCGGATACGGCGTCTTGAATCGGGCTTCATAGTGTTCCTGGGCCAGAGTCGGATAGAACAGCGCATGGTCATAGGCAAGACGGATGGACGCTCCCATGCCATGAACGAGATAGCTTCCCCCAATGGCACACTCGGTTACCAGCGAGGCGAGTTTGCCGCCCTGCTGTTTAAACTGGTGCTGCCATGCCCGGTATTGGCCGGCCAGAAGAATCCAGTCTTGCTCGTCCCCAGGTCTGAGCTTGGGGACAGTGGCATGCTCGGTGACCAGGAGCAATGGGGTTTGAGGTGGCATTGAGTCGGCCAGGGCTATCAGCGAGGCCAGCTCACAAAGGCCCAGAGGTCCTTTCTGAAGGCGAAGGATCCCGAGGGAAAGCCCCGATTGAAGGGACTCAAGGGTGTAAGTCACCCGGTCTGATCCGGCAGAGGCATGCATTTGGTGGATGGCGTCCTTGGGGTCTTCAACGTAAAATTAAAGGATTCTTAAGGATGGCCGTGACAGCCGTTTCAGCCGTTAAGATAACAATACGTAGAGAGAAGTTCGCGATGGGTAACATCGATGGCCGTACAATATAAAGACTATTATAAAATCCTGGGTCTGGATCGGTCTGCGTCGGAAAAGGAAATCAAATCGGCGTATCGCAAGTTGGCGCGGGAGTATCACCCCGACGTGAACCCTGGGGCGGAAGAAAGATTTAAAGAAATCAACGAAGCTTACGAGGTCTTGGGCGATCCTGAGAAACGTCGGCGCTATGATAGTCTGGGTGCCAACTGGAAGCATGGGGCTCATTTTGAAGCGCCACCGGGCTTTGAGGGCATGCAATTCAACTTTGGCGATATGGGCGCCTTTACCTCCACGTTCGGTGCCGGCGGATCGTTTTCGGATTTCTTCGATATGCTGTTTGGCCAGATGGGCATGCAGGCCGGTCGTGCCGGGCAGCGGATGCATCAGCGCAATGTGGATTTCGGGTTTGAACCCGGTTACGGCCAGCAGGGTTACTCCCACGAGGACCCTAGGGCCCGGTATTATCAGCAACAGCATCAGACCCAAGCGCCCCCGCCGGACCTTGATGTGCATCAGACCATTGACTTGACCATTGAAGAGTTGGTGACCGGGACGGAGAAGAACATCCTCTTCAGTCATGACGGCGGAAAGCCCAAACCCATCTCGGTCAAAGTCCCCAAAGGTGTCAAGCCGGGCCAGAAGATTAAGCTGAGCGGTGCCATTGCCGGACCTTCCGGGCAAAAAGGGAATCTGTATCTGACGGTTAATGTCAAGCCACACCCGCAGTTTCAGGTGGAAGACAATAATCTGGTTTACGAAGCTACCCTGTCCATACCGGATTTGGCCTTGGGAACCAGCATCGTTGTTCCCACGTTGGAAGGCAATGTGACCTTGAAAATCCCGGAACGAACCGAGCCCGGCAAAAAGATGCGCTTGAAGGGCTTAGGACTCCCAGGGAAGACACCTGCCGACAATGGTGATTTAATGGTCAAGATCAAAGCCAAATTCCCCGAGGTGCTAACCGATGAGGCCCGTGCCTTGTACGAGCAGTTACGCACTTTGGAATCGTAAGTTGAAACCTTGTTTTGTAAGCGGGAGGATAGGTTATGTCTGGAAATCCCTTGGCAGAGTGGCCCAAGTTGCAGCCTTGGGCGGTGGTCGGCGCATCCCAGGACCGTGAAAAGTACGGCAACATCATTTACCGGGACCTGAAGGCCGCCGGTT
This sequence comes from Vampirovibrionaceae bacterium NZW_1234, assembly GCA_041697335.1. Classification (GTDB taxonomy): domain Bacteria; phylum Cyanobacteriota; class Vampirovibrionia; order Vampirovibrionales; family JAGQHJ01; genus JBGUGD01. The sequence goes on along the minus strand of JBGUGD010000015.1, from coordinate 30,960 downwards.
ACAAAGTTTACCCGGTCAACCCGAAGTTGACCGAAGTGGAAGGCGATCCGTGCTATCCCGACATTGCCTCGTTGCCGGAAAAACCCCAGGTGGTCGACTTGGTGGTGCCCCCCAAGGCGGCACTTCAAGTGGTGGAAGACTGTCATAAAGCCGGAATTCAACGCATCTGGTTTCAGCCCGGCTCGGAGTCCGATGAAGCCCTGGAAAAAGCAGAAGCCTACGGCATCGAAGTCATTGCCAACGCCTGCATCATGCTGGAAAAGGTGACCGTTTAGCTTCAGACTGAAATTCGAATAATGAAAAGCCTGATTCCCTAGTGGGGTCAGGCTTTTCTTCTGGGTTAAGGTTTGGGGTTGTATGTCAAGTGTGATAGCAGGATTTGATCCGAAAGGATAAAACAATGTTTGCAAAAAGTATTGACAGACTAGTCTGTCTACTGGTATCATAAGTATATGATGAACAAGGTACGTAACTCGATCCGTTGTGAAACGCTCTGCTAGCGGTGACTTGTTCATCAGCTGGCTTTTTTCTTTTAGGGCGGATCGAGGCACTCCAGAGGCAGTACTCCCCGATTCCGGGGCAACAAAGGGAACGGAATCATGGCAAATACGGCAAAGGCCGTGTCACCCGCACGAGATCGCATTTTGGCCACCGCAGCCGATCTATTTTACAAGCAAGGCTATCGGGCCACGGGGGTGAACGAGATTATCAAGCATGCCGATGTGGCGAAGGCGACGTTTTTTGCCCATTTCCCCAGCAAAGAAGACCTGTGCATGGCCTACCTGAAAGAAATGAGCCTTTCCGGGCTGACCGGGTTAAAAGCGGCGGTTGAGCAGTTCAGTAGTCCATATGAGCGGTTTTTTGCCTTTATGGATGCCGTTGAAGGTTGGCTGAACCAGAATGATTATCGTGGCTGCCCATTCCTGCACATTATTTCGGAAGTCCCGGATCCGGATAATGAACTAAACCAGCAGGCCATGGTCCACTATGAGCAGTTGCGCTCAATGATTCGGCAATTGGTGGCGGATCTGGTGGCCTCTGAGCCCAAGTATAAGAAATTGGATGAAGCCTCTTTGGCCGATTCGTATATGGTTATTGTGATTGGGGCCATTGGGATTTCCGAGGTCTATCACAATACCTGGTCGGTGACCCATGCCAAGGCCTTGCTCAAAACCTTGATTGAGGCCTAAAGCGACTAAACCCCAAAACGAGGTGCCTGAGTAAGAGGCACCTCGCTTAAAAGCTTGATTGTCAAACCCGCTATGAGGGCGGAGCTCCGAAGCCGCCCTGGCTTACACCACCGGAGCCTTGCGGGCGAGATGGCGGGGTAAAACGGCTCATAAACGGCATAGGCTTCTTGGGAACCTGTGCCTGAGGAGCTTGATTTGACGATTCTTCCGGCGGAGGGCCGAAACCACCCATAGATTGACTCATATTTGTGACACACCTACTTCATTTACACACATAGATATAAAAACAATTTTTGGGGCGGACATGTTAGTTTGTGACAAATTTGCAATACGGAAGTGCCTTGGGTTCCAACGGCCTTCAGCGGAGGGGGCCCTTGCCCATGGGTGGGGATTTTTATGCCGCTGTTATCATTAAATCAGACGCTTGCTAAGCCGGTTAGGGAACATAGGCGATGAGATACCCTTGTGTTAGAATGGGCTAACGTTTTATCGAGATGAATTTTTTGAGGCCCCTATGTTGCAGCTCATCACCAAACTGATTGGTTCCCCCAACGAACGCAAGATTAAAAAGCTGGACCCGGTTGTGTACCACATTAACGACCTGGAAGCGGAGTGGGAGAAGCTTTCCGATGATGAGTTGAGGGCCAAGACCGATAAGTTCCGCAACGAATTGGCCAACCGGGAACACTCCGACAACCCCAAACGGGACCGCGAGCTGGAGCAAGAGGTCTTGGAGTATCTGCTCCCGGAAGCCTTTGCCACCGTCAGGGAGGCCTCTAAACGGACCCTGGGACTGCGTCATTATGACGTCCAGTTGATTGGGGGGATGATCCTCCACAGTGGGGCCATCGCCGAAATGCGGACCGGGGAAGGGAAAACCCTGGTCGCGACCTTGCCGGCCTACCTCAATGCCCTGGCCGGAAAGGGCGTGCATATTGTCACGGTCAATGACTACCTGGCCAAACGAGATGCCGAATGGATGGGGACCATCTACAACTTCCTGGGGCTCACCGTGGGCAAGGTTCTGTCTACCCAGCGGGGGGCCAACCTCTTTATTGAGAAAAAGATTGCCTATGCCGCCGACATTACCTACGGCACCAACAACGAATTTGGCTTTGATTACCTGAGAGACAACATGGCCTCGTCCAAGCATCACCTGGTGCAGCGGCCCTTTTACTACGCCATTGTCGATGAGGTGGACAGTATTTTGATCGATGAGGCCCGGACGCCGTTGATCATCAGTGGTCGCCTGGAAAAATCGGCGGAACTCTACAAGACCATGGCCCAAGTGGCCCCGGCCTTGAAGCGCGATGAAGACTACACCGTCGATGAGAAAGCCCGAAACGTTATTCTTACGGAGGAAGGGATCGATAAAGCCCAGGAACTCCTGAATGTCGATGACCTGTTTGATCCGAGAACCAATCTGGCCCATCACCTGTTGCAGGCCCTGAAGGCAGAAGAACTGTATCGGCGGGACATTGATTATGTTGTCAACGAAAAGGGCGAATGTGTCATTGTGGACGAATTTACGGGGCGTCTGATGGAAGGCCGCCGCTGGAGCGATGGCTTGCACCAGGCGGTGGAAGCCAAAGAGGGTGTGAAGATTCAGGATGAAACCCAGACCCTGGCCAGCATCACTTTCCAGAACCTGTTTCGTCTGTATCCCAAGCTCTCCGGGATGACCGGGACCGCGATGACGGAAGAAGCCGAGTTTGGCAAGATCTACAATTTGGAAGTAACCTCTATTCCTGCCAACCGAGGTGATGTTCGGGACGATTATTCCGACAGCATCTATAAGAACGAGAAAGCCAAGTTTCGGGCCGTCGTCAACGAAATCGAAGAGATGAACAAAACCGGCCGTCCCGTTCTGGTGGGGACCATCAGTATTGAGAAGTCCGAGCTGCTGTCGAATATGTTGGCCCAAAAGGGTATTAAGCACCAGGTCCTCAATGCCAAGCATCACGAGCGGGAAGCCTATATCGTGGCCCAGGCCGGTCGTAAAGGCGCAGTGACCATTGCCACGAACATGGCGGGCCGAGGGACGGATATTTTGCTGGGCGGAAACCCGGAGTTTCTGGCCCGGGAAGAGCTGATGCGCCGTGGCGTGGACCCGGCCTCCGTCACCCGGGAATACGTTCAGGAACTGGTCGAGCGCACCCGTGAAACCACGGAAAAGGAAAAGCAGGATGTTGTTTCCCTGGGCGGGCTCCACATCATCGGTACCGAGCGCCATGAGTCCCGCCGGATTGATAACCAGTTGCGGGGCCGCTCTGGTCGCCAGGGCGATCCGGGGTCCAGCCGGTTTTATCTGGCGCTGGATGACAGCTTGATGCGCTTGTTCGGCGGCAACAAAGTGGCCACCATGATGGATATTCTCAACATTGAAGAAGACCTGCCCATCAATGCGCCCATGGTCTCCCGAGCCATTGAGGGGGCTCAGCGCAAGGTGGAAGCGTATCATTTTGATGTCCGCAAGTCCATTTTGAAGTATGACGATGTCTTGACCCAACAGCGTGAGCTGATCTACGGTCAACGCCGCAAGGTTCTGGAAGGCTTTGGTCTGAGAGACTCCATTACCAACATGATTGAGCTGGAGATGGAGCGTCAGGTCGGGGCGTATCTGCCTGCAGAAGGGGATCCGGAAGATTGGCCGGAAGGGGCCTTGGATGAAATGCTGATGGAGCTTCATAGTCGGGTTCCCCAGTTGCAGCAGGAGGTTACGGCGGAGACTCTGCAGGGCAAAAAGTATGGCGAGATCGTTGATGTCCTCAAAGTCAAAGCTCTGGCGGCCTATACCCACATTGAAACGGAGCTGTATAGTCTTTCCCAGCAATTGCAGCAAGAGCATGGCGTGGTTATGGAAGGCATCGAAGAGGCGGTGGCCGAGGAGGACAAACACCCCTTGCGCCGGATTGAGCGGGACATTCTGCTTCACATTGTGGACAGCAAGTGGATTGACTACTTGCATAACCTTGATGCCTTGCGCGAAGGCATTGGGCTTCGGGCTTATGGCCAGAAGGATCCCCTCATCGAATACAAGCGAGAAGCCTTTGAGTTGTTCCAGAAGCTGACCTACGATATTCAGCGTGAAACGGTGAACCTCTTGTTCCGCACCCGCATTGAGATCCAGCTGGAGCGTCAGATTGAAGAGCAGCAGCAGGATGCCGAAGACGAGGTTGAAACCGAACTGACCGAAGCGGCCGAACGTGCCAAGTTGATTCACGAAACCACCAACGAGCTGGATCGGGCTTAGGGCCATTTCCATAACGCCTGACCTGTGATAGGACGCGTGAATGGCGCGTGATTTTCGCGTGAAATACGCGTGAATCCGGGCAAAACACGCGCGTTTCACGCGGCTTTCACGCGTAAATCCCGCGTGAAACGCGCGTGAATTTTGGTTGTTGAGACACCAGGGCCGGTGCCGGGTGTGGTTAGGGTGTAATGGGTAAAAGTCAGTCCTGGTGCTGGTTTTTGGGGTTTTCTGCCGGGTCGTTTTTAGCGTCGCGGGCCTCAGGGAAGCCTTAAAGTTGGGGGGGATGGACGATAAAGGTGGATTTTTACGCGAATTCACGCGTTTTTCCGCCTGGCCCATCAGGCGTTCGGCTTTTACCGTCCCCGTGTTTGTGGGAGCGGTTGGCAACATGGAGGGTGTCGATAGGGGCAGAGGGGGCATTTGAGGCAGCACTTCCAAAGATTTTTAGTATATAATTATTATATATCAAAAGGTGTGAAAGTCCGGTTATTTAAGACTTTTTTAATGTTTTAACGGTGAAAAGCTACTATAATCAATGTTTTTTAAGAAATTTTTGTTGTAATGCGAAGTCTGAAAGCTGTAAAGCCGGGATAAATTCCTAAGAGGGTTTGTGAAACTGGGTTTAGGGTCGATATGGTGATTTGATGGCGGGCTCAAGGTGATGCTGAGTGCGTGTTCTCCGACTTCGTGGACAGAGGAGGCCACCCTGGCAGGTGTTACATTTCTTCACCCTGAGAAGGGCCACGAATGCCGGGTTTGGTATCAAGGGGCTAAGCGGAGGGCGGCGACACCTTCAGAATTCGAGGCCCATACCGACAACGTTGTCATAGGCATCGGCGGCGGAGTTAAAAACGGCGTGGAAAACAAGATTTATGCGTTGTACCAACTTCTTCTGAACTCGTTGGCAGAAGCTACGGATCCCGTGTGGGCCACCTATGAGGAGATGGTCCAATGCAAAAAGGGCTGTGCCGGGTGTTGTTCGGATGGCATTTCCATTCAGTACATGGAGGCGGTGTATCTTTTATACGGATTTATGCATGCCGAAAAAGAGGTTCAACAGGCCATTTTGAAACGCCTTCAGGACAAATCCCTGGCTGGGCGGATGCGATGCCCCCTGCTGGTGAATAACCAGTGCAGCCTGTATGATCAACGTCCCCTGCATTGCCGTCTGGTCGGCTTGATGTTGCGTGAGCCCCAAGGCAATCTGTCGACCTGTGAGTTGAATTTCCCCGACGAGTCGATGCCGGATCAGGTGATGGTGGTGGACCCGGCGGTGTTTAAAGAGGTGGCCAGAGAATTGTCCGAGCAGATGTGGCGTCTTGCACCCTATAACCAGGGTGCTGCCCCGGAATTGTCCATTCGACAATTTCTCGAGTTGTTTTTGCGAAGCGAGCTGGCCGAAGAGCCTGTTGAAGTGGAGTCCGGCTTGCAGTTTATTTCCATTAATTCCCGTTTGCAGTGCGGTTAAGGCATTAGCCCCCCGTAGAGGTCACCGGGGCCCGGGAAAACACTTCTGTCTCCCAGTCTCTGGACCAGGGGTTGAAGTAGGCCGAAGCACCAACCATGGCGGCATTGTCGGTGCAATAGGCCATGGGCGGGCGGTAGAAACGCCAGTCGTTCCCGCGGGCTTGAATGGCGGCGTCAAACTTTTGGCGAACCGCGCTATTGGCTGCCACACCCCCGGCCACGGCCACGGTATGAAGGCCATAGGCCTCTGCGGCGGCCAGGGTCTTTCGGACCAGGGCATGGGTCGCTGCGTCCTGAAAGGAGGCGGCAATGTCCCGGACCAGTTGGTCTCGGTCTTCAACAGACGCGAGCTGGTGCTCATAGCACCGCAGGGTTGCCGTTTTTAAGCCACTGTAGCTGAATTGCCAGGGAGACTGGGTGCGGGCTTCGGGAAAGGAAAATGCTTTCGGGTTGCCTTCCTGGGCCAGTTTGTCCAATACCGGGCCGCCGGGGTAGGGCAGTCCAAGTATACGGGCCACTTTGTCGTAGGCTTCACCGACGGCATCATCCAGGGTTTCGCCCAGCAATTCCAGGTCATCGTAGGCACTGACCTTCAGCAGTTGCGTATGGCCGCCGCTGACCAGAAGGCATAAAAAGGGCGGGGCCAAATCGGAGTCCAGGTAGTTGGAGGCCACGTGGGCGTAGAGGTGATTGACACCCAAAAACGGTTTACCCGTCAAAAAGCTCAGGGTTTTGGCCGCGGTCGCCCCCACCAGGAGCGAACCCACCAGGCCGGGGCCCAGGGTTGCGGCAAACCCGTCCATGGTGTCCAGGGACTCACCGGCCTGCGCCAGGGCATCGGCAATGACATGGTTGATCATATCCAGGTGCTGGCGGGCGGCCATTTCGGGGATGACGCCGCCATAGCGGGCGTGAAAATCGGCCTGGGAGCTGATGACGTTGGCCAGAACCTTTCGGCCATCCTCCACAATGGCGGCCGAGGTTTCATCGCAACTGGTTTCAAGGGCCAGAATTTTCATAAGGCCTATAGAACCTTGTTTTTATGGCGAAACAGCAATATGGCGGTGGTGAAAATGATAACCAACGGGAGGCATGCGGCCAGGAAGGGCAGAAGCATGCCGGACATGCCCAGTTGCTGGGCAATGTGCCGGAGCACGTAATAGGTCAGCAAAATGAGAACGGCTCCCAGAAAGCCCAGGTTGCTCAGTTTGCGAGGTGCGGTCAGGGCCAGAGGGACGGCAATCAGGACCAGGGCCAACGAATTCAGGGGGACGGTGAGCTTTTCCCACAAGGTTACGTAGACTTTCCTGGGCAGGCTGCGGCCGCGTTGTTCGTAGCGTTGGATCCATTGATAAAGTTGGACAAAGGACATTTCCCGCGGGGCGTATTCCGAGACGGAGACCTGGGGTTGGATGAAATGCTGCAATTGCAGTTGGCTGGCATGGGTGGTGTTGGTTAACTTTTGGCTAAAGGCCACGGTGTAGACGTTGGCATCGCTTAGCTCAATGACGCTGCGCCCCCAGAGGCCGGACTTGGCTTGAATGACCTGTAATGTCGCCGGATTGGTGAGATCCACGACGGTGCTCGCCCCCAGCCGGTTGCCATCGAAGTGCGAAACATAGATCAGGCGCTTGAGATCCTGCTCTTTGTCGAACTGTTTGTAGATAAAGTTCTCGTTGGTGGCGGGCAGGTTTTGCTGATTGATGGCAAAGGTCTTCAAGTCCCGGGCGTATTTGTTACAGGTGGGCACCACGTAATCAATCAGGATGTAGGCGAATAACGAGGCACACAAGCCCAGAATGATGGCCGGCATGGACAGGCGATACAGGCTGATGCCGCTCATGCGCATGGCAATCAGCTCGAACTGGTTGTTCAGGTTGTTATACACAATCAGCGCAGACAACAGGGCGCTCATCGGGATGACAATCGACACGATGCGGGGAATTTGCAGGCCAATCAGGGTGAGGGCAATGTCCCAGGGAATTCCGTAATGTTGCAGGTCCTTCATAAAATCCAGCAGGGCATCGGAAAAAAACAAGACCAGCGTAAAGATGACCAGGCCTAAAAACAGGTAGTCCCAGAGGTGTTTTGCAATGTAACGGTCCAGAAGCGTTATCATAAAGGGGCGTCGATGACTGCGGATTGAATCCATCTTAACTTATGATAAAATCAAATCCAGTCAAAAGGAAACACCTGTTTGGTGAAAGAAGGAGAGACGTAAATGGGTCAAGTCCTTGAAGTTTCGGATTCTACATTTGAAGATGAGGTGAAGAAGTCCTCTGTACCCGTTTTGGTTGATTTCTGGGCGCCATGGTGTGGTCCTTGTCGCACAATTGCCCCCATTGTGGAAGAACTGGCCCAGGAATACCAAGGCAAAATCAAGGTGGTGAAAGTCAACACCGATGACAACGTGAAAACCGCCCAAGAGTATCGCATCAGCGGTATTCCCAGCTTGTTGTTCTTTAAGAACGGGGAGCCGGTGGAACAAATGGTGGGTGTTCATAAAAAATCCACGCTTTCCGGCATGATCGACAAGCACATCGCTTAGGTCATCCGGTCACAGGAACGTTAAAAAACGGTGTCGAACCTTCGGCACCGTTTTTTTGTGCCTTTCTCAGAACGCACATATTGCGCGTTCTGAGAAAGGCTGGGGTCGCTTCGGGGACGGGTTTCGTTTTATTTTCAGCTCACCTGGGCATGATGATGTCATGGGGTTTGGTTCCAGGCGCGGGTCGTGAAAACTCATCCAAATAAGTGTTCCCGTTGGGGCGCACCATAAGGATGATAGGTAGTTGAGGTCCTCTTCTTGTTGAACTGCGTCGCACAACCATCATTCGAGGAACGTTGCATGCACCCTGGAAAAAGTCTGTTGGAGTCGGCTCCGATCCGGTCGGAAATCGAGAACATTCCCTTTCACGCCAAATCCATTGAGGCGTGTCTGCAATTGCTGGACACCCGGCTGACGGGGCTGAACGATCCGGAAGTGGCCCAACGGCGCAAGCGATACGGCAAGAACGAGGTCAGTGGCCAGGCCACGCAGTTGGCCCGCAAGCTGTTTTTGCAGCAGTTCAAGAATCTGGTCATTATCTTGCTGTTGGCTGCCGCCGGCTTTTCCTTTGCCATGCATGACTATATCAGTGGCGGCGCCATTTTGGCGGCCATGCTGATCAATGCCGGAATCGGCTTTGCCACCCAATGGAAAGCCCAAAAGGCCGTGTTGACGCTGGAGTCCTTTAGTACTCCCCTGTGTACGGTCGTTCGAGATGGCATTCCCATTCGCATTGCCTCATCAGACCTGGTGCCCGGAGATATCCTGGTGTTTTCCAGCGGCCAAACCGTTCCTGCCGACGCCCGGTTGATTTCCTCGGACGATATGCAGGTGGACCAGTCCCCTCTGACCGGTGAATCGATCCTGATTACCAAGGATGCCCAGGCCGTTCACATTCCCGATGAAGAGATTACCGAGCACAAAAATATGGTGTATGCCGGGACGACCATTAAAACCGGAAGCGGCCAAGCCATGGTGACCGCCGTTGGCGTACATTCCCAGATGGGCCGTATTGCGGCCTTGGCCAGCCAGGCCCAGCGCCGGGAAAGCCACCTGGCCCATGCCTTAAACCGCTTGAGCCTGGTCATTTTCCTGGTGGTCAGTGTGCTGGCCGGAGGCATTGCGTATTTAGGCTATCAGCACGGGGCCTCCTGGGTCAGTATGGTGCAACTGGGGATTATTATGATTGTGGCGGCCGTGCCCGAGATTTTACCGGCCGTGGCCACGTTTATTTTGTCCTTGGGTATCGAACGCCTCTCTCGGGAGAATGCCATTGTCCGAAACCTCCATGCCATTGAGGCCATTGGGAGTGCCACGGTGATTTGTACCGATAAGACCGGGACGTTGACTGAAAACAGCTTGTCCGTGCACCGGGTTTTTGTGCCGGAGTTGGGTATCCTGGATTATAATCCGCTCTGGAGCCAGGCCAAGGCTATTCCGTCTCGCTCGGTAGAAGAGTTGCTGCGGATTGGCCGCTTGAACAACACCACCATCCTCGATGGGGTCAGAAGCTTTATGATGGGAGACCCCATTGATGTGGCTCTGTACCGGGCCACACCGCTGGAGTATGAGGCGGGCTACCACCGGGTCAGAGAATATCCCTTTGATTCTGCCACCATGTTGATGTCTGCCGTCCAAAGGCATTCTGAAGGTCGCTTTGCCTCCATGATTAAAGGGGCGCCGGAGTCCGTGATTGGAATCTGTAACTATTACCTGAACCCCGAGGGCAAGGTGGTGCCCATGGATAAAGAAAAACGAGCCGAGTTCCTGCTCGCAAACCAGGATTTGGCTATGGACGGCGTGCTGCGGGTGATTGGCTTTGCCGAAAAGCCCATGGCCTCCGCCGATGAGGAGCCCTATCAAAATGCCGTGTTTATCGGGTGGGTCTGCCTCATTGACCCGCCCAAGGCCGGGGTGAAGGAAGCCATTCAACAGTGCCAGAACGCCGGGGTCCGTGTGGTGATGATTACCGGGGACCAGAAGGCCACGGCGGCCATTATGGCCAGACAGCTTCATATTATGCCCCCCGGGGCCGATGTCTGGACCCGCAAGGATCTGGATGGCGGGGTGAACAAGATTCCCCACAACGTGCGGGTGTTTGCCCGGACCCAGCCGGAAGAGAAACTGGCGATTGTGCAATCCCTACAGGCCAGTGGTGACATTGTGGCCATGGTTGGTGATGGTGTCAACGACGCCCCCGCCCTAAGGTGCAGTGATATTGCCATTGCCATGGGGATTAAAGGCGCGGATGCCGCCAAGGAAAGCGCCGATATTATCTTATTAAACGATCGCTTCAGTACCATTGCCCTGGCCGTTCGCGAAGGCCGGATTCTGTCCCGCAATGTCAAGCTCAGCATTCAGTACCTCTTGAGCTGCAACATCAGTCTGGTGCTGTTGATGCTGCTCACCGCGGTCGTCGGCTCCCAGTTGCCCTTAAACGCCCTGGAAATCCTATGGCTGAACATCATTACCGTGACCCTGCCTGCGCTGTCGCTGGCCTTTGAGCCTCCCAACCCGAGTCTGCTGAAACAGCCCATTCGCTCCTATAACCAGGGTGTTTTGCCCAAGGAACAGGCCATGCTGGTCTGGTTCTGGGGCATCATGCTTACGGCTGCAAGCCTGGGGGTGTTTATGACGTCGCTGAATCTGCTGAAACTGCCGCTGCCCGTGGCCAGTACCCTGGCCTTCTGTACGGTGGCCTTTACCCAAAGCGTTCATCTGATTAATGTTCAGCTGGTCCACGCCGGTGGCAGCAAACTGGCTTTTCTGGCGGAAATCCTGGCGGTCCCGATGACCTGGATTGTGTTGGTGATGGCCGTGGCCTTCCAGTTGGCCGCCGTGTATGTTCCCTTTTTGCAAACGGTGTTGGGAACTGCGGGCTTTGATCCGCTCTTGTGGGCCTTGCCGGTGGGGGCGGCCTTGGTGACCTTTTTCGTCTCCATTGCCCTGATCAAGACCGAGTAGGGGCCTTGGGGGCGGTCAACCGAAGCACTCGTTCCCGGGGAGGGCTTGTGGTACCATAGCGCCATGGTGACCTCAACGCATTCGTCTATGCCCATGCCCGAATCTGTCGTGCCTGCCGAGCAGGTGGTGTCAAAACGCTATAAAAGCTACCCCATCAGCCATTTCTCCAAGTGGCGTTATCACTTCCAATTGATCATTCTGGATTTCCTGATTCTGCCCTTTGTTATTCTGCGCTACCGTCCCATCATCTTTGGACGCAAGCACGTGCCGGAGAAGGGCCCCTTTATCGTGGCGGCCAATCACATTTCCATGGTGGATCCGCCCCTGGTATCCCTGGCAGTGCATTATCCCGTGGCCTATATGGCCAAGAAAGAATTGTTCAAGCATCCGCTGGCTGCCGAGTTTTATCGTTCCCAGGGATGCTTTGCCCTGGATCGGGACAACCCGGACAGTGCGACCTTGAAAACGGCCTTTAATGTTTTGAAATCTCCAGCCAATTGGGCTCTTGGGATTTTTCCCGAAGGCACCCGCAGCATGGATGGCCGGATTCTGCCCCTGAAGAAAGGCTTGGGGGGCCTGGCACAAAAGACCAAATCGCCGGTGTTGCCCGTAGGGATTACCCGGAACGAAGAAGGTCGCTTTGTGGTAACGGTGGGCGAATTGATTACGGATGTTGCCGATGCCGATGCGCTTCAGGACCGGGTGTATGAGGCCCTGGTTCATCTGGTTGACCTGAGCTGGGACCGTTCGGCCTTGCAATAGGGCCAAAGAGTGTTCTACCAGTCCATATAATGGGTGTAGGCCAGCATGGTGTAGGCCGTTTGCAAGGCCTGGTAAGTGTGTTGAAAGTCGGGCGAGGTGACTTCCACCCGAGTGCCGTCCAGGCGGGTGTACAAGGGCGATGTCATGACGACATCACAGGCCAGACTGTTGGTGAAGGTCAGCACAAGCCGGTAGGGGCCTTCAAGCTTGGGGAGATTGGCTTTGGCTTGAGGAAGCGACTTGAGGGCTTGGCGTGTTGCCTCGATATAACGGGCTTTCACCGTGTCCACGGCATGGCACTGGGCCGCAGTGGTGGTGATGCCGATTTTGGTTTCAACGGTCTGAATCCCCGGCACAAGTGGCGTAATTTCCCGGCAAAACACATCGTCGCCACTGGCAAGAACAATGGGGACCCGGTGGACCAGGCTGGCATACAAGGCATTAATGCCGGCTTCGCCGTAGGAGACCCCGTTGATTTCAACATTGGCCAGCTTGTTATGAAAGGTATGATTCAACACCCCCCGCTCCGTACCGGCCTTGGCATGGTAGCCGATGAGAAAGGCCGCCTCAGCCTCGGCGGTTAAGCCGGTCATCATGGCACAGAGCTTGGGTTTGCCTGATAAAAGGGATAATTGGGGGAGCAAGTGGCCGGGCTGAAGGTTGGTCATGGTGCTATGAGCATCGTTCACCAGGATCCGGGCCGAAGGGTCGCTTTCCAGAAGGATCTGAGCCACCCAGTTGATTTCATCGGCCATCTGCTGAACCGCTGCATGATAGGCGGTCCAATTGTCTTTGGGATAGCACTGATGCGGACTGGAGACGCCACACACGCCTTCCATGTCGGCAGAAATGTAATACACGGCCATAAGAAGACAGGAAGAAGATTAATTCGGAGATTCTTCGGGAGTGACGCCTTTATTGGGTTTGACCGACGTGCGCAGCTTGCTCCACGCTTCCCGGCCGGTTTCCTCCAGTTCGGTGACAATGGATTGGCCACGCTCGCGCAGGTTCTCCGCTTTCAGCTTCACTTCATCGGCGCGGTTGCGAATGCCTTCGACGGATTTATCCAAGCGATCTTCCAGGTCTTCCCGGATCAGTTCGCGGGTGTCGTGGCCGCTGCGAGGGGCTAACAATAACCCGATAATGGCGCCCAAAGCACCGCCGATAAGAATACCACCTAAGAAACGACCTGAGCTCATTGATTGTTCTCCTTTTTGAGTCACAAATACTGGGAATTAGCGGTTGCGATCGAAGGAACGCTTGAGACCGCTGATAAGGGCAGAGGCGAAGGTTTTGGTTCGGGCCACACCGGTTTTTACTAAGGGGCGAACGCTTTGCAGGGTCTGCCCCATATCCTGCATCCCGGACGAGGCGCGATGGCCCATGGTTTCCAGGTGATCCACGGTGAGGCGAAGCTCTTTGACGACCGGTGTCAGCTCATTGGAGGCAAAGTTCACAAAGTCCGACGTGGAATGGATGAGAAATGCCAGCTTGAACAACACGACGGTGACGCCCACAAAGACCGGAATCAGCAGTACAATGCTGGTCAGAATCAGGAGTTGTAACAGGTGTTCCGTGCCGGGCGCTAGGGTCATCTTCGGGTGCCTCGTCTCTCTTTTGGGATAATGGATGTGGGCTTAGTAGTCGTAGCCAGCTTCTTGTTCTTCCCGACGCTTGGCTTCGGCCATACGGATAGCTTGACGGCGCTCGTTGCGACGCTCAATCTGGGTTTCAATGCCTTCCTTGGTGCGGCCCAGCAGTTCTTTGTATTGCCCCTTCGAGCGGGTCAGACTGACGTTGACCTCGTTGGGCAGGTTGTTGACAAAGCCTTTCAAATCATTTCGCAGTTCTGTGCCTGGTTTGGGGGCAAGTAAGATTCCCGCCAAAATCCCGGTGGACAGCCCAAACAGCAGTCCCAGAAAGAGATCCAATCCGTCATCGTGTCGATTTGCCATGCCTCAGGCCTCCTGCATTGTGATTGGTGTGCCCGCAATCAGCTGTCTTGTTTTCAAAGAAATACCGCATTTAAGGTTCTGACTGCTGTCGCGAAGTCTAGTGTACGGCAAAAGGGGGCCATGCTTCAACCGTTTTGTGGATGAAATTTGCTGACCCACTTCATGGCACGTAGCAAAAATTTAAGCCAGCCTGGGAGGAAGTCGTAGAGAAATTTTTTCGCTTCGTCCAAAACCGTGACCACCTTTTCTCGCTGCTGTAATCGTCGGTGCAAGGTGGTTCTTGCGATAATGACAGCGACCCGGAGGTTGTGAAGTACCATGTGACCCAGATGCAGGTACTTGTAAGCCCAGACCAGCCCAATTAACAGGGCGACTTCAACCAAAATCAGAATGAGAAAGAAGATGATCATCAGGGTTACAGTCCTCGGGAGGCCGGTGGATACAGCTCCACCGTCGTCAGGCGGTAAGGGGGGATTGTGAGTGAGCTGTCTTGCAGGGGGGCGATGGGTTTACCCGTGAGATTGATTTCCCGAGTCGCTTCCCAGCCCTTGGGCAAGTGTAGCACAATGGTTTGGGGCGTGGCAGTGGGATTGAGCAACCGCAGGTGAAGCGTGTTCTGGGGCCCTGGGTGAAAGGCCGTGGACACGACCGCCGGATTCTGCCAGGAAAGAATCGAGGTGGAGGCTGAAGTGGCTTGCGACGCTTCCTGAGCATTGCTTCTGGGTGCAAAGCCATAGACGGCGCCATAGAATCGGTCTGCCTGGGTGAAGGCACCCTCCAGGGAAAATCCAGGACGCCACTGGTAGTGGCATTCAAACGCCCGGTGTAGACATTGGCCTTCCGGGGTCTGTAAGGGCGGGCCCGCATGGCTGCCGCGAACACCGGTATCGTCACGAGACAACATGCCAAAGGCGCGTATTAAAGTCAGTTTGAGAGACTCGCCCTCCACTTCGTATTCGGTCAGCCCCCGGGTGATGAGGGTCTGGTCGTCAAAGCCGATAAAGCGCTGAATAGGACCACCCTGCACCAGCAGTTCCTTGAGTCGGGGGGCCGGCATATGGTCTACCAGTCGATAGCTGGGGTCGTAGGAGCGGGTGATGGGGGCAAAGTGGCCTTCTGCAATGACCTGGGTCAAGGGCGAGGCCGTCTTGAACACCACTTGAACTTTGTGATCCGGGGTTTGGTTCACAAAGGTCGTTTTAAAGCTCAGCGCCGGGGAGCCCGCATCCAGGCTGACCCAGGTGGTATAGCGTGTTTCGTGATCCGGGAACGTCCAGGTAAGGGCCAAAGTTCCTCGCAAGGGCCCTTCATCGACAATCTCTGTGCGCTCAATCCGTGCCTGGGTTGGCATCGTTCCGGGGACGGGGGCCGCATTATAGGAGTCGCCTTGCTCCAGGTTGCGCCAAAGTTGGTGAATGCCGGTATAAATCCGTTTGGTCTTGCGATCCTCGACGGTGAGATCGCCACTGGGAGTGACTTGAACGATGACATTGTTGTTTTCCAGGCCGCTGGCGGTCACCAAAACAGTGTCTGAGGCTGGTAGCGCCTTGGCAAGGGTGGTAAGCCCATGGGCCGGCAGATTCTCGACCCAGGCCAAGCTCTTGCGCCGGACGGCTTGATTCTCGGAGAGAGGCAAAATGGCCGTATCCAGCAGGTAGGATTCGTCCAGGAGGGTCTCTTCGGTGAGAACTTGGATCTCAGCCTCTGGGGCCGGAGGAGGGGCGGTATTGGGATAATCCTGGGTCAGTTCGACAACGCCGGTGTAAGGGCTGTCCGACAGGTTGAAGACCAGCATGGTGTTATCGGGTTGATAGCGGTGGCTGAGCTGGGCATGCAGATCCCGGACCAGGGCCGTTGAAAGCTGGTCGACATGTTCGAAACGCACCTCGTTCTCGCGATGCACACTGTCCACGCTGCACCCGCAAATGCTGTCATGAGGGTGGTTCAAAAGCAGGGTCTTCCATAGAAAATCGAGCTGGGATTTAACCGGCGGCAGGTTGATGTTGAGCACCTGGCTCCAGGCCAGAAGAGGCTCCAGTTGTCGGGTCAGGCGCCATTCCAATGTGCGATTCCACTGCTTCAGGTACATCCGGCTTGAAAAGACGCCGGGCAACAGATAGGCTCCTTCGAAGTTGCGAAGCTCGCCCACATGGGTCTGCACCAGGGCCTGCTCGGACTCAGCCGCAAGGGTCATAAAGGTATCCGGAGTAATGGACTGGGCATCCGGGGCCAATTGCTTGACCAGCGCCGGGGAGTCGGCAACCACACCCAGGTGGTCTGCGCCGACGGGAAACAGGACCGGGGCGTTATTGGGAACAACATCACTGACCTTGGACAGCCATTGCTGGAAGAAGGTCTTTTTTTCCTGCAGGTCCTTGCCCATATGAAAAACGTTTTGAAAGTAGCCTTCGGTCAGGTGAAAGGCCGTGACCTGATCCTCGGATGGCGATTGCCAGGTGAACAAGGGGAACTGGGCACCAAGCCCCCGCCACACAATGGCCGAGGAAATTCCAAACTGCGTCAGGATCATGGGAATGTCCGCCGAGTGGCCAAAGGTGTCCGGCAGATAACCGGTAAAGGTTTCTTCGCCAAACTCCCGGGAGATGTAGAGGCCGCGTTGCAGGTTTCGGATCAGGCTTTCGCCGCTGACCAGAAATTCATCGGGCATGACGTACCAGGGGCCAATGGACAGCTTGTTCTGCTTGACCAGGGTCCGCAGGCGAGATTCGTTCTCGGGGCGAAACTCCAGGTAGTCCTCCAGTAATACGGTTTGGCCGTCCAAGGTGAAGCACTCCATCTGCCCCGATTCCAGCGTGGTCAAAATGTCATCAACCACGGTCAAAAGACGGTGTTGGTACTCCCGGAAGGGTAAGTACCATTCTCGGTCCCAGTGGGTGTGATAATAAACATACAAAGAGGGTTGTGCCATAGCTGCTCTACCCCGCTATTTCTGCTTTTCGGCCGTTTCGCTGACGACGCGTCCGGCAGCGCGTGTTGCTATCATACTGTATTTCTTGCCGAGAATAAAAGATACTGACGCAAGTGCTGGGTCACGGCGTGTAAAAATATGTTACAAGTTTAACGGAATTGGCCCGGCGACGGTGTAAAAAATTCTTCACCGACGTTTATCCCGATGATATTCGGGGGACAACGACGCGAGAGGAACCATCCCACGATGCCCTACCCACTAGGAGCACAATACCCACAATCAGCAATGCGACCTGGAAACTACGGTATGCCGGGTCGGATGCCCGCGTTTGGTCCTGGTGGGGCTCCCAACTCCATGGCCTCTGGCTTGGGGTTGCCAGCGGACCTGCAACAGCTTCAAAATGCGCTGCCCCCCCTGCCGCCTGGAATGACCCAGGAACAGTTGGCGGCGTTGCAAAGCCAGCTGACCCCGGAAATGATTCAACAGGCTTCGCTGTTGCTTCAGGACCCCAAAGTCCGGGAACAGATGGAAAAGCTCCAGGCCTTAGCGGCCAGCGGACAGTTGACCCCGGAGATGATGAGTCAGCTGATGCCGGGCATGATGGGCGGCATGCTGCCCGATGGCATGAATCCCAAGCAATTGGCCATTACCGGGATTTTAGCCGTGCTGATGGGCTGGGGTGTCGGAAAAGCTGTTGATAATTTTGTTCATGGCCCGAATTACCACGCAAAGAGTTTATTTGAAAGATTTTTAAGGGGAATGCAGTCCTTGCCCGGTGCGTCCTGGTTGAATCGGCAGCTGCAACTCCCCTCTTCAACCAAGGGCCCTGCTCTGGAGAATCTGGGCCAACGGCTTCAAGGTGCTATAAGTGGCGATGCCATGGTGAAGAATTATCTGGAGACCCATATTGGGCCTCGGGGACACTTTTATGGCGATTTGGCCAAAATGCGCTTACCTAAAGAGCTTCTCACCCGTTTGTCCAACAATACACATAATCTGGCCCAGCTAAAGCAAATTATTGAGCCCAGTGCCGTCCATTTCCTGCCGCAGTCGCTTCGAGACATTGCTTCTCAGGAGTTGCATGGAGGCTTTTTCAACCGCAATCTCGTTCAGCCCTTGGGCCGTTTGTTTAAGGCGATCCTGCCCACTTCCTGGTATGAAGGGGCAAAGCGGATACTGCCTTGGGCTCAGCCGGTGAAAACCAGTACGCTGGAACAGTTGCAGCGCCTGATTGATAAGGAAAATCTCCTGTCGGTCATGCAAAAGGCCGTGACGAAAAAGCAAGTGACCCCGCAAGTGGTGGAACTTATTAAAGCAGCGCTGGAGCAGCCAATCAAGGGTAGAAGCCGGCATGCCGGTGATCTGTTTGCGGCCAATCTCACCAAGATTTTGCAAAATAAAGACTATGCCCCGGTGGCTAAAGCCATTCGAAAAGCCCTGGGCTTGACTCAGAAAGTTAGCTACGACACCATCCGTGCGGCATTGGTGAAAGAAAGCAAATCGCCGCTGGTGTGGGAGGCTATTCATAAGGCAAGTCAAGGTCTGGTGAGCCAGGTGGGCCTGGCAGGACAGGCGTCCAAAGCTGGGTTTAAACTTTCAGGGGCCACAACGCTCAGTGCACTGGAAGGTCACATTCAAAAATCCCATATTTTAAGGTCCTCAGCTCGCAAGGGCCTCGCCAGTCGTTTGCAAGGTTACTTGGGTGGCTTGGTAAAGCGGGTTAATTATCTTGAAAAATATCACAAGCCCGTGGTGGAAGCCGAGCATGCCATCTATGATATGCTGAAAAAACGAGGCGTGGGGCCTGTTGGGCGCTTCTTTGGTAAGGTCGGCTATTTCTTCCAACGTATCTTTGAAGGGGCCAGTTTCAAACGCTTTCAAAACAACGCTGCTGCTGCCGGTTCTCCCTGGTTCGGGCGCACGATTGTGAGCTTGTTTACTTTTGGGACGGCTATTTCCGGGTATCGTAAAGGTAAAACCCAGGAGAGCAAAATTGCTCGTTTCTTTGAAGGCCTTTCCGAGAGCTTGGGTGGCTACATGGGCTTTGAAGTAGGCCGGAACTATTTGCCGGGCCTGGGCTTACTGACACGGAACAAGTGGATTGCCAAGTTTGCCAATGCCAAGTTCCTGGGCTTCTTGCCTTGGACCTACGGCGGCTTTTTGACTGAAGTGGTGTTTACCTCTCTATGTGGTTTTGCTGTAGGCTATGTTTGCAAGAAAATCAGCAACGCCATATTTGGGGACCCGGATGTTCTGGAGAAACCACCGGAACCTCAAAAACCAGCCGCTACAAATCCAGCCGCCGCATCGTTGACAGGCGATCGACGAGAAACTGTCAACTCGGCAGGAACTCAGAACCCTTCGGCGACATCGACAGGAAAAGGTGGCTATGTGACCACACCGGGTGCTTTGACTCCCGAGAATATGGGGCTCACTCCGGAACAGATTGCCTTTAATCCCTTAGAAGTTCGAAACTATTTGC
Source organism: Vampirovibrionaceae bacterium NZW_1234 (assembly GCA_041697335.1). GTDB lineage: Bacteria > Cyanobacteriota > Vampirovibrionia > Vampirovibrionales > JAGQHJ01 > JBGUGD01. The sequence goes on along the minus strand of JBGUGD010000015.1, from coordinate 11,410 downwards.
ACGGAGAAAGTATGGCCCAAAAGGCTCTCCACGAACAGCATATGTGGTTGGATCCCTATGAGCATGCAATGCAAAAACATTAGAAAAAAACTTGTTTAGCCGACGGGTTCCCCCACGCAGTGTGCGGCTTCAGGCGTTAATAGCGTCCTCTGAATGGCCGCCTGCCAGCCTTGTTTCAGAGTGCCTCGGACATGGGGCGCCATGGTTGGGGGAAAAATATCTTCCGGTTGAGGAAGGGCGGCAATGGCCTCCGGTGATTCCCAGAAATGAGCGCCCAAGCCTGCCAGATAGCCTGCCCCTTTTGCTGTCAGCTCGGTATCTAACATACGGTGTACCGGCAAGTTCAGCACATCGGCCAGAAATTGCATGAGAAAATTCGAGCGGCTCACACCCCCATCGACCTTCAAGTGGGCAATGGACGCGCCGGAGGCCTGTTGCATCAGCGCCAGGATGTCATCCACTTGATACGCCATAGACTCCAAGCCTGCTCGGGTGAGGTGGGCACGACCGGCTCCCTGGGTCAGACCGCAGAGAAGGCCTCTGGCATCGCTATCCCAGTGCGGCGCACCCAGGCCCACAAAGGCGGGTACCAGATACACGCCTTCCGTCGATTCAATCGACATGGCTAACGAGTCGGCTTCGTCAAAGGTGTCAAACAGTCCCAGGTCATTTTTGAGCCATTCCATGACGGCACCGGCCATAAACACCGAGCCCTCCAAGGCATATACGGGGTTGCCATCGGCACCGCAGGCCAGAGTCGTCAGCAAACCCTGATTCGAGAGGATACACTCGGTGCCGATATTGGTCATCAGAAAGGCACCCGTGCCAAAGGTATTTTTTGAGGTGCCGGGTGTCCAGCATCGCTCGCCGTAAAGGGCTGACTGCTGATCGCCGATCATGCTCATGATGGGAACCATGGCGCCTTGGGTCAACCCAGGGTCGACATCGCCAAAGTGGCTGCAACTGGTTTGGACAGAAGGCAAGATTGATTCGGGTATGCCAAAATAGCTCAGAAGAACCGAATCCCATGCTTTGGTACGGATGTTAAACAGCATGGTGCGCGACGCGTTGGTCATGTCCGTAATATGCTTTCGATGACCGGTCAGCTTCCATAATATCCAGGTATCCACGGTGCCGCAGAGGAGGTTCCCGGCAGCGAGGGCCGATTGGGCAGCCGGGCTGTGATCCAGGAGCCAGCGGATTTTACTCGCCGAGAAGTAGGCATCCATGACGAGTCCGGTGCGGGCATGAATGTCTTCAATCAGGCTTGCATCCTGTTGTTTTCGGTCCGAACACCACTCGGCGGTTCGGCGGCATTGCCAGACAATGGCGTTATACAAGGGAGCGCCTGTGGTTTTGTCCCAGAGCACGACGGTCTCCCGCTGGTTGGTGATACCCACGGACACAATCTGGGACCAGGTAATGCCTGCGCCTTTAAACAGGGTTTGAATGGCCTGAAGCGTTAACTCCCATAAAACGGCGGGGTCATGTTCCACCCAGCCCGGTTGGGGATAGAATTGTGGGATCTTCTCATAGGCTTGGGCCGTAATGTCACCGGCCTGGTTCATCAGGCAGGCTTTGAGTCCGGTAGTGCCGTGATCCAAAACGAGAATATAGTTTGACATGCCATTCTCCATCCGAGCCGATCGATAACTGACAGAGGTTCGGTTTTGAAAAACCCCGTCTACAAACCCTGACTTTAGCGGTAAAATAGTTCCATTTCAAACCGTTTTATGGCACGTCGCCATACCGAGCATTGAGGAGGCCGTATAATGCGAGAGCTTGATACCCTAAAAGAACGTATTGGAGAAATACACGACATTCATACAACCCAGGGGTTACTGGGGTGGGATTTGGAAACCTATATGCCTCAGAAAGGGGCTGAGATCCGGGCGAAACAGATGTCGACCCTGTCCAAGCTGTCGCATACCATGATGACGTCCGACGAGATGGGAAACCTTTTAAAGACCCTGCGGGCCCCTGAAGTGTTTGACCGCCTTGAGACCATTGACCGGGCCCTTGTGCGTGAAGTCGGGAAAGAGTTTGACCGGGCAACCAAGCTCCCGGTGAGCCTTGTTCAGGAACTGCAGGAGACCACGGCCAAGGCCCACACGGTTTGGGTTGAAGCGCGTAAAGCCAATGATTTCGGCAAATTTGCGCCGGTTTTAGACAAAATTGTTGATTTGAACCGACAAATGGCTGATTTGCTGGGCTATGACAAAGCCAATGGCTCGCCCTATGATGCCTTGATGGACCTCTACGAGCCGGGTTTGACCACACGCCAGCTGGATAAGCTCTTTGCTAACCTGAAAGAAGAACTGGTCCCGTTGGTCAAGGCGATTTCCGAGTCCACCGACAAGCCTGACACCAGCTTTCTGCACAAGCACTCCCCCACCGATCTTCAATGGAAGTTCAGCGAGGAAGTCATTGCCGCGATGGGCTTTGACTTGGATGCCGGGCGTCTGGATAAGGCTCCACACCCCTTTTGTATGGGCATGGGGCCCCTGGATGTGCGCCTGACTACCCGGCTTTTTGAGGATGATATGGTTTCTTCCCTCTTTTCCTCGATGCATGAAGCCGGGCACGGCATGTATGAGCAAGGCCTGAACCCGAAGCTCATGCGGACTCCCTTGGCCGATGGCGCTTCGTTGGGGATCCACGAATCCCAGTCCCGGATGTGGGAAAACCTGGTGGGCCGTAGCCGCTCGTTTTGGGAATATCACTACCCGCGGTTGCAGCAGCTCTTCCCCGAGCAACTGAACGGGGTATCGCTTGAGCAATTCTACCGGGCCATCAATGAATCTAAACCCAGTTTGATTCGGGTGGAATCGGATGAGGCAACCTATAACCTCCACATTTTGCTTCGTTATGAAATTGAAAAAGACGTGATTGAAGGTCGTTTGAATGTGGCTGACCTGCCGCGGGTCTGGAATGAAAAAATGCAGGACTACTTAGGCTTGGTTCCGCCTTCGGATACCCAAGGGGTGCTTCAGGATATTCATTGGTCTCATGGATCCTTTGGCTATTTCCCGACCTATACTCTGGGGAACATGTATTCGGTCCAACTCTATAACACGGCCAAAAAAGAAATGCCGGACATGGAAGCCCAGATTGCCAAAGGCAACATGAAGCCGCTAAGAGACTGGCTCAAAAAGGCCGTTCATTATTATGGCAAGGTGGAAACCCCTGCCGAAATTATTCTTCGAGTCACCGGAGAGCCTTTGAACGCCCAGTATTTTGTGGATTACCTGTGGGGTAAATTCGGACCCATTTATAACATCCAGCGTCCCGAGCGTAAAACCGCCGCGGTTCACTAAGCAGCTGCAGATAATTTATTTAAGACGCCTTGGGTGTTTCCTGAGCTTCGGCTTCCGGTCGGTTCAAGAACGCGGTGGCTTGTTTCAGGAACGCTAAAGGAGAACGGGTGGCGCCCCCTTTTCCAGAGGAGGTCTCGTCGGTATCGACATTGGGTTGTGTCCGGGCAGGGACCACACCGGAATCAATGATTTCCCCTTTGTCGTTTACGGCATTAAAGGCAAGGCCTTCGGGGCGTTCTTCAAACACCATAAATTGATGCTGCTGAGCCAAGTGTGCCCGTGGATAGGGCGGATCTTGGGTATGGGCAATATCCTTGGTCAATTTGCTGGCGCTCCCTGTCAGGAACTGTGTGACCCCGTAGATGGGTTTTGAACGCTCGTAGTGGTGTTCGTGACCACAAAGATAGATATCGACCCCATGCTTGACCAGTAAGGGCTGGAGCAAATTGCGAATCAATTCGGCATTAACACCCCGATTCAGGTATTTTCCGGAGGTGTACATAGGGTAGTGGCCCATCACCACTTTGTACTTGGCTTTGCTCTCGCCCAGTTTCTTATCCAGCCAGTCCAGCTGCTCCTGGGTCATCTTATGGGCAAAATCGACCCGATCGCTGTAGCATTTGTCATAGTTGGGCAGCATCGTGGTGGTGTCCAACGCAAAGAATTCGACATTGCCTCGCTTAAAATTATAATAGCGAGGCGTGTTCCAATACTTTAACTGGGCCTCTTCCTGGCCATAACGGACATCATGGTTGCCCAGAATCGGAAACATTTGAACACCTTTTCGGATCAGACTCTTAAAGCTGGTCCAAATCCGGTCTTTAAAGAGAGCCGGATCTCCGTCCCGCTCATTGACGCCGTCTTTAGCCGAACCATAGACGTTGTCTCCGACCAGGAGCATGGTGGAAAAGGGCTTGAATTCATGAAGGCGTTCTAAATGCTTGCCAAACAGTTGTCGAAACTTGTTACCGGAGCCTTGATCGCCAACAACGACGAATCGAAAGGGCTCTGAGGCCGGTGTTGGATCCGTTGCGTGAACAACCTCTCCCTGAACCGGGCCATTCATGCCAAATCGGCCTTGAGATGAAGTTCTCGACACGAGTGTTGCTGTTGGTTCGAAAGCTAATCTCACGTAATGACTCCCCTGGCGTTCGCAATGACGAATGTTCTTCCTTTATAAGAACCCTCAAGCGGGACTGATGCTAGTTCGTATTGATTTGTAACAATTTGTGCAATGTGTCAGGGTGATGCTATCGTTTCGGCAAAGGCGTGGTGGGCACCCGCCACCGGAACCAGCGAGGGTTGGCGCTTGGGATAGGGTCATAGTAGCGATAAGCGTTTCGGGTTTTTTCAGGAATATCGCCCAGGGTGTGTATCCGGCCATCGGCCATCAGGAAAAACTGGACGGTATTTTGGGTTCCTGTATATCGTCCGTCAGGGTCCAGATAAAACGTAATGGCGTGTTGCCCACTGTAGCCGCCAAAGCCAAAGCCATTCTCGAGGCGGTTGGGGTTGTGGTCATACATTAACAGGGCGCCATTTCTCAGGCGAAGGCACTTTACATAGGGGCTAATACCGCTGCAGGTCACTTTGGCCGGAACGCCTTTGGGGTCAGCCAGAACCTGATCCATCATGCCAAAGGGCTCTCGTTTGGCATGGGAGAAATAGGGGACCAGGCTTTCCATGTCGGTATTGACACTGATGCCGTGGGCTTTTCGGTATTTCTGAAAGGCCCGGGAAACCATGAATGCCGTTTCGTTGGCCGTTGCGTTATTGTGATAGTGGTCGAAAGGCAACGTAATGACTGGCCAGGCCAATGTAATGACCAAGATGACCAGGGAAATGACAACCCAAAAGGTCGACCACGATTTTACAAATGGCAGGGAGGCCGGGCGCTCGCCCAGGACAATGGCCATGATAGGGGGCATCCTTATTCACAAGTATCAACGAGGTATCGACAAACCCAGGCAAAACTTTGCCCACGTCTGTTTGGCGCCCGATTAGAACCATTCAGGGAAGAGGCCAGACGGCTCCTGATTTTTTCACGGATTTTGGCCGATAGCCGGTGAGATTTGAGAGGGATTGATCTTTCTGTTATAACAGGAAGGATGCTGTAAAACCGTTCAGGTGTGTTGTGCTATGTCCACGACCTCTCCAGAAGCAACCTCGCCCGAGATGATGATGGCCGAGCGTAAAGTCTACATTGAAACCTTGGGTTGCCAGATGAATCAGAACGACAGTGAGCTGATGTTCGGTTTGCTGGCGAAAGAAGGGTTTTCGCCCACTGAAAATCGCAAGGAAGCGGATTTGGTCATTATTAACACCTGTCAGATTCGTGCCAACTCTGAAGACAAAGCCTACAGCTATCTGGGAGCCTGGCGTAAGCTCAAAAAGGAACGTCCCGGTGTCAAAATTGCCATGGCCGGGTGTGTTGCACAGCAAGCCAAAGACGAAGTCGTGGGCCGGGTGCCGTTTATCGATTTGGTCTTTGGGACCCAGAACATCCATGAGCTTCCGCAACTGGTGCGCCAGGTCTTCGATGATCAGAGCTCTGCGGCCAAACTGGTGGCGGTGCAGCGTCAAAAAGACAAAAGCACCTACGATTACTTCGAGGACATTACCCCGATTCGAAAAAGCACCGTTTCGGCCTGGGTGACCATTATTGAAGGGTGTGACTATTTCTGCACCTACTGTGTGGTTCCCTATACCCGAGGGCGCCAAATCAGTCGCCCCGCCGCATCGATTCTGGATGAGGTGAAGCAACTGGCCGATTCCGGTTATCGGGAGATAACGCTTCTGGGGCAAACGGTGGATGCCTATGGCAAAGACTTTACGCACAGTACCTATGGCCTGGCCGACTTGATGGAGGACATCCATGAGCAGGTACCGGGCATTGATCGGATCCGCTTTATGACGTCTCACCCCTTGGACCTGTCGGATCGCATCATTCAAGCAGTGGCGGATTTGCCTCGGGTGATGGAGTACATTCATATTCCCATGCAGGCGGGCAACAGCGAGGTCCTGGAGCGGATGCGTCGGGGCTATACCAAAGAGCAGTATTTTGATCTGATTGATAAGATTCGGGATCGGATTCCCACGTGTGCCATTAGTGGCGATTTTATTGTGGGCTTTCCCGGTGAAACGGAATCCCAGTTTCAGGAAACAATCGAGGCCGTTCGTCGGGTCCGTTTCAGTGCGGCTAATGTGGCAGCCTACTCGGCCCGAAAGCAAACCCCGGCTGGCTTATGGGAAAATCGGGGTGAGGGCCAGGTTTCCGAAGCGGAAAAAGATGATCGGCTTCAGCGTCTTAATGCTGTGATTGCAGAAGTGACTTATGACATCAACCGCGAGTTTGAAGGCCAGACCGTGGAAGTCCTGGTGGAAGGCAAGAGCAAGCGCCAAAAGTTTGACCGCTGGCGAGGGCGCACCCGTACCAATACAGTGGTTAATTTTGACTGCCTGAACCCCGACATGGACTTAACGGGTCAGCTGGTTCCGGTGGATATCTCTGAGGTACGGCCTTTTACTCTTCAGGGCGTCTTTGATCCGTTGCGTCAATCCATCGAACTGGGTATGCCGCATTCGCCGCAGCCGGTTTAAAATACCGCTATGATTGTATATCTTGGACTTGGCAGCAACGAAGGTGATCGGCTCGGGGCCATCCAGCAGGCGATCCGCATGTTGACGGACCGGCCAGCCATACGACTTTTATCGGCCTCCAGTTTTTACGAGACGGAGCCGGTGGGCTACAAGGACCAGGAATGGTTTGTTAATGTGGCTGTGGCCATTGAAACCTCCCTGCCGCCGGAAGAATTGTTGACGGTATGTCAGGACGTCGAGACCACGTTGGGGCGTATCCGTAATCCGGATAATCAGTTTGGCCCGCGCGTGATTGATATTGATATTCTTTTTTATGGGGATCTGATCATGAAGGATCCCGATCTGGTCCTACCGCATCCTCGGGTTCATGAGCGGGCGTGTATGCTGGTCCCGTTGCTTGAGGTCAATTCACGCCTGATGCATCCGGTTTACAACAAGTCGATTGAGCAATTGCACGACGACCTGGCCGAGCCCGAAGAGGTGTTACTCTACGGTACTCGTGGAATCTCCTTCTAGCTAGGCGAAGTCGCTGAGTTCAATGTCGTTGGTGTTTCCGGTACGGGCAGCCCGAGCCGCAATCTCCGCTTTGGACAAGGAGCCATCACGATTGGTGTCCACGGCAGTGAAGTGTGCAGCCAGGTGTCTGAACATCTTGCTGAGTTCAAACCAGTGCTTGTTGAAGTTGTACCAGGTTTGAATATCGCTGATAGTGGCTTGGGTACTGCTGAACATGGCTCTACCATTGAAGGTGGTATTGCCACTGCCATCAACCCCGATTTGAATGCTTCTGAAATTCGGATCGGTAATACCCAAATCGCTGGCGTCAATGGTGTTCGTGTTACCGGAACGTCTTGCCAGAGCCTGGAATTCGGCTGCAGTAAACTTGCCATCGCCATTTGTATCGACTAAACCAGGGTTCTGTCTCACCTTGTCAAAGAGAATCGACAGCTCTCGGGTTTGTTGCGTTTCCCATCCGGCCGCATAGTTTTCCAGTTGAGTTTTGGTCAGGGAGCTACCAAAACCAGTTCCGGCATTGCCCACTCCAAAGTTAATAAAGTCTACCTGTGGTGTGATATTGACCGGATCAAAGGCTTGGAGTGTACCGGTATTTTGCTGCTGCTGCTGTTGTTGTTGATATTGAGCGAGCTGTTGCTGGGCTTGGGCCAATTGTTGTTGCAAAGTTTGAATCTGCTGCATGGCTTGGGCCAGCTGCTGTTGTAATTGTTGTACTTGCTGCTGGCTTTGCTGCTGGGCCTGGGTTGCCTGAGTGAGCTGCTGTTGTGCCTGAGTCAGCTGCTGCTGGGTTTGGGTCAACTGCTGCTGCAATTGCTGGATTTGCTGTGTATCCTGGGTATCATTTTGCTGGGCTTGGGTCAGCTGCTGCTGGGTTTGAGTTAATTGCTGCTGCAATTGCTGGACCTGTTGTTGGCTTTGTTGCAACTGTTGTGCCGACTGCTGTGATTGCTGTTGAGCCTGGGTCAGCTGTTGCTGGGTCTGGGTCAACTGTTGCTGCAGATCCTGAATCTGCTGCTGATTTTGTTGTTGGGTCTGGTTGGATTGATTGGTTTGTTGCTGTACTTGTGTCAGTTGCTGCTGGGCCTGGGCCAATTGTTGTTGCAGTTGCTGAATCTGTTGTTGATTTTGGGTCGCTTGGGCAGCCTGTTGCTGGGCTTGGGCTAACTGCTGCTGTAGCGACTGAATTTGTTGGGCGTCTTGGGCATCATTCTGCTTGGCTTGGGCCAACTGTTGTTGCAATTGGGTAATTTGCGTCTGCATTTGCTGGACTTGGGTGGTTGTAGTATTCGTCGTGTTTGTGTTGTTGGTTGTATTGTTGGTCGTATTGGTGCTTGTCTCGTCCTTCTTTTTGCCGAAAACACCGGCTTTAAACAGCAGGTACAAGCTGAAGAGGTTAAAGCCCCCACCGCTGCTCTGTCGGCGTGGTGGAGCGTAGTCGTAATCATCATAGCCACTGCTGGGCAAGCCCCAAGGAGAATCCATATCGCCATAGGGGTCATCATTATAACGGCGTGAATTCTGGCTGTTTTGCAGCACCATAAACGTTAATAACGTTTTCGAGTCAATTTTAGACATGGTCCTCTTCCCTGTATTCCTTCTCTTCTTCGCTAAATGCGCGCGTCACGTTTATCCGAAAAACGCTCGCGACCCTTCTTGCTTCCGAACCGATGTGTAGTTATTACTAATTAAAAAAAGATATATTATAGAGTTGCTTTATATGCCTAAAATTTTAATATTTTGTTACAAAAGAGTTGAACACGAGAATGGGCACAAATTGGTGTCATTAGCGTCTCTAATCGCATTGGCATAGAAGATGCCGCCCCCTTGTGATACTGTAAACCCCGTGATGTCCGGGTCCATTGAGGAACACCCATGCAAATAAACATTCGCTCGCTGTATTGGTTTGGTTTGGCTGTCCTGGTCGGGGTGATGGTTTTGTTTACGGTCTTGGGGGCAGACAGTTTTGCTGAGGCTCAAAAGCAGCGTCTAGCCACTTATTTGAACGAGCAGAAAGCCACGGCCGATCAAAAAGAAGCCTATTATTATGCCTTGGAGCACCCGGAGGTCTTAAAATACCTGCCCTGTTATTGTGGCTGTGGTCAGCAAGGGCATAAAAGCAATTATCATTGCTTTCTCAGAGAAAGTCCGGGTTCAGCCAAAGTTGTGTTTGATAATCACGGCTTATACTGCCCGATGTGTGTTCAGATTGCCTTGTATGCCCGGGACGAAATGAAAAAAGGCAAAACCGTGGCGCAAATTCGACAAGAAATTGATGACGCTTTCAAACAGCATCCAAAGCTAAAGTCGACTCCCACGCCCTTGCCCAAGTCTTAGTTTTTGAGCGCTATTCTTCGGTGGCAGCTTCCGCAGCGGCTTCCTTGTCCCGTTTTTCTTCAGCGGTGTGATATTTGTCCATGCACGCTGTTACGGCTTTTGGTGGTTCCTTGTCTGTGGGAGACTGGGCTTGCTGGAATTTAATGGCAATGGCAGCCCACGGCTGTGAGAGTTCTGGCTGGGTTACCTCGACGGCTTCCGTGGCGCGAACCATCATCTCAGCGGCTTCCTTGTGAGCCTTGAGATGCGCCAATGTCACAGCCAAGGAGTAGAGGGCTTCCGCCGACTGGGGATTATCAATGGCGAGATCACAGTAAACACCTAGGGCTTTTGTATACCGTTCCTGGTTGAAATAACTTTCTGCCAATTTAAAGCGAGAACCCATATCCTCAGGCTCCTTGGCAACCACGTTTAGAAGGTGGGTGATGGCCTGATCGTAATCCTCCATGGTGCTGTGTTCTTTGCCCAGCTTGTAATACATGGTGCCGACCTTGCGCCAGAGGTCAATGTTTTTGGGGTCTGCTTTCAGGAGGTCGGCGTAAATACCCAAGGCCAAGCGCAGGCGCCCAAGTTTCTCTTCACTCTCGGCGAGGCGGTGCATCGCTTCTTTGGATTTTGGATTCACGTCCAAGGCCTTTTGATAATAGCTCAGGGCATCGTTGGGATGTTTTAGCGCACGTTCAATATCTCCCAGACGAATAAATACGGTGGCTAAATCGGGATAGCCTCGCAATGCTAACTCAAAATCCTGTCGGGCTTCGGGAAGATGCCCTCGATCATATTCGTATTGGCCTTGTATAAAATGATAGGTTCCTGTTGTGATGGATTTGACGCGGGGAAAAAACATCACCATCAGGCCAATGATTGTGAACATCAGTACAAGAAATAAGAGGCGCAGGAAGAACATTCAGATTTCAACGTTTCCTGTAATGATGTAACAATTCGTTCATATTTTACCCTATTTGTAGCAAATCTGTTTTTTGAGGGTCATTTCTAGTATAGATTAAAAATCACGAGTCCGTTAGTCCGTACAGAAAGTCTACTAGAGTAAACAGAAGGGGTCATTATGGGATACTCTTACCCAATCGGATTGCCTATGACACAGGTGCCAATGCAGCCGCAACAGGTCGTCAATCCCGTTGCCACGCAGTCGGCTACCCTTCCTACCAGTACGACTTCGGCGGTCACGATCAATATTACCAACCCGCAAGCCTTCAGTAATGGGGCAACTGTTCCGGGAACCGTAACCCCGGGTGGTGCTCCTGCTGCCGCTCCTGGAATGGCACAACCAGCCAACCCTCAAGAAGCGCTGATTAAAGCTTATAACGATGCCCAGGCATCGATTTTGAACTATCTGAACCTGGGTAAGGCATTACAAGCTCAGGCATATGCACTGCAGCATATGCCCCTGAATTTCCAACAACCTGGCTTCCCGCCACAAATTCCTGGGCCGAATCCCTTCATGGCACCCCCGCCAGGAACACCGCCCTTTATGGCGCCGCCCGGTATGGGTCCAGTGATGCCCCCACCGCCGCCTGGTATGGGACCGATGATGCCCCCGCCGCCGCCCGGTATGGGCCCCATGATGCCCCCGCCGCCGCCCGGTATGGGCCCCATGATGCCCCCGCCGCCGCCCGGTATGG
>JBGUGD010000022.1:0-55242 GCA_041697335.1 Vampirovibrionaceae bacterium NZW_1234 | reverse complement strand
TCAATAATGCGTTAAATGTCCTGTTCCAACAAAATAACACTGTTGTTATAAATGCTTTAACCAATGTTTTCAATAATCTGTTTCAACAAAACAATAATGTTGTTGTCAATAATGTTGTTAATGCCCTAGGCATTCTTATTCAACAAAACAATCTACAGATCAATAACAATATCAATGCTCTGATGGTCAATCTCTTCCAGCAAAATAACAATATCGTAGTTAACAACATGATCAATGCCATTGGCGTTTTATTTCAACAGAACAACGTTGAAATAAACAATAATATCAATGCTCTAATGGTTAATCTTTTCCAGCAGAATAACAGTGTCGTCATCAATAATATTACCAACGCCCTCGGCATCCTCCTTCAACAAAACAACATTGAAATTAATACAAATATTAATGCCCTGATGGTCAACCTCTTCCAGCAAAATAACAGTGTGGTTGTCAATAATGTTGTTAATGCCCTCGGCATCCTCCTTCAACAAAACAACGTTGAAATTAATACAAATATCAATGCCCTGATGGTTAATCTTTTCCAGCAGAATAACAGTGTCGTCATTAATAATATTACCAATGCCTTCGGCATCCTCCTTCAACAGAACAACGTTGAAATAAACAATAATATCAATGCTCTAATGCTTAATCTTTTCCAGCAGAATAACAGTGTGGTTATTAACAATATAATTACAGCTATCACAGGTTTATTTAATTCGACTGAAATCAATATTACGAATAATATTACAACTATACTTGCTGGACTATTCAATAATACTGAAATTAATATCACCAACAACCTCACTAATGTATTTGCAAGTTTATTAAGTCAAAACAATGTAACTGTGGTGAATAATGTGATTAACGCGATTGCAGGGCTATTTAATAGCACTGAAATCAACATCACAAATAATCTAACAAACATCATGGCTGGTTTGTTTAACAACACTGAAATCAATATTACAAACAATATCAGTACACTTGTTGCGAACTTACTCAGCCAGAACAACACAACCATTACCAATAATATTACCACTGTCATTGCAAGCTTATTCGGACAGTCTGAGATAAATATCAGTAACACAGTCACCAATAATCTTACAGCCTTTATTACCAATATCCTTAGCCAAAACAATTCGACAGTTCTTAACAATTTCAGCAGTATAGTTACAGGCCTTATCAGCAGTAACAACACGGTGCTCACAAGCAGCATAACTGCGGCCCTGACTAATATCATGCAGAGTGGCAATTCGGATGTCATAAACAACCTCACCATGGTGATCAATAACTTAGGTTTTCAGATTAATACGAGTATTGACGCAACCTTCAATCAATTTAGCTCCAACCTCACAGCAAGCATACAGAATTCGACCAACCAAATTCTGACTCAAATCAATAATTTGGCTCAAAATAGTGCATCAACCACAGATATTAACAACATTATCAGTTCTTATACATCAAGCTTGCAAAGTTTCATTGATGCAGCTCTCAACTATTACATGGGACAAACGGTTAATGGAATCAATCCATTTACGCAAGCCACCGTCTCTCAAGCAGTCTCTGATATTACCACTAATATTACGTCAAGCATGTCCCAGTACCTGCAAAACTACGCATCTCAGCTATCAACAAACCTTGATAGCACAATAAATAATGCCACTTCATCACTTACTACTCAAATTAGCGGAATATCGCAACAATTAACTAGCTTTGAATCCTCACTTTCGGGGCAACTCAGCAGTCTTGGGCAGCAAATTCTCTCACAGCTAGGACAAATTAACAGCAATCTGACGAATCTTAATAACAATGTCAGCAACCTAAGCATGAATGTATTCAACATGTCTGGTCAAATCAACTCATTAAGTACGCAAATGGATGGCTTCCAACAAACAATTAACAGCTTTATGTCCAGTTACAATATGAATAGTGCCAACCTGACCAACATAGCAAATACCGTGACCAATGCGGCAACACAAGCAACCAATGCGGCGAATGCGGCCACTAGTGCAGCAAATCAGGTAAGCTCAAGTTCTCAAACTTTAATGAATTCGAATCAAGCGGTCTTAAGTTCGAACCAAGCGGTCTTAAATTCAAACCAAGCTCTTCTAAACGCAATTAACCAGCTAATGATGCAATTCCAAATGCAAACAAATATGACATTATCCCAAATGAACCAGCTTCTGCAAAGCGCACAAACATCTGCGACTATGGCCAGCATGTCAGCTACTCAAGCACAGTCTGCTGCAACAACAGCACAAGATTCTGCTAGTACAGCGCAAACATCTGCCACTATGGCAAGCACATCAGCTACTCAAGCCAGTAGCTCAGAGATGAATGCTCAGTATTGGGCAAACATGGCTCAATATTGGGCCAACATGGCAGCAAATTCCCCATAACTCAAGGGATACGAACTCAGCCAATGACATTCTATAACCATTAATAAAAAGAAAAGGAGCGTTTTTAAGGCGCTCCTTGGCTATGGGTTATGGTACAATGTGTACTGTGGACAATTGGACAGAATAAATCGCTCTCTGTTTTACTCTTCGCTTTATAAGCCTGAGTTACAGACGAAGTTCACACCGTAAACACCAGTGGTGTGATTCGTTTAAATTTTAAAAATCTTTTATCGCATTGCCAATTGTTGCGTTAAGCTCTATATACCCCCCATTATATCTGTCTTTACCCCTTCATCGGGTCTCTTAATGACCCCTTCCAAATATATAAACGAATCAAATCTAAATTTTTTGTTAATTGTTAAAGAAAAACATATTAAACTGTTTTTTTAACTTAATTAGTGAATTAAACTGCCGCCAAGCTCCCTCGCCTCGCCGATTTTAGACCAGAGAACATGCGCTGAAGCAATTTCGCGTTATAATGGTAACCGTTTCGTTAGCTTGACAGATTGGACAGAGGGATGGCAGTCTCGGAAGCGCTCGTTGAAATTCCATATCTCAAGGAAAAAGCAATTCACAAAACCTACGACAATGGCTACCAGTTTATCTATGTGCCCAAAAAAGGGGAAGTTTTTAACATCAGCACTTGGGTTAAGACAGGCTCCATCCATGAAGACGACCATAACAGCGGAGTTTCCCACTTCTTAGAGCACCTGATGTTCAAGGGAACGGAACGCTTCCAGCCTGGTGAATTTGACAAGGCCATGGAAAGTATGGGGGCGGTCATTAACGCTGCCACTTGGAAAGATTTCACGTTTTACTATGTCACCGGTCCCAAGGGTACGGATGGCAAGAATTTTGTAAAAGCACTCGACATGCATGCCGATATGCTGCTGTATTCCACCTTGCCGGAAGAAGAAATCGGAGAGCAACATGACCCATCCGATCCCGATTCAACAGCCAACAAGCGTGAACGAGGCGTCGTGATTGAAGAAATCGGCATGCGTGAGGATCAGCCCTGGACCAAAATCTACAATGCGCTGACCCATATGATGTACCCTGTAGGCCACCCCTACCAGCGTGATGTCATTGGTACCCGCCAGATTATCGGCTCTATCCCTCGAGAAGACATTCTGCACTATTACCATCAATGGTATGGGGCTGAAAACTTAACCACCATTGTGGTGGGCGATTTTGACCCGGTTTGGTTGGAAGCCAAAGTTCTGGAGCACTTTGATTTTTCCAAGCAGAACCGCACAGTAACCAATGTAACAGGCCAGCCCGACTATCCGACGGACATGGTTGCCAATGGGGATCGTTACGCCGAATTGAGTGGTGATTTTCAGACCTCGTTCTTCCTTATGGGGTTTCATGGGCCAAAGCCCTCCGATCTGAAAGAAACCATTGCCGTCGATATTGCCAGCCGGGTTCTGGGTGAGGGTCGGAGTTCCCGACTTTACCAAGCCCTCATCGAACGTCCGAGCGAACCGGTATTCAATACAATTTCCACAGGACAATCCACGTTTAAGCTGGGCAACGTATTCTTCATCCAGGGCAATTTCGGTGACCCTGACACCCAGGCTCGTCTGGATGAGGTGTGTCACGAGGTTCAGACCTACTTGTCCGAAAAACCGATTACCCAAGAGGAATTTTTACGAACTGTCAAGAAAATGAAAGTTGATTTTGCCGAAACTTCTGAAACCGCAAGTGGTATTGCAGAATTTGTCGGTGAAAGCATTACTGTTAGTGGGTCTTTGGACAGCTATGTTCGCTACCTCAAAGTCATTCAGGAAATTACCCTCAGTGATGTCCAAGAGGCGGCAAAGAAATGGTTTAACCTGGATAACTGTTATACCGCTGTGTTGATCCCGAAAGGAGAAGGGGCATGACAACCTCCACGTCCCGTCATATGTTAGCCACCCAGGAAATTTCCCTGAGCAATGGCAGTACATTGTATTTTCATCCCTTTGAGGGTGCCCCGCGTGTGGCGATGAATATCTATGTCCATGGAGGCAATCGACTGGAGAGCAAAGCTGGGATTGCTGACATGGTGGATGATCTACTGACAGAAGGCACCACGAAGAGAACTGCCGAGCAAATTGCGATTGACATGGACAGCCTGTCGCTGGATTTGGAAAATGATACCCGCCGGGATTACAGCATTATGTCGGCCACGTTTCTGGAAGAAGACCTGGACGCATCATTGGAATTTATGGCCGATATGCTGTTCAATTCGACCTTGGACTCCTATGAAAAAGAAAAAGTGCGACTCCATGGCGAATTGGTAATGGAGTTGGACTCGCCAAGAAACCGCTCGCACGACATCTTTATGACCGAGCTGTTCAAAGACTCTCCCTACAGAGCATCACACAGCAACATCCTGGAAACCATTCCTCAAATTACCTCCGTTGCCCCACTTCAAGCGTTCTATAAATCAATCTATACCCCGAACAATATGCTCATTTCCGTGGCTGGAGATATCGATGTCGATCGGGTTAAAGATAAAATTGAAAAATATTTTCAAGCCTCGTCGGGCGAGAATCGTCAATCCGAAAACCCACCTCAGGAATTGAAAATTCCCGAGGATAGGTACCTCACCTATGCCAAGGATGATACAAACCAACTCCATATCTATAAAGGTTGGTTTGCCCCGCCGCTGGAGCATCCGGATTACCCGGCCATGGTGGTGCTCAATACCATTTTAGGGGGGGCGGGTCTAACATCGCGTCTCTTTATTGAATTGCGTGATAAGCAAGGGTTAGCCTATACCGTCCGCAGCCAATACGAATCCTCCCGATATGCGGGGATTTTTATGCTTTATATCGGCACTGAACCCAGTAATCGGGATAAAGCTCTCAAAGGCTTCGAAGTCGAGTGTGGAAAATTAATGGAACACCCGGTTGGGCATCAGGAACTGGATGAAGCCAAAGAAAACATCCTCGGCCGCCGTGTGGTGTATCTCGAAACCGCCCCGCAACAATGCACCTATATTGGTAACCAAGTGGCCCTAGGGTTAACTCTGGAGCAAATGGAACAACTCCCCGAACGTATCCAAGCCGTAACGGCGTTGGAAGTTCAGGAGGTGGCCCAGCGCTATATGGGTAAACCCTCGATTATTACTGCAGTGGGGCCGTCAAAATATCTCTAATCCATTGCCGCCCGAAAACGAGTGTGATTTGTAGAGCAATACGGTTCCAATTACGCGGATGCTATTTATGACACGATTGCAGAAGATTTAACCCATCATCGGGGAAATCGCTGCACTTATTCGCAAACACACTTTAAGCCTTCAAGGGATTCGATACGCCGGTATCATGAATCACCAGCCAGCGCTCCATCCGACGAAAGAGTTTCATGAACCTATTTTCCCGATGTCGGTTTAGCGATTTCACCAAGACTGTTTTGGCCCCTAAACGCTGACCACCTCGCATGTCTGTGAGGACACGATCCCCAACAACAGCCACCTCTTGAGGGTTCAAGCCCATCCGTGCCAAAACGGTCTGGAAGACTCGAATATCAGGCTTTCGTGCATTTCCAGTAACGGGGATACCTAATTTTTGCTGTGCACTGAGGCAAAAATAATTAAAAATATTGTTACTGACAACCCAACATTGCTTTCCAGCCTGTTTAAAACGCTTTATAGCAAACACCACCTTAGGAGACACTTGGGTATCTGCCATTGGTACCAGAGTATCATCCAAATCGAGCAAAAGGCCTTTAATGCGCTGTTTTTCTAGCCATGCAGGGGATAAATCCCAAACATCATTGAGTTGTAATGTCGGTTTCACCATCCATCCCGGAACCAGCTTTATAAGCACCCGCTGAATCAAACGCTCTGGTGCCGTTAATGACACAACTGCCGGTGAATTACTAGGAGAGACTGTCCTTGATTGTCCGTGACCAAAGCGAGGGGCCGCAGAAAAATGTCCTTGAGAATTAGGGGCATTTAGCACCATCAAGCTCATCCGAGGCCCTCTTCCATCATAGCGTCCAATAGAACCGATCCTATCGTTGCCTGTCAGGATATGTCAATCCTCGCCATGCGTTTACACATGGGGTAAGTGCAGGAGGGAATCATGATTCGACTGGCTCAATATTACTCGGATACGTTTATCTCTTTCAATGCCAAGTCGCCTAAGGCCTGAACCCGCATGCCGTCCATGTTGCTCCGATCCCGATCATCGGTCCAATTTATTAGCCCCATATTCTTTAGATTGAGAAGTGCTGTTTTGAGTTGGGCCCGCTCTGGACGAAAAGACAGGTTAAAAGCACTGGCAATGTGGACTTCACCAATCTCATAATGGCGATGCAATTGCTGGCGGGTTCTAAGGCTTACCACTTCCAATACATCACGATGTGAAAAGTGTCCTCCAGCAGAATTAGGAAATGCTGGCTTAGCCAATTCTTCTGTCAATCTTACTTTTTGTGTATTAAATTTCTGCCGAAGGGCTTCAGCGGACTTTTTTTGGGCTTCTTTTTGTGCCCGCTGTTCTTGTGTTCCCACGGCTGACGCATGCTGCTTCAAGCGCTCTGCTAAGGGCAAACTTGCAAATCGAACTGTTGCTGCTTGAGGTGTTCCAAACGCTGTCATCATCACGTTTACTCCTTATGACTCCCATAAACCTAACCGATTGATGTTGCGTAAAACCCTCTCAACCCCAAAGAATGATAGCTACGCCCTATAAATGTTACAAATTTCAAACCACCAAGCTCTTTATGATTTCTCCGTAACTGTGAAGGCAATCTTTTGAATGCATCCACCAACGGTGACGAAAACAGAGCTGACGCAACTCTATGTTTTAGAGATATCTGTGAGGCAG
The DNA here is from genome assembly GCA_041697335.1 of Vampirovibrionaceae bacterium NZW_1234. Classification (GTDB taxonomy): domain Bacteria; phylum Cyanobacteriota; class Vampirovibrionia; order Vampirovibrionales; family JAGQHJ01; genus JBGUGD01. The sequence continues at coordinate 48,032 of JBGUGD010000022.1, read as the reverse complement.
GCTCTACCCCCTTCGACTCAAGGTAACGGGATGAATTCAGAAAGCGTCCCTCAAGTTGCATTTTTCAGAAACCCACATATACTTTCTGTAAACACACTACAGAACGCGCCTCCTCTTTCATTCTGAATGTCCCCGGAGTATGAATAACGGATTGCTCACAAAATTAAACATTTGTTAACCGTTCTCCAGTTTTCAGGGTCTCCAGCCGATATTTCCATAAGTTACATTAGAGAGAGATTGTTCTGGACGGTGTTGTTTTGGCCCTGAGATCGGATTATTTAGCCTACGCTGCAGCAAACCTCTATTACGGGGGTGTGCCCAGTGTGAATCCGTATAATTTTGATACCGGACGCCGTATCAACCAATGGCAAAACAATACCTTTAACGCGCCTCAAAATACGGCACTTCAGCAATTCAGCGCCTATTTGTCTCCTCAGCAAACATCCCCTTCTTCTTCAACCAACCGAAGAGGCTCACGTGCTGTGAACTACGCTCCTCCTACAACGGATGACTATTTTAACCTCGTTGTCCAACGCTGGAAAGAAAAATTTGATCCGGAAACCCGTCGCACCAAACAGGTCAAGAGCTGGCGACAGTTTTCCCGGCAATTTGCCATTCGTAAGGAAAAACTAATGGAGTCCACTAAGCAAGCCATCCAAGAGCTTGAAGAAGCGGCCCGAGACAAGGGAGATGTAGGCTCTGATGGGGAATGGATGGCCTAAACTTCCGTTTGCATAACACGTCAACAGACGACCCTGATCAGTGTTCATGTCAGCATGATTTGAGTATGATAATGTTGATCTCCCCTTGAGGTCCCCAAGGAAAAAGTTAAGCTTTATCATAGACTTGACGAATTCTTTGCGGGCACAATACATGGAAGCCCATAATGAGACACGTGTCATAGACCCCATGCACACCCTCGTCATCGGAGTTCGCCACAAAACGGCCCCTATTGAAATACGAGAAAAGCTTGCCTTTTCGCCGGAAGAAGTGCCTGACGCACTTCGAGAAATGCTGACCCTGCCCGGTATTGTGGAAGGCGCCATCTTAAACACCTGTAATCGTACCGAGGTGTACGCGACCGTCACCGACACCGTTCTCGGGATTCGGTCTCTCAAGACCTTTTTGAGCGACTATAAGCAGTTTGATTACAATCGCCATATGAAACATGCCTTCATCCTGATGCATGAAGATGCTGTTATGCACCTGTTCCGAGTTGCCTCGGGGCTTGATAGCCTTGTCCTTGGGGAAGGGCAGATTATGGCACAAGTCAAAGAAACCTTAAAAGCGGCCATGATGGTAGGCTCTTCTGGCGAAATCATTGATAAGCTTTTCAAGACAGCCTTGTCGGTGGGTAAAGCAGTCCGCAGTCAAACCGGTATCGCCAACCGAGACATCAGTGTTGCCCGAGCGGCTTTTGACTTTGCCTCAACCCAATATCCGGAATTCCTCCAAGGCAATATCGCCTTGATTGGCGCCGGGAAAATGGCAGAAATCCTCATGGCCTCCTTAAAGACAGCGCTGCCGGAAGACCAACGGGCAGCGGAGCAGATTGTTATCGTGAATCGAACCCCGGAGCGAGTTAAAGCCCTATCCAACAAATACGGATTCCCGGGCTATGGATGGGATGATTTGGAGCGTGTGATCAATCACTATGATACGCTCTTTGTAACAACCAGCTCGCCTCACTTTGTATTGCACCCCGAGCTGTTTCAAAGCATCAACCGTCCCAAGCTCATCATTGACATTGCCGTTCCCCGCAACGTGGATCCAATGGTGGCTGAGTTTGGGGGCGTTCACCTTTACAACACCGATGACCTGGCAGGGTACTCAGGCTATACTGGCGAGAACCGGATGCGCTTGATTTCTCAGGCACACCAGGTCATTGAAAAAGAATTTCAAAAATATCAACAATGGCAGGTAAGCCGTACGGCAGTCCCCGTTATTACCCAACTTCGGGCCCGTGTGGATGATATACGCCGCACTGAAGTTGCTGGGATCGAAGCTCATTGCCCTCATGTCCAAAAAAGCTGCACCATTATTGACGATCTTTCCAGGACATTGGTGAATAAAATTTTGCATGACCCCACTGTACAGCTTCGCTCAACCCCGCATTTGGACGAAATTTATCGTCAGGCTGAGTTTTTGAGCCGCCTGTTTAATATTCCACCCTTGGAAGCCGGTTGCGAATCTCGAACCAGGCCTCTTATCAGCAGCAAACAAGCTGAGTCTAATACAGCTACCGCTAAAGTGGTTTCACTGCCATTAAACCGAAAGTAAGGCCTTTATGAGTCGCTCTTTGATTGCTGGCAGTCGAGACAGCCTGTTGGCATTAACGCAAACCGAATTTGTCATGGCTCGCTTGCGGGAACAAAAACCTGAATTAGAGCTGAGCCTGAAGACCTTTAAGACCCAAGGGGACCTGAACCTGGAGTCCTCTCTGTCCTCAATCGGGGACAAAGGCCTTTTTGTCAAAGAATTGGAAGTTGCTTTGTTAAAAGGCGAGATTGATTTCGCCGTTCACAGCATGAAAGACATGCCCTCAGAGCAACCCGAAGGGCTCTATCTGATGCCCTTTGGGCATCGGGAAACCCCACTTGATGCGCTAGTGAGCAAGTCAGGCAAGACATTTGAAGCCTTACCTTCCGGCAGTACCATTGGGACCTCCTCGCTTCGGCGCCAAGCCTTGCTCTTGCATCATCGGCCGGACTTGAACGTAGACGTCGTTCGGGGCAATGTTCAAACCCGATTAAAAAAGCTCGACGAAGGGCCATTTGATGCCATTATTCTGGCGGCGGCAGGCTTACATCGCCTTGGCCTGGACAGCCGAATTACCGAATTGCTGGCACCCCCACTGATGATTCCGGCATGCTGCCAAGGCACATTGGCTATTGAATTTGCGGATCCCGGTTTAAAAGAGCTCTTTGCTCCCTTGGCTGATCGAGAAACCGCCATTGCCACTCAGGCGGAGCGAGCCTTTATGCGAACGCTGGAAGGTGGCTGCCAGGTCCCAATGGGGGCCTATGCCCGCCCTATCAATGAGCGGCAATTTCAAATCGATGGTATGATTGCCGATCCCACAGGCACGCCCCTCCTTAGGGCTCAGCAGGTCTTTACTGCCGATGGCGCCGAACAGGCAGGTTGCGAGCTGGCAAAAACCCTTTTGAAAGAAGGCGGTTCAACCATCTTAAATGCCCTCCGAAAAAGCTAAAGCTTTTATCATATTGCCCTCCCTGTTTGCCCATCCTGATTTTCTCCTTGGAAATGTTCAGACTGTTTCCATAAATCCGCCTTCAAAAGCTTTGCCCAAACGTGTTGAAGTCCGGGCATCTCTGTTCTATCATTTCGAATAACAGTATCGTGTATGTTAATCAACCATCAAAGAGGACCTGAGGACTGTGGCTAGACAAGCACCCCTTGAACGAGTCAGAAATATCGGGATTGCCGCCCACATTGATGCCGGTAAGACCACCACAACGGAACGGATTTTGTACTACACCGGGAAAGTCCATAAAATCGGTGAGGTTCACGAAGGAACCGCTGTAACCGACTGGATGGAACAAGAACGCGAACGCGGAATTACCATTACCTCCGCCGCCATTACCACCTTCTGGAAAGATCACCAAATTAACATCATCGACACCCCTGGCCACGTTGACTTCACCATTGAGGTTGAGCGTTCTCTGCGGGTATTGGATGGTGTTGTGGCTGTCTTCTGTGCGGTTGGTGGTGTTCAGTCCCAGTCTGAAACCGTGTGGCGCCAAGCCAACCGTTACAACGTTCCCCGACTGGTATTCGTGAATAAAATGGACCGTATCGGGGCCAACTTTGCCCGGGTGTTGGATCAAGTTCGCAACCGCCTCGGCGCCAATGCCCACCCCATCCAATTGCCCATTGGCAGCGAAGATCAATTCTCCGGTATCGTTGATCTGGTTGAAATGAAAGCCTACATCTACAAAAACGACATCGGCACCGACATTCAAGTCACGGAGATCCCCGCCGAGTTGAAAGATGAGGCTGATGCCGCTCATGCCAGCCTCATTGAAGCTATCGTCGAAACCGATGATGCCTTGATGGAAAAATATCTGGAAGGTAGCGAAATTTCTGTAGACGAGCTGAAAAAAGCTTTGCGTAAAGCTGTCTGCGAAGTAAAAATCGTTCCCGTGACCTGCGGTACCGCCTTCAAGAACAAGGGTGTTCAGTTGCTCCTGGATTGCGTCGTGGATTATCTGCCTGCCCCCATTGACGTTCCTGCAATCCAGGGTATCTTGCCCAATGGAAACGAAGACACCCGCAAGAGTGGTGACAACGAACCCTTTGCTGCATTGGCATTTAAAATTATGACCGACCCCTACGTAGGCCGTCTGACCTTTATCCGGGTTTACAGCGGTACACTGCAAGCCGGCAGCTACGTTCAGAACACCACCAAGGGCAAAAAAGAACGGATCAGCCGTCTGGTTCAGATGCACGCCGATCAACGCCAGGAAATCCAGGAAGTTCACGCCGGAGACATCTGCGCTGTGGTTGGTCTGAAAGATACCACCACTGGGGATACCCTGTGTGTGGAAAACGCCCCCATCGTTCTGGAATCCATTCACATCCCGACCCCGGTTATCTCGATTGCTATCGAACCTAAGACCAAAGCCGACCAGGAAAAACTGTCCTTGTCCCTGGCGAAGCTGGCCGAAGAAGATCCGACCTTCCAGGTTCGTCAAGACGAAGAAACCGGTCAAACCATCATTTCCGGGATGGGCGAATTGCACTTGGAAATCATTGTCGACCGTCTGTTGCGTGAATTCAAAGTTCAAGCGAACGTCGGCAAACCCCAGGTTGCTTACCGTGAAACCATTACCAAGGAAATCGAGATTGAAGGAAAATACATCCGTCAATCCGGTGGTAAAGGTCAATACGGTCACGTATGGCTGCGCCTGATTCCCCAAGAACGTGGCGCTGGGTACAGCTTCGAAAACAAAATCGTCGGTGGCGCTATTCCTAAGGAATACATCGCCCCTGTTGATAAAGGGATTCAAGAAGCAGCCCAAGGTGGCATTATGGCCGGCTACGAGTTGATTGACTTCAAAGTCCAGCTCTTTGACGGTAGCTACCACGACGTTGACTCGAGCGAGATGGCGTTCAAGATCGCCGGTAGTATGGCTCTGAAGGACGGTGTAAAACGCGCTGGCCCTCAGCTCCTGGAACCGGTTATGAAAGTGGAAATCGAAGTTCCCGAAGAATTTATCGGGGACGTTATCGGTGACCTCTCCAGCCGTCGTGGACGGGTGGAAGGGATGGAGCCTATCGAAGGCACGCAAACCCAGCGGGTTCGTGCGATGGTGCCTCTGGCCGATATGTTCGGTTACGCAACAGACATCCGCAGTAAAACCCAGGGTCGGGGTACGTTCTCGATGGAATTTGCTCAGTACGAGCCTATTCCGAGCAACATTGCCGAGACCCTCATCAGCAAGTTCCGAGGCCAGGAAGCTGCCGTATAGGCACTTTATCCCTCAAACGATTAACACCCCCAACGCACAAATGGCGTTGGGGGTGTTTTTTAGAGCCAAACCGCTCTCTTACATGTCAGAAGTCTGCCTTTTAAAAAACAAACTCTGTAATGTTCAGATACGTTCTGGGGAGCTTAATAGCACAAAAGCCTTCGCAAACGGTTTCATGCTCATGTGGGAATGCGATTATGTCGTGGTGTTTTGTAACGCATTTTCCAGGTCGAGAGCAGCTGGGGAAAACAAGTGATGACTGATCGTGAGTCTATCGGTACAGACTTAGGCCGCCCTCATCATGTCCCTCTCTGGGTTAAACTGTCCAGAAATTATGGGGGACTTCTCAAAGCCTTCATCCCGAAAGAAGGCGAGCAGAGTGATGGTCTTCTAAGTGAAGCCCCGGACTTGAAATATATGAAAGCCGCATCGGAACATGCGGCCTCAACGGTTATCCCTGGCGTGTTTCAGCAAAATGCTTCAGCACTCCGTGAACCACTTACCGTTGATCGGGCGCTCAGTTCCAGTGGAAACTTATCCTTGCCCTTACCTTTTGAACTCAGCAGTGAAGGGCAGGCCCAGGCTCAAGCCCAGCCCCAGGCGCTCACTCGGTATATGAACCTGCAGCGCAAAAATACCCTGCCCGAGTTCAACACAGGCCTTCAAACGCTTAATACCGTTTTTGAAAAGCGAATGGGCTTCTATAACCAGGTCAGCAAAGATATGACCGATGGAAAAAATTTCCAGGGTGCGGTCATGCGATCTCAGAACCTGGCATTTGGGTATTTCAACCGGGCCAACATGCAAGACGCCATCTTGAGCAACTCCAACTTAAGCATGGCCCAGATGCAAGGCGCCAATTTAAAAGGGGCTCACTTAAACGAAACCAACCTGATGGGCGCAAACCTGCGCGATGCCGATTTAAGCCAAGCCGTCTTACGCGGCGCAGACCTGACCCTGGCAGACTTACGAGACGCCAAGCTGGATAAAGCCAACCTGACCCAGACCAACTTGCGAGAAGCCAATTTACAGGATGCCAGCTTAAAAGAAGCAAATTTGCATCAGCAAAATCTTTCAGAAATGAATCTGCAACGAACAAACTTGCAGGGTGCCAACCTCACCGGCGCATGGCTTCGTAAAACCGACTTTTTCCATACCAACCTTAGAGAAGCGACCCTAAAGCATGCTGATCTGCGAGAAGCAAACCTACAGAGTGCCCAAATGGAAAACGCCAACCTGAAGGGCGCAAACCTTATGCTGGCTAACATGGAGAGGACGAACCTCAAAGGAGCCATGCTCTGTAACGCGAATCTGGCTAAAGCGGATTTGAGAAATGCAAACCTCGAAGATGCGAATTTGGAAGGAGCCAACCTGAAAGGGGCCAAGCTCGATGGCGCAAATCTCAAAGGGGCCATCCTAAAAGGCGTTAATCTTGAGAAAACAGATTTAACCGGTGTTGATCTGCGTAACGCCAATTTATCGGATGCCAGTCTGCGCAAAGCCAACTTGAAATACGGACGCCTGGACGGTGCGAATTTACGTGGGGCCGATTTACGCAACGCTGATCTGGAAGGGGCCAGCTTGGTACAAACAGATCTGAGCAAAGCCAACCTGCAACAGGCCAATTTCAAGGGCGCCCGTCTGATCGGTACTGACATGAGCGGCAGTAATTTGAAACGTGCCAACCTCAACGGTGCTGCGATGATTGCGGCAGACCTGAGCCGTTCGGATTTAACCCAGGCCAACTTGGTTCTGGCCAACTTAGAAGGGGCAAACCTCAATAAAGCCAATTTGAACGGAGCCAAGCTCATCGGCGCCAATTTACAAGGGGCTGACTTGCGAGATTCAAACCTGCAAAAAGCAAATCTCTTTAACGCCAGTCTCGCCAGCGCCGATTTGTCTGGCGCGAACTTGAAAGGTGCCTTTTTGGCTGACGCCAATTTGAACCGTGCCAACCTGGTGAATGCTGACTTACAAAATGCCAACTTTGCCGGGGCGGATCTGGCCTGTGCCAATCTGCGCGAAGCGACGCTAACAGGGGCCAATTTATCCCATGCAAACTTGTCCGGCACGCATCTGGAGCACGTGGACTTCTCTAAGGTCTCTCTGGTGGGCGCCAATTTGAATGATGCCCAACTCGAGCATGCCGACCTATCGGGTGCCCTGATGACAGCGACGACCTTACGCAACGCAGACCTGTCCCATGCAACTTTGAGAGGCACACAAATCTCACGCGCCTCCTTTGATGAACTTGGCCTGACCTTGCTGGATCTCAAATGGATCGATGCACAGCGGGCCAATATCTACGGCATTGACTTACGTAACTCGGTTCAAGTGAAAGCAATTCATTCGGAAGAACCCGTCAACGTCCATACCAAAGTTACAGAGTTTGCAAAATCCCTGGCCCAGCAAAACAACCTGAAGCCTGAAACACAGTCCGAAATTTTGGGAAAATTTGAAGCGTATTTAAAAGACCAAGGGATTGAGAAAGAGGATTATGAGCGTGGTCATCTGGCCAACGCTAACCTCTCTGCCGCCGAACTGAAAGCCGCAAACCTTATTGGCAGCTGCCTGAAAAGCGCCAATCTCAACAACGCCGACCTGAGCTATGCGAATCTGTTTGGTGCCGACTTGCGTGGGGCTAATTTATCCGGCGCTGTTTTGGAAGGGGCGAATCTGAATGGCGCTCGCTACAGCCTCTCAACAAAGTTTCCACCCGGGTTCAAACCCGAAGATCATGGCATGGTGTTGGTTTCATAAGGGATTTTTCTCTTCAGTCCTCTGTAACATGATAAGCCCGGCACCCAAATTGAATAAAGCAGAACTATTTTTTGACCGAGCCTAACTTTAGGCAGAGGTCTTAAAACAAAGCAATCTAGAGCAAAAGGCCGGTAAATTATTACCGGCCTTTTCAAGAGGTATTAGAAGATGAGAACGTGAGTGAATCAGAACTTACTCGTCATCATCACCAAAGTCATCATCACCAAAATCATCATCGTCGCCATCGCCGTATTCTTCCTCATCTCCGGAGCGAATGTCGTCGGTGATGAGATCTTCATCATCCAACATCAACTCACCCAAAGTTTCTTCGGAGATTTCAGGCGATCCGAACATGCTTTCGATTTCTTCCAGAATGGCTGAAGGCTTACGAGCTGTGAACCGAGCCGCCCCGGATTGATCATCAAGCATATCGGCCCGCTCGTCTTTGAAGTGCGGGAAGCCTGTCCCGGCAGGAATCAAGCGACCGATAATCACGTTTTCCTTCAGACCACGCAGGATGTCCACTTTGCCTTCAACAGCCGCTTCGGTGAGAACCCGGGTAGTTTCTTGGAAGCTGGCGGCCGAGATAAAGCTGTCCGTATTCAAGCTGGCTTTGGTAATCCCCAGCAGAACCGGGTGATATTCTGGCGGAGCGCCACCGGCTTCTTCAGCCCGGGAGGCTTCTTCCAGAACAACTTTCTCATCCAGCAATTCGCCCGGCAAGAGACGGGTATCACCGGATTCGTCGACTTTCACCTTCTTGGACATCTGACGCACAATGATTTCAATGTGCTTGTCTGCAATTTCTACGCCTTGAGAACGGTATACCCGTTGGACTTCATCCACCAGGTACTTACGAACCGACTCAACACCCAGGATTTCCAGGATGTCGTGCGGGTTGATCACACCATCCGTGAGAGGCTGCCCTTTTACAATTTTCTCGCCATCCTCAACCAGGATGTTTGCCCCCAAGGGAACAGACACTTCCTGGCGACCGTATTCTTCGCTAACCACATAGAGCTTGGGAACATCTTCTTCCCATTCAATCTGTGCGGTGGCGTCAAAGGAGGCAATAATTGCCGTTTCTTTGGACTTACGACCTTCCAGCAATTCTTCAACCCGAGGCAAACCCTGGACGATATCGCCGGACTTCTGACGTTCAAAGACGAGAGTTGCGATCAAGTCACCTCGCTGAACCAAGCTGTGGTCTTCAACCTGCAGCTGAGTCCCTTGCCCAATCAAGTAGGGGTGACCGGTGCGAATCACGATGCTGGATTTCTCAACGGATTCGACACGACCGGACAGTGAGACGAATTCACCGGCGGCCACTTCGTCATCCATACGGACATAGTCGCCTTCTTTGACTTTGGCAGCACCTTTAATGTCCACCGCGTGACGATGGTCTTCGGTCACCAGCATGATCCGGCGAACTTCTTTCTCGGAGCTGGCATTACCCAAGCTGACAACACCATTGCTACGGGCCAGAACCTGGGTTTTAACCACAGGGGTACGCTTGTCGATGACTTCACCATCTTTCACCAGCAACTGGGTTTGGGTAACAGTTTGCATCTTGGTCGCTTCGGACGAGCTTTCACGACGGATGGTCAGGTTCTCCAACACCGCAATCTTAAGGTTACCAGTCGAGGCATCTTCTTCCACAATCCCTCTCAGGCGAGAGAGATAACCTTCCATTTGAAGCACCAGGCTGGTTCTTAACAGCGACGCCCCTTCAACTTGACGGATCTTATCGCCATCTTTGTAGGCCAACTGCGTCACCGGAACAATGCGGATATTTTCTTCGGTAGAGTCGAAATTAATCGACACGTCGTGTGGCGCCACTTGGAATTCCTGAACCGGGCGAATCAGCACTTCAGCGTATTCGTAGTTGGAGGTATCCTCCATGTCCAGATCGTCATCATCATCTTCGTCCGGCTCTTCCAGCTGGAAGTTGATGGTGATCATGGATTTCACAGGAGCAACGATACCGGGGGCCACTTCAGTACCAGCATCTACCACAGTGCCATCATCAACGGTCAAGCTGCCAACATCTTTCACCCGATGCATTTCGCCAGGGCGGACAACAACTTCTTGAATAATGTCATTGTCTTCGACGATTTCAACGATCCCGCTGATCCGAGTGACAATATCCTTGACCACTTCGGTACCGGCTTCCACGAAGATTCCCGATTCAACCATTTTCAAGGACACATCCTTGCTGACCTGGTGAATCTCTTCGGGGATGAAATATACCGTTCCCGGCTTGGTGATCACCCGTTGCTCATCAATTTCGATGTCTTCATAACGAATCTCACCGCTCGAGGGAACCGTGCTGGTTTCATCAATTAACTCAGCAATGATGCTGTTATTTTCGACCATCGTGCCCACGGGGGACTTAATAATATAGGTCTCTTCAGCATCTTCGACTTTCCAGAGCTGTTCCTTCTTGGTGGCTTCCAGTGTGGCATTGTCGGGACGAGTAGAGGCAATGATAATCGTTAATTCTTTACCATCGACAATTTTCTCGATGGTATCACCACCCACTTTAACGGTCTCCGTGGTTAAATCCGCCGGAATGCGGACTTCCCCACCATGCTCACTGACCACCATCGTTTCAGCCAGAACATCGCCAGTCTTGACGACATCACCGGTCTCAACCTGGTGTTTGGAACCACCGGGTAAGTTATAGACTTCACCACCCAGAATCCAAATGGTACCGGCTCGGTTTGCTGTCCGGGTAATGTTTCCTTGGCGATCGCGCTTTTCATCGGCTTCGAAGCTTTCGAACACGATTTCACCGGGTAAATCAGCTTTAATATCCTTGGTAGCCTTCTCGGTCAAACGACGGGCATCACCACGACCGGCACCCGGTTCAAATTCAGCAATTACTTCGCCTGCGCTGATGGCATCGCCTTTATTTATTTTGAAGACCGTGGCGTTGTAAGGAATATTGTATTTTACTGATTTGCCGTCTTCGGTTTTGATTTCCATGACATAATCACGGGTGGTTACCTGTACCACATCCCCGTGACGAGTCCGGAACTCACGAACCGGCACATCGGTGGCCAGGGTTCCAGCCAAGGTTGCCTTAATCTGTTCAATGTTGGTTGAACCGCTAAATACACCGCCGGTGTGGAAGGTACGCATGGTCAGCTGTGTACCAGGCTCCCCGATACTTTGTGCAGCCATAATCCCAATAGCTTCACCCATATCAACCAGCTTGTTACTGGTCAGTGACCAGCCGTAACAACGACGGCAAACACCATAGGGGCTGGCACAGGTTAAACCGGAGCGAACCGAAACTTCCTTGGTACCGGTTTTCACGATGACCTCGGCATCTTTGGGCGTAATAATTTCACCCGCAGCGACCAGGATCTCACCCTCTTCATCGGTGATATGCACGGCAGCGGTACGGCCAATCAAACGCTCTTTTAGGGAAACGATTTCGTTACCGCCGTCAGAGATCCCAGCCATTGGAATCCCTTTGGTTGTACCGCAATCTTCTTCCTCAATAATTACGTCCTGAGCAACGTCCACCAGACGACGGGTCAGGTACCCAGAGTCAGCGGTTTTTAACGCCGTATCTACCAGACCTTTACGTGCACCGTAGCTGGAAATAATGTACTCGGTTACACTTAACCCTTCCCGGAAGTTGGTTTTAATCGGCAAGTCGATAATTTGGCCTTGCGCATCAGCCATCAGGCCCCGCATACCAACAAGCTGACGAACCTGAGAAATGTTCCCCCGAGCACCAGAGAAGGCCATCATGTATACGGGGTTCATCCGGTCAAATTTGTCGACAACCTCGTTAGTGAGGACTTCTGTGGCTTGCGCCCAGGTATCGATTACCTTAGAGTAACGCTCAACTTCCGTGATTTCGCCCTTGGCAAACCGGTGAGTCGCCCGGTCGATCTCGGACTCGGCATTGGCCAAAATATCTTTTTTGGCTTGCGGTACAGTCAGATCACTAATAGAGATGGTTACACCAGCCAAAGTCGCATACTTAAAGCCTAAATCTTTAAGCAGGTTAGCCAATGCACCGGTCTTAGCACCGCCGTACTCATCGTACACCCGAGACAACAAAGAACTCAGAGCTTTCTTGTTCATCACGTGGTTGAGAAAATCAATGTTCTTTTTGCTGGATTTATTACTGGGTGAGAGGATACTCATGATTTTGTTATTTCCTCATCGCTAAACATCTTTGTACCACTACAGAGTGCAAACAGGATTTGTCCCTTAGCCGGCCAATGCCTGACGAACCGTTTTGTTGAAAATGATTCGTCCCGGGGTGGTTTCCAACATATTGCCATCTTCATCCCGAACCAGGATTTTGGCATGCAATGAAACAACACCCACTTCAAAGGCAGACAGGACTTCTTCGAAGCTGTAAAACTTCATCCCGGCACCCTTTTGATTTCCAGGGTTATCCAAGGTCAAGTAGTACAGCCCCAAAACCATGTCCTGTGTAGGGGTAATAGCCGGCTTGCCAGTAGCAGGCAACAGGATGTTATTGGTTGCCAGCATCAGCATCCGTGCTTCGGTTTGAGCCTCGATGGACAGAGGTACGTGAACCGCCATCTGGTCACCGTCAAAGTCGGCGTTAAAGGCCGTACAGACCAACGGGTGCAACTGAATGGCTCGCCCTTCTACCAGAACCGGTTCAAAGGATTGGATCCCCAAACGGTGCAAGGTAGGAGCACGATTCAACAGAACCGGGTGTCCTTTAATCACTTCTTCCAGAACGTCCCAAACAACGGTTTCCTGACGTTCGATCTTCTTTTTGGCCGATTTGATGTTTTGGCTTTCGCCCCGCTCAATCAGCTTGTTAATAACGAAGGGCTTGAACAGCTCGACCGCCATTTCTTTCGGCAGACCGCATTGGTGCAACTTCAGACGAGGACCAACGACGATAACGCTCCGGCCCGAGTAATCGACCCGTTTCCCCAGCAGGTTCTGACGGAAACGGCCTTGTTTCCCTTCAATGATGTTACTGAGGGACTTGAGCGGACGATTGTTAGGACCCACAACCGTACGACCACGGCGACCGTTGTCGATCAATGCATCAACCGCTTCCTGAAGCATCCGCTTTTCGTTGCGGACAATAATTTCAGGCGCCCCCATTTCCAACAAACGTTGCAAACGGTTGTTCCGGTTAATTACCCGACGGTACAAGTCGTTCAAATCGCTGGTTGCAAAGCGGCCGCCATCCAACTGCACCATCGGACGAAGGTCGGGCGGGGTTACCGGCAAGACATCCATAATCAACCAAGTCGGCTGTGTACCGCTGGCCAGGAAAGACTCTACCAAACGCAAGCGCTTCAGCAACTTAGCACGCTTTTGGCTGGCAGAACCGGCAGCATCAATATTTGCACGAAGCTCTTCGGCCAATTCAGGCAAGTTAATGGCACCCAACATCCGCTTGATAGCTTCAGCACCAATGCCCACTTCAAGCTGGGCTTGTTCATTTTCTTCAAAAATCCGGTCATATTCTTCTTCGGACAAGAGCTGACCATATTTCAGATCGGTGTTCCCCTGGTCCAATACAACATAGGAGTTGAAGTAAATGATTTGCTCCAGATCCTTGAGTGACATATCCAGCATCAGACCCAGGTAGCTGGGAATCCCTTTCAGGTACCAGATATGAGTGACCGGAGCCGCCAGGGTAATATGCCCCATACGGTGACGCCGAACTTTGCTATCGGTAACTTCAACGCCGCAACGTTCACAAACAATCCCTTTGTGACGAACACGCTTGTATTTACCGCAATAACATTCCCAATCTTTGGACGGCCCAAAAATCCGCTCGCAGAACAGACCGTCACGCTCAGGTTTCAAGGTCCGGTAGTTAATGGTTTCCGGCTTTAGGACTTCCCCAAAAGACCATTCCATAATCCGTTCTGGGGAGGCAATCCCGATTCGTAAATAATCAAATTGATCGATTCCAGTACTGACCATTGGGTAATTCTCTCCTTAATGAGGATCTAAACGATCTCGACGACTATTCTGCTTTGGATGAGAAGAAGTTCAGCAATTCGCTGTCCGAGGTCGCCAAACGACGACGTACAGGACCACGGGAAGCCGAATCATCCGCCATCAGGTCAACTTCAACAGCTCGGCCATCTCTCAAGCGCTTTTGCACCGTGATGTCCAGACCGATACTCTGAAGTTCTCGAACCAATACCTTAAAGGACTCTGGCAAACCAGGTCTCTGGAGGTTCTCACCTTTAACAATGGCTTCGTAGGCTCGGCTACGGCCGACAACGTCATCTGACTTAATTGTCAGCATTTCCTGAAGCGTATAGGCTGCGCCATATGCTTCAAGGGCCCAAACTTCCATCTCGCCGAAGCGTTGGCCACCAAATTGGGCTTTACCACCCAGCGGCTGCTGGGTAACCAAACTGTAGGGACCTGTCGAACGAGCGTGGATTTTGTCGTCCACCAAGTGGACAAGCTTCATCATGTAAATTTTGCCGATAGAGACCGGGTTATGGAAGGCTTCACCCGTACGGCCATCGAACAAGGTCACCTTGCCGTTGCCAGGAATCCAATCTTTACCTGTGGATTCAATGGCTCTCTTCAGTTCATTATGAACGGCCCGGTTGGACGCTTCCTCGCCATAACGCTCGTCAAACGGCGGAACCTCATAGTGATGGCCGGTTAAGTAAGCGGCTAAGCCCAGCAAGGTTTCGTAGGTCTGTCCCACGTTCATACGGCTTGGTACACCCAGCGGATTCAAGACGATGTCAACCGGTGTGCCATCGGGCAAGTAGGGCATATCTTCTACCGGAAGAATCTTGGAGACAATCCCTTTATTCCCGTGGCGACCCGCTACTTTGTCACCGACACTGATCTTGCGGCGCTGAGCGATGTAAACCCGAACAACGGTGTTTGCACCCGGAGGCAACTCATCACCTTTTTCCCGGTCAAAGATTTTTACATCAACGACCCGACCGCCTTCGCCGTGGGGCACTCGCAAA
Organism: Vampirovibrionaceae bacterium NZW_1234; assembly: GCA_041697335.1. Taxonomy (GTDB): domain Bacteria; phylum Cyanobacteriota; class Vampirovibrionia; order Vampirovibrionales; family JAGQHJ01; genus JBGUGD01. The sequence goes on along the minus strand of JBGUGD010000022.1, from coordinate 32,806 downwards.
CTGTTGTCACGAACATCACGGGCTTTTTCAGCAAAGATCGCTCGTAAGAGTTTTTCTTCCGGCGGGTGTTCACTTTCACCTTTCGGCGTAATTTTTCCGACCAGAATATCATCAGCCCGGACACGAGCACCAATTCGAACGATACCGCGTTCATCCAAGTGTTTCAGCGCATCTTCACCGACGTTGGGAATTTCACGGGTAATTTCTTCCGGACCCAACTTGGTGGTACGAGCATCAATTTCCAGCTTTTCAATGTGGATACTGGTAAAGATGTCTTGGTGAAGCATCCGTTCACTGATGAGGATAGCATCTTCGAAGTTGTAGCCTTCCCAAGGCATGAAGGCAACCATAATATTCTGCCCCAGCGCCAGCTCACCCTTCTCGGTGGAGGCACCATCGGCAATGGGATCGCCTTTTTTCACAACATCCCCTTCAGAAACGTTTGGGGTCTGGTTCAAACAGGTGTCCTGGTTGCTTCTAAGGTATTTAATAAGCTCATGGGTCACCGGCTTATTGGTTTCTTTGTCCTTAATGACGATGGTGTCACCCGTTACTTTGATAACTTCACCATCACACTGGGCCGTGACAACCATACCCGAGTCAAGCGCCACACGACGCTCAAGACCGGTTCCAACCATCGGACGCTCAGCGTTAATCAACGGAACGGCCTGACGTTGCATGTTCGATCCCATCAAGGCTCGGTTCGCATCATCGTGCTCGATAAAGGGAATCAGCGCCGTTGCAACAGAAATAATCTGAATCGGCGAAACACCCATATAATCTACAAACTCGGGCTCCGTAATGGTAAATTCACTTTGATAACGAACAGGAACCTGATTACCAACAATCTTGCCGCTTTCATCAATCCGCAAGTCACCAGGCGCCACCCGGAATCTATCTTCTTCGTCAGCAGCGAGATACTCGATTTCATCAGTGACCACCCCGTCTTTTACAACACGGTAGGGTGTTTCAAGGAAGCCGTAATCGTTCACCCGAGCATAGGTACTCAAGCTGCCGATCAAACCGGCGTTGGGTCCTTCCGGCGTTTCTACCGGGCAAATCCGACCGTATTGGCTGGGGTGAATGTCTCGAACCGCAAACCCGGCTCTTTCCCGAGTCAAACCACCAGGTCCCAAGGCAGATAAACGACGTTTGTGAGTTAATTCTGCCAGCGGATTGGTCTGATCCATAAACTGAGACAACTGAGAGGAACCAAAGAACTCACGAATCGCAGCCAACAAGGGCTTGGGATTCAACAAATTGCTGGGTGTCAACGTATCGACATCCTGCAAGGTCATACGCTCTTTAACAATCCGCTCCAAACGGGTCAAACCAACTCGGAACTGATTCTGAATCAATTCCCCAACGGAACGAATACGACGGTTCCCGAGGTGATCGATATCATCCACAAACCCATCGTCATAGTGCAGGTTAATCAGGTAGTCAATGGAAGCGACAATGTCTTGAACCGTCAAAACCCGAACAGTGTCAGGAATAGACAAGCCCAGCTTCCGGTTCATTTTATAGCGGCCAACTCGGCCCAAGTCATAGCGCTTCTCATCGAAGAAGCGGCTTTCAAGCAAGGTGCGTCCACCGGCAGCACTAGCCGGATCACCAGGGCGCAAGCGTTTGTACACTTCAACCAAGGCTTCATCGGTGGTTTCCGTCGAATCTTTGTCCAGGGTTCGTTTCAGGAAGTCAAAGTGACGAAGCTGGTTCTCCATATCAGTTTCAGACAGACCAAGGGCACGCAGCAAGGTAGTGGCCAAGATCTTGCGATTCTTATCAATTTTGACGTGAACCACATCATTGGCGTCGGTTTCCAGTTTCAACCAAGCACCACGATTCGGGATGAGGGTAGCATTAAAAATCCGCTTTCCGTTCAAGGCGACTTCTTTTTTGTAGTAGATGCCGGGAGAACGAACAATTTGGCTGATGATAACCCGTTCAGCACCATTAATGATGAAGGTCCCCCGATCGGTCATCATGGGGATTTCGCCAATGTAGGCTTCTTGTTCTTTGATCTCCCCGGTGTCCCGGTTAACCAAACGCAGCATAATCCGAAGCTGCTTGGAGTAGGTTGCTTCATGCAAGCGGGCTTCGGTAACTGTATATTTGGGCTTGTCAAAACTGTATTCCGGGAGGAAATAGAGTTCTAAGCGTCCGGTATAATCTTTAATCGGGGAGAAGGAGAGTAATTCTTCTTTCAAGCCTTCGGTTAAAAACCAATTGAACGAGTTCTTTTGAATTTCTGCCAAGTCCGGAAGATGCTCCAAAGGAAGAGAGCCAATTCCTTCAAGTGTGGACCGTTTCGTAATCTCTACAGGCATGCTATCCCTCGTGTCTTCAATCTTTTAATTTTTATGTTTAAAAATGCATTCATTATTATGCATCACGCATGGGAAAAAGGGAAATCCAGAAGCTGAGATGACCTCAACGCCCTAGATTCCCATTTCCCATACTATTCAATTACTTGAGTTCGACTTTCGCACCAGCAGCTTCAAGCTGAGCTTTGATTTTCTCGGCTTCTTCTTTTTTCAAATCTTCTTTGATCGGCTTCGGAGCGGAGTCTACGAGGTCTTTTGCTTCTTTCAAACCAAGACCGGTAATAGCACGAACTTCTTTCAACACGTTGATTTTGTTCGCACCGGCATCAGCCAGAACAACGGTGAAGGTTTTTTCTTCTTCATCAGCACCGCCAGCAGCAGCACCGCCACCAGGAGCAACAGCAACGGCAGCCACAGGAGCAGCAGCAGTGATTCCGAATTCATCTTCGAATGCTTTCACCAAATTGGCGGTTTGCAAGAAGCTCAGGGTTTTAATTTCATCAAAGATTTTTTGTGTTTTGTCATCCAGGGTTACGGACATGACGTCAACCTCATTTATCTACTTGTACTATACTTAAGGGTTTTCACCATATAGAGTGCGTAAACTTGAGTTGCAATTAGCCTTGCTGTTCTTTGAGCTTGGCATATTGGTCCAAAACATTGACCAGACCACGTTGTTGGCTAGAGATAGCACCAACCAAACCAGCCAATGGGCTATTAATAGCACCCAACAATTTGGCACGAAGCTCATCCAAGGAAGGCAAGTCAGCCAATTGCAAGACTTCTGCCTTAGACAACTTCTGTCCGCCAACATAGCCACCTTTAATTTCGCCAATTTTAGCTTTTTGCAAAAATTCTTTCAGCGTTTTGGTGGGCGGAACTTCATCTTCAAACCCAAACAAAACCGCCATCGGGCCTTGAAACAAATCGTCCAAAGACTCCATTTCTTTGCCTTTAATGGCACGCTTCATCAGCGTATTTTTCACAATGCTGAACTTCGCTTTTTGCTTAAATAAATCCCGACGCAGATTGGTCAACTGCTCTACGGATAAGCCACGGTATTCTGCAACAACAGCAACTTTGGCGTTTGCCAAATCTTCATTATATTGTGCAAGTTTTTTCTCTTTATCAGCCAGCCGAGCCACGAGGACACCCTTTCTTTCAATTCGCTATGTTATGGACATCAAGGGGGATTAGCATCATAGTCAAAAAGCAATTAAAAGTAAAACCCTAATGCTTTACACTTCTTTACAAACAACGCTTCGGTGTTGATCCAACCCTTGGCTGTCGGTTTGAACAGATGGTTCAACGATCTATTGTGCCCTATCAAAGAGCTACGTCAAGCCACGATGATTTTACAATGATCTCTAGCAGGACTGACAGGACGCTTTGGCTCGAGACTTGATCTGGTCTATTAATTCGGTGGCAATTCGAGGTTTCGGTACATAGCCATAGGGATGTTCCGGAATCTGATCCACCGGCGAGCCTGTTACCAGTATAATTTGCTGAGGAGTCACCATACGTTCAAGCGACTTAGCCAATTCCAAGCCGTCTCGTCCGCCGAGAATCTTCCAGTCCAACAATACAATATCCGGCTTCAGTCTTTCCACCATCGACTCTGCTTCATCGGCATTATCCACTGTCCCAACCAAGACCAACTCGGCATCCATGCTCAGCAATGCCGCAATGCCTTGCTGCCACATGGGCTCATCTTCCACTAAAACCACGTTAATCATTAGGCCAGCCTGTCTGAGCTTGTTTTTGTCAAGCTCACTATCGCACAATCAGCCTTTACCTTCAAGGCCTTCACTGCTGGAGGAATAAGGGAATCGATAGCTATTCAAGGCCTGTTTGCCTTTATTGACCTGCCCAAGGTTATCAGACTGCTGTTTATGCAGACTTTCAAGCTTTTGCTGGACTTTGGCATCAATTTCCTGAAGTTCCGCAACCATCCGGTCCAGGGCAGCCTCATGTTGCGGCAGCAAACTTCCGGGTTTACACGATGTTAATCGCGCAATCCAAGGTTCCCGCTCATTAATGAGCTTTTGCATTTTGTCCATTTCCTGATCGCCACACGCCAGGATGGCTTGAGACAGCTGAATGAGTTTACGAAGACTTTCTTCAATATTAGGCCAGTTAGACGCTGTAGACATTCCCAGTACTCGTCATTGACGGTTGAGGTTTCAATTCCTGTTTCGCAATCAGGATTGCCTTCTCCCACGTCTCTTTCAACTCACGTAGGTGGCTCTGAACCTCTTCTATCATTTTAACATCTTTCTTGATATTGGCCTGAACCAATTGATAATGAAGGTATTCATAGACCTGGAACAGATTTTGAGCCATCTCACCGCCAACATCAAAGTCCAGCGTGGTCATAAACTCCATCAAGATGCGCTGGGTTTTAATAATGTTGTTGTGAAATTTCTCCACATTTTGCTCTTCATGCCCAGCCTTGGCCAAATTCAGAAAACGAATGGCCCCTTCGAACAACATAATCAATAACTGCTCCTTACTGGCAGTTTGGATCTGTTGTGCCCGATAGTTGGCAGCAGAATTAGCAGCAGCGTAGGGGTTCATTGTCATGAATTCGACCTTCAATTACTGATACCCTTCCTATCGGCACGCCCCTGGAAAAGCTTTACAAAGGGCAACAAACCTCCTCCTTTCAAAGGAAACGCGCACAAAAATCCGAAAACAGGGTTTTATGCATCAGGAAGCCCACATTGATTTTCGGGCATGTAAAGCACGTTGGGACTGTTACGAAGGAGTCATCCATGGGACAGAGTTCAATTTTTAGTCAAACCAAAAGCCGGATTTTGACCTCCGTATTCGATCACATCTCCGAGGCTCAGGCCGAGACCCTGGAGATCTTGTCAGATGCTGACCAGATGATCCAGATGATGACCAGCCTGTTGGAAGCACGGACGGGCCAGGTCGTGGCATTCGAGTCCGCATTTGCCGATCTTTAGAAATTGAATTCCATTTTATCGAGTTTATCCAGAGAGGCTGCCGTCAGCGTTGGAGCGCAGCATCGCATACAGCAGATAAAGGTTTAAGGGCGGAGTGAAAGAAATCATGGCGACTCAATTGTATCTCACCAAAACAGCCGACAAGTCCCAGCGAAAGCTGGATAAACCCTTACGGGAAAAAGTCAAAGCAGCTCTGATGGACATTTTGACCAATCCCACGCGCAAAGGGGAAAAGCTGTCTCAACCGCTTTCAACCGTCTATTCACACCATATTAAATACCAGGGCAAGGAGTTCCGGATTGCCTATCAATACGAAGAAGACCAAGATGTCGTCTGTATTCTTCTGATAGGCCCCCATGAAAACTTTTACCGCAGGGTCAAAAATCTACTATACGCCAGCTAAGGCAATGACACTGAAACAAAAGACAGGATTTAACCCACGTTTGCCATACCCAAGCGAGGGTTATTACCTATCTAAACGCTGTCTTCTCTATCTTACGCTGACCCTCTTGTCCAAGACCGGGGAGTGAGATAAGCTGAGCTATACAGCTGAAACTTGCCATGCGGTGAATTTTCAGCTGGATATTTAATTTCATATTTTTTCGCCTCAGTAGCTCAGTTGGATAGAGCAACCGCCTTCTAAGCGGTGGGTCACAGGTTCGAATCCTGTCTGGGGTATTTTTTTTATTCATAATTTACCCAATTGTTTGGACATGAGAGCAAAAATGTAACAATTTTTGATTTGTTCTAAATCAAACTCGAAGACCAAGCATTTCACCCTCATTTCTTGTTTTTATTAAATTACATCTTTATTTAGCTGAGTCAAAAGATGTAATTATTTTGAAAGCAAGAGAGAGGGAGTATACCAGATGTCCTACAATATGATAATAGGCTTAAGCTTGGCAACAGGGAGCATTGCAACGGGCAGCACCAGCGAAATCATTGCTGATACAAAGAATGACACTTACGACCGCCCCTTAGGTCAACGTCCTTACGAGGACAAGCCACCCACCATTAACTTCAACAATCTAAGCAAGTTTACAATTGATGGTATAAGTTACAGATAAAACATATTTAAAATGTCACTTACCTATCTCAATTGACAGTCCTTGTATTTCAAAAGCTTAGCTAGAAAAAGCCGCTGTGAGTATCGCAGCGGCTTTTTCTGAAAGGAGTCTGTCATCTCAAATCACTGGAAAAGACGTAAATCAACTAGAAACATCGTTTAATATTCATTTCACCACTCACACACCCGTATACCTACCAAAGAATTGGCTCAGAACCAGTGAAAGAAACTTAACACTTCCGAGGATTTAGAAAAGGCCGACATTAAATGTGGATTGGTAAGCAAAATAAGCATCAACGCAATAAATATTGCTTCCACAAACTGCGTAATTGTCAGCACCATCTAACCAACCTCCTGTTCAATACCCAACCCATTTGAATTTATTGCATAGCTGCAAAAAATTGAAGTCATTATATATTATCAGGTTCGCTTCTCACTGAAAAGCCTTTTTACCTAGCCAGTCGACGTATTTTCGAAATAGACAGTTGGAGAATACCGTCAGAGAAGACTTTACGGATGTAACAAATTGTAATCTTCGGAAGGTTCAGTAGGTTGCAAATATTGTTGATAAATCGCCTTATCCCCCAAAATCGCCTCTGGCGATCCGCACTTCACAATGGCCCCTTGCTGAATGACATAGACCCGATCGACTTTCCGAATGGTCGATAACCGATGGGCAATGATAATTGCTGTCCGCCCTTCAAGACTTTTCTCCAGAGCATCCTGAAGGAGGCTTTCTGTTTGGGGATCGACCGAAGACGTCGCTTCATCCAACACAATAATCGCAGGATTATGCCATAACGCCCGGGCAAAGACCAAAAGCTGGCGCTCTCCATTGGACAAGTTCCGTCCCCGCTCAGGCAATATGGCGTGATATGTCTCCGGGAAGCGATCAACTACGGTGTCGGCATGGACTGTCTTGGCCACCTTTTTCAGATGCGCCAGATCTATCGGACTCTTGTAGGTCAACGTCATATTCTCCTGGATGCTTCGGGAGAAGAGAAATTCATCTTGCGGAATCACTACAATGTTTTGGCGCAGTTGACTCAGGGACAAAGAAGCAATATCTATGCCATCCAGCTCAATTCGACCTGCCTGAGTCATATACTGGCGATTAAGAAGCTTAATGATTGTGGATTTCCCCGCACCGGAAGGACCAATAATCGCAATTTTTTCTCCAGGAGCAATTTCAAGAGACAAGTTGGATAAAACCGGCTCGACTTGTTTAGAATACCCAAAAGTAACGTCAACAAATCGGATGTGTCCTTTGCTTCGACCCATCGACCGAGGATTTTCCGGTGACACTATGTCAGGCTGGATACTCATCAACTCCATAATCTTCTCCAAAGAGGCCAAGCCAGACTGAATAATGGTAAATTTGTCGCTGATTTCCTCAATTGGCTCAAACAACATCTGATTGTATTGCAAGAAGGCAATCAATACCCCAAAGGTCACCACGGCCTGCCCCCAAATACCGCCTTGCATCAAGGCCACAAGACCTAAAATGAGCATCAACGTCACTAAGGACAATACTTCCACCGAGGCCGTGAAAGAAGAATCATAGATCACGGAACGGACGTTGGTATTCATATAGGCTTTGCTGATGTGAGAAAAGTCATCCACAGCAGCCTTTTCCCGACGAAGCAATTGGATAACATCCACCCCGGTCAACGTTTCCTGGAGTTGACTATTCATCTGAGCCAGCTGAACCCGCATTTCGTTGTAAATTAACCGGGAACGCCGCCGAAAGAATTCCATGGTCACAATAACAACCGGAATGATAGCCATCGTTACTAAGGCCAACGGTAAGCTCATCACCGACATAGCAACAAGAATGCCTAAAATAATGGCAATGTCTGAAAAAATGGCTACGCCACCCGAGGCAAACACCTCACTGATGTTTTCCACATCCGAACTCAACCGGGTAACAAGCTTACCCAATGGCGTTTTATGATAAAAGCTGAGGGGTAGGGACTGCAGATGATCATACAGTGCTGTCCGCAGGGACAGGATAATGCGCTGCCCTGTCATCTGGGCCAAAACCATCTGCCCATAGCGAAGAGCATAGTGACTGGCCAAGAGCCCTAGAAAAAACAGAACCTTCATACCTAATGCAGGCCAGTCGCCTTGGGCCACCGGGCCATCAATGGCTTGGCGAATTATCACAGGCTGCAATACCTGAGTCACCGAAACCAAGGGTAACAAAAGCCCTGATAACGCCAACAGTTTCCAGTGAGGCTTCATGTACGGCAATAATGCCTTGAATAACCACACGTCTTTCAGCGTGACATCACGCTCTTTTTCATCATGCTCGGCAACATTTAAAAACGGACTCATCGGCGAGAAATCTCCTCTGAGGCGTTTTTAGAAGCATCCCCTTCTGGCTGATGACAGAGCGCCCGATACAATGCCGAGCGTTGCAGCAACTCCTCGTGGGTTCCGATAGCATCTACCCGTCCATCCGCTGTTAAAACAATGATCCGATCGGCATGTTGTACCAGCGAAAAGCGCTGTGAGGCAAAAATAGTTGTTCTATCCTTCAAAAAGCGACGTTCTTGAAGGGCTTGAATAATCTGGGCTTCTGTTTCCACATCCACATTGGAAAAGGGATCGTCCAACAATAGAATGCCGGGTGCCGCCAGCAATGTACGAGCCAGGGCGGTCCGTTGTCGTTGCCCTCCAGAGAGGGTCACCCCTCTCTCGCCAACCAGCGTCTCATAAGCCTTTGGGAATAAGGCTACATCGGCATGTAGATTGGCCATTTCTGCTACGGATTCGATGACCTGCTGCGCAACATCCGGTTTCGGTAACGCAATGTTCGCCTTCAGCGTATCCGAAAATAGGAAACTATTCTGGGGCATCAAGGTCACTTGCTGACGGAGCAATGTCAACGGAATGCGCTCGATAGGAATTCCGTTCAATGTGATTGCTCCCGTAGGGGGATCGTAGAGACGGACCATCAGATTGAGCAACGTGGACTTTCCTGCACCGATTGGCCCAACCAAGGCAACCATTTCACCAGGCTGCACGGCAAAAGAAACATCCTGAAGAATAGGAGGTGCAATCTCGACCGACTCTGGGCTGTAAGGGTTGTGGTAGGCAAAGGTCAAGTGCGACACTTCCAAGGGTGGCAGGGGTAACGCGGTCATGGACAGATCCGCCTTCTCATCGGTAACCGTTGATTCGGCATCCAAGACAGCATTAATACGCTCCTTGGCAGCAATACCTTGTTGAATAGTAGACAAAATCCAACCAAACGAGACAGTCGGCCATGAAAGTCTTTCGAGGTAAAGCATATAGGCAGCAAAGCTGCTCAACGTCAGCTCTCTTGTAATGACTTCCCGTCCGCCTTCGCCCAAGGCAATCAGAATGCTGAGCCCGCTCACCATGGCAATTAGAATATAAAGCAAGGCCCGTGTCCTGACCAAATCCGTATTGGCCACAAAATACTGCTCGGCCACGTCTTTAAACCGATGCGACTCCTCCGGCTCTTTCGCATAGCTTTGAATCACACTAATTCCGGAAAAATTTTCCTGAGCAATGGCCGTCAACTCTCCAAGTTTGTCCTGAACAGTATGGGACAATCGTTTGACTCGGGTACTGAGCACCCGCATCAAGCCAATAACAAGGGGATACAAGAGAAAGGCCATCAAGGTCAAGCGCCAGCTCAAACGAGCCATCAACGGGACAATGGTCAGATAGGCAAACAGAACGTTGGCCAACAACATAACTCCGCCACCAACCATCATACGCAGAGCTGACAAGTCATTGGTCAAGCGAGACATCAGTTCGCCCGTCTGCTGAACGTCAAAATAACTGCGGGGCATCGCCAACAAATGACGAAATAGATCCATCCGGGTGTCAAACTCAACTTTTCGCCCCACCCCAATGAGCAAATAGCGAGACAGGACCCTGACCAAAAACATCACAGCCGTTATACCAGCAATGCCTGCCACCCATTGGAGCGCTACCATGGTTTTTGCGGCAAAAATTGCCTCAATAACCTGCTTGACCACCATGGGAATACTCGCCGCCAGAAGATTGGTCAAGAGCAAAAATCCAACACCACTAGCGTAATCTTTCCAATAGCGTTTTAAGATGTGACGAAAAGAGAGCCTCATATGGGTATCTTACCCAGGGTTTAGCCCGGGCGCAAATAAATGCTTATCAAAACGCCGAGGCTGGTAGGCCTTACTGAACGGTTTCCTTTATCAGTAGCGGAAAGTTTTGGGCTTCCCGCTGAGCAACGTAAAGTTTAGCGACACGCTCTGCCAAACGACGAATCCGAAGAATATAGTTCATCCGCTCATCCCGGCTGACCACCCCACGGGCATCCAAAAGGTTAAAGGTGTGTGAACACTTTAAGACATAGTCATAGGCCGGTAATACCAATTCATGGCTCAGGCAGTTTTCAACTTCCTCGCGGTAAAGATCAAACAGCTGCGTCAACCGTTCCGGTGAAGCGACTTCAAAGTTATACGTGGATTGCTCCACTTCATTCTGGTGGTAAATTTGGCCATACTTGACCGTATCATTCCACTGAACATCAAACACGCTATCGACATTTTGCAGATACATGGCAATCCGCTCGCAGCCATAGGTAATTTCGACGGCCACCGGGCGCACATCCAAACCACCAGCCTGCTGAAAATACGTGAATTGCGTAATTTCCATGCCATCCAACCAGACTTCCCAACCCACACCCCAGGCGCCAAGGGTCGGGGATTCCCAGTTATCTTCTACAAAGCGGATATCATGGCGGGTGACGTCAATCCCCAAAACCGACAGGCTCTTGAGATAGAGATCCTGGATATTGTCCGGAGAGGGTTTCATAATAACCTGGTATTGGAAATAATGTTGCAAACGGTTTGGGTTGTTGCCATAGCGTCCATCCGTCGGCCGCCGACAAGGATCCACATTCGCCACATTCCAGGGCTCTGGCCCGAGGACGCGTAAGAACGTCGCCGGGTTCATGGTACTGGCCCCTTTCTCAATATCATAAGGATACTGCACCACACAGCCTTGATCGGCCCAATACTGGTTTAAATTGGCAATCATTTCCTGAAAGGTCAAGGCTTTTTTCTGGCTCATCTCGGAATCTCGCTTTGCTTGTTTAACAACCCTACTGGATTGGACCGGGCCGCTTACTCCGTTCTTGTCGGGAGCAAAAGAAGCACATCAGGTCTCGTTCCAACATTATATGTCAAATCCTTCAAAGTCATAATGCCACGCCCACTTCTGTCTCGACACCTGGATGAGAGCATTCCAAGCCCTGCCCATTTATACCCACTGATTCTACCTGCTTGAAGGCCTATCGTTTTCATTACACCCGGAACCTTCATATAACTTCATATACCGAAATTCCGCACAGGGCGTGCTTTTTTTTCAAAAAATCACAACCATTTTTCATTATTGATATACAAACGATTTAAACTTTTGAACACCGATGTCGATACCTCGCTAGAACACAGTTATCGAGGAGAGGACAGAGCCTTGACTTTTTCCAATAACAGCTATTTGAATAATGCGCTCATGCGTAATGTCGGAAGAACGATTTCTGATAACTATCGCCTCTTAAATGGTGCACCAAACGGTCCCTTCGGGATGGGCGGACTGCCCCCAAGCCTAGCTCTCGGTGGAACAATGCCACGCAGTGGTTTTAGTGGGCCCGGTGGTTTTGGTGGTTTTGGTGGACCCGGTGGCTTTGGCGGCTTCGGCATGCCTGGCTTTGGCGCTGGTTTTGGCTCAGAAATCTTCCTGAATCAATTTAATAATCCCATCGGTGGTTACGATGACTTTGGTGGTCCTGGTCTGGGCGGCCTAGCCAGTGGTCTTGGCGGTTTGGGTGGCCTCCTTGGTTCAGGCGGTGCCGGTGGAGGCGGAATTGGTGCTTTAGCCCTATTGGCCTTATTGAACAGAGGTAATCTCCTCACGGGTGGTACCTCGTCTAGCGGTAGCACCAACCCAACGAATACGGGTTTTGATCGAGCTCGCAAAGATATTCGGGCCATCCTTCGTGAAGATCCCATAACGGAGGCATCAATTAAGAAAATTGTCGATAATGTCGACGACAATGACTACAGTGCCAATGACGTCAAAAACGTCCTACTCAACCTTCCTCTGACAACCTCCAGAAGTAATTTCGACAAACTGGCAGAAGTTGCTTTCAGACTCGCCAAAGAAGATGATGACCTCTTTGACTTGGATGAGTTCACCAACCCTGCATTCCTCAAACAGCTTGCGGCTAAAGATAAAGACGGTGAACGTCTGCGTACGTTAATGGGTGCAATCGCCAAAAACTGGGGATTCGAGAAACCTGACGGAACGCCCAACAGCGATTTAACAGGCTTTATACTTAGAGTCGCTACACGTAAAGGGGTTGATCCAGCTCTACAACACGCTGGCCGAACCTTATTCCGGAAGTATCTTGAACAGGAATCCACATGGCGTGAAGATCTCACCAATCCGCAAAATAAGAAGAACTTTGATAGTCTTTTGGCCTTGGGTAACTTGCTTGGCGTCAAGCGAGATGCCAATTTGAATCTTCTGACCGAAGGCCAGCCGTTTAAGCTCACCGGAGCAAACGCCGATGAACTCGATCTGGACGATGACGACGATGACGACTAAACACTAGCAAGATTAATTTTTCGTCCATTCTCAACCTGTAGAATTGACACCCCTCGTACCTTCGGGACACGCTGTTCCTAAATAAAAGGTAACGAGGGGTTGTCCTTATGAACAATCGTCATCTCCGATACATCACAGGCCTGTTTGGCATTTTCGTTATCTCGGGAAGCATTATTACGGGGAATGCTGCTCAGGCAGATACCTCTTGGATGAGTCGGGCGATGGCCTCTCGGGATCTGGCCCTGGGGGCCGAGCATACGGGCTCGGTCATGGTCGGACGAGATACGGTCCTCAATGGCACAACGGTAAATGGTAATGTGGTCACTGGGCGGGAAATCCGAGCGTTGGACTGTCAAATTCAAGGGAGTATTTCAGCCGGAAGCGATGTCCACTTATCCGGATGCGACTCGGTTGATGCCATATCTGCAGGCCGAAATGTGACGTTGATGAAAACGACGGTCACTCAAAGCGTGAGTACGGGTCGTGATTTAACCCTACAGGATGCCACGATTCAGGGAAATGCCTATATTGGCGGGCAAGTTACCCTGAATAAAGCCGTAATTGGCAATACACTGTCACTGGCATCCCATCGATTGGTTCTCACGGGGAGTAACGTCAACAACATCAAGATGTATTTACCGCAACGTCATTCCTTCTCGAATGCGGGCCCCCTGATTGCTTCCAATACCGTCATGACTGGCCAGGGAATTGTCATTGGCGGCAACGTTATCGGCGCAAGCAACGGATCATTTGTCAACGTAGGTCCACAATCCGTGTCTTCCGTCAACGGCTTTACCATTAAAGGCAGCCCGGATCAAACCACCATTATCACCCCCGAAAACACAATTTATGTGAATGGAACCAATGTCTCAGGCAATGGCCCAAAACACTACGAAGACTATAAAGCTACCCATCCTAACGCCCCCAGCGTTTCAGGACCGGGCTGGACCTCCAGCAACCAAACCCCAATGTTGCAAGAGACTCAAGATACGGTACAGCAAATTGTAGAATTGACTGAAAACAGCCTTATCCAAGGTAAGCTGTATTTTGAAAGCGGCCGTGGCAAAGTCGTCGTTCACCCAGGCTCACGGTTTACGGGATCGGTCGAAGGCGGGACGATCGAACGATTGTAAGACACGCCGCCTGGCCCGGGTCACCGCAGAATCACCGGAATAGATGCCATACAAACGCTGAATGGTAATGACATCTCTTGATGATAATTTTTCAGCAATGGGTTGGGCATACATCACATCGGCCGGGTCAGGGCTGTGTCCCCAAATGCCAATGGCATGACCTATCTCATGCAAGGCAAGCCTCCTGACTTGTGACAGCCTATCGGTTAGGGAAATAGGGGCATCGCGTTCACCCGTATTCACAGTGACATTCACGTGAAGATTCCGGTCCTGTTTCCCGGTGCTCGCATCAAACGCGAAGCTGGCATGTCCCACTTCAAGATAGGGATGTGATAATGGCCCATCCTGCAGTATGATGTGAATTCGGGCAAGTTCTGGTTGAGCCACCTCTCTAAACCTGATTCGACCTGATGTTGCCGACTCCCAGGCCGCTAATGCCTCTTGTACTGGCTTCAAAAAAGGCCCCTGATCCGCCTCAATAGCAACATAAACAGGAATAGGCATCATTGCAGACGGCCAAATCAGGGTCTTCCCATCACTACCTTCCGATGCCACTGCTGCGTAATCCACCAAATTCTGATATTTTCGGCGTGCTGTATCATACTCACTCACAATCCGAGCAATATTCGGGTCTGGTGATGGTTCCAAAGCAATGTAGTGACGATAATAGTCAAGTGCCTTTTCGATTTTACCGGTTTTTTCATACATAATGGCGAGGTTTCGAACCAGGAGCGGATTTTTCGGATCAGACAGGATGGCCTTCTGATAGACCTGAAGTGCATTGGAATATTGGCCCAACTGTTCCAACAAGCTTCCCAGGTTATTATAGGCAGGGATCAGATCCGGATTCAGGGCAATGGCTTTTTCATATGACGCAACAGCCTGCTCATACTGCTTCTGCTCATAGGCATCAACACCTTTATTGTAGAACTGAATGGCCTGGGCTTGGCTTGCACTGGCAGCCTGCTGTTTCTGGACTGCATACAGGCGGGAAATTCGATATGACAGCGAGCTCGTAGGGACAGCCTTCTGATTCAAGGCGCGTTCCAGACGTTGAACCCTCACTAAAAGAGGTTCCTGCTCGAATTTTTTCCCAAACACTGCCATTTCCAGTGGCGTAATTGGCTCTGATGCTGTCGCTACACCGATGAATGGCGGTGACAAACTGAACACCATTAGCATTATCAGCCCTAATTTTTGTAACGCCTTTGATTCGAGTCCCATCAGGGCACCTCCTTACGGAACCTACAGGATAGGCTCTGTTAAAAACACATCGATATATTGGAACAGCTTGGATTCAGTTAATTTTGTGTCTTTTTGAGCCGTCACGATATCGGTATTGGGCATCTGACGCAATAATTCATCGGCCTTAGCCAGCTTACCTTCGCCACGGTACAACATAATGAGGTTATAGTAGGCATCTCGATATTGCGGATTAACTTCAATGGCCTTTCGATACGCCTGAACAGCTTGTTTATTCTGTTTTTTCTTTTCATAGACATACCCAATCTGTGTCCAGGCCCTCGCATTGGAGGGGTCCTGAGTAATCAAGTAATTGTATAAGGCCAGGGCCTCATCCAGCTTGGACAGATGTTCGTACACAAACCCAAGATTCATCGCTGCCTTGGTCAGACTGGGTTGCAACCGATTGGCCTCTTCATAAGACATTCTGGCGTTGAGCCAATCCTTGTTCAGTTCATAAATATAGCCCATATTATTTAGCATCTGGGCCCGACTCTGAGGTGAAGAGCACTCATTTAAGGTGTTCTCCATCAGTTTTCGGGCCGCTGTTGACTTGCCAATACTTAAAAGCGACACTGCCGCGTTGGGATGTATCGTACATTTGCCTTTTCCAGAGGCGTACAATTTCTGAAACAAATCGGCTGCTTGACGATATCGACCCGCAAGCAGGAGGGCAACGGCGCGGTCGTTCATTTTTGCGATGGTTGGCTTATAAACAGTCGCCAGTTCGTAAAATACCGTTGCTTTGTCGTAATCGGCCGCCAGTAATGCTTTGCGAGCCTGCTCCGCATTTTTTTGAGATTCCTGAGCCAAAAAACTTTCCCACTGGGCACTTTCCGTTTTTGGCATTTTAGGAAGCATATCCACCAACCCTTTCAATGCCTCGACATTGGTGGCGTCCTTGGCCAACTGGTCCCGATACAGCAAAGCCGCATCCCGATAACGCCCGGACTTCTGGTAGGCACCGGCCAAGACCATAAACACCTGCGAAGAGGCATTGGGTTGCTGACGCAATACCAGCAAATGGTCAATGGCATCCTCAAACTGCTCGCCCTGAATTAAAGCCTGGGCTAGGCCCAATTGCGCTTCAGGATGTTGAGGTACTTTTTTCAAGATAAACCGAAACTCGTAGGCCGCAAAGTCCCACTTGCCCTGACGCATGAATTCATGGGCCAGATCAAGGTGCCCTTCAATGTCTACCTGCCTCTGGACCTGGGTATCTGGCAACATGGCAGGTGTTTGGGCCCAGGCCTCTTGCACCGGCAAACACAACAAAAGCAATCCTGCCAAAATACCAACCAAAAATCGTGTGTAATTCTCTGCCCCTGTCACAGCACTGGCCTCCAAGCGGTTCTTATTGGACGAAGCAATGCTGAGATCGTAAAGAAAAGGTCGTTTTGAGACTATGTCGGGTTAGGGGATTTTTTAATTGTCCCCACCGGATTATCAATGCGAATAAATTGGGGCTAATGGATTTGGCGTGCCAGCTTTTGGGCATCCCACAAGTGCTTAAAGGAAACTAAAATCGAAGGGTAATTTTTCTGACTTTCCAACGTGCAGCCATAACACTCGCGAGCGTTACCCACTTGCGCCCGATAGGATTTAGCTTTATCCGAGCGCCAGAGAGCCTGAAAGTCATAGTTCACCTCTCTGAGGTTACCAAAGGACTTGCCTTCAAGCGGGTTATTGGCAAATTCTTCACACCCACTGACCTCCCCGTCGCTTCCGATATAAGCCCCATGAAAGGCCGCTTTGCAACAGATGGCCGGCTCCTGGCCATGGAGAATACGGCGGTTATCGGCTTGGCTGATGAGATCCACGGCCGATTTCATACTGCCTTCAAAGGCATTTTGCGTATGATAGCGAAATTTCAGTTTTCCCGAGAGGACATCATCCCGTACACGCTGGGTAATGGCCACATATTTTTGTTCAAAGGGTTCCATGGTTTTGGAGGCCCGTCGGCTTTCCCATGTGCCCAGTTCGTGCTGGGTCATCTGAACACTGCGACGTAATAAATTCAGATTCCATTTGTCCGGCTGCAGAACGTCGCGAACCATTTCATACCATTCGTCCAGAACAGCCACGTTATTGGGGCCACAGACCGTGCACAACTGTACGTCTAACTGAGAGTATCCGAAGCGCTCGCGCATCTTCTTCAGCCCCCACATGGTATCAATGGTATTTTGCCAAGCATCCCACGAGCTGTTATGGGTATAGCGAGCGGCATTGTTCACCGGCTTGGGACCTTCAATGCTCAAGCTCCAGGTTAAATGCAGATCGGGACACGTCTGCATGATCTGATGGGTAATCTGAAACAGCCGATCCGGCTTCCATGCGTTGGAAATGATATAGACTGATTTGACCGGCGTTAAGCGGTAAGCCGCCTCGATAATTTCCGGCAGATTCTTATGAAGCGTTGTTTCCCCACCGGAATAGACAATCGTATTCATATTGCCACCCAACGTGGCATAGGTTTTCTCAATCTCTTCCAGCGACAACTCGTTTGATTTGGCATTTAACGTATCTGCAAAACTACAAAATCCACAGCTGTAATTGCATCGGGTTGTTACGATATGGGTCATCATCGACGGGTTTGGAATTTGCCCAATCAACTCACGGGCATAAGCCTTCATAAGAGCCACATGGATTTCCCGATTCGTCCTTGAAACGATGGGTTCATAGTGTTGTCGCTGATAAACCCACTCATAGCGAGACAAATCTGTACCCACCGCCGCCATGCGATCCGCATCGCTGGCTCCTGGAGAAAGCCGGATTAAGGATGATTCAGATTTTTCAAAGGTTTGTGAGGGGGCTGTCATAGGTCACCTGCACATGCGATGTCCAACTGCCCAACAGCATACCCCATTCCCGTCGGGATTACCAAGAGCAGCTTGAGCCCAAAAAGTCCAGACGCGGGGCTCTTTATCAGATCGCTTGGGAAACAAAACAGAAGCGGCACAAAAAAAAATGCCGTACCTGTATTCAATCATCGGTACTGGCAAATTAAGAGGGGGGATGTTAAGTTTTATTATAAATGGCTCTCACCAGAGGGCAAGGTTTATTCGCAAATTCATCCATAAAATCCCTTGGGAAAGTGAGTCCGATAACATTCCCAATCCTGTAAAACGGCCTTTTTACAGCGATTCTCACGAACATGTGTTTACAGAATCTGGCAGAGGCAAAGTGGTTAATCTGGTTGAATTTCAACCAGACTGACTGGAACCCGGTACTTTTTACGAAATATCTTGGGCAGCAGCGTATCGGCATCATAGCCGGGCGGCACATAAAATATCACCTGAGACACATGGGACAGAATCTGGTGATAGGTTTCATGCCATTGGGACAGATCAAGCACAATAATAGAGGTGGGCCAACGCTCCCATAGGCGGGGCAGGCGCTGCATGATTTGCGAAAACTCGACCACCTTGTCTGCTTCCAGGGAAGTCTCCAAGGGTACCACTTTGGCCCCGGACAAGGGATCCAGATAGGGCTTTTTCATGCCGGCGTTTAAGAGATGCTCGTAAACCCCATAGGGGTGCTCCACCGGAATTTTCCGGCTCAACAACCGGTGACACAAGTCAATATCAATTACGATGGCCTCTCGCCCAAACTGGTTAAGCAAACCTCCCATATGGGTGGCCGCATTCAAGTGCCCACTGGCCCTGACAGGGAGCACCATAACAATTTGCTGCTTCTGGCTCTTCAATAAGTCCTGGAGAATGGAGAGCAGGGAGCGGGTGGGAGTTCGCAGAGACAGATGATCCTGCATCACCTTAACCCCCATGACCAGACAGAACAGTGCGGCGCCCAACGTCAAGAAGAACAACACCGAAAAATGCGTCAGCAATGTCACGGCACCGGACACCATTAACGCCACCGAGGCGGCAAAAATCAGATAAAACGGGCGATTCATGAGGTTCCTTAAAAAAGCCTTCCGGCTGGTCTAGGAGGTATATCTCTAAATCCTACGGGACCTTGATACCACTCTAAAGTATCCAGGACACCCATCAGATCGACCGTTTAACGGATCTTCAAGATGGTAGAGACTCAGCGCGGACAAGCACTTCGCCGTCAGAGATGAATATTGTTGATAAAGTTGCCTGCAGTTCCAAAGTTATTCCCAATATTAACGCCACCAACAACAACGTTGTGTTGTGTTGCAGTGGTATCTTGTACACTTCCTGCAGTCGAACAGTTACTGACGACCTGCGTTATCGTGTCACTCGACTTGGATTTAAACAACTTCTTAAACAGCAAAAAGTTTAATACCGTGGCAAACCCTCCGGTAGGACGACCTCGACCGGGCCCTGCGGGGCCACGGATGCCATTGGACAATAAGAAAAACAACAGAAATTTCTTGATATCACTTTTCTTTTTCACCACGGTACCAGAACCACCCGATCCGGGTGGGCATGTACCAGACGGTGGAGGTGAGGGCGGTGTTGGAGCGGGCATTGGGGGCGGCATCCCGGTCTCCTGATCACTGGGGAATTTTAGCGTGACATAAATAGGGCATGGATTTGGAGGCGGCGTCCCGGTTTCCTGATCACTCGGGTATTTCCGAGTAACCGAAATGGGCGGCTGGGGAGGCGGGGGTGTTCCCGTCTCCTGATCACTGGGATACTTAAGTGTCACGTAAATTGGCGGTTCTTGTGGGGGAGGCGTTCCCGTCTCCTGATCGCTGGGGTATTTCCGTGTCGTATTTACCGGTGGCTCCTGGGGAGGCGGCGTCCCGGTTTCTTGGTCACTGGGATATTTCTTAGTACCTATGGGTGGTTGAACCACGATACCCACGGCAATAGGCGGTGGCTCCTGATAGGGAGGTTGAACAACAATACCAACCGCAATGGGTGGCGGTTCCTGATAAGGAGGAAGACCGACCGCAATGGGAGGCCCCGCGGGTGGAGGTGTTCCGGTTTCCTGGTCACTGGGGTATTTTAACGTCGTTGCAATGGGCGGTTCCTGAGGTGGAGTGACGCCGCCTTCCTGATCACTGGGGTACTTCCGAGTCTGGTAGAGAGGAGGGGTGACACCGGTCTCCTGATCGCTGGGATACTTGTCCGTTGCATAATAAATTGGCTCTTGAGGCGCTGTCGCTCCGCCTTCCTGATCACTGGGGTACTTCATTGTCACCGCAATCGGCTGCTGATTGGCAGGCGGCTGGGTCCCGGTTTCGTTATCACTCGGGGCTTTTTGAGTGAAGTACTGATAATCCGGCGGGACTTGAACACCATCATCGCTGGGGTAGGCCTTGGTGTACATCAACGGAGCCGTGGCTCCGGCATCCTGATCACTGGGATACGCCATGGTAATTGCATAGACCGGCTGTCCCGTGTTGTTATTCGCATAATCCAGAAAATAGGCCATACCTGGACCTTTCACCCTACAGAGCAAAAACCCTAAAATACTATTTATATAAATAAAATATACACACTTCGTAAAATTGCGTTTCCATACCGCTATTTGTTAAGAGTTGTTTCTTTTTAAAAGCATACATTCTAGTCAGATCGTCCCTTGAGGATGTTTAATAGTGATATCATCCGTCGGGGAAACGGATGGCGGTTGGAAGCGATGTGAGGAATAGGGTTATGATGCCAGTTGGATGTCGCTTTGGTGCGGCGCTTTCATCAATCGGAGAAACCCGGCGATTTACGCTGAATGCGGCGGATCCTTCGGGTCGGGGGCAGAAGCTTTCACTCTCAGACGTACCGGAGATCTGGAAAGGCGTCATGGATGTTTATGCCGAAGCCAGGGATTCCAGCACAGCAGGAGATGCAAGGCCTTCAAGAGAAAATGTTGCCGGGCTAACCCTAACGCTTTCGGGTCGAGACGGATATACGGCTCAAAAACTACGAGAAGAAGCCAAAACCCTCTTTTCAGCCGTACTGGGTGCCGTCAAGGAGACGGTCGGCATTTTTATTCAAAAATCCAAATGGCTTCTGACCCAAACCCACCAAGCACCGGCTGTTTTAGCCGAGTTGCTTCCCGCTTCCCGAATCCGGTTTTCCAAGAACACTGTCTAAAAATACTGATTCTTGCGAGAGGAACGGCAGAATCTGCCGTTCCTCTCACGTGTCCGCAAAAAATCAGCCCAAACAATGTTTACAGTAATAGCCATCGGGAATTGAGTTTGATTGCAAAGCTGATATCACTAAAAATGCAAAATAGTGGTCAGCAAGGGTAAAACCGGATTCTCCAGGAAAAGCATTGCTAAACACGCCACAACAATGGCTGGGCCAAAGGGCAGGGCCATCAAGCCTGTGGGCAACGATTTGGCTTGTTTGAGTGCTTTGAAGGCACAGGTCATTGCTGCTCCACCGGAAACCGAAACAACCCCCAAAAGTAGCAATGGGCTTTTTTGCAACTGTGCCTGAAAGAAATAAGGAACCACAGCCAGACTAAAACCACCTATCAAAAGTGCCGTAGTGCTATAAGCCTTGTGTCGAAGCCATTGCCACAGCAGGAAAGGTATCCCAAGGGCGGCCTGGATCACAAAGGCCAAGATAAACACCACAATCATCCATTTCACGCCAAAAAAGGCTCCAATACCCATCAATAACCGATTGTCCCCTTCACCAAACCCATCACGCCCAATGACCAGACGACTGAAAAAGTTCAACAGGAAGAAAATCGTAAACGCCCCTCCAATGGCGATGAAGGATGAAGCCAGTGCTGTGGACATAGATATTTGAAGCGCTCCAATCGGCACATGAACCTCACCGGGCCAATTGCCCATATTAAAGCCACTGTATACCAACCCAAAGGGAATTAAACCCAAGGAATTCAGATCGAAAATGTACTGCTCACGGAAGTCCGTAATCAAAATCACCATAAAGTTACTGACCAGAATCAGCAGCAACAGCGATTGCCAGGTAAAACCGAATTTATCCACGGTGGCCACAAACAACAGCGCCGTAAACAACTCGATGAGGGGATACTGAATACTGATTTTGGCTTTGCAAGCACGGCATTGCCCCCGAAGCAACAGCCAGCTCAATATAGGTATGTTGTCATACGGCTTAATGGGCTGGTTACAGCTATAACAGTGAGAGCCGGGCCAAACAATGGACTCTTCTCGCAAAAAGCGCAGCCCCACTACATTGAGAAAGCTGCCAATGATGGCACCAATGCAGAATACAACGAAGTAATGCAGGGTCATCACGTTGGGTTACACACGATCCGCCACGTGTTCCGCATGCAACACATCATGGAGTATATCCAACGCCTTGCGAAGCCGACGGCTAACTTGCATTTGCGAAATGCCCAGAACCTGGGAAATCTCGTTCTGGCTCATATCTTCGTAGAAGGTCATGCGCACCACGGTGCGTAACTCCTCTTTCAAATGATTCAACGCCTTCTCCAACAAGAGTTTATCTTCCTGGTTTTGACAAAAGTCACTGTATTTATTGTCAACCAGGCGTTCAATATAAACCGACTCCCCGTTGCTGCCATCCGAGTTGGTCACAAATTGATCCAAAGACACCAAGGTTCTTCGCCGATCCACATCCTCGACATCCTTGATTTGGCCCACAGAACACTGAAGTTCCTCGGCAATCTCCAGATCGGTGGGTGTCCGACCCAGCTCTTCGGTGAGGCGATGAACGATTTGATTCATCCGATAATACAATTCATACATCTGGCGCGGCGCCTTGATAATGCAGGACTTATCGCGAAGATAGTGGCGAATTTCACCCGTGATCAGGTACGTGGCATAGGTCTTAAACCGGGTCCCTGCCAGGGGGTTATATTTGTCCAAGGCCTTCATCAACCCCATACATCCGACTTGCACCAGATCGTCAACCGGGTCACTGCTCCGACGAGCAAGCCCCCGAGCAATGCGCTGAACATAGGGCACACAGCGACTCACAATTTTATTGCGCATCTGCTCGCGGGTCATCGGATCGGTTTCGACCAGATAGTCCTTGAGCAGGTCTTCAAATTCCTGGGAAACAATATCGTCATGCTGTGGTGGCATGAGGAACCTCTTTAATTCTCTTTCATCAGTGTATCAAGGCATTACAGCCGTGTACGAATGGGGTATCGTAGTGAAACAATCTGGGAAACTCTACCCTTAGGGTATCGGCCAGATATCACCATTTCTTTCGGCGAGATTGAAAGATTTACAAATACCCCAGGTGGGGAATGTTTTGTTTAAATCGTCGATCCATGCTCCCTGACTCTCTTCGAGGTCCATTATACCATTTTCAGGACTGGTGGATTTCCTCTGTTTATCGTATAAAAAAGTTGTGAATCAGTCGTGCCATGGAAAGGATTCAGCTTGAGTTCACCGACCCAAACCACGTCCAAAAAGAAGATTCTGATTGCCGAGCATTCCGGCTTTTGTTATGGCGTAAAAATGGCTGTGGATAAGGCTTTTGACCTGGCCGCCACCAGCTCTCGCCCTGTGTATGTTTTAGGCGAACTGATTCATAACCCGCAAGTGATTGAAAAATTGAAACGACAAAACGTGAAAACCGTGAAATCCGTGAGTGAGATTCCCCCCGGAAGTCACTGTTTGATTCGTACCCATGGGGTTGACCCTGAGCATATCGATACCGCCCAGGACAACAACATTGAAGTATCTGACGCCACCTGCCCCGATGTCCGCCGGGTGCAGGAGCGGGCTATGGAACTGGCGGACGACGGTTACACTGTAATCGTGGTTGGTAAGGAGGAGCATCCTGAGATCGTGGGAATTATGGCGCATTCCCGACGCATTGAAGGAGCCCGTATCGTTGCGGTCAATTCTCCTGACGAGTTAGAGAAGGCGCTGGAAGGATTACCCAAGAACCGCCTTGGGATCGTGTCTCAAACCACCCAAATGGAAGACACGTTTTTCAAGGTTGTGGCCGAAGCCGCGAAGATTGCCCGGGAAATTAAGATGTACAATACGATATGCCCGGCCACCTTTAAACGGCAGACCGCTGCTGAAAAACTCGCTCACGATGTGGATTTAATGGTTGTGATTGGTGGCAAGAACAGCTCCAATACAACCCATTTGGCCGATGTTTGCCGAGAAATCGGGACACAGGCCATTCACATCGAAACGGTGGAAGAAATAACCGATCATCCGCTCCTGGCAACCGCCGAAACCATTGGGGTTACGGCAGGAGCCTCGACACCGGACTGGTTGGTTGATGAGGTAATCCAGTACTTGGAGTCTTTAAACTAACGCTCGATAGGAAGAAAGGAGCCGTAACTACGTGACAACGTTATTTGTAGAACAAGAAGAACGCAATGAACAGCAAAGTGCCTTTGCTCAGCTGCTGGAGGAAAGTTTCCATCGCAGTCTGACCCCGGGCAATGTGGTGATTGGCGAAATCCTAGCCGTGGAGAAAGATTTTCTGGTGGTGGATATTGGCGGCAAATGCGAAGGCCATGTGCCCATGAAAGAAATTCCCAACTGCCGCACCCCCGAAGAGGTGAAAGAACTCTTCAAGCCTGGCCAGGTCAAAGAATTCTACGTCATTCGTGACTTTGATGAAGATGCTCCCTTTCTGCTGTCCCTGCGTCGTGTCGACCTCTGCAAGGACTGGGATGAACTGCGTCGCAAGTTTGAAGCCAACGAAGTGCTCGACGTCGTCGTATGCGGCACTACCCGCGGCGGTATTCTGGTCCAGGCGCTGAGCCTAAAAGGCTTTATTCCTGCCAGCCAGCTCCGGATCGCCAAAACCTTGGAAGAGTTGGTGGGTGATACCATTCCTGCCAAGTTGCTGGAAGTGGACAAGAGCAAAAACAAACTCATTCTGAGCCATCGGGCGGCTGTCTTTGAAGCCCAGGCCGAGCGTCGCTCCTCCACCTTGGGTGCCTTGGCCGAAGGAATGGAAGTGGACGGCGAAGTCGTTAAAATCACCAACTTCGGTGCCTTCGTCGACATCAACGGTATTGATGGCCTGCTACCGCTGTCTGAAATCAGCTGGCGCCGTCTGAAGCACCCAACCGATGTCTTGAACTTGGGCCAGTCTGTTAAAGTCCAAGTCTTGACCATTGACCGGGGCATGGAACGCATCAGCCTCAGTATGAAGCGTTTGACGCCGGATCCGTGGGAAACCGTCCAGGAGCGTTTCAAAGAAGGCGATGCCGTCAGTGGTCAAATCTCCAAGATGCTCAACTCCGGCTTTCTGGCCGAGTTGGAACCGGGGATTGAAGCTTTTTGCAGCTACCACCAGATCGATCGTGATCGCCTGGTGATGGGTGAAAATTGCCCCTTCAAGATCGTCTCCATTGCGGCTCTGGACCGTCGGATTACCTTGGAGCCGGTGCTTAACTAGACGCCTTCAGCGCTCTAAAATCTTCAAGCTCGCCCTCGTTTGCTTAAAGCTCGGGGGCGAGCTTTTTTCCGGAACTTCAGACCCCATGCCCGCTTGAAGGGTTGCCCCAGGAACACTCACGTTCTCCAACGTGGGGTCACCCAACGTAGAGGCACATCTCATTGCCTGAGATGTGCCTCTTAAAGATACCTTATGAATACTCTCGCCTAGTAGCGATCCTGGCGGTCGTGCTTTTGGCGATGAATTTTCCGGTTTTGTACGTTTTGGTTCCGATGAAGCCGAGCCCGCTCACGTCGGGTCAGCTGACCATCAGACTTAAAATTGGCTTCCATCGCATTAATGCGGTTCTGGTTACGATCCAGGCGGTTGGCTTCACGCCGGGTCAGCTCACCGCTTTGCACCCCCTGCTCAATCCGATGGTCCTGGCGCTGTTGCCGGTGGTCCACTTGGGGACTATCCGTATTGGCCAAGGCCTCCATACCCGTCAGAACCAAGCCCATAAGTAAAGCCAAGGTTAACAGTTGTTTCATCAGGCTTCCTCCTTCACAACCTATCACGGCAACACCCGTGACGAATATCAGCAGACTCGACCGAGTCTCTTGATATCAGTTATACCACTTGTTTCTTGAAAACAGTAGCTCTTAATTGATACTGAATAGACACCCAGCCAAAGATTGACTAGTCCGCCTTAGCCTCGGCAACCGGTGCGGGCGCTTCAAAAGGAAGCCCATGGATGTTTTCGCGAATGGGAGGTTGCAGAAGCCGGTTTGAACTCTCGGCTAACTTGCTCCGAAAAGCCGGGGGCAAGGTCTGCATCTCGGAAAGTTTGGTGAGAAGATTCGCAGTTCGGCGAACAACATTCATAAACTCGCCCACATCCGGGCTCTTGGTGTCCATCTGACGAGCCATCTTCAGTTCGCCGTGTATCGAGGGCCAATCCCCGTTTTTGGCCCATTCGGCCACAAAATGGCTCAGGCTAAAGTTGAGTGGATTTTGGTTACCGATTTCGGCAGCACTCAATTTTGAGCTTAAAGCATCACTGGCCTCCTGATACGCACCCACCACTTTGTCCATGGCCGGCGAAAAGGCTCTGGGGTTGTATTCCTGATTCCCTTTTTCATTAATCGTTGCACTAAACAAGGCGGCCAGTTCGGAGGCAGAGAGACTGGTCAGCTCTGCAAACGCTCGTGCTTCTTGGGGCAATGCCGAAGCAGCTCGCTGGGCAACTTGACTGTTAAAGGCAAAGAGCTTTTGACGTAAGCTCGGATCACTGGCCAGATCCTGTTGCGCACGAACCGGTTGGGTCTCTTGATAATGGAACTGGTAGGCAAAAGCTTGAGCCGTATCGGCATCGGTCTGGAACAACTGACTCAGGGCTAGTGAGCGTTCTTTTGCGACCTGGTCTTCCCATTGCCGTAAACCCTTCATCATAATAAAGGCAGCCTTGAAAGCCGGATCCGGGACGTGAGAGAGATCATAGCCAAACGGTGTCAACTTAGCCTGACGTTGATCGGCACTGATTTCCACGAGCCCCTGCTCTTTCAGGAAACTCAACGTAGCGTCAAACTGCTTCAGCATTCCGGTAACTCGTTCCTTGCTTTTGTTCTGAGCCGCCTGAAAAGCTGCAAAGCTCTTGGACATCACGTCTCGGGCCTGAGCCGGGGTATGGGTCTTCAAGAGGTTAAGCACCATGGTCGGGGTGGCCTGGAATTTGCTGAGGATATGCTCAGGACCACTCTTCATCAGGCCAACAATGCTCTTGGCATCTTCAATGTCCAACCCACGCTGCGGTACCAGAACCGCATAGCCTTTATCAAACATCCCTCGTCGGCCCGCTCGTCCCACGATCTGGTGGAAATCGCTGGGAGTAATAAATTCCATACTGTCACTGAATTTGTTGTATTTCTTGAACTGGGCAATGACAGCCGTGCGTGCCGGAACATTAATTCCGGCCCCCAGGGTATCCGTGGCCCATACGCATTTTAATAATCCGGCCTTCACCCCTTGCTCAACCACGGAGCGCTCGGCATAAGTCATCCCCGCGTGGTGGGTGGCATAGCCCTGTTTCAAGCCAGTGTAGAGCGGGTAATTGAGCTTCACAAGATAAGGATCAACCAAGTGCTCGTGCTGCGCAATGATGTCCCGCATTCGAATCTGATCCGGATTAGCCTTGTCCGGATTTAATAAGGGTTTTACATGCTTGCCGGAGGTGGCCAGCTCAAACTTGTCAGCACAGTGCTTCTTGCTAAAGGAAGTTACAATTGCCGGAAGCAAACTGGGAGGCGCATCAACGGTGGCCCCTTTCCCTGCCTGCTGTTGTTGCTGAAGACCATAATTTTCCAGGGCTTTGACCAGCTTTTTAGGCTCATACTCGGACGGATGTTTAAAGGCCGTGAAGAAGGCCCGGGTCGGTCGGCCCTGCTCATCAAACACTTTGTCGATACGGTTCTGGCCAATATCGTAAAACAGGTACTCCAAGGGCACTGGTCGCTTGTCTTCGTAAACCAAATGGGTTTTCTTGCCCGAAATGGTATTCATCCACGCCACATACTGGTCTGCATTGCCTACGGTTGCACTTAAGTGCAGCTGCTGGACCCGATCGGGCATGTGAATCATACACTCTTCCCAGACCGGACCACGCTCCTGATCGTTGACGAAATGGCATTCGTCAAACACCACGTGATTCACATCCTTCAGCTTTTGAGGCTCTTCATAGAGGATGTTGCGCAAGACCTCTGTCGTCATCAAGATGATGGGCGCATCCGGGTTATGGGTAATGTCTCCCGTCATCAAACCCACGTTTTCGGGTCCGTATTCCTTGCAGAAATCCCGAAACTTTTCCCCACTAATGGCTTTACGGGGCGTGGTATAGAAAATTCTGGAATTGTCATTTGCATTGGTATTGCGGCGCTGGAGGACACTTTCGATGGCAAAGTTGGCCACCAGGGTTTTTCCGCTGCTGGTGGGTGCGGCAACCATCACACTGTCACCCTTGACCAGGTGCGTCATGGCCTCTTTCTGAAAGGGGTCTAAAGTTGCCCCAGGGACACCGATACGCTTGGCAAACGCCGCCTCAAAAGCCTGAACCTGAGGCGGATAAACCTTTGGCGTCTCTGTGGAGACGTCATGGGCTCCGGCAAAGCGTTGCATCGCTTGTAAGGCCATAACCATGCGTCCCGACTCAACAGACGTTAAGGAGCCTATCAAAGTGGATGGTGGTAGCCCCGGCGGCCGATTTGTAGGACTTGATACGATTGTTGTTGGACGTCTTGTGGCTCCCAACCCTGCACCCATAACCCGAATTGCGTCAACCCTGTTCACATCACCCTCGAAAACGTAAAAAGCGCTAATGTACGTGTCATTTTATAAAAAAGATTCTGATTTTGCATCATATATAAATTTTTGTAATCCAATGAACGAAGCAATAGCACCTGTATACAGCAATCCAGGTTTCACATTATCTGCCTCAGCATTGGAATTCAGATGATCTTAAAAGCACCTTCATCAATGCCATATTGCATCACTGAAGGTGCCTTAGATATACCGGATGTATTGAATCAGACTTTGCAAGAGGCCAGTTCAGCCTTGAGGGCATCGACAACCGCATCCACATCAGACACTGACTCCGGATAATTCATCTCGAGGCGAAGAAAAAACTCGGGCGCAGTTCCAAGGGTCTCTGTCAGCTCGATTTTGCGAATGTTAATTCCCTGGTTACGAAGCTGGGCAAACACCTCGGCAAGTTGTTTGGTGCTGGCCGAGGTGTTACACATCAACTCTTTCGTCTGTGAGTGAGTCGTCATTGCCGAACTAGCTTTTGTTTTCGTCCCGCTTCTCTTCACGCAGCTGCATTTTTTCAGTAAAGCCAATTTTCTGAAGCACTTCATAGGCTTGAGCGCCCATGGGGCTGCGAGGTTGCGACTGAATGACTTTGGACAGGTTCTTAATGGCCATGGAGTAGTCTTCCATGCCCACGCCCAGCATCCCAAGCTGGAAGAAGGCTTTATCCCGGAGTAAGGCAAATTGCAAGGCCAGCTGTTTTTCCAACTCAGCCTGAACTTGCGCACTGGGGATCTCTTTCAGCGTTTTATGTAGATTGATATGGGTTTCGGTAGCATCGACCAGCCAATCTTTCAGGGGAGCCAACATTTTTTCGGCTTCCTTGTATTTCCGTTGGCTGATTAAGCCTGCACTGTCATTGAGCTTTTTAGCAGACGTGGTGATACCCAGGGGGTTTTTGGGATCATCAACCGCAACAAAGCTTTTCTCAGGAGGCAATACATTGCTTTCCACCGGCTCTTCAACTTTTAAGCCGTTAAGCTCATCGCTTAAGGGACTTTTCACCTGAACCCGAGGAGCCGCTTGTTCAACTGGAGCAGCAGGCGCTGGGGTATCCACGGAAGCACTTTTTGTTGCCGGAGCGTTGGGAGCCGCTTGGGCTTCCTGCTGGGATTGAGATTCTTCATTGCTACGACGGAAAAGGCCTTGCTTCTTTTCAGGCTTTTGTTCGGCCTGCTCGGCTTCAGCCGCCTCTTTCTTCCCCCAGGGCCATGCATGGGCCGGGGCCGAAAAAGTCATGCCTACTAGGGTTACGGCCAGTACCGGTATGATCCACTTCTTCATTCGTTTGCTGCGCTCCTTGTATCATCACCTAAAATTATCGTGAAGTCTGTATTTCCGCATGAGTTGGATTCAAATGTAGCGCCATGGGGCGAGAAAATCAACTGGGCATCTTTTAACGCCGGGTGAGTTTGTTGCAAGCGGGTTTCAATTTCATGTCCAGCCGTGTGGTGAATCACAATGCGTGTGGCACTAGGACGAATACGACTTTGGCAACGCACTTGAAACCCGGCCGCCTCCAAACGCTCTTTATACTTGGCAATGGAGATATCGGAATTGGGGGTATACAACAATCCGACAGTGGGGGTGTCAACTACCTGAGATCCCTCATCAATCCCCACGATCAAACGATTCAATACTTGCTCGGCCGCCTGAGGATCGATGACCCAGTAGCTCACCTGGCTGCTCATGGACGGGTGGCCCGGCAATGTGGCTACCTGATAATCTTTGCGAGTCAGGTCCTTGCCGAAGACCGCCAAGCCAATCAAATCCTGTGGGGGCAAATCGGTAAGGGTAAAACGGTTTGCCGCCTCTAACAAGGGCTTAATCCGTAAAATCGTTGCGGGATCTTTCAGTTTATTGCTGACCGCAGAAATAAACTGCTGTTGACGACGAATGCGCCCGATATCCCCCAGCGCATCGTGGCGAAAACGAAGGTAACCCTCGGCCTGCGTGCCATCCATATGGTGCAAACCGGGCTCCAAATTAATAAACAGCTTGGCGGTATAGTCCTTGTAGTGCATGGGCTTCTCCACATACACATCCACCCCACCCAGGGCATCCACCACCTCTTTGACCCCACTGAGATTCACTACCAGGTAGTTGTCCACATCAATGCCCATGCTCTGCTCCACGGTGGCCACGGCCAGCTCGGGGCCTCCGAAGGTAAATGCCGCATTCAATTTGTCGATTCCATGCCCCGGTATAAACACCTTGCTGTCTCGGGGCAGAGACACAATATTCACTTTTTTATGGGTTGTATCAACCTTCACCAGCATCATGGTATCGGTACGGACCGAGCGATAGGCTTCTTTTGATCCGAGGGGCGGCATATCAACCCCCATGACCAACAAGACCTTGGAATGATGAAATACATTCAATTGAGAGAGCATATCACTGGAGGACATCAGCTTTTTCATCACCGTGTGGCGCTCGGCTTCAGACAGCGACAGATACCATCCAATGGTAAACAGCAGGATACCGCTGATTATGCCACTCAACATGACTACCAGAAACCAGGAAGGCTCGTTTGACGATTGCTTTTTTTGGGGGGCTGGGTATTGTCGCACCACGCTCATCAGGGGCTCCAAGGCGGTGGGGAAATAGTTTGGGGGACGATTCCTCTTGCGATAATTGTAGAACAGAGACACCCGGAAGGCAAGGCAATCGCCTCTTCAATCTTACCTCAAATCCACCTAAACGAAAGGGGTTGCCTTATTGCTTTGGGTATTGCTACGACTATCCTGAAAAAGCTGGGGTCGTTTCGAGAATATTATCTTGCTAGGAGCTTTTTCCCTTACACGAATTGTTGAGCCCGCTTTTTAGAAGCATCTCCGCCCATACTAACCAAAATGACTGCATCACTGAAAAATCAGGCCAAACCCTTGTCTTTCCTTTGGCCTAACTGGTTTTTTGGCAATCCTTAAAAAGAGATTAAACATGGCCTCGGTCTATCAAAAAGGTCAAATCGGCATGTTTTTATACCCATAGTAAGAAGGTTTTCAGTGTGGCTCAGGAAAGGATGTATGGCTATGTCTTCAGGTTCTTCTCAACCTCTCGTACTTGAATACAAGCAGCGGCGATTCGATGGCGGCAACGAACGGGAAATGATCGAGCACATCGAATTACAAAATCAGATTTTTGAACAGCAACGGGTGGCAACCGCCTGGCAAATGGCGGGACAACAGGTGCCCATGTATCATCAACAACCGATGCACTATCCTCAACCGGCACCGTATCCGCATGCCGTTCAGGCGCCTCCGATGCCGCAACAAACGGTGGCTCCGGCAGTGGCTCCGGTCATCAAGCGCACGCCCGTAAAGGACGCGCTCTACAAGGCAATTATTCTGCCTTATATCGAGCTTGTTCTTGGCTTATCCGGTCTGTTGGTCGGTAATATCATGTTCGTGCCCCTGATGCGCAATGCGGCTGTTCGCCCCGAAGCATTACAACGGGACCGCCAAGCCTTGATTGAACAAAGCTGGATTGTGGTTCGAAACAGCGTTAAAAGTATTCTGATTGCTCCGTTCGCCGTTGCCAAAGCACTGGTGAAACGCGGGAAGTAAGACTCCGTTTTTTTCCGAAAATCCTAACAATACACATTACAACACAATTAAAAACACCAACCCGAAGGTTGGTGTTTTTTTTACGCTTTTCTTAGTGAGATTGCCTAGGGCCGAAATCCGGGTGGCGGCATCATGGGGCCCATGCCTGGCGGGGGCGGAGGCATCATGGGGCCCATACCGGGCGGTGGCGGAGGCATCATTGGCCCAAACCCTGGCGGGGGTGGAGGCATCATCGGTCCCATACCAGGCGGTGGCGGGGGCATCAT
>JBGUGD010000041.1:0-28228 GCA_041697335.1 Vampirovibrionaceae bacterium NZW_1234 | reverse complement strand
TCTTGTTTACTCACCTCTGTTGCGAAAAAGTAGAAGGCAAGGACTTGCTAGTGGAAAATAAATAGAAAAATCCTTGGAAACCTTTGACAAGGTGATGGCGAAACAAACCGGAAAAACGGACATTCCAGCCGAGGTATATCTGACCCTGGCGCAACATGCCAGAGACAGGCATGAACCGAATGCCGCCTTGGCCTACGTGAAACTCGCTGACAAGAAGCTTCAGAAGGCTCCCGTCATGAAAGACTTTCAGCTGTTGCAAGAGCATCAACTCACGCAATTGCGAACCCAATTAATTCACGCGGAGATCTTGGCCGAGCTTCAACACCCTGAAGAAGCCCAAGCCTTGTTAGCACCGCTGGCCGACCGGGATCTGGGCGAACGGGGCAAGCGCATTTCTGTGGAAGCCAAAAATGAGCTTGGAAACGTACTCTACCATCAACAACGCTATGCTGAAGCAGCTGCCGCCTATGAAAGCGCACTCGTTGATCTGGAATCACATTGTGGAAATAAAGACTTCAATACCAGAATGGTGCGCTTCAATCTGTACAATACCTACGTCAAGCAAGGGCGCCAGGATGCCTTGACGGTGCTGGCAGCGTAAACCGACATCCAATCGAACAAGAAAACAACCACGAAAGGCGCCCTGATGGCTCTTTCGCAATACCTTGCGTTAAATATTCAAAGCACCATTCACGTTCAGCCTCTAGAAAACGTTAAATTTTTGTAAATAAAGGCATTTTGGCGTATTTTTACCATATAATAAATATATAATACAAAACTAGCCCCTGCGATCCTCGAAAACGGTTCTGCTACGGAATTGACAACCTAATCATCCCGCATCACGTCTTCACCATGGCAAAAAGCGGTGATCGGATAGAGCCGGTGAGCCCCAAAAGGGCATGTTGAGCAAATCCGAGTAAAAACCCAGGAAACAGCATAACCGGTGAGCCAAAATGAGTAAAACTGAGCAAAATTCACACGAAAAATACTCAAACAGGAGTCAACACCAGCAAACCACGAAACATCCCGAAGAAATGAGTAAATGTGAGTAAAAATGAGCAAAAACACCCATGTCATTTTTCCTCACCCCAGGTTTTCCAAACCACGTGAGCAAACCTGAGTAAAAACGAGTAAAAATAACCCTTTTGATTTTACTCATCTTACTCATCCTCGCTGTCTCTCAAACGACGTGAGCCAATCTGAGCAAAAACGAGTCAAATATCAAAAAATAAAAATCAAAAAAAGGCGATGGCCAAGCCCTGGCGCCCGAGCATCCTCTGAACGGGGGTATCAGGGGCCCGGCCCCCCTCGACAAACCCAACAAACATAAAACCACCCAACAAAAGCCCATCAAATAGGATTCGCTGATGATTACGAACCCGTCTCGTTACAGCGCCAGAAGCTGAGCCTGAATGGCTTTAAACTGAGGATCCGAAGACAGCTGCTCCCGAAGCAACGCTTCATGCTCCTGGGTAAACCGTACCACCTGGATCTGCCCGGAACCATCCAGATAAAGCGGCGCCATCTGAGGCAGCACCAGGTTGCCATCCGGATCGATCTGATCCACTACCCATCCCCCGGTGTTGTAGAGATGATAGGTCCGTTGCTGGTCATCCTGAACCTGGACATCCTCTTCCGGCTCGTGGGTATGACCGAAAATAAAAACCGCATCGGGGCTGAAAGGCTGCCCCTGAAGCATATACTTCTGAATGTAATTCAATACCGGCTGACTGGCCTCTGGCGACAGACGCTTGTGACGAGCACTGCTGGCTGTCTGAACGGCATTGACCACATCGGAACGATGACGAAGAAGCACCTGCTTCATCACCACCGGCCCCAACATCCGAATCAACGGGTTCAAAATCCACCGAGTCACCCATCGCGCCCCCGGCTGAGAGCGGGTTAACCACTTAAAGACCTTCTTCAGAAGCTGAACGATCAACTCGTCCAATTCTTCAGTGTCGTTGTTCTTCAACATAAAATACAGACGGTCCAGGAGCTTCTTCTTGCCGATATTATAGGCCTGCCCCAAGTTGTACCAGCCAAACTCCAGAAAAGGCGCATTCAAGGCCTCCAGATCATCGATATCCTTGGTATCAACGGTCTTTTCCAGAAATTGCGATGCGGCCAAATAGAGCTTCTGGAGGTAGTGGCCATGATGCAGGTAAAACGACCGCCCCTGGATGGAAAAAGCATAATTGGGATACGTCACCAGAAAGCGGCGACCTTCCGGCATCAACTGATCCAGAAACGTATCCTGCAGCAGCTGGGTTGGGGGCAACGCCCGAGGGTATTTGACCGGTGGGGCATCCAGCTGGTTCATTAAATAGTGAGCTTCACTCAACTGCTGCCACAGGTGATGGTCATGGTTGCCTGGAATATAGACAAACTCATCAAATAAATCGGCCTCCACCAGCGCTTTAAAGAACCATCGGCCGTTTTGCATGGCGACCCCATACTGGGCAAAGGAAAACTCAAAAATATCCCCTAACAAAATACACTGCTGAATCCGTTCTCCCCCTGCTATTGCCCGGACATCGGCAATAAGGCGCTCCAGGATTATCTTCGCCAATGGCCGATGAATGGCCTCCCCCGTATCCGGATGATAGTCGATGACGGTTAAAAGGCTGTTGTGAGCCCCCAGGTGAATATCCGAAATCACAAAGGCATTGCGAAGCACTATCGGCTCCTTGCGATAAGGCAAACCCTACCTTACTAAGATACCATCTTGCCTGATTTTGAAGAAAGCCTTGCGCCTAAAAATCCCCCGCCCCGTGGGGAGGGAAACCGGGAGAATATTTCTAAACGGACTCTTTCTCCAACGAGGCCCGAAGGATCAGGTCCGTCTGCATGTTTTTGACCCGGTCAATAAAGAGAATGCCCTGCAAATGATCCAGCTCATGCTGAATAATGACCGCTTCAAAGTCCCGAAACGCTTCGCTTTGAAGCTGGCCTTTGGGGTCAAGCCACTCAGCCGTGATTTTCCGAGCTCGTTTGACCGTCACCAAGTACTCCGGAAAACTCAAACAGCCTTCTCGAGAGTATTTCCACTGCGACTGCTGTGTTAGAACCGGGTTAATAAGGACCATTAACCGGTCTTTGGTCGTTTTAGCCGTCGAATCAATCACCATAATCTGCACCGGCACCCCCACTTGAGAAGCGGCCAAACCAACAGTACCGGGGAAATGGTACAGGGTTTCGATCATATCCTGGATTAGGGTCTGAATTTCATCAGACGCAATCTCTTGGGCAGTTAACGACCGACACGTTTCCCGTAAGACAGGATGAGGGTATAGCAAAATCTCTCGAACCGTCATAGCCGCCTACTATAAGGTATAAACTTCGAGGGGCTCGGCATGAATTTCAAGCTGTTCCTGTCGAGCCAATGCCTGCATATCCGCCTGCAGAACATCCGGTGACACCGACAACGGCACATCCACTTCCAGGGCCATCAGAAACAACGTTTCTCCCCCCGAACGAGACAGACGCTTGGAGGACAAATGGCGAATGTTGATCCGCTGAGCAGCCAGGTATTGCGTGACATGAAAGGTAATCCCTGTCTGATCAGGCCCGGAAACGGAAATCATCCAGGGTACCCCTGCATTGGTCGGGCTTTCTTCCTCGGTATCAATGGTGTGAATGTCGAGTAACAACCGAAAGTCTTTCAAAACAGACTCCAGACGCTCTCGTAAACTTTCAACCGTCATTGTGGCGGGCGCATGAACGATAAACAGCATGGTAAAGTGGTCTTCCAACAGCGTCATACTGGTATCTTCCACATTACAACCGGTTTCAAAGAGTATTTTGGTAAAGGCGGCCACAATACCAGGCTGATCCTTGCCCACGGCCGAAATAATCAGTTTTTTCACACAACATCCTCAGGTCTGACTCAATGGCTCGACCATCATCATATCGCAAACCCATCCGTTCGTGCACAGCCGATACGGACAGCCAAACAACAGGGCGTATATTCCTGCTGAGCGACTCCGGTTTGAACTAGGGATATAGGCCCCGAAGTGACTTGGCCGCAGCGACACGGCCCACACCAATCATCATGGCTGCCGTACGCGGATCCACGTTCTTTTCGCTGTATACCGTAAACACTTCTTCAAATGCTTTCCCCAAGAGGTAGTTAAGCTTTTGGACAACCTCTTCTTCGCTCCAGAAGAGATGCTGCATGCCTTGGACCCACTCGAAGTAGGACACAACAACCCCACCCGAGTTGGCCAAAATCCCGGGAATCACAAAAATGCCTTTTTGATTGATGATCTCGTCTGCTTCCGGTGTCACAGGTCCATTAGCCCCTTCAGCCAGGATCTTACACTGGATCTTATCGGCGTTGGCCTCGGTAATCACGTTCGCCAAGGCCGCCGGTACCAGAATATCGACGGGTAAGGACAGAAGCTCATCGTTTTCAATCTTGTCGCAGTTGGCAAAGCCAATAACGGTGCCCCGTTCTTTGGCATAGGCAAGGAGATTCGGAACATCAATCCCATTGGCGTTATAGACACCGCCTTGGACATCGGTAATGGCAACAATCTTGCAGCCCATTTGATGGAGGTACTTGGCAGAAATACTTCCCACGTTGCCAAAGCCCTGAATGGCGACGGTGGGCTGATCAATGCCCAGTTTCAGCTTTTCAAGCGCCTTTTTAATGGTGTAAGCCACACCCCGGCCCGTTGCTTCAAAGCGACCCAAAGATCCACCCACGCTAATGGGCTTCCCGGTTACGACACCCGGAACCGCATAACCGACAAAGTTACTGTAGGTGTCCATAATCCAGGCCATGATCTGTTCATTGGTATACATATCCGGCGCAGGGATGTCTTTTTCAGGGCCAATAATAGAGAGAATCTCGGTGGTATAACGGCGGGCAACCCGTTCCAATTCGTTGATACTCATCTCTTCAGGAAAGCAGCAAACACCGCCCTTGGCCCCACCGTAAGGCAGGTTTAACAGGGCGCACTTCCAGGTCATCCACATGGCCAGCGCCGCAACTTCACCTAAATTGACTTCGTGGTGAAAGCGGATCCCGCCTTTGGTCGGTCCGAGGGTTTGGTCGTGCTGCACCCGGTATCCGGCCAAAACTTTGGTATGCCCATTGTCCAACTTAATGGGTACCGATACGATCAAGGCTTTACGAGGATAGCGCAAGCGTTCATGAATCCCGGCATCCAGGTTCATCATCTCAGCAACATAATCTAGCTGGCGCTGTGCGTTCAAAAACGTCTCATTATGGAATTCAAGCATTGTGCGGTCCGCACCTTTTGTATACAGTATGCTCATATGCCCCGTCCTTAATTCCTA
Organism: Vampirovibrionaceae bacterium NZW_1234; assembly: GCA_041697335.1. GTDB lineage: Bacteria > Cyanobacteriota > Vampirovibrionia > Vampirovibrionales > JAGQHJ01 > JBGUGD01. The sequence continues at coordinate 22,921 of JBGUGD010000041.1, read as the reverse complement.
GACACCTCAAGTATGAGATGATTATGCTACGATGTTGCGAATTGCGCAAGAATGGTTATCGACCGTAACCTTAAAAAATGAAGCCATGCGACTAGACAAATATTTAAAGGTTTCTCGACTCATTAAGCGCCGAACCGTGGCCAATGACTTAAGTAGCGGTGGTGGGGTTTTAATTAACGGCAAAGTGGCCAAACCCTCTGCCGAAGTCAAGCCTGGCGACACCTTAACCTTGGATTTGGGACGCCATACCATTACGGTTCAAGTGGTCGAGGTCCCCCAAAAAGCCGTTCCGGCACAATTGGCAGCCACGCTTTACACGGTCATTTCCGATGTTTATAATAGCCCAGGTCACCTAGACCCCTCTGACAGTGAGGCTCCCTGATTGTCCAGGAAACACCCGGTCAACCCGAGTCTCAAAAATTACCCGCCCGGTTCTATTGGACATCGCCATCCGGTTCACGGATAATGGCCTTTAAAGTTACGAGTCACCAGCGAAGGAGATCAGACTATGGGTTCCTTTATCGAGCACATTGAAGCACGTGAGATTATGGATTCCCGGGGGAACCCCACGGTTGAAGTTGAAGTCTACCTTTCCGGTGGCCAGTCTGGGCGTGCTAGCGTCCCTTCGGGTGCCAGTACCGGCTCCCGAGAGGCCATTGAGCTCCGAGATGACGACCCGACCCGCTATTTGGGTAAAGGTGTGCGCCAAGCCGTTGAAAATGTCAACGAAATTATTATGAAAGAGTTGGTTGATCGCGATGCCCAGCACCAGGTTGAAATCGATCGCCTCTTATTGTCCTTGGACGGCACCCCCAACAAATCCCGCTTAGGGGCCAATGCCTTGTTGGGTGTCAGCTTGGCTGTTGCCAGAGCCTCGGCCAACTATCTAAAACTTCCCCTATATCGTTACCTGGGCGGTGTCAGCGCAGGTGTCCTGCCGGTCCCCTTGATGAATATTTTAAATGGTGGTGCCCATGCAGATAACGGTGTGGACATCCAGGAGTTCATGATTGTCCCGGTGGGTGCCAGCACCTTTGCTGAAGCGATGCAATGGGGTTCTGAAATCTTCTGGACCTTGAAAAAAGTCTTGAAATCCCAAGGCCTGAATACCGGTGTGGGTGATGAAGGCGGTTTTGCACCACAGCTCAACAGCAGTAAAGAAGCACTTGACGTGATTTTAGCCGCTATCGATAAGGCAGGCTTCAATACCGAGAACCAAATTAAGCTTGCCTTGGATGTCGCCAGCTCCGAATTTTACGAAGGCGGACACTATCACTTAAAAGGGGAAGGAAAAACCCTGACCAGCGACCAGATGATTCAATACCTGGAAGACCTGGTCAATGATTACCCTCTAATCTCGATTGAAGACGGTTTGGCTGAAGGGGACTGGGAGGGCTGGAAACGTCTTACCCAACGCCTTGGCCAGCGGACCCAGCTTGTGGGCGACGATCTGTTCGTAACCAACCCGGAAATCCTGAAGCGGGGCATTGAAAATCAAGTCGCTAACAGTTTGTTGGTTAAAGTCAACCAGATCGGCACCTTGACCGAAACCCTGGATGCCATCAACTTGGCTCGTCAAGCAGGCTACACCACCATTATCAGCCACCGTTCCGGGGAAACCGAAGACACGACCATTGCGGACCTGGCTGTTGCCGTGAACGCCGGCCAAATCAAAACCGGCTCTGTGTGCCGGACTGATCGGGTGGCTAAGTACAATCAGTTGCTGCGCATCGAACAATCGTTGGGCACGGCCTCCCGATATGCAGGGTTCAGCGCCTTTCCGCTCCAAAAAAAAGAGTCGACCCCCGTTCTCACCTAAAGACCTAGTTATTTAAAGCTTAAACCGAGTCATAACGGACGACATTCAAAAAGTCGATGAAATGGAGCATATCCAATCCCGCCGCGACGCTCTATAATAACCATGATCCATGCGTCTGTTCTGTAGTGTCTAAAGTGACGTATGGCGTAGTGTCAGACTGAATCACCAAACGACGTCATCAAGAATAATGCCTTACGGGGAGATTCAACCATGCAAATTGTGACCAATGGACGGAATATTGAACTAACCGATGCCATTAAAAGCTATGTTCAACAAAAGGTTAGTCGTCTGGAAAAGCACTTCGACTTTATCCTGGAAGTCCATGTCATTTTGGAAGTAGAAAAAAACCCACGCATTTCGGCAAACCAGCTTGCCGAAGCCACCGTCCATGTGACGGGCGCTGTTATTCGCGTGGAAGCTGCCTCAGAGAACCTTTATGCCAGTATTGATAAACTGGTCGACAAGATTGAACGAAGCGTCCAGAAGCATAAATCCAAGTTAATGAGCCACGGCGGCAAACACAATCACGGCAGCATCCGTAAGGATGGCCTGCCTGAAGAAGCAGACACCGAAGCTGAAGGTGATGAGGACGAGGATTTCCAATTGAACGTCACCGTCACCGAAGAAGAGGAAGAAGGCGTCGAGGTCGTCGAAACCCAAAGCCCCTAGTGGGTTTCTTCTCATCTGCAGGCAGCAGAACTCTGTTTTATCCAATCTGATTTCCAATCGAAAAGGCTGGCGCTGGACATCCACTGCCGGCCTTTCGATCAGTAACCTGCGAAGGTGGCTGCGCGCTTTTCCGCCAGATCCACAGCAATAAGCGCTCGATCTATACTCCCACTGTCATGGGATACATATTTACATCTAACAGGCTGACCACGACACTAATCCGCTTTATCTTTATCCGTTTTATTAAGTGCCAGACTGGAAATCCAGCGCAGTTGCCGGCGGCTTCGACGCACTTTGCGAGGGCGAGCTTCCCCCATATGTGGCCGAGCTTTAGGAATTAAAGCTTTATAGCCACTGTCGGTCAGAAAAATTTCGTAATCTGTTCCCGGAGTTCCCGCCCAAACAGACCAACTGGCATAGGCCCCGACCATAGACTCCAATACAGAGCTGGGAGCCAGATTGGTCGGCAAACTCTTGATACCCAATTGATGCTCAATGGCACTTTGCAAGGCACGGCACCCATGGGGCGAACGGCTGCGAAAGGGAATCAGCATATCGTAATTGACGCGGGTCCAGTAGTTGAAGTAAAGAAACGGCGTGGCGCCCGCTTCTTCCAGAATATCATAAAGGCGAAGCCCCCGTTCCTCGTAACGTTCCGTGTAACTGCCGTTTTGACGTTTCAAGCGAAGGGCGTGCATCTTGATTTCTTCCTGCCGCCAACGTCCTGGAATACTGAGGCTCTTGGGCATATCCACCACGACAATGGTACCATTGGCAGGTCCCAAACTTTCGACCGCCATAATGATGTCCGTGTCCCGGTAGAGCTTATCCATCCGCACCAGAACCCGTTCCCGATCAATGGCACTGAACCCTGACTCCAACTGCTCGTTTGGTGCCAGGTCCACGGCTGCAAAGCGATGGGCCAACCCCAGGTTTGGATTCATTTGATTTGTGATATCTTCTTCTAGGTGCATTGGTCTTGAACTACCTTCGTAAACCCGCTATCATCAGACAGCTTGGCGGCGATGGACAGGAATCCTGTTTACGGCCATTGCCATTATAGCATCTTGGTTCATCATACCCTAACTGCCTGAAGGAGGACAAACACCCTTGTTACAAGCTGGAATCGTCGGTCTGCCCAATGTGGGCAAATCCACCCTGTTTAATGCCCTGACCTCATCTTACCAGGCAGAAAGCGCAAACTACCCTTTTTGCACCATTGAACCGAACAAAGGGATTGTCAAAGTCCCCGATCCCCGTCTGATTACCCTGAGAGATTTAAACAATTCCCAGGAAACGATTCCGGCCATATTTGAGTTTGTCGACATCGCCGGTCTGGTCAAAGGTGCCAGCCAAGGTGCGGGTCTGGGAAACCAATTTTTGGCCAACATTCGCGAAGTGGATGCCATTGTGCATGTGGTGCGCTGCTTTGAGGATGAAAATGTCATTCATGTCGAGGGCAGCGTCGACCCGGTTCGAGATGCCGAAATCATTACTCTGGAATTGGCGCTGGCCGATGTCGATTCCATCGAAAAGCGCCTGGCCCGCTTGCAAAAGAACCGCAAAGGGGGCGTAAAAGAAATCGTCATGGAAGCGGAACTTTTGGAACGCATCTTACCGGTGGTTTCAGAAGGGCGCATGGTGAACATCAACGAGTTTAACGAGGACGAAAAGAAGATCTTCCGGGGATTCCATCTACTGTCTATCAAGCCTGTACTCTATGCGGCCAATGTCAAAGAGGATGAGTTATCCAACCCTGAGAAGAATTCTCATTTTAAAGCCTTAAAAGCCTTTGCCCAAGCAAGTGGACACCATGTCATTCCAATTTCTGCACAAATAGAAGCGGAGTTAGGCGAGCTTGGCCCTGAGGAAAAGGCCGATTACTTGCAAAGCCTGGGTGTGGAAACTTCCGGAGTAGACCAACTGATTAAAGGCGCCTATGACGTTCTCGGATTAGAAACCTTTCTGACGGCAGGCCCCAAGGAAACTCGTGCTTGGCCCTTTAAAAAGGGGATGACCGCCCAGGAATGCGCCGGCGAAATTCATAGCGATATTGCCCGAGGCTTTATTCGGGCTGAAGTGATTTCATATAGCGATTATGTGGAAAGCGGCGGCGAAAAAGAGGCCAAGGAAAAGGGCCTTATGCGGCAAGAGGGCCGCGACTATTTGATGCAAGACGGGGATGTTGTTTACTTTCGGTTTAACGTATAGCGTTCTCCAACTTACTTGAATACTGCGTAGTGCCTTAATTCGAGCTTGGCATGAAGCGCTTCGACAAAAGGCAAGGCTCTATTCCAATAGTCCCAAAGAACCATCAAGTAACTAGTTCTTAAGTCTCCTTGGCTCTAGGTCAGAGGAGGAATTTAAGCCTTGCAAATAAGCTGTTAATGTGAGATGTAGGACAAGTTACATTCAGTCAATCACCCAGTTGGGTAGTAATCACAGGTAAATGAGTATGTACGCACCTCTCACGGATGAGACCTGGGAAAAAATTGAATATTTTCTCCCTCCCGTTAATGCTAACGGACGACCACGGGCCAATGACAGGGCTGTGCTAAACGGCATCCTGTATATGTACCATCACGATTGTCAATGGAAAGAGTTACCGCGTGAAATTGCCGCCTACTCTACATGTTGGCGTCGTGTCCGGGAATGGCGCGACAAGAACGTCTGGAGCCGCATTGCATCAATCCTCAAGTCAGACTTGGGTATTGAGGTAAACGCCCTCCTGCAGAAATTGGAGCAAGGCAAACCTGCCAAATCGGCCAAAGCAAAGGTGCCGGTTTCGAAATAGGCGCTTGATATCGTTGAAACTAATTTTTTTTCTTTCCCAGGTAAAACCGAATATTTACCCCTGACGTAGCTTCAGAATAGTGGTATCGTATGCACTGTTGCGTCCATACTGATACTCATCCAAATGACTACAGACTCTCAGGGCTGCGTTGCCGTGGCCTTGGAAGCCCTTCCGCTACAATCACTGGAACTTGTCCTCAACCTTTGCCCTCAACCTCTGGCTTTGGTGTGCTTATGCACGAGTAACTTACCCATCCGTATTGCCAACACAGGTTTTGTGAGCAAGGTTTTTCAAAAAGGCCGACTACCAGAAGGTACATCCCTACTCGGATGGTGGCCTCAGCATGTCCACTCAGAGATTCACGCAATACTCTCTGAGCTCAAGTTTGGCAAAGAAGTGCAACTTGCACTGCCCTCGAAGATGCGTCTCAACGAGTGCACTCTCAAAATCATTCCTCTAAAAAACCCTTCAGGCAAAATAGTTCAAGGGCTACTTACCCTCTGCGAATCCACCCCCAGGAAGCTGTTCCCAAATTCGACAAACAATTTATCCCGGCATTGGGAGATTCAGAGCCTCCACAGCAGCCCTCAGAATCGGCTGGAAAAACTTGGCGATCTTTTCAACTCTATGGAAGACTGCATTTGCCTGACCGATGGTGACGGTATCATCACGGCTGCCAGTCCAGGATTATTAAACCGGCTCGGCTATACGCAGGATGACCTGGATTATTGCCGCCTTAGCTGGGAAAGCCTTACACCTGATGGCGACAGTTCCCTGACTCAATGGCTTCAGTCCTTAAATGGCGATGACTTCCATTCACAAGATCATCTTAAAACCCTGAAACATAAACATGGGTATGCCTTGAATTTCCGCGTGACCTTACTCAAAGTTCCAAGCCCTGAAAGCGAACCAGACTTTTTCATACTGCTCAGAGACTACCAAGACCAAGTCTTGCCGGATGTCTTTCAAGAAAAGCTGGCATTGCTCCAACGTCTTAACCAGCAATGCCTTTGGGAATGGGATTTTCAGAAAGACAAAGTCCTCTGGCACCCTCCCCCCGAAGCGCAAAAATCCGTCGACACTTCACTCCAGCACTTTATCCCCTTTCAAGCCTGCTATGAGCAAATCCATCCCAACGATCGCAAACGTATTTGGGATAGCTTGTACCAAACCCTAGACCAAAAACAGGAACAATGGAGCGCATGGTTCAGAGTCATCTCTGATACGGCGGAGGCTCCCTTATTGGGAGTGGCCAACGCTGTTATTGCCTATGAAAACACTCATCCAAAAACGATGATTGGCATTACCCTACAAGCAAATTGCCCCTCTCAAAGCAATATTGACGACGCATTCCAAGAATCCCCGGCTGAACTTTAATAAGCCCGTTTCTAAATTTTAACGCCTTCATGCCGATATCTTTACCATGATGATAATGACACGGTACAACCTGAAGTGGACGACAGCCCTCTTTATCATAGGGGCGCTATTGGTGACACCCTTGTTGGGATGGGCTCAAAAAGCCACACCCACAGATGCCCCACCGGCAAAAATTGACACCAATGACACCTATATTAAAGAAGCCCTTCTCAATGGCAAATTGGTACAGCGCTGGAACGATAGCACTAAGGTCATTGAAGTAGCGCTCATCTCTGGAAAATCGATTCCGGACTGGACACCAAAGGCAGCCACCATCGTTAGAGACGCTTTTGAGGAATGGCAATCCGCCTTAAACGGCAAAATAAAATTTAACTTCTCCAACAATCCAGCCAAAACCGACGTGGTGGTGAAATGGGCGTCCAATAGCAACGGCCAGCAAATTGGTCACCAGAACCTCCGATGGAACGGCGATATTGTGACGGATGCTTCATTAACCATTTCACTCCGAAACTCGCGAGGCCAACTCTTCACCGATGAGCAGCTTCGGGCTGTCGCCCTCCATGAGATTGGGCATATGCTGGGCATTCGAGGCCACAGTGCCAACCCAAAGGACATTATGTACAAGCAGATGCAAGCGGGTCAAAGTCGCTTGTCCCCACGCGATATTGCAACCATCCAGACACTTTACAAACGAAAGGCTGACGTCACCAATCCACCCGGCATTCATCTGTTGCAATACCGTGAGTTCGAACATCATATGTCCCTCGGCTATGCGGCAACCAAACGTCAAAACTATGAGGAAGCCTATCAAGACTTTTCAAAAGCCCAGCAAGCATTTCCCAAAGATCCCAAAATCGATTACCTGGTGGGCATCACGGCATTCAACATCAAAAAATATGACGATGCCATCAAGCATTTGAAACAGTTTTCTGCCAAGCCGAGTGACGAGCAGGCCAATGCCATGTATTACCTGGCCACAGCCCTTCGCATCACCGGGGCAAAAGATATTCAGGCGCAAAAAAATCAAAGTGGCTTTGCCAAATTAAGCCAGGCCCAAAAATATTACGACACCGTATCGAAAAACCCAAAAAGCCCCGCCGATATTCGCAAGTCCGCCACGGATTACCGGGATAAAATTGGCGCCTTAATGGCTCATAAGCGAGACTAACTCCATTGTGACACTTCCTAAGTTTTTCCGAAGTGTGGTTCATCGCGTTAACGCCTTAGGGATAGTTACCCTATGCCTTCTTGCTGGGTTGACATCAAGCACAATGGCCAGTAGCGGCGACTATTACGATCGCATCCTGGTGGGCGGGAAATATCTTCAGCGGTTCAACGATCAGACCCGGGTCATCTATTACAAGCTCGACAACCTTCAGAACTCACCGGGATGGGACTATACACAGTGGAATTTCCTCAAAGATCAAATTGTCCGTGATGCCTTTGAAGAGTGGTCTCGGGCCCTGAATTACAAACTCACGTTCCGGGAAACACAGGATCCTCGCCTGACGGACATTGCGGTTCACTGGCGCAATGGGTTTTCGGAAAAAGGCGTTCTCGGAATTGAGCGGCCCAATGTCTTTCGCGGTCACACGTTAATCAATGCCGATGTTGAAATCACCCTAACCTCTCAGGGCAAGCCACTGGACAAGCGCATCATCAAAGCCATTGCCTTGCATGAAATTGGCCATGCCCTGGGGATGAACGGACACAGCAATGACCCCAAAGACATTATGTACCCCACGCTTCACGAAGGGGTTTATCGCTTGTCCCCAAGGGACATCGAGACCATGCGTCTTATCTACAGTCGTCCCGCCCATATTACCAATGCCGAGGGTGTGCACCTCGGTACAGATGAACCTTCTCCAAAACATCAAAAAGCACAAAGACCGTCCCAAGAAACAAAACCTTCGGGAATGGCCGAGAAAAAGGCCATGAACATAGGACATCGGTATTTTCAGAACCGGCAGTTCCAGCAAGCCTACCTTTCCTTCGCCGACGCTACTCGACAGGCTCCCCAAAACGTTGAGGCTCAGTACTATACTGGCCTGTCAGCCTTCTATGCAAATCGTCTTCAAGAGGCTATATCGCGCCTGAACGCCGTCGCTCAGCGTCCCAATCCTTATCAAAACCAGGCGCGTCATACATTAGCTCAAGCCCTCATCCAGCAAGCCAAATCCGATATGCAACAAGGTCAGAACACGAAAGCGCGACACCATCTGCAAAAAGCACTCGCCAACATTAATCTGCTGTTAAAAGACCCGCAACTCTCCCAGGATGACCGACAATCGCTTCTCACAAATAAAACATGGGCAACACAGCATTTGTTGAGCCTGATGGGCGGGCCTCCCTCCCGCTCAGCCGCACGGTAAACAATTGTCCAGGCGACTTGCCGAAATGACATTGGGCGGATAAGGCCGCGTCTTATCTTTCCGAGTGACGTTCTGTATAATGTCATCAAGGTCCTTGGAAACAATGAGAGTGGCATGAAACAGATACTCCCCCTTTTGCGGAGCACCCTAATCGACACTGGTGTGGTCGTCGTTTTGGCCTTGGTGTACTGGTGGGGCTCACAACTCGCCGGACCACCCATTGGAAACGAGCTTCAACTGATTGAAACCGCCCGAGAGGCCCTACATAACCACGGCTTTTTCTACCCAACTTATAATGAAGTACTGCAAATCCCCATCTCACCGTTACTGACCGTCTTTGTCAGTGCTGTCTTCAAGTTTTTTTCAACGACCATTATCACGGCACGGGCCCTGATGCTGGTCATCAGCCTCCTGACCCTATATCTGTTTTATGTTCTTGCGTCTCGCTTCTTTCACACCTCGGTTGGCATGCTCAGCACCGGCTTTATTCTGGCGTCCTGGGGTTTTTTCACCAATAGCCATTTAGCCAACGGGGCTATGCTCTATGTAATGCTGGTTTTAATCACCCTCATGCTTTTCTTTCATTGGTTTGACAGTGCCTTTCGCTCACGTACCTTTGCAAAAAGCCTTTATGTGCATTTCATCCTCATTGGCTGCACCCTGGGACTGATGTTCTGTACCTTTGGTTTGCCCGGTGTTGCCTTTCCACTGCTCATTATGGGCTCTTCAGTCTATCTGAGTAATCGAACCGAACTCTTCGAAGATATTCACTACACCTGGATGCTGACCCCAATGGCAGCCATTATTTTAATTTGGAGTGCCTTAAGCATCTTCTCCATTGGCTTTATCCCTTACCTTCAGACCCTCCTTCCTTTCAGTCCTGGCCTTCAGCACATCGGGGAACCTATTTTGTATTTCTTACCCGTGTTACCGCTGATTGTGCCCGCCGTGTTAAACAAGGACATGTGGAACCGGGCCATTTTAAGCTATCAGAAATCCCTGTTCGTGATGGCGGCCTGGATGGTGTGGAGCGGCATTTATCTTATCTTCTTTTCCAAGTTCCATGAAGCTTTTTCCCTGCTCTTGATCATGCCAGCCATTTTGTGGATTGGGTTTTACCTGAGCGAAGTGTTTCGAAACCCCATTGTGCCTAACTCTTTACAATGGGTGGTCGATAGTATCATCTTGCTGTCCTTATTTCTGAGCGTTATTTTTATTCTGCTCACCGATCAAATTGCCCCACCCGGTATGGGCAGCCGGTTCCTGTTATTCTCCCTCTCCTTGCCGACCATTGCGGTCGCCCTATTGTTTTTAAGAGATGTCACCATTAGCCGTGCCATGCCAATGTATCTGATTCCCTGCGGCTTGTTGCTTTGTATGCTCACCAAGTACACTATCGAACCCCTGTTCCTGCATGAACCGACCCAGGTCCTTGCCCCATTGGTCAGCCAAACAGATTTGAAGAACCCGGATGCCGCCATTATCGAGTGGGCCCCCAATCAAAATCAGCCGACAGCTATCCGGTTCTTGACCCCACTGCAAAACAAAGTCCTGCCCGCTCATAATCAGGTCCAACTGGAATCGCTGATCCAGACCCGGCGTGGTCCCTTATACATGATTCTGCCTGAAGCCCAGTACTACGACTTACCCGATTCCGTTCGGGAAGACGCCTTCCTGGTTGGTCACTCATGGCAATGGAATGAACCTTTAACCTTATGGACCTTGTGGAAAGCACTCCAAAACGAAACCCTTAGCTTTTCAACTCTGTCGCATAACGTATTACTGGTTATGATTCCGGATCAAGATATTTAAAAAACGACAGCATCGATGTGCCATAGCGCCTCTGGTCCGCTATGACAACTCCTGGAGGGGCTTTAGGTGAGACTTGAGCCGCTGTCTCCCAGATAAGCACGCCGTAAGACGACAGCAGATGATGCTGGAAGCAAGCAGCAACAACAGCATCCACCCCAGTCAGAGCGTAGGGCGGATCCAAATAAACCACGTCTTTCTGTTGATGTTCCGGACAACGCTCTGGTAATCGTGACGCCCAGGTAAATACATCCTGACAGAGAACCTCATATTCTGAGGAAGCGAGGCCCAGGTGTTCGCGATTCTTTTCCAACAAGCGGCAATGCGCCGCTGCCCGTTCAACAGCCGTTACTGAAGAAGCGCCCCGACTCAATGCCTCAACCCCAACAATGCCACACCCGGCAAACAAGTCCAAAAATCGGGCCTCTTGAATCTGGGGTCCTAAAATACTAAACAAACTCTCCCGGACAAAGGCCGTCGTCGGACGCACCTCTTTCCCTTTGGGACAATGAATCTGGCGGCCTCGAAAACGACCGCCGCTAATGCGAATCATAGATACCTGGTCTTCCTTTGAACATCATGGCCAACAACAAGAGACCCCAGGGCCCATGGCCATGGTCTTATTGTACCTAGAAGCCAAACAATACGCGAGGCCACCCAGCGCGATGTCAACCATGTGCCGTGGTTGACAAGCCTGTGGCGCTATGGTTTTATTATGGACCACGTTTTTTTAACGATGAAATACACAAGACACAAACGATGCATCAGCCCGGTAACATAAGCCCCATGCGTGGCCTACCGGATAACAGATGCGATAGAACACGAAGAAGCCGATTTTTGAGTCAAAAATCGGCTTTTTTTTGCACACCTCTAGGGCATAACGCTTCAGCCGGGTGTCAATTTCAACAACGGCTTGAGCGTGTCAAACAACTGGTCCAAAGCCTCGTGAACTGCTTTATGGTGTTCTTTGAGATACAGTCTGCCTCCTGGAAAGTTGGTTTGTACTCGTTGCTGAACCGTTGCCCAAAGCGGGTTGGACCATGAAGCAGTCTGGCTGCCGATGAGGAGCTTGCCCTGATCATTTCGCACCGTGAGTCCCTTTTCCAGAGAATCAGTCAAAAACCCTCTTTTGTGGCGATATTGCGCCTCAATCCGATAAACAATGCCATCGATAGCAACCCGAAGCCCCGAGGATGTCCTCCGGCCATCGGAGTGGACTTCCATTACGCCCGGCTCTCTGACGTCAACCTGTTGACCTTGCAAGGCTTGGTTTAGGTGCCCAAGCTTGGCAATGACCGCTTTCTCCGCTGCGGTTGGCAAATGATGCGGCCCCAACCTGGACCTTAAAATCAAACGCCTTAATACCGATGCCGTGGATCCACCCCCGCTGTCCTGCTGCTGAGAGTTTACCCGAGCAACAGCCGACACCGGCCTCGTCACGTCACTAACAAGCCCAAAGCGCACTTGCGCTGCGGATGGCATTGTTCCACCACAACGGTTCATGTTGGCCGTTATCAACGGCACAGTCACATTCACTCCCATTAATGAGATACTCCTTGTTCTCACGTCCCAACGCTACGGATCAGCCTTAGGCACTCCCAAGCTCACCTGAAGACCAACAGTGTGTTAAAACCCAACCCATGGCATTTTGTGCCAAGTCATGAAAGCGATTATAGCAAATGTCCTATAAATGTAAATTGCGTCACCCGAATGCCACCAGCCCAGCACCTTCAGGTCCGCCTAAACCAATTTACTATATCTATAGAAAACTAAAAGATGGCACAGGCGTGGCAGTTTCTCGCCTACCTTGGGTAAAAATCCTTCGACAGCCCTCCCCCCTCCTGACAAAAACAGAGTCATACCAAGAGCCAAAAAGCAGGCCCGATGGCATGGAGGACAAAAAAGCGGAAGCTTCAATGACTTTCCACAAAAAGTAAACAAATGTAAAGCCTAGTTGACGAATCGTTATTTTTGTGAAACTGTCTCAAGCGGCCATTTTTCAAGTTATGATTAAGTTTTGTATACAACCCCTACCAAAAAACCATTAGGTGTAATTTGGACGCTATGCTATATTTACTATCACTCACTGTGGTTAGTAATGAACAAACAGACGTTGTAAAGTTCCAGTTAACATTCAAGGCCAAACGCGCACAAAAAGCAAACCCTCCTTTTTTAAATATATGTAGGTCACAGGGTAAAACTTTTTAGTAAAGCGGGAGGTACTTGCGATGTAACACGTACGATACATCTCTGGAGGGACAAAGGAGATATGGCTAGCACGACCGTTAAAAAAAGCAAGGCTGAAAAGTCCTTTGATGAGCTTTTAAATGAGCTGAAAAACAGCCCGTCCGAAAAAATCCGCTACAACGCCGCTCGGATGTTGGGTGAACTCGGTGATCCCAGTGCTGTCGAACCATTAATCGATGTTTTAATCAACGATAAAAATGGTTCCGTACGTTTGTACGCTGCACGTGCCTTAGGCGAACTGGGTGATTCCAGCGCTACCCAACCGTTGATCGACGCATTGGTTAATGACCGTAACGTTGATGTTCGTGTCCGTGCAGCACGTGCTCTTGGCCGCCTCGGTGGCGAAGAAGTCGTTCTGCCCTTAGTGGAAGCGTTAAGCGATTCCAACAGCCAGGTTTGCGTTACTGCAGCTGATGCGTTGGTTGAAATCGGCGGCGTCGCGGTTAAACCGTTGATCGAATCCTTGTCGCACGAAAAAGTGAACGTCCGCTGTGACGCCACCCGTGCCTTGGGCGAACTCGGTGACAACCGTGCTGTTGCTCCGCTGATCGAGATGTTGACCGATGAGTGGGTCAATGTTCGGATCTACGCTGTTCAGTCCCTGGGTAAACTGGGTGACAAGAAAGCGGTTCCCGCATTGATCAAAACTCTGCAAAACAAAGAGGAAAACGATCTCGTTCGGGCCGGTGCCGCTGCTGCATTGGGCTTGATTAAAGACCAACGTGCCCTGCTTCCGTTACGTGATTTGATTATGGCCGCTGAAGAGCTCGGTGAAATTGAAGACACCGCATTGAAAGCTTACAAAATGATTATGGCCGCTAACTGGAAATCCGTACCGGGCGCCAACTACAAAAAAGCTGCAAAATAGTTTGCACGACATACACTTGCTAAAAAGGTCCTCAGTCAATGAGGACCTTTTTGCATGCCGTTTTTAAAATCGAAAATCAGTGCAGCCGAAACAGACTGGCAAAAAAACGCCTACATCACCAACAGCACAATCAATGTCACAAAAAGCAGAGCCAACATCACAACAAACCCTAACTCAATCCGATCCTGCCCCCCACGACCCGACAAACCGGGCTGACGCTCGTTACGCGCTTTCAACAGAGTGGCATAATCTGTCTGCGTCATCATCGTTCTCACAACCAATCACTCCCATATTTCCCGATTGACTCTAGATCAACCTCTTCTTCATCATAGCCGGTTTTTTCACAATAGGCTACCAAGCAAAATAACATCACAACGATATCCCAATAATCCCCCGACATACCCATTCCACTGCTGCCCCAGATATCAGTCGCACTTACCGGAAACCGCCCCCGAAGAACCCTCCTCCAGCTAGCGCCGAGATCACCCCGAATGCACGCCTGAAGGCTTTTTATGAAAGCACTAGCACAAAATATTAATAAATTGTTTTTATACTTTTAGAATTTATAAATATCGTGGACAAGGTACGTTAATAACACATTGGAACGTGGCTGGAGGGACAAGTTATGGTATTGGGTGCAAGTGATATTGCCAATTTAAGAGACAACCTCATGGGTATTCGTCCATTCTTTGGACCAAATCGCCGGCAACCCCTGGTGCGGCCCCAGGACATGCTGGTCGGCAACGCCCCGAACATGGACTTAATTAATCTGCTCAATAATCAACCGCAGCCCCAGGGCAACTTTGTCAACGTCAGTGCCTTTGCACCGAACATGAGCGAGAACGATGCGGCTGCCATGAACCGGTTTGCCCAGCGCGGCAACAAGCTCTATGTTCAAGGTGCCGAAGCCGCCTTGCAAGCCAGTTATGACTACTGTAACCGTATTGAATCCTATGATCGCAATTTACTGAGCAAAGCGCAGGCACAAGCAGGCGGTCAAGGTAAACCCAACGCGTCGGGCAACCTGCCACCGGCAGTATTAAATGCCTTGCAATTACTAGCCTTGGCCGGTAGTTTGCAACAAAACAGCTTGGCCCAACATTCGGCCGCCTTTGCCTTACTGAAGCTTCTGTTGTCACAACCCAAGGCATCAACGGATTCGGCAGTCAAACAACAAATTGCAGCCGCCCAAAGTACGGAACAGGCAAGCGCCAAACAATTGGCCTCGGCCAATGTATCCATCACCATCAACATTAATATTGTCAATTCCACCAAACCCAATACCAAACCACCTGTCGGCAATAGCAAGCCGACACGCCAAAAGCTCCGCGGCGAGCATTTACCCCCGCCGACCTGGTTCTTCAATTCAAACCGGATGTATCAACAAATGGCACGCAACTATTGCGCCCAGAAAACCCCGGTCGTCGATTCTCTGTGCCAGCAGATTGATGCACTGAACCAAAGTATTCCAGCGTAAATCCAGCACACACCCGACAAAAAAACGCTCTTCAGGATACCTTGAAGAGCGTTTTTTCGTGACCTTGGCCTTGCATTTGCATTTTGTTTTTTGTATGTAAAAGCTACTTTGGGAGTCTTCATTCAGGATAAGGGGATGGGATATGCATGTCAGTCAGACCATGCCCATGACAAAATCGTCATGGCACACAAAAAACAAGTGGGTTTCAGAGCAGGCTACACGCTCCTGGGCACAGGGATCGTCAACTGCGATAAATACTCGGTTTGGAGGCACAACAAAAGCCATCATCCCCTATTCGCTGATACTGTCAGGAATGGCTGCGCTAATTGGCATTTTCGGGGGCAATCATCCTCGGACAACCGCGCAAACACAATCGTGGGAAGCAATTGCAGCACCCTCTCCCAAAACCTTGGCTCCACCCAAAGCACCACTTTTGACCACCGATAGTTACGCCAACTTCCAAGCCAGCTGGCGAAACGCCAATGCCCAGCTCAAGGCGTTGCGAACCCAAATCAAAACAAATCAGGATCAGGAAAAAAGTCTTCAAGACGCAGCCACAAAAAACAACCAGTTCTACGAACGAACCACAGCCAAAGCCACAGAATATGCCAACTCAACCGATCCCATCGATCAACGGTGGCATGCCTTCTATCAACGGCAAGCAAAGGGATACCAGCAAAAAAGCGCAGACCAGCGCGCTGAAGCAAATCGCCTGGCGGACCAAAACAAAATTTTGGAAACCCAACTGAACACGACACAGCAGCAACTTCGCGAAGAACTGGCACAGCATTGGCCAAGGCTCTCAGCATGGTTAGCCGAGGATCGAATTCCCCAGAACGATCCGCGACTCAAACACACATGGCCCAGGAACGTGCAGGTCTTTAGTGCCACCCAACAACGCGAGTTCAGCTGGATGAATCCCGATGGCGGCTATGCCACTCGAGAATTGCTCAAGCAAAGCAAGACCCAACCCTCCTTGCCCGATGCCCTGAGATCCATCAAAGGCTACACCCCCGTCTGTGAGGACGAAATCCAAATTCAGCATCCACTGGCCTCCAGCAATCCCTTGACCGGGTGGCAAAAAAAGGATAACGCCACCATGGCCCCGTATCGGCGAGTGCTGATTATTATGGGCGATGGCAAAGAAGGCGACAGTTCGTATGAGCCGGAAGCCTTTGAAGCCGACATTCTTCGGCTCCGAGAGATCATGGTCCGGCAATATGGGTTGCCCGATGATGACGATCATTTTGTCGTTGTACGATCCACTCCCAACAGTGAACAGGCTCTGGAGAACGCCTTTAAAGACATGGACGCCTTTGCCCGGCGCGCCCAAAAGGCCATTGCCCAAGGCCCTAACAAAGACCTAAAGCCAGAGTGTCTGGTGGTGATCGCAGGCCATGGCTTCACTCTCGAAACCGAGCCCGGCCTCCCGGAGGCTGAAGCACAACGGGAAGGGGCGAAAGTGGGTGGAATTCGAATCCGTAACGCCACCAACACCGATCCGGGCTATTTGGTGATGGAAACCCAAATTAAACAATGGGCCAACCGTCACCTAGAGCGCTACGGAACAGGCATCCTGTTTTTTGAAAGCTGTCACAGTGGAGCATTCATCGCCAAAGCCCCCAAGGATCTTCCCTGGCGAACATAATGATTACCCATATCTGCTCGCCCAATCAGCTCATTCAGGTCCCAACAAGAGGACAAGCCTGCCGAATTTTTACGAGCATAACAACCCACTTTTGAAACAACCTGTCTGATGGTGACCGAGATGATATCAACTTGGTAACAATTACCCGAAAAAGTCTTTTCGTTGGTAAACTTTCTTGCTATACTGCAAGCCAAGGGAAAAAGGGATTGTTCTGTAAGCGCTAAATCGCTTAGGGAAGGGTCTTTCAACTTAACACCAACCGTGTTTAATGGGAATAAGGGCACAACGAGAGTAATGAACTCCATTTCATTCTCCAAACCGATTGGAGCGGGGGCTCCGCCATCGGTATCTCACGTCTCCTCTGCCACATCACCTCAGGCAGGGGTCATAGGAGCAGGGTATCCATCGGATTCGTTCCAGGTGAAACGTCCTTCAAAGACACCACCGAAACCCAAATTTGGCAGTCTGCAAGCGCTTCGTCAACTTAACCCGCTTCGCTTTGGCAAAACCCTGGATGTCAGTTCATGGCAGGATGGTGCCGAGGTATTGGCCGATAAGAAAGTCCGCTTCAAACTGTGGGCACCCGCCGCAGCGGAAGTTGAACTCCTGAAAATCCGGCCTTTAAGCCATGCCGAGCAGCAGGGAAATGCCCCCAAGGTCACGGAGCGCATTGTCGACGTGGTTCCGATGCATTCCGATGACGGCAATATGTTTTTCCTGCCGGAAACCCACGGCAAAAACACCTTTAAACCGGGCGATCTGTATATGTTTCGCCTCAAATACGACGATGGGGCGCTCAGTAAACCCCTGCCCGACTATAACACCCGTTATCAGCCGGAAGACGTCCATGGGCCTTCGATGATTTATGATCACAGCACCTTCAAATGGGATGATCACCATTGGAAAACCCCCAGCGACGTCCGAAAGCTTACGCCGTATCGGCTTCACATCGGCACATTTACCCAGGCCGGTACCTTTGAAGCCGCCATGGATCAGTTTTTTAACGAGACCTTGAAAAAAGGCCCCAATTACAATGCCGTGGAAATTATGCCGGTCATGGAATTTTCCGGCAAATGGAACTGGGGCTATGACATGGTTAACTTCTATGCCGTGGAAAACGCCTATGGCCCGCCTGAAAAGCTGAAGAAGTTTATCAACGAATGCCACAAGCGAAATATTGCCGTGGTTCTAGACACCGTGTACAACCACGTGGGGCCGGAAGGGGCCTACTTCACACAGTTCGACCGAGGTTTTGTGCGTCATGGGGCCACCGATTGGGGCGATGCCTTTAATCTGGACAACCCCCATGCCAGACGCTACGTCCTGGAAAACGTGAAATTCTGGCTGAAAGAGTTTCATATTGACGGTTTCCGTTTTGATATGACCAAGTATATTTCCGAAGACTTTGTCCGGGAAATCACAAAGACCGCTTACAATGCCAAAAAAGCCGCCTTTCCCGATAACCCGCACGTGATTCCGATGGCCGAAGATGCCCGTAACTGGAATTCAGTCACCATGCCTCACGATTGGCATTGGGACGAACATGACGGCCGCCGCCACATGGGCCACGGAATGAAAGCCCAATGGAACTTTGACTTCCACCATGCGGCCCAAGGCATCGTCACCGGTCACTCGCATATGGGCGGGCCCACCGATCCCGGAAGCTTTGCCAATGTGTTGGAACGTGGTTTTCGCTGGCCCGATGGCAACGCCATGCGAGAACTGGAGCAATCCGTCAACTTTACGCAATCGCATGATGAAATTGGCAACAACGACGGCATGCGGGTGTATGCCAAAGTCGGCCCTCAGCGAGCTCGCCTGTCTGCCGTCTTGAAATATCTGATCCCCGGTATTCCGATGGCTTTTGCCGGAGAAGAATACGGGGAGAAAAATCCCTTCTATTATTTCGTCAATCACAGCGATCCGGTTCTGGTGAAGAACATTGAAAAAGGCCAGCGCGACAAACGCTCGCCCCAGCCCTCCTGGACCTCGCCCAAGAACTTTACCGACTCCAAATTGAGTTGGAACCAGGACTTGGGGATGCTGCGCCTGAATCGGGACATCGTAAAGTTGCGCCAAACCATGCCGGCCCTCTGGCAAGGAGGCCGGGATCAGATGTGGGTTGACCGCCGCCTGGCCAACAAAGGCCTACTGGCCATTCACCGCTGGGGCAAAGAAGATGACAAGAGTCACGTGGTGATGGTCATCAACTGCTCGTGGCACGACTTTCAATACGACCCCCAGAAAAAGCATCACGGCATGACGGTGCCCTTCCCCCAGGGCGGCAAGTGGCGAGAAATCCTCAACACGGACGACGCCCAGTATGGCGGCTCAAACGCCACCAACAAAGACCGGGATATGGAAGGGGATCAGCCCATCAGCCTGAAAGCAGGCAGTGTAGCCATCTTCAGCAAAGTTAAATAAGCCTTGAAAAAGCTCTCAGCCAAAATGCTTTTTTTGAAGTAAAAAAAGACTTCAAGACCAAAGGAACGGAAAAGTTTTCCGTTCCTCTCTTTAAACTCTTTAAAAAATGCCCAAATAGCCTGAGTCAAGAGATGATCCCAGCATATTCATGGGCCAACACGCCCTATTAATCGTCTTTCCAGGGATGATTGCGAGGTTCGTAGTGAAGTTGTCCGGTAAAGGGATTAAACTCCGGAACCCGATGCGCCAGGGCATTCAAAATGGTTTGGGCTTCCACGGCCTGATCGGCCAGCGGCTGTAAGGCTCGTTTTAATGAAACCCATTCTTCAGGCGGTTTGGGCTGGGATTGCATAAACTGATCATAATCCTCATCCGTTGGCCCACAGTCGGTCCCGATGTAGGGCTGCCAAAAATCCGCCTCAGCCACATCACGGGCATCCCGATAGGCGCCCCATTTTACATGGCTGGCCTTAAATGCAGCCACATCATCAACACCATTGTCCCCGTTGGTAAACACAATGCGTATCTGTTCGGGAGATTCGTCTTTTAAGGGGCGATGAGCCTGCCAAAACACATAATCGGCCATCTGGTCCTCAATCCGTTTATCCGGCGAAGCCTTTTGAATGACAGCCTGAATGGCTTCAACGGTCTTCTGCACCGTGACTTGAGGGCCTCTAATCGCATAGCGATAGCCAAATCGAGGAGAAACTGAGGACACCATAGCCCAATCCTTTTCTGTCCGTAGGGAACCCATGTTAAAGCGAGTATACCTGTGTAGTATACCGTGAACACAGTCCAATGCGGGCGACTTTGAAACAAAACTTAAATATGCAGGGCTTGCCGGGATATCGCCTGCCTGCGCGGTAAGACCCATCATCGGCGCATGTGTCCGTTTTTTGAAACGCCAAGGCGATCTGACGAATGACCGGACTTTCAGTATGATAAGGCTATGGGAAAAATTACGATTTTACCGCCAGAACTCATCAACCAAATCGCCGCGGGCGAAGTGGTGGAACGTCCTGCTTCGGTGGTTAAAGAGCTGGTCGAAAATGCCATTGACGCCGGTGCCACCCGCATTGATGTTCAGGCCTCCGAGGGGGGGCGAAACCTTCGCGTAGCCGACAACGGCTGTGGGATGTCGGCAGAGGACCTGCAATTGGCCTTCCGGAATCACGCCACCAGCAAGGTAAAGGACTTGGACGACCTGTTTCATCTGACCACCCTGGGATTTCGGGGCGAAGCCCTGGCCAGTATCGCTGCCATTTCCAAAGTCACTTGCCTAAGTCGCACCGCCGAAGCCCAAACGGGACTCAAAGCCCTGGTTCAGCCCTCGGGCGAGGTCAGCCTGTCGGACACGGGTTGTAGCGTGGGTACGGTCTTTCAGATTGACGACCTGTTTTATAACGTCCCGGCTCGCCTGAAGTTTATGAAGCGCCCTCAGACCGAGCTCTCTCACATTCAAGAGATGATGCAGATGCTGGCGCTCTCCAACCCCGGGGTTGCCATGACGTTGACCCTTGAAGGCGCCTCAGCCTTAAAGACGACAGGCTCGGGTCAGCTGGAAAAGACCATACAGGACGTATTTTCGCTTAAAGACAATGAAACGCTCCTACCCTTCGAGTTAGCCGACCCCGAATTCGGCTACCGGGCCTGGGGCCGCACCAGTGCCCCCAACGTCACCCGGGGCTCCAAGAAATGGGTGATGACCTTCGTTAATGGCCGGGCCATCCGCTGCCCCATCTTGGGTAAAGCGGTGGAAGGGGCCTATGACAGCCTGATTGTTCCCGGGAAATACCCTGTCAGCGTCCTCTTCTTAGAGCTTCCTCCCGATGAAGTGGATGTGAACGTTCACCCCACCAAAAAAGAAGTGAAATACCAACACGCGAATACGTTATATAGCTTTGTTCGCAAGGCCCTATCCGATGCCCTGGCCTTGCCCTTCAACCCCATCGCCGGGACCGCCCAGACATCGGCCACGGCCTTCAATAGCTCAAAAACACCAAGCCAGTATGCGACGCCCCCGGCCTCTCAGCCAGTAGGTCCCACGCCACCCCGTGGATTGGACTACCCTGCGCCATCAGCCGCCTTTAAGCCTCCCAGCCCAGCCCGTGAAGCTTTAGGGCGACTTGCGACCTGGCCCGGTTCAACAAACCCGTCACAAGGCCCGCAACCCTCCCTGGCCTCATCGCCTTATGAGACATCCCCTGGCCCTGCTCTCCCCATTATTCCCGGCATGGCACCCCCCGAGGCCTCGACACAAACTGCGGAGCATTATCTGCCCCAACTCTCGGACTACCGTTTGATTGGGCAATTCGTCCAGACCTATATCCTCCTGGAAACCCCGGAAGGCTTGCTGGTGGTGGATCAGCACATTGCCGCCGAGCGGGTGTATTTTGAGCAGTTCTGGGAGCAGGCCCAACGGGCTGAGCCGGCGTCTCAAGTGTTGCTGTTGCCGTTGACCTTTGCCATTTCCCCGGTCCAGGCCAGTGTGCTTGAGGAACAGCATGATGCCTTTGCCAAGCTGGGTTTTGCCTATACCGTCACCGATGCCGAAGTGGCCTTTCAGGCGGTCCCGTCCCTGTACAACGAAAAAGTCCTGAAGACGAGCCTGGAAGCCCTCTTGGCCCACCTGGAAGAGACCGGCGAAGTCAAGCTGGCCTTTGACGACGTTATTGCCACAGCCGCCTGTCACAGTGCCGTCAGAGCAGGTGACCCATTGAGCCACGAGCAGATGCAGCGTATTTTAACCCAGTGGTCTGCCTGTACCCGCCCGTGGACATGTCCGCATGGGCGTCCCGTCTCTCACTTAATCCCCCATCAAGACATCATGCGCTTTTTTGAGCGACCCAGTCTCCCGGGTGGGCGCCATTTACGCCAGCCTGTCTAAATCCACATTTTTCAATTCATGAACGTGGGAACTTTGTGACAAAGGGTCACGTCATACCGAGTAGTGTGTATTCCTCAACGATGGACGCTCGCACCGTCCATCCACCACTCAAGTAATGTTACAGTAACTCCAATCCCGCCCTTTGGACGGGATTTCTTTTTGCATTCAATTCCAGTTCAGCCGAACGGTGCGTTGAATTTTTTCAAATCCCGAGTTTAATTCTAAAAGAAACCTTAATTTCACCGTCCCTGATTAAAGTTCCCCGTCATCCAGTCGATATCCCTACTATCCAAACCAAGGACAGTAGTAGCAACGTAAAGGAGCCGAGGGAGAAGCCAATGGGAATCACGAAACAATTTTACGCCTACGAGTATTCGGATTATACCTTTAGACCTCAAGCGGGTGGCGCAGCCGGTGCCAGCGGGAAACCTGCCGCAAAAGCAGAGAACCAGAATACACCTGCTCAAGCGGAAGCCAAAGGCAAGCAATTGACTCCGGAAGAACAAAAAGCCAAAGAAAAAGCAGCAAAC
>JBGUGD010000035.1:0-223150 GCA_041697335.1 Vampirovibrionaceae bacterium NZW_1234 | reverse complement strand
TTGGCAAAGCGTCCAATTTTTTGCTCTGAGAAAGCGGAGGGGCGAACCACATCAAGTCGGGCATGAGTGGCTCGTATCTGTTGGACGGCTTTTTGACGAACTGGTGCTCGTTCTGCATAGGCCAGTTCTCTTTCAGTTGAGCGGGATCGTTCCTGCTGCTCCTCCCTGACCCAATCGGGAACGTCAGCAAATTCAGCTTCTCGACGTTTTGTGGGCGAGGGGTTCTTGCCAAACAAGACGCCTGAATAACCTAGCATTGGGGACAAACGGTTCATTCCCATCACCCTTTTAAATCCTCACTGTGTCTTTCATCAACCTAAATCAACCTGAAAAGTGAAATTTACTTTATCAGAAACAAATTATATTTTCAAGCTTATTTCAAATTTTGAACTAAAAATGAAAGGTGTTATCGAGTCTGAAGATTCGAAAGAAGATCTCGGTAAACAGCCAGGGATACATTATCCTTAAGGTTAAAGGTAAACACCAGACCTTCAGTTTGGGTATGATGCTGGATCTTACCAACGTAGGCTTCGAAGTGCTGCGGTTGTCCATCAATGGTCAGGGCAATATCATAGGTCCTGTAGGCAATGGAATAATCGGCATCCGAAGCTAAAACTCCGGTTTTATTTGGTGTGACGGCTGTTACCTTTAAGGTGCGGTTCTCAAAATGAGAATGTGGCTTAAAGAGTTTCATCATCAACTCAAGCTGAAAAGGACTCAAAGGATTGTCATAGAGTTGATTATAGGTGGAGCCTTTACCGGCAGTGCCCAAAAGGGCAATAACTCGTTGGCTGGTGGGTTCATGTTTGAGCATTACAAAATGCTGACCCATAAAGTCGACGGAGCGCATGGGGTGATAGAGGCTGGTGTTAGAAACGCCGAGAGTTGCTACTGGCTTGTGATTTTTCGAAACAGAAGTGTCTTGCGGCCAAAACATTAAACTGATGAAGCCGCCCCCAATCAGTATGATGAGTAAAAGCGTGAGTTTGAGAATCCAAGAAACAAAATGAGGGCGGGCATGTTTTGACATAATTGTTCAAAAAGCCGATTGAGTCAATTTTTATTAGCATACCTCACCCCAACACGAAAAGTCGAAGGACTTTTCGTTGGCTTTGAGGTAAAGAGCAGGAGGCGATCGTTTTCTTGAAAATGTAACGATTTGTAAAACTTCGTTTTTGAAGGTACTTGACAAACATGGACAAATTGGCTAGATGACCTCTTTAAGTTCTATGTGAGAAGAGGTATACTTAAAGTGTAGTTAGTATACTTTGTATAGTTAAGTAATCCCTGCTTAGGAAACACGCCTCCTATGTACGCTGATGACTCCATACACATTGAAAAGACAGATCAGTGCTATACGTGCGAGCACTTCCTGAAGGGCGTGATGTGCCCCTTACTGGAAGCACTGGCACTGAATGTGGTGGAACTCAACGGTGAAGTAACGGTGCAGAATTGCGGGTTCTATAAGCAGTTTGCCCGGCATTTACGAGTCATTGAATCGACCTCAAAAGATGACGGTGAAACTACCCCAATTGATGAGGACGGCGAAAGCTCGGTCCAGAATTGGTAAGCTTTTAAGCATTCAAAATATTAAAATTTAAATCTGGCAAATCGATATAGTTGAAATATATTGAAAGACACGCGATGGTCTAAGTAAGTCCGTCCCCTGATTCTGAAAAATAAGAGTATAATGATGGGTAATGCAGAGGAGTTTGAAGATCATGAGGGAAGTAGAACGCGTGAACGTGAATGTATATCCGGATTTGGAGAAGGTTGTTTTAGCGGCTCGAGAAGCCAATATTATCATTCAGGATTTGCAGTTCGTCCAAGACGTGGACTCGGATATTTTATCCGCCTTGGCTTTGGTTATTGAAGGTACCACCGATGCCAAAAGTTATTTTGCCTGGCTGTTAGACAAGCAGAATTTGCATTTGCCAGCCCTGGGCTAAGCTGCCTGAGAAAGACTTTTTGGCCCTCGCAACCAAGAGCGAGGGCTTTTTTAATATTTTGCTTTGTTACAATGGCCTATTAGTTTTCAAAACGCAGTGGTTCCACCTCAAAGTCCGGTGTAATGAAGTCAGGGTCCTTGAAAAGGACTTTAGAGCCGGCCAAACGACTTCCTTGGAGCTGCACTTCTAGATGATACACGGCCATCAGCTTGCCGCGGCGAAATAGTCGAATCTCTTGCCGATTAATCCCATTCAGTTTGTTTCCAAGTACTGTAATGGTTGGTGTTTCAATTACCGTCATACGTTCATCATCCGTGCTGGCGCTGTGGTGAAATGTGGCTGTATCGCCTTGGACCTGATCGACATGGATATTGGCAATTGCGTTAGTAACCACATTTTTTAAGTAAATTTGATCGTTTTCTTTATATAAATCCCAAATTTCGGAGGCGTCTGGGGAATAAATTCCAATAGGGGCAGTACTCTTGACCACGCGTGCCATGATACTCCAGAGGCCATACATCGCAGGCGGGAGATTCAGGGTCTTGGTAGCATTTAATTTGAAGGTGGTCTCTTCCACGGATGCGGTTTCAGTCCCGAGTTGTTGGGCATGGCAAAAGGGGACACAAGCTAGCGTTATAGCAAAGACCATTGAAATCCCAAGGCGACGTTTAAGCTGAGGGGTTAGAACCAAACTCATCGCCGAATCTCAAAGGTATTGGCCAAGCTATCGGAGACCTGATTCTGAGGCGTGACTTCAACGCGCTCAACTTGGGCATTGGGAGGTCCTAAGTGACACCATTGAATTAAGGCGTCAACAGCTTCTTTAGAGCCTGATAATAGGGCTTCTACTGAGCCATCCGGCATATTCCTGCACCATCCTAAAATACCCATTGCCTGGGCTTGTTGTTGAAGGCTGGAGCGGTAGTAGACGCCTTGCACTCGACCCATTATGCGTACATGGCAAACTCGCATGTCATCGGTAGTAAAAGTGGGATTGAGGGTCATCGAGAATCATCCATATAGGGGGGATCTGTTTTCCATTATAAGAAATGGCTTCAAGAATTGCTAATTTGGCCGATAGTTGCATTAGGCGAAATACGCTTTACACTACCTTCAGGGGTTTAGGATGTAAGCAGGTACAGCATGAAACGATATGATATCCTTAATCGCGTAGTCTGGGTGAGCCTGAGTATGGCTTGGCTCATGGTTTTGTTCGGCCTGCACCCTGTACAGGCCATCACGACATTACGAGGACAGGTCTCTGAAACGAGAACGATGCCAGAGCCTGTCTTAGAGGATATGAACGACAATTCCCCGGGTATTGTGGGGTTCAATCTGGAAATTACACCAAACAAGGATCCGGTGGTTATGGAAGTGTATCCCGGAACGCCGGCATCGCGAGCGCAAATTTATCCGGGTGATCAGATCTTAGCAGTCAATCGTCAAGCTTTACGTGGTTTGTCTGCATTTCAAGTGGATCGTGCTATTTCCGATCGGCCTGGGGATATCATTCACTTTATGGTGAACCGTCAAGGTCGGATTGTGAATATACGGTTAGCTGTAGCCAGCGCCAAAACCATCCGCTCTCGCTCAATCCAAGAAATTTACCAGCGTTGGCTTTACCCTTAAGTCAAAACCTGAAAAAGGTCTAAGCAGCCAGTTGTCTCCGTGAGATGTAGGAGGGCAATTGGGTCAGCTTTTGGGTATAATACTAGAATTAATTGGCGTGATGGATTATGAAAACCCCAACTGATTCGTTGCATCCCACCCCGTCCTATGGCAAAGGCCTTACTGGACAATTGCCTTATAAGCTTAAAAAGCGTCTAAAAACATACTTCTCAACTGAGTTGGGTATTTCGTTTGTGATAGCGGCCCTGTCGGTAATCATTATCACACTGATTTTAGGGGGGCGCTATTGGTCCATAGATGTCTTGAGCCAGGCAGATATTAGCAACCACGACATCTATGCTACAAAGATGCTGAAAGTGGAGGATAAGGATGCTACTCGGCAATTGCGCTATGAAGCGCGTCAGTTAATTGCCCCGATTTACAAAAAGCCGGTGGGTGCCGAGCGTCAAGTGATGGAGCGCATGGTTGAACTCCTTGAGGACGTTTCAGCTCTTCGGAATCGACAGGATTTGGCTTTAGAGGCAAAGCTGGAGGCTTTGAAGGATTTGCTTAATTCCTCAGATCGAGTCTCTCCTAAAACACTGCAAGTGGTTCTGCAAAGTCCTCACTGGCCTCATATCTACGAAGTCTCTATTGATGTGGCCGAGGCATTGGTGACCCGTGGCGTCACTTCAGAGGACTTTCGTCTACGCAAAGACCTGCTGATTCTGAAAGAAGTAACCCCCAATAAGGCATTGTCCTCCTCGGAAAAAGATGCAGTGGCCTTGCTGGTTGCTACTCGCTTACGTCCGACGCTGGTTATTGATGATGTTTCCACAGAGGCTGCTCGAGACATTGCCTCCTCTCATGTTAAACCTGTTGTTGAGACCTTTAATAAGGGTGATTTGGTGGTCAAAAAAGGCGAGCGCATTACCCACCTTCAGCGAGAGGCCCTAAAACGCCAGGGTATTGTATCCAGTCGTGGTCGTTGGTTATCCCTTATTGGCATTAGCATTCTGTCTGTTAGCTTGTTGTCAATTGTGTGGGGCTATCTTTATCGCTTTGAGCACAGCAATTTCTTTAAACCGGCTTATTGTGGACTGCTGGCAACGACAATGGTTTTATGTGTGGGCGGGCTAACACTTCTGCTAGATTGGGCACCCAGTTATATGTCCTTTTATCCTGTTGCTATCTTTGCCTTGACAATCAGCATCTTTACTCACCCTCGGATAGCCATTCTTAACATTATGATTTTGCTTCTTTTATGTGGTTTGGTATTAAAAATTCCACTGGATTCCTTATCAGTTCTCATTGTCGGGAGTATGATGGGGATTTTTGTCTTGGCTCGAAAGCCGGTTCCAAAGGATCGCAACGATTTGCTGATAGCGGGCTTAGGTGTTGGGATGGCTCAAGGAATAGCATTGTTGGCCATTAGCTTTTTGTATGAGCCTATTATCAATATGGAACAAGTGAGTTTGCTCTATCAGGTCGTTGGGGGCATTTTTTCAGGTATTATCGGCGGCATTTTTACACTGGGAATTCTGCCTTATGTTGAGAGCTTTTTTAAGTTAGTGACGTCTTACACGCTTTTGGAACTGGCAAACCACGATAGGCCCATTCTACGACGTATGCAAATGGAAGCTCCTGGAACGTTCCACCACAGTTTGATGGTGGCCACATTGGCAGAGGCTGCGGCTGAGACAATTGGGGCGAATCCTATTCTGACTCGGGTGGGTGCTATCTATCATGATATTGGCAAGCTAAAGCGGCCCCTGTTTTTTGTTGAGAACCAAGCCTATTTTGGAGTTGAAAATCCGCACGATAAGCTCACTCCTCGCTTGAGTAAAATGGTCATCACGGCTCACCCTCGAGATGGGATTGAAATGGCCAAACAACTGGGCCTACCTAAAGTTATTATGCGTTTTATGCCCGAGCATCATGGCACCTTGGTGGCGGGGTATTTCTATAACAAGGCTGTTCTTCAGGAAGGTGAGGAGAATGTAAACAAAGCCCAGTTCCGTTACCCTGGGCCTAAACCCCAATCCAAAGAGACCGCCATTGTGATGATTGCTGATGCCTGTGAATCTGCGGTTAGGGCCTTAAAGAACCCCACAGTGGCTCAAGTAGAAGAGCGTGTAGATAAAATTATCAAGCAACGGGTTGATGATGGGCAGTTTAGCGAATGCCCAATAACATTTCAGGATATTCAACAGATACGAGATACCTTTGTTCGCATTTTACGAGGAATTCAGCATAATCGGATTGAATACCAGCAAAACATTCTGCAGGAATTAGGGCGTAAGTCGACTCAAGAGGTGCCAAAGCCTCAAATGCCTGCCATAACCCTGCCTGAAACCGCTTTGTCTCAAGTGTCGGGAGAGAGCGGTATTTCGGCTACTGCTGTTAAGCTTGAGCCTGTGTTGGATTTGGATGCTTTAGCCGAGTTACAGCATCAGGAGCCTTCTTCTCAAGCTACAGCGTCATCCGAATCCGATGAGCCGGAGACAGGATGCTGCTAACGTTAGCAGAAACCCACTGCGAAACCCTCATCTTGGATGAGCCAGTCCCCGTATCTGTGGATCTTGCTCTCAGTCAAGCAGTATTAGATCATCAGACCACTTGGGCTGAATCGATCTTTAAGACCCTTGTGGATAACTTTCCATCGTTATGGAAGCTCTTGGTCGAGCAACTGTCAGACAATCCATGGTTACGCCAGGCGCATGAAAACCGCCAAACAGTTCAATTCAGTGCCATTGTCATCGAAAACCAGGAGATTCATCAATTGAACCGTGACTTTCGTCAAAAGGATAGCGCCACAGACGTCCTGACGTTTTCCTTGCTTGAGGACGTGTCTGAAATTGCTGCAGAACTTGTTGTACCAGAACTGAACCTGGGGGAAGTATATTTATCCCTGACCTGGGCGATGGATCACGTATGTAAAGAAAAGCCTAAGATTCAGGAAAATGGGCTCAATTTTTCTCATGAATTGACGTTATATATCATGGAACGGTTCGTTCATGGTTGTCTCCATCTCCTAGGGGTTCACCATGACACAATACCCGACTATAATAAAGTGGTAGCCATCCAAAAAGCAGTGATTCATGCACTTATTAAATAAACCTGCTAAACTCTTGCAAGCTGAGGTTCCTGAGACCTCTCCCTTGTCAAAGAAGTCTGCCTTCTCTAAACTGGGTAGCTTTCGCGTTGGGTTTAAGTCTGAAAATCTGTTAGCCAGCTTTTCTTATGCCTGGGAAGGGATCCTGTATGCGGCCCGGACCCAGCGAAACTTTCGGATTCATCTAGCTTTGGGGGCGTTTGCCCTTACTCTTTCCTCGGTTCTGCAAATTTCTCTGGTGGAGTGGACGATTATTTGGGGCTGTATCGGGATTGTTTTGTTTGCTGAGCTGATGAATACGGCTATAGAACTCTTGGTGGATATGCTTACCGAAGGCCGTTTTGACTTAAGAGCAAAGGCCATAAAGGACACGGCTGCAGGTGCGGTGTTTGTAACTGCAATTGCCGCCCTAGCTTGTGGTGTGTGTGTATTTGTGCCTCATGTGGCTAAACTCGTTGCCTCATAAGGGCTTAACTGACTTCAGGGTTTAAAGGTCTAAATTATTTGTTAATTCGCCTGAAATCGGCGGTGGTTTTTGTTAGTATGTAGGGCGTTTTACATCAAAGAGGAGGTACAGAGGCAATGAACACATCCTCCACCTTTCAAATTCAATTGGCCGAGACGCCTGACTTACGACGAGAGGCCATGCAAATTCGTTTCCAGGTCTTTGTAGAAGAGCAAGGCGTGTCATTGGAAGAAGAAGTAGATGCGTTTGAAGATCAATCTCAACATTGGCTAGTACGAAACGGATTCGGGCAAGCGATTGCAACCATGCGCTTTCGAGAAAAAACGGATGTGCCCGGATCTTATGGGATTAAGGGACGTGTCGGTAAGATGGAACGAGTGGCTGTTCTGCCAGACTACCGAGGGGCGGGTATTGGGAGGCAATTGATGATTCATGTGGCTGATGCGGCAAAAAAACAAGGATTTGACTATGTTTATCTTCATGGTCAAGTTCAAAGCCAAGGATTTTATGAAAAACTCGGCTATGTCGTGATAGACAAGGAGCCTTTTGATGAAGCGGGTATCCTTCACGTCAAGATGATGAAAATGCTTTAATCCAATGCTGCCTTGTTGGCCGGGGCTAATGGTAAAACAAAGTAAAACCGACTCCCTCGGCCCAGTGTACTGTCCACTTGAATTTGCCCGCCATGGGCCTCTACAATTTGACGGGCCAGATAAAGGCTTAGCCCTGTACCGACTTGACGAAACTTTTTGGTGACACTGCTATAGCGGCTAAACAGTGAAGGGACTATATCAGGATCAATACCCGGGCCATCGTCACTAACGGTCACACAAATGCCGTGCTCATGATGCTCGGTTGAAACCCGAATTTGGCTTCCTGTCGGGGAGAAAAACATAGCATTGTTTAGCAATGCTTTTAATACACGACCGATTTCTTCCGTATCCAGCCAAATGGCAGGTAAAGACGAGGCAAGTTGAAGAGAAAGGGCTTGCTGTTTTTCAGAGAGGATTGGTTCAATATACTTTGCCAAGTAAGCTTGCAGGAAATCGTTTATGTCAATGCAGGTTAAGTTTAGCTCAACTCGGTCATCTTCGTACTTATAGATGCTCAGTAGACTATCTACCATACGATGCATAAAGCGATTCGAATGCAGCATCTCGGTCAGCACTTCGTGCTGTTCTGGCGTTAAAGGTCCAAAATGTTCGGAAAGCAGGAGCTCCAGTACTTGAACCTCGGCACGAATAGGCGTGTTCAAGTCATGGGTTAAGGTAGCTACAAAGCTCTCTTTGCGATTTTGAAGCGCTCGCTCTTCTGTAATATCACGACCGGAA
This sequence comes from Vampirovibrionaceae bacterium NZW_1234, assembly GCA_041697335.1. Classification (GTDB taxonomy): domain Bacteria; phylum Cyanobacteriota; class Vampirovibrionia; order Vampirovibrionales; family JAGQHJ01; genus JBGUGD01. The sequence continues at coordinate 214,681 of JBGUGD010000035.1, read as the reverse complement.
AGAAAGATTAGTGGTTGATAGTGGGCATTGGAAAAAACAAAGGGTGTTTGCCACGCTATAGTTTTAGATTCCCGGTTATGGCCGAAAACAGCATGTTCAATCTGTTCGTCAACATTGGATTGACCTTCCACAAGGCGGGTAAGCCAGGCTTTAAGAGTTGTAGCATCCTGAGGTTGGATAAACTGTTCAAGCCAATTCTGGCCAATGATATCCTGCTTGGGGCGTCCTAGTAGTTGGCTCCCTTTGCGATTGATAGCAACCACATTAAAATGGCGATCCACAATCATGAGAATTGTATCAGCCATATCCGAAGCATACTGGGCTTTGGCCTGCTCCAAGTTGAGTTGATGCTCAAGCATCTGGTACATGGGTAACTCTGTAAACACGCCCGAGAAGCCAGATTCCAAGGGCACCAGGGTTACCGTGAACCATTGGCTGATGGTGTCTTTACCTTGTAGACGGACCTGAGCCGATAGGGGCTGAGGAGCTTTACGTATAATACTGAAGAGTTCTTCAAGGATGGGACGGTCCTCGAAAAAGATCGTGTTGAAAAAACCTTCTGCCAGGAGAGTGCTGTTTTGTACTCCTGTAAATTCTTCCCAAGAAGAGCTTAAGGACACTATCTTGCCTGTAGCATCACTCTGCCAAGTCAATAATACAAGGGCTGGTTGTATTGAGCGGGTAACTAAAGGAAGCCACTGGTTAGGTTTTGATTTATCGAGCACTTCTGGGGGTTGTGGAGTTTCTGCCACACATATTACTCGAGTTTTGGGGCCACACAGTGCTTCCAGTTGCGAGCGGCTCCAATGTTCAAACCCTTTGGTTTCAGTATCAGCAACGACCAAGTCCCAAGAGGTTGCTGATAAGGCCTGCTGCAACTCTTCTGGTGTATCAACCTGTTTAAAGGTTGGCTCGAGCCCATCAAAAGCAAGCGCACTGCGAAGACACCGCAACAAACTATCAGTATTCTCTATAGCGAGGATACGAGGAGCTTTACAAATGGCTTCATCCTTTGGCACTGACACACGCCAACCTTTGTAAACAAACTAACTCAAAGATAATAGGCTAATCCCGCGTAACAGTATACCGGATGTTGATGACGCCTTCAATGTATTTGTTAAATAGTTCCTTCTCTGGTTCAGCTTTTTCCAGCCCATTTGCTCGTATTTAATGCATTCAGGGCGTTTTACGCAAGTTCTTGTGCGTTAAATAAAGATTATATCTGTATTCTTCGCAAAGGATAAAAATTCGTATTTACATTTAGATACAAAAGGTTAATAAAATACTCATACTTGTTTTTATTATGGAAGGAAAACTAAGAAGAGAGTATAGGGGTGCCTTTGTTGCACGCCTTGAAAGTAGGAGGCTAGAGAGAGAAGAGATGAGTAATAGTAATATTGTACCGAATAATCATGTATCGTTTATTCTGGCAAACTTGCCAGCATTCCGGAACACGGCTGCGCAGAACCAGTTTAACCAAGCGGTGTCTTTACCCCCATTTACCAATATTGTGGCACAGGGTGGTGAAGAGCAAAATAACTTCTTCTTTGGTAATGACGCATCCACCGTTATTTTAGCCGGTGGTGTCGGCAATACCAATTATTCGCAAACCGGCTTAGGAGCCGATTTCGGTGCTGTCATCGGCAGCGGCAATCATCATGAGCTGCACCTGGGCGGTGGCCAAAACTATTTATATGGTGGTGGCAGTGATAACCGAATCTTGTTTACTGCTGGAAACGATGGCAATTCCTTTGTGTTTGCGGGGTTGCGAAATATAATTGAAGCGAAAAGTGGCACTGGCCGAGATGTTTATTATCTTGAAAATGATCAAGGTACTAGCACTATTCTAGATGAGGGCGGTGACACGCTGATTGTCGATGACAGTATTGGAAGTAGCGGGAACATCCAAACGGGTGCCGGCCGTTCCGAAGTGCATTTGGCTGGCAGCGGCAACACCACCAGTCTGTCTTTAGGCAATGGTAGTAACATACTCAATGTGAATGGCACTGGTAACACTTTGAATGGTGCTCAGCAAGAAGGCATTCTAACGGCGAATTTCTCTGGTAGCCGGAACAATTCTACCTTCTTGGCTTCCAACAGCCAATTCTTAATTGGCGGTACCGAGAACACCACCAATATTACAAATAACGGCAACGGTTTGTTCCAGGTGGGAGGTCTTAGAAACACAACCACCATTAATGCAACAGGCCAAGGCAATACGGGTGTTCAAGCCAACATTAATGGCGGTGCTTTGAATATTAATGCAGGAGCACAGAATAGCCTGGCATCCATTACGACGGCTGCAAATGCTTCGCTGAATGTGAAAGCCGGCACGTCTCAAACATCCAACCACATTGTGGCTGCAGATGTAAGAGACAGCAATGTCAATGTTGAGATTACGGGCGGACAAGGCGACTCCCAAGTGGGTGTCCGAGCCAATAACAGTAATGTCAACATTCAGCAGGCTTCGTCCAACGTCACCACGGCGGTGGAAGCTCGCAACAATAGTAATGTTCAAGTCGCAACAGGTGCCACCAACCCACAAGGTACCACCAACGTGGCCATTGATTCTCAACAGTCAAATGCCGCTGTTCTGACCCAAAATCAAGGTACCACCAATGTGACCATTGCTAACCAGGGTAATGGTGTCCAAAATGGCGTTTTGACACAGAACCAGGGTGGACCCACCAACGTGCGGGTAAGCAACAATGGTGACAATCATGATACTCAAATTGGTACCAACAACGTGGGTGATACCTTCCTGAATGTGATGAACCAGAGCAATGGTGGTTCTAACATCGTTCAAACCGCTAATACAGGTCGCACCCAGGCAAATATTTCTAACACAGGCAATGGCAATGTGACCGACGTTGCTATGGCCAACCAGGGTAACTCCCAAGTGACGGTTGCTAATACCGGGGCCAACAACGTTACTGTGGTTCAATCCCAAAATCAAGGTGATACCCAGGTTCAAATTAACAGTAATGGTGCCGGCTCGCAGTCTGCTATCGTAAGCCAAAACACCGGAAACAGCAGCAACCAAATTACTCACCAGGGCGATAACTCGGTTGCGGTTGTGGCAACGAACAACACGGGCAATACTACCGCTCGAGTTGATAACACTGGCAATAATGCGACCACGGCTGTTGCCACCCAGAATTCCGGTGGTACTACTGCAGTGGCTGTCAACAACACCGGTAATGGTTCAACCACTAATGCTATCTTGAACAACCAAGGTGATACCGGAATGGCGGTTGTTAATAACGGTAACGGTGCCACCAACAACATCGCAACACAAAATACCGGTGATACTACTGTAGCGGTAGATAACCGAGGCACTGGTAGCAATACCAACATCCGTACTCAGAACAATGGTGATACCACCATCGGGACCAATACGAACGGTGGTAGCATCAATGTCGGTACTCAAAATAATGGCTTCACCAGCATCTTTACCCAAGCCCAAAACGGAGTGGTGAACATTAATACCCGAAACGATGGCGGTGACACTCGTATTGTGGGCAATAGTTCCAACAGTACGACCACCATTACCTCTAATGATACGCCCACCAGCGTAACTCAGCGAGATACCAATTCCAATACGACGATGAACCTTGGACACGCCAACAACACCGTGGATCAGCAAAGCCAAGGAGGCAGTGCTACCATCCGCTCTGGCGATGGCAACAACTCAGTAACAGTTCAAGGTGATCGGACCCAAGTGGGTGTTCAATTGGGTGATGGCAATAACACCACCACCGTGAACAATGACCGAGGCAACACGACCATCAATGCAGGCCACGGCAACAATACGACTACGGTGACCACTACCCACGCCAACACCACCATTACGGCTGGCGATGGCAACAACACCACGGTCACAGCCAACAATAACGGTAGTACTCAAGTGGTGGCCGGTGAAGGTAACAACTCGCACCAAGACAGCTCCCTGAACAGCAGTGTTAGCACTCAGTTCGGTTCAGGTAATAACACGGCAAGCCTGCAAGGCAATAACAACAACCAGGCTATCCAAGCCGGAAGCGGTAACAACAGCTTTACCGTCGCTGGTAATAACAATGGCCAAGCCATTACGACCGGTTCTGGTAACAACAATGTGACCTTGGCAGGTAACAACAACCAGGGTACCGTAGTTGGTGGTGCTGATGGCAACCAAAACATCGATATTACCGGACGTAACCGTCGGGATAAGTTGACCGTCGGCAACGGTGACGATGTCGTCAACATCGGTGGCGGTAACAACAACTTCTCCGCTGATTTGGGTGGCGGTCGCAACATTGTGAATGTAAGCGGTCAAAACCAAAATATCACCATCGAAACTGATGATGAGCATGATGATGATGTTATCTTCGTTACGGCTCGTAACAGTACAGTTCGAGTCAAAGACGAAGGCAGCGATATCAAGTTGGCAGGGAGTGCTTCCGATTGGCAGAAGAAAACCGATGCCAATGGCAAGACCTTCTACTACAACCGCAACCTCAACACCTCCGTATTTTACGAAGGCAGCGATATCACCTACGAAGCATAATCATAGTTTTCCTACATTTCATTCTAGCCTTACCCCACCGCAAGTCGGTGGGGTTTCTTTTTGCTAAGAGCTTGCTCTGCGCTTTAACAAGCGCTCAGTGACGCGATGAACCAACGTCACCCGCAGTATAATCAACAAAACCCCATAAACCCCACCGACCGTGATCAGGGCAGCCAGAATATTGATTAGCGAAATAAGATGCAAATGTTTCAACTGCCAATAGGCGTACAAAATGGCACAAGCCTGTAAAGCCAGATAACCTGCAGCAAACGCAACAATCGCTGCCAAAATCATCTTGAAGGTGGGCGAAACAAATTGGCCAAAGCCCATCGAAGGAATATGTTTTCGTACCAGCAAACACAACAGTGTTGCGTTCCATAGACTCACAATCACGGTGGACATGGCAATGCCGCCAATACCAAAGGGTTTGACCAATAAAAAGTTAAAGAGCACATTGATGCCAATGGAGGATAAGCCTGCAATAAGGGGGGTCTTGGAATCGTTAAACGCATAAAAAATTCGAGTAATCCCGTCCCGAAGCATATAGGGAAGCATGGAAACAGATAAAACAACCAATACGGTGCTAACCATATGGGTGTCTTCCGCATTAAACTCCCCTCGTTGAAACAGGAGAGCAACCCCATCTGTGCCAACTAAAAAAATCAGAGCCATGATGGGTAAGCTGAGCAACCATAACGTCAAAATTCCATCCCGAAAACTGTTTCTGAGAGAGTCAAAGTCTTGGTCTGCTACAAGTCTCGAAAACCGTGGGAACAAGGGGACTAACATCGCAATAATTAAGACACCAATCGGCAATTGAATCAGGCGGTTGCCCAACGTAATGGCTGTCCAGCCCCCAGCAGGAAGCAGCGAGGCAAAGAACATGGCTGTATAAATATTCAACTGTCCAATAGTGGTGCCAATTGTTGCTGGAAAAAGCAGTTCTCCCATGGTTTTCAAGTCCTTGTCCTGTAGCTGCCAAGCAGGTTTATAGCGAAAGCCTGTTGTGATGTAATCTGGTAACTGTAAGAGGACTTGGAGAACGGCACCTAGCATGGTTGAAATGGCTAGGGCCAAACCTAAATCGTCGGGGCCCAGGAACCAGATCCATAATATAAGTGTAATATTGATGGCTGAGGGTGAGAGAGAAGACCAAAAGAACCGATGATAGATGTTCGCGATGCCATAAAAAATGCCAATAATGCTCCCTAGGATAATCATTGGCGTCATCCATCGAAGGTGAAGTACGGCGATGGCTTTCAAATCGGGTGACGCTTCATGAGCAATGACCCCAATAATTTGTGGTGCGAAGACCAATACGATCAATGCTAAAGCAGTAGCAACCACCCCAGTGACGGTAACAAATGTATTGACCAGTTGTTGTGTTTGAGCAGAGGGTGGGGCCGTATCCTTGGTGAGCTTTGCTAATACCGATACGGTAGCGGTGTGAAAGGGTCCCCCTAGACCGCCCAGAAGGACGAGTGCAAACGAAGGGATTTGAAAGGCATAGTTATAAGCATCGCTGACTACGCCTGCCCCATAGGCATGTGCCATCACCTGATCCCGGAGGAGGCCCAGGATTTTACTCACAACAGTCACCACGGCTATCAGCGAGGCCGATCGAAAGAGACTTGGGACTGCGGCTTTTTTTGGTTTTTTGGTCATGGGCGTTATAGTTTTAAACCAATACCCAGTTGTAAGGGTAGTAGATCGATATTTTCCTGCGTCAGTCGGATTAGGTTTCCTTGCTGTTGGTTAGAAACCACAATGCTGGGGCTGTAAGGCAAATCGCCCAAAAAAGTAATGTTATCCAGTTGAGAGAGGAGCATGGCATCTGCCGGGGCGAGGTCTTGGGATGCTTGTGTTTGAACCCGAATAATACCGATAGCGTCCATCTGTTTGCTACGGATAAAGGCTAGGGCACTTCGAGTCGAGGCCAAAAAGTCTTCTCCGGCTGGGGCAACCAAAATAATTGACAGGCCCAATTGCTGAGCAACATCGACCCCGTCTATTAAGCGGTGATTCAGTAGTTGCCAGGGTGTACTGGCAATGCCGGGACCTTCCAAAAGGCATGGGTATTGTAGTGATTTGCATTGTTCAATCATGCGGTTCCACAACGGCATAGACAGATCCCAGGCGGACTGTAGGCATAATGTATCTGCCTGAATATATTGCTGAGTAACAAGGTTTAAAAATCGTTGATCAGGGGCGGGGCCGAGGAGAGGTTCGTCTCGGAATATCAAGGGTTTATAGGCCTGAACACGAAACCCCGCTTCAATCATGGACGCACCCAAGCCCGCCGCCACAGCGGTTTTTCCGCAAGTGGGATGTGTTCCCAGGATCATGATGCCTTGTTGGGTTTTTATTGTCACGGTATTGGATTCTCCGTGCCCACAGACTCTTCTGGCGTGGACTGTTGGTCCTTCTCTAACTGGTTTTTCAGCCAGGCTAGCTCATCCAGCCGATGGGCAACCTTGCCCTGTAGCTTTGCATAGTGAAGGGCTTTTAGGAGCCGTCCCACCTGCTCACCTTGAGGCACGCCCAGTTTTATAATATCATCTCCGCTTACTTCAAGCTTAATTGGCTCAAGCGTACGCTTATAGGTGAGAAACGCTTCCAGAGGATCTGTAAACTGAGGGGACAGAATTAATCCCACACAAACGGTTCCTAAGGGTTTGCCGTGAAACACATCATACAGCATCATTGGATTTTGAGACGCACTCAAGGGGCAAATGATATTCTCATGGAGTAAGCGGATACTGCGTTCGACGGTTTCAATCTCGGGGCGACTTAAATTCAAACGATGCATCGCTGTTTGGACCTGAGCTGCGGGAATACTCATAAAAATAAAGCTGATATAAATCTCCCAGCTTAAGGATTCTCGCCACAGATCACCAAGGGCATGTTGAAGAATTTCGATCCGTTCACTGATTTTGCCTAAGGGCACTGGAAGTTCTATTTTGGTCGGAAGCGATGTATCGATCAGTCGATGCAGACCTTTAGAGAGGAAAAACTCCAAGGCTTGAAGCTTGAAAGCGGTTTCCGGATGGGAGAAAAATCGAGTCAATTCTTCATGAATCCGATCGCCTCCACCTTTGTATACCTCAGGCATCCAAGTCAGAAATTGGTCCAGCAGCAATAGCGTATCGTCGCTCCAGGCAAAGTCCAAGCGCATGGCAAAGCGATGGGCTCGGATAATTCGCGTTGGATCTTCAAAGAAAGAGGGGGGCTTAATAATACGAATCACTTTAGCCTCTAAGTCTTGGAGACCACCGGTGTAGTCAATAACTTGTCCTGGATGGACAATGGAGAGGCCCAGAGCATTAATGGTGAAGTCTCGGCGAATAATGTCGACCTCAAGGGGAACCCCCAATTCCACAATTTCAGGCAGTGCGCCGCAATGACTGTAGACTTCCTTACGGGTTGAGGCAAAATCCAAGGCAATTTGTTTACGGTAGTCAAGCTTAAGGGTACCAAAGGGGGTAAAGGTTTGCTCCAGAGAGAAATTTCTGGAGCGAGCACATACTGAACGGGCGGCATCCAGGGCTTTTCCTTCAATAATAATGTCCACATCCTGAACTTCAAAACGCCGTTCGCTGCTCAGCAATAAATCCCGGGTGATACCGCCGATGATATAGGCTTTAAAGCCAGTCTGGGCAAACAAGGATTGTAATTCATAAATAGCCGCCACAAAATAATTGGGGAAGTAGTCCGTGAGATGATGCGAGAAGTTTCGGACCAGCTTTTCTTCATGAGAGCGAGTCAAGATCTCACTTTGGTGATATGGCAGAGTGATAGCCGAGAGAGGTAGATGCCCAAGTTGCATATGATGCATATCTGCAAGGCTATCACGAGACACCAGGAAGGTCTCATGGGGTGTGGTTACCGATGCAACGCTTACGGCGTCAGGGTAGCATTCAAGAGCCTCGGCAATTGAGACGTCCAGAGAATCAAGCCAGGTCATTCTGTTAACAAGCGCTTTGTCCGTGTATAATACCCTTCAACGATACTGAAAAAATAGGGGAAGTAAAGTGCCTCGCGGTTATATGAATCGGCCTGCCAATAGTTACCCCCGGGTAACCGTGCATTGTTCCATCTGTGGCAATGAATTTAACGTTAGCGTTCTAAGGTTTCGAGACAAAGAAATTGTTGAATGCCAGATTTGTGGGCAGGTTTTCCCGGAAAATCTGGGTCAAGCCTTTGCCAATGCCTTGTATGAGATGTTTACCGTTAAGCATCACTTGGAAGAAAGTGGCGTGGCGTTCGACATTTCTTTCCTGTACAAGTCCACCTTTAAGCAGCCGCCTGCTCCATTTCCTTTTTCGGATGCGGATTTTGATGGTGATCCGGATGAAGATCGGCTACATGCCCCATCTCGGGAATAGGTGGTGGTGGGTTAAGCCTAAGTGGTCCAGGACTTTTCCAATTGTATAGTTGATTTGGCCCTGGATGGAGTGAAACGCCTCCTGATAAAACGACAAGACAGGCGGCATAATGAGGGCTCCGGCTTGGGTCAATGTCAGCATGTTTTGAAGATGGATCTGGTTGAGCGGGCTTTCTCTGGGAACAAGAATTAAAGGGCGACGTTCTTTGAGTATGACATCTGCCGAGCGGGTAATGAGATTGTCTGAAATACCTGCGGTGATTTTCCCTAATGTTCCCATGGAACAGGGGATAATCACCATGCCTCGGGTTAAGTGAGTTCCGCTGGCAGGTGGAGCACCAATATTTTTATTATTATGGCACTGGAGAAGTGGTCGATACCGATCTGTGTCCAAATTAAGGCTGTGCAGAATTGCCTTCTCCTGTTCTGAACCAGTTGTCAAGTTCAGTTTCATTTCTTCTTGAATCACTTGGTAAGAGTGGGTACTAATAATGCATTCCACAGGCTGATCCAGAAGGAGCAAGGCTTTGATCATTTCAAACCCGAGAATGCTACTGGAGGCTGCAGTAATGGCCACAACAGTGGGAAGATGAGTCGGAGAATTCATAGCGGCCATTATAGGCAAAAAAGTGCCTGACTTCAAAAATGGTCCATGATGAGAGCGGTACGTTGTTTGGCGAAACCCGGATTATTTTTGATGCGATTGGTAGAATATTACAGTACAATCAGGACACGCCCTGTAGGGAATGGTTGTCATATGAAAGAAGGGAGTATCGGCCCCTGTGAGCCGTATCTGGAAGTATAAAGAGGCAAATATTTCAAGTGTCTCTAAAGAGTTGATTGATGCAGCGGATGGGTTACCGATTTTAGCCAAGCTGTTGGCCATCCGAGGAATTACAGACCCTGAAGAAGCTCGTGCCTTTTTAAACCTTGAGAATTATGCGCCTGCGTCTGGGTCTTCTTTTCCGGATATGGAGAAGGCGATTCAGCGTTTGCAGAAGGCAATTGAGGCTCAAGAACATATTTTGATCTTCGGGGATTTCGATGTGGATGGTATTACTGGCACATCGGTTCTCTATGAGGCATTGTCAGCCCTTCGGGCAAATGTCAGCTATTATGTGCCAGATCGGCATACCGAAGGCCATGGCTTGAATACAACCGCACTCATTCGCCTGGTCAGCACACGTCAGGTCAAGCTGGTGGTGTCGACGGATACGGGGATTACCAATTTTAACGAGGTGTCGCTTTTAAACGGCCTGGGTGTGGACACTATTATTACGGATCACCATGAGCTTCCGGAACATTTGCCGCCGGCCTTTGCCATTTTGAATCCCAAGCTCTTGCCTGGATCCTCGCCATTGATACATTTGGCTGGGGTGGGGGTTGCCTATAAGCTTTGTGAAACATTGATGGCGTCCTATGAGATGCCTCAAGCCCAAATTGATGCTCTGTTGGATTTGGTGGCCCTGGGAACCGTCGTAGATATGGTGCCCTTGCTTCGCGAGAATCGCTATTTGGTATGGCGTGGCCTGGATGTGATGGCTCGTCGTGAGCGAACTGGTATTCGGGCCTTATTGCTGGAAGCCAATATTAACGAAACGGCCCCAATGACGACACAAGTCTTAGGTTTTGGTCTTGGTCCCCGTCTGAATGCCATTGGTCGCCTGTCGAACGCCGCAGAAGCAGTTGAACTTTTAACCACCTCCGATGAAGATCGGGCTCGTCAATTGGCAGCCAAGCTTGAGCAACTTAATCGGCGTCGTAAGGACCTGGTTGAACAATGCCTGCTTGAAGCGGAGCGGCATCTGCTGTCCACAGGGGAGCTGACGGATCAGAAAGCCATTATCATGGCCAGCAAAGAATGGAACCAGGGTATTGTTGGCTTGGTCGCAACCCGGCTAATCGATAAATACCAACGCCCTGCATTTTTAGGCTATGTTGATGATGCCAGTCAGGAAGTCCGGTTTTCAGCCCGTAGTATTGAGAGCTTTGACATGCATCACAATCTACAGGCTTTAGAGGATTTATTCTTGCGTTGGGGAGGGCACGCCGGTGCTGCTGGGTTTGCCATTAAGCAATCCGATCTGCAAAAGTTGAAGTCCCGCCTGTTTCAGCTTTGTGCCGAGCGTATTGCCGAGCACGATATGATACCCATCACCTGGGTGGATATGACGTTAAACGCCAGCCAGATCAATACACACCTGGTTGACATTGTGAATCGGATGGCTCCCTTTGGGCAAAACAACCCAATGCCCATTTTCGCCCTCGAGCATGCTGGTGTGGGTGCTCAGCGCATGATGGGTGAGGATCAGCGACATTTGAAAGTGATATTGTCCGGCAAAGAACCTGGCCAGTATCTGGAAGCTGTTTACTGGGATTGGGGGCGTGAACGTGCCAAACTGAATGCAAATAGCACTTATCGTGCGGCCTTCACGGCTGAATTAAATACGTTTAATGGCAGCAGTAAAGTTCAACTTATTTTGAAAGACCTTCAGGATGAATCCCGTCCGGAGGCCATTGCGGTTCAGAGTTTGGTGGCTCCAAAGGCGATGCCTTCTCCACAACCTGTTTCGGTTGATATGCCTGAAACGGTCTCTGCTGTTGAGCTGGGTAGCCGTGTGGTAAAGTCAGAGTCTCTGGTAACCACAGCACCTATCCCTGTTCCTGAGTTACCTGAGTCAGTGCAATGGATTGATCATCGTGGGCGAGACGGCATTGAGAGTTTCTTAACCCAAGTTATTCTCCCTTCGACTCAAGCAGGTCAGACAAGTGTAATTTGCCGCATCTTTTGCGAGGGAACCCAGCAGACTTTACCGTTCCCGGTTGTCCAACCTGATTTTTGCAGTCGCTTAGACGATAAGCCTGATAAACCAGCTCATAATCTTATTTTTTGGGATTTGCCTCCAGATATGGTCGGACTGGTTCAGGTGATGCGTGCCCAGGATCCCAAAGTGATTCATTTGTTGGGCAGCAAATATGAGACCATTCCGTTATATCGACCGCCTCGAGAATTTTTAGAAGGGCTTATGAAGCTCTTGCTTCGTCTTACCAAGTCGCACCCCGAGGGTAGCTTGGTCATTTGCCTAAACCAGCTGGCTATGTATCTTTCTACCACACATTATGTGGTGATGACAGCGCTTAGTATGCTGAGTCGCCTGGGATGGGCGGCAGTTACTGTGTTAGCCGAAGAGGATACTGTAAAGATTCAGCCTTTGCCGGATCAGATGTCAACCGAGCAAGCCCTTCACGAGTTTATTGAGTACCGAGCTTTTCGTACGGCCTTGCAAGAAGTCCATCAATTCCGGGAGTGGTTGATGACTGCACCGCTGCAAGTTATCAAATCCTCTGTCGCCCTGGAAGCTATGTCTGGAACTTATCGAGTGAACCAAGAAAGGGAGCACCATGCCATTAATGTCCGTTGATCAGATTAAAGAGACCATTCGCAATGTGCCTGATTTCCCAAAACCCGGGATTTTGTTCCGGGACATTACACCGATTTTAAAAGATGCCAAGCTGTTTGAAGAAACCTTGCGTTGGTTTGAAGCGCAACTGAAAGATAGCGGTGTTGAATACATCGTGGGTATCGAATCCAGAGGCTTTATTCTGGGAGCGCCACTGGCTCAGCGCATGGGTGTAGGCTTCGTTCCGGCTCGGAAAATGGGGAAATTACCTGGGTTGGTTGAACGCCATGAGTACGACTTGGAATATGGTTCTGATTGTATTGAAATGCATGCCGATGCCTTTCCTCCAAACAGCAAGATCGCCATTATTGATGATCTGCTGGCCACGGGTGGCACGGCAAATGCCACGATTACCCTGGCTCGTCGTTTGCAAGCCGACATTGTGGGCGTGTTGTTTATGATTGAATTATCTCCGCTGAATGGCCGTCAGGCCTTGCCGGCAGATGTGCCCATCCATGCCATGATTGCCTACACGGACTGATTTATAGCATCCATTAAATTTATCGATGTTCCGGCCCGGTTTCTGTCTTCAGAGCTGAGCCGGAACATGTCGCTTATTCAGAAGTTTTTGGGGTCGACAGTCTTGATGGCATAGTCAGTTTCAGCTGGTTCTTGCTCACCTGATCAACCATCATATACAGATCTTTTACCCCAAAACCCGTGGCATACTCTTCGTTGCCCAAGTGCTCCTGTGCTTCAAATTCGGCTCCGGCAATGTCCAGATGAATCCAGGGTGTTTTAGGATTTGGTAGAAATTCCTTGAGGAAAGCGCCACCTTGAGCCGAGTGATGGATGATATGCTTCTCTCGTTCAAACTCGACGCCTTTTCCATAGACACCGAATTGTGATCCGGCTTTCATGGCAACCGAATTGTAGATATCGGCTTTTCCTTTCCCATCCTTGGTGACCCAGCGTCGATGGGCGTCTGTCAGTTCCACGGCCGCCGCTTTACGCCCTAAGGATTCTTCAAGTTTGGTAAAGCGTTTGGTCAAGGCCAGGGAGTTGCCCATCACCGCTACGGAATTTTTATCCCCCAGCGCCCCGACTTTCCCGCCCGTAAGCGTGGCAATATCGATAATCAAGTCTGGCGAATACTTCTCTGCACCGTAATGCATGGCATCACCCAGGATTAAGCGTCCTTCAGCGTCCGTATTGGACACTTCAACCCGTTTGCCGCTTCTGGCCGTAACAATACTGTGCGGCAACGTGGCGTTTTCGCCAATGCGATTGGGGGTTAATGGGGTTAGGGCCACCACACGAACATGAGGTACTTTCATCATCGCTATTGTCTTCATGGCTCCAATGACAGCAGCTGCACCGGCCATATCGCCATGCATGCCATGAATATAGAGTTTGCCGCTCTTGGCATCACTGCCGTTTTTTAGATTGGTGCCACCGGTATCAAAGATAATGCCTTTGCCCACAAGCATGATGGTTTTGTCATAGTTGCCTCCGGGAGGGGTATAAATCATTTCCAGAAGACGTGGCTGGTCTTCCAGGCGCTGCTGATTCCCGGCGGCCACAGACAGGAACATACCCATCCGCTGAGCTTCAATCCAAGGGCGCTCATGGATATGGGTCTTGATTTCCGGGAAGGCATCGGCCATGGTCTTGGCTTGAAGACTGACCCATTGAGGATTTTTTAGGTTGGGTGGGGCGTCTACCAGAAATTTGGCTAGGTTAGTGCCTTTGCCAATGGCCTGTCCTTCAGAAAGTTGCTGAAACACGTGGTGATAGGGGGCGAGCGCATGGACTTGGATGCTGCTTAATTGCGACTCAAATTGATTGTTCTGTCGGTGTAGTCGATTGTTGTAGCCGCGTAACGTCGCTTCTTCTGCGATTTCTCTTGCTAAAAAACCAGGTGATTTTATTTGAGGAGGCAATTGAATGTGAACCGTCTTCGACTGATTGGGCAACGTATTTAAGCCTTGGCGCAGGGCTTGTAGAACGCTATGATCCATCTTCTTGCTATCGGGTTTAAAGGGACTAATAATATTGCCCACGGTGTCTTTCAAGGGCTCGGGTCGGCGTTCATTGATCAGCTTTTGCAAGAGCGCAGCCACATGGGTACCTACAGGCCCTTCCGGGGTAAAGAGATTACTCACCTGATTGGTTGGCTGCAGAAATAAGCGGGCAATTCCTGATTGTTCTTGAATAGGAACCGTCTTGAGGGGTTGTGGTTCCAGTTGGACCTGGATGTCTTTTTCATAATTGACGGGGTTGTTGCCAAAGAACATCCGTTGTGGCGCTTGAGCCAAATGCGGGCGTTTGATACCCAACGCATGAATAGTCATGTGATCCTCCCCAGATCATCCCAATCCTCACTTTGAGGTCGCAATTATAGATAAAACAGGCATGAATGACTAGCGAAAAAAATGGAAGTGCAGACGAGCGTGAGGCTCAAAGTGCCCACTGACCCTCTTTTCGATGGGTTAGTGACAATGCAATGGAATGTTACATTTGCTCTGGAGCTGAAACCCCCAAGAGATCCAGTGCCTGCGCCAGAACTCGCTTTAAAGTATAAATGACGACCAAACGCACTTGAGCCAGCTGGGGATCCGGGACGAGGATGCGGCAGACATTATAAAACCGGTGGAATTCGGCTGACAAGTCCATGGTATAGCGAGCGATGATGTGTGGTAAACGTTGGCGGGCGGCTTCGGGAACGCGGTCATCAAAGCTGTCAATTTTTAGGATCAACTCCCGCAGAGCAGCCTGGGCCTGCTTATTGTCCAGGGTTTCGAACAGGGCAACCAGGCTGTCTGGACTAAGCCCAGTTAAATAGGCCTGCCATTGAGTTTCTTCAAGAATCGCAGGACGGGTCTCCTGGGTATTGGTGTCCAGACGTGGTTGGAAGGCATTACGCAAGATGCTGGCGCAACGGGCGTGGGCGTACTGAACATAAAACACCGGGTTTTCATCGGAAGAAGATGCAGCCAATTCAACATTGAAGTCCAAAGCCGTGTCCTGACTTTTCGAGACCATCCAAAAACGAACTGCATCGACACCCACTTCGTCGACCAAGTCTCCCAGTGTGAGCATTTTTTTGCGCTTGCCCATCCTAGTTCGCTCACCATCTACAATTAAGTTAACCAATTGGCCCAATAGAATTTCCAACTGGTCCGGGTTAAAGCCCAAGGCTTCTACAGCGGCCTTCATGCGCGGGATATAGCCATGGTGATCGGCACCCCAGATGTTGATGAAGCGGTTATATTTCCCGTTGTCTCGACGATATTTATTGTCGTGGTAGGCAATGTCGGCAGTCAGATATGTATAGTTGCCGTCAGATTTGACTAAAACCCGGTCCTGGTCATCGCCAAAACGAGAGGACGCGAACCAGATTGCCCCATCTTGCTCATAGGTCATCCCGCGGTCTTGGAGAGTTGCCAATGTAGCTTTGACTTGCCCTTGTTCGTGCAAGGTCGATTCGGAGAACCAGACATCGAATTCCAGGCGGCATTGGGCCATCAAGGTTTTCTGTTGGTCCAACATGACGGTTTTTCCGTAAGCTTTCAAAGCATCAATGGCATCCGGAGGGGCTTGATGTTCGGGGTTGTCCCAAGCCAACACGCGGTCCTTATGAGTCTCAAGGAAGACTTTTGCGGCGTCTATCACGTACTCACCAGGATAAAATGGGTATTTCTGACCTTCGATGGGCTCAGGCAGCTTGCCACCGGTTCCCAGAATCTCAAGGCAACGATACCAAAGGCTCTGGGCCATATTGTTCATCTGGCTGCCGGCATCGTTGATATAAAATTCTTTGGTAACATGTGCGCCGCAGTGGGTCATCAATCGTGCCAAGGAGTCACCTAAGGCCACCCAGCGTCCATGGCCAATGTGTAAGGGGCCGGTGGGGTTAGCCGAGACGAACTCCAGCAGACACTGTGTTTCAGCAAGAGATGTGTTTTGGCCAGGTTTTGTAACGAGCGCCATAGTGGTCAGTGCTTGTCGCAAGAGGGCTGGGCTAACGCGGACGTTGATAAACCCACCGATCACACTGGGAGACCAGTCTTCGGCGCTGAGGCCGGACGCAATAATGGGGGCAATTTGTGGTGGCCCCATCCGGGCCAGCTTGGCCAACGGAGAGACATTGACGGCATAGTCGCCATGCTCAGCCTGTCGGGGGCGTTCAATGTTCAGAAGCCCCAGGGCAGCGTCGGGGTCGGTCAAGTTCAATTGAGCGGCATGCTGATGCAACGCGTTACGCAAATGGGTCAGCAGGGTTTGTTTGATCATGGCAGGGGTGATTCATTCTGTTTGGCACGATATCGATACGTTTGACTGTAGTATGGATTGATTCGTCTGGCAACCCGACCCAACGAAGGAAAGTCCAAGACGATGGTATCTAAGGGAACGATTGTAAGCCCTGTTCATGTAAACAAATGTCACGCCATATCAGACTCTGGGCGCAACATTTGGCTTTCAGGGGCGTTGATGCAGCAAGCCTTTAGAAGGAACCCCCGCCATGCCTTTATCTCCTCCCCTCCTAAGTCGGATGGGTCAATCGCACATTGTTACCTCTTCAGACCCGTTACGTTTTGGTCGACGAGCCACGAAAGCCGAGATGGAACAGATCGAGAAAGCTGCCCGTGTTTGGTCGAAGGAGCCAACGCTAAACCCGAGGCTTTGCTTTGTTCGTTCCGAAAGTAAGATCCCTGTTTGGAATAGTATCCAAAAAGCATGGAACTGGCTGATGGATGGCTTGTCGATTCGGATGTACTTTTTTAAAAACAAGTTTGGTCGCTGGCATGGGTTATTCCCCAGAGCCACTGACATTCCTGAGGTCACAGATATTTATATCCTTCGCAAATTCAAGAACCCGGAGCAAGCCAAAGCCCAGTTTGATGTGCTTGAAAAGGATCAGAAGAAGTCCATTGCCTTGAAGCAGGCCATGGCTGAAGTGGCGGATATCCTTCGTCGACGCCGAGTAAGTATCGGCAAAGATTTGTTGGACCTGGATACCCGCTCTTTTGGCCTCCCCAATGGGTGGTGGTCCAAAGCGTTGAAAGCCCATTTCCCAAGTCAGGTTCAAGAAGACCAGAGTAATGGGCCGGAGGTCTATATGCCGACGTGTCGGGTCACTCGTCATGGTCTCGACGATGCCAGTGTCCTCACACGAACCCGATTGGGGCCACATCAGGTCTTGGCAAAAAAGCGCCGGGATTCCAACAGAACCGGAACCCCCCGGACCACACAAAAGAACACCGTGATATAAATGCTGAGGTAAGCAACAGGTTTGACCCAAGTCACCCAAGAGGATGGGAGATCCGGGGTAAAGGCCAGGATGGTCAGCGAAAAGGCGATGGCCTTGAAGGCCGCATACAGCCAACGGCTGGCCCGTGAGCTGACAAAGAAGACGCCCAGCTTGGATTGCATCATTGAGGTTGAGCCAAAGGCGGTATAGCCTTGCTCCAAGGCCACACTTCTAAATCCGTCCACAAGAATGCCTCGAACGGACACCAGCAGGGGAATCCAGAGCGGAACCCAGCTCAAAGCCAGAAACCCAATCCAATAAACCATCTCAACCACTCGATCAAAGAGAATGTCGATGACCGCCCCCATTTTGGATGATTCATTAAGTTTACGGGCAACATACCCATCCAACCCGTCCATCCAGATGACGATGATGGTGAGGAAGAAACAAGTCAGATAAATGGCCTGGGTGTGAATTTGCAACAGCACCACAACGAAGCAGGCCAACAAGGCGCGAATAAACGAAATCAAGTTTGCCATGGGTTACAGGGTCCTTAAGGTTGCTTTGTTTTTGACGTAGGCATAGATATTAAGGTAGGCTTGGGCACTTTTCGCCCAACTGAAGTCTGTTGTCATCCCCCGCTGAATCAAGGATTCCCATAATGAAGGATTTTGAGTGTATGTGGCCAATGCTCGTCTTACAGTGGCTATCATGGCTTCCGGTGTGTAGTCTCGGAAGCAAAAGCCATTGGCTTTCTCAGAGCTGTTATTGCTGTCAAAAACGGTGTCAGCCAAGCCACCGGTTTGGCGCACAATGGGAACAGTACCATAGCGAAGGGCGATCATTTGGCTCAGGCCGCAAGGCTCAAAACGACTGGGCATCAAAAAGGCATCCGCCCCTGCATAAATGTGCTGACCCAAGGCCATATTGAAGCCCACCATGGTGCGGATGTTGGGGCTGGTTTCGTTCCACTGTCTAAGTCCATCCTGATAAACGGGCTCACCCGAGCCCAAAAATACAAACTGAGCGTCCAAGGCCTGAAGCTGAGGCATGGCTTCCAGAATTAAGTCCAGACCTTTTTGCTCAGCCAAGCGGGAGACCATGCCAATCAAGGGAACATCCGGTTGAACGGGTAGCCCCATATGCATTTGAAGAGCCTCTTTACAAGTCGCTTTGCCGGTTTGGACCGTTGAAGCATCATAACGGGCCGGGAGAAAGACGTCTGTCGCTGGGTTAAACAGGTCGGTGTCAATCCCGTTGAGGATACCACAGAGCTTGTGCTGCTGGCGTTGGACGATATGCTCCAGATTGGCGCCGCCTTCCGGGGTGAGAATCTCGTGAGCATAAGTGGGCGAAACAGCAACCAGGGCATCGCTCGCTTCAAGGCCTTCGGCTAGCCAGTCATGGTAGCCGGTATTGCCTTGGTAAGCTAAGTTATGAATAGATAAGACGGTTCTTGTCCCTTGAAACAGAGGGTGTTTTTGATAGTGGTCTTTGAGAAACACAGCCAAGGGAGCCGTGTGCCAGTCATGAAGATGGAGAATATCGACGTCCCAGTGTTGATGGGTTAAAAAAGCATAAACCGCCTGGGCAAACACTTCAAAGCGCAGGGCCTCGTGGGTGGGATGTAAGCCCGGGTAGGGACCAGGGTACTGGCCAAACAACTCATGATTGGCAAAAAAATAAATGGGTACTCTAGAGCCTGGTAGCGTTTTTTCTAGAACTCGAAACGGGTATGATTGTCCATGATACTCCACCTGAAAGCTCACACCGCTATCCAGAAGCTCCAAGGATGGATCCAGCAGGGAGCCGTACTGAGGCAACATCACTAGGACTTCAACATTGGGATCGACATTAACGAGGGCTTTGGGGAGGCTGCCCACCACATCCCCAAGACCACCGACTTTTACATAGGGAGCCGCTTCTGCGGCACAAAAGACAATCTTCATGATGGGACTATTTTAGAACGGTGGCGGTAAAAACCCAACTTCTGGCTGGGCGTACCCGATTAGGCTTTCACCAGTTGTGGGGCTTGCATGCGTTCTTTCAGGAAGGCCCCAGTCACCGAATCGGGATTGGCCATAACCTCACTTAAAAGGCCTTGAGCCACAATTTGCCCCCCACCTTCGCCGCCCTCAGGTCCCAAGTCAATAATGTAGTCAGCATGAGCTAGGAACTCGATGTTATGTTCCACAACAATGACGGAATGCCCGGATTTCAACAGCTTGCGCAATGCAGCAACCAACACTTGGATGTCAGTCAAGTGAAGTCCTGTGGTTGGTTCATCAAAAATAAACAGGTGAGGAGCCTGGTGATTGTCACTGGTGCTCAGATAAGAGGCAAGTTTCAGGCGTTGGGCTTCGCCACCGGATAGGGTGGCTGTCGATTGTCCCAGGTGCAAGTAACCCAGGCCAATTTCACGTAAAGGCAAGAGCTTTTTAGTCACCCGGTTGTTTCGCTGAAAAAAGGTTAAGGCCTCGTCAATAGTCATATTTAAAACATCATTGATGGTCTTGCCTTCAAATTCCACAGCAAGTACCGCTGGAGAAAAGCGCTTGCCCTGACAATCCGAGCACGTCATTGTGACATCGGCCATAAATTGCATGTCAATAGTTACAACACCTAAGCCTTCACAGGTCTCACAACGCCCGCCAGCGGAATTAAAAGAGAAATGGCTAGGTGTAATGCCCAATGCCTGGGCCTGGCGAGTGCCGGCAAAGAGCTTTCGGATCTCATCATACGCTTTGACGTAGGTCACCGGGTTGGAACGAATAGACCGTCCGGGTGGCGTCTGGTCTACAAGAATAACGTCAGAAAAGTCATCTAAGCCATTAAGACCGACGCAAGGGCCTAAGTCCAAGGTCAGCTCTTGTCCTTTGGCTTGATGGTAGTTGGCATACAGAGTCTGTTTGATTAAGGTGGACTTTCCAGAGCCTGAAACCCCGGAGACACAAACTAAGGCGTTTTTAGGCAACCGAACATCGATATTTTTCAAGTTGTTGCCTTGGGCCCCTAGTATTTCAATCCAATTCGAAGCGTCAGAGGACAAGGAAAGGGGTGTGGATTTTACCTTGGGCGGGTGTTTCAGGTAATAACTGGTTTGGGAGTGATTGGCCTTCAGAAAGTCTTTCAACTTTCCTTCAAAGACTACGTGGCCGCCTTCTCGCCCACCCGTAGGACCAATATCGAGAATTCGATCGGCACCTAAAATCATCTCCGGGTCGTGTTCTACAATGACCAATGTATTGCCATAGTCCCTAAGAGCTTGAAGGACTGTTAGAAGACGCTGAGTGTCACGGGCATGAAGTCCTACTGTCGGCTCATCCAGAACATACAATGTGTCTGTAAGTGCACTTCCCAGGGCTGTCGATAAGTTGATACGCTGGGCTTCTCCGCCAGATAGAGTTCGGGATTGACGGGCCAAGGTCAAGTACCCCAGACCAATTGTATTTAAGTAGCTGAGGCGGCTTTGGATTTCCCGAAGCAGGCGTTGAGCCACCTGGCGGTCTTCTTCGGACAGATCAAGGGTCTCAAAAAAAGTAACCAATTGGGAGACCGGTGTCGTGCATAAATCATGAATGTTTTTGCCCTGCAGTCTGACTCTAAGGGCCTCAGGTCGAAGCCGAGAGCCAAAACAGTCGGGACACAGATAATAGCCTCGATACTTAGCCAGCATCACCCGGACATGGACTTTATACTTCTTTGTTTCAAGCCAGTCAAAAAAGGCTTTGACTCCCTCATAGCTTCCGGCACCGTCCAACACAAAGGTTTTCTCGCCATCGGTTAGATCCTCAAAGGGGACATTCAGACGGATTTTCCGTTTTTTCCCTTCCCGCATCAGGGCGTCGTACATTTCCTGATTTGCCGGGGTGTTAAAGGGATGAACAGCACCTTCTTCCAGGGAGAGTTTTCGGTTGGGAATCACTTTGTCCAGATCCAGCCCAATGATTTTGCCAAACCCCTCACAAGCTTTACAGGCCCCTAAGGGGTTATTGAACGAAAACAGGTTCGGAAACGGTTCGGTTAAGGGAGTCAGACACAGGCCACAGGCAAACTGAGTCTGAAAGACTTTGCAATCCTGTTCCTGGCCAGGGAAATAACAGCGAACTTCATGGGGATTCAATTCCAGGGCTTTTCGCAAGGATTCCAGCAAGCGATCCGAAGTTTGTTCGCCTTTCAAGACCAAGCGGTCTAAAACGATATCCAGGTGCGTGTCTTTGAAACCCTTTGGCAGGCCATCATTCAGGTCAACCGTTTCGCCTTCCACTTGAACTCGAAAATAGCCCTGGCTGATGAGTTGTTCCAGAGTAAAGTCGCTCAGAGAGACCCGACTGGCCACGATGACTTTGGTCCCCGAAGGCCATGTCTTCAGTTCTGCAT
Source organism: Vampirovibrionaceae bacterium NZW_1234 (assembly GCA_041697335.1). Lineage (GTDB taxonomy): Bacteria > Cyanobacteriota > Vampirovibrionia > Vampirovibrionales > JAGQHJ01 > JBGUGD01. The sequence continues at coordinate 192,716 of JBGUGD010000035.1, read as the reverse complement.
CGATTCGGCTGGGCGAGGCTTTAATCCCGATATGATCGCATTGAGGGCAATGGGTCTTACCAATGGTGGCCATTAAAACCCTGAGAAAGTCATAAATTTCGGTCGCCGTCCCCACGGTGGAGCGGGCGTTTTTAATGTGATTTTTCTGTTCTAATGCAATGGTGGGCAGGATATGCTGAATTTGATCGACATCCGGCTTTTCGATGCGCTCCAAAAATTGTCGGGCATAGGTTGACATGGATTCGACAAAGCGGCGCTGGCCTTCTGCATATAATGTATCGAATGCCAAGGAAGACTTTCCTGAGCCCGATGGTCCCGTGACCACTGTGAGAGTCCCATGCGGGATATCGCAACTGATATTTTTGAGGTTATGGGTACGGGCCCCTTGAATGGTGATAGCTCGAGATTTGGAGGATGACGATGACATAGAGCGATTCCTCTTCTTCACAGATGGGTCTGGATGTTTGGATGCTCAGAACGCTAGTCTGACCTGGAAACCCCCTTATTTTAGCGCAGATTTTTCTCTCCGTCCGGTTCTTAACCAAGAAAGGCTTCGATAAGGCGATAGCGTCTTTGGCTGTCCTTATGACAATGCAAACATTCGAGTCCGCCGAAAAAAAAGCCCAGCTGGTTGAGGAATTACCTCACACAAATGCTGGACTGGACATGTTCTGTAGGTAAAAGAAAATGTTCGTTATAAGAAAAGAAGTTTTTGCAAGTCAGTAGGGGGAGATTCAACATTAGAGCGAGAAAATGGGCTGTAAGGGAAAGAGGTTTGTCCCTAAGAGGCTGTTGAAAGGTTTCTGATTGTGAACCGTGTCGGCTCAGGGGGGACTCGGAATCAGCGAGAGAGAGCTGTTTTCGGAATATCCGATTCGCTGAAAGCGGACACGCTAAGCCACAGAAACGTTAGCTCGGGTCAACAGCGTTGGAGAGAACCTCCTTCCCTCCTCCCATGTTAGAAAGAGTATTCTCATTTTACATATTAAACGAATTAGATCAATTCTCCGACTGGGTTTGGATACATATATCTTAATAAAACAGGCACCAGAGACAATTTTAACGAAAAGTTCGTTTTTATATACTTGTATACTATCGAATTACATTTTTGACTTGGATTTTTTTGGAGGAGGAAAACGGTTTGGCTAATAATCAACCTACGTTGGAACAGTATGTTGCAAATCGCTATTTGCGCGATTTGAACGATGCTGGCTATCAGCCAGTGTGCTTAAACGATGATGGCATGTTACAGGAAGCCATGGACGTTTTAGCGGCGTTGAATCAAGCATCACAAGTTATTAAGCGGGCGGTTACCCAGCGTCGCGCAACCGCGTAACGCGATAGGAACCCGGCTAGATACAAATTGACCCGAGTGAGAGACACTCGAGTCAATTTAGTTATGATGTATTGTACTGTCTGGTTTCGTCTTACACTTCCAGCTCCTGGGGCTGGGAAAGACGATCAACCCGGTGGGCCCGTGCGCCTGGGTCTTTAGTCTTGCCAGTCGCATAGCTGCCTGAGGTAATAGCATTGGTTCCATGTTGAGCCTGCATGGCATCTGTTCGCACTTTTTTCAGTTGCTTCTGGGCGTTTCGAGCCACATTTTGGAATTCATCCAGGTTACGGCTTAAAGTCTTTAAAACACCTTCGGCGTAGTCATCAGCACTTTCCCGTACCAAGCGAGCTTCTTCATAGGCTTTCCGGCGAACTTCTTCGGTTTCGTCCAGGGTTTGTTGACGCAGGGATTGTAATTCTGCCATCACCTGCTGGCGAACACGTTCAGCTTCCAATTGTACTGCTTTTAAGAGTTCGGAGTCGCTTAACATGGATTCGGCCTGTTGTTTGGCCTCTTGCAACATTTGTTGGGCACGGCGTTGTGCTTCCAGCTGGATTTCATCCCGCTGAGTCAGAACCTGATCGGCTTTTTGGATCTCATCGGGAATCGCAGTCTGAATTTTGTCCAGCAATACGATCAATTTTTCTTGATTGACCATGGAGTACGGTAGGAAGGGAATGGGGATCCCATCCATGATGACGCTTTCCAATCGATCGAGTAGTTTATACAAGGTATTAATGGCGCATCTCCCCTTTCTGGTGCTCTATGAGCTTATCTTTTGACGTAACGCTTCTTGAACGGCCTCCGGGACCAACTGGGTGACATTGCCCCCCAGCATCGCCACTTCCTTGACCATACTGGATGATAAGAAAGTATAGTCCAAATTGGCCATGACAAATACGGTTTCCAATTCAGGAAATAAAATTTTGTTCATCTGAGACATTTGAAACTCAAATTCAAAATCCGAAATTGCCCGCAAGCCTCGAATAATCACGGTGGCATTGTTTTGCTTGGCAAATTCGGCGGTTAGACCTCGAAAGGACGTTACACTGACATTGGGTAAATGGCTCACGGCTTTTTCTAATAACTCCAAGCGGTGACGTGGCTCAAATAGAGGTTTTTTTTCAGCATTCAGGGCCACGGCCATAACAATACGGTCAAACATGCGGCTGGCTCGACTTACCACATCCACATGGCCTTTGGTCACCGGGTCAAAACTGCCGGGATAAATGGCCGTGACGCTCATGGGTGACATGTCCTCCGAGAATACTCTAGGCTCAGTTTACTATAGGAAACTGAGCCTAAACAACCTGTTGTCTAATGAATTCATGCAAGCTGTAGCATTTCTTTACACGCAGAGCAGAAGGCCGAAGTGAGACTGAGCTTTCGGGATATGTAGGTACAAGAACAACTTAATGCTGACGACCCTGGGCGGACAAGTTCTGTCGAACATATGTCATGACGTTACCAAGACGCCCATACAGCTCAGGAAACGCTTTAATGTCTCTGTCAAGAAGGACTCGGAAGGGGCGACCTAGCCAAAAACGAGGATCAGCTTTTCCCAGAAGGCAAAATAACTGTGTTGCCCGTTGGTGCCAAGCTGCATTTTGCACGGATAGAGAGTTTGGCTGTAGTCCCTCGCCCCACGTAGGAAAGAGTAGGTTATCTAGGGCATGGGCAAACCAACTGTTGGGCTTCGGATCCCCTTCGGCTTTAACCCGGCGCTCCAGCATGCGTCTCAAATAGGAGGAGAGAGAACGCTGTCGGGCTAAAACCGTATCGGTGGAGGCCATGGTGGCAGATCTGGGCGGCGTCACCAGATAACCATCCGCTGTCCTGGAATAAATATAGTTCCCGGCAATGCCCTGAAGAAAGTTAAGAACAGGGGTGCTTTGGCGCAGTGTGTTGCAGGGTTCACAGCTAAGGACACCGTTCTCCAGGGTCTTGGGACCTTGAGCCGTGTTTGGCTTGAGGTGATCAAAGGTTGGCTTGGGGTCTTGTTTGAAGGGAGGGAGAAAGGCCACGCTACAATAAGCACACTGAGGGGCAAACCGGCCTAGTTTCTTTGTGACTGAGGCATGGTCGAGGCGCCCTTTGAAGTGCAATACCGAGGGTGTTTGCGGCGAGCTTGAACTGATAAAAAAGCTAAGCATCACTTCCGGTTTTCGGGAAGGGTAGGGATTTCAGGTCTAAGGATAGCATAACAGGAGGCTGTCCATGGCCTGCATGTGATTTGGGCTGACCTCGCAGGTGTCGTAAGGCCTCCAAAAACATATCCCGGCGCTCGGGTTGGGTGCGAAAATCGTGGCGGACGATTTTTTGAAAGTGTTGGCTTAGCCAAAATCCCGGATCGGCGTCGGCAAGAATACTCATAAATTGATGGATACGCTCTTTGAGCAGGGTATTCAGGGTCGCAGGGTCTGAGGGTTTGGCCCCTTTTTTCCAAACAGGGTAGAGCAGATTATCTAAGGTCAGCGGGAACCAGCGTTTGGAATGAGCAGTATTGATTCGATAGCGGCGCTTGACAAATCGCTTCAGGTAATTCGAAAAAGCTTTTTTTCGGGCTTGAATCTCGGCTTCCGGGGTTGGTGGGTCATGGCTTGCGACCTGAAGAACCATTTCCCCATCCTGGCTGTAGTAATACTTGCTGCGATCGCCCATAATAAATTCCAGCAGAGGAATGTTCTGGCGACGCACATTGTTGCAGGGTGGGCAAGCAAGAATGCCATTTGGATAGAGGCTGGTTCCTTTGGCAGATTTGGGTCGAATATGGTCGTAAGTGGGGGGTTGGGGTTTGATATGAGGTTTGTGAACACTGGCAATAAACGTATCTCCGCAATAAGCACAGTTTGGGCTAAGCCCGAGCAGTGAATTGCGTTTGCGGCGCGAGACCCCAAACAGAACCGGCGCGTTGGGGCCCAGGATGGGTAGGAGCTTTGGCAACATTAGTAAGCCCTCTTTTGAAATGAGGTTGATAAAATGCCATAGCAAGTGCTTATCATTATGGATGGTCCCCTCTACTCGAATCACGCAATTGATGAGTTTAACCGGTGGTGATGCTGAGGGTAAAGGCCCCTCGGTGCAGTTTTATATCATATGATTGAAAATTCTATCAGCCCCGCTTCCACTCTGTAAATCATGGGCGATGTAACAAAACTGTCATTAAGAGGATGATTTGCACTGTTTTTCTCGGCTTTTCAGGCTCTGGGGCAGAGGTTGACATGCCCATGTGTTGACGTTACCATATCAGTCCACAGTCATACTGACGAAAGGTGTGTCATACCAATGGGTGCTAAGAAGAAAGACAAAATTATTACAATGGCCTGTACCGAGTGTCAGGAACGCAACTACACCACGGTGAAAAACAAAAAGAACACCACCGGTCGGTTGGAGTTGAAAAAATATTGTTCACGTTGCAATGGTCACCACTTGCATCGGGAAACCAAGTAGTTGTGGGAGTGCATACTCCCCATGGGCGTCCTTAGTTCAGTGGCAGAACGTCGGTCTCCAAAACCGAATGTCGGGGGTTCAAATCCTCCAGGGCGCGATTTTGTTTTTTAGGGACTTTCTCGATACAATAACGATCAACCATTTGGATTAACTGTTGAAATGCCGCAAACCTCTGTGAGACAAAAATTGGACGCATCACGAGAAAGCAAGAAAAACACTCCTAAAGGGTCTTCTGGATCCAATGCGGAGAAACCCTTTGACTTAAAAGAGTATTTTAAAGGGGTTCGCCAGGAGTGGTCCAAGATTACGTGGCCCCCCCGCACTCAGGTGATTGCCGAAACCGGTGTGGTCTTGGTGGTGGTTACCTTGTTTAGTCTCTTTGTGTTTGTCATTGATAAAGTGTTTCAGCTGGTAATCCAAGCAATTACCTAAGGGAAAAAGAAGGAAACGAGTAAGACCGTGATGGCTGAAAGAGAAGACCTCCAAGGGTTAGAGCCCTTAACCCAAATAGAAGAACCGCCGCAGGAAATTGACTACGGTCAAGCGCCAAGCCGTGCTGCACGTCAGGCAGCTACGGCGGCTCGTCCCAAGGTGAAACGGTGGTATATCGTTCATACCTATTCCGGTCATGAAAACAAGGTCAAAGTGAACCTGGAACGCCGGATTGAGTCTATGAACATGCAGGACAAGATCTTCCGGGTGGAAGTCCCTCAGAAAACCGTGACGAAGCTCAAGGAAGGCAAGCGCGTTGAGCGTGAAGAGCGTCTGTTCCCCGGGTATGTGTTGGTTGAAATGGTTATGGATGATGATTCCTGGTACGTGGTTCGCCACACGCCTGGAGTCACCAAGTTTGTGGGTGCCGAGAAAAAACCGATTCCAGCCAAGGAATCTGAGATTCGCCGCATTCTGATGAAGAGCGCACCGGCACCGGCAAAGATTCAAATCGATTTGAAGGTCGGAGAGAACGTCAAGATTATCAGCGGGCCGTTTGCCGATTTCGAAGGAACGGTGACCGAAGTGAACGCCGAAAAAGAAAAACTCAAAGCCACGGTGTCTATCTTTGGTCGGGAAACGCCTGTTGAGCTGGCCTTCAATCAGGTTGTCAAAGCTTAACGAAAATGATTCAGGTGGAGGTTTTATCCAGTGGCTAAGAAACTCATCGGTAAAATTAAACTCCAGTTGCCTGCGGGCAAGGCCAATCCGGCTCCGCCAGTCGGTCCGGCTCTTGGTCAGCACGGGGTCAACATTATGGAGTTCTGTAAGCAATACAACGCGGCAACATCCGACAAAGGTGACCAGATTATTCCGGTCGAGATTTTCGTATACGAAGATCGGTCCTTTACGTTTGCCCTCAAAACCCCTCCCGTGTCCTTCTTGATTCGCAAAGCCGCTGGCATTCCCAAAGGCTCCTCGAAACCCAACATGGACAAAGTGGGTTCCATTACTCGTGCTCAGGCTGAAGAAATCGCCAAAACCAAGCTGGCTGACCTGAATGCACACACCATTGAGTCGGCGACTTCAATGGTCTGTGGTGCAGCCCGCAGCATGGGTGTCAACGTCGTCGATTAATTTCTTTTTTCCTTGTTATAGAAGCTGGGAGAGTGTTAAACGCTCGCTTGTACCACGAAAGGAGTTTGTCTCATGGCTCGTAAGTTAACGAAACGTCAGCAAAAATTTCAAGAACTGTTGAAAGACTTGGCTCAGCCAGCGTCCTCAAAAGAGGCCATTGCGGCCTTGAAAAAGGCGTTGAGCGATACGGCAAAATTTAACGAAACCGTCGAAGTCCACATGCGTCTTGGGATTGATGTCAAGCATGCTGATCAACAGGTGCGGAGCACTGTGGTGTTGCCCGAGGGCACCGGCAAAGAGGTTCGTATTGCTGTTGTGGCTAAAGGTGAAAAGCTGCAAGAAGCCAAAGCAGCTGGCGCTGACTTTGTAGGTGCTGAAGATTTAGTTGAAAGAATGGAAAAAGAAAACTGGTTAGACTTCGATGTCCTGGTCGCCACTCCGGATGCCATGGGTATGTTGGGGAAACTGGGTAAACTCCTGGGGCCCCGTGGTTTGATGCCCAACCCCAAGACCGGTACAGTTACCTTTGATCTCACCAACGCAATTAAAGAGATTAAAGCTGGTAAAGTGGAGTTTCGGGCAGACAAACAAGGGATTGTCCACGTTCCCATTGGGCGTTCTCAGTTTAATGAAACTCAATTGTTGCGCAACTTTGCTACTTTGGTGGATGCGGTCCTTCGGGCGAAGCCCTCTGCAGCCAAAGGGACTTATGTCAAGTCGCTTTACCTGAGCAGCACCATGGGGCCCAGCATCAAAGTTGATGCCAGCAAGGTTTCCACCGAGATTCGCGACATTTTGGGGGTATAATTTACCAACGAGTCGTCGCAATCCGGTTGCTTTTTATACACACACATTATTATTGGGGACTGGCATGGGCTGGTCCCTTTTTTATCGCCGAATAAAGCTCCTGAAAAAGCTTATGTTGGCTAGGTAGAGTTTTGCTCTGGTGTTTTACACTGTGTATGGTTAGAGCCCCCTTGTTGGTTTTTTTTAGCAATTACTCTCAGTTTGAGGGCGTTTTAAACCTCATTATCGCTCATGAGCTTGCCAACCCAATGTCTTTGGCCTAGAGTGAAATGTATGATGATGCAGCCTTCCTTAACCACCAGTCCAATGCCACGTATTCCGGAAACCGCTGTTGCGGTTGGTCTGGATATTGGGGGCACGAAGATCAGTGCCGCATTGGTTAGCCTGAAAGATGGCATGCAGCATTTTCACAAGGTCAACACTCCGGATGAAGGGCCTGCCTTTGTGGATGCCATTGAGTCCCTGGTAAAGCCTTTAATAGCCCAGGCGGATTTAAAGCCCCTATGTTTGGGTATTGCCTCTGCTGGTACCATTAATAGTGATACCGGCGAAATTTTTGGGGCTACCGGCAATTTGCCGGCGTTGAGAGATATCGGATCCTTGCGCGAGACCTTGGAAACCCATCTGGGAATGCCGGTTTATATCGAAAATGATGCCAATGCCGCTGCCTATGGCGAAGCCCGAATGGGTGCGGCTAAAGGGTATTCCGAAGTTATGGCCATTACCTTAGGCACGGGTGTAGGCGTAGGAATGTTGATTCACAATGCCCTAGTTCGAGGCGCTCATTTTTCGGCGGCTGAAGGTGGGCACATTGCTGTATCCATGCACAAAGAGCGGTTGTGTACATGTGGACGCTGGGATTGCTGGGAGACCTTTGCGTCTGGAACCGGCTTGGCCGAGACCACCCGGCAGCAATTGCGGGCGGCTCCTAATGCTGAAAGCTCCTTGATTTTGAGAGCCGCCGGAACCATCTCCGAGGTAACCACACATCATTTGATTGAAGCCCATCAGCATGGCGACTACATTGCAGCAGAGGTTATGGACCAGTGGCATGCTCATATTGCCGTGGGCCTGGGAAGCCTTTTGAATGTGCTGGATCCGGAAATCACGGTCATTGGCGGCGGGATGGCGCCCTTTGTAGATATGAATAAATTGCATCGTCTGACGCAAGAGCGGGCCATGTATCAAGGAATCAAGCTGGCTCCGGCTGCCTTGGGCAACAAGGCTGGAATTATGGGAGCGGCCTTGCTGGCGTTGGAACGTGTCTGCTAATCCCGACCTTATCCGCATTGCTAAAGACTTGCGCCTGAAGAAAGGGCTCTCTCAGAATTTTCTTGTGGATGAGACTTATATCACTCGAATTCAAGCGGCTGCCGAACTGGGGGATTCGTCTATGCCCTTGGTGGAGATTGGGCCGGGCTCTGGCTTTTTGACAGAGAAATTGTTGGCATTGGGCCATCCGGTGACGGCCATTGAGGTGGATAGCAAGATGGTGCGGTACTTAGAAGCTCAATATGGCCAACATCCCCGGTTTTCAGTAATCCACCAGGATGTTCGCCAAGTGGATCTTATGCCGTTGTTGCATCCTCATGGTGTGGTGGTGGGAAACTTGCCTTATCACCTGACCGGACCAATTTTATTTCAATTAATTGGCGAGTTAGATGATGCCCAATATCCTCTGCGTGGAGTGATGGACAAAGTCATTCTGATGGTTCAAAAGGAGGTTGGCGATCGGTTGATTGCCCAACCTGGGGACACCGATTACGGACAGCTTAGCCTCCAAGCCCAATTCTGGTTCACCATAACGCCGGTGACCTTGGTCCCTGCCCGGGCTTTCTATCCGTCACCCAAGGTAGACTCCATGGTGGTGCAGCTTATACCACGCAGAGTTCCTGCCATTGATGCCTCTAACCTGAAGGCTCTTGCTCGGTTGATTAAAATTGCCTTTACGCACCGGCGTAAGACGGTGCTCAATAATTTCAAAATTGCCCAGTTGGGCTCAGTGGAATCTCTGCAGCAAGCTATGGTTCAGGCGGGAATTCCTTTGGAAAGCCGTCCTCAAGAACTTTCAATTGCCTCGTTCGGAGCTTTATGTGATGCCCTCTATCCTTCGTCTTAATGCCCCAGCTAAGGTCAATCTCTTCTTAAATCTGCTTGGGGTCCGAGAGGATGGCTTTCATGAGGTTCGCTTTGTCATGCAGACTTTGGATTGGATGGATGTGCTGGATATTTCCCTGGATGCGTCAGCCTCAGGCCTGAGCTTTCGCTGTTCAGAGCTAGCTTTGGAGACCTCGGATAATCTTGTGGTTAAGGCCTATGAGTTGTTCTATGAACACACCGGTATGGCCCCTCTGCCGATGACTGTGAGGCTGGAAAAAAACGTTCCGGTGGCCGCTGGATTGGGGGGCGGTAGTTCGGATGCGGCCGCCATGCTTCGCGCACTCCAGCGATTGCACGAGAATCCCTTACCCAAGGCGGAGTTGTTGGCCTTAGCAGCTAACCTGGGCTCGGATGTCCCCTTTTTTTTGGTGGGTGGGACTGCCATTGCCTTAGGACGTGGGGAGAAAGTTCAGTCTGTTCCGCCATTACCCCCGTTACAAGGGGTGCTCCTCAAACCCTTAAACCTCGGTATCTCCACCCCGGAAGCTTATGGTTGGATGCGGGACGCTGACAGCTATCAGGAGCGAGATTTTTCAGCCTGGGAGGCCCTGTTGGTCAAGCCTTCCTCTGAAGTGACATTTGATGTTTTAGCCCCGTTACTGGCTAACGATTTTGAAGCGGTGTTGTTGCCTAGATATCCAATTCTGGCTGAGGCTTTGGCACGCCTGAATGCCATAGGTCTTACATCAGCAATTATTAGTGGCAGCGGACCCACCTTGTTTGCACTCATATCAGATACAAAGGAGCAATGGCCGAAGATTCAATCGGCATTTCCCAAAGAGGCCTGGTTTTGCCAATTGTGTCGTTTTTTACCTTCATCTTCTGGTGCTTGAGGCTCAGGCCCGGTATAGGTTTAGTATTTTTTCCCGTTTAGGAGGCAAAACGAGCTCTGAGTAGCATTAAATGAATATAAATTGTTTTTATATAAATATAAATGTAATGTAAAATGGTGTTAAAGGAGTTTATCGTGGAGAACTTTCTTTTGGACGACAAGATTGGTGAGTTAACAGCTCAAGTGATGGCAGCGGAGCTGCATTTAACGTATTTTGCTGCAAATTATGGAAAAGATTCTCCACAATACCGGGATTCACTGCGGGATTTTGGTACCGCTTGGCACTTGTTGAAGAAAAACCGCGACAGCCGTGAGTTTGTCAAAGAGGTTAAAGCCTCCTAGCTCTTCAGCATTGAATGATTTTTCATGACGGGGACTCTGTAAAAGGGTCCCCCTGTTGGCGTGATTGCTTGGAGTTGTGATATCCTTGGAACTGGGTTGCGTTTTGGGGAGGTATTGTGGATGGGTAACTTTATTGTGACGTCGATTGTGACCGAGAAACTCCAAAGGGCACCGTTTCGTTTCGGGCATCAGGACAATGCCAGTCGGGAGACGCCCAGGAACAGTGTAGAGGGCCTGCCCACATTGCCTTCGTCTTCTGTAAAGGCCGGCGGCTCCTCCACAACATCCTCACCATGGCGGGGTCGGCTTGTCTGGATTGCCTCGCTTCTAGGGGTGTCCGGTCTAGTTGCCTTCGATGGGTATCACCGAGCAGGTCAGCTTCAGCGAAAGCATCAGGCCGATCTGACCGAGCTGAAAAGGACATTGGAGTCGCATCAAGCCGACAGTTTGGCTCGAGAAAAAAAGCTTAGAGAGGATTTTTTGCATCGTCTCGAGGTCATCGACACTCTAGCGAAGAATCGGGAACACATGATGGACTTGGCCTGGACCACCCGATTGAAGAAGCACCAAGCGTTGATTGAACAACACTTTGAAAATCTGGCTGAGTGGCTAGCGGAACTCGAAAGGCAGCAGGACCAGGTAAAAGCTCAATGGGAAGCAGAGAAGAAGCAATCTGATAGTAAGTTTGCAGAGGCCCTGAAGAACCAGGCGGACGCACTCGAGGGCAATCACAAAAGCCTTCGCACACTATCAACCAAAATGGCAGATTTGAGTGCGGACATAAAGCAAATGCAGGCTTCACTTCAGGCTCAGCAGCAGCAGATTGAAGCCGTCATGCAAGGACAAACGGCCCAGGTAAAAAACCAGGACGAGATGGATAGGAAAGTGTCTCTTGTGGCTGCTGCCCAGGAGAAATCCCAGGCAGCCCAAAAAGATTTGGACCTGGCTCGGGCCAAACAGCTCAAATCTCTAACCGATCAGATGGTCAATCTAGAGACTCGACTCCAGGGCTTGCAGAAACAGATGGTCGAGGTTCAGCATCGAATGCCTTTGGTACTACCCCCAGGAGGACGCCTCGTCTTGCCTGGGCGAATTTGCCCTTAACGTGTCCAGCAGGGTCTAAATAACCGTTCCGCCGTCAACTACGATGATTTCGCCAGTCATATAGGAGTTGCGATCGGATACCATAAAGGCGGCAAATTCGGCCAACTCTTCCGGGTTGCCAAAGCGGCCCTTCATGCACCAGTTTTCATAGGTATTTTTAAATAAATCGGGCAAAGAGTGCCCCAAGTCTGTATCAAAGATACCGGCGGCAATCCCGTTGACTGAAATACCAAAGTTTGCAGCTTCTCGAGCCAGACATTTAGTAAAGCCAACCACAGCGGCCTTGGTAGTTGCATAGTGGACCGACGTTGGCAACGCACGTATTGCACCAATAGAGGTAACATTCAGGATATGTCCGCCATTTTTGGCCCGGAGCATATTCTTGTAAATGGGTTTTGTAATGTAATACAACCCGTTGATATTGACATCCACGATTTCGAGCCAGGATTTTTCAGTGGTTGTGGCAAAATTGTCTGCTTTATTGACCGCCGCATTGTTGACCAGGACGTTGATTTCGCCAAATTTCTCTTGGATGTCATCCACCATTTTCACAATGCCGTGCTTATCGGTCACAGAGACTTTATAAGCCAACCCATCTCGACCATGGCGACGAATGGCCTCGAGTGTGTCTTGGGCTTGCTTTTCGGAACTCACATAATTAAAGGCCACATCGGCGCCTTCACGGGCAAAGACCTCGCATAGGGCCTTTCCAATGCCGCGGGAGCCACCGGAAATAAATGCTTTTTTACCGTCTAGAAGTCCCATACATCCATTCAACAAGGCGTTAACAATGACGGGCGGAGCCCAATACCAAAACAGCGGAATCAGGTATTTTCTCATCATAACGTGGCCCATGGTGCAAAGGCAATTTTTTCATGGGGGGTGCCTGCTAAGCTGAGAACTGGAGGATCTCACGGGCAATATGATCGGATGCCCCCGGGCGGCCGATTCGTGCGGCGGCTTGCTTCATTTGCTCGTATCGGCCCGGTACATGGATGAGGGTATCTAACTCTTGAACCAGCTGGTGAGGGGTTTGTATGAGAATACCTGCCCCGTTGGATTCCACAAAACGAGCTGTCCCTTGCTCTTGAGGCATGGGCGGTGTCAAGCAATCGGCAAGAATAGGGAGTTGACACGCCATAGCTTCAAAGGTCGTCAGTCCACCCATTTTGGAAATCATCACGTCGCTTGCATTCATCCACTCGTGCATGTTGGTTGTAAAGGGCAGAACATTAACCGGAAAAGGTACATTTTGAGCCAGTTTAGACGCTTCTTCAAAGAGGGCTGTGTTGTGGCCTGCCATGAAAACCAGTTGAATGTTTTCGGGCGACCCCTGCATCAATGTTTCGTACAGCTGCGGGATGTTGCCACCACCTGCCCAGCCTGCGTTAACCAGGATGGTGAAACGATGGGGATCCAGCTGAAGTTGTTGACGAAGGACATATTTCTCGTCAAGGGATGAAACGGGTTGAAATCGACTGTGAACGGGCATTCCAGAAACGGCAATGCGCTCATTGGGAATACCAAACTCCTCCAGTTGGGCTTTGGCTTCATCGCTGGCCACAAAGTATTGCGACACTTCCGGACACGCCCAGCCTTTCCAGAAGCCCCGGCAAGGGTCGGTCACTACTGTAATCAGGGGGATTCGATCGATCAGCCGGAGTTTCTTCAGCATGTAGGCGAAAAAGTGCTGTGTCATAGGATGCACGGAAACCAATGTGGTTGGAGCGAGGTGATCAATGACCTGAGAACCATATTTGCGGCAAAGCTGAAAAAGCATGTGGGACTCATAGGGCCGGATTTTCTCAATGGCCCAGTAGTAATAACGCATGTAATGCTGGTTATATCGCAGCAGATAGTTATAAAACGTGGCCAAATGACGTGTGATGGGGGTGGCTTCTTCTAAAACTTGGGTAATGTTTACCAGGACCTGACCCAAAGATAGCCGGGTTAGACTATCTTGAAGCGCCCATGCAGCGCTTTGATGGCCTCCGCCAGTGCTGGAAGAAAGAATTAGAATGCGTTTTGAGGGATCCCTCATTATCCTTCCTCATCACAACAAGTTGGGAATAATATCAGTGTAACGTGAAGACGAGTAGAAACAACCCACTGTCTTCCAAGGCCAAAATGTTCGATGTGTTATATTTTCAATCGGAAGAGACGAGTCGCCTCTTCCGGTGTCAGCGCCGTATCAGGCTGGTCAGGAGAAACGATAATAAAAGGTGTTTTTTCCCGAAGGCCTTCAGACACAACTGGGCGCAAATTTCGGGTTTTTGCCGTAACCAGCCTCTCTCGCATGACCTCCATGAGATCCATGTCCCTGTTCGCCGGATCATCAACATACGGGGCACGTAACACAGGTGGCAGCAGCGCAACAAACTGAGTTTTAAGTTCAGGTGGATGGCCTGTATGCCGAGTGATGGGCAAGGTTTCTTCCGGATGGAAGAAGGCATTCATCCCCAGAATCAAGTCACCTTCCAGAGTAAAGCCCCAGGGGTGGTAAATCGCATCTTTATTATCAATGGTGTGGTATTGAACTTCGGGGCGATTTTGGCGCTGATTCTCGGCATAAACCCGATCGATGTGACGCTCCAAAGCTAAGGCATAGGCCTCTTCCGGCGTATCTATGACCTCGTTGATCAAGGGTAAGTTAAGTCTTAGAAGTTCTTTCAAATGTTCCGCATCTGTTTTGAGAAGGTTTCGTTCCCGCTTGGGGAGGGAGGGGTGATTCAGGGCAAGATAGCGCCCGTTATTTTTCGCAACCTGATATACCATTACGGGGCTATTCCACTGGGAAGCGGCTAACATGCGGCTGCCTGCAGGAAATCGGCGGACAAAGGCTTTAATCAACTCAGGATTTAGCCGATCAATGTCGCTGGCATGAAAAAATGTTGTACGACGAGGGGCAATGGCTTCCTGTGATGCCTTTATTTTGGCTTGTGTTTCCCATTGCTCAATTATTTTTAATAGTTTCTGGGGGCTGTCAATCAATCGATTCAACAAAACCAGGTTAGTGGCAAGGATTTTTTCAAAGAGCTCAGGGTGTTTGCGATAGGTAATGGTATGCTCTATCTGACTTTCAGGATCCCGTAGCCGAATTTCTCGGCCCTGATTCCGGACCATTTCCATGATCCGAACTGGAGACAGGGGGGAAAACGTTCCCAGGAGCTTTGTGCCTTTAGGAAAACGAGCTTGAAAGGCGTTCAAGATCAAATTTTGAGGGCGTTTAGTGTGTTGTTCCGTATATAACACGGATTCCCCAAACCGAAGTGATTGGGCAAGGTGAGTATCCGAGGCCTGTGGCCTCATATCGATGTTTTTTGGTCTATCATGGACAGCATAAATTGCTTTTCTCACAGATGGACAAAGCGTTGTCTCAAGCATCCCACATTTCCCCAACCCAATGTTATTTCAATTCGAAATAAGTCCTGTATTTATAACAGAAAGTTGTTCAAAAAGATAGAGGGTGACGATGCTGCCTGGTAGCGGTAAGCGTGCTGTTGTTGGAGCGCTTATCGTGCACCTTCAGTTTCAATTTTTGCTGAATTCGGTAACGACGCCAAAGGAGCACAGAAAGAAGCAAGAGCCCTAAGCCGGTGGTAAGCAAGGCTAAATCGGCTGCAAAGGTAATTTGGGCTCGAAATAACGTATTGAGGATGGCAAGAGTAATCAAAGACACCCCGGAAATTTGAAACATCCGGATTCGTTGAAGGGGTTTGGGATAATTGACTGGACGAGGTGAAGGCATCGGTGCTGGAAATCCTTGGTTTAAGTCTGGAGGCAGGGTTTAGGCAGAGGTGGAAGTCATAACACTGGGCTGTATCTTATGGATTAAAGTGTCTAAAAACTCAGCGACAGAATTGAGCGAGGCCCCTTGAGCCAGTTGGTGAAGCTGATGAAGAATCGCCAAATCCAGGGTGGTCAATGTGTAGTCTTTAAAGGGCGAGGATTTTTTCGACTTGCTGCCGGCATTATCCAGGCACGTTACTTGGCCGGGAAGAATATCATATGCCTTAGCCAGAGATTCGAAATGTTCGTTGATATCCAAGGACGAAGCATCACCCAAGTTGACAAGGGGCAAAAGACGGTGCAGAACATGCTTGTAGGCAAGATTGATCTCCCACTCCAGGATGCCTTGGGAACCGTTGGGGTTAAATTCACACGGTATACCATGGGTTTCCAACAGCTGAGTGGTCCGAAGTGTATAGATGGAAGAGGAGCCTGCCACATTTAAGGCCAAGGGCTTGGGATAGAGTGTCAAGGGTGTCAATGTGAGATCATACCCCTCTTCGGGAAAAGCCCACATGCCGCGAGACACCTTTTGCAGTATACGTTCGCGGTGTCTCGGAGAAATCCCGGAAATGAGACTTAAAGCCGTATTCATCTTGTCAAGAATGACATCGAACACAATGCCATACGAGGCAATGATGACTTGCGGAACATAGCGATCCAGGATTGAAAAATCGTCATCCGTTTCTGGCGAAAGAAAGCCAAGGGTGCAGAGTTTTTCGCAAAAATCCAGAAATGCCTCCAGAAACTGTGGGGTTTCCATCATGTTGCAGGTGATGACAACCAGTTCCGGTAGTCTGCCCCGGTAAAAGGCATCAGAGAAGCTACTGAACACGTTCCCCTGGAGGGGCACCGTTGTTCCATCAACGGATAGATCTCCCTTTTGTTTTACAAGCTCTTGGTTTGGTGCCAATGGGGAGTGGATAAGAACCTGGCATTGTCCGTGGTGGAACGCTGAAATCGAAAGACTGTTAATCGGGTAAAAGCCGATGGTGCCCACCTGAACAACAGCTTGCATGGTGTCCGTTTTGCGTGATTTATCTCCTGAACCCTGCATACCACCCTGTCCTTATACCAACTCTTTAGTATGAGTATACCGGATTTTTCAGGGCAGAGCATCCCGTCTTTGTTAGAGGCGATCCGAAGATGATGAGTATGGGTGGGTTGACGAGGTTGAACGTGCTTGATGGGGCACATCTTGAGAGGGTTCCAGGTCGCTGAGCCAGTGAACCAAGTCTGTCACAACATGGCGTTGGTCTTCTTCTGGCTCCATGAAAACATCATGATAAAGGTCAGGATAATTCAGGAGCCGGGTTTGAGGATGGTTAATGCATTTACAGGCTTGGGTCATAGTGACCGGATCGCAAATGGAGTCTTTCTCCGGAACGACCACGGCTGTGGGAATGGCAATTCGCTTACAGCGAGACAGGGCCTTGCGGCATAGCAGGTCAACGAAAAAGAGGTAAAACGTCGGCAAGACCAGTGGATCCTGGAACAAGGGGTCGTTATATAAGTCCGCATTACGGGTCAAGTCCTGAATCCCGTAGGGTAGGCGAGTTAAGGCCCAAGGGCCTTTAATGAAGACTTGGGAATAGTTTTTGAGTTTAAAACTCGTGTCAAACAACTGAGGGTGTGGTCGAAAAGCGGGTGCAACAAGGATTTGAGCAGTGAACGGGTGTTGATAGCTTGTCGTAAAGAGGGTCGATAATACACTTCCCAAGCTGATACCAATAATGATTGGCTTATTATTTTCATCAATAGCATTGATTTGCTGCAAGTATAAAATGAACTTTTGAAAATCCTTGAGATAGGCTGAGGGGTTGGGGGTTGGCTTTCGACCTTCATTAATGCCAAAGCCT
Organism: Vampirovibrionaceae bacterium NZW_1234; assembly: GCA_041697335.1. Classification (GTDB taxonomy): domain Bacteria; phylum Cyanobacteriota; class Vampirovibrionia; order Vampirovibrionales; family JAGQHJ01; genus JBGUGD01. Next base: position 175,468 of record JBGUGD010000035.1, on the reverse strand, counting down.
CGTGCGTCCAAGCTGTAGACCACGCCAAATTCTTGGGCCATGAGACGCATAAAACTGAGGGCGTTTTTGACGGAGCCTCCAAGGCCAGGAACGAAGACAACAGGGCGAGCCGGTTTTTCAGCTGAACGAAGCTCGTCTCGTACAATTCCATAGCGTAGAGGACCACTGGGGGTCGGAAAGGAATCAATGGTAAAGATCGGTGAATGTGACATAACGTGTTCTCCAGGTGGCATTATAGCATTCTTGCATGGAGAGGGCATCTGAAGCCGTAGGCCCCGAGGTCTAGCCGAGGTGGCAATGGGAGATAGTCTGGTTGTTTAATAAACCATGGGAATAGTACTAAGATTGGCAATATGTGCTTGCCAAACCCCGATCGATCCGATACTATAAGGAAGTATAGTCACTATTTTGACTTATTACAAAGGGCGTAGGAGGTGTTCTGATCCATGATTCTCCCCCTCATGCAAATGTATCAATCCATATCCGGTGCCAACCATTTCCAAATGCGTGGTTACCAAGCGATGAATGCGCAGTTGGGTTTGGCAAATCAGGCTGCCAATGACGCCATTGCTGGACGATTGACCCCGGCCGATACGGTTCGGTTTGGTCAAATGGGCTTGGCCTCTGAGATTGAAGCAGAGCACTCCAAAGTGATGTTTGAAGCCTATCTGGCGATGAAAAAACAGGCCCAAGAGAATTTAAAAAAGCAGCAAGAAGCTCAGCGCAACAACCCTTACTAAGTCTGGTACTCGGTTCATTTTTGGTCGCAAGCCCTGCTTAGGCTAGGGGTTATATGTTGGAACGCTTGGCGTGTGGGTTGATTGAAAAGGCCCTGTTCAGTTCTCGGAAAAAACACGGTATTGAGCTGCTTTATGCTCTTGATACATATGATAAATGGAATGGCTGGTTTCAAACCAGGAAGCCAGAGAATCTTGGTTTAAATCGGTTTTCATCTGGGTCAGGATGGCGATGAATTGATCGAGCATGGTATTCATATGGGCTCGATTGTCTTCAAAGACGTCATGCCAGATCTCGAAGGGGCTGATCATCAGCCGCATTTGATCATCGATCCCCCCACCTAAGAAGTTCAAAGCTTCTTCTGGGTTGTTTCGAGCTAACAGATTAGCCAGAGCGATGGCATAAAATTGAGGAAAGTGGCTGACCAAGGCCATGAGTCTATCATGGTCCTCTGCTCCTACAACAATGGGGATGGTTCCCAGCGTTTTTAGCCAGGATTCAACTTGGGAGAGTAATGGCTCAGGTGTGCGAGCACAGGTTGAAAGCAAAAAGCGTTTCTTGAAAAAGAGATCCCAGCGGCTATTGTCAAAACCACTGATTTCCCGACCGGCTAAAGGGTGCCCACCAATAAATTGAATATGTGCCGGGAGTGATTCAGCTATTCGGCAAATAGTGGCTTTGGAACTCCCCAGGTCCATAATCGTTAGCGTTGATGTCGTTAATTCAGCCAAAGATTGTAAGAGGGTGTAACTTTGGTGGGGGTGGGTCCCAATGACAATCAGGTCTGCTTCATGTAACCGGGGATCGGACAGATCCGTCAATGCATCTGTCAGAACGCCTTCAACTAAAGCTTGGGTGACCACTGATGGTTGATCCAAGCCGAATATACGAACCTGGGGAGTTTGATGACGAATCAGCCTGGCTAAGGAGCCTCCAATCAGGCCGAGGCCAATAATGGCAATTGTATTAAACGCGCTAGGGTTTTCAGTCGACATCACGCCCGAACCGATACGTCTTGTCGTTGAACCAAAGAGCGGCCCATGGCATTGGCAATAGGAGCCAGTTCTTGCATCAAATTATCAAAGGCGTCTAAAGATAAAGCTTGGCTGGCATCGCTGACCGATTTATCCGGGACGGGGTGGATCTCGACGATTAAACCATCGGCTCCAACAGCTAAGGCAGCTCGTGACAAGGCGGGGATGATGTCTCGACGACCGGCAGCGTGACTCGGATCAACGATAACGGGCAAGTGACTTTTTTCTTTTAAGACAGCAACACCTCCTAGGTCCAAAACATTGCGGGTTTCAGAATCAAAACTCCGAATGCCTCGTTCACACAGAATCACTCGCTCGTTTCCGCCAGCAATAATATATTCGGCAGACCAGAGGAACTCATCCAGCGTTGCGGCAAGACCTCGCTTGAGGAGGATGGGTTTATCAATCGTGCCCAAGGCTTTCAAAAGATCAAAGTTTTGCATATTGCGACTGCCCACCTGGAGCACATCGGCATGCTGTGCAACGGCATCAATTTGATCAATCGCCATCACTTCCGTGACAACAGCCAAGCCATGCAGACGACGCATTTCATCCAGCATTTCGAGACCTTCGGTCCCATGTCCCTGGAAGGTGTAGGGTGACGTACGAGGCTTAAATGCCCCTCCGCGGATAGAAGTGACCCCATTTTTTATGAGGGCTTGGCTGACTTGCTCTAATTGAGTCAGGCCTTCCACGGCACAAGGGCCAGCCACAATCCATAAATCAGTGTTGCCACAGCAGATTGTGTCATTAATAGCGACACTAGTGGTCGTCTTAGACTCTTGGTTGAGGTGTAAGGCTTTACGAGTTGTCATTATGGGGACTCCTTTCAGGGGTTTTTGATGAGGGGGTAACATCAGAAAAACCGCTGAACCTGTTTTTTGTCAGAGGGTTCAGCGGTTTGTAAACTTTTTGTGTTGTAAATGCCGCTATTGCCCTCTGCCGAGGAAATAAAAATAGCTATAAAAATAAACGCCAGAAACCCGGTCGTTTTGGGAAACGAACCATCGGGTGTTAGTTAGATTAAACTGGCGTTGTGCCATTGGATCAAAAGCTCCAATCAAATTTAGTTTCAAAGCGCAATAAAATTGAATATTGGCTTCATTATAGCGGAGTCATCTCATTTTGCAACCCCTTTTGAAATGAAAACAGGGATCGGAGAGGTATTCTAAACAGGGATTAGCATTTTAAATAGTTGTTGACCAAATGTTAGGTGTGATGCGTGACCACCACAGGATACAAGAATTTCTGCTCGCAGTTGCTCAATCGGAATACCGCAGAGCATTAAATCGCCAATCAAATCGAGAACCTTATGTCGAAGAGGTTCATCTTCCAGCCGAAGATCCGAGGTCAGCCCGCCGTCATCTAAAAGCCCCAAGGTGTTTTCCTCCGTTACACCAAGGGCCATGCCTTGAGCCTGGAGTTTGGGTAAATCCGAAACAAATCCAAAGGTTCGGGCCGGAGCTACGGTTTCCAACAAAGATCCTGATGTTGCTGATGTCCAGCGCCACCAGCGGCTTCTCAGGCTGGGATGATTAAAGTTCATTAGGTATGTGATCCCCAGCGTGTCCGAGGGAAAAGCAGTAATAAAAATATCGGGATTTTTAGGATCTTGGTAGCGAACAGGCGCCGTTAGGCAGAGCGTTTGGGATTGGGAGCGAGCCGGTAAGTTGGCTATCAAAAAAGAAGCCCAGTCTTGAGCCGAGCCATCTAATAAGGGGAGTTCAGGGCCTCCCTCTAAGGTAAGACACAGATCAAGGCGTTGGGTTATGGCGCAGGCTGCCAAAAAGTGTTCTACAATGCTTAGCGTTTTACCGTCGAGCCCAAGCGTTACGCCCCGGTTCGCATCAACCACATAGGTGGCGCTTGCTGGAAAAGTTATTCCTTCAGAAACAAACCTAATTCCGGACCCCTCAGGCCTTGGGGTCACAGAAGCTGTAATTGGGAGCCCGGTAATAAGCCCGTTTCCCTTGATTGTGGCAACCGTTGGGGAGGTCATACCGGCTGGTGGGCCTCCAGCTCATGTAATTTCTTTTCCAACGCCTCAAGGCGGGATGTTAATTCTTTTACCTTGGGTGGGAGCGCCGCAGCACGCTTTAACCCCATTTCATAACGCAGATACTCTCGGTGGGGCATGCCATGGACGCCGGCAATAATGGTTTTAGGTTCAACCACATCACTGGCAATGCCAGATTTGCCCATGACAATGACATCATCACCAATAGTTGCATGATCTTTGACGCCTGCTTGACCGGCCATGACCACGCGATTGCCAATGGTCGTACTTCCCGCAATGCCAACTTGGGCTGCCAGTAGGCAGTTTTCACCTAAGACAACATTATGAGCAATTTGAACCTGGTTATCCAGTTTAGAGCCTCGTTTGATGCGGGTTTCCCCAAGGGTGGCCCTGTCAACACAACTGTTGGCTCCAATTTCTACGTCATCTTCGAGTATTACGGTACCAATTGAATTAATGCGCAGTAAGTGGGTATTCTGGGCATCTACTTTGCCCCGTGCCCGCGCCGCTTCGACGCTGCCTGCTTCCGGTGTAACAAAGCTGAAGCCGTCATTGCCAATACTGGCATTGGGATGGAGGATATTGCGATGCCCGATGTGAACCCGGTCACCAATCACGACACCAGGATGGAAAAAACAGTCTGATCCGATAACGACATCAGCCCCTATAGTCACGTTTGCGACAAGTTTTGTTCCAGTGCCAATATGTGTCCTTGGGCCCACAACGCATAAGGGGCCAATGGAAACATCGTCTTCAATTAGCGCAGTCGGATCAATCACGGCAGAAGGGTGAATGCCCGGAGCCACGTAAGTGGGCTTCTCATAGATATCCAGCAGAATTGCAAGGGCAACTTTAGGGCGTTTGACAAGTAAACGATTGGGAATTTGAGGTAAATCCAGATCCGCCGGAAGCAAAACTGTTTGAAGGGAATGTTGTTCAAGGGACTCTAAAAGACTTTTATCCAAAAGCAAAGCTAAGTCTTGGGGGCCAGATGCAAATTTGGGGTGGACTACCTGTTCAATGGCTTGAGATGCATCTCCAACCATATCACAGGACAAGAGTTCAGCCAGTTCGCCTAAAGTTTTTACCACCATATGCACATCCTTTCCAGTATGTTTGAATCCTCACGATTCAAAAGTTTATTTTTCGCATTATGACATAAAGGCAGTGGATCTGCGAAATCTGTCCAGAGGGTATCGGAAGGGACGTGGAAAGTTGCCCCGAATTTCATGGAATGGTATATCTAAAAAAGCTCTCCTTGTGCTTGTCGTTCTTAGAGGTGGGCAACATAGCCTATTCAATTCTTGAGGATAAAATGCCTACAGATTTGGTCAATTCCCTAATTCGAGCCATCTCCGGGCACCCCCCTAGCAATTTGAAAACTCTGGAAACCCATGTTTGGACCTCGGTAGACGATATTTGGGCCAGTTTAATTCGTATTTCTGTGATCTTGCTTATCAGTGGCCTGACGTTGAAAGTAATAACCGGGATTATTGAGCGGTATCGTAAGCTATATATTGGAAATGATGTTTCTTTGGTCGTAAGCCCCAGTGCAAAGCGGGTGGAAACGATTGCAACAATTCTCCGAAATGTCTTGATGTCAGTTGTGATGGTGGGGACTGGTCTCTTAATTCTGGGAGAAATGGGGATTAATCTGCTTCCCTTTCTGGCAGGGGCCAGTATTTTAGGTGTGGCTATCGGTTTGGGGACGCAAACGCTAGTAAAAGATTTATTTTATGGGTTTTGTATTATTCTCGAGAATCAGTTTGGGATTGGGGATGTGGTGAAAATTGGGGAGGCGATCGGGCAAGTAGAAAAGATGACCTTACGGGCAATTACTTTGCGAGATTTGGAGCAGCGCGTGCATGTAATTCCTTCGGGCGAAGCTTCAAAGGTTGTGGTTTATACCCGTGAGCGTTCGGGAATGGTGGTTACCTTGGAGTTTTTTGCTCCAGAGCTCACAGTTGAAAGTCTGTATTCGCAGTTGAACAAATTGCATCAGCAGTTTACTCGGGATTTTAGCAAGGAGTTAGTCGAAGGGCCTACGCTGTTAGGGGTGGATGCGCTGCGGGCTCGTGGGATGGTCGTTAAGGTATATGCCAAGACCTTGCCGAATCATCAGGATAGCTTGCGTCGGAATTATTTGCGCCGTATTAAAGAGACCTTTGACTTACAAGGAATTCCAGTAGCAACGTTATAACTTCTTTGTCTGTATGATTTTAAAGCATCAAACGCTCCGAGGCTTCGGAGCGTTTGATTTGGAATTGGATTTCTGGAAAAGGGGGGAGTCTTAAGCGTTGTAGCCGAGGGCCGCTTGTGCAGACATCGTGGCATTGATACCGGCAGAGCCCAAGGGTGCTGAGTTGCTTTGGTTCTGGACAATAACCGGTCTGAAGTCCACGCGATTGCCACTGCCCATTGAAGGTCCAAATTGGCCAAACCCTCCTTGTTGTGGCGGAAATCCGCCAGCCATGGCAGGGCCAAATTGACCGAATCCGCCCACTTGCGAAGGATAGCCGCCGAAAGGCAGTCCAGGTTGCATGGGGCCGAATTGAGGGGGGCGGAATTGCGGCATCTGTTGCTGCGGGAAAAACGATTGTGGTGATTGCCCAAAGGATTGAGGAAATTGCCCAATCAGGTTTGGGAACTGAGCCAGCATCGGAAATGCAGATTGCTGGGGAGAAAATTGCTGTTGGGGAAAACCTGAAAATGCTGGTTGGCGAGGTTGCTGCTGGCCTGTAGGGACCAAGGCGTAGCCAACAGGGCGCAAAGTTGGCTGTTGCATCATTGGAAATTGCATGGGTAGGTCTCCTAAAACTCCAATTCCAAAAAATAATACTGTATTTATATAAAAACAATCTAATGAGAAACTGATGATACTTTGTTGCAAAGTATTAACAGAACCTCTTATGAATGCGAAAAATAAGGCTATTCGTAAGCAGAGTTTAAGGTATCTTCCACCAATCGACAGATATCGGGTATAACCTTCTTTTGAACATCGGCTGGGCAGTCTTGGAGCATTTGCATAGCGGCTCTGAGGCTTTCATTAACATCATACCAACGTCGAAAATACTGCTGCGAGATAGTATTCGAGGTTTGAATGGACTGGATGAGATCATCGACGCGTGTAAGGCTTCGAGTTTCAATTTGATGTTCAACAATGACTAAAATAATATTGAGTGCAATTTGAGCTTGGTACTTGTCAGAGGCTTTGCTTAGGCATTCTAAGGCTTGCTTGAGAGCAGGATCTTGATCATACCAGCGTTTTGGCTCTGAAGAGTTCATGAAATGCCTTCTCTATGTTTTCTCGTCTTCTCATTATAGCAGCCGAGTTTGTTGACTTTCTGCTTCATTTAGACCAATAATAAATTCTTGCACAGGATGCTGCATGGCATAGTAGCTCAGTTGGCTAGAGCACGCGGTTCATACCCGCGGTGTCGCAGGTTCGAATCCTGCCTATGCCATAGTTTTTTCTTCAGCCCTTTGTAAATCTTCTATATATTAACAACGATGCGAGAGAGACACCAATGGGATCCATGAATCCAAACCCCGGCATGCCCCAGCAGCAACAAGCCCCAACCAATTTTACAGTTTTAGTTTTTGTAAAGTCCCTAGCGGCCCCTGTGGTGCTCTATAGCGATAACCCTGTTTCGTTGTACGAAGAAATTAAGCGGCATATCCAGCAAGCGAACCCTAGTGCCCCCAAGCTCATCGAGAAGCCTGGCGCTGGTCCTTTGAAGAAAGTGTGTCTCCAAGACACCGAAATCTCTGGGGTCGCTCTCCAAGCTGAGATGCAGCGATAGATTTGTCTCATACCTTGGCATTCATGAATATTGTCGGAAATAGACCCTAGCCAGACTGAGCTGTGCTTAAGGCTCCTAATTTCCGCTGCTGGAAGCGTCTCAGTGCATCAAGGGTGCGCTCTGCAGCTTGGCCGTCACCATAAGGATTAACCGCTTTGGCCATCTGATCGTAAGCCGTTTTGTCCGTCAGCAAACGATGGACTTCGGCAATGAGTTTATCGCGATGGGGGCCAATCAGTTTTACAGTGCCCATCTCGACAGCTTCTGGGCGCTCGGTTTCATCTCGTAAAACTAAGACCGGTTTCTGTAAGGAGGGCGCTTCTTCTTGGATGCCGCCCGAATCCGTCAGAATTAGGTGAGAGCGGCTCATGAGTTGACAAAACGGAGCATATTCCAAAGGCTCGATCAGGTGAATACGAGGCCGATTATTAAGCATTGCTTGTACTGTGGAGCGTACATTAGGATTCGGGTGGACTGGAAGAACCAATTCAACATCCGGGTGAGAATCGACAATGGTTTGAAGGGCTTCACAAATTTCAATTAGCGGAGAGCCAAAGTTTTCCCGACGATGTACAGTGACCAAAATCATCCGCTTATGGGGATCCGGGCTCCAGGGAAGAAGGGTATCCTGAGTTTTTTGCAGTGTATAAAATAAGGCGTCAATCACTGTGTTGCCTGTCAGAATGATTGCTTCATCTGGTACCCCCGAATTGAGAAGGTTTTGACGAGACCGCTCTGTAGGGGCAAAGAATAATGTAGCGATACTGTCAGTGATGACCCGATTAATTTCTTCTGGAAAGGGGTAGTATTTATCAAAGGTTCGTAAGCCAGCTTCAATATGGCCTACAGGGATTTTGGCATAAAAGGCAGCCAGGCTTGTAGCCATAGTCGTTGTTGTGTCCCCATGGACCAGCACCACGTCAGGCTGGTGAGTCGCTAAGACGTCTCGCATGCCCAGCAGGACCCGAGAAGTCAAATCATAAAGGTCCTGATTCGGCTGCATCAGATTCAAATCGACATCAGGTTTGAGTTGAAACAAGTGGAGTACTTGATCCAACATTTCTCGGTGTTGGGCTGTGACACACAGGACTGATTCAAACTCGTCGGGATGGGCTTGTAAAGCCTGAACCACAGGAGCCATTTTGATGGCTTCTGGGCGAGTGCCAAACACCGTGAGAACTTTAAGCCGGCCAGGAAGCGCCATTAAGAGCCCCCATGAAGAATCTTTACCACACTGTAAACAAGAAAGACTAAATAGAAGAGGCCACCTATTAATAAATAGTTTGGTGATAAGAGGCCTCGCATCATGACACCAAAATAAGCCACGGCTGCAGATAGGAAACAGAGAATGACACTCAACTGGCCTTGAAAATCTAACACCCAAGGTGTAAAGGCCAGCCCAAGGGCTGGTGGAATACAGCTTTGAAAGACCATGGCTCCTGTAATGTTCCCTAGGGCCAAATTATCCCTTTTTTTGCCAATCCAGAACACGCTATTAACCTTTTCTGGTAGCTCTGTGGCAATGGGTGCAATAATCAAGCTTAATAGCAAGGGGGGCAGCTGGAAGAGAGTGGAAAGAGACTCAATTTGTCCAACAAATAAGTGAGCCATCAGAACAATAGCAGCAAGACCTAAAAAAGTTTGAAGCACAATGAGTGCTGTTGCCGGCTCTGAAGATTTGCGAGCAATCATCAAGGGTTCAAGCTCGAATTCTTCATCAGGCACATGTTCAATTCGAAGTGTTTGGTAAACATAAACGCCGTAAAAAGCGATTAATCCAATGGCCAAGGCCCATTTAAACAACATGGAGGGCACAAAGCTGGCCAAAAAGACCATACCGTAGGCTGGGAAGAAGAATTTGAGATCCCGTTTGAATAAATGCAAATCGATATGGAGAACATGCCCGCGAACCTGTTTTGCGGAGAAATAGATGACCGATCCGCCAACCAGACAAAAGCCTAGAGTACTTAAAAGGAATGGTGCACCCAGAATGGCTCCAATACCAATATGTGCGGCGTTTTCAGCTGCCTGAGCTCCGTGGCCGGTATATTGGGCAACAGCGCCTTGAATCAGAGCCACAGTTGGAACCAGGGTTTCTGGAAGAGCAGTGCCAACAGCCGCTAGTACGCTTCCAACAGCACCTTCAGATAGTTTGAAACGGTGGCCGAGCCACTCAATTGCATTGGTGAAAATTGTACAGGCCCAGACAATGGCTATCAGTAATACCAAGGTGATCAAAAGTGCAGTGAAAATGGCCATTATTGGGTGCTTCTACAAACCATATTGGTCCTATTATAATACGTACTCAACCGGGGAGATACTAGAGGTTTCTACGGTGATGGCAAAGCGCTTATTGAAAAGTGCTTTCATAGTGAGATTCAAATTGATCCAGCAGATCTTTGCAATTCTGGCAACCTAGGATATCAGCCCCATTTTCTAAGCATTGCAGCACAACTTTGATAGTATGAATTCCTCCAACAGCCTTAACCCAGGGAATAGGTTGTACCAATGCTCCTTGAAGTGTTTTACGAACGAGTTGAATGCTTTGTACTAAATCACCCTGCTGTGCTGAGAACAAATCAGTGCCGATTTGAATCATGCTGGCCCCAGCATTGAGGGCTGCCGTCGTGGCCCGGGCCAAATCTTCTTGGCTCAATAGTTGAGATTCAACGATGATCTTTATCGGAAGATCCAGAGAGGCCTCTTGCAGGAAGGCCATCTCATATTGCATGGGATCATCACCACTTGTGTGTTTAGCGCGATTAAAAACGGACATATCCATAATAATGTCAATTTCATCTGCCCCGTCCAGAATGGCTTGGCGGGCCTGGTTTACTTTGGTTTCGATGGACATTTGGCCCAACGTGGGCGACTGATATTCCTGATCAAAATCAAGAGAAGATGGAGGACACCCAATCACTGCTGCTACCCTGGTTGAAGTTCCCTCCAGGAAACCCTTGGCGAGATGCACGTGTTCTGGTCGAACACAAACAGCGCGAATCGATTCTTTTCCGGCGATTGTACACCGCTTTTGAAGGATACTTTCTGTATTTTCCTGGGATGGGAAGAGTAAAATTGTCTCATCAAGACGCTGAGCTAGTTCTCGGCGATTGTTAAGTGCAATGCGTGCGCCACGCGGGCCAATACGAACAGTCATAGTTGAGTTTACCCTCGTCGCCTTCTCTAATCTCTTTTCAGTTTGGCCTAAAACAATACGGTCGAAAACTGCCCAAACCGTTAGTTTTTCCCCAGAAACACCAGAAACAGATGATGGAGGTGGTTCAAGTTTAATGCTGCATATTTTCGTGGTAATAGCCGCCACCACAAACGGTTTCTAGAATCTTGAGTAAAAACTGTTGAGTGGCCTCAGCTGGGTGGAAGAAATATTCTTCGTCCCGGTAGCGAAACCTCATGACAGCCGGCTGAGTGAGTGATGCGGGAATATAGAGAGAGGCCAGCTCATCTTCAAGGACATCCGGGTAATCCTGAGAATTTAACTGATGCACGTTGTCACGATAGTCGCCTAGTAGAGCAATAATACGGCCGGCAAAGAGTGGATCACGCCCTTTTCGCTTTAACGCCATAGGGCAAGTATTGCCTCGGGTGGTAAAACTTAAGGTATGCCAAAGCAAATGCAGAATTCCGACTGAACGATCTGCATCGATTTGGGCATAAATGCTGCCCGTGGGTATATCTCGCCGAAAAAAAGCGTCCTGAAATGACGTGACAGTCTCTTCTAGTTGGCAGAGAAGTTGTTCAAACAAAATGGCGGTGCGTTTTTGTGCGGCCTCATGTTCTTTCAACTGGTTGAACATATGGGAGGCCATAAAATCAATGCGCTTGCGCATCCCCAGGCCTAACAAATCAGGCTTGTAAGCGGGGTTATCCAGTTTGATCAGTCCGGTATCTTGGCTAAGTCGGGTAATGTGATCCAGGTCCGGCGACATCCAGCACTCTCCATCCGTGGGGCAGTTTGTATAACCCACTCGATCTTATTCCATATTCTAGAAGCCCTCCCTGAAAAGGGCAATATGGATGAGACTGTTCCCTGCAGAGGGAGAGACGAAAAAGGATATGCGGATATGTTTAGACTTTTTCTAGGGATTTTGTCTTGCTGGATGAAGCTTTTGTATTTTTACCACTTGGCTTGTCAGCCTTTGCTTTTGCAGGCACACGACCAATACTGATATAGTTAAAGCCCAAATCGGCCATGCGTTCCAGTTGGTAAAGGTTCCGACCATCTACAATGACGCGACACGTTGTTGTTTCTTTTAAAAGTTTGAAGTTAATCCGTTCAAACTCATCCCATTCGGTGAGAATAACAATAGCATCTACATCTTTAGCAGCTTCATAGGCATCTGTTGCATATTCCAAATGGGGAAAAATATTGCGAGTGGCTTCCATAGCCAGAGGGTCATAGGCTTTAATTTTGGCACCTCGGTTTTGGAGGCTCCGAATAATGGTGAGACTGGGGGCATCTCGCATATCATCAGTGTAAGGGCGGTAAGCCAGTCCCCAGAGGCCAATTTTCTTTCCTTCTAAGGCTCCACCCAAGGCCTGTTCAATTTTTTCAATAAACATTAATCGTTGATAACGGTTAATGGTTTCTACTGATTTCAAAATGTCGAGGTTCAAGCTGTACTCGTCGGCAATAGCGACTAATGAGGCAATATCCTTTGGAAAAAAGATACCGCCATAGCCCACACCGGCATTCAGATAATCATGGGAGATTCGTTTATCCATGCCCAAGCCTTTGGCCACTTTAATAATGTCGGCTCCGGTTTTTTCACAGATTTGGGCAATAGAGTTAATAAAGGAAATTTTCATTGCCAAGAAGGCGTTGGAGGCATGTTTAATCAGCTCAGCACTATTAATATCCGTAATTAGGATAGGTGAGTTGAGCGGGTTGTAAATCTGAACTAACAAATCCATCGCTCGTTGGCTGTTGGCGCCGATAACAATCCGATCAGGTTTCATAAAGTCATGGACAGCATAACCTTCTCTCAGAAACTGAGGCACTGCCGCCATATCAAACTCGGCATCAGCGGCCATGCCTTCTCGTAGTTTTTGCTCCAGCCACTCACCAGTGCGAATGGGTAGAGTGCTTTTCTCAACAACCAAAGTGTAGCCTGTAAGTGCTGCAGATACATCTTGAATAGCTTTTTCCAAGGGCTTCATATCGGGCTTGCCATTGGGCAAAGGCGGGGTACCTACACAGATGAAAACAACTTCCGCATCTTTAACAATGCCACGAGTATCGGTCGTGAAGGTGAGTCGCCCGTCTTCCAAATTAGTCTTCAGGAGAGGCTCAAGATTGGCTTCAAAAAAGGGAACTTCCCCGCGACTCAGTTTTTGAATGCGGGCTTCATCCATATCCGAGCAGGAAACATCATGCCCCAGCTCAGCCAGGCAGGTGCCTGTAACAGTGCCAACGTATCCGGCGCCAATGACTGCGATTTTCATACTGTCCTCTCCTTAAACCAATCATGTGAGTTGCCTGTAATGGCGGCTTGCCCAAAGCCCGCGATACGACTACGAAACACTGCTTATTTGTTCTTCTGTATCGGGTATATCGATGCTTCAAAAGCATCCAACAGAGGCAAGTGTCATTGTATGGCTCACTCTAGCACAAACCCGTCGATTGAGGAAGCAGGGGGCACTGCACCATGTGGAGGAGTTATTGGGATTAAATTTCAAGAATCGGTAACCCTTATCCGAAGACCCGGATAAGAGAAAAAAATACACGTATTGGAACAGGAAAACAGGAAGGAGAATTTGGAAAACAGGAGTCATAGAAGGAAATAACAGGGAACAAGAGTTCGTTTGTAATATCCGTTTAAATTTTTCAATTCAATAGCTCCCATAGCAATGATTGCTGTGGGCTACATGGAAGTAGCAAAGCGAGTTAAGGAGAACACGCGTATGCCTTTAGTTGTGAATTCAAATATGGCGTCGCTTATTGCTCAGCGCAATTTGTCCGTCAATAACATTAACTTAAATCGATCGTTGGAACGCTTATCATCCGGTTTTCGAATCAATAAAGCGTCTGATGATGCTGCTGGCTTGACCATTTCTGAACAACTCAGAAGTAAAATTCGTGGTTTGAAAACAGCACTTCAGAATTCTCAAGATGGGATCAGTATCTTACAGATTGCTGAAGGAAGTTTGAGTGTTATTAACGAAAACTTTCAGCGGATTCGGGAATTGACAGTTCAAGCTGCAAACGCAACCAATAACCGAGATCAGCGGGCAGCCATTGAAAGTGAAATCAAAGCTCGCTTAGAAGACAATGATCGCATTGTTCAGTCTACCAGTTTTAATGGCATTTCATTGCTGACGGGATCAACGACCAATGCTCGTCTGCAAATTGGGTCTGATTCCGGCTTATCGACAGATACCTTGGATATTGCTAATGCGTTGGCCAATGCGGCAGCAACGGCATTAGGCCTTTTAGGAGCTACTACGTCTTCTGGCTTTACAACCACGGCGAGTATCTTGTTTTCAACCGGTACTGTGGCCCGAAAATTCCTAAACGATGTTGATGTTGCCTTGGCGGCAGTATCCTCTCGAAGAGCCTTAATTGGGGCATTCCAAAACCAGTTGGATAGTACCATTCAGAACATTACGCTTGGTATCGAAAACTTTACGTCATCGGAATCCCGTATTCGAGATTTAGACATTGCCTCGGAAAACGCCATGCTGACTCGGAATCAAATCCTACAGCAGGCTTCTATTAGTGTCTTATCTCAAGCCAACCAGACACCGCAAGCTGTTTTAAGACTCTTGCAGTAAGGCTCCTTGGGCTTGTCAACGAGAATCGTTGGCAAGCCCAATCCTCCCCCCTCGTGTGGGCCTGATTCAATACGCATCCAGATTAAACCTCCTCTGAATCAGACCCGTGTGAGGACCGAACCTGTCTTCGCATGAACCACCACAGGTCTGGGATCTGAATTGATCCTTGGGAGACACCTCTGTCAGGTGAATTAGCCTGTGTCAATTGAATAGCTCTCGTCTGTTGTCGAGCATGCAGAGTGCCGGTTGATACCCGTATTCTCTCTTCTCGATCTCAAGAGACCGATGTTACCTGCCCTAGGGTATTTACTACCCCACTCTTGGCAAACAACTTTAGAGTGGCAGTGGTATGACACATTCGGCATGTATATACCGTATCTTGGGCTTCTACATGCGCTCAACTTGATTGATGTATCAGGTTGACGGGCTTGGGAAGCGCAACAGACAGCCCCAGGCGGGTGTTTTTGCTCGGCTTGGGGAAAACAATTGAATACTTGCCGTGGTTAACCATGAGCTGCTGCTGAATCCTTGCATTTGCTTAGCACAGTATTAGAGCTATATGCGTGGCCCTTCGGAAGGCAGGAAATGGTTTGGGAACTCTATCTCCCTCCCCCCGGTTCATGAGAAGTCCGGTTACTCACGATAAAAAAGCCCAAGAAAGGAGCTGATCCATATCACATAACTACCTAAATCATTTACCCTAAATCGATTTCTCCCAACGTCAGATGGGAGCTAATAGTAAAACAGGAAGGAAATAACACTTTCTTTGGAAGGAAAGTGAACATAAAGAAGGAGTCAATTTATGGCACTTGTCGTCAATACTAATACGGCATCTATTAATGCTCAACGTGCTTTAGCGTCTAATACCGAAGCTTTACAGAAAAATTTGGAACGTTTGGCTTCTGGTTTTCGGATTAATAAAGCGTCGGACGATGCTGCTGGTTTGCAAATTTCTGAAAATTTACGCACCCAGATCCGAGGGATTAACCAAGCTGTTAGCAATGCTCAAGATGGGGTGAACTTATTGTCAGTAGCTGAAGGAAGTTTGAGTGTTATTAACGATAACCTCCAACGGATTCGGGAACTCACGGTTCAAGCGGCAAACGACACGAACGGTACAAACCAACGGACTGCAATTAAGCAGGAAATTGATGCCCGTTTGGCTGACATTAACCGGATTGCAGCATCAACCGAATTTAACGGAATCAGGCTGTTATCTTCCAGCACCCCCGCAAGCTTGAGAATTCAAGTGGGAGCGAATGCTGTACAATCCCTGGACACCGTAGATATTTCTGGTGCATTGGGTGATGCTACAGCAACTACCCTTGGCGTTATTGCATCAGCTGGTGCCGTTATCAGTAACTCAAGTGCCTTAGCCTTCCTGGCTACAGTGGATACTGCGCTAAGTGCTGTTTCTAGTCGTAGATCGACTATCGGTTCTTTCCAAAACCGGTTCCTCAGTACGATTAGCAACTTGCAAGTCACGTCTGAAAACTTCAGCTCTTCCGAATCCCGCATTCGCAATGTGGACGTGGCCAGAGAATCTGCAGACCTGTCTCGGAATCAGATTCTACAACAAGCATCTGCTAGCATTTTAGCGCAGGCCAACCAAGCCCCTGGCCTGGCCTTGAAATTAATTGGATAAGAATTAATCGCCTTTGTCCCTAGCTCAAAAAAAGGCCCTTTCGAGGGCCTTTTTTGATTTGTCTGTAAAACTTTGTAACAAAAAACGGGTTCCCGGAAGAAATTTTCTTTAGGTTTTGTCTCCTCAGACGAAAACGGTAACACAGCAACTCAACTCATTTTCTTTTCGGGAACTGTAACAAGTCGCAATTAAGACGGCTCTATTTTAGTTGTATAGGCAGCGATGTCTGGATATACGACTCATCCTAGTGTTGCTTTAGATTGGGCTCGTGCGGTAAGCCGAAAGGTTTTCTATGGATGGAATACCAAAAACAACGATGTAAGGAGACATAAAATATGGCACTTGTTGTTAATACCAATACCGCGTCGATTAACGCTCAGCGTCAGTTAGGTGTAAATACCAATGCGTTGCAAAAAAACTTGGAACGCTTGGCATCAGGTTTAAAAATCAACAGCGCATCGGATAACGCTGCCGGTCTACAAATTTCCGAAACCTTGGGTTCCCAGATTCGAGGTATCAACCAGGCCGTCAGCAATGCCCAAGACGGTGTGAACCTGTTATCGGTTGCCGAAGGTAGCTTAAGCGTTATCAACGATAACCTCCAACGGATTCGAGAGTTAACGGTTCAAGCCGCAAGTGACACCAATGGTTCGTCACAAAGAACTGCTAT
Source organism: Vampirovibrionaceae bacterium NZW_1234 (assembly GCA_041697335.1). Lineage (GTDB taxonomy): Bacteria > Cyanobacteriota > Vampirovibrionia > Vampirovibrionales > JAGQHJ01 > JBGUGD01. The sequence continues at coordinate 158,769 of JBGUGD010000035.1, read as the reverse complement.
TAAGCAAGAGATTGATGCTCGTTTATCGGATATCAACCGGATTGCTTCTTCGGCAGAATTCAACGGTATTAAACTGTTGTCTACCGCCACCCCTTCCAGCTTACGGATCCAGGTGGGTGCTAACGCTGTTCAGTCCTTAGACACCTTGAACATTGCAGGTGCATTGGGTGACTCTTCTGCAACCACCTTAGGTGTTGTTGTATCCGCTGGTGCTGTTATTAGTAACGCAAGCGCATTGGCATTCCTGTCTACCGTAGATACGGCTATCAATGCGGTCTCTACGAAACGGGCGTCCATCGGTTCATTCCAAAACCGGTTCGCCAGTGCTATCAGCAACTTGCAGATTACCTCTCAGAACTTCGAAGCTTCCCGGTCCCAGATTCGTGATGCAGACATTGCTCAAGAATCAGCTGGGTTGGCTCGGAACCAGATTCTACAAAGTGCAGCCACCAGTATCTTGGCTCAAGCCAATCAGTCCTCTGCCCTTGCCCTCAGGTTGATCGGCTAGTCCGAATTCTTGGCCTGATTCTCAGGGGAATAACCTCAAGGAATCAAATCAAGAAGACGCATAGCTTTCAACTGAGAGGAAGTAGTAATGATGATGGAACACAACGTTCAACATCTCTCCTCCTTTCCTCCAGCTGAAGAGCAAATCATCAAGGAATCATCAGACTCATCAGATTCCTTAAAGGCATCGGTGAAAGAGTCGATTGAAGCCGTCAACCGAGAAAGTAGTACGGTACAACTCAAACAACTCGATCAGGCCCTGTCCTTAATGAGGAACCGTTGAGGGTGTCTGATTTGGCTTCCAAAGCTAGGCAAGGAGCCAGAGACCAATAACCCGAATAACAGATAGACCCTCGAAGTAACAGCTTCGGGGGTCTCTTCTTTTGAGTCTGAGAATCGAATTAGGCCATGTGCGGATCATCCTGGGTATCCATAATCTCTGGGTCTAAGGGATGATTCTGGTAGTACACTACAGTGACTTCGGTTTGGGGGGTCACAGGCTTTTCATAGGTAGAGGACAGAAAGCTGATGACCGCTTCTGGAGTTTTTAGATCACTTTTCTGTGCTTCATAATCTTCAGGCATTAAATCCTCAATAGAGCAGCATTTCATATCGCCAATAATAGTTGCTCTTCTGATAATACGGTGATTCACACGAATGTCCACCTCTTCACCCGCTACCCAATAGTGGTTGTCAAAATAAAGGCGTCCTAATCGGAAAGCTGCAAAGCGTTTATCCGATGGTTCCTCCATGACTTCATCACGATATTGCCGGGGCCAGTTTATTGCTTTTGCCATGGAAGTTGCTTCTCCTTCTGTCATGTGACGGGACTCTAGTTGCTATTGTACCGGGTCTTTCATTGCTGTGGATGTGTTCTGCCAAATTTGGGCTCGGACTAGCTACAGCGCAAGGGGTACAGGATTTTGTAACATCCCCGTCAAGCGTGGTAACAATTTTTATCAGTCCCTTGACTTGCAAGCCTATTCGGGAGCATGCCCGTTGTGTTACTGTCTGTAGCAGGTTTTTAGCGTTGCGTTCCTAGGGCGTATTTGTCTATCATGGAAGACACAGGTTTTAGTCCCAGTCTATCGGCATTTGGCTTTGGAAGGAGGATAGAGCACCGTGGCAGCAATGTCAAAACGAACCAGTCCTAGACCCCATACTCCTGCTGCCAAGGCACGTCGTCTCCTTAAACGTCATCAAGCGCTTTCAAGAGGTCGTGCTTTGGCACGAGTTGCTCGGTTACTAACCCAAGAGTCTGCTATTCCAGATGAAGCCTTTACGCTGATGACCCTTTTTCAATTTCATTGTGATGAACTCACGGAATCCGGGGTGTCCTACGAAATGGTTCGGGCCCTGGAGCGACGCTATCCTCTATTATTCGTGGATTAGTGGGCTATTCTTTGACGCCGCCTTGTAAAATGCCTTGAATAAACTGACGCTGGCCTGCTAGAAATACTGCCAGAATCGGTAAAATCGAAATTGTTGAGGCGGCCATAAGCACACTCCAATCTGTTACATCTCGGTAACTGCTCTTCAAAGATGCAATGCCCACAGGAAGTGTCCGCATTGTGTCCGATTGTGTAATAATCAACGGCCACATAAAGCTGTTCCAACTTGCGATAAAGACAAATATGGCTAAGGCTACCAATGCAGGCTTGGCTAATGGGAGGGCGACGTGCCAAAAAACCTGCCAAGGGTTACACCCATCGATACGGGCTGCTTCTTCCAGTTCTTTCGGAAGACCGTTGAACCATTGGCGGAGTAAAAAGACACCAAAAGCTCCAAATAAACCGGGTACAATCAACCCGGCATATGTATCCACCCAGTGAAAGGTTTTCATGACGAAAAATAAGGGGACAATGTTGACCTGAGGCGGGATCATCATCGTAATCAGAAAAGCCATAAACCACAGGTTTTTATGTGGAAAAGAGAAACGGGAAAATCCATAAGCGGCCATGGAAGAGAACAGTAATTGCCCCAACGTGGTACAAATGGACACAAAAACGCTATTGACGAAATAAGAGAATAAGGGGACCTGTTGAAATGCCTTGATGTAATTGCTCCAGACTAATGGATGTGGGTACCAAGCAGGTGGAAACTGAAACACTTGATCCTGGGTCATCAAAGATGTAGATAGCATCACCCAAAAAGGTCCTACCATTGCCAAAGAACCACAAGTTAAGGTGATCCACCAAAAGGTTTTAGTCGTCAGCTTCATGCAATACCCATCGCTTTCTCATCTGCCACTGGATCACCGTCAGGGTCAGGATAATCATAAACAGAATGTAGGCCATAGCAGACGCAGGCCCAATTTTATAGAATTGGAAAGCATTCTTGAATAACCAATATACTAGAACCTGAGTGCTGTTTTCCGGTCCTCCTTCGGTTAAAAGATAAACAGCGTCAAAGGCTTGAAACGCATTAATTAGGGAGACTGTTACAACAAAGAACAACGTTGGGCTTAGCATTGGCAAGGTAAGACGCCAGAATTGTTGCCAACCATTAGCACCATCCAGTTCAGCCGATTCGTATATATGGGTGGGAATGCCCTGAAGCCCGGCTAACAGGATGACCATGTTGTAACCCATGCCCTTCCAGACTTGAAGCAAGATGATGGCTCCCAACGCCCATTGCTTATCATAGAGCCAGGCGATAGGCTCGACGCCAAACAGTTGGAGAATGGCATTGAGCCAACCATAGTTGGGGTCATACAACCACCCCCAGACCAATGCAACGCTAACCATGGGTGTAATGACCGGCAGAAAGAAGATGGTTCGAAACACACCAATACCTCGTATTGCACGGTTCAGGAGTAACGCCAGGAGTAGAGCCATGGTGACGTCCAGGCTTACGGTGCCTAAAACGAACATAACCGTATTTTGCAAGGTTTTCCAAAAAACAGGATCTTGAAGAACAGCACTGTAATTGCTAAAACCGACCCACTGGGGTTGCCCTAAAAGGTTCCAGTAAGAAAAACTCAGGCCCAAGGACATAAGGACTGGGATGTAAGTAAAAATGCCCAGGCCCATGAAGCATGGGAGGATAAATAGGGCGGGCCAGCCCCAAGTTTGACCTATACGTTTCATAAGTGAACGTGTTGGGGTTGTGGTGGAGGTCGGCATCTCTACGACTCCTCCAATAATATCTGGATTTTGGGTTGTACCTTTTTTAAAGCTTCTTCAGCCGTTCTGGTACCTTCAAAGACGGGTTCTAGTGCCAGCCCCAATTCTTCTGCAATTTCGTTCCAGCGCACGGGTACATGGGTGGGGTTGCCGTACTCGATTATGTCAATAAACGTTTTGCTATGTTGGGGAGGGGATTGAAGGAAGGCTTGAGAGTGAGCGACATCCTGGCGAGCCGGCACAATCAAGCCGCTTTCAGCTAATGCCGTCTGGGCCTTAGTACTCGACAGAAACGCAATAAAGGACCAGGCTTCTTGAGGAAATCGAGTGGTTTTGGAGATGGCATAGCCGGAAGAGTCAATCCCCACAATGGAGCCTGCCGAGCCTTTTGGGAAAGGCGCAATGTCCCAATCAAACTTGGCTTGGCTGCGAAACACGGGGACGCTCCAGCGACCACTGACCATCATGGCGAGCTTACCTTGCATAAAAAGCTGGCTCATACTGGCACTGCCCACCTCTTTTCGAGTAGGAGCAACATGCCATCGATTACGGAGGTCTGCATAAAATTGCAGTGCCTTGATTCCGCTTGGTTCAGTTAAGCGAAACCTTGTAAAACCCTTGTCGAACAGGTCGCCACCTTGACTCCAAACATAAGGAAGCCACATAAGTGGTGGCTGGGAGGCAAAGGAAATGCCGAAAATCTTATGCTGGGTTGAAGAGTGAAATGCTGTGATTTTTTGTGCCGCATTCAGCATATCCGTGAGAGTCCAGTGTTGGGATGGCAAAGGCACATGGGCTTGCTGAAACAGGGTTTTGTTGTAATACACTACCAAGTTGGACACATCACGAGGAATGGCATAAATCTGTTGTTTCCAAGTAAAAGCCTTCAGGGCGGGCTCAAACAAATCGCTGCGTTTTAAGGGACCCCTCTTGGATTCTAGAAAAGAATTTAGAGGCATAAAGATATCATTATCTGCGTAAACGGCATAGCTTAAGCTATTCACAAAAGCAATGTCCGGGGTTAGGCCTCCAGCAATTAAAATATGCAACTTTTGAAAGTAGTTTTCCGGAAAATGCATCAGTTCAATATGGATCTCGGGATGTAGTCGTTCATAGTCCAGAACCAGACGTTTGACGACCGAGAGTTCTTCGGCGCTGCCCCACATCGTAAAGCGCAACGTTTTCTTTGAATGAGAATTATCACTCTGACATCCACTGAGGATGAGCCCACACAAAAGTAGGGCCACTGAAATAGCCTGAAAACCTGCCGTTAATAGGCGCCATCGTGAGCGATGAAGACAGATTCGCTGTAAATTGTAACGAATTAAGTCAAAAGAGCGCAATTTTCCGAAAGGTCCTTTTTTTGTTGAATGAGCAAAAAATCACACCGGCCTAATGAATACTATTGTACGGTGATTTCGTAGTTGATATCCAGGAAGCGAGCCATGAACCCTACGTACCATTTAATTGTCCAACAGTTTCCACCCTTGAAGCGTAAACCGCTGATGCGATGGCTGATGGAGTCCTCATTAAACAAGCGGAGCCATCATCCTGCATTTCAAGGGGCAATAACCACGTTGAATCCCAAACATCGTCGAGCTCTACTCGATCGACGCACAAAAATTGCCTTTAGCCTGATGCGAGAGTTTGGTATGCGTTTTGCGGAGCGGCGAGTATACACAACGCTGTTACACGCAGTTGAGCATCGCTTGGATCAGCGCTTTTAAGATAATCAAGGAATTGCCTAGGTTGATGGGCTTGGGGTTGTAGATTCGGATTTTTCCAACGTCATTTTAACCCAATGGGGCAGGGCGGTTTGGCGTGCCCGGGCAATGGCCAAATCCCATGGAGCAACGGTTTGGGTAATGACAGAGCCTGCGGCAACACACGAGCGTTCCTGAACCGTAACTGGCGATACCAAGACACTGTTGCATCCAACTTTGACCCCATCCTCAATAGTGGTCCGGTGTTTAAGGTCTCGGATAGGATCGTAGTTGGCAATGATGGATCCAGCGCCCATATTAACGTCGTCTCCAATCTCTGCATCCCCAAGATAGCTTAGGTGGGCAGCATTGGAACGTGAGCCGATGCGAGTTTCCTTAACTTCGACAAAATTGCCCAGCCGGACTTGTTCACCGACAATGGTATTGTCTCTTAGATGGGCATAGGGCCCAATATAGCTATTAGCGCCAATGCTAACCGCTCTATCCAGGTAGGAGCAGACAACACGACAATGATCGGCGATTCGGATAACGCCTCGCATGGTGGTCTGGGGGCCAATTTCGCAGTGGCTGCCAATGTGGATATCTCCCAATAGATAGCACCCAGGGTGAAGAACCGTATCCCGACCAATAACGACTTCTGGAGCCAGGGTCATGCTATCAGGATGAATCAGGCTCACACCCTCGTCCATTAACCGGTTTGCTGTCCAGGTGGATAGGAGTCGCTCTGCCTGGGCCAGCTGGTGACGGCTATTAATCCCCAAGACTTCATCAGGGTTGAGCCATTGTTCTGCCAAGACCGTGTTTTTAGGATCTTGAGCTAAAAAGCCAAGAACATCGGTCAGATAAAATTCTTTTTGCGCATTTTCAGCCTGAAGCGAAGCGAGCTGCGGCGCAAAAGCCTGCCAGTCGGCAAGGTAAATACCGGCATTAATCCATGGGACCTGTCTTTCCTCGGCAGTGGCATCTTTTTCTTCTACAATGCGGGTAAATCGATTCTCAGTGAAAAGAACGCGCCCATAACCAAACGGATTGGGCATTGCGACAGTCACGAGCATTGCAGTGGCTTTTTTAGTTTCATAAGATTCCCAAAGTGAGACATACTGACAGCTTGGTACCAGGGGCATGTCTCCACAAGTTACCAACACATCCGCTGCGGTGTCGAGAGGTAGAAATGGCAAGACCTGCTGCACCGCATGGCCGGTTCCCAGTTGGGGCTCCTGAACCACAAAGTGTAACCGATAAGGCAGCCCCAGGTTGCTCACCACCGTTTGCACCTGTTCAGCCTGATGCCCGATGATAATGAAAACATAGTCTAGCTTCAACGGGACCAGACTCTCTAGCACCCTTTGAATCATTGGTTTCCCAAGAACGGGGTGAAGGACCTTGGGTAAGTCACTCTTGAGGCGAGTTCCTTTTCCTGCGGCAAGAACAATACCAATGCGTTGACGTGCCATCATACCCCTCCTTTCAACTAGACCAGGGCGGGTTCCGATTCCGATGCGCTGTCAACTGGTTTTTCATCCTGTTGACGTCGAGAAACGCCACTAATGACACCACGCTTTGAGGACTGCATAAAGTCAATGAGCTCTTGAATAGAAGCATCAACTTCTAGATTCGCTTGGATAGCCTCAATTGCCTGGACTCGGTTGAGGCCGGCAAACCACAGGTAATAAAAGGCCTTTTTCATACGCTGACGTTGTTCAGCGTTAAACCCGCGACGGCGCAATCCTACAATGTTTATACCTTGAACGGCGCAGGGTTTGCCATCAGTCAAAGCAAAAGGAGGAACGTCTTGGCGAGATGCGCTAAAGCCACCAATCATGGACATTTTGCCGACACGACAAAATTGATGGACGACAGAGGATCCGCCAATAAATGCGTAATCATCCACTTCGACATGGCCTGCCAATTGTACAGCATTGGCCAAAATAACGTGATTCCCCATAGCGACGTCATGGCCTAAATGGCTATAAGCCATGAGAAAGCAATTATCACCCATCACGGTTTCACCAGTGGCCTTAGAGGAGCCACGGTTTACGGTGACGCATTCGCGAATGATGCAGTTATCGCCAATGCGTGCACGTGTGGGCTCGTTTTTATAAGATAAATCCTGTGGTGCGCCACCTAAGACGGCTCCAGAAGAGATCTGGCAGTTCTGACCGATAATCGTTCGCTCTTCTACCACAACATGCGAGCTTAAGACGGTATTGTCACCAATCACTGCATCTTTGTGAACAATGGAGTACGGACCAATCTGAACGTTTTCGCCCAGTTGAGCCGTGGGGTCGATAATGGCAGTTGGGTGAATCAGCGTGGTCATTATTGGGCCTCCTTGGTATTCAGGGGTTCTAAGAAAAACATAATTTCGCCGTCTGCAACCAATTCCTCATCTACCGAGGCTTTTACATAGGCTTTCCCCAGGCTGGGGCGAATTTTTAAGAGCTCAACATACAAATCCAAACGATCGCCAGGAACCACTTGCCGACGAAATCGGACATTGTCGATACCGGCGAATAAGCCTAATTTCCCTTGGCCTTCATCCATGGTTTTCAATAAAATGCTTCCGAGTTGGGCTAACGCCTCAATAATCAGGACACCCGGGAAAATCGGATGCCCGGGAAAATGGCCCGTGAAGATGGGCTCGTTCATACTGACATTTTTATAGCCTTTAGCCCACTTGCGAGGAGAGTATTCCACCACCTTATCCACCAAGAGGAAGGGGTAGCGGTGGGGGATCAGGTCCATGATTTCTTCAATATTAAAGCCTGGCGGGGTTACGGGGTCAGATTTTTCAAGCATTTCAATCACGATGGGTCCTTTTTGGATTCTGGCCACACTAAACTGTGACTGTATTATAAAGAAAAAGCATTTGCAAAACGACAGGTCGATAGGACAGGTCAGAAGAGGTCTTAGAGAGGTTTTTTCGCTGGTATGCCGGGCTGGCGGGGATATTGTCTAGGTGTTGGCTTCTGTTTTTCCATAACCCCAAGCCCATGGGTTTTGAGCTGGGGTAGCATGTAAGGGTAGGTCTGCTGGTAATGTCCCCCCAAAGTTATCAAGGCTTTTTTGGCGGCGGGTCCTTCTTCCGCCAGGGCCGATAGGGTTTTCAGCGCAATAAATCGTCCTCCCAGTTTCACCAGCGGAAGGCATAACTCACAGAGAACATTCAAGGCGGCCACGCCGCGGGCTGTCACAATGTCAAATTGTTCGCGATAGCGAGGGTTTTGTCCGACGAGCTCACTTCTTTCCGCAATGACCTTGAGATTGGTCAGACCCAAGTCCAGAGCGGATTGCTCAATAAACCGGGCCTTTTTTTGGACCGATTCCACGGCATAAACGGTTGCTTCCGGAAATACGATTGCAAGTGGCAAAGCAGGAAAACCGGCGCCACTACCGATATCGGCTAGCTGAAACGCTGGAGGCCCCTCTTTCAAGAATGGCCAAAGGCTAAGGCTGTCTAGAAGATGACGATCAATAAAGTCTTTGAGGTCGGTAATACGTGTTAGGTTCATGAGGGTATTGCCTTGAAGGATCAAGGCATACAGCTGCTGAAGTCGGGCTTGCTGGACTGGGCTGAGGGGCAGGCCCAAAACATCGCTGGTCACGGTGAAGAAGGATTGCCAAGCTGTGGTATTTTCCATAGTACAATCAATTTTATCGGAATCGGGTGTTTTGTAGAAATGCCGCTCTATCGTTGCAGAAATTGCCTGAGATGCCGATACCTGTGACAAGGACGTCTCTCAGGATTTTTTTGACCCTCATGTCATCTGCACCGGTCTACTTTATTCAACCCCATGTACTGGATCGCTTGGTCAGTGGCCAGTTTGTTGCCAAGCGTCAGCAGAGCAAAAACTATCAGATGCGCGATCGGCGTAATGCCTTATCGCCCTTAAATGTAACCCGTCGCGCTATCCGTTATGAGCCTCTGGTGTTTCACAATCGTCGTCAGGAAGTCCTTCAGTGTGTCAAGGTGCTCAATCACCCTCAGAGCAAACTTGTCATGGTTTCAGGTCCTCCAGGGCGGGGTAAGACCTCTTTTCTTCGGGCTGTGGCAGAGATGATGGGCGGTGGAAAAGAACAGCTCTTGTGGTTTGATGTTTCTCGCCATACGGATTTCGATGAAGTTGTCAGGTTCTTGGTGGAATATTTGACCTATATTTGTCGGGCCGCAGGGGAAGGTCAGTACGATACAATTCATGAAGCCGATCCTATTGCGACATTGGAGCGGCTGCTTATTGAGGTTGAGGATTTTCCCATTCTCATCGTCATTGACAATATGGAGTATCTGGTCACTCCGGATCAGACGGTACGTTCTCGGGAATTGAAAGAGGCCTTCAATTTTCTTTTGTCGTTTCCCAATGTCAAACTCATCTTGTCAGGGACCAGCTTGCCCCTTCAGGATATGAACCCCGGCATTAGTGCCGTCTTTCATATGGCATTACCTCCATTGCCACTGGACCATGCACGCCATCTGGTTCATGAGTCTTATCGCAATAAATCTCTGGCGACTCTCGAAGTTGAGCCCCTATTGCCTTTTTTCCGAGGAGAGCCTTATCTACTGACGCTGTTTGCAACCTTGTTTGAACGTTTTCCTGACATCCGTTTCTGGTCAGAACAACTCTATCAAATGCCTGATCGCCCAGAGCAGCTTTTTTTAGGAATGTTGTTCCCCGGTTTGCCTGAAGTAGAGCAGCAGCTTCTAATGTTAATGGCATTTGTCCGGCATGGGATGCCACCTTCGGGATGGAAGGCCCTCATGAATCAAGTGAACCCGTATTGTGGTGAATTTGATTTTAAACTGTTGGATCAATCGGCCATGCGTCCCGTATTGAAGAAAGTTTATCCGCCGCAGATGGTGCTGGACAAACTCCGCTATCGCAATGAACAGGACCCTGACCTGATTGAGCCTTATTATCAACTGTCCGAGCTGTTTATGGAGCAGATTAAGCGCATTATTCCTGAAGCAGAGCAAATGCGCTTCCATACGCAGCTCCAGCATTTTTATCTGACAGAAAAAGCCAAGCACTTAATGGAGCGGATTTATCCGGCTAGGACCCAGCATTTGGCCCAAGAAGCCCATTACCATGCCAGTCGTCTCAAACGTCGAAAACTGGCCGCGATGACGACCGATCCCTTCGCCACGGATCCGGGTTTTGCAGGTAAGGAAATTGGCACGGCAGAACGCTATGCATATGGCACCTCTGCGTCGCACCCGAATTTTCACCCGGCTCGACATCATGTGGACAACAAGGTGCTTCCTTGGCCGCAGCTGGTTGATGAGCCCGTACCTGATCCATCCTCTTGGTCGACGGACGATATGGCTGCATTCCATAGTGATATGTCGTCTTTGGTGGCTGACACGCAGACCCCCCTTGCACCTCTCAAGAAGCAAAGCGCTGCTACATCAGGTGTTTCAGATGCAGACATGGCTCGTCTGGCCGAGCTTATTACCCGAAGTTCTCAGCCTCAAGTTGACGAAGAAAGAGAAGAGAACTCTTTCATCCTGGCAAAGACGTCTGGAGGTCTGCGCCCGGTTATCAAGATGCCCGAGATGGAACTGAATATGTCTGATTTCAAGGAAAAAGATCTCTTGGGGCACCTTCAGTCGGCTGTTGATCATCAGGATGCAGATCGGGTGGTTGAGACCTTGTTGACCTTGGCACAGAATCGTATGAGTAAACTCAAGGCTGTAGAGGCTCAACATGCTCTAGAGCAGGCTCTGGCGATTGCTCAGGAGCAGAATGCCCCTCACTTACTGTCTCGAGTTCATAGTCAATTAGGCCGGTTCTATCGGGAGCGTTTTCAACACAATAAGGCCATGCGCCACTTGCGTGAGGTCGAGCACCTTTATGAATCCGGCTTCCCTGGCGATATGGATACGGAACCCCTAGCTCTTGCCTATAGCGAGATAGCAGAAGTTCTGGTGTATCGGCAGGAGTTTGATAAAGCAATTCCCATGTATCAAAAGAGCCTCCAATACTTAACAACAATGATCTCACCGGTTCGGGCAGATACCTTATTTCGCTTGGCGCTGACTCTGGACGAATCGGGTCAAGCGGAAGATGCCATTGCTTATTACCATAAGAGTTTTGAGGTCAGTCAGGAGCTTCAGGATAATGAAACCTGTGCGTCTACGTTATACAATCTGGCTGGCCTGTATTTTGAAAATAGCCAGCTTGCCGAGGCAAAAGCCACGATGGAACAGTGTTTGATCTATGATAAACGCAACGGCGTTGAGAAAGACATGATGCGATCCTACCTGCAACTGGCTAAAATCAGTGAGGCTCAGTCCGATTGGACGAGTGCTAAGGTGTATGCCTCAGAAGCATATGCGCTTGCTGAACCGGGTTCAGCTAATCAAGTCTCACTGGCAATGCGTCTTGGACAGTTGTTTGAAAGGGCTGAGGCATGGAAGGATGCCCTAAAGTTGTATCGGGATGCCTTGGTAGCTCCCTCAGGAGTGCTATCGGAAGAGCATCGTGAGCGCCTGGTTCGTAAAATTAAGTTACTAGAGGAGAAATTGGGATGAATGGTTTGGATACCTCTCATAAGGCTTTGTTTGATTTGCTCTTGAATTTGTCATTTCAATTCGGCGAGTTTACCCTGGCGTCCGGACAAAAGTCGAGCTATTACGTGGATGGTCGTATGACGACCCTGTCAGCGGAAGGAGCTCGGCTGATCGGCGAGATTCTATATGAGGCCATTGCCCCTTTGAACATTGATGCCGTTGGGGGGATGACCTTGGGGGCGGATCCGATTGTTTCAGCCATCAGCCTTACCAGTGCTCTCAAAGGGAGCCCGATTCCAGGGTTCTTGATTCGCAAGGAAGCTAAAGGCCATGGCACCGGTCGCCAAGTGGAGGGCCACTTAAAGCCTGGCCAACGCGTTGTGTTGGTGGAAGATGTGATTACCACCGGCGGCTCATTCTTAAAGGCCATTGATGCGGTTAAGGCCGTCTCGTCTGATATTGAGATTGTCGGGCTGTGGGCTTTGGTGGATCGGCGAGAAAATCCGGAACCCGAATTTAATCGGATTCCGTTTCAAGCGTTATATCCAGTTGCCGCATTTCTTCAGGCAAATGCTGCATCCAACCCGAGTCTAACCCACTAAAAAAGGTATGAGCATCCAGCACATCATCAAAGTTCACGGGTGCAAAATTACCTAAGCGCTCCAGTTCGGCTTCGGTTAACTCCGGGTCTTCATAATGTGCATCCGAAGCAACCACTTCGGAGCCCTCCATTCCGACTAGGGCAATGCCCATCTGGCGGGTACAATGGGTGCAGTGGACGTTGACGATAAAAACCCCATTGTCATGACGAATCAGCTCGACCCCGTCAGGGCTTAAATGGGTCGAGCAGAAATGGCAGCGCATCCGGGTAAAGAAGTTTTGAATCAGATTAAAGCCTTCCATATCCTGATATTCCGATCCTCATAGTGCGTTACATTTTGGGGTGATTTTTATGGTTTAATAGTTCAGCGTTTTCTCTGGAAGAAGGCCTCATAGGGACATCCATGATGTCATAAAACAAACGTTTGAGCCTGTACCGGAGACTCACCAACCTGTCATGTTACGGTTTTAGATTATGTTTTAATTTTACATGAAAGAGTACAGTTTTAACTACGATATTCACATCTTTGATACGGATTGTTACGGGGTGGTTTGGCACGGATCCTACGCCAAGTGGCTTGAAATGGGCCGAGTCAATTTTTTTAAAAACCTGGGTGTCGATATGACAGAAATGTCTGATGTGTACGATATCATTTTTCCCGTGACAGAACAAAATATTCGTTTTAAAGCTTCAGCCCGCTTTGGAGATGTCCTGCGCCTCACGACGCGTGTAGAGCAAGAGCCCCCCAAGCTGGTTTTTTTTCAGGAAGCCCGGGATTTACATTCAGATAAAGTAATGATTGAAGCCAGAACCACCGTGGTTATGATCAGTAGTGAGGGGCGAATGTACCGTCGTTTCCCCGATATTATTGTCGAAAAGCTAGCCCCCCTCAACGAGGCCTAGTCTAAGTCTAAACTCAAAAAAATCGCCCCCAAGTGGATAACCAGATGGGGGCGATTCTGCGTACTTAGAGAGTTGGATGAGCCTTATGAAAAGGCATAATTTTGAACGTCATTGGGCGTAATAAAGGTGATTTCAGGTTTCTCTGGTAATAGCCCAATCCCATAACCGCGAAACAGCAGTAATCGAACTGCTTTTTGGATTTCCATGTCGGCTTCAACAGTCATATCATTGACATACATGCCAACAAAACGATCAATTAAGCTGTCTTCCAGATCTCGGGCAAAGGTTTTGGCGTAAGCCAAGGCTTCTTCACGATTGGCCAAACCGCATTCGATACTGCGCTTGAGGACACGGGCAATTTTTTGGCAGGTTTCGGGACCGAGATCCCGGCGAACGGCATTACCTCCCAAGGGAAGTGTCAGACTGGTTTCTTCAAACCACCATTCACCCAGATCAACAACTTTATGGAAGCCTTTTTGTTGGTAAGTAAGCTGGCCTTCATGAATGATGAGACCTGCTTCATAGGCACCATCATTCACTTTGTCCATTATCTGGTCAAAAGGGACCACTTCAACTTGAGCGTCTGGGTACCAGACTTTTAAGGCCAGATAGGCTGTGGTCATTAAGCCCGGGACTGCAATGATTTTGCCGGCAAGGTCAGCTTGGGTCATGGGTTTTTTCGAGATCACAACAGGACCGTACTTGTTACCCACGCTTGATCCGCAGGAGAGTAAAGCGTATTTGTCCTGTAAAAAGGGATAAGCGTAATAGGAAATAGCTGTAAGCTCGTATTTACCTTCTTTGGCAGCTTCATTCAAAGTCTGAATGTCGCTCAGGTGATGAACGAACCGGAGACCTTCGGTATCCACCTTGTCGTGAGCCAAGGCCCAGAACATAAAAGCGTCATCGCTGTCAGGGCTATGAGCCACATGAATTTCCTGCATGAGAAGCATCCTTTCTGCATGAGACAACAGTATGCTTACCATAACACAAGCATTCTCGAGAGACGACCATGGGTTTCCAGGGCATATGGGACCTTGGGTAAATGTCTCTCTTGAGGGTGGCAGAGGAGGCTTATTGATCTCATGGTCTACATCCTCGTATCCACCCCAGGCGTAGTAGAACTGATCCTTTAGTCAGTTGATGTGCCCTGAGATAGGGCAGATAATGATGTATGTAAGAACACCGAAGACAGTAGTTTGTGGGTAGATTTCGGGCGATAGGACCCCAACAACCAGAGAGGATTGTGGTCAATGGTTGATAGAATTTCGGGCAATAACAATTCCATTAATGACATGCAATTGACCCAGTTGGGTCAAAGTCAACAGGTTGAAAAGGCCGGTCGTGAGACCGAAATGACCAAGGCTGGTGCCAATGCCTTTATTGATAGCGCTGATTTGTCTCCTGAGGCCTATGCTCGCCTTGAGGCTGAACGTGAAGTCAGCCGCTTCGCCACGCTGGCCTTTCGCGATGAAGAATCTTTTGACACCGAAAAAGTGGCTTTCATTAAGTCCCTGGTAGACTCGGGTCAGTATTTTTCGAGAGTTAGTGATGATGATCTGGCAGAGAGCCTCTTGAACAGCCCGATTGGCGGAGCGCTCCGGTAACGATTTTTTTCCTATCAACCCGAAAGGAACGGTTAGACACTCCCAACCCCAAGGTTGGGAGTTTTTTTATCTTCGAGTAGCAGAAATCCAAGGCCCTTTCGTGACAATCTATGTTGCTATAAAAAACCCTTCTTCGGGAGAGAAGAAGGGCTGAATCTTGTTTATGATCCGAGAAAACAGAGAGATATTCGAGAAGAGAGGAGAAAGTGTTTACATTAATATAAAAACAAAATCTTAAGACTTTGTTGATATTGTTTAAAGAATTATTAAAAATTTAAGCCCGAAATTAAATTGGGTTAGCG
Organism: Vampirovibrionaceae bacterium NZW_1234; assembly: GCA_041697335.1. Classification (GTDB taxonomy): domain Bacteria; phylum Cyanobacteriota; class Vampirovibrionia; order Vampirovibrionales; family JAGQHJ01; genus JBGUGD01. The sequence goes on along the minus strand of JBGUGD010000035.1, from coordinate 143,492 downwards.
ACCAAAGATTCTGATAAGACCGATGCTAAACCCATAGAGTCCGGCTAGGGCAACCGCCATCACGGACTGAGAAAAAATATCTACCGAAGGGGTAATGATGGCTCCAAGTGCAAAGCAGAGCACTAAGGCCCAGCGCCATTGTTTGAGAAGTATCTTCGAAGACACCAGCCTCAAAAACGAGGCAAACAATAGAAACAAAGGTAGTTGAAAGACCAGGGCGGTGGCAAACAAAAAGCCCAGGCAGAAATTAAGATAGGCCCCGATGCTCATCTGAAGTTGTGCAATAGATTGCCCAAACCCTAATAAAAATTCCAGCATTAAGGGCAAAAAAATCCAATAGCCAAAAAGGATTCCTGCGACGAATAGGCCTAGACCAAGAATCAACAAGGGAAAAACATATTTTTTTTCATGAGGCTTAAGGCCGGGCGAGACAAAGAGAAACAGCTGAAACAGAATGATGGGCAAAGCAAGACCAATTCCGGCAAACATCGCCAGCTTAAAGCTGGCCATCAAGACTTCGCCTGGAGCCAGCTGCACAAAGTGGGTAGAGGTCGGAGCCAGCCGCTCCAGACATCTAACCATCGGCTCGGCATAGAAAAAGGCGGCTGTAACCGAGATGCCGACGCTCATCAAACAGATGACAATGCGCCTTCGGAGTTCGGCCAAGTGTTCCACCACGCTCATGGTGTGTGGTGTGGCCGTCGAAGAGGCTGTAGGAGTCGGCTGCGATAAAGGCAGGTTCAAGGGGGTAGAGAAATTCGCCATAGCTCTTTCAGCCTACACCATCGCTGTTACAGTTGCAACACGTTCAGGGGGAGATGCCTTCCTGGATATGTCCGATGCACTTTGGACTTAATCGAGGTCGGAAATCTCGCTGAAGTTGTAGAGCTGGTTGAAGTAATAATGCACTTGGCCTTCTTCCCGGGTGGGCATGTCTTTGGCCATAATTTCAAGGTAATCGCGAATGGTGACGCTATTGGGAATGTGAACCATCACACGCTCGATATCTTCCATTTCAACGGGTTGACGATGATCCATACACAAAACCCGCGCCAGATCTTTCAGGCTGACCTCCAGGAAGGTATCCACCACATCGCCATCAAAGTGTTTTTCGGACTCTTCCCGCAGGATTTTCATCACCCGATCAAAGGGCATTCGAGTGCGGTATTGGCGCTTGGAGGTAATGGCGTCAAAGACATCGGCTACAGCAAGAATGCGTCCTCCCAGTGGGATTGCATCACCTTTAAGGCCTCGAAAATAGCCTGTTCCGTCTAATTTCTCATGGTGTGATGCAGCAATATCGGGGACGCACGATAAATGATGCTCGAATCGGATGTTCCTCAAAATATCGTGGGTATAGCGCACATGCTCTTGAATATGCCGGTACTCATTTTCAGTAAGGCGTCCTTCCTTGATCAGGACTTCCTCTTTGACCCCAATCTTGCCAATATCATGCAAGAGGGCGGCGTATTTGAGGGCTTCCATTTCTTCATCGGACAAGTGCATCTTTTCCCCGATCATCAGGGCATACTCCATGACGCGTTCGGAGTGGCCTGCTGTAATGGGATCCCGGGCGTCAATGGTGGTGGAGAGTGTTTTAATAAAGCTCTCAAAGGTGACTTTAAGTTCTCGATATAGCTGGGCGTTTTCTAGAGCAATACCTGCACTGGACGCAATGGCGGTCATCAGCTCTTCGTCGTGGTGGGTAAAAATGCTGTCTTTCTTATTGAGGACTTGAAACACCCCCATAATGTCGCCATTACGGTTTCGCATCGGGATACATAGGACATTATTGGTTTTATAGCCTGTTTGTCTGTCCACCTCAGGATTAAACCGGGGGTCTTCATACGCATTCTGGATGTTCAGGATTTCACCGGTTTTAACCACATATCCAGCAAGCCCTTGTTCTGCCGGAAACCGGATCTCGGCTGTTTTCTCAAGGCCCGAAGCGGCTCGAGACCAGAGTTCGTTGGTACTGCGGTCGTAGAGAAATACGGTGCAGCGATCTGCATTTAAGGCCGTTTCAGTTTCTTCCTTGATGAGCTGAAGCAGCTTATCCAAATCACTCTCGGCTGCCATGGCTTGGCCAACTTTTAACAAAGACACTAAAAATGGAATACCATGGCCTGACATATGCTCAGATGCCGTTGTCTCCAAGGTGCCTTCCTTGTGATTCTGCATCAGTTCGGTTAATGCTTCCAGTAAGGAATGCCGTTTCTCAAAGACTCGTTCGTGTTTAGTCCGCTTGTTGACAATATCTTCCCAGTATTGTTCGTTTGTACGGAACAATTCGTCTTCAATATAGGGCATGAGGTAAAAAAGCCCGTTCTCTTCTGCCATCTTCAGTGCATCCAGATAGCTTGTCAGAGCTAGTTTCTCGTTGTTGAGTTCTCGATAAAGCTTGCCCAATTCAAAGTGGGATTTAGCCACTTCATCAATCATATGCTCCAGTCGAAACAGCTCAATGGCTTCGCTGATAAGGGCGACGGGACGAGCCGTTTGCTGAGGCGTGTGAGCAAATTCTATCCAGGCCTGAAGGCGTTTGGAAAAGGCCAAGCCTTTCTTATAGCGGAATTTTTCAAAGGGTGGCAAGACTTCTCGGTGAAGCAATTCTTCTGCTTCAGCCAGTTTTTGGTTTCGAAACAGTAAATAGACTTCATAAAAACAAGTCATGCTGTACTGAATTTTCAGATGTCGGTGGAGACATTCTCGTTTGGACTCTTGAATCAGGTTTAAGGCATCTGGCTCTTTTCCACAGCGAAGAAAGAGGCGAATCAGCTCGTTTTTTAGTGAAGCCTTTCGTTTTTCGTCTTTTAGCTTGGCACAAATGTCTAGTGAGCGCTGAATGTGTTGATAGGCCAACTCATAGTCCTCGTACAACAGGTACAGACGCCCTAAGATTTGGCAGGTGACTGCTTCTTCATGGATGGGTTCTTTCAAGCGGGTCTTAATTAGCAGGGCGGAGTTTAAATAGCGAACCGCCCGGTGAAAATCCCCGATTCGTTCATAATGCACCCCTAAGCTATCGTATATTTTGGCGGCTTCCAACCCTTGAGGATCGCAAAATGTGAGTGCTTGCTTGAAATAGCGAATAGCTGCGCCATAGGATTCTGTCTGGTATTGTAATAAGCCTTTGTAATGGAGCAAGCGGGCCCGGGCTTCGTTCATGCCCACCATATCGCTGTAAGTTTCAATCAGCGTTTCTGCATCCCGAAACATTTTCTCACTGCTGGCTCTCTCCTGTGCGTTACCAAAGAGCCATCCCAGCTCAATGTTACACATGGTAATGCCCATAGAGTTCTTGTCTTGGAGGAATAGCCGGTGGGCTTTTTCAATGACTTCAATGGCTTGCGGGATTTCTTTTTTAAAGCGCAGGACCAGCCCTTTCTGCAAGGCATGTAAGGCTGCCTGAGAGGTGCTGCTCTGTTGCCAGTCTCCGGGTTGAATGGAGGAATCGGATGTGCTGAGAGAAGAAATGTTCATAAGCTGATGTGGCTATAACTCCTGAAATCGGTATCGACGGGGAGAGACAAAAGTTGAGCCATGCATGAGGCAGAATGCGAGCTCAGCCATACAACGGAGTCAGCGGTCGGCTTAGATAACCGCTCCAACGTCTCCGGTATTTGCAGGAGAAACACGAGCTCTCCCATCCGAAAGGCAGTATATCTATTATAATGGGTGAACGCGTTTACGATGTTGCCAGAGAGAGAGTGTTCTGTTGGATTTGTCTTCCCACCCTGAAAATACTATTCTCTTGATCAGTGCTCAGGCGAGTCTGGCTAAAAAAATACGTGTCATTATGTCATCAGCCTTTCAACATCTGGCTCTGAACGTGATTTCGTCCGGGGTTGAAGGGTTAAAGCAGGTTTATGACTCGCCTCCAGCTGTTATTGTTGTGGATAGTACTTTGGCCGACATCAGCGGTATGCATGTATGCCGTATTTTAAAGCACGATCCGGCATTGCGAAAGCTTCCCATTATTCTTATTACCAAGGATGCTGCCCCTGACTATCAGCGGTTTAATGAGCTGGCTTTGGTTGCAGATGTGTTTATCGAAGAACAGCATATTACGCAGGAGTTTTCGAATCAGTTGCAAATGGTGTTGAACTTGTTTCAAGGCTTGGATAAGGACGAGCGGGCTCAGGTGCGCCTGTTGCAGCAAGGGGCTGTCCGAACCGAAGCGACCTCACGATTGGTCCAACTACTGGATCAGTCGATTACGGAAATGTCCCTGATGAAATCCTTCCATCGCCTCTTCGAGCTGGTTTCAAAGCGAAACGTCATGTATCATATGCTGTTTAGCATCCTCGAGACCGTGATGGATTATGATATTGCAGCCGTGTTCTTTAACGACAAGAACCGTGAACCCCGTTTTGTAATGTTCCATAGCCCAGGGGCCTATTGTATCCAGGATGATCAGTTCAAAGCGTGGGCTGAAGAGATGTTGACGCCCTATCGAGAACAAAATCAGGAGCCTTGGCTTTTTGACACTATCCGTCATGAAGTTGTTTCGGGTACAACGGGCACACCAGAGTCTCAAAAGCCTGTATCTATCAAGCACACCTGTGTATACCCGTTCTATATTGAAAACAAATTGGTAGGCACGTTGGCCTTTTATAACCGAAAGGACATTAACTACGAAATTATCTTCCCATTTGACACGGTACTTCAGCAATTGAGTGTTTTGATGCGCCTTCGCTATTACTACACCGAGGCTCAGGTATTGTCCCTGACCGATGCGCTTACCGGATTATATAATTATCAGAATTTTTCGGCTTATTTGGAGCGAGAAGTTCGTCATTCAAAGCGACATAAGACACCTTTGACATTGGCAATCATAAGCCTCGACGATTTAAAGGCCATGAATACGCAATGGGGACATGCTTTAGGAGATGCCGCATTAAAGACGGTTGCTGAAGTTGTACTGAAAAGTGTCCGGAGTATTGATGTGTTGGGGCGCTCTGGTGGCAGAAGCATTTTATGCCTTTTTCCTCAGACAACGCCTGAGGCAGCAATGGTTCCGATCCAACGAATTCAGGAAGCCTTGAGTGAATCACCTCTAGTTGTTGGTGATAATAAAGTAACTGTGTCCTTGAGCGTGGGGATCGCCGGTTACAACGATACAATTGAGAATGGGACTGTGTTTCTGGCTGAAGCACAAAAAGCGGTTGAACACGCCCGTGAGAAAGGACATAATCATGTGGAGTTGGTACAATAAACAAACCCGTTTGAGTGCATGACGACTACCCTATCCATGTCTGATTCCGTTCCCCAGGACGTTCAAGTCCAGCATAGCGAAGAGGTTCGCGACATTACCCACCTGGCTCGAAAGCTTGCGCGTAAGTCGCCTTCCGGTATTGTGCAGGATCGGCATTATTTACTGGGTTTGCTTCAGATGACCCGCTTGTTTACTCCTGCGGATGCTTTGTTACGTCAGGCGGGCGCTCCGCCATCATCTCTCAAAAAGGTTTTTCAGGAAGAATTGAAGCGCTTTCCTGCACCAGCAGATGAGGGGCAGGCGGTAAAAATGGCTGAAAATTTAGCCAAAAGTGATACCCATAGTCAGTCAGATAGGAAAGTTACTGTGGGCGTTGAACATCTGCTTTTGGCCTTGCTGAACTCCCAGGACCCCTTAGTATCAGCCGTCATGAAAAAGTCTGCTTTAACCGAGACTCGGATTATGGATGCCCGTTCCACTGTAGAAGCGGGCAGCGTCTTGCGCATTGTACTTTATTGTTTGCGTGAAATCGTTGAAGTGGTTGTTGTCGTTATTGTTTTACTTATTGTCATTAAGCAAGGGCTTGGCGAATTACGGTTGATCCCCTCTGAATCCATGGTACCTACCTTGCAGGTCGGGGATCGCATTGTCGTTGAAAAGCTGAGCCACTGGTCTCGCAGTCCGAAGCGGGGCGATATTTTGGTTTTCTACCCACCGCAGGCTATCTTGCGTCATGACCCCTGGAGTGTGTTTCTGCGTTTAACGGGCTTTTCAGGCATACTGTACGACAAGGAAAGCAATATTGATACAGCGTATATCAAACGTCTAATTGCACTGCCTGGGGATATTGTTGAAGTGCGTCCAGCGGATGGGGTCTATATTAACGGTAAAAAACTCACGGAGCCTTATATTGCCGAAGTGGCAAATACGTGTACCTTTGTCAGTTACTGTGGTCCTGTTCGCGTTCCTGAGAATATGTACTACATGATGGGGGATAATCGAAATCACAGTGCGGATAGTCGCTATTGGCAATTTTTACCGGCAGAAAGAGTTATCGGCCGTGCGGTTTTTCGCTTCTTTCCCCTGGACAGCCGTTTGGGTCCGTTAGACAAGCCTTCCCCTGCTCACTAGGGAACTTACTCCTCCTGGTGAATGAAAAGCCCTTCAGATCCGGTAACGTATAAGCTATAATAAACTTTATTCTTATTGTGTTGGTTTATTCGGGTAAGGTCCACCAATGTCCATGATGATTGAATTGTTTGTAATGGGGATTGCGCTCGACACGCGCACGGGGACACCCATTGTGGTTTTAAATGATGCTGAAAACCGGCGTGCCCTGCCCATTTGGATTGGCACTGCCGAAGCCAGCGCAATCATTCGCCAGTTGGAAAACATTAAGTCTGCGCGCCCGATGACGCATGATCTGATGTTTAACATGCTGACGCAACTGGGTTATAAAGTGGACCGCATTGAAATTAACGATCTGAATTCCGATACCTACTACGCCAGTATTTTGTTGGAAGATTCTGCTGGAAATAAGCATACCGTTGATTCACGGCCTTCTGATGCTATTGCAATCGCCTTGCGAGCCAACGCGACGATTTTTGCCACAGCCAATGTCGTTGCTGATGGTACGATCTCGACAGACCAAGCGAGAGATGAAGCAGAAGCAGAAGCTTTCCGTGAGTTTATTCAAGATTTGAAACCCTCAGACTTTAAAAAACGCTTTGGCGGCGACATGGAGTCCAATCAGTAAGTTTTCTTGGGTATATTTGTCTGTTGGTGAGCAACCGGCATCAGTACCCTCACGAGCCGATTACGCCATTCGCTTCTTCCATTTAGAACAAGCGGAATGCGCAATTTGTGCATTCCGCTTGTCTTGAAAACGTCAAATATAGGTTAGCTGAAACCAGAAAAGACGTTAGTAGACTTCGACGTGCCAGCGTTTTTCAGCGTTGAGTCGAGCTAAAAGGTCATCCCAACTAATACCCTTATCGGCAGCCGCTTGCTGGAGCGCTTCTAGAATGCCGGGTTCCATGCCACGAAGGCCGCAGATATAGAGATAGGTATTGGGCTGTTGAAGCAATTCTAGCAAGGTTTCTCTGTGTTCATAGAGGCGGTGTTGGACGTACATGCGTTGGCCTTCCGCATTTTTTTCTTCCCGGCTGAATGCGGTCACCAAATGGAAGGAATCATGTTGGGTAAACTCCTGTAATTCCTCTTCGTACAGGTAGTCAGAGCGGTATTGAGCGCCAAAGAAAAGCCAGGATTGACCCGTTTCATGGGCTCGATCTTCATATCGGGTTTTTAAGAAGGCCCGAAAGGGTGCAATTCCTGTGCCCGTAGCAATCATAATGAGATTACAGTTGGGTGTTGTAGGCAGGAGAAAGGATTTTCCGGTGGGGCCTGTTACCTGCACTTCATCACCCGGTTTTAAATCGCAGATGTAGTTTGAGCAGACGCCTCGACGCTCTTCACCTGTTTCCGGATCGGTGTAAACCAAGCGCTTGACACATAGACTGAAGGTTTTGCCTTCACCATCGTCTCCTCGAGAAGGAGACGCAATGGAGTAAAGCCGTAATTTATGTGCTTTACCCGTTGCATCGGTTCCTGGAGGAAGGATCCCTGCACTTTGACCATCAAGATAACGATATGCTGAGCCGGAGATATCAAAAACAAGATGGCACACTTCATTGGGTGAATCAGGTTTGGTCAGTCGAACGTTTTCTAAAACTTTAGCAGTAAGGGGTGCCGCTTGCTTATAGAGATTGAAGGGAATCTCGGCGACGGCATGGGAGGGTTGGCTAGGTGCTGCTGTATCACTCATCTTGCTAAAACTCCTGGTTGCCTTGAACAATGGTAAACGTCAACATCGTAACACAGGTTATGGACCGATGCCATTCGGTCAGACAGAGCATTTTGGCGGCTTTGGCCCTGTGTGTCATTGTGAGCGATATCACGAATTGAAATACTAGGGGACGTAGCAGGCAAGTCTGTACTAGAATAAGCGTATGATATACCGGTTGGTCTTACACAATATTGCCATTATTGAAGACATGGAGTTGGTCTTCCGTCCGGGTTTGAATGCCATTACTGGCGAAACCGGGTCGGGTAAGAGCGTCATGCTTGATGCCATCCAGCGAATTTTTCAAAAGAAAAGCAGTTCAAAAGAACTACTGCGCCATGGGGCTTCCCGAGGGCGTGTGGAAGTGACTTTTGATTTGCGCCATGTCCATCAGCGTGACGGGTTGATGCGTATTTTGGATGATGCTGGGATAGAACTTCTTGAGGATGAGCATGAGTTGATTTTGGGGCGAGAGTTTACCTCTTCAAGCAGTCGATGCCGTATTAACGGATATCCGGTGCCTTACGAAGTCATGGATCGACTTGGGGCGTTATTGTTGGAAATTTATGGCCAACATGACCTGCATCATCTGTTTTCCTCGTCCCGTCAGCGAGACTTGCTGGACAATTTGGGAGGCGCTCCATTGGAAAGCCTTCGGCAAGAGGTGCGCCAGACTTATCGACTGTGGCAAAAGCGTTGCCAGGAATTGGAAGAAGCGAAAGTGCTTCAGGAAGAGCGGGAGCGTCAGCTCGATTTTTTGAACTACCAAATTAGTGAGATTACTCAGGCGGAGATTACCTCGGTTGACGAGGATGCTCAGTTACAGCTTGAACGCCAACGTTTGGCCAATAGTGAGCAACTGTGCCGACTTGTCTTGCAGACCCGATACGCTTTATCCGATGACATTGGTCAAGAGGGGACAACCTCGGTTTTGGATGGTCTGAATCAGGCCAAACGTGCACTCAATTCTGGTATTTCCATTGATACCGCCCTTTCAGACTGGTATGAACGTTTGCAAGGGGTTCAAGAGACTCTTCGGGATTTGGTTGACGAGATGTCTCGCTATGCTGAGAGTCTAGAAATGCGGCCAGAGCGCCTTCAGGAGATTGTGGATCGCTTGGATCTGCTGGAGAAGCTCAAGCGAAAATATGGGGGAACGTTAGAAGGTATATTGAAAACGGCAGCGGAATTGGAAGTGCAATTAGATACCTTGCAGGCTGTGGAACAACGCATGACGCACCTGGAAGAAGAGCGTGTCCAGTTGGAATATCGCTATTATGAATTGAGTACGGCCTTAACCGAGATGCGCCAGCGCATTGCCAGGGCCTTGGAAGGGGCCATTCAGGAAGAATTGGCTTCATTAATGCTTCCGGCAGCACAGTTTCAGATAGACTTGGCTGCTGGTCCGCCAAGTGAATCCGGTCAGGATCAGGTGACATTTATGTTTTCTGCCAATCCGGGTTCTCCGTTGAGACCGTTGTCGCAAGTGGCCAGTGGCGGTGAGTTGGCTCGCTTAATGCTGGCACTGAAGATTCATACAGCTCACTCCGATGGCCTGACCAGCTTGATTTTGGATGAAATTGATACTGGGATGAGTGGCGTGACGCTGCGTGCGGTTGCAGATAAATTGCAGGCGCTTCAATCCAGGTGTCAAATCATTGTTGTTACCCACCAACCCATTGTGGCTGCCAAAGCGCCCCATCATATCCATTTGAAAAAACAGCTTCATGAGGATCGTGTTGAGGTTGTGGCCACGATTTTGAGTGACACTGAGGCCAGAACATCGGTGTTAAGTCAGATAGCATCAGGCTATACGACCCAGGACAAAGTGACCTCAGAGTTTATTGAGCAATTACTACGCTAGGCGTAAAGGTCTTCAAAACGATGATTTGAGGCGTTGCTCTTTCGCTAGGGGAGGTAACGATGTGTAACAAAAAACTCAATCATGTAAGGGAGGGTGACGATATCACCTCTACGTCACTTAATGTAGAGATACCCCCTCCATGTCGAAGCGTCCACACCTCGATTTATGCATTAGTTTGGCCTGTCTGGGAACGTTGGCCTTGGCAATGTTAATACCCGAGTCCGCACCCCAGGCAGAAAAGCTGTTAAGCCCCTCAGCCCAGGTCGTGATGGCCGCTATGGATACCCGACAAGAGCCGGTTAAGCTGGCTCTGGGTCAAGTCCCTACGACCTTGACCCCTTCTCAGCGATTTGTCCACGTTCCGTTGCGTCAAGATGATCGGGCATTATTACTGGACGCTACCTTAAATCATCAGCAAACAACGACGTTCATTCTTGATACAGGGGCTACCTATACGGCGATTTCTCAGGAAATGGCGCAAAACCTGGGTTACGATCTACAGCATTGTTCTTATGTCACCATTACGACAGCCAATGGGCAGATTCGAATTCCCAAGGTTGTTCTGAAAACAGTAACATTGAATGGCTATACGGCCCATAATGTCGAAGCAACCGTTATGCCCTTGCCTAGAAATGTCCCTTTTTCCGGTTTGCTCGGTCTGAATTTTATTAAACGCCATCGCATTACCATTGACCCCCAAGCCGATCGCATGGTCATCGAACCTCAGCGCAGCTAACAAATATCGGTTTTAACGTGAAACTCAGAGTTGGTTTGGCAGCTTTCCGAAGTCACGATTAAGGCGTATATGCCTTATGACCAGCTTTTGACGGCTGTCTGTCTTCACCCTATAATGTAGACACCGGCTTGCCGGACTCTGTTTATCTTTGATTATGGGGACCCAGAACCGTGGTACAGACAACTCAGGTGCGTAATGCCGTGGAAGCTAACAGTCGTTTAAAGAATTTGCCAACCTATGTCTTCGCTTGGTTGGATCAGTTGAAGGAAGCTGCCCGCGCTCGGGGAGCGAACCTCATTGACTTGGGTATGGGTAACCCGGATCGCCCTATTCCTGATGCCATTGTGGAAGCTATCCAGGCAGGGTTCCATAATCCTGCAAATCATGGCTATCCGACCTTCAAGGGAAAAGATAACTTCCGTCACGCAGTTTCGGACTGGATGCAACGTCGGTATAATACGGCGATTGATCCCACCAGTGAGGTGTTGTGCCTCAGTGGTTCGAAGGAGGGTTTGGCCCACCTGACCATGGCTTATGTGGGCGAACAGGAGATCAGTCTGGTTCCCGAAATTTACTACCCCGTTCACAGTCGGGCCACTTGGCTGGTTGGGGGAGATGTTTACCACCTGCCCATGCCGGCAGAAAAAGGGTTTTTGCCAACTTTTGATAATATCCCCCAGGACATCTTGCAGAAGTCGCGGGTGCTGTTTCTGAACTACCCCAATAATCCCACTGGTGCTGTGGCGGACTTGGCATTCTATGAAAAGGCGGTGGCTTTCTGTAAGAAGCATAATTTAGTTCTGGTCAGCGATTTGGCTTACGGCGAGATAACGTATGATGGGTATGTGGCCCCCAGTATTTTTGAAGTTCCAGGGGCGAAAGATATTTCAGTCGAGTTCCATTCGTTCTCCAAGAGCTTCAACATGGCTGGGGCCCGGATTGGCTTTGCCGTTGGCAATAAAGATATTATCCAAAATCTTTATGCGCTCAGAACCAACGTCGGTTACGGGACCCCCTCGGCAATCCAAGACGGGGCTGTGGTTGCGTTAAATCAGGCAGAGCAATTCCTGCCCGAAATTGTAGAAACCTATAAAGCCCGTCGGGATCTGGTGATTGAAGGGTTTCGATCTCTGGGGTGGGACATTGCTCCGACGAAAGGGACGCTGTATGCATGGTTGAAAGTCCCCAGTGGCTTTACGTCCCAACAATGGACTGAACATCTCATTGATAAGGCCGATGTGGTTGTTACACCGGGGAATGCCTTTGGCAAAGGTGGCGAAGGGTTCTTCCGAGTCTCACTCGTATCCTCACTGGAAATTTTGAAGCAAGGCTTAGACCGATTACACGCTGCCAACATTCGCTTTTCATAAGGACCGCTGCTGATGGCACATCCTTCAAAAACGGTTTTGGTGACGGGTGGAGCCGGATTTATTGGCTCTCACTTATGTCGGGTTCTTCTGGAGCAGGGAGCCGTCGTCATTAGTGTTGATGAGTACAATGATTTTTATGATCCAGCAATTAAGGAAGCCAATGTTGCCCCTTTGAAAGCTTATGGCGATCGGTTTTATGATTGTCGGCTGGATATTCGAGAGGCAAGCTCCTTGAATCAGGGACTTGAGCCTGTTTTGGCGACCGTGGGGCCGGTGGATCAAGTGGTTCACTTGGCAGCACGAGCAGGGGTGCGTCCTTCATTGCTTGAACCGAGACTCTATTTGGATACCAACGTGACCGGCACACTCAATGTTCTTGAGCTAATGCGTCACTGGGACATTCCGAAAATGGTCTTTGCCTCTTCCAGCTCGGTTTACGGTAATCGCACCGATGCCCCTTTCCGAGAAACCGATGATGTCTCTAAGCCGATTTCCCCATATGCGGCAACAAAAGTAATGGGGGAGAATCTCTTACATAGTTATAGCCATCTCTATGGCCTTCAAGTGGTGGCTTTACGGTTTTTTACAGTGTATGGTGCCGCTCAACGGCCAGACTTAGCAATTCACAAATTTACCCGGCGTATTGATCAAGGTTTGCCGATTCCGGTATTTGGCGATGGAAGTACTCGGCGTGATTATACCTATATTGATGATATTCTCCAAGGGATTCAGGGGGCAATGGCCTATAACCACAGTCCTTTTGAAATCATAAACCTGGGTGAGTCGCAGTCCATTGAGCTAAGTCACTTGATTCAATTGTTGGAAGAAGCCTTAGGCAAGAAAGCGATTTTGGATCACCAGCCCACCCAGCCGGGGGATGTTGTGATGACCTGTGCGGATATCTCGAAAGCTCAGGAATTGCTTGGGTATCACCCGACTACACCTATTGCCGAGGGGATCCAAAAATTTGTCCAGTGGTACCGTCATCATGCTGCCCAAGCAGCGTTGTTGACATAAGCTGGGTTACCATTAGAATGGATGAGACATTATTACCTGAGAACCTACACAATTTAAGGGCGAAGCCTGGAGGACTCGTAAGATGAAGGTATGCATTATCGGAACAGGATATGTCGGTTTGGTGACCGGAGCCGGTTTGGCCGAAATGGGCAATGACATCATCTGTGTGGACAAAGATACCTCCAAAATTGAGATGCTAGAGGCTGGACAGGTTCCCATCTATGAGCCAGGCCTTGAGGATTTACTGGAATCCAATGTTCGAGAAGGGCGGATTCAGTTTACGACGGAATTGAAGAGGGCAGTAGAAGCTTCGGATATCTGTATGATTGCTGTTGGCACGCCGCAACAGGAAGGTGATGGCTCAGCTGATTTGACATATGTGTATGAGGTGGCCCGGGAAATTGCCCAGGCAATGACCGAATACAAGGTGATTGCCACTAAAAGCACGGTTCCAGTCGGAACGGCGGATCAAATCAAGGCGATTATCTCGGATTTAACAGACGTACCTTTTGCTGTTGTGTCCAATCCCGAATTCTTAAAGCAAGGGGCGGCTGTCGAAGATTTCCTGAAGCCGGATCGGGTAGTGATTGGTACCGATGATGAGCGGGCCTCTGAGATGATGCGGGAACTGTATTCTCCGTTTCTAAGGACCGGAAATCCTGTTATTTTTATGGATATTCGCTCTGCTGAAATGACCAAGTACGTTGCAAATGCGTTCTTGGCCACAAAAATTTCCTTTATCAATGAGATGGCCAATCTCTGTGAACATGTGGGCGCAGACATTAATCAGGTGCGTGTCGGTATTGCCAGCGATGGCCGAATTGGCCCTCAGTTTCTGTTCCCAGGTATCGGTTATGGAGGCTCCTGCTTCCCAAAAGATGTACGGGCCTTGATTCAGACAGCCAAAGATCACGACTGTCCTGCCACGTTGTTGGAACAGGTGGATCACATTAACTTGCGCCAGCGGGATATTTATCTTGAGAAACTGAATACTTACTTTAATGGCGATTTGTCTGGAAAAACCTTTGCCGTTTGGGGCTTGTCCTTTAAGCCGAGAACCGATGATATGCGAGAAGCACCCTCAAAGGCCGTTATCGAGGCATTGTTGGAACAGGGCGCCTTAATCCGGGCCTTTGACCCCAAAGCACAGCAGACCGCTCGAAGACTTTTTGGTGATCGGGTGTATTATGCTCAAACGGCTTATGATGCGGCGGATGGTGCAGATGCTGTTTTGTTAGTGACAGAGTGGAACGAGTTTCGCCGACCCGATTTTGACCGTTTGAAAGGCCTTTTGAAGAATCCGGTTATCTTTGACGGTCGAAATCAGTACGATGCGGCTCGTATGGCCCAGCGCGGCTTTTATTATGTCCCTATGGGGAAAACCCCTGTTGAGCCTGTTATGGATCCGTTGGCGAAAAATCCTTCCTCTTTGGAAGGAGAGCCTGTATGAAACGAATCCTTGTCACCGGTGGAGCCGGCTTTATCGGCTCTCACTTAGTGGCGCGGCTACTAGAGCAGGGCCACGAAGTCCTGTGTGTTGATAATTTTTTTACTGGCTCCAAGCGCAATATTTTGCCCTTCCTGAATCACCCTTATTTTGAGCTCATCCGTCATGACATCATTGCCCCGTTGTTCGTTGAAGTGGATGAAATTTACAACCTGGCCTGCCCAGCTTCGCCCGTCCATTATCAGTTCAACCCGGTGAAAACCGTTAAAACCAATGTCATGGGGACGATTAACATGTTGGGGTTGGCCAAACGGATACGGGCAAAGATACTCCAAGCTTCCACATCTGAAGTGTACGGCGATCCGGAAGAACACCCCCAAACTGAGCAATACTGGGGTCGGGTGAATCCCATTGGGCTTAGGAGTTGTTATGATGAAGGAAAGCGCCTGGCTGAAACATTATGCATGGATTATCATCGTCAAAATAGTGTTGCAGTAAAAGTTATCCGGATCTTTAACACCTATGGTCCCAATATGGATATGAACGATGGCCGTGTGGTGAGCAATTTTATTGTGCAGGCCCTCAAAGATGAGCCCATTACAGTCTATGGTGAAGGCCAACAGACACGTTCGTTTTGTTATGTCTCCGATTTACTCGAAGGCATGTGTCGGATGATGGATCGAACCGAGTTTGAGCAGCCTGGGCCTGTTAATATAGGTAACCCTGGGGAGTTTACCATTTTGGAGTTGGCTGAAAAGGTTATTCAACTAACCGGCTCTTCCTCTAAAATTCTGCACTGTCCTTTACCCCAGGACGATCCCCGACAACGCAAGCCGGATATTACGTTTGCTAAAACGTTGCTGGATTGGGAGCCCAAGGTGTCATTGGACGAAGGTTTAAAACCCACCATTGCCTATTTTGAATCCCTTCTGAAGGAAGGCAAGCAAGCCACCTCATCGGCGCTATAGCCTAATCGGAATTCGGCATGAGCATCTGTTGAAAAGATGGCCCAGATCGGGTTTTCAGGCGGCCATGTTTTTAGTAGAATATCTCGCACACATAGAAAATCCTCAGTCCGTTTGGGCTGAGTTGGAGGGATGGCCATGAAACTAACCGAAATTCGGGCGTTGCCTCAATCCGTGGCAAGCAAAAAAACGATACCCTCATCTGCGGCTCAATTATTCTTAGGCCAAGGCTACCAAGGAGCAATGGCGATGGATTGCTCAAGACGGCCTTATGCAGCTCGCATGCTTCAGGCGGGGTGCTCCCAGGCTGGCACCAAGTTATCGGTTCAGGCCTAAGTTAATCCAGAATTAGAAGGTGAAGTGGCCCTTTGGCCGGAATCACGGTTTCCGATTGCTCTGTTTTCCCACACAGATAAAACTTGCCTTGTACACGATATTCACCGGTTGTCCAGGCATAGGACGGTAAAGGGATGACCTTTTTAAGGTTAAAATAGGTGCGATAGACTTCTCCCGGTTGAAGGGTGACGCGCTGAAGCTGTCGTTTATCTTCCGGGGTCAACTGAACGGTTGAGGGAAGGGGATCAAGCTGCCCATAGCCCGCCCGGTAAACTTCCACCTTGAAACTGGCTTCAGGTTTACTGGGATAAATGCAAAGGGTGACCGGTTCTCGGGCCCACAAGGCTGCTTGAACCATAATGTCCTGCTTGGCCCGAAAGGTATCCCGGCTGCTTTTGAGTTCCATCAGCAAAGGCAAGGCTTCCGCTTTGGGCTTTACAGAAGGCGCCTGGGCCTTGGCCAGAGGCAGCATCAATGCGACAATAAAACACAGTATGCAAAGCATTTTACACACAGGGGAACGGTGAACCAATGGCCTCTACTCCGTTGTCAATGCAAGACTCACTCCCATTATTGTACCAATCGGCGTTGCTTGAGCCCTACGCTGAACGGTTGATTCACGGCTTCACAGGTAAGCCTTGGTCGTTTGGCGGTCCAGATACACCGGTCAATCCTCGGCAGGGAGTACTGGACCATCGAGAGCGCTTTCACAAGGCCTTGGGTCTAACCCAGCCTTGGCAGATTCCGGAGCAGGTGCATGGACATCGTGTTGGCCGGGCCGGCGATACTGCCCTTTGTCAAACCGATGCCATGGCGCTTTTTACCCCCGATATCCCTGTTATGCTGCTTTTTGCCGACTGTGTGCCGATTCTACTCTATGATCCGGTCACACACAGCGGGGCAGTCATTCATGCCGGATGGCGCGGTACGGCCCAAAACATCGTTCAAGAAGCCATACTGACGTTTCAAAATGCCAAAGGTGTAAAACCCCAGGATATTCGTGCGGTCATTGGTCCGGCCATCAGTCTATGTTGCTTTCAAGTCTCGCTGACTGTGGCCCAGCAGCTCGGGGCAAGCTTGGATCAGGAGCTAGAAGCCCTGACCCAGAAAGGCCTGATTGTTTGGGATGAGGCGTTCCCCGAAAACCCCCGTGTCAATTTAAAGGCCATCAATGCGGCCCAGCTTGAGGCGTTTGGAGTAAAGCACTGTGATGTTCTGCCACAATGCACCTATTGTGAAGCGGAGCAGTTATTTTCCTTCCGGCGTGGGGAAGATGGCCGTAACAGTGCTTATATGATGCTGAAATCGAAATAATATCGTTCTAACGGGATGTGCTACGAGCCAAGTGATTTAAAATATAGGGGTTTTGTCGACGCTCATCGCCAATGGTCGTTACAGGCCCGTGTCCGGAATAAACCCAAGTGTCGTCTGGAAGCGTCAAGAGCTGGGTATTGATGGAATCCATCAGGGTGTCAAAGTCCCCGCGGGGGAAATCCGTGCGCCCAATGCTGCCTGCAAACAGGCTGTCACCGGTAAAGACAAAGGGGCCTTCTTTGACATAGTAACTTATCCCGCCAGGGGTATGACCCGGGCAAAAGCGGGCTTCAAAGGTACAATTGGTGAGTTCAAAGACTTGCCCTGGAGTCACAAAGCCGGTAATGATCGGCGGCGGCGGGGGCTTCATCTGGAACATTTCAGCCTGCATGGGCAGGGCGTCAATCCAAAATTGATCCTCGGCATGCATCCAGGCAGGAACATCAGGATATGCCTGACGGATGACGTGGTGGCCTTCCACATGATCAATGTGGGTGTGGGTATACAGGATTAACGTCAAGTCCAAATCCTCTTGGGCCAGTGTGTCGAGAACGGCCTGTGGGTTTTTCCCTGTATCAATCAAGACGGCTTCCCGGGTGTCTGTGTCCACCAGCAGGTAATTGTGGACTTGAAACATTCCCAAGGTGTAGGTCTTAACGACGAGCATTCGGGGATGCTCCTGTTGAAACGGGTTTTACTTGGGCAGGTGTTGTCGTTGGGGTCGGCATTGTTTTTTTCAGAATATCCACTCGCTGCTTGGCCAAGGGGACATAGGCAGCCGATGAAGGCGCTTTTTCCAGGTACTGCTGGTAGACTTTGAGGGCTTCATCCAGCTTTTTTTGCTTCTCAAGGGTTGTTCCCAACCCATAGTAGCTTTCTGTGAAGCCCGGGTTTAATTCTAAAGCCTGCTGATAGGCTTTTCGAGAGTCTTCTAGCTGATTTTTCAAACTGTAGATGCTGCCCAAACTGTAATGAACCAGCGGATCTTGAGGCGTAGACTGACGGGCTGCTTCATAGGCCACTTGGGCTTTATTCAGATCTCCCATTTGGCGACAACTGTTGCCATAGCCCACCAGTAAAGTCGCATCATGCGGCTTTAACTGAAGAGCTTGCTGATAGTACAGAGCGGCCTGTCCGTAATCTCCAAGCAGATCATGGGTGGTGGCCAGAAGTTGCACGGCCTCGAGAGAGTCAGGTTTTTTAGAGACCACCCAACGTAGACTTTCTACTGCCGCAAGGTAGTTTTTCAGTTCAATGTCAAGCTGGGCTTTATTGATCCGGGCCAGGATATTATCAGGGTCCAGTTGTAGCACGCGTTGATAGGTGCTATAGGCCAATTCATTATTTCTCAAGGCGTATTGTGTGTTGGCAATGCCTAATAGGGCAGGTGTTTCCTGGGCACTACCGGTAAACATGGCATCCTGGTAATGACTTAAGGCCTTGGGATAATCTCCGTGTTGATACGCGTCATCGGCCACGGCCAAGAGAGCTTGGGCCATATCTTGCCGCAGGGTTTTGGCGTTGGGATCTTCACTGACCAGATTGCGATAGAGGTTTAGGGCCTTATCATATTGGCCTTGTTGGTGGTAGGCGAGCGCAAGATTCTTACGAGCCTGTTGGTTGTCTTCGAGGGCCAGGGATGTTTCATACCAGGTCACAGCCTGGGTTTGCTGGCCTTGCATTTGGGAGGCAAAGGCCAGATTCCGCATCAACTCAGCGCGTTCTTCCCGTTTGGAATCCGGCAACATGGTCAAAGCGGACTCGTACACCCGTTGGGCGTTTCCAAAGTCCTGGCCTTTGACAAACAGATCGGCTAAAGCCAGGGAAACTTTGGTGTTTTCAGGATGCAACCTGAGATAGGCCGTTAAATTAGAAACGGCCTGCGGCGAACGATCCAATGACGTAGCCAAATCGGCCAGCTTTAAAAAGAGTTCGGCTTGTTTGTCAGGTGTCCCGGGTTCGGTGGGCGGAAGAGCCTCCAGGGCTTGTTGATAGCTGTTGTAAGCTTCTGACAATCGGTTGAGTTTTTCCAGGGCCATGGCTCGTTGTTCATACAGAACAGCCGATGGGGTCTGGATTTGATCAAAGACGGCCAGGGCCTCTTGAGGTTTATCACTGTTGTTTAAGGCAATGCCATAGGCCAAGGTGTCTTTAAACTTGCCGGAATTCTGGGATTTCAAAGTCTCATAGGTTTGAGCGGCCTGGGCAAAGTTTTTCTGGCCTAAATGCAGCCGTGCCAATTCTCGCTGAGCGTCTTCGTGTTTGGGATAAGTGGCTAGAAATTGCTGGGAAGCCTCAATAGCCTTGTCCGGCTGATTCATTGATTTATACAAGCGGGCCATGGCAAGGTAGGCGTAAGTATATTCAGGATTGCTTTTCAGTAAGGTCCTGTACTCGGCCAAGGCTCTCTCGGGCAAATGTTTGGTTTCCCAAAGGTGGGCCAAGGCAGCATGGAGCATGGTGTCCTTGGGATTCATGGTCAGGGCCTGTTGATACAGTGAAATAGCCTCGTCGTAGCGATTATCCTTGGCAACAAGGTCGGCAAGCCGAATGTAAGTCAAGCTATCGTAGGGATCAAGCCCCATGGAGGTGCGATAGGCTTGCTCGGCTTCACGGTATTGATGATTCTTTTCCAGTTGCAGGCCTCGCTGGTATTGCTCGTAGGCAGGTGGTGTAATGGCGAGGGCCGAGTGTGTGGTGCAGATCAAGGCACTGGCAAGCAGCAGGCTCGGCAGGGCAAGCATCGAAGGTTTAGACGTCATGGACGGGACACTCCGTTGGTCACACAGATAAGCCCATTATAACGTCAATATGAGTCCGCCAGTAGTCTGGAGGGGACGTGTCGAAGATGGGGTGAAAATGACTGCGACACGTGTGTTTGATCTCAAGTATTGGGGTTTTAGATTGAGAGAAAGGCCTGATGAACTAGCGAATGAAGAATTCCAGGTTGTGATAACCCAGGTGGGTGTCACCGCTCCACAGTTCATAGAGCACCTCAATCAAGCCACCGCTGGGAGTCAGGGCATAGTCCAGCTTTTTGGTGAAGTTGCGGCAGATGATGCTGCCACCGCCGTAGAAAAATTGGGAGGCCAACCATTGGTCAGCAGCAAAGGTTTGGCGGCTATGGACATCGCCAATCTTGACCAGGGACAATGTGTCGTGGCCAATTTTTACTGTTGTAGTTACTTTACGGCCGTTCAGATGGCTGTCAAAAGCCAGGATATAGGTATTCCGGTCAACCTGGTAGAGGGCACCCTCGGCATCTTCTTCAATTTCGATGGGCTCCATCCCGTTCAGGCTCTGAGTGTGGCAGATGTCTACGTAGACGGTCCGTTTTAGTTTTTTTAGGTCACTCACCGAATCATCCTCTTCTTATCTTCTTTCAGGGGCCGTCATTAGCGCCATAACGCCAGCACAAATTCACTGGCAACTCCAGAAGTGCCAGGACCTGCGGCCTGTCCCAACCAGTGTTACTCTCTGTTATCAGGGCCGCTACTTGTGATAGGGTTCGTTATGGGCGATGGTCAACGCCCGGTATAATTGCTCCAACAGGATTAACCTAACCATTTGATGGGGGTACGTGAGCGGCGACAGGGATAAGGTTGCAGATGCTCTCTCCACCAATCTCTGAGAGGTGCCGAACGCCCCACCGATAATCATAATCATACGGTCCCACGTCGGAAGCTGGGGACCTCCATTGAGAGGATTTCCCCCAAGCCACCACGTCGAAAACTCCTCCGAATTCATCAGACGCCCTCGCTCACTGAGGAGCACGACGGTTTCTGCCCAGTCACAGTGTTTTAAAATGGCATCAGCTTCTCGTTCGATGGTTTGCTCCACAGGGCGGGTTGCGCTGGGGGCTTCTTCAGGTACTTCAATCCATTCAATGGCCACGTGGCGGGCCAATCGTTTCTGGTAGAGTTCGATACCGGGGATGAGGTATTTGGCCGACTGTTTAATTTTGCCGACAGCAATGATTCTGAGGCTGCGCATAAGGGTCTCTTGTGATATGGTAGCAACCAGTGTAGCGCACCTTCAGGTGTGATTGAAAGACGGCATTGGAAAGCGAGGCTGCCCTATGGTTCACATTCGTCCCTTCCCCGGACTTCGGTATAATCCTCAGCAGGTGACGGATATGGAGGCGGTTGTTGCGCCTCCCTACGATGTGATTTCCGCGGCCGAACAACAGGCCTTGCATGAAAAAAGCCCCTATAACGTGGTGCGCTTAATCTTGGGTCTTAAGCAGCCTTCCGATTCCGAATCCCAAAACGTGTACACCCGGGCCCACGAGACCCTGGAAGCGTGGCGTGAGGCTGGGGTCCTTACAGCTGAGTCACAGCCGGCTTTTTATGCCTACTCTCAGCAGTGGGACGGCCTGGAACGTCGTGGCATTATCGCGGCCATGCAATTGGAAGACTACGAAAGCGGCCAAGTCTTGCCCCACGAGTACACTTTGGGCGGCCCCAAGGCCGATCGTCTGGCCCTGATGAAGGCCACCGGGACCGTCTTAAGCCCAATTTTCTGTTTGTACCATGATCCTGAAAAACGTCTTGAAGCCATGCTCTTTGAGGTGCCTCCTGCCGTAAAGCCCTTGGAAGTGTACGATCATGACCGGGTATTTCATCGCTTCTGGCCGGTCATCGACGCCCAGCAGGTCGACGCGATTCAGACCCTTTTGGCGGATAAGGCGGCTCTCATTGCCGATGGCCATCACCGTTATGAGACGGCTGTGGCCTACAGTCAATGGCGTCGAGAGCAGGATGGACAGCAGGGCGCTCCCAAAGGCAGCCTGCCGTGCGATTACACCATGGCCTTTTTCACAAACATGGCCGATGAAGGGTTGAAAGTGTATCCAACCCACCGGGTCTTTGATTCCTTGCCCCAAGGCTGGACGGCTGAATCGCTTCTTCAAGCCATGGCCGAGTCCTTTGAGCCCGTAAGCGAAGAGAAAGCCCTCTTCTGGGTCCAGCATGGCACCGGGCCAAAGCAGGCGTTTGGGCTCAAAGCCTCGGCCGATCTTTCGGGCATCCCTGAAGCCTTGCGGCCCTTGGATGTAGCGATTCTCGATGCTCTGGTGTTTCAAGGTATTCTCAAGCAAGCGGCCAATGAGCTGAAGCAGCAAGGCCATCTGCACTTTGTCCGTGATGAGCAGGAAGTGTTAGACAGCCTGAAGCAAGGCGCATTGGTCTTTTGGGTTCATGCACCGGACGTGGATGAGGTGCGTCGCATCTGTGAGTCCGGCTTGCGGATGCCCCAAAAGTCCACCTATTTCTATCCAAAGCTCCTAAGCGGTCTGGTGATGTACTATTACGGGACTCACCCTCTGGCGCCCGGGCAGGCCTCGTGGCTTCAAAGCAAAACCGGGGCGGGACGAGCATAGGTCAAGGGCTTAGGGAGAGTCACTGGTCATCTCCCCGGTTTCCTGGTAAAACCATGATCATCTACAGATGAGATCCGTGAGTGGCGCAATCAGATAGGAGTGAATCCATGGCCTCACCCAGTAAGACCCAACAGCAGCTTAAGGCTCAGCAAAAGGCCGAGTTTAATGCGGCTCGTAATGTTTACCTCATTATCATTTTGTCCTTTGTTACGGTATGCACGGTTGCCGTGGTGATGACCAGTAAAATGGAAGCGGAGCGTACTGGATTTCGACCTATTCAGACGGAAGCGCCCATGTCGTTTATTGATAAAACCTACGTCACGCCCAAGGTGCCTCAAAAAGCGCATTAAACAGGTCTATTGGGGCGGGCTCTGTCTGTACGCACCATACGCCGACAGGCAGAGAACCCGGCAAGAAGGGTGAATTGTTTGGTTAGAAAGAGAAAATAGGATGTGTTCTGAGATGTGGCAATCATGGTTCCGACCGATTTTTGTGCTTGTTTTCCTGTGGAGTCTGTTTCAAACACCACTGAGTAAGGCACAAGAGGGTGAATACAGTTTTTTGGCTCCCCAAACCCAGGTGAAAACCCAGTTTGAAATGTTGGTCGATGCCATTGATCCCACCGAAGCCAGCAATCCCAAGGGTGCAAAAGCCCCTGGGTTTCGTGGGGCTCAACAGTTGGTAATCTACACCCCGGCATTTGGTTCCTCCACCCAGACCAACGCTTTCGGCGTCGAAGCTGTGGTCGTTGATGGCCGGATTACTCAGATTCAAGAGGCCAATAACAGTTCGATTCCCACAAATGGCTTCGTCATTAGCGGGCAAGGCCAAAGCGGACTCTGGATTAAGCGTGTGGCCGTCTTGGGAGCACTGGCCGAAGTGGACCCGCAACAAAAGAAATTGCACCTTCGTATTACTCCTGATGTGTACGTCTCTCGGGTGGAGACACTGTTAAACAAGGCCTCCAGAGCAGGGCACCCTGAAGTCCTGCCGCAGTATCACACGGCCTTAGCCGAGGCTCAAGGGTGCTATCGTGACCTGAAAACCTTGGCTTCCCAAGGGGTAACCCCTACTCTCGTGGACCAGACAGAAACCTGCCTGCAACAAGCCAGCCAAGCCTACTACTTATCCGTGGCGTCTTTTCACGATGGTTTTCGCGGCATTTGGATACGCCCGGTTGAGAAGTCCCCTCAAGAGGTTGAAAAGGCAGTTCAAGCGTTAAAGGCAGCTCATGTCGATCAACTGTTTGTCGAAACGTATTTTCGGGGCAAAACCCTTTATCCCAGCGCAGTAATGGAGGAATATGGCTTGCCCAAGCAGCATGCCGAGTTTCAAGGCTGGGACCCTTTGGCTGTATGGGTTGATGTTGCTCATCGTCATGGGCTTAAGGTGCATGCCTGGGTGCAAACCTTTTTCGCGGGCAATCGCCACAGTGAGCTGGAAACCTATGGGCCCATCCTGCAAAAATACCCGCAATGGCGTAATGTTCAGCGCAGTGCCATAGCCGCTGCAACGCCGGTTGCCTCCTCTGTTGAAGATGGGCATTATTTTGTGGATCCGGCTAACCCGGAGGTCCGTCAGTTCCTTCAAAAACTGATTCTGGAAGTCACCCAGAACTATGGGGTGGACGGAGTGAACTTGGATTACATTCGCTATCCTGCCAGTGTTCCCGATAGTCGGGTCGGCTTTTTGGCCACAACCTGGGGATATTCTGCGCATGCTCGTCAGGCCTTCAAAACGATGATCGAGGCTGAGGCCAAAGCGGAGTATGACGCCCGTATCGCAGAACTGAAGGCCAAGGCCAAAACGTTGTCCAACGGGACGAAAGCGGCTGTGGCACTCCCCAAGTTTGAACCCCCGAAGGCCGATCCTGCTGAGTTGTTGCCCACGGATCCCCTTTGGCCCCGTTGGGTTCAATGGCGAGAGGAGCAGGTGTCCAGCTTTGTGAAAACCATTTCGGCCCAAATTCATGAGAAAAAGCCCAGTGCCCTTGTTTCTGCCGTGGTTTTTCCGCATATTTTGCCTAAGAACCCGGTAAAGCTTCAGGATTGGCCTCGCTGGGTGAAAGAAGGCTGGGTCCAGGCATTAACACCCATCGGGTTAAACCCCGAGCCCCAGGGCATGTATGAAGACAGTCTGTATTTCAAGCGCATGGTTCAAGGTCAGGTACCGGTCTATGCGGGTGTCTTTGGCCTTTATAGTCGAAAAACCCCAACCGAGTTAGTGTCTCAGATTGACGCCGTGAAGAAAGCCGGCTTGCCCGGTGTGGTGCTCTTTGAGCGCTCTAGACTCGATGGGACCTACACTGATGCGCTTCGGCAAGGGCCATTTCGTCCGGCCAATAATGTTGAGGTCCATCAATCCCAAGTCGATTAACGGCAATGGGTTGAATTCTGGTTTTATACCTTGGCCTCAAGACGCGTGTCTCCCAGAGCCAGAATGGCGTGAAAGTCGGTTTCGGAAATAGGCATCACGGATAGCCGAGCCTGCTTGACCAGGGGCATCTCCGCCAAGCGGGGTGTGGTTTTAATTTGCTCCAGGGTCACAGGGGTGTTTAGGCGTTGTACCGGCTCTACCTTAACGGCGACCCACTTGCCTGTGGTATCTGTGGGGTCAGGATAGGCGGCTTTGGTAATTTGGGCAATACCCACAACCTGTTTGTCGCTGACACTGTGATAAATCAAGGCGAAATCACCGACGTTCATGGCCGACAAATTGTTGCGGGCCTGATAATTGCGCACGCCGTCCCAATGGGTCCAACCCTCACGCTCCAGATCGCTATAGGAAAAGGTTTCCGGTTCACTTTTCATTAGCCAGTATTGGGGACTCATCGACAATTACTCCGCAGGGTTGTCTTTCACATGCTTGAGATAATCGCCCAAAAATGACCAAAGTGCATCTTTGCCCCACCCGGTTTCAGCCGAAAAGGTAAAGACCTGATCCGGGGACAAACCCAATTCCTTGGCCGTCAAGGCCACTTGTTTGCCCAGATCGTTGCGGGAAATTTTATCGACCTTGGTCAACACCAGAATGACCGGTAAGTTATGGGATTCCAACCAGGAGAGCATCTGCTCATCCAGGGCTTGTGGGCCATGGCGGGCATCAATGAGCTGAATGACCAGGGTCAAGTTTTTGCGCTTGGACAGGTAGATTTGAAAGTGCTTTTGCCAGTTGGCCTGCATGGTTTTCGAAACCTTGGCATAGCCATATCCCGGTAAATCGACCAGGGAGAGCGTGTTGTTAATATTATAAAAATTCATGAGCCGGGTTTTGCCAGGGGTATTGCTGGTCTGGGCCAACTTCTTTCGCCCGGTCAGGCGGTTAATCAGGCTGGATTTGCCCACGTTGGACCGGCCCACCATCGCAATTTCAGGAAGACTCCAGTCGGGTGCTTCTTTGATGGACGGGGCACTGATCACATACTCGGCTGACAGAATCTTCATGGCGTGCTGGGTCCCAGGCCATTCGATGAGGTTTGAGACCGTTCTGCTCCAGGCAGTTCGATGCGGCTGACATAGCCCACCAGCTGATTGGGCGAGGCGGTGGTTGCATCGTCACCCATCAGGTTAACCACCGAGGTTCCTTGGGGGACCGTCATGGTGATTGTCTGGCTGCCATAACAGCCAGCCAGATTGTCGAGGGCTTTAAACCATTGAGGTGTCGTTGGCTGTTTTGTTGCTTGGAAAGTCACGGCAGGCGACTGCTGAAACACGGTGCCGGTGACATCCTCAAAAGAAGCGATGACGGAAAACGTTCTGGGATCCGGGGTATGGTAATGACGCCCATGGAGTGTGAGGGTGAGTTTGCCGCCTTGCAGGGTGGGCATCACCAGTCGGAGTGAGGGCTTGTTCCCCAGATCAAAAATCCCATAGACCGCTCGGGCGTCGGATGCCAGGGTGTATTGGGTAATATACATAACCTCCTGCCCGGCATCCCTGGGTTGGGCGTCAGCAACGCTGAAGAGCCCGAAAAATCCGGCCACTATCACCATCAGCCAACCAAAATATATGTTGAGAGCCTTGTGCATCCTGTCATCCATGTTGGGTTATTTTCTATTATACGAGACGTCCCGGATTTGAGGGGAGTTCCCAGAGAAGCGCCCATGAGGGTTTTCAAGTTATGGGGACCTCCAGCCGATAAGGTCCCTAGTGGCACTGCACATCATGATGGGCGACAAGGACGTTGAAACGAGAATGACGAAGAAGCTTCACCACAGGTCAGCCCCAGGCATGCCCCGAGCCATACAAGCTGGAGTCCTCTGTGCGATGCTGCTCTTATGGGCCGGTGTGGCTTGGGCAAAAGCACCGCCCCCGCCCATGACGGAAAATGACTATGTGCAATTTCGAAAGAATATTCCCTTTGCTCCCGGCAGCCTGAATCTGTATGGCTACGAGACGATGAAATCGGTCTACGGCTTCCCGGTCCTTTCGCCCGATAAGCGGCAGATGGCGGTGACCGAAGTGGCGTTCTTACCCACCAACCGCCAGACATTCAGCCGTGTGTTTCTCATCCCTGTTGGGCAATCCCCCTCTCAGGAACAGATTACCCCACCGCCTCCGCCCCCGGACAAGCCCCGGCCGACGGGGGTGAAGAAACTCATCACCCGTGAAAAAGAACCTGAAATCAAAGTTGATCCCCATGCGTTCTGGGATCGCTACTCTCCGGAAAAACAAGTCAAGCACCGCAAGACGATTTTTGAAGTGGGCTACCAGGGCAACGACCCCTTTCGGGTGGATATTGTTCAGGTGGGCGACTGGTCCAGCGATGGGCGCAAGCTGTTAATGACTTACCGCCCTGGAGGGCATCACCAGGGTATTCTGAAGACCTTGCCGGTCGTGTATGACTTGGGTCAAGAACAGGCCACCCGACTGACCCTTTTGCCAAAGAAGGTCTGGGACGACTACACAGCCCGGACACCGGAGTTCAAGGCCAAGGCACCGCCCTGGGACATTCGGGTTTTGGGGTGGAGTGCCCAGGCGGCGGATGCCTTTGTTGTCAAATTGGTTATGTTTAAGGGACAATCCGAATGGCCACTGGGGTTTTGGGAATGTTCTTCCCAGTCCAGTCAGGTCCGCTTCCTGGGAGATACCTTGGATCCGGCAACAGTGGCCCGCCATGGGTGGCTGGCGCTCTTTACCTTGCCCCCCGATAAAGGTGAACAAGGAGCCTCCATTGCCACAGAACCGGGACAAATCCCCGAAAAACACCCCACCGAAAAGTCATGGCGAGACCGGCTACGCTTTCGGAAAAAATAGCGTTGAGGCGGTCTTAAAACACGCGCCATCACGTGTTTTTAAACTGCTCATTTCTCAGGAGCAGTCGAAAGATAGACGGCTTCAAGAGTTGATTGATCTGGCCAAGACTCACGGCACGCCTTACCAGTTGGTGCCAAAGGCCAAGCTGGACAAAATGGCTGAAGAAGAGACCCCTCACCAAGGCGTGGTGGCCATGGTGGCCCCCAAGCCCTTGTTGGATATTTATGATCTGGTGGCCATGGTGGAAGCGGTCCAGGCTCAGGGCGAGGCTCCCCTGGTTGTGGCTTTGGACGATGTGTCCGATCCCAGGAACTTCGGGGCGTTGATCCGTGTTGCCGCCGGGGCCGGAGCGACGGCCTTGATGATTCCCAAGGTTGGTAGTGCCGGATTTTCACCGGCGGTGGGTAAGGCCAGTGCCGGGACGTTGGAATTGATGAACATTGTGGTGGTGCCGAATCTGGTGGACGCCATGGAGCGTTTGAAAAAAGCCGGGATGTGGTGGGTTGGCGCGAGCCTGGATGCCAAGGCGATTGATTATGATCGATACGACTATACCGGCTCGACCGGCATTGTCTTGGGCAGTGAAGGGTTTGGCATGCGTCGCCTGGTGCAGGAACACTGTGATCAGTTGGTGAAAATCGATCTGGCAGAAGGGGTTGAATCCCTCAATGTCTCTGTCGCAGGCGGGGTCCTCCTCTTTGAGGCCTTGCGTCAGCGCCGTCGCAAAGCCTGAACCTCGATTTAGATTCTTTTTAGATTCGACCTTCCCGGTCGCATCCATCGGGTTTTTGGGCCAAGAAGCCCATGAACGCTGGATGTTACATATGGTTACATTCCATCACCGGGGGACAAAATGATTGTTTTTATATTTATGGATAGTGATTGAGAGTCGCGAGCGCATGCGCATTCAAGGTGCGAATACAGTTGCCAATTTAACGTCGCAGCCATCGGTCAATGCGAGCCAAACACCCCAGGCAAAGGGCATGGCTTCTGCGCCCATGGTGGGGCTGATGCGAGCCGATGCACCGGGACTGAACTCACCCACCATGGAAAAGCTGTCTGAAACCATCGAGGCAATGCAGAAAAAGCAGCAGAACGAGCTGGATGAATCGACGATTTCCGAGATTTTAAGTCTTACCAATGCGGCGCAAAACATGATGTTTTTTAACCCCAAGGGCGCCGTTCAGCTCTTGATTCAAGCCGGTGGGATGATTCAGGATGCCTTAAGGAGCATTAAAATCAAAGGTAAAGCCGAATCCATGGATTTGGAAGCGGCCAAAAATATTGATATGCGGCTTCGCCTGATACGAATGCAAAGTCTGGTGGTTTCCATGATCCGAACGGCCATGAAAGGGGCCCCGGATCTCTCAGATGAGGACATCTTGGCTTTGATGGCTTCGCCCAATGCCAAATCCTCGAATCTCCCAAATTATGGGTCCGTTGCCAACGCCAATGGCGGCTCTATGTCGATGCCAGTTACCAGTCCCGGCGCGGATCAAGGGTCTGTGAACCCGAGGGCAAATATGGTCGGCGTGTCCGACGGGGCCAGCGATGCCAACGAACAGCAAGCGGATCCCAATAACTTTGAAACGCCGGAAGAAAAACAGGAACGATCGGATAAAGCGACGCGAGCCGCCAAAAAAGTACAGGGACGTCAGCAAACTCTGGTGGCCGAAGCGGGTCAGCTCTTAACCGAGGCGCGGCAAAGCGGCAATACGGATGCCCTGCAGCAGGTCTTTCGAAAACTTGAAATGGCTGAATTGATGGGTGTTCTTTTGGATGCCTCAGGGGAAGGGGCCGATGCAACGGCCATGGCCGATATGCAGCGTGTCCGTCAAGATGCGCAAGCCTACATTGCCGAACCCACTCGGCAGTCGGGTGGCTTGGGACAAGCCATGAAGAGCTGGTTTGACAATTTATTTGCCCCCGCCGCCTAAGCGCGTCAATTCTGCCGCCATTCTGTACCCCAATCCGTCCGAGAGACGGTACAATAAAACCATGCAGGATCGACTTTCCGACACCGAGGCCCGCGAGGCCCATCAG
The DNA here is from genome assembly GCA_041697335.1 of Vampirovibrionaceae bacterium NZW_1234. Classification (GTDB taxonomy): domain Bacteria; phylum Cyanobacteriota; class Vampirovibrionia; order Vampirovibrionales; family JAGQHJ01; genus JBGUGD01. Next base: position 113,702 of record JBGUGD010000035.1, on the reverse strand, counting down.
ATTTTAGAGCAGGCTCTCTACGAGTTAAAGCGAGTCGTGGTTGGGCAAAGCCGTTTGCTGGAGAGCTTGTTGGTGGCCGTCATCTGCAAAGGCCATGTGTTGGTGGAAGGGGCACCCGGCTTGGCCAAGACCCTGGCCTTGAAAACGCTGGCCCAAATCATGGCCGTTGACTTCAAGCGCATTCAGTTTACCCCGGATCTGTTGCCGGCCGATCTGATTGGCACCCGGATTTATAACCCGGTTCAAGGCAGTTTTTCCACGGAGCAAGGCCCGTTGTTTGCCAATTTTATTTTGGCCGACGAAATCAACCGGGCCCCGGCCAAGGTTCAAAGCGCCTTGTTGGAGGCCATGCAGGAGCACCAGGTGACCATTGGCCGAGACACCTTTTCGTTAAAGGCTCCCTTTCTGGTGATGGCCACTCAAAACCCCATCGAATCGGAAGGTACGTATTCCTTGCCCGAGGCCCAGTTGGATCGCTTTCTGTTCAAGATTTTGGTGGATTATCCAAGCTCGGATGAGGAGTTTGTCATCCTGGAACGGGTCACCCAGACGGGCTTGCCCGAGCCGCAACCGGTGTTAACCCATGCCCAATTAATGGAGCTGATGGCACTGGTCCCCAAGGTGTTTATCGAACCCACGCTGATGAGTGGCATTGTAAAGCTGGTCCAGGCCACCCGATCGGCTTCTGAAAATCGGCTTTTGTATGGGGCCTCTCCCCGGGGCACCTTGTCTGTGGCTACAGCGGCTAAGGGCCTGGCCTTGCTACGCGGTCGGCCATATGTCCTGCCGGAGGACATTGCCTGGGTCTTTAAAGATTGTCTGCGCCACCGGGTTATTCTGTCCTATGAAGCCCTGACGGCCAGCCAAACCCCGGATATGCTGCTGGATGATCTCTGGTCACAAGGAGGCTTTGCTGCACCAGAGGAGCTTCGGTCTGTCGGATGACCGCCTTGAGCCGATTGCGGACGCTCTGGGATCCCACCGCCGATCTGGTTGAGGCGGCTTCAATTAACCCTGCGCTCTCGGAGCATTCCACGGCCCTGCTGCGGCGGCTTCAGTTTCGCTTGCGACAATCCCTGGGTTCGCCTTATCCGGGCAATACCAAAGGGGTGTTTCAGGGCCATGGCATGGAGCTAAAGGGCCTTCGGGAATACCAGCCCGGCGATGATGTGCGAAAAATCGACTGGAATGTCCTGGCCCGAACCGGCGTGCCCCATGTCAAAGAGCATTTTGATGAAAAGCAGATCCCGGTCTGGTTTGTGGTGGATGCCACCTTGCCCATGGGCTTTGGCCAGACCCAAGCCAAGATTGGCTATGCCCGGGAAGTGGTTGCCGTCTTAGGCCTGATGGCTTTGCAAACAGGCCAGCGGGTGGGCCTGATTCTCTGGCAGGGTGAGGCGGGTGTTACGGTCATTCCGCCTCGGTCCATGGAAAGCCATCTGACCTGGATCCTGGAAACCATTCCCCGGACCGTGCCGACCCATGCCCGTTATGCGCCCAGCCGTGTTCCCGATTTGCAGGCCCTGTTAACCAACCGATGCCTGGTCTTTTTGGTGAGCGATCTGGCCTTTCTTGAACATCCCGAGGCGTCTCAAAACACCTGGATACGCTGGTCCCGAAAACATCAGATCCACACGCTGATGGTGTTAGACCCAGTTGAGATGGCTCTGAAGCCATCTGTTGGCTGGTTGCCCCTACTTGACCCACTTCGCGGAGAGACGGCCTGGGTCGACATGACGGATGCGGCCCAGCGGGCCCAGTATCAGACGACCATGGCCGCCAAGGTCGAGGCCCGGATAGCCCAAGCGACCTACTGGGGTGACTGCACCCGGCTGATGACGGATCAGCCGCCCTTGGCCCAGCTAATGCCCCTGGTGCGTGTGGCATGACGTTCTGGTTTGAATGGCCCTGGATGCTCCTGTTGTTGCTGGCTGTGCCGGGTTTGGCGTGGTGGTTTTTAACCCGACAGCGTCAGTTCTGGCAAGATGCCTTTGCCTTTAGCCAGGTTTCGGCCTTAAGCGCCCTTCAGGGCAATCCCAAACATGTCTGGTTGCAGCGGATTATCCCCTTATGTTTGCTGGCGGCGGTCACCACCGGCATTATTGGCCTCGCCCAGCCTACCTGGCGGACCAAAGTCATCACCCACAACAGTTATTTGATGCTGGTCATGGACATTTCGCTCAGCATGGAGGCCACCGATTTCAAGCCAAACCGTCTGGAGGTTGCCAAAAAAGCCGCCATTGCCTTTGTCGAGGATCTGCCCCGGGAGGTTAAGATCGGCCTGGAACTGTTTGCCGGAAACACGTATCTGGTCACCCCGCCGGTGAACGATCATCATCTGGTTAGCGCCTACTTGAAAAGCTTGACCTTGCAGGATCTTCGCCAAGGCACCGCCATTGGCGATGCCATTATCACGGCGACCGATGCCATGACAGCCGCATCGCAAGGTGCCACCCCTCCCACAAACTCACGGCCTAGTGAGGTCCAGCCAGGGCAGCCCCAGGGCAGCTTGATTCTGATTACTGACGGCGAAAGCAACTTGGGGATGTCCCCGGCCATTGCCGTGCAACATGCCATTGAGAATCGTTTGCGGATTTTCAGCATCGGCATTGGCGAAGAAACCGGGGCCTACATTAAAGACAGCATTTTCACCCGCCTGGATGAAACCACCTTGCAATCCCTGGCCCAGCAAACCGGGGGGACCTATTTTCGGGCCTCCAAACTGGAGGACTTCCAGCAGATTTACGAGCGCATCAGCCAAAAGACCTTGGGCCTGGAGGACAAGGATGTGAATCTGACAGTCTGGTGCCTGATGTTGACCCTGGTATTTGTGGGCGGGGCCTTTTGGGCCGGGGTGCATTACCGGCGTTTTTAGATGAGCGCGAGCAGGATCAACGTCACGGTGCTCAGAACAAAGTCGGTTTTATAGAGCGATTCCGAGGTCTTGTGCAGGCACTCAAAGGCCTGGCCTTCCACCCCCACACCTCGCCGAACGCCAGCCTTCTGAAAGGCCTCAATCTGGGGGTGTACCATCAGGCTGCCATACAGGGTAACGGCCATCAAGCCCAACACACTGACGCGACGCAGGCGGGCCAGGAGTTTAGACCCTTTGTCGGCTTTGGTTAAAAACCGAACGACTTCACCCAGGGCAACCCCGGCCAGGCAAACCAGCAGGACCGCGTCAAACCGCCGAAAGATAACCGTCATCACGGCGCCGGCTTGATCCACCGGAAAGCTGCGAAACACCATCGGGGCAACAAAGGCACCCAGGGTCAGCATGCCCCCCATCATCAAGCCAAGAGAAACCACTTCGAGGGCATGGGTGGTTTTGAGAAGCGCATGTTTCATACGACCACCGCCTTTGCCTGTTGGGCCAGCATGGCCTCCCGGGCCAGCTGATAATCGGCTTCCGGCCACAGGTGGATGTTCCCCTGAAACCCGAGGCGCCAATGCTCGGCGGGCCATTTTTTCAGATAGGTCAGCTGCCCGGCCAGGTCTTGGGCGGGCAGATAGGCCGATTCCGGCAGAATCAGATCCGGGGCCAGGCGAAAGCGAAAGGGATAAACCTCGGTGTCCCGGTTGCTTTTGCAGTTCCACACCCGGGTCTGGTCTTCAAAGTAGCTTGAGGTCACCTGGGCAATGGCGGCCAGGGCTTGTTTCCCAGTGATGTAGTATATCACCGTGTCTCCAGGGCGGATTTGCTCGGCCTTTTTGCGATGCCGGGACTTGATGCCTTGGAGCGTAAACCCCAGCTCGGCGGTGGTGGCAAAGTTTTCCGGCGAACTAACAATAACCCAGCGATTGGGCAGTGCCGTGGTGCTCATCAGCGTGATCTCTCTCTGGCTTTTTGGCCTAGGCGCCCTGATGCTGGCGAATGGCGGCCGCCAGGGTCTCGTCGGTGGGCATGCCTTGTTCGGCAAACAGGACGTTTCCGTTCGGGTCGATGATGTAGACGGTCCGTTGAATGCCGCTGCCGCCTTCTTTAGTGGCCCCATACGCCTTGGCAATGGCAGCCCCTTCATCCACCAGGATGGGGAACGGGTAGCTTTGGGCGGTGACAAATCGCTCATGGCTTTCCAGCCCATCGGGATTCACACCCAGGACGTCGGTGTTGATGGATTTCAGCATCGTGTAATCATCGCGAAGGGCGCACAGTTGTTTTGTGCAGCCGGGGGTCTGATCTTTCGGGTAGAACACCATAATCAGGTACTTGCCGGCATAATCGGCCAGATTAATGCGGACGTTGCCCGTGGCCAGGACATTATTAAACTCGGGGGCTTTGCTGCCAACGGCAACCAGGGCTTGAGTATCAACAGACATCGGGAAATCCTCCGTAAACAACGCAGATTCAATGGCCCTGATCATACCCAAAAAACGGTTTCGTGATAACCGTGCTTTGCGGCTCTGGTGAGGTTACTCAAACGCAAAGTTGTCTTTAAGTTTTCGCATCAGCAGCTTGGATGTGGCGCCAAGGGCGAGCGTTTTTTGGCCTTCTGTATCATAAGGGCTCAAGGATTGGTTCGAAATGTTATATGTTTTTCCCGGGTCATTTTCTTCACGGGTTCGAATCAAAATTTCAGCGGTATTTGCGTTGCGTCTTCCCAAGAACGGCAATCGAAACCACGACGGTTCAGCTTCTGTGTAGCGGATCAATTCTCCCGTTGCTTGGCATCCAATCTCGAGCGTATTTTTAGGCGACACATGAAGCATGGTATAGGGTTTTCCATCCACCTCGACTTCAGCCATTTGATAAACGCTTTTACCGACTTCTGATAGGCTGGTTCTCGCATTGAGAAGCTTATATTCACTTTTGCCCAGGGCTTCTAAGAGACGATTCAGTTGGAATGCCCCATACGTTAATCGTTCCTGATCCAGTTCTTGAGGGGTTTTTGGACGGGGTAACAGTGTTTTCATTTCGCCCAGAATCGTCTGCCAAAACGCGGGAACCTGGGTGGTGTCGTTCAGCTCAACGGTTTTGCTTTGGCGGGTGTTTTGGGTGGTAATGCTGGCTTTGGCTTGGCCAGTTTCAAAAATGTCAACATGCAGGCTAATAGGGTCATTGCGGTCATTCATTTTCTGCACATTGGCCTCATCCGCTTGCTTGGCTTTTAAAAGGGCCAAATTGGTTTCCAACGCGGCAATGGTTTGGACCGGATTAATGGTGGTGGTCACGCCAAAGCGGACAGATCCTGAGAGGGGTTGCATGCAGAGTATCTCCCAAAATTAAAATTGAAATAAAATAGGACGATGTCATCGGGATGCGAGAGGGGAAATTGATGTCAAACGGATGTTTGTCCAAGTGTTGATTCTGTTTCAAATAAATCGTCGATACAATGGTTTTTAGAGGAATTGTTACATTTGTATCATTAACCCCCTTTTGTTTTCCCTTCTAAAACACATCAGACCAAGCCGTTGAAAAGACCGCACTGTTGCGCTATGGTGAGGACATTGATAATCACTATACGACGTAAAGAGTTCGCTTCAGATGTTTACCGGTCTCATCGAAGAAGTCGGGTCGGTGGCTTCCATCCAGCAAAGCCCCGAGGGTAGTGTCCTGATCATTTCAGCCAAAACCGTCTTGGAAAACGTCAAATTGGGCGACAGCATTGCCATTGATGGGGCCTGTACCACGGTCGTGGCCTTTACCCCCACCAGTTTTACCATCGAAGCCTCGCCGGAGACCATGCGAAAGACCGGGTTTGGCGCTTACAAACCGGGGACCCGGGTCAACCTGGAGCGCCCCTTGACCCCCACAAGCCGCATTGGCGGCCATTATGTCACCGGTCATGTTGATGGCCTGGCCACCTTGGTGCGCCGCCAGCCGGAAGGCAATGCGGTGATCTTTACCTTTCGCCTGCTGGATTCGGAATTGGCCCAGTTTGTGGTGGAAAAAGGATCCATTGCCATTGCTGGCATCAGCCTCACGGTGAATACCGTCGAAGGCGATACGTTCTCTGTGGCCATTATTCCCCACACCCTGGCCCATACAACCCTCTCCGATCGCAAGGTGGGCGACACGGTGAACATCGAAACGGATTTATTGGGCAAGTATGTCAAAAAAATGCTATCACCAACGTTACATACAGTAGCCCCCTCGCGCGTGGATGAGGCCTTTTTGGCCGCCCACGGCTTTACCCCCTAACCCCTTAAGGAGCGTGGAAGATGACGTTAGACCCCCAAAATCGCTTTGATACTGTTGAAGAGGCTATCGAAGCCATCCGTCGCGGCGAAATGGTCATTGTGGCCGATGACGAGGACCGGGAGAACGAGGGCGATCTGGTGTGTGCGGCGGAAAAGGTAACCCCGGACATCATCAATTTTATGGCCGAAAAAGGCCGCGGGCTCATTTGCCTGGCCTTGGACGGCCCCATCTGCGATGCCTTGCAATTGCATCCGATGACCCTACAAAACACCGAGGCCCACACGACGGCCTTTACCGTCAGCATCGATGCCCATCAGAAGTTTGGGGTCACCACCGGCATTTCTGCCTCAGACAGAGCGATTACCATTCAGGTGGCCGTGGCCCCCGATGCTGTGCCCGGCGATCTGCGTCGCCCCGGTCATATTTTTCCCCTTCGCGCCAAGCCGGGCGGGGTTCTCGAGCGGGTCGGCCAAACGGAGGCCAGCGTGGATCTGGCCAAATTGGCCGGACTCAAGCCTGCCGGGGTCATTTGTGAGATTTTGAACCCCGATGGGACCATGGCCCGTCGCAACGAACTGTTTGCTTTTGCCCAGGAGCATCAGCTGAAATTTATTACCGTGGCTCAGATCATTGCTTACCGCCTTCGCCACGAGCGCACCGTCCGGCGTGAGGCCGAGGCTTTCCTGCCCACCCGCTTTGGTGAATTCCAGGTCTTTGCCTACACCAATGTTCTCGATCAGTCCGAGCACCTGGCCCTGGTCAAGGGCGATTTGGCGGCCGATGACGGCGTGGTGCCCATGATTCGGATGCACAGCGAGTGTTTGACCGGTGACGTTCTGGGAAGTTTACGCTGCGATTGCGGCTCCCAGCTGGCCTCGGCACTCCAGTTGATTGATGAGCACGGCAAAGGCGCCGTCGTGTATTTGCGAAACCATGAAGGCCGGGGCATCGGGCTCACCAACAAGATCAAGTCCTATGCCTTACAGGAAAAAGGGGTGGACACGGTTCAGGCCAACCTCGATCTGGGCTTTGCCCCGGACCTGAGAAACTACGGCGTTGGGGCGCAGATTCTCTTGGATTTGGGCGTGCGGGCCTTTCATCTGGTTACCAACAACCCGCGTAAAATCCGGGGCCTGGAAGGTTACGGCCTGGATATTCTGGACCGGGTGGCCTTGCCCCTGGGGCGCACCGAACATAACGAGAACTACCTCAAAACCAAGCACACGAAACTGGGGCATATGATGGATCTCGATGCCCTAATCCCCTAGCCCTGGTCTTGAAACCGTTACCCCTCAAGCAAAAAGAAGAAGGAGCGAACCCCGAGTATGTTGCATAATACCATTCAAGGCGAACTGGTCGGCACCGGCCTCAAGATTGCCATTATTGTCAGCCGCTTTAACGACTTTATTACCGGAAAACTGCTGGAAGGCTGTGTGGACTCCTTGTCCCGCCATGGCGTTTCCCGTGAAGATGTCTATGTGGTTTGGGTGCCGGGGGCCTTTGAAATCCCCTTTGCCGCCACCAAGCTGGTTGATCTGGCCAAGTTTGACGCCGTCATTTGCCTGGGGGCTGTCATTCGGGGCAACACACCGCATTTCGATTACGTGGCCGGGGAATCGGCCAAGGGTATTTCCCACCTCAACCAGGAAGGCCTGACACCGGTGATTTATGGCATTATCACCACCGATACCCTGGAGCAGGCCATCGAGCGGGCCGGGACCAAGTCCGGCAACAAGGGCGCCGATGCCGCGGTGACGGCTATCGAAATGGCCAACCTGTCCCGGGCCATTGATGCCTTTGATCGGATCTCAAGCCAAGCTCCCAGCACGTCGAAGACGGCAAAAAAGACGAAATAAGGCCTAAAAAAATAAACGGCGATCCGGTGCGGGATCTGACTTCACCCGCAAGGGCCTGGGCCTATTTGCGTTTACAAAATAATCCGCATTCAGGCTCGAATTAGTCGACAACAAACCCTAAGTCTTTGGTGGATTTAGCCTGGCTCAGGAGTTTCAGACGCCCGATCACAAGATTGACCGGGGTCTTATATTCGCCCGCGGGTTTGCCGGACTTCATGCAGCGGAAGCTCTGATAGCGAGATTCAGCGACATAAAGCGTATTTTGCTTCAGGCTATAGGTACCGAATGCATTAAAGCGAGACTTCTGGTCTTTCGTGCTCAATTCGTCGGGCTGAAAGTGGTTCATCCGTTGCGCCACCTTCAGTTGCAAGCCCTTGGGCAATTTCTCAGCAATCGCTTTGGGCAAATTATTCAAGGCTTTGCGCAACTGTTTTGCAAAGGGTTTGGAAACATTGTCGGCCACCGTCAGTTTGATGGGGGCCTCTTGCACGGTTTTAAAGGATTTGGGGGGGGCCGGCGGGTTGGCTTCCGGGGTGCTTTTGGGTTTGTTGGACAAATTAAACCAGGCATCCAGCCCTAAGAAGATGAGAATGGACTTGAACATGCGCTTGACAAAGGCCACGGCACGCTCCACCAGACCTTGGGGCTGAGCGTCTTCGCCGGAGTTGCCTTTCTTGGTTTTTCTTTTAGGAGACGATTCCTCCGTTGATTCGGCGGCATTTGCCGCCACAAAACCCAGGAGGCTCGCGTCATCAATGTTGTTTGAATCCGACGAGTGATGGCCGCCGTCATGGCCATGGCCGGCATCGCCAAAGCTGCCGACGTCGCCGCCACCGCCATCCCCACCTTCGCCAAAGCGCAGATTGGTCGGAATCTGAGGTGTTGTCTGCCGACGGGCCGGGGAAAAGGCCATCGGGGAGGAACCAAAGGAAACAGGGCTAGGCATAGGCTAAAATTCTCTCGTGGCTGATGGTACGATTATACGGGTATAAATCCCCTCAAGATCATTTGTTGCTAGTTCCCGGTTGAATCCACAAAATCCCCAATTGTTTCAAAGCCGCCATGTTACTTGAGTGACCTGTTTTTTTGCGCCATGATATCGAGTAATCTTTCCCCTTTGGACCCCCCCATGGGAACACCGCCCGAGAACGATGGAGATAGCCCCCGACATGGTATCGATTCGATTTGGAAGCCTTCCCCGTCTTTATGAAAACTTGGTCAAAGGGGCCATGCATTACCGGGCGGCCGGGGCATCCATGATGGATGACGGCACCCATGAGGCCACCCGAACCAATCCTACCCATCTGACTCTGGCTCATGCCTACGTGGATGCTGCCGTGTCGGATCCGGATTTTCTCAAGGTCTTTCTTCCCGCGAGCGATCGCTTCATTCAGGGCATGACCCCCATTCGCCTGTCCAAAACCAAGCGCCCGGGAGAGTCGGACAAACTGGATGTGTTTCGCATTCCTCATGAGGGGCGCCAAGGCCCTGTATCGGGCTTGTTTGATGTTTTCGATCCCGTTCGGGATCAGGCAACCGAGGCCCAGGCTTCAGCCACGCGAGGACGAAAAACCGCCAAACCTCAATCTCAAAAAGTCGGCTTCCCGGCCATGAGTCCCCAGGCTTCGGCCGCATGGGGGTTTGTGACCTTGGTCGAAAAGCGGGCCCAGGAACTCTGGGGCGCTCATCCGGCTTACCGCAGTTTATTTAAGCTTCGGCGCTTTTTTTCCGAGGGCAGTTTGTTCAAACACCTGATGGCCCGTTTCTCCACTACGTTGCGCACGGCCATTGACGCAAAGCAGGTTTCCTAAGGATGCTTCGGCCGATGGGGATGTGGCGACATGGGGTGTTGATGATCCTGATGGGCATTCTTCTGGCCGGGTGTGTCGGGGTGTCCCACACGCATCGGGTTCATCCGCATCATCCGCCTGGCGCATCCAAAACCTTCCTGATGCCGTCGTTTTTGAAAGACCAGTTTGGGCGCATGCGCCTGTTGGCCCGTATGGGCCCCATGGGTGATGCCCTGGGGCTTCAGCGTGTGGTGTGGTTTTCCATGCCGCGGCGTGACATGCGCTTGTTGTATCGGGAAATTATTCAACAACCTGCCGACCGGGCCCGGATGCTTGCCTTTCTCAATACCCATCGCGGTGTGCCCACCTGGCTGGCCGAAAGCCTGAATCCTTTTTCTTCCCGTGCCATGGAGCCTGGCGCCCTTGCCCGGCACACCCAGGTTACCCGCCAGGTGTGTGTGGCGACCCCCTATGGGCGCTATCCGGTCTATCAGGTCTTGACCCATCGCCATCGAACGGTGGTGAATTCCATATTCACGGTGTTGGATTTCCCGGCGAAAACCCCAGAGGGCCGATCTCGCCTGGTGGTCCTGTCTTTTGAGCCCAAAGCCCATCCCACGTCACAGCCGCTGTTGGCCATGAAAGAGGCAGACGCGTCGCTAAACCCTGCGTTGGCATTGATGGGGCAGGTGTTGTCTCACGCCGATAGCTTGGGTGCTCCCCGTCGGTGGGGTGAATCCCCGGTTTTACAGCGTTTGTTTGCCACTCCCTGTGCCGGTGAGGCCATTGCCCGAGGAGGGAGCGCTCCGTAATATGGCCGCAACGGTTTCTCTCGCACCATCATCGCATTTGCAAGGTGTGGCTGCTTCCAAGGCCTCCGCATGGCCTCAGGCCTGGGTGCATGCGACCCTGGCCTTTTGGGTCTCACGTGCCGTGGTGGCCTTGGGCATCTGGTTGTCGGGTCTGCCGGGATGGGTCCATTTTGTGCAGGGCCTGTATCAGCTCCTGTTTTCCCCACCGGAGTTGGCCGGTCGGGTCTTTGCCATTCACCCCTTTTTCTACGAATCCGGGCGGCAGGCACTGTGGGATATCGTGCAGTATTGGGACGGCTACTGGTACCTGGATCTGGCGCAGAACGGCTATCAGTACGACGGCACCACCATGCATCAAAGCGTGGCCCATTACCCGGGGTTTTCGTTCTTAAGCCGTGTCCTGGGTGAGTGGGTGGTGATGCCCTTGGATTTGGGCCTGACCCCTACCGAAGCCATTGTCTGGGCGGGAACAGTGGCCTCGAACCTGTTGTTTTGGGTGGCCTTAGCCGCTCTTTACGTGTTGATTCGACGCCATCATGAGCCTCGGGTTGCCACCCTCAGTGTTTGGCTTTTGGCGTTGTGCCCGGCCAGCCTGTTTTGCTCCATGTTTTTATCGGAGTCCTTGTTTTTGGCCTGTATTGTGGTGGGCTTCCTGGCCTTGGAAGGCAAGCGCACCGGGTGGGCGGCCCTTTTGTCATGGCCGGCCAGTTTAACCCGCTTTAACGGTGTGGGGATCCTGATAGGGGCTCTTCAAACCCTGGGGTATCGGCGTTGGACGGCATTTCAATGGGGCTGTATCGGGTTGATGCTGCTGAGCGTGCTGGCCTTTCCCCTGTATTTGGGCTGGCGTTTCGGGGAACCCGGCTTGTATTTTCGACTCCACAGCCATTACCGGGGCCATGCCCAGGGGCTGGTACTGGTGGGTTGGATGGCCTGGTTTTTCGCCATGGTAGTGATCGGCTGGAGGTTTCAGACGTTGAAAGCCTGGGCCTGGGACCCCCTACCCCCCTTGCGCCGCCGCCTGATGTTGGGGGCCATGGCCATTATCGTCCTTTTGGGCAATTGGATGCTCTTGGATTGGGGCCACTACTTTAATGGGCCGGGTTATGTAGGGCTGTGGCTTGCAGTTACCGGCGTGGGGCTGACTATCGGCTTGCTGCCACCGGTGTATCGCACCTACACCGTGCTGAGCTTGGGGTCCTTAATGACCGGGGGCAATTATATGAGCATGCACCGATATTTATTGGCGGTTTTCCCGGTTTTCTGGAGCTGGGGCTTGCTCCTGGCCCAAGCCCATGTTTTGTCCCGGTGGCTTCTGCCCTGTGTGTTGGTTCTCTTGAGCTTGATGACGCTCGCCTACACCAGCTTATACGCTGCCAAGGGCTGGCTTTTCCTGTTTTAAAATCATTAATCCAGTCCTGAAAAGTACTGTACTGAAAGTGACTCTGTTTTGACCATCCATAAAAGGGTTTGAGGTGATAAGAATGCTGAAAAACCTTGTCTCATAAGTTATTGGTCAATAAAATCTTAAAAAATCCTGAAGAATCCGGCATAAAACCCAGATTGGTATATAATAATTATATACATACTGACATTGGATCCAACCTCAATGATGCACCGACGACACGTTGATTTTCCAAGCCTTCTTTTTCCCAAAGCAATGGGGAAAAGAGGCTTTTTGGTCTTGTGTCCGGTGTTGGGGGCCACGCGGAAATTAGCGGAAAAACGCGTGAAAATCGCCCTTTTTCACAAAATCCACCGTTCAACCCCAGGTGATTATCCTGAAAACCCTTGTCCTGAGGCTATTTTGCTTGAAACGCCCTGCGGGGAAAAACACGCGTGTTCACGCCCAATCACGCGAAAAAACGCCGTGATCACGCGCGTGATTGGCCCAAAACACGCGCGAATCACGCGCGATTCACGCGTCCAAACACGCGTCTGGGGTCGCCTGCGGACGCGGTCCCTTGCTTGGGGGATCTTTGCCCCAACCGGCTCGATGGCGGTGGAACTCGGGTATAATAAAAGCGGCGACCGCTTGGTCACGCGCCCCCGGATGTGTCCTCAGCCCATGTGGGCTGACAGCAAGAGTAACCTTGGAGTCGAACCCGAAAGATGAATCGCAAGCTTGGCCTCATTGTGGGTATTGTCTCTGCCGTTCTTGGCCTGGGCTTGGCCGTGGGAGTCTGGATGTTTTTCGGCAACGACCAGGGCCGAGGCCTGACCTTGCCTAGCGGTTTGGCCCGTGTCACTGCGATGCCCGTGCCGGATGCGGCCAAAACCACGTGGGTGGAAGTGGAAGGGGTGGTTGAGCAGTCCTCCCAAAGCGAGATCCTCCCGGAAGTGGGCGGCCGGGTCACGGAGGTGATGGCGCGGCCGGGGCAAATGCTTCGTAAAGGCCAGCCCTTGTTTAAACTCGATGACACGGCCTCTCGTCAGCAATATGCCAAGCTCCAGACCGAGCTGGCACTCTTGCATACCCAGCTGCAACAGGCCTCCGTGGGCGATGCTCCTACGGATTGGGCGCCCATGTCCGAAGACGATCTGGATGAATTGGTGCCCACTGCCGATCGCCCGCCAGACACAGCCGAGACGGAAATCACGGTGGAAGATACCGACGCGGCCCAAGGCAAGAATGCCGCCGATCATGCGGCCAAGTACGATAATTCCCCCTTGGGTCGGGTGAAACGTCGGTCCGATCAGGTATCGGCCAAGATGAAAGCCTTGCAGGAGCGCATTGAGGCCCATGTGGTGAGGATGCCCCGAAGCGGCAAGCTCACTCAGTTTACGGTTGCACCCAACACGGTTATTACTCCCCTGGAGTCCGTGGGGACGGTGCTCACCTCGGAACATCCCATTGTCACTGCCAAAATGCCCATCGAACTCCTCAGGAACATCAAACCCAACCAGAAGGTGCGGGTCCGAGCCCAGGATGACATGGGTCGCTGGAGCCGCTTTGAAGGTGAAGTGGTGGCCAAGGAGATGCCTGAAGGCTGGGAAGAGGCCCTTCGGAGAACGGAAGCGGCCACCCAAGGTCCTGCCCGATTAATGGTCCCTGGCGATGATTCTGCCAAACCTCAGGCCAAGCCTGGGGCCAACGCTATGCCGTCAGTGGCTAACGCCGGTGGAGCGGATCCGGAAACAACGGGTGAGGCTGCGGACGACGAGGTGGACCATCTGGAAGGCAGTGTCACCGTGGAGGTCATTGAAGGGTCCGTCCGTCGCCTGAAAACCGATCAGTTCGTCTCCCTGGATTTTGAGGTGCCCGGCCTGGGATATGTGTGGATCCCCAAAGAGGCCATCCAGGTTCGCCAGGGGCGTCAGGTGGTTTACGTGGTGAATCGAGAACATGGACGTACCTGTGTTATGGAGCGCCCGGTGATGACCGGGGATGAATCCAAGGCCCAGATGGAAATCAAGTCGGGCTTGAATCCCGGCGAGCAAATTGTGATTGAAGGGGTCACGTCCCTGCAACACCAGCAGGAAGTGGCTGTGGTACAGACGCGTGAAGCAGACACCGGCCCTGAGCGCCGTTTATGAGGCCTTAGAGGCCCGTCAGTTTTTTAAACTCATCTGCGGGGGCAGCTTCAGTGATACCACCCGCCTGGAACCCCTCGTGCAATGCTATGCCCAAACCGGGATTCCGGTCATCGATGTCTCGGCTTCCCTGCCGGTGGTCAACACCGTGATCCAGGCCCTGGCTTCCCAGGCTCAACCGCCTGCGCTGATGGTGAGCTTCCCGCTGGACAGTGATCCGCATTTTCGAAAGATCCAACTGGTGGAATCCGACTGCATTCTCTGCGGCGCCTGTGTCCCCATCTGCCCCACCCAGGTGTTTACCCTGAATCATACGCTTGAGGTCACGGGACCGGCCTGCTATGGCTGCGGGCGCTGTGTCCCTGTCTGCCCCACCGAGGCGTTGCTTCTGGAGCCGTTTTCAGTTTACCCTGATCTGGCAGCGGTCTTGGCCAAGCCCGAGGTCACCATGGTGGAAATTCACACCAGCTTTGCTGACCCGGTGATGGTGGAGGGCTTGTATGAGACCTTGGGGCCGTTTCTGGTCGATAAGGCGCTCTCCATTTGCCTGCGCCCCCAGGAATTGCCCCGGTCCCAGGTACTGGCCTTCCTCCAGGCGTTTCAGGACCGAAGCCCCTATCCGGTGATTGTGCAGGTGGATGGTCTTCCCATGTCCGGGTCCGCTGATCCCGAGGCCTCGCGCCCGGCCTTGGAGGCGGCTCGCGCCCTGGCCCCGGATTTACCCCAGGGCATGTACCTCACCGTTTCCGGGGGCATCAATGCCCAAACGGCCCAGTTCCTAAAGTTCCCGGAATATGCGCCGATTCATGGAGTAGGAATGGGAACCTACGCCCGCCAGCAGGTTTGGGAAAGTCTGTCGGATCCCGTGAAAGCCGCTCAAGAGGCCGATCGCTTGGTTCGCTACTTTCAGACTCCCCAGACATCCGCTATAATATAGGTATCATTCCGGGCCACCGTTCTGGTTTTATCCAAAATCCGCCATCCGACGGTCACTGGGACCGTGTATCATCACCATCCGGATGGCCTGCCGGAAGACTCAAAAAAACAAGAGGGTAGCCAAGAGGATAGAGTTAATAGAGGGAGGGACCCCAAGTACGTGTCAGCCGAGTTTGTGTATCCGATGTCCGAAAGCTTTCCGATTCATCAGACACCATCCGTTGAAACCGACCTGCAACTGCTGATTGATGTGTTGCCGGACCGTCTCCAAAAAGCCTTGAAAACCCATAATCTGGCCCACCTGGTGGAAATCGTCATGGACCTGGGCCGCATTCCCGAAGCCCGCTTTATGGCCGGGAATATCGAAGAGTTAGGCCAGCAACAGGTC
The DNA here is from genome assembly GCA_041697335.1 of Vampirovibrionaceae bacterium NZW_1234. Classification (GTDB taxonomy): domain Bacteria; phylum Cyanobacteriota; class Vampirovibrionia; order Vampirovibrionales; family JAGQHJ01; genus JBGUGD01. The sequence continues at coordinate 98,244 of JBGUGD010000035.1, read as the reverse complement.
ACCCTGGACGAGATTAACCACGTGGTCAAACGCGTGGGCTTCTTCTCCACCGACAACCGGGCCGGGATCCCCCGGACTCTGCACCGGGTCAGTGCCATCCGCAATCGTCAGGGCGAAATCGTGGGCCTGACCTGCCGGGTCGGGCGCTTTGTCACGGGTACCATCGATGCCATTCAGGATCTGTTTGACTCAGGCAAAAGTGTGCTTCTGCTGGGACGCCCCGGCGTCGGGAAAACCACCAAGCTCCGGGAAGTGGCCAAGCTGATGGCCGACAAGGCCCGTAAGCGTGTTGTGGTGGTCGATACCTCCAACGAGATTGCTGGGGATGGGGATATCCCCCACCCGGGCGTGGGCCGGGCCCGCCGCATGCAGGTCAGCTCCCATGACCGCCAGAAGGAAGTGATGATCGAGGCGGTCCAGAACCATACCCCCGAGGTCATCGTCGTGGACGAAATCGGCACCGAGGAAGAAGCCCTTGCGGCCCGTACCATTGCCGAGCGGGGCGTCATCCTGATTGCTACCGCCCACGGGAACTCCCTGGAAAACATCATCAAGAACCCCACCCTGTCCGATCTGGTCGGGGGCATTCAGACCGTGACCCTGGGGGACGAAGAGGCCAAGCGCCGCTCGACTCAGAAGACCGTTCTGGAACGGGAGAAACGCCCGACCTTCGACATCTGCATCGAGATCCGGGACCAGAACACCCTGGCCATTTACCCGGATGTGGCCGAAGCCGTCGATCACATCCTGCGGGGCTGGACCATCTTCCCGGAAATCCGGAAGATCGACTACGAAACCGGGGCCATCAAGGTCCTGCAATCCGACGTGGAGCCGATGCCGCTGACCATCAGCCAGGAAGAGTTCCAGGCCGAGTTTGTGGATCAGAAGCGCAGCACCGATCAACGCTTCAGCATCTACATCTATGGCATCAGCAAGATCTTTGCCGATCGCATCCTCGAGCGTCTCGAGCTGCATGACGTGGGCATTACCCGTCAGGTGACCGATGCGGACGCCATTATTGCCCTCAGAAGCAGTTGTCGTCCGGGCTCTAAGATGATGCGCATTGCCGAAGACTACGAAATTCCCATCTTCTTTGCCAAAACCAACACCATGCCGCAAATCCAGCGGGCCATCCGGGAAGCCTTGAACTCCAATGCCGGCTCCTTCATGGATCACATGGTGGACATCCCCACCCAGGATGAAACGGAAATGGCCTTGCAGGAAGCCCGAGAAGCCATCGAGGTTGTGATTAACGATGACCGCTCCGTGGAGCTCTCGCCCCGGCGCTCCTACATCCGCCGCCTCCAGCATGAGCTGGTGGAAAAGCACAACCTGCTTAGCTTTAGTGTGGGCGATGAGCCCAACCGCCGCTTGAAGCTGGTGCCTCCGGCCCAGTCCAAGGGGCATAGCAATTTGGACCCGGATACGCTATCCTCGTAGACAGGCGTGTACGAGCGAAGAGGAAAGGGTCTGCAACCCCGATGTTTATTACCTTTGAAGGCATTGACGGCTCTGGCAAGTCCACCCAGTTGGCGGCCGTTGCCGAGCGCTTAACCCAGCAGGGTTATGACGTGGTGATTACCCGAGACCCCGGGGGGACGGCCCTGGGATCCCAGCTGCGCCAGATCCTGCTGCATCACCCGGATTTTGTGTCGGATCGCTGTGAGCTTTTCCTGTATCTGGCCGATCGGGCCCAGCATGTGGACGAGCGCATTCGCCCAGCCTTGGCCCAGGGTCAAGTGGTGCTCTGTGATCGCTACATTGACTCGACGGTGGCCTATCAAGGCGGCGGGCGAGGCTTACCCATCGAGGAAATCCACCGGATGAACGCCTTTGCCATTCAGGGCATGGTGCCGGAGTTGACCTTCCTGCTCGATGCCCCGGTGCCCTTGCTCTTATCCCGAGCCAAGTCCCGAAGCGATGCGGATCGCCTGGAGCAGGAGACCGTGACCTTTTACGAAGCCGTTCGCCAGCAGTATCTTACGCTGGCTCAGGCCAACCCGGATCGTATCGTGGTGGTGGACGCCTCCCAACCCCTGGCTGACATTGCCCCCCAGATCCTGGATGTGATTCTCAGCCGCCTTGCCCAGCGGCAGCTATCGGTCTGAGCCAAGCGCGAAAGTAGTGCCATTTAAAACCCCCTGCTCCGTCGATGGGAGTCAGGGGGTTTAAAGCCTTTGTTTCGAAAAATATATACCCGGTTCGATAAGGCAACGATGGTTAGCCGTATTTGGATAACATGTTTTTGCTCGGTTCCCCCAAGGTTTCCAGCAATTGTTCGACTGCCAGATGCATTTTGCACCCGTAGGGTCGGTCTTTGAAGAAGTCGCTGTAGTAGCACCCGTCACAATGAGCCTCGCGCACAAAACATTCCACGGCCGAGGCGCTCCATCGCTTGAAGGTACCAATCACCACATCCGACTCGAACGGATCTGCCATTGACATGTGATACTAACTCCTATCCATCCCACTCGGTTTTGTAACGTCCACTCTCTTAATCAAGCACTCGAGCGATTGAAAATTATTATATCAGTGGGGCAACAATTTGTTAAGAAAAAATTACAATGACCCCCACGACCGGATCGTGTGGTAAGGGGAATTTGGGTCGGTGGGTAATGTGTCCTACATGGAATCAAACATGCATGGTCAGGGCATCATAGGCTTTCTTGATTTCCTGGATATCCATCCAGGTCAGCCACTTTGGGGTGCCTTTTTCCGATGAAGGATTTCGTAACAAATAGGACGGATGAAAGATGGGCATGGCTTTTGCCCCATGAAACGGCGTATCGAGCCACTGGCCGCGGATTTTGGTGATGGGGCTTTTCATCCCCAAGACCCCTTTTAAGGCTGTTGCCCCCACCAGGACAATGATCTGAGGCCGGATAAAGTTGATTTGGGCTTCCAGGTAGGGAAAGCACGTGGCCATCTCAATGTCACTGGGCACCCGATTGCCGGGAGGACGGCATTTGACGACGTTGGTGATGTAGCAATCGGTCTCTCGGTTGAGGCCCACCGATTCAATGATCTGGGTCAGGAGCTTGCCCGCACGCCCGACGAAGGGCAGGCCGGTCTCGTCCTCAGTTTGGCCGGGGCCTTCGCCAATAAAAATCAGAGGGGTTTTAGGGTTGCCGGATCCAAAGACCACCTTGGTCCGAGACGTGTGGAGCGCACATCGAACACAGCCACTGGCCGTGTGGCAGACCTCTTCCAGTGTCTGCCATGGGGGTGGGAAGGTTGCTTGAAAACCATCGCTCATAGGCACAATCCCTATCCTGTATTTTGACTGACGAGCTTACCCTGTATTGTGGCAAAAACCCTGAGGCTGCCGACAGAGCATGTTAACTTTTGTATTACCTTTCTGTGTTTTACGTTGTTCGGGCTAAAAAGGGCATTGGTTAGTGGAATAGACCTTCAAGGGCTTCAGGCGGCGACGTCATCGGTTGCGAAATTCGGGGGTTTTGGGTAAAACTACAAAGGTCTTACTTGAGGTGCGTGTGGAAAGGAGACGGTGACCATGCAGGTGGCTCAACGCAACAGTGCTTTTTGGGCAGCGAATGTGCGCTTCCAGGGAAAGCCTTCGTCCGGTCATAAACCGGCCAAGCTTAGCGCTGAGCAGCTTCATCAACGTCTTCAGGCCTTTGAAGAAGACTTTTATCGCCTGCTTCGCTGGGACAAAGCCACCCACGTCCAACCTGTCATCAAGTCCGTCAATATGTTTGACATTTTGACCCAGGCCAAGCGCTTTCTGAAAGAGCAAAACGAGACAACGACCCTGCGCCCTTTCACCTTGGCCGTTGCCGGTGGCACGGCTACAGGAAAAACCACGGCAGCCAAAGGGTTTCTCGATCAGCTGCGTGAGGCAGGCATTGCAATGAGCCGCTGGTCCCGGCGCAAGAAGGCGATAGCCACGTTTCTGAGCCAGGACAACTTCTATCGGGACAACACCGAATTACGCCGTCAGCATGGGGATGCCTTCTTTCAAAAGGTCAACCTCGATACCTGGACCTGCTTTCACCTGGCTGAATACAAGCGGGCCGTCGAGAGCTTAAAGTCCGGGCTTTCCACCCGCATTCGAAAGTATGACTTCACCGACAGCTCCAGCACCCCCAATGCCCTGACCATCAGGCCGACGCCGTTTTTGGTGACCGAAGGCCTCTTCACCCTGATGAAACCCTTTCGCAAGATCTACGATCTCAAGATTCTCTTTGAAGCCGACCGCAGTGTCGTAGTGGATCGCTTCTGGCGCCGGGCCCAGGAGCGTAACTTCAAGCGCGATGCCTCAGGCGAGGCCTTGCTCAAGAACGCTCTTGAAATGCAGGAATATCATGTAGACCCCACCCGGCCCTATGCCAACCTGGTGCTAAACGCCAACGTGGATAAAAACACCATGCATGAGACCATGGGCAAGCTGGCCGAGGTGCTGGTCAGGGCGTTCGCTCCGAAATCCCCGTAGTCTTTCCTACTGGAAGCGATATCAGGTTGTCTGCCCGACAGCCTTCTTTTGGTGAAATGCTTTCCAGGCAAAGTAAATGGGAATCCCCAGGCTCACAATGCCAAGGCCGGGCAGGGTGTATTGTTGCTTGAACAGGGCCAGGTTAATGGAGATGTAGCTGACCAGAATCAGGTAGGTGACCGGCACAATGTAGCTGGTCCAGGAGGTCATGCCGAGTTCTTGTGCGTGGGTCCGGGCCAGGCGAAGCATGCCGACAATGGTGATGACGTAGAAGAGCAGGGTCGTAAAGAGCGTGTAGTCCAGCAATTGACCGTAGGATCCGGACAGCGTGAGGACGGCAGCACAGATGCCCTGCCCAATCAGAGAGACGGTGGGGCTATGAAACTTCGGGTGAACCCGCTTGAAAGAGGCAAAGAACAGGTTGTCGTGGGCCATGGCATAAAACACCCGGGCACCGGCCAAAATCATCCCGTTCAAGCAGCCAAAGGCTGAAACCAAAATGATACAGGCCATCAGCACAGAACCTGCACTGCCCCAAAGTTGGTTCATGGCGGCCGTGGCCACCCGATCCTCCGGGGCGTGTTGAATCATATCGAAGGGCAACAGGTTGATGTAGGCCACATTGGCCAGAACATACAGGGACAAGACCAGAAGCGTCCCCCAGAAAAGGGCCCGGGGGAGGTTCTGCTTGGGGTTCTTGATCTCGCTGCCGATAAAGGTCACGTTGTTCCAGGCATCGGCCGCAAACATCGATCCCACGGTGGCCACCGCAAAGGCCGAGAGAAAGGGCAGGCCGCCAAAATCGAAATTCCAGTTGATGGCCCACTGGGATGGGTTGGGCAGGCCGTGTTGGGCACCGAAGATCCCGGCAACGATGATGCCTGAAAGGGCCAGGACCTTGAGGGTGGTGAAGATATTCTGCATGAGGGCGCCTTGCTTAATCCCCCGGCAATTGTAAGCGGTCAAGAGCATGAGAACACTGATGGCGACCGCCTGGACCGAGGTAAGCTTAAAACTCCCCAAAGACAGCAAAACGGTTTGGCTGGAAATGGCCGGGATGAGAACCCCCAGGAATTTGCCAAAGGCCACGGCCACGGCCGCCAAGGTGCCGGTCTGAATCACAAAGAACAGTGCCCAGCCGTACAAAAAGGCCGGTATCTCGCCCCAGGCCTTCTTCAGAAAAACATATTGCCCCCCGGCTTCGGGAAAGGCCGCCGCCATCTTGCCGTAGCTCATGGCACCCAGAAGCGTGGTGACGGCCGTAAAAATCCAGATGGCCAACAGCAAGCCCGGTGAGCCCATTTGGCGGCTGATATCGGCGGAGACAATAAAGATCCCGGAGCCAATCATGACGCCTGAAACAATAGCAACAGCACTAAAAAGGCCGAGTTCTCGTTTTAACGCTTGCCCTGACGCAGTGTTGTCCGGTGCATCGCTGGCGGGTACGGTGGTGGCCATCAGGTGAATTCCCCCTAAACAGGTTTAGACTTATACGGAATGCGTTTCCGAGTCCACGGGCGGACGGGGTGACGCGTGCTTGAAATGCTTGACATGTTTATACACATAAAGGCAGCCTAAAATAAAGCAGACCCCGATAATGGCTGCATCAAACTTATGCCAGTAATGGCTGAAGAGTTCCTTGTTCTCACCAAATTTCACCCCGACCCAGACCAGGGCATAGCTCCAAATCCAGGAGCCGATAAAGGTCAGGAACATAAAGGGCCAGAAGCGGGCTTTCAGGATCCCGGCAGGCAGGGAGATAAAGGTTCGCACCACCGGCAACATGCGGCAGATGAAAAACGTGAGGGTGCCATACTTGTTGACCCAGCGCTCGGAGACATCCAGGTCATGGGGTGTTAACAGCAGCCATTTTCCGTGCTTTTCCAGAAACGGACGACCCCCATAGTAGCCCAGCCAATAGGATGGGGCCGATCCCACAACACAACCGATGGCTCCGGCCAGGGCGGCCAGGTGAAAATTCATGTGGCCTTGCTGGACCAGGTAGCCGGCAAAGGTCAAAATCACTTCGCTCGGCACCGGGATGTTACACGATTCCAGGGCCATCAAAAAGATGACACCCAGGTACCCGGTGGTATCAATAAAGTCCTTGATGTAAACCGAAATTACTTCGATGAGGTGGCTGATAGAGTCCATCGTACCGGATTCCTTCTCTTCGCCAATGACGATGCTTGAGGCCGTTTGGGCGGCTTAATGACTGATCCTATTGTATGCCCAAAACAGAAGACCCGATAACAAAAAGGTCAGTGGCAGCGTGAGCACCCATGCCCAGAGGATATTGCCCACAACACCCCACTTCACGGCCGACAGGCGCTTGGTGGCGCCGACGCCCATAATGGCAGAACTAATTACCTGGGTTGTGCTCACAGGAATGCCATGGTGGGAGGCCAGGAGAATAATGCTTCCGGCTGTGGTCTCGGCAGCAAACCCGTGGATGGGTTGCAGTTTGATCATCTTGGACCCCAGCGTGTAGATGATTTTCCAGCCGCCACTCATGGTGCCCAAGCCCATTGCAACGGCACAGGCCACTTTCACCCAGTTGTCCACCACAAAGGGCGTGTGATAGAAAGCCGCCACACTCATGGCGATAATCCCCATGGACTTCTGGGCGTCGTTGGAGCCATGGCTTAAGGCCATAAAGCCCGCCGAAACAATTTGAAGCTTGGCCGACCACTTGTTCACCGACGACAGGGCCACTTTATGGAGAAACCATAACAGGCTGAGCATCAAGGCGTAGCCCAGCAACAGGCCAATCGTCGGCGAGGTAAACATGGGGGCAACCACTTTTTGATACAGTTTGTCCCAGTGTACCGCAGGCAACCCCGTCAAAGGGTTGGTGGTGGCGGAGCCAAAAACGGTCGCACCGCACAGGGAGCCGATAAGCGCATGGGAGGAGCTGGTGGGGAGGCCTTTATACCACGTGAACAGGTTCCAGATGATGGCCCCGATGAGAGTGAACAAGATGATTTCCGGGGTCACCATTTTTGCATCCACAATGCCTTTGCCAATGGTGGCAGCGACTTCGGTGCCCATCATGGCACCCAAAAAGTTGAGAATGGCGCCATACAGCACGGCGACCCGAGGGGTCAGCACCTTGGTGGAAACAACCGTGGCAATGGCATTGGCCGCATCATGAAAGCCATTGATGTAATCAAAGGCCAGGGCCAGGATGATGATCAGGACGAGGAGGGTAAAATCCATAAGGGGTGTGACTCAACGTAGTGTGAACAAGGTCAGGGGGAGTTTAGGAGTGTTTTAACACGATTTCAAGGATGATGTTGCCCATATCCCGATGCCGATCCACGATGTTTTCCATCAGTTCATACACATCCCGGCGCAGGATAATCTGCTTGACGTCATGTTCCTTTTGAAACAGGTCGACAAGAAGTTGGTTCAAAAGTTCGTCGGTGTTGTTTTCAACATTTTGCAGCAAGGCACATTTGTCCGAAACCTGTTGCAGGTGCTTTAAGGTTTTCAGGTTCTTCAGCAGAAAGTGGAGCTGCTCGGAGGCTTCGACCATGTTATCGGTCAGGCGGTAGAGATCGCTCTGAAAGGGTTGAATCTGAAAGGAAAGAAGGCGTTCCTGTGCCTTCTCGCAGATTTTAGGGATCTTGTACATCCCGCGAGCCAGGGCATGGATGTCCTCGCGGTCAAAGGGGGTAATGAAGGTATGGCAGAGTTTTTCTACAATTTCCTGGGTGACGGCTTTGGACCGGTTTTTGGCCACTTTAATGTCCTGGCCCAGTTTGTAGGCTTTCTGGGAATCGGTTTCGTTCACCAGCTGCTTGAGCAGTTGGACGGATAAATAGGACAGCTCGCCGCTTTCACCCAGCAAATCATAAAACCGATCTTCTTGGGGTAACAAATTAATGCCAAACAGCATTGGGGTTCCTCGAGGTTGGGGGACACAGTCAAACGGACAATGGAATGGCTCTATCTTAGCCCGCCAAGGGCCAAATTCAAGTAAAGATATATGGCATTTCTCTGCACGTATCTTTCGCCTCGGAAATCCCTGAAACGGGTAGCTTCAGGCAAGATTGCCTAGGGCAGGTACATCTTGGGCCAGTCCTGGCGGAGGCCGCCAAAGACTTTATCCTTGAGGACGGTTTCTTCAATGTCCTGGGTATAGTCCCAGCCGATTAAGCTTTGGTACGGGGCAGGGGCCACTTTGTTATAGCGGGTAACCCGCAGCTGAAGCATAGCCAAGCTGTCATGGGGTAGCCCCCGATAAAGCGGGGAGACAAAGCCGCTGTGGGTTTGCCAGAGGTTGTCGCGTAAGAAACGCTGATCGTCGGGATGGGCGGTGAGCCCAATAAAGGTCAGTTCCCGATGGCCTTTGGCTCCGACTTGGATAATATACTCCGCCAAGGCCTTCTGCTGCTCGGGATCGAACGAGGCTCGGTCGTCATACTTCCAGTTCTCAAGAACAGCCCGGGTTCTGGGTGAAATTTGGCTTTTCAGGGACTTAAACCGAGACAATCGTTCGACAACACCGGCTTTAAAGTCTTCGGTTACTGCCGTGGTCTCTTGGATATCCTGGTGCAGAGCTTCCAGGTAACTTAGAACCGTATCGGCTCGATGAGTGTAGGCTTCCAGGAATTCAAGCTCGTTTCGTTGCAGATCCAGTTTAAACAGTCCGGGTGTTTTGGCTTCCACCACCATGCCGGAAGGAATCGTTTCTGTCGGGGTGTTGGCGGTTTGGCGCGCAGGCGTTTGTACCGGGGAGGGTTGTGTCAGGTGCACACCCAGGAGGGCTGAGCCGATGCCGAAAATATAGGCGCCCAAAAGTTTGGCGCTAGCATGGCTGCTGGCAAAGCGAGGCGCGTGAGGGCTGCTTGCCGGTGTGGTTTTAAAGACCGACGTTGAGGTTGGCCGGGTACGTTTGGAGAAAGCAACACGAGTGTTGCTTATAGTGGGCGATGTGTGAATGTGAAACATCAGATAGAAGCTCCCCCGATATCGATGGAATGCATGCAAAGCATATCGCTCCTTCGATGAAATCATGAAGGGGAATCACACGCAAGCGGCCGTGGGAAACGGCAAAAAAAGAATCAAAATTGAAATCAGGCGCTGGGGGTCGCTTGGGCAACCAGGGTCTTGTATTGTTTAGGAACAAACCCGGATAAAACCTGGCCTTCATCGGTAACAAGAACGGGACGCTTAATAAACGTGTATTCTTTTGCCATCCAGTCCAGCATATCCGCATCACTGAGGGTTTGTTCATGGAGACCAAGGGCCCGGTACTTCAATGCACGTTTAGAAAACAGTTTGTCGACACCGCCTAAGGCTTCGGCGAGTTGTTGAAGGGTCGCCTTATCCACGGCTTCGGTTTTTACGTCGACATAAGTGTCAATGGTAATGCCATGATCCAGCAGAAACTGCTCGGCCCGTTGACATGTGGTGCACTTGGGAAGCCAATAAAACGTTTTAACGGATTTCATCTGCAGCGATCCTTTCAGCGTTCTTTGGACTTGGAAACGACGAGGGACAGACCCGAACAATCCAGGTGACTGTATGGACGGTAACAGAAAAGCAGGACTTCGACAAATCGAAGGCGACTGAAGTGGCGTTCTCAGCCATGCCATCCTTGTGTCACCCAACCATGATTTACTGAAAACGCTCCAAAAAAAGAACCCTCCAATCGTGTTGGAGGGGATTGATATTTTAGGTTGGGAGTGAGGGGGAAAACTTAAAAGAAACTTAGTGTATGCGGGACAACTGATGTTACTTACTTCAGTTAGTAGTATTTAGTCTAACGCGTCCAATCGAATCCGCAACTGTCTTTTGGAAATCAAGACGGGGTTTGTTACAAATCTTAATATATGTCCTGGAAAATGTCATGGATACACGAAGTTGTATTGGTGCGGCATTGATCCGATCTCGTGAGGGAAGATGTTTGGCGATGATTTGTTCACTTAGAGTGTGGACACTTTTCAAGCATCGTCTGCTATAATCCAAGTGCCTATGATAGAGTCCCACAGTAGAAGAGGTAGTGAAGGTTGAAGAGTCCGATTTTGTCCACCCGGAAATGGTTGTTGTTGAGCTTGGCTCCTGCGATGGCTTTAAACTTAATGGTTTTGACTCCTATGTCAAAATCAACGGCTGCCTTGGAGCAGGCCCCCTCAGAAATTCCGGTTTCCGTCAGTGCCGAAGAGCAAGCAAATATTGCCGTTTATGAGCGAAATGCCCCGGCCGTGGTCGGGATTAACTCCGGCAAAAACCAGGGCGCCGGCGTGATTCTGACGTCCGATGGCTTGGTTGTGACGAACAAGCATGTGGTCTTGGATGCCAAGACCGTGACTGTCAAATTGGCCGATGATCGTTTCCAGCAGGCTCGTGTGGTTGCCCTGGGATTAGACAATAAAGATTTGGCATTCTTGCGTCTCAATGGTCGAGGGCCCTACCCCACAGCCAAGATGGGTGATTCCGGCCTGGTGCGAGTCGGCCAAAGAGTCTTGGCTATTGGCAGTCCGTTTGGCCTGGACGGGACGTTGACGACAGGGATTGTGAGTCGTATTGATAGGACGCGTAATATGATTCAGACCGATGCAGCCATCAATCCGGGGAATTCCGGTGGGCCGTTGCTCAATATTCGCGGCGAGTTAATTGGTATTAATCGCTCCATTATCAACCCGGTGGGGGCTAGTAGCGCGGGTGTGAGCTTTGCGGTTCCCATCAATGTAGTAAAGCAGCAAATTGCAAGCATTGGGCCTTCATCAACCCTGGCACAACGCTAAATTTAAAACCGAAGTACAGTCTAACCCCATCTGAATGCCGCTAAGAATGGCTCTTGGCGGCATTTTTTTGTGGCGATGCAAAGGAGTCTCGGCCATCAAGTCCGAAATGCGTCGTGCCGATAAAACCCATGAAGGTCCCGATAGTGATGCCTCTGGAATGGGGTTTCTTGAGATAGAAGTCTTGGTTGTCATGATGGCTCTCGTCCTGCAAACCGTTGTTGAATCGGTGTTAATGGCGCCTAGTGGATTTTTAACGCAATATGGGCAGAGTTTGCTTAATATGATGGGGGTGGGGGCAGCCTTGTTTGGCGGTTTGATTCTTGTCAGTCTGTGGATGGACAAACGGGTTCACTTGGGTAGTTTTGCGCTGATCATCGCAGTTTGTGGGGTGCTTGTGTTCCATTATGTGCTTTATGGCCACTGGTGGCCTTTTTAGCGGCCCTGGTGGCTGCCGTCACAATAGGGTGGGGTCCTGGTTTTTTTGCAGCGGCATAGGGCCACGGTCCTGGATTCCTCCAGGGTGAAGGTCATAGGGCACATGCCCTTGCCGATATGAGCCCCATCGCAAAAAGGTTCTTCACGTGTAAAACCGCAGGTACACCAGGAATACACGCCGGGATCGAGGGGGCGAATATCAGGGGTTGTGTCAGGCATCAGGACATCCTCTTCGGGGGGGATTGCTGATATTGTCAGCTTTCCACAGTATCGCGCGGGGTTAAGGGAAAGGGAAGGTCGTTCCAGGGGTGCAAAATGTTACACTTCTTTCATATTCATTGCATGTTTATTTAATCTTTAGTAGTATTGTTCTGTCCCAAAGCGGGATGATTGATGAGGTTGGATGTAGGTTACCCCGGCAAAGGCCGGTGGGTTGACGAGCGGAGGTGGTAAGCACATCGTTTTTTCAAGGTTGGCCGGGTAATACGCGTACTGTGAGAGGGTAAATCTCAACTTTCACAGCCAGTAGGACTTTGGGAAACCTTGAACCTTGGTTCACTTGTGTGTTGTTCGGGAGGAAGAAACATTACAGATCCATAGCGATCGAATGAGTTGCCCCTCCCATGAGGACCTCTTGCCTGTTAGAGGTCCTTTCCTTTTGGCAGGCACTAGGTTTTGGGGATAGTGCACGTGAGCTAAAAACGGACTGGAAAGGAAAATATTAGGGTAATATAAATAGGTGGGTGTCCGATGGCAAATCTGTGTCATACTTCAGAAACGGTTTTCCGTGGACACAGATGACGTCGATGGATGATGGAGATACGTGGCCAATGTCACAGCGATTCTATCAAACCCTTCAACAGACCGCACAAGTTGAGCGTGGTGAACCTCAACGGGTTTCTGTTCGGCGTTATATCCACACCCTGCAAGCACGGACCAAAAGTATGGTCAGCTCCCATCTTAGCGAGTTTTTAAATGGCGTGTTTTCGGCCGAAGATTCCTGTCGGTTTTTTCGGACCTTTCTCTTGCGCTTTGCCTTTGATAGCAATAAATCCGGTGACGACAGCTCAGGCAGGATGAGCCTGGCTTTTGCCGCGCCGATTCTCTAAACTTGAAACCCTGGGAAAGCATGGAAGTTGCATTCCATGTGTCCCACGGAATCAGGGGAGTATCGAGAACCGCGTGAAGCAAAAGCTCCGATGAAGGTCAGTCTTACAACGTCATACGGAGGATTGCGTCATGAAACAAACGCTTGGTCAGCACATGTTGCTTGAATTTTATAATTGTGATCCCAAGGCCCTGGACGATTTGCCTTATGTGGAAGAGATCATGAACCAGGCTGCCCGGGATTGCGGGGCTACTATTGTCCAGTCAACGTTTCATCGGTTCCAGCCGCACGGTATCAGCGGCGTGGTGGTGATTGCCGAATCCCATCTGGCCATTCATACCTGGCCGGAATACCGCTATGCGTCCATTGATTTATATACCTGTGGGGATACTATTCAGCAAATGGTCGCGTATCGGGTCTTAAAGGATGGATTTAGCGCTGAAGCGGCTGATATCCAGCATGTCGAACGCGGCGATCTCAATCGCATTCTGGACCGCTTGTCGCCACCTGCAGTAAAAACGGCAATTCCTGCCGGAAAGGAGGGCTGACCCATGATGAGACATTCGACTGCTTTGGCCAACGCCATGGGGCCCCATTTGATGCTGGATTGTCGTCAGTGTCACCCTGGGAAAATATCGGATTTACGCTATATCTTCGATTTTCTGAACACCTTGCCGGAAAAAGTCGGGATGACCAAAATTATTCAGCCCTATGTCTTCCCCTATTCCGGCCTGGTACCGGAAGATGAAGGGATTACCGGGGTGGTGGTGATTGCCGAGTCCCATTTGTCCTTTCACTCGTTTACGCAAAAGGACTACTTTTTCTTCGATCTCTTCAGCTGCAAGCCGTTTGATGTGGAGGCGACCCAACGGTATGTGCTGGAGGCGTTCGAAGTCAAAGATGCGGACGTGCATTTTACCATCCGTGGCGCCGGTTTCCCGCGTAACGAACGCGAGGCACACCTGGAAGCCCCAAAAAGTCCCATTCAGGCTGTGACCGGTGTGTCTTCAGTGATGATGGCGTCCTGAAAAATTCAGCAACTTCGGTTTAAACCCGCCCTGGTAAAGCCGGGGCGGGTTTGGCCATGAATTTGCCAAGAAACTGAAATAAGCGGTTGCGATGAACCACCGGTGGTTTTAAGATAAACACACAGAGTATCCCTAGCATGCGTGAAGGAGTGACTGCCATGCCGACCATTGAACAAATTCACCAGGACGCGGAAGATCGCATGAAAAAGGCCATTAATGCCACTCAAAATGAACTCGCTGCGGTGCGCACGGGTCGTGCCAACCCGCAGATTCTGGATCGGGTTTCCGTGGACTACTATGGCACCCCGACCCCCCTTAAGCAGATGTCCAACATTTCGGTTCCCGATGGCCAGACCTTGTTGATCCAGCCTTATGACAAATCGTCCATGGCGGAGATTGAAAAAGCCATTTCCAAGTCCGATCTGGGGCTGACCCCCAACAACGACGGCAGTGCTATTCGCCTGAATATTCCGCCCTTGACCGAAGATCGGCGTAAAGAGCTGGTTAAGCTGGTGAAAAAATACGGTGAAGAAGGCAAAGTCGCCATTCGTAACGTGCGCCGGGATGCCACTGATGCGGTCAAAAAGCTCGAAAAAGAAGCCAGCATGCCTGAAGATGAGGTGAAACGCCAGTTGGATGAGATTCAAAAACTGACCGACCGCTACACAGGCCAGCTGGAGAAGATCATTACCGAAAAAGAACAGGAAATTATGAAAATTTAACCCGCAAGGTAGACACCGGGCTTTGACCCGGGGATAGAGGGAGGATGTTTCCATGTCGACCCCATTTGTCGGCTTAAAACGGGTGATTCAGCAAACCCAGCAAGATGAGATGACTCCATGGATGCGTGCTAAAGCCTCCTCTAATGTGGATTTAGCTTCCCAAGGCCTGCCCTTGGGGCCCATGAACGAGGCAAGCCTGGTGAAACAACGACTGGTTGAGCTTTTAAGCCAGCATTTTGGGATCGAGAGCCTTCAGGTTGGCGCGTTTGTTCAGGCCCTATCCCCGCAGGTGCCGGTAAAAGATTTAATGGACGCCACTCGGGATTTTGTGACCCGTTATGCTGAAGAAGGGGGATCCGCCCCGCCTGAGCTGGCCCAGGTCATCGCCTGTTTGCAGGCTTTGGAAACGCAACGCTAAGCCGGTTGTGTGGCTTTGGCCAACTGCCCTAACAGCAAGGTGGTACTCATTCCACCCGGGGCTCCGTATTCGGCTTGGGGCAGATTGAGGTATTCCAACAGGCTCTGAATCACCAGAAGGGACCGGATAGTGTTCTTGGCGCTGTTGTAAACACCACGGATGATGTCACCATCCTGATCCGTGGGGGTGTCTGGCGTGGCCGCCAATTGTTGGCCGATTAGAAGTGCATGTTTCTGGAACAGGGGCAAATGCTCCGGTCGTAAGAGATAGCCAAGATGCTCTTGGGTTAAGGGGGCATCGCTTGAGGTATTCAAGCCCAAGTCGTCTTTGACACCCTGGAGAATCTTCTGTTGCAGCTCAAAGGTTTCAATGAACAGACGCCGGCCCTGGGCGTTCTGGCGTGTCTTTTCCGGCATTTCCGTGGTGAGGATGTGCCGGATCTTGGCCCGGGCCTGAGCCAGGGCATTGGGATCAAAGGGGTTATGGAGGTTCAGGCGACTTAAGCCCAAGGGTATCTCGTCGGATAATTGTTCGTCAAACTGGTGCCCTGTTCCAAAGCACAGTTCAGAACTGCCGCCCCCCATTTCGAGGACCACGACTTTTTCCTGGGGCTCTAAAGGTTGATTGCGGAGGGTGGCTTTGAAGGCCAACAGGGCTTCGGTTGTCCCGGGAATGACCCGAATGTTGAGGCCTGAGTCGTTTAAAATTTGACGCATTTCCTTGCTGTTCTGGGCATCTCTGGCCCAGGCGGTGGCCACGCCCATGACCTGGCGGGGTGAAACGCCTTGTTGCTCAAGAATTGTGCCAAAAGCGTTCAATGCGTTTAACAGGCTTTGTTTACCCGAATCCCCGATTTTGCCGGTTGCGCCCAGGTTGCTGCCCAATAGTACACTGTAGTGGTAAATCTGGACTTGGCCATTGGGTTTGACGACGGACATCTTGGCGGCATGACTGCCTAAATCGACAACGGCCACGGGAACTGTCGGAGCTGCTGGCCATGGACGGCCCAAATAAGCACTGAGTGATGTGATGGCTGGGGTTGGTAGTTCCGAGATAGGGCGTTGGAACCCAAACCGTGTCTGATCCGCGTTTGTAACGATAGGGGCCAGGTGTGCTTTGCTTGCCAAGGCGCGCAATGTTCCAGCTTGCATGGCGCGGCTGTTTCGGTCAATCACAGCGGGGTTAATACCGGTGGAAGGCATCACGCTTTTGGGCTCCTCACTAAAACACGCTTGCTGGGGTGGGTCGTGCAGGATAAAACCCGGTCAAGGCAAAATGTTGCTAGCCGCTTTGATGCCAGAAAAACAGGGCAATGGTGTCAGCGTATTAGTCGTTGTTGTAGTCGGCTTTGAACCATAGGCTCAGGCCACCATCATAGCGCATTTCCATCTCATAACTCTCGTTGGCTTTGACGGGGCGTCGGTCGGGGAAGTGAAAAACCATCTGGGTCCAGTGTGTCGGGGGCGCCCAGGGTGAGTTGGTCAGCACATTGTCGTCGTCCATTTTGGCTCTGAAGAAGGCACAAAACCCGTTGACAAAGCCGTCTTCCTTGGCTGTAAACGAGAAGGAACTTTGAAATTTCGGCGACTGAATGCTGTAGAGGTCTAAGGAAATGGCGCATACCGGATCGGCAACAATGGGGTAGGCCATTGGGTTAAAGCGCTCCAGCTTCATGGTGGGTTTTTGGGCCAGAACCGTTTTCATAATGTCAAAATTAAAGCCGTAAATCATGGACAGCTCATCTACTTCCAGGGTCCGATCCAACGGCGGGCCACTGTCAAAGGGAACGACCAGGATATCGACGGCGGCCGGGATCAGTTTGCCCCCAGGAGCCAGAAAACGATCCCGGGCATCCATGGTAAATTCCAGGATGTGCTCTTCGAGAATCGCGTTTCCAAGGATTTCAGAAACCAGGACCGTGGGCTTGGGGTCCAGTTCTTCGGCCTTGACCAGATGGGAGCTGTTTTCAATAAACGTAATTTGATGCTCAAACCCATTGGCTTTGGCCAGTTCCTTGGCCACCATCACCATATCCGGGCGCTTTTCGATGGCATAGATTTTTTGGGCACCGGCTCGAGCGGAAAAGAAGGATAAGATGCCGGAGCCTGCCCCTAAATCCACCACAATGCTATTGGCGTTGACGGCTTTTTCAATGGCGCGTTGGTAACAGGCCATGCGAATGCTGTCGCGCAGCATAACATGGTGGTTTTCGATGTTAATGGTGATTTCCTTGCCGAGGTTGGTGGGCAAGTTGCTTTGGCTCTGTTCGGGCAACTCGTCCTGCTCGGTCAGAATAATCTTGCTTTGGTGGAGCATCTGCAGGTGATCTTTGATTTTGACCTGATCTTCCGGGGGCCAGCCTTCACACAATTCCCCAACCGTGACCCACTGGACCATGGGGTAGAGAATGAGCATGATGTCATATTTAATGCGAACACTTTGGTCGCTGTACATATGTTGTAGCGTCACTTGATCGCCGTCTTCAAATTTCAGGTAGGTATCCGGATTAATGCGAACCCGGGTCGTGACATCCTGGAAATTAACCGATGGGGGAGAGCTTAGCACCATTGACCTGCTTTCTTGCGATTGAGCACATCACTGCGATCTTCATACATATGAGTATACCAGTGGTGTTCCTGAAACCCGGTGTGTCGATACATGCGAACAGCCGGAATGTTTTCGGTTGCCACGGTAGCGGAAATTTTCTGAATTTTGAGCTTGCCTGCCAAGACTTCGTTGATGCATTTTTCCACGGTCTGGGCAAGGAGGGTGCGTCCCAGCTTGTGTCGGCGCTCACTTTTCAACAGCCCAATCAGCGGAATATTGGCTTCATCCTTGCTTACCACATTAAGCAAACAGACGCCCACGGCCTGGTTTTGGTCGTTTAACAGAATGGTATTACACGAGGGCCAAAACGTTCCGTAGCCCCCAGTTTTTACAAATTCCAGGGCCTGACGAATCCCGTCGCGAGAGCGAAACCGGGGATCCCACAATGCATCAACCGACGTCGCAAACGCTTCGCTAAGAACGTCGATGACCCCTTCCGTATATTGATCATCCCAGGAGATAAAGCGATAGCCTTCCGGTGGTGCGGTGTAGTGTTGTTTCTTGAAAATCTCGACGGAGATGCCATCAAAAATATTAAAGTTCACGACGGATTGGCCTACCGGCTTAAGACCATACCAAGTCAAATAACGCACATAGCGGCTTTGGCCGATTCCCAAAACCGGGTAGCTGATGACATCCCAGTGATCACTATAGGCCTTGCAATCGTCCAGGAACTTGGGAAAGAGCGTGTCCAAAATGGCTTTGACATTCTCGTCCTGGTCCAGGTAAATGACTTTTATTTCCAGGGCACGGTAAGGCTCCACCTGATAGAGCATAAAACCAATATAGCGTTGTTGATGAAAATCCTTAATCAAATAGGCACTCATCAGGCCCGATAAAAGGATCTGTCGTAATCCGTTAAAGTCGATAGCACTGAGAGGCCAGCCGTAATCGCTTTCGGCAATTTTGCGAAAGCTGGTATAGAGGGGTTGCATAGCCCCCACGTTGACGGGATTAACGGCTTCGATATCGATCACGGGGAGAGAAACCTTTGGCTCCTAGGGATATCGCTCAAGGGTGCTTTTACACCCGATTTTGGCTTTTATTATTGTACGGGGCCGGTTGTGGTTTGGGACCATTTGAAAGGAGGAGAACTTGTGTTACACTCCCGATGTAGATCACCCCTGAACGAAAACACAGCAAAAAGGAGCACCTATGTCTGCGTCCCAGAATGGCAACAGCGGCTTTGACGAAGCCCCGGTTATTTTTACCACCGACGAGGAGGGTGTAGAGCATCGCTTTCAGATGATCGATATGATTGAAGTGGAAGGCCAGATGTACGGGCTCTTGTTGTACTTGGGCGAACAAGACGACGCTGATGTGGAAGAAGGCTACGACGAAGAAGTCGTTGTCATGCGCATTATCGAAGAAGATGGCGAGCAAGTCTTTGAAGCCATCGAAGACGAAGACGAGTTTGAACGCGTCTTGGCTTACGTCGAGCAAATGGAACTCGACGAAGACGAGGACGAAGAGTAAGCCTCGCACTCGGTTTTCTCAGGGCTTATAGTGAATAGCCTTCAATCGGATCTAAGTTGTGATCAACTGGTACTCGTTGGTCGCTTCTGGTGCCTCGGGTAACATCTTTCCAGATGGCGCCTTCATGGGATCCGGCATTGTTACCGCTTCCGACATCAAAGCTAATGCGCCGTCCTGTGTTACGGCCATTTTGTAGCACTCTGTAAATCGGTTGACCATGACTGGTTTCACCGGTTGCTTCAAGAGTATAGCCTCTCCTTTCAAGATACGTTCGAGCCTGGGCGGATGTAGGGCGAATACGACCTAAATAGGCATTGACATGGCTTTGAAGCGGCGTTGAGGCTGTGACTAATGAAGCGTTAATGGTATGGACGGGATGCGGTTGCCCGGTACACGGATTCGTCCCAGGCTGAATAATATGATAATTATTGCCTTCCCGAACAACAAACGTATTTGTCAGTCTTTCACCACCGTAGGTTCTGGGCTCCACAAGGGTGCCTCTTAACTGGGTAGCAACTTCCGGACCTGTTGCGTTTTGTGGAATACGCGGGCCCCCGGTAGGTGTCGAGGTTAAATCAGGACGCAAACTGCGGATTCGGGTGATTTCCGGTCCGCTATAGCCTGCATCACGAGCTTGCCGAAGTGCGGCTTCAAAGGCTTGTGGCGTATCTGCTGCCATTACCTGTTCCATGGCATTGGCTTTGGCAACGAGCCGATCGGCATGGTTTAGTGCCGGTTGGCCTTGGCGGCCCACACTGGCCAGGGCTTGATATTCCGCAGCGCGAGCGGACAATTCGACAGGATGGTTTTCATACGCAAATCGAGCAGCATCCAGGTCGCGTTGCGTGGCTTCCGAAATGCGACCAGTGGTGTTGCGCTCATGCTGCGCCCTCTCCCAGGTTCTTTGGTAGGCGTTATCAACCTGCTGATAAGACTCGAGTCGTCTGGCTGCAGGAGAGCCAGGCCCCCCAATCTGGGCTTGTCTGACAAGCTGAGCGTGATGCATCTCATGGGCCAATTCCACTAGACGAACCCGACCAACGCCTTCTCTTGGGAGAACAACTTCCACTTGGCCACGTGCATTTATCGTGGTATGAGGAGCCTCATGTGGGCGGACCACACGGATGTTAATATTCTCAGGAGAGACGCCAATGGCTTCAGCAACCGAGTTAATAACTTCCGGGCGGGTATTGCCTCGAGCATCCCGCAGTTCAATCGTTATTGTTGAATCCGATCCTGTTCTGCTGCGGTGAAGTTCTATTGGACGCTCGGTAGGCACTGTGCCTTTGGCTTTGCTTTTAAAGAGGGTTTTCTCCGTGACTACCGGATTCTCGGGACTGGGATCCATCATCTTTTCGGCGGCTTTTGGCGTCATTTTTTCTTTAACGCCTAGACGTTCTGTCAGGTCTTTGCCCGTGAATTTCTCCATGTATTTGGCGGATGAGCGTTTTGGGAGGGTGAACCGCTCCATTATCGGGGTGGTCTCGGTAGCCAATTTCGCCGTAGGCTTTTCGCCTGCAGGCGAAAGTTCCGGAGTGGGTTCGCTACCGCGTCTTAGCAATCGGCTGAGACCTCGATGACCTGCCTGCATGGGGGTACCAATCAAAATACCGGCAACGGCGCCTTCTGGCATCGAATGCAGACCTCGGGATAGAGAACTGCTTAGGCTTTCGCCACGGCTAAGCCCGTCTAGCGTAGTGTGGGTGAAGGCAAAGGCGCTGCCATTATAGGCGTGTCCAGCAGTGGATGCCAGAAAACGTCCAGCCATCTGTGCAGTTGGGTTGGCGGCAAAGGTGGCGATGGTTCGGCCTCCCACGCGTCCCAGAACATAGCCACCGCCACGGCTGGCCAAAGACCCAATAGAGCGTCCTGCTGCACCCAGAGGAAGAGTCACGTAACCCGCAACGGTTTCAACAGCAAAAGAGCGCAATAATTCACTGCCACTGAATTCTGTGCCGTCTCCTCGGCCATTGACTGCGCGGCTGGCAGTAGAGGCTAAAGCCGATACAACCGGTCCCGCCAGGGCTATACCTGTTCCTCCTGTTGCAACAGCAACTATTCCTACCGCCACAAAAGCGGCTAAGCCTGCAATCATGGATCGGCGGGAGGCGCTGTCTCGTCCTTCCTGTAAAGCTTGACGGATGGTTGAGAGGGTTTCTCGCATCACGCTGCCTTCTGGGAAAGCGTTAATTGCATCATCGTTATCGAACACGGCAAGGAGATCTTCCTGACGGATTTCGCCTTGGCTATTAATGGGTAGATTATTGAGATGCCCTACGAGATTTCGAAACCCTTCCGACGGCTCCCCCGGGTTGAATCCGTATAGCTTATGGAACTGCGTATTAAACCGAGTTCGAGAGTCTGGAGTGTAGCCCTCTTGGGAAATTCTGGACAATTGCTCAACTTCTTTGCTGATGTTGTCAACCTGGATGGACATGGCATGGGGTGTCCGATGTTCGACAGTGTACGTTCTGCCCGTTTTTTCCATAGCTTTGGAATAACGTACTGTATCAAACTGATCCCGGACTCGATTGTACATCTCGGTCATTAGGCCACTGATGGCCGAGGTGGATTCAGCTTGATGCATCATTTCCAGTTGGTTAATGTGAACCATGTTATGTCGTCTTGCAAATTCAGCCCGAGCAGCCGGGTCGGTGTTATTGATGCCGGGGAATTGGGTTCGGTCATCGTAGACGGCGCCATCCAGCTTGGCGCCGGTTAGCACGGCCTGACTCAGGTTTGCTCCCTGCAAATTGGCGCCTTCCAAGTTGGCGTCGGATAAATCGGCATGGCCTAGTTGTGCATCCAGCAGACTGGCTCCTGTTAAGGTGGCCTTTGCCAGATTGGTTCGGTTGTCGGCGCTATCCGTGACGCGAAGCCCGTGTAGCATAGCGCCTGTCAAATTTGCCTTATGCAAATTGGTCCTGCCATCTAGCTGTACATTGGACAAATTCGCCTCTTCCAACGAGGCGCCCTCCATATGGGCTCCATGGAGGACCGAGCCATGGAGAATGACGCCACGCATGGTGACGCCCTTGGCCTGAATATTGGTCAGGTTGCAGTGTACAAATTGAGCATCCTGGAAATTGGTTCGTTCATTGAAGACGGCGCCGGAGAGATTTGTATTGGCCATTACCGCTTTTTGGAAGCTGGCACCCTGGAAGCGGGCACCTGAGAAATTGGCACTATCAGTGACGACTTCATCGAGCCAGGCATTTTCAAAGCTGACACCGCTGGCATTGCTCCCTTCAAAAACACTGCCTTCAAGATTCCGGCCTTGCATGTTGGTTTTGGTCAGGTTGGTTTTGCTCCAGAAAACTCCGTTGAGCCGGGTTCCTGGGGTAAAGTCACCGTCAATAACAGCCTCATCAAAGTGGGTATCGGTAAGCGTACTGCCTTCAAACCGCTTAGGATCTAACGTGCCTTTGAAGCGAACACCACGTGAGCCGGTAAAGTCGGCCCCTTGTAGGTTGGCCTCATCCAGATTAACATCGTGCAAATGGGCCCCGGTAAGTGTCATGCGACGGAGATCACCGACGATTTTGGCATCTCTGAACTGAGCACCTATTGGAGGACCCACGTATTTCTCGCCGGGCTTCCAACCCAGTGGGGTGTACCCTGGGCTATATCGTAAATTCACGCCGGAGAGGCTTTCCGCATCAATAGTTCCCCTAAAGACGACTCCCCAGGCTTTTGAAAAATCAGCCCCACGCACATTTAACGTCGATAGATCGACCTCACTGAAGTCCGCTTCAGAAAAGACAAGCCCTTCCATACTTCCATGCGCTTTTGTGTGAGCCTCAAGTTTTGGTATGGCTAAAGCGATATTTCTGCCACGAAAATCTTTTGCCGGTGGGACTAATCGTTCTTCTCGAATATCCCAGCTCACATCAATGCCGTTTAATTCGGATAGTTCACGGGTCAAATCCTTGATAAAATCTCCCGATGCGCCCGCCTTGTAGCCTTTAAACATCGCCGGTACCAATTGGGGGCGCATATCAAAATACTCTGGCTCATGCTTTCTCATATCATTCAGTAGGTCCATGTCTTCCTGAATGAATTCGTAAAGGTTTTCTATGTTGTTGCCAAGCTGGGCTCGGAATTCAGGGTTTTGTGCAAAGGCTCGTAGCATATAATAGCTATGCTGCAGTCGAAATAAATCACGACGTTCAGCCAGGTTATACCGTGTACTGGCGAATGGACTGTTGCGGCGGCGTTCCTGAATGGCTTCGATGCGTTGATACAGGTCCGGTAAAATATAGGATTCTACAACCTCCTCAGGTGGCATCTCTTGAGGAACGAGTAAGAATGGGATGTTTTCATCTTTATCAAGCCGTTTTCCCCCCTTTCCTTCCGTCATTTTGGGCTGGACCCAAGGTCTCCTTATCAAGATCATGGGTTTTCCATCCACCATGACCGGTTCATTCGTGCCCCCTGGATCACTGCTTGGTGTGAAGGGTTTGGGTGCCGGTTTTTTTAAGGACAGCATTTTAGGTAATCCGTCGGTGGAAGCAGTACTATCCTTCAAGGAGCTACCTGAAAACTCGGATTTTGCAGGAGGCTTTGTTGTGGTGCCAGGCATTTTAGTGCCTAAATCGGTTGCAAAATATTTGGAATAATCCGGTTTGCTTTTCTTGAGCAAGTCCATCAGATTGACAGTGTCTGAAGGTTTGATGTCCAAAACATTTAAAGACTCTAGCGGCACGCTTTTAGCCTTTGAGATAAAGGTTGATTTCTCAGTAATACCAGACATAGCCAATCCTCCTTCCCACTACAAAAGCGGGATGGTTGTTTAGACGGTCCTGTGCCACGGCGCAGGCAAGTCTCACTGAATCACACACAACTATATATATAAAAACAATATGTGGGAATTTTATGACGGGGTTAATACATATTTAAGATAACCAAAGACACCGGTTGAAGTTCTCAGTGGTGGCCAACCTCTCGGAGAAATCAATAAGTTCTGTGGTTTTGCTGTAAAATTAGCTTCGGATATAGGTCCCAAGGTTAGGCATTGCCAGGAAAACAGCCTTGTAAAAGAAGTAAAGAAAGATAGCCGGGGAATGGCCCCTCTAGCCCACATAATGGCAGTGTATTACGCCAGTACTATTTTTCCACTCTAGAAGAATTGAAGTCTTTACTGATTTGAAATGGCTTGAAGGCGTCGCTGCATTTCTTGGAGGGGCATCAAGTCACCTCGTTTAGCGGCGACTTCAATGCCTTTTTCATAAGTGCTTTTGGAGGCATCAAGCTGGCCTTGGGCTTCTAGACTTTTGCCTAAAGCCAAATAGGCAACGGTGTATTTGGGATCACTCATCAGGGCTCTCTCCAGATGCGCAATGGCTTCGGCGCTCCGGCCCAACTGGAGGTAGGTATTGCCTAGGCTGTAATTGGCAAGGGCATCTTCCGGATCAAGTTCTAAAACTTCCTGAAACATGCCGATTTTGGATTCCAGCGCTTCTCGTTGCTGTTGTTTGGCTTGTTGAGTGGCCTTTTCCTGCTGCTTTTGTGCAAGGGCCTTCTTGAATTCCAGGGTGGTTGCCAAGGCCTTTTCAATTTCGGCTTCGTCTTTCATACCTTTCTTCATATAGAACACGGACAGGTTGGTGTGAGGCATGATGGCTTCCGGATCAATTTCTGCAAGGCGCTGCATCAGTGTAATGGCTTCGTCATACTGCTCGTGTCGGGACAAAATGACACCAAGCGCTTCATAGGCGTCAGCCAGATGGGGATCCAGATCAATGGCTTCTCGTAACAGGGCAATGGCCTCGGCTTCCTGGTTCTCTCCAAAGCGTTGCAACCCTTCTTCATATTTGGCTTTTCCCCGTTCGGTTGCTTGTAGTGGTGTATAGAAAGGAAGAAAGACCACTTTGACGGTGTAGAGCTGCCCGGCCATGGTGACCTCCAGAATCTTATTGGGAACCCGGTGGTCTCGAGAAAGGTATGCCAGTGCAATGGGGGCATCCAATGTGGGGGAGAGGGTACTGCTCTTGATGATCCCAATCGGCTGGTTGTTGAGAAGAATTTCGCTATGGAGGGGTGGAAGCGAGACTTCTGGAGGAAAGATCAGTCCCATCAAGGCGCGTTGCACGGAGCCATAGGTTCGCACGCGCGCAATGACTTCCTGACCTGTGTAACAGCCTTTATCGTAGCTCACGGCCGTTTGTTGTAGCCCTGTTTCGGGCAGTAAGTTCTCGATGCTCATATCCAAGCCATAGCGTGGGAGCCCTGCTTCAATGCGAAGTGTTTCCAAGGCCTCGGGAGTTAACATAACACCGCCATGGGTCTCAACAACGGTCGTCAGGCGCGCCAACCAATCGCCTGCATGGGGTTTCTTAAGCGCGAGAATCAGACCGTCATCGCCCGTGAGAGACTTTTTCAAAACCCAGCCCGATTCAAAGGGAGCTATCGCAGGGTCCGTGGGAAGGCTTAACTCTCGGGCAATCAGAGGGGTTTGAGGGCCTTGAAGTGCAATCAGGTCATAAATCTCAGTTTGGCTGTCGAAGCGGACATCTTCGGTAAAATGATAGGCCTCAAGGCGCTCTAGAATAGCGGGAAGCTGGGATTGCTCTGCTAGGATCCAATAACTCGCCTCGGCACGATACAGAGTCAGGCTGGCCTGGAGATGGCCTTTACGATCGACCAAGGCCGAGGCTTGAGACTCACCCTCTGCTAGGCGCAAAACATCACTGGTTGATTGACTGTGAAGGAATTCGGCAGCATCGGCCCCGGACACTCGTATTAAACCGTAGTCGGCAAGAAGCATCAGACCGGCTGTATTGCGAGCCGAATTTACCAGTGAGGACAGCGATTCGGTTTGTGCGGTCATGGGTGCTGATAGACGGACTAAACGCTGAAGGATTCACCACAGCCACAGGTGCTGGTGGCGTTGGGATTGGTAAACACAAAACCTTTACCTTCCAGGCCACCCTGGTAATCCACGGTCATGCCTTTGAGGTAAATAGCGCTTTTGGGGTCGATGTAAATTTGGACACCGTCCCGTTCCAAGAGGTAGTCATTCGGTTGAGGCTGGTCAAAGGCAATTTTATAAGACAAACCGGAACAACCACCGCCTTTAACACCTAAGCGAAGGCCTTGGACCGTTTCAGACTTGGCTTTTTCGTCCACCATCAGCTGTTGAATCTGAGCCAGAGCCACATCGGTAATTTGGACCAGGTCTGGTGGAGCGGCTTTATAGGTGACAGTTTCACTCATGGTTGGCAATCTCCTGAGATTATGGACGATTTTGTCAGCAGGTGTACTGACACTATAACATAGCTAATCTCCGGTTTTAAGCCCAAACCATCACTGATTTGGGCTTAAAGCATTGTTTGTTTTTGAGAAATCAGACGAGGTTGACTAGCCTTCACCAAAGGTTTTCGCCAGAAGAGGCTCAATTTCACCCTTGGCGGCCATTTCATCCAAAATGTCGGTATCGCCGTAGAACTCACCACCAATGAATACTTTAGGCAATGTGGGCCAGTTGGTCATCTGAGTCAAGGCTTCACGTTTTTCCATGTTCTCCAGCACGTCAATGACAGCGTAAGGGCGTCCATAGCGCTCGAAAAACTGGATGGTTTCGACAGTAAAACCACAACGGGGCTGTTCTTTGGTGCCTTTGGCATAGATGACAATGCCGTTTTGTTTGATTTCGTCTTGAATTTCTTGTTGAAGGGATTGAAGCGTATTCGACATCAGTAAATCTCCTTTAGTCGTTTTACGATTGTGTTTCCTCGGTCTGATTAGAGATTTTACGGGGCTTCGGTCTTAATTTCAACCGCATGGATACGACCATCTTTCATGGCAGTATCCAACGCCTGATACACCAATTGATGTTGTTGAATCAGGTTTTTGCCCTGGAATGCCACAGATTTAATCCATAGGCGGTAATGGTCCAGCGTGCCCGTCGTATCGACCAGAGCCACTTCCGCATCGGGAAAGGCAGTGGTGAGGAGCTCCGTGAATTCAGCTTCTGTAATCATAAGTCATCTCCTGGAAAAAACATCGGGGATCCCAGGATTATAGACATGAAAGCGCGCTCATGCCAATGGATGTCAGTTCATAAAGAAACGAGAGATTAATAAGAACCGAGCGTAATAGAGTTGCTTCGATCTTCATAAAGCATATCCAGCAAGTCATCCGTGGATTCCGGGATTTCATCATGCTGGAGCATAAATTTGGTTCTCAGTGGTTCGGTTCGCTCAGTCAGTGTGTTTGCATGAGAGGGTGTTTGGAGGGGACTACTGATGCGTTCACGTAAAACAGGACGCCGAAAAAGGCCTTGGCGTTCAACAGGTTCAAGATATTCGTCAGACGCGTAATAAAACGTGTCAGGATAAGGAGATCGGTGGGTTTGTTGCATCGGACAACTCACTCTCTCTGTTCTCAAAACTACTTAGGACTTGGAACGGTACCCCTGGGGGCTGTAAGCCGCGTGGTAAAGCACGCTTCGGCCTATTGACTTAGCCAGTATACATGACATCGCCCAGGTGGGCAATGAGGATTCCATGAAACCGCAAGGGTGACGTTCCATGAACGCCCGAATGAAGGGGAATTGAGACACGTTATCCGAATGTTACACAGTGGAACAGGGGCAGGCTGAGAGGGGGGAAATGTATACTGGGAGACATTCTTAAAAAAATATTAACCCTAACATTAAATTCATAGTTCTTGTTTTTATATTAATACAAATGGTTTAATGGAATCTGTGAATAAGGGTCTCGCTGGTTACGAAATATAGGTTGAGGAATAAAAAGTATGAAACAAAGTGCAAGGGTGCATGCGGTAACAGAACAGATCTGATCCGAACGGGGTCCCATCTGGTCGAGGTGTTTTCTGTTTCTAACCCTCGATGTTGCTCAAAAGCATTTAACATCAATGCGAATATCACCTCATTAAGATACTTGGGGGTGATTGGGCAACGCCAAGGTGCGCTCATTGTACAAATGCGACGCTAGATTTTCTATCCCTGACTCTCTCAACAACATAGCCTAGTACATTAAAGTCATATCAGGAGCGAGAAGAAGCGAACAAGGGTGTTTTCCCCACAAGGGAGGATACCCTTGCTTTTTATTTTGTCTTTGCCGCCTTTCTGTGGTCAATCTGCCACATCAAACCCAAGACGAGAACCTTTGGCCGATGCAAGTCTGCATGAGGGGGTGAGAGTCATGCCTTGCAGCTTACCCCTGGTTTCTGCTATGCTGTCTAACCCAAGCGAATATGGGCGGTTGGCTCAGTGGTAGAGCACTTCCTTCACACGGAAGGGGTCACAAGTTCGAATCTTGTACCGCCCACCATTCTTCAGACCTTTTAACAACTTCACAGGAACTTCCCAGATCGGAAAGTTACCTACCGCTTCAAAAAGTCTCTAAAACCTACAATATTGCTCCAAGTACGCTAACTTTGTGGTGCGAACAAGGTAAGGTACAAGCGTTTACTGAACCGTATGGAACTAAAACCAGGTATTTAATTGACGTTGAATCGCTTGAGCGTCATTTAAGCACTAAAAAGAAGCGTAGAGGGGACACAAACGACCAGCTAGATGATTTAGCCGGGAAGCTGTTTGAACGCTTCAACAAGTTAATGGGCCATCAGGGAGAAAATGACTCTGCCAAAATTTCTTCTTGTGCCTCCTATGGCGAGTTGATAAGGTCTGTTGAGCCATGGAGACGATCAATGGAACACGGGTTAATTGGTGGTAAACCATTTAGTCCATTTACAGTCAAGTATTACAGCTTTTATATTGATAAGTTCCTTAAAAAGCACAAGGAGCTAAGCCTTACCAGCCTTAAGAAAGAGTTGTTGTCCATACCTGTTGAACAATATGGCAAGCGAGATAAACTGTACAAGGCGGTTGTATGTTTCGCTAAGTACCTGATCAACGAAAAGGCCTTAAATCCGTACTTCCTCAACGAGATAAAACCGCTCCAACCCAAACGTCATAAACCGCCTAAACGCACATCAATTAATGAAGTTGAATTAGATGCTTTATTGGCTCATTGTCAAACCATTCGACAGTACACAACAGTTCTGTTCTTAGCAGCAACCGGGTTGAGGGCAAGCGAATTCTGTAACCTACAATGGGACGATGTGAATCTAGAAGAAGGTTATCTTGTTGTTCGTTGTGGGAAGGGTGGTAAACGACGGAAAGTGGGTTTTGGTGAGAAAGTCGCAAAGGCTCTTAGACAGTATAGAGACTTCTGTATTCAAGAACACGGGCTTCGTGAAAACGTCTTCTTAAGCAGATATGGGGAGAAGACTGACAGACACGGCTTAAGGTCAGTATTGGGAAAGCTCGGTAAACGTGCGGGTGTTGAAGTTACTCCTCACGTACTTCGAAGGGCATTCATCACCCACAACGCCAATAAGGGTAAGCCATTGAATATGCTTCAAATTGCAGCAGGTCATTCGGACATCAAGACAACGATGAAGTACTGCCGGACGACGGAAGACGAGGTTGTAGAGATGATGAAGGGTTGGGATTAATCCACGATTTCAACAGGCTTCTTATGGAAGGCTTGCAGAGCTAAAATAAGTGTCTTATCAAGCTCTTCGTCCTGTTTAACCAGTCGGCTTTCGATCCTCACTTCAGTTCCCGGTATAATGACCGGTTCACTGTCAAACATGGTTGCGTTAGCCCTTCTAATAAGCTCTTGCTTGTCTTCCTCAAACTGACGACGGGTGATCGTATGTCTATCCATACCGTTGGCCATTGTGTTGCCCTCACATTTTCTACAGTATCCAACTTACACGACAGCGATGGCAGTTGTATGACAGTGAATTGGTGACCAACAACCGCCTTAAATTTTCCTTAAGACAGACATGTTTATCCCCGTTTATCCTATACTCTTCTGTATAGTTACGTTAGGGAAGAGGGATCACAGGATGGCGACCAAGAAATCCACACCACCACAGCCAGAAATTAAGAAATTCGACTCGCTTGCTGAAATCGACAGAGGCATCGCAAAGCTACAACGACGTCTAGAGGAAGTCAAACAATTACAAATAGATCACGTTTGGCACAATGACCAACAAGTGGACAATGTGGAGCAGCGAATTAACAGAGACATTCTTGAAATTTTTGGTCCTACCTCCCCTGAATATCTGCGTAACCAGCATTACCGCATAACCTATATTAGTTATGCTGGTGGCTCAGATGCCGAATACCAGCGAGACTTTGAAGGTGACTTACCTAACGCTATCACCTTCCTTCAGGGCTTAATTGAAAATCTGGAGGAAGCAAAGATAGATTTTTCAGACAGCGACAACCTAGCCTCCAATAGCTCTAAGAACGCCTTTGAGCCAATGTGGGCTTTAATACACAAGCGGATTCAGTTAACCTCTCAGATTAAATTTGAGGATGGTCATTATGCTGATGCGGTAGAATCGGCTCTAAAAGAGGTTAACAAGCGAGTTAAAGAGAGTTTTCTAAAGTGCAGGGGCGAAGAGAGGGATGGCTCGGATCTTATGTTTAATGCCTTCAGCATTAAGAACCCTGTGATTGTCCTAGATGATTTAGGAACCGAGTCTGGCAAGAACGTCCAAGAAGGCTATACGCAAATCTTTGCCGGGGTGATGAGAGGGATCCGTAATCCGAACGCCCATGACAATCTTCTAATCAGTCCTGAAAGAGCCATGCACTATTTATTTTTAGCCAGTTTACTCATGTATAAGCTGGATGAAGCTGTTAGTACTTAGTGGCTGTTAGTGTGTCTATACTCCCACGGCCTAACACCCCCATTAGGAAGCCGCCAAATGCCTACTTTCTTGGCTTTAGCGTATTCCTGATATTTGGTAAGCTTCAAACCGTATTCGCCTTTACAGTAGGCCCATTTTGTAGGGGACACAAAGGCCAATCCTTCCAGTACCATCATTTCGCTTAAATCACGGCCATTGACCTCTGCAAAACATACACGGCGATCGTAGGATTGAGCAACGCAGCGAACCTTTACGTCCTTGCCCATTGTAGTTTCCTTTAGGAACTCTCTGGACTCGAAACCCATTGGTTGTCCTGATTGTTTCTTGTTGTGCCTGACTTCTGGCGCGTCAATGCAAGCCAATCTTACCCGTTTCTTAGGGCATAAATTGAAGGTATCGCCATCCGAAACCTTGCAGACTTTATCAGCGAAGGCTGAACCAGTGAGAAGGGCTGTTAGAACAATCGACAGGATAAACTTCATGGGAACTCCGAGAAACCGATTCTTGTGTCGATCTTACGCCAATAGGGAGGATGTACGAAACCCATGACCATCTGTTCCATTGGTTCAAGCTTCCATAAGGTAAGCTGATATCCTGAAGGCACATCCATACGCCTGAAGACCTTCTTAGCTTCCGTCTCCTCCTGATATTCCCAATAATCAATGGCAGCAGAAGGAACGCCTAGGTCTTCAGACAAGGCTATTCTGTATTTTTGCGGGTTCAGATTCATGAAACCTATTAAAGCAAAACTCGAAAATAAATTCTATTAGACCAAGTTGTCTAGTTGATTCATGGGGATGCCGCTGTTTCCGCTGCTTGCCGCTAGCGCGCTAATGCTGAAATAACTCGGCACCTGTAAGGCACTTGTGTTAATGCTGTTGCCGTTCTGCTTAATTAGATTCTCAACATTTAGTTCTTTGTCGCCACAAAGCTTATGAAGGTATTCAAACATAATATCTTCAACAGTACCGTTAAATGAGGCTATTTCTCGGCCTGAACCTATTGTTATAGGTGAAGATGTCGCTGACGGTGACGCCATAGTACCAATGCTGTAAAAATTACTCATAATTGCCTCTCCTCTCTCCATCATCCAAGTCAATTTCTTCGCTGTTTAAATAAAAACATGGCAGCTTTTGAAATTGCCTTTTGAAGCAACAAGCGACTTTGGTGGTATCATGTCGGCTGAGTTGAACACTAAGATGGACGGAAGATGAATCACAAGTTAGCAATTGTGGCCTTAGTTATGGTGACATTCGCTGCTGTTCCTGTCACGGAAGCAAAACAATTTTCAGACGCCGCCATTAAACAGAAGCTCATTCAGGAATCAATCGCTGAGTATCCAGGGAATTGTCCTTGTCCTTATAATACAGACAGAAGAGGTCACGCTTGCGGTAGAAGAAGCGCTTACAATCGTGCTGGTGGGTATGCTCCTTTGTGTTATCCCGAGGACGTTACGCCGGAGATGGTTAAGGAATATCGGCAGAGAGTGAGTAAATAGATGGAAAAACAAAGGAACCTCATCTACTTTATTGTTGCAATAGCTAGTTTTTTGATAGCCATTCATTTTGGTTATCTGGACCGATGGAAGCCAATGGCTATTATGGCGGGTCTTTGTGGCGCTTCATTACTATTCGCTAACCTACATACTTTTGAAACACTTACGCTGGGGAGTCAAGGGGTTAAGTTAAGAAGAATAGCGATAACTGCTGAGTCAAACATCAAAGAACTTCAGAAGGAAATGGCGTCAACCCTTATACCAATTATCTTAGGTCTTATACAAGGTGGTAATCGTTTCGCAGGTGCAAGTCCAGAAGAGAAATCTGCAAAGAAAGACCGGTTAATAAGAGTGTGTCACTCAATGGGCATCAGTTCTGATGAAATCAAATCTATGCTTAATGAATATTGGTACCCTTATGTTGCATTTGATATGGCTTACAAAGCCCTTGGTGGTAGTAAAGTACCTTCTGAATTCGGAGGACCAAACCCTACTCCTGAAGCTAAAGAGGCTATGAAAGAATGGGAAGCCTTGAGGGTTGGTGGAATTATGTCACCACCATCACCAAGACGAATCAGAGAATTTTGGGATAAAAGAGGATGGCTAACTCCAGAGCGGAAAAAAGATATTGAAGCTTACCAGATATTTGTAGATGAAACCAATTACATTCAATTCTAAGCCCACATCAAGTCCGATCTATTAATCCCATTGTTTACAAAGTAGCTTAGCTAGGAACATAAGCAGGAATTAGATATGTGGACAGAAGAACGCTTAATCTCCCTTATAGATAACAAGGTTGAAGAGAGTTTAACCTTAGACTACAAAGCCTGTAATAGCTTGGCAACTACTGACGGAAAGAAGAACGAGCTAAGTAAAGACGTTTCAGCCTTCGCTAACTCTGCTGGTGGCACAATCATCTACGGTATGGTTGAAGGCACCGGAGAGACTAAACACCTGCCTGAAAAGTTAGATGAAGGATTCAACCCATCCGAGATATCCAAGGAATGGTTGGAGCAAGTAATCAATTCTCGTATTCAGAGGAGAATCAGTGGGATTGTCATTCATCCTGTTGAACTCACCTCAACCTCTCCGGGAAAGTTCGCATACGTTGTGGAAATACCTCAAAGTACCAATGCTCCGCACCAAGCCTCAGATAAAAAGTTTTATAAGCGATTTAACTTTGAATCTGTTCCTATGGAAGAATTTGAGATACGGGATGTGATGAACCGTCAGGCAGGGCCCGATTTGTGGCTTGAGTTTTGTGAAACAGAAGACCCGATGTACGATAATTTAACGTTTGACCTGGTAGCTTGCCTAAAAAACAAGTCCTCAAAGCCTGCTAATACTTTAATTAGGACTATTTGGTTTGATACTAAGATTATTCCAATGCAAGGACGCCAAGTTGGTGAAGGCTTTAAGATTGATGAAAAAAGCATTATTCCCGGGATCAAGGTTGTGGAAGCACTTGTTCCACAGGCGCCAATATTTGGCACTCATGTTTTTGATATATATTCGGGCAATGTGAGTACTAACCCTCGTTTATCATTACAATTTAATAGAAAAAATTTGAAATATGTTGCCATAAAAGACATAGAGGCTTATATAAAGTGGGAACTTGAATCTCCCGATATGGTTACACGATATGGGATCCATCGGCTGAGTGTTAGAGTTGGAGAAATTGAACGAGAAGATATTTGGGAAGAAGCTTATTTTGTCGAGGTTGAGAACCTTGAAACAGGTTTCATTCGAGAAGGTATGTTCAGTCATCCCATGACAACCCAAGACAACAATGAAGATG
The DNA here is from genome assembly GCA_041697335.1 of Vampirovibrionaceae bacterium NZW_1234. Taxonomy (GTDB): domain Bacteria; phylum Cyanobacteriota; class Vampirovibrionia; order Vampirovibrionales; family JAGQHJ01; genus JBGUGD01. The sequence continues at coordinate 64,252 of JBGUGD010000035.1, read as the reverse complement.
ATTTCCTCGTCATTGAGTAACCTGTTAGAACATCAGATGTAAGGCCCTTGCAGCTCCAAGGAGGCAATTTATCTAATGGCTTGATGAAAAGCTTACCCTTGGTAAAATGTGATGGCTATGCAGTAAAACTGCGTATTGGTAGTACAAAGGGAATGACTACTGTGTTTAGCGGACTCCCTTCCAACCAGAAAGACCTTAAGATGGGAGAAACCAAGCCTAAGAAGGTTTACTTTCCAGTCCCTCATACCCAGATTCCTATTCTGTCTGAAGGCGGGATAAGAATGGTTCAATGGGGAAGACGTAATGGAGAGGATGATAAATTTGACGTTCCTCAGACAGGTTGGGCACGTCTAGAGAGCTTGGTTGAGCATAAATGGGACAAGTATAACTCTAGCCGTGTCAGGATACCGGCTGTAAGCTGGATAGAAAAGGATCCAGCGCGGGAATCGCATTGGTTTAATATGTAGCCAAACCAATTCCTTTTAGGGGTAAAGATTGAAAAAAGATTGAAAAACGTGAAAAAGCCTTTGTTTATGTGGTGACAAAACCAGCAACGGAGTGGTTTAAGCCAATTCATGAGCGTGAGCCAATGGTGGTGGGACCTGAAAAGCGTTAGAACTCTTAACCAAAGTCGAGTATTGACAAATATCGAAATTATTTTCTAGTATGGTCATGACTTCGGTGAAAGTTATCTCCAGGAAGGAAGGTGTTAGTCATGAGCCTACAGATCGTAGGTCAGGCCGCTGCATTGGCAAAAATTCAAGAATTCCCGCTGTTTATTACCCCGGTTCAAGCTGGGTTTCCATCACCAGCTGATGACTTCATAGAACGGCGACTTGATCTAAACCAATACTTGGTGTCCCACCCGGTGGCAACGTTTATGGTAAGAGCCAGTGGTGACTCTATGACCGGTGCAGGCATTTTCCCTGGGGACTTGTTGATTGTAGACACGTCCATTGAACCCAAGGACGGCATGATCGTGGTTGCAGTTATTGATGGGGAATTTGTTCTGAAGCGTCTGATCAAGAACCGGAACCGCATTATTCTGGCTCCAGAGAACCCCGCTTATCCTATGACGGAGATCCATGACGGTATGGATTTTACCGTCTGGGGAGTGGTGACGCACTCGGTTCATACTCATAAGCGCCATGCCTGAGCGGGTATTTGCGCTTTTAGACTGCAATAACTTCTATGCCTCATGTGAGCGTGTGTTTAACCCTAAGCTAAATGGAAAGCCGGTTCTGGTTTTGTCAAACAATGACGGCTGTGTGATTGCCCGCTCTAACGAGGTTAAAGCCTTGGGGGTCACAATGGGGGCTCCTTACCACGAGGTTAAGCACTTGGTACCTCGACACGGGATTCACGTGTTCTCCCCTAACTTCGCACTGTATGGGGACCTGTCTAACCGAGTTATGACCATTTTGAGCCAATATTCACCGACGGTCGAGGTATATTCCATTGATGAAGCCTTTATGGACTTGTCCGGAATTCCAGACGTGGATCGTTATGCACGGATGATCCGAAAGACAGTTATGCAGTGGGTCAAGCTCCCGGTGTGTATTGGGATTGCCAGGACCAAGACACTTGCCAAGGTGGCCAACCATATCGCCAAGAAACATCCGCTTATGCGAGGTGTCCTTGACCTTACGGATCAGAGTCTAGTTCTCGGTGCTTTGAAGCTGACACCCGTAGAGGATGTTTGGGGTGTAGGGAGGCAATACACAAAAAAGCTAGCCATTCAGGGTATCAGAACAGCCTATGACTTGGCACACGTGGATGATAAGTGGCTGATGAGTAACTTTGCTGTGGTGTTGATGCGCACGGTATTTGAACTCCGGGGGCTTCCTTGTGCTGATTTGGAGATAGAGCCGCCACCCAAGAAAAACATCATGACGTCTCGCTCCTTTGGTCGTCAGATACACGAATTTAAGGAACTGAAGGAGGCTATTGCAACGTATGCGGCACGCGGTGCTGAGAAAATGCGCCAAGACGGCTTGGCTGCTAAAAGTCTATCGGTCTTTATCCAGACCAACATATTCCGAGCTTGGGAGGGGCAACATTCAGACTCGGCCATAGTGAGGTTACCCGTACCCACTAACTGCACCCATGAGTTGATTCGCCACGCGCACCTGGTGCTTGAGCAAATTTACCGACCGGGGTTTGGGTACCACAAGGCTGGGGTGATGATGCTGGAGCTGGTGCCAGATACCCAGATTCAACAAAATCTATTTGATAGAGCTGATCGTGCCAAATGGAAGAGCCTCATGCATACCATGGACTTGCTTAACCTGGACCACGGCCAAGGTATCATTCGATATGCCGCTGAAGGGATGGAGAAGCGTTGGAAGATGAAGCAGGCGCATAAGTCCCAACGTTTTACTACCTCTTGGGGGGAGTTGTTAAGCTTATAAAGACCAAAATTTGAAACTAAGACCATCTTAGTGTCTTTGTTTACACCTGGGTAGGTTCAATCTGACTAACCCGACCATCCAACGCCGCCATTTGTTGTACGCTTTGGATGATGGCTTCGTAGACATTGGCTGGGGATTGGAATTGTTGTTGGACGGGTGCAATGTATGTTCCGGTTTTTCGGATGCTAGGTAAAACTTCTTGTGTGACCCAATTTTGGAATACCCTAGCTTGAGGTTTGTCTGAGCGCATAATTAATTTGTAGAGACCAGACTCAGAGACGAAGTTGGGTGGGCTTCCTGGTAAGCCTAGATTAAAACTAGCCTTATCTGAGCTATCAAAATTTTTAATAGCGTCGCTTGGGTTTGTGATACCAAGAACCGCGCAAACATCCTTTGCAACCCACCAGGGGTTGTTTTGGTCGTCCAGCTCTATTGTCTTCATGTCTTTTGAAGCAAAAAGCGACTTTGGTGATATCATGGGGCGGATATTGAAACCTAAGGGGATGGAAGTAATGAAGTTCGGGCCACGAAAACCATCGTTTAAAAAACGACTTGCTGCAAAAACGAGTGTTAGACGTATGGTACGTCACAGCCTAGGTTTAAAAGCACCTAAGGGCTATGGATGGTTAACAAATCCCAAGAAAGCTGCTTATAACCGAGCCTACAAGCGGACGACATTCGACGTTTTCAAGGTAGGTAAATCAAAGAAGGGTGCAAAATCCACCAGTGTACTTGGTTTCCTGATTATCATTGGGTTGCTCTTGATACCGATATTGTGGCCATTGGTTCTGATTTGTGGAGTGATCTTCGGGCTGGGCTTTTTTGTCAATTCGTTAATTTCTAGCAAGAGTCATTCAGCCAGCAAGCTTGTAGGACATGAATCCTCGACAGTTTTACCTGCCTTACCTCAACCTTTGGATACTGTTACCGCAAAATCTGAAACATCGGCTGAAACTTTTGAAGCTCAAGTTGCGGGAACTGTTATGGAGGATTGGGAGCATGCAGCTTCCAGGCTGGGTATAAATTGGGATAAGGGCACATGTAGGGCTGTTATGGCATCTATAAAGTATTCAGTTAGTGTGTATAGAGCTTTGAATGGTATAGACACCCCAATGCCGTTAGAGTTGCATCAAAAAGTTGTGGCTCAGATCTTGAATGAAAAAGATCTAATTGCCTACGTTAACAAGTGGCATGACGGTGTTGTTAAGCGAGGAACCCCAATTTACAGAGTTAGGCTCACCAGAAACGAATATTTTGAACGTGTACAACTGCTCATAAGCTCACACTAATGTCTAGCGGCTAAAATCGGGACGCCGGAGATGGTGAAAGAATATCGGAAATCCCATAATTAAGACTGGGAAGGAGAGAATATGAACCCTTTAAGTATTCTTGACAACGCTTTAAAAATTGCTGACCAATTAAAAGGTATCGCCTCCCTCTCTAAGGAAATTGAGTTTAAAATGCTTTTAGCTCAGTTATACAATAATTTAGCAGATGCGAAGCTTGAGGTTTCAGCCCTGAGCAGGCCGTTTAAATTTGAAACAAAAATTATGGAAGGGCTAACACCTAATCTCAGTTTTTCGGCAAGTGCGACTGTGATAACCAATCAAGCTGTTCTCATTTGTGAATCGATAAGTCAACTCTTAGATCAACATCACATCCAACAAATTGCGAATAATCCCAGCTTACAGCTCGCATTCGAATACTTTCGTCTCACTGGATATGATGAGTCACCTCAAGCTCGTCAATTGGGTAGAAATGCGAAGCGTTACTACACCAAAAGAAGCGACATTACACATGGTAGGACATTTTGTGGTTTCGAAAATGAGTTAAATGGGTTGAAAACCTTAGTACTCAAAGTACTGACTGCTGCTTCGGGATTTGAAGGTTCTATTTGAAAAGCCTCAGATGAAACACAGAAGTTACATCACTTCTAAGATAGATTTTAAACCCCCTAGCAAGGCCATAGACCCGCCTAAACCATGAGAGAGTCTTCTGATGAATTTAAGGCCAGGGTGGGGTTGATATAAAAACATGCATTCTCAACATGATAAAGCCAGAGGCAGCACCTCCAGAGAACCCCGACCTTAACTAGCGGGGACAAGAAGGGCAGTGATGGCAAGGGGTCTTTTTATATTTTAAGGTTGTGTTTCCACGATAGGTATCCTTTTTATTTGGCCCTATACCCATTTTTTGGTATAGGGAGGCGTACCTAGGAATTGTTTACGTGGGCTAACCATTCCACATGTGTATTAAACCTGTCCAAATCAACTCCTAGAACAGACTTTGCTGTTTCAAATAAATGCTGGTCAGGGTTTATAAACTCTACCCTCTCAGCAAACATACAATAACGCTTATAAAGCTCAAGAAGATCCTCATCACTACTTGTAATGCCTACTCCCCAGAAAGATACTATCGTTGGAGAAAAATACAAGATTCGGCTGAGTAGCAATTCCGCTATAGGATGCTGAGAGTAGTCTTTATTGAACCTGGGAGGGACAATACCTGTACTTAAGTCAATATCACCTGGAGCTAATGCACTTCCATTAAAAATATATGAGGGTAAAGCATATCCAATACCATTATTCGTTGTGTTTATTCCCATGTTTAAAGAGCCATGAGGCTTCACCACATAAATTTCAGAGCCTTCTCTAGGATACGGTGAGTATCGCATGGGAACACTCTGCCTACTAATGGCTATGTCAAATAATGTATCGTAGTTCAAACTAAGAACCACATCTCCAGGCTTAAGTATATTCGCTACTGCCGAAGATACCGGAATATCAGCGTCAGGCCGAAGATACCCAGGAATAATAAATGCGTTTAATATCAAAAATTCTAAGGGTAATCTAACTAGATGAGTTAAAACCTGCTCCCATAAATCTCTCCAATCTTCCATCCATCCAACATATGAGTCAGGTTGTACTTCTAATACTGTCTTCCTTAACTCTGAGAAATATGGAGCTATATCCCAAATAAATTCAAGATATTTTTCAACATTTATTTGAGTTGGGTTTTCATTGCTATGCCTAATGAAAGTATGCAAAGGATCCGGCCCTGGCTCTATACCCTGAGCCTGCAGGTAATACTCCACTAAATATGGATAGGAGTCTGTTCCTCCCTGCCATAACCTCTCAGCAAAAGTTGATATAGAAGGAGGCATCCATTTTTCTGGGACTTGTGCCTCAATCCCTTCAGCAATACTGGCACCAGCGCCAACAACAAGAAGTCTCATAGTGTTACTATTTTCTTTTCTTTGGGAAATTTAAATGTAGCATATCAACTTGATGTTTATTAGAGGAATTATCTGATAACAAGCAATTTCCTGAGGTTAATTCCCTTGCTATAGGTCCCAAGCGACAAAACTTTTACGCCTGTACTCAATGCTCTGGAAGGCTTTATTTGAAGTATCCCAATAAAAAACAAGGCTATGCTTGGGTTTGTAATTTGGCACCTTATTGTTCCAATAAGGCAAAGACTAGTCAGAACTGTAGGCAATATCCCGTTGCCGCTGCTGGTGTCTGTGCAAACCCAGAATGTAATAAGAGATAACACTGAAGTATATGCTAGTGCTTCAAATCGTAACAATTTAAAACGTTCAAAATTTCGAAGTATTTGACAAAGTATTACTAAATTTAAAGCATTTCAATGAAAAGCTACACAAATTGGACCCAGATCAGCTCTAGAACTGCTAGTTCTCAAACTGAGAAGTAATAAGAAATGGCCTGATATTGCTACTATATTTGAATGTTGCAGAACTAAAAAAACCACCACATTTGTCTTTTTGCGAGCAAGGCTTACATTCTGGCATATATTCATTTTTCCAGTCAGAAATAGACTTTCTTGCATAAGGCCAAAGGGAGGGCTTTAATATACATAGTGGAAGGTTATAAATAGAAACATTCATTCTATATGCGACCAGAATTTCAACAGCTTTTTGGAGTTCATTTTGGTAGTCATAGGGGTCAACCCAAAGATCGTCAATATTAGCTTTGGTAAAGCCCATCATTTCTAGGCCCATAAGAGCTATATGGTCAACAAAAAGTAAGTTCCGAACAATGAACTCTGCTAATTGTGGTAAACGATTATAGGTCTGTTTATGTAAAACTACACGAATTTCTACTTTTTGTCCTAGGCGTTTTAAATTAAGAATTCCTCTGATGGTTTCATCGTAAGCACCATCAGCTTGAACAACATAATCATGAATAGTCGATAAGTCAGAATAGAGAGGTATTCCAACCATAAGATCAGGGTGCTTAACTGCAGCATACTTTTCTGTAAATTCTGGATTGGCAAAATTTCGTCCGTTCGAAAGAATATGTATTCCAGTATGAGGAAGCCAGCTTTTACACATATTTAGAATTCGAATTAAATCTTCTCCTAAAAGTGTTGGCTCTCCTCCAGTAAAACCCAACTCTTTTGTGTCAACATTAATTAAAGGGATACTTTGTAGAATCTCATTAACAATCCACGTATCCTCAACGTTACGAGGTGGTTGAGAGCACATTAGGCAATAATTATTACAGCGTTCAGTTGTTAGAAAGCTATTGTGTTTTGATTTTCGTCGATATAGCACACGAATAGCATTTTTTTCAGGAGAGAGGCGAACTATATCTCCAGAGCCTAAGTAGTTATATTCGCCCGGTAAAATAACCAAAGGTGTATTGGGAGGCAGGTCACTAAAACGCCTCTTATCTTTGTCTAATAGAAGGTAGAGCTTGAACCCAGTAGGGATAATCTGTTCTGGATGTATTAAAAAAGCTTCATTTTCACGAAGAGCATTTGGACGTCTAATATCATCTGATAAACGAATAATAAGCGTGTCTGTATTACTTCCAAAGTTATGGAATTGTATATTAGAACTTCCTAGTGTTAGCATAAGTTAAACCTGTATCCAATTAAGGAATATCTTTTTAACCTCATCATCGTCCCGCATCAGACGTATGAGATGGCGAAAAATTGTCATATTACGATTGCAAAATGCTGATGTCGGCTTAAAGCCAACCCAATCACCTTGAGTAGCATGATGAAAGACTGGTTCAGAACCACAATATGGCTCAAACGCACATTCATGGCACATTGGGGCACTACCACTAAAGGACTGCTCAAGCGGGTCTAATAGGGCATTTGAAGTTATGAGTTCTTCCCAGGAATTTTCATGCACATTACCCAATAGAAATTGCTTATCTCCCATTTCAGCAAGCATACGACTTTCATCTGAGGCATAGACTTCCCCATTATAGTTATAGACTAATGCACCTATGCCGATTCCAGCTGGGCTCATTAAATCGACATAACCAGTACCAAAAGGGGTAAGCATTTTATTTAGGATAATTGAGGCATAATGCTCAATAAAGAAAAAACCATTTTTGTTGAGTTCTAAAATATAATCTAAGCCTTCAAAATAAAAATTTAGCCATTCATCAGTATCATATGCTTTATAAAGTTTTGTCTTGATAGCAAATCCATATGGTGATAGAGGGCGTAAAAAAATGCTATTAAAGCCTAGCCGAATGTATTCATCAATGATGGCTTTAACCTGGGAAAGACTAGCTTGGGTTGTAGTCATTAAAGCGTTAATTTTATCTCGACCGAGTACATCTCGGGCTCTAGAGATGCCTGCAACAGCTTTTGCATGACTATCCCCACCTGGTCTAGGCCTATTTTTATTGTGTAGTTCCTCAGGACCATCTAGTGATGTCGATATTTGGATATTATGTGCTTTACAGTAGTTTAAAATGCTATCATTAAGCACTGCAAGATTAGTTGCAATAACAAACTCCAATACTCGCTGGTGTTTTAGGTTTAGTTCTTCAGCACGTTCCACAATATAGCGAATTAATTCAAAATTAAGTAGTGATTCTCCGCCTTGGAATTCTATTTTAATGGCAGGTGAAGGAGATCGAAAAACAAGGCTTAAAGCTTTATCAGCTGTTTCTGTTGTCATATCAAAAGACAGGCGATCGTCACTCTGACGAGAAACTTGGCAGTAAGGGCAGGAATGTTCACACCTAAGAGTAACTACAAAAATATGGAGCCCTGTAAAATCAGCTAGTCGATTCATTTTGGTCCGTAGCTTCAGGCCCATTAGGTCTATGGCAACATTAGAGTCCTGATCAATAAGAAAATGCTTCGATTTCAACTCTGCATAGGCTGAAGCCAATGGAGACAGTTCATGACGAATGAATGAGTGAAGAGTTTCTCGCTCAAGTATGAGATATTCACCAGCGGGGTTGGTTAATACATATTCTTTATGATCCAAAGATGAAAAATTGAAGGGCATTAGGCGATAGCCTGAAGATAAAGACGCTTCAAAGTTTGTTAGAGGTTGGAACTTACTCACTTTCTTGCAACCCTGTTTTAGAGAAGGCATAAGCGAGTATTGCATTTCGCAGAGAAGCAGTTTCAAGTGCAACTTGATGCCGTAAATCTTGGTCCAATAATTCTAAGTTAAAAGACTCTTGGAACTTATTGAGTTCATCACTTTGCTTTGGTTGAGAAAAGTTTATTTTACATACAACATCATTCCCATCGATCCTAAAATCGAAAGAAGCTTCTCCTGCAAAACGATAGGCAGTCTTTTTGATCGTGTCCAAATTGTAGATTATATTGGATATACGCAAATCGACGGAGCTTACGCCCTCGTCAATAAGTTTTGAATCAGACATTTTTAGTATCCTGAGTAGTGGGAACGGTGGCTGGAATGTGAGCTGTGGGAACGATGTGAGCTATGGGACCAGTGTTCTGCCATTAAAACGTTATTTTCATCACGTTTTAGAACAAAATCATGTAAGATTCGGTTATCTTCAGTTGTGATTAAATTGTTACTCTGCTCGGTTTGGGGGATTATAGTTGGCGAGGCATGTGCTATAAGTGCTTTATCATTGTTGGATACGCTTGCGAGCAGCGCTGCGATTGAAAGGGCAAAAGGAGCTAAGAATTTATGTCTTTTCATGGATAGATGCCTTTTTGTAATTTTACAGCTTATTTCAAAATAGCCCTTTCTTTGCAGCTTTTCAATGTTAGTTATGAAATGTTACATTTGTGGCTTGTGTGGTCTATTGAATGTCAAGCGAATTTATCTTTCAGCAAGAGCAGGAGCATATAATGCTGAAACAAGCGCAGATAAATCTTCGGATTTACATTTCTTATTATTTAAGATGAGTATTGGATTATTATTTATGATTATTGTATGGTTTTGAAATATGCAATCTTAATACCATAACCTGATTGGAACAATATGAAAAAGTTAGCTCTATCTCTTTTGACAGTACCGTTTGTGTTTTCTTCATTGGTTAGTATTGCTGAGCAAATTAAACTTGAGGAAGGAACGCCGGTTCGACTTAGAGTTGTTGAAAATGTTTCTTCATCGTCTAATCGGCAAGGTGATACAGTATCCTTAATTGTTGCTGAAGACATACTGGGCAATGACAACAAGTCAATTCTCATTAAAGCCGGTACGACAGCCTATGCAACAATTACTCAAAGTGAAGAACGAGGTCGTTTGGGTAAAAAAGGGCAGGTTAGTCTCAGCCTTGAGAGTACCAAAGCGACTGATGGTACTCGTGTTTGGTTGAGAGGGAATAATAGTTCAGATGGAAAAGATAAAGTTGGCTCAACTGTTGCTCTCTCTTTAATAGTGTCTCCCTTGTTTCTGCTAAAGCGTGGTAGCGATGCAACTATTCCTTCTGGAGCAACCTTCACTGGTAAAGTTGATCGTGATTATTTTATTAACGTTGAAAGAAGCAATGTTGAATCAAAGCCACTTGATGTAAATTCTTCAACTAGTTTGAGTAATACCGGAACGAATTCAACGCCTGACTATCTTCAAAAATATGTGAAATAGAGAAATTATTTCTCTTTTTTAAGGTCAATTTTCGTTTAGATCCTAACGTGGCCTAAGGAAATAGGCAGTTGAATTAAGCCAGAAGAGTTCAATCTGACTTGAGCAAAGGATGACTAAATAGGCTCTATTGTCTCTTCGAGGTTTAATAAGAGATATTTTTGCCTGTACGCTTTCAGGGCCAATGAAAGATTGTCTGAGGGATCTCGATCAGGGATTCCTATGATGGACCAGCTTTTGTAAATTGGAAAAGAGTGTTGTTTTACAGGTAGCCGTCAATTAGGGTTGTTTTTTCATTTCGGCTAAGGTTTGTTGCCATGTCCGGTCATCACCGGCGGCACGATGCTGGGGGCGTAGGCTTTCTCCTTTCAGGAAGACGTTTGCGTTTTGAAGAGCCTTAGCCAGTTTGGGTGTAAAGTGGTGAGTCATATAATCGTCGCTCATCGCTTCATCCCAGAAGCACGTGGTCAAAAGGATATCGGCTCCTTTGAGATCCGCTACCTGCCCATCTCGGGCTTGTAATTTCCCGGACACAATCATATCGGCCAAAATATTTTGGGCCTCAGCAGATTGCTTCTCGGGCTCATCAACGATAATCAAGGGACGCGGTTGACCATAATCCTGAGCGGCTTCGTTGGCCTTTGTCAAACGGTGGGCAATGGACATGCCAGTATCCACAAATCCTATATTGGAGGGATAACCGCGATAATGAGCATCATCGTATCCTGCTCGGGCATCACGACAGCTCATGTTGAAGACAGGGCGATTCAGGGCTTTTGCCAAAGCCAGAACCATATGGGTCTTTCCACTGCCAGGTCCTCCCATGAGAAGGACAGGTGCCATCAGATTGGGGGGTGTCTGACCCGGCTTCAAAGTTTTGGGATCAAACTTGGCCGCCAGGGTTTTACCTTCAATCAATTGATTTACCACGGCCGTCATTGCAACACGCTGAGTCGGAATCAAGTCGGGTAAGAGTTTGGGTAAGACTGTGTTTAAGTCATGGGATTCACGAGATAAAATCTCATCCAAGGTCAAGGGTTTGGCCAACTTGGCTTGGGATGTCAAAGCGGTAGGCTTGGATAATCGCCGCGAGAGAGACTCGTCCGAGCCAAAACGTGATTGAGCTGGACGAGAGGGGAGAGTTGAAAATTGTATGGGGGTGAGCTTCATAACAGTATCTTTTCCTTTTATGGGCCTACTCGAAGTCCTACATGTGTAGATTTGCGATAGGCCAACAACGATCCTCAACCAACAGACATGGCGTTTCAGGGGGGCTTGATTTACAAAACGTTACGTTCTTGTCGCGAACTTCAAAATACTCAGTGACAGAAATTGCCTTAGCGGGTATGATAATCCGACCCGCATCGTATGGTATGGTTCCTTCGTGGAACCGTTTATGGATCAGAGAAAGATTCGCCAATGATTCGATTTAAAGGCAGTCACAGCATTCACAGTTCCTTTATACAACACCATGGGCTTAACGTCAGTTCTCAGCGTACCCAGGTACTGGAAAAAGACTTTCAACAGCGTATTACTCAGGAACTTCCGGACTCGGTTCATTTGTCCTTCCAACGTCTCTCCGACCGGGAGGCCCGACAAAAAAAACATTGGGCCTTTGGTTGTGACACCGTTGCCATTACCGCCACTGATGACCAGGGCAAGCTCCAGAAATACCGGCTCTTTGACAAGCTCGAATTGTATAACTGGGATGAATCCAAACGCAATGGCGCCAGTTGGCCGGAATTTCTCAACGCCGTCCTTGATAAAACCAAGCAATGGGCCGAGATTGTCAAAGCCCGTTAAGCAGGGCTCCAGCAGATTTGAAAAGCACACCGCCTCTTCCCCGAAGTCAGGAAGAGGCGGTGTCTCTTTGTCTGGGAGATTTGAGACGGGCTTATTTCAGGTTGAACATATTTCTAAAGCGCCCAACGGACTCAATCCAGGCCCGCTTTAAGCTAATTTGAGTTTGCTCAGCCACCTGTTCCTCACGGGTTTTTTGAGGTTCCAGGGCTTTTGCTTGGGTATTTACAAGCTTTTTGACCTGTTTCGACTTGTCTTGACCGTAATTTGGGGCACCATTGGCCGCGAAACGTAATGCCGTTATCGACATAATCACTATCTCCTATCTCAATTCAGGGGCACTGATCCAACGTTTGTCCCGGGACATCTTGAATAAAACACCACTTATGTGAAATGTGTGTGGCAATACCGCTATTTTTACAATAATTGATATTGGAAATCCCCTTGAGATGGGTCTTCAATACGGATTACTATGCGCCATGCCTACTAATAACATACAATCAGCAACATTGTTCCCTGCGATATCCCTTGTCGATGCAAATAGCCGCATCCATTGATTCAAAAGTCGCTGGAGAAGGCTATTTCCCAACCAGGCCACAAGCGGCCTGAGACAAGGATTCTTCCAGAGTCCCGGGCTGGACAGGTGCCCCGGCGGCATCAAAATGCAGTAAAGAAGCGTTCAGTTGCAGGCCCCGAGCGTCATAATCGGCTCGGTGGTTTGGGGAATAAAAGCGCTTCTGGCTGCAGTCGGTTGCGGCTTCAAAGATTGTAAAACGCTGATCAGGGTAAAGCGCCTTGTAGCGATAGAGAACGCGAGCCCCATTTAAGCGCAGCGCCGTAATATCCAGATAATACGTGGCTGCGTCAGTGCCGTCCACCATCAACCACCGGGTATCCCCAACACCGGGGCCAATCTGGCGAAAGTTGACGCCTGCCTCAACCAGACACTTGGCGCCAAAAAGCAACGCAAGCATCAAGAGACCGCTGAGAAACATCACTGATCGAAATCGCATCATATGGATTTATCGACCCGAAAAGAGAAAAATAAAGGGGTCAACCTACTCGAGCTCTTCGGGGCCGAGTTTAAGCAGCCGCTGAGCTTCACGACCCAGAAGCTGAACAAACCCGCGGGCTTTCTGTACGGCTTCGGTCTCTGAATTGCCAGAGCGCAGATCCGCCAAGGCGGTTCTCAAATTCTCCCGTTCTCCCGCTTTGTCCAGAAGCGTCGCCACCCCTTCAAAGGTCCCCAGAAGACGCTTGCGGGTCGCCTCAGCCTTCAAAGCGGCTTTGGCTTTCACCACGCGGTATTGCTCAGTCAAGGCATTCTGAAGTTGACGCTTCAAGCTGTCGCTATCCGGCAAATCGGAAACCACCCGAAGCAATGCCACAAACTGTTCACGGGTTTTGGGCGAAAACGTATGGAGTACTTGACCTTCGGTATCACTATAAAAGTTCGATTCATATGTCAAACGGCGATCCTGCTCCGAGCGACCCGGCTGATAATGGATGACAACCTCATCGCCTACAGTCCAGTGGCCGTCATTCAAGGGTGCAATCACCGCCCGATCGGCTTTCGGGTTATCCATGGTGAATTTTGCATACACATATTCAGACGCCCCCGAACCTCGGCTGAAGTGCTCGGTTTTCTGGAAAGCGCCAAAACGGGGACTCCCAGTGGACACAGCGACGGAAGCAGCAGAAAGCTTGGACATAGAGGGGTTCTCCTACAATCAAGAATACAGGCAAGCACGGATGGTAACGCAGACTTCTGCCATCCGGCACAGGTGGGTGATTCAATAAAACCCGTCCCAACGGGAAATTGCCTCTCGCTGTAACAATTCACTTAATGTTCCCGACAGTCCCCCTTCAGTCCAATTCGGATGATCCGATACGTCAAAAGTGCGATGCTGCCGCTGGCCCCACCCGCCCCGACGGGGACGTTGTGATGGTCTTTGGGCAGCGTCGTGCAACATGGGAGAGCCTCTCAGGGTGGACATATGTATCGACGCTGTGAACATTGCCAGCAAAGCTTTCGCTCCCATCACTCCGGGCGGCTGAACCGTCTTTGTTTTCATTGCATTTTAAAGCTCGATCGCATCTACCCGACCCTCAAACACGAGTTGGTCGACTCCGGCAAGCCGCCCTTAAACCGCCTCCACAAGCAACAGCTGGAGCAACTGGCCCAAAAATATGGGATTTCACCGGTTTTGATTCGCGCGTTTATTCGCCTCTGGCTGGCCGAAGGCGCTTCCGGAGAGGGTACCTGCCGCCGGTGTTCTCATGGGATTTATACAGCCCATACGCTCATTTGTGGAGCCTGTACCTGTATTCTGGACGCAGCACAACCCACGGATCCAGAGGATGAAGATTCGCCGTTGAGATTTTTGCTATTTTCGGTACGATAACTAGTAAGGCATGGGCGCGTGTTTCCAAAGCACATCCCCGCCCGCCGGTATCACGTACGTGACGATGTCCCTCGTGGGGAGGAGAGAATCTCGGCAATGCCAAAACCTTATCTGATTCCCTGTTTTGTATTTTCCGCCCTCAGCCTGGTGCTGTGGGCCATCTTTACCGTCACCTCTGTCCTAGGCGGTCATGGCCAGATGCATCCCGTGGTAATGGGGCTGCCTCTAGTCTTTGTGACCCTGTTTGCCTACAGCCTGGTTGGCCTGATTAAGCAAGCCAACCTGGAAGAAGCCGACGAGGACGACCAGCGCCCCTCACATGAACTGCCACCCGAGCTCATCGACATTGAACCCTCCGGGGTTGCCATCGGAGCCGGCAGTTCCAAGAACGTGGTTTCCACCACCATTCTGGTGCTGATTCTGGTATCCGGTTTTCCATTATTGCTGTTTTTTCTGGGACGCGTCGTTCCCATTGCTGCCATGTTCGGACAGTAAAAGAAATTCCAGCAACGTGACCTTGAATTCGCTTGAATGCCAATAAGCCTGTGTTCTACAGAGAGCCGGTTTATCTTGTTGTACTGCTTGTACCATAACCCAAACCCGAAAAAGAGAAGATGAGGGGGGAGAGAGAAGATGCAGGATTGTGTGAAGGAACAAATAAAGAGAGAAATTAGAGAGAGAAATAATTAGAAGAGAAATCGATCAGCCTAAAATAGTGCTGGCGTTGCCGCTGCCAACAAACAGATCACGACAGTCTATCTCCACAGTACACCTTTGGTAGCAGGTGGGGGTGCGTTGCGCCTCTGGTGTATTCTTTCCGTCTGTCTATATGTATAGAAACCATGGCGCTGGAATTTTTGATATGTCCCAGCCAAGTTTAATAAAGCCTGAATAATTGTATGGAATCTAGATTTCAGCCTGTTTCTTGGTCTTCCGGTCCGGGGTGCGATCTTCAAATGCCAGGGGGTTCACACCGGGCTGAGCAACCATAAAGGTCGGGCTCAAGGGACGAGGACCGGCAATGCCATTCTTAGGCATCGTCATTTTGCCGGTGTAGGTCGATCCATATCCCGAAGTCTCACTGCTGTTTTTCCGAGAGTCCAGCATATTCAGGCGGGAATCTTTTTCGGCCAGACGTTTGGTCTTTTTGAAGCGCTCCAGGTTTTTCTTCTTGGGGCCACCGGTAAACAGCTTGGTTTCCAGGCGTCGTGCCAGACGACTGAAATCCATCAGGCCGCCCTTGAGTCGCTCCTTCTTGGTCATATTGGTTGGACGGCTCTCCAGGTTACCCAAGACACGAGACAGACGGCCAATAGCCCCCTGGAAGCGACCAAGCTGACCACTCAACTGAGCCTTCAGGCCCTTGGAAGAAATGGCTGCCAAGCCAAAATTCAATTGCATTAAACGACCTTGCAGACGACCCCGGAGTGATGCGGCCATCATATTGGCACTGCGTAAACGAGCCAACCAGGCCGGGTTACGGAAGCGAATCCGCCACATGTTGTCTCTGAACCCAGCCAACAAACTGGCTAAAGGTGCCATAACCCCTTTACGAATCGCCGCTCCCAGGCCCAAATACCGGCCATACTGGCGATCAATAAAAATTTCCATCAGGCCAATACGATCCCGTAAATCATCATCGTCCGGGTTGAATTCCAGGCGGGACGACATGGCTTCGCGTTGGCGAACCAAAAATTCCATCGCCTCTCCGGCAGCTTCCTGGAGACGAGTTAAATACATATACTTACTAAAAAGTGCTGCAAAGGCGTTTCTCGAAAAGTTCTGACGGAATTCCGGTAAAAAGGCCTGGGTCATGGACAAGGCCATCAAGCCACTTTCAATGGCCGCAAATCCGGCACTGATGTTCACACTGCTAATGGCCCGGGCAATACTGGTGGCAATGGAGCGATCACGGTTGGAACGGTTTCTGCTGGCCGATCTTTCCCATTCTTTCATGGCAGCCTTGCGGGCCTTGTCGTTTTCTTTGGCAGCCAGGTCGAAGCGCTCTACGGTCCGACGAACATCACCTTTGGTGCCTTTTTTGGTTGCCCAAGGCTTCTCGAATCGAGAAACATCACGTCGCCCCATTCCAGCAGTACCGGAACCTTCACGACGCAGACCGGAGAATTCTTTGCGTCGACCGGACATATCACTCTCGCGACGGGTCCAGTCCGTCCGGCGGGTAGCCCAGGGAGAGGAAGGACGGCTCATCGTATCAGAGCGGCGCATTTCCCGGCGAGTTGCACGCTTGGAAGCCCCATCAATCGAGATTGACATCCCATCATCCATACGACGGCTGGGGCGTTGCACCATGGGTCTATCCGCCAAAAACTCCCGAGTGCTACGACGCATCCGGGGCCCTTGAGGCTGACGCTCTTCTTCGGGCATCGGCTTACTCCGGCGAGGCCCAAAAATACCCCAGGTTCGACCCTCTCTGGGTGTATCCGTCGCTTCACGGCGCTTGCGCTGGAAAAAGCGACCGGGTTTTTCTGCCTGCACCCGAGCGGACACCTGTTGCATGGTGCCTTCGCTGGGCTGTTCCATCACTTGTTTTCTGACTCTCGTATAGCGTTGGGTTTCTCTGCGGGCAGACTCCATCGTCTGGCGGCTGTACACCTGCCAGTCAAAAGACTGCGCCAGTTGGAACTGGGTGGTTTTCGATGTGTTAAACTTGGGCTGCTGTTGAGCCGCTTTCTTCTGCAATGCCAACGCTTGCTGCTGCTGGAGCATTTCTTGCTGGCGAGCGGCTTCCTGCTTCTGGGCAGCATCGGCCCAGAGCTGAAACTGAGTGGGTTCATTGGATTGAGACACTTGAGGTTGCGCATCGCCAGCCAGCCAATTCCGAGCCATATCCGGCGATTCTAATTTCGCGGCGGCGGAATTATCCAATTGGCTATTCACCTGCTGCTCGTTAAAGCGGCGTAATTCCATGCAACACTCCAGACCTATGTCTTGTCCACAGATAAAAAACCCATGTATATAAAAACAATTTTTTTAAACTTTGTGCTAGTAAAGCTGAAATTCATCTGAATGACCTAGGACAGGTTGCCAGTCAGCCTGCCTGGAAAGGGTTTCGAGCCTCAGCTATGAGCAACCTCATGCCAACCCCGGACACGCGCCTTACTCGAAAGTCAAGATGAGTTGAATCGCCTACCTTAATAGATTGACAATTGGCCTCAAAGACAGTAAAACCTGATGCAACCCAGAACCAACCGTCCACAAATCGCATCCAGCCTATGTTATGTAGCAACCTTGGAGGTCAGCATTATGTCCGTTATCTCAAAAACCTTATCCGTCCTATCCGCTTCGCTAATTTTAACGTCGGCCCTGTGCACGGCAGCGCCCACCGAGCAGCCCAGTGCCTCAATTCCCCCACAAGCCCTTAACCATTCGGTAGAGCCCACTTTGGGGAAAGAAGACCTGGTCAGCCAAATAAACCTGACACCCACCCAGAAAAAACAGGTGGAAACCCTGCGGCTTCAAACCCGTACAAAAGTCCAACCGCTGGTCCAGGAAGCCATGGTCAAGCGTCAAAGCCTGGTCGAATACATGGCCACACCGAATGCCCAGGAGAATGAAGCTCTAACCCGTCAGCGGGACATTGAACGCCTACAGCAATCCATTGCCGAAGAACAGTTGAAAGGCATGTTCCAGATCCGAGAAATTCTGACCCAGGAACAGCTCCAGAAGCTGTCATCGCTGCAAACACAACGTCTGCATCAAATGGCTCAACGACGTCAACGCTTGCAGCAAAGCGCACCCACACAAACACCCTAACCCAACCTGTTCTCTAACCAACAGGGACGCCATCGCCCGAAATGCACGAGCTGCGTTAAGCGGGCGATGTGCTTTTTGTCACAAAAAACTCAGCTATGCAAGGGCATCAGCTGAGTAGTTAGGGTTGGTGTGTGGTATGGTGTGGGTTATGGTGTGAATTGTAAGTTGATAAAATTTCTAAATATAGTAAATCAGCTTTCGGCGTGGGTTGACACTTCCCGGGCCTAGAATCTCCCGGTACTCGGCCCCATAAATCACGGGCTTGGACGATACGCTCCCATCCGGCTTAATCAAAATTGTGCCGCCACCAAGCACGCCCTTTTTACGAAGGACCCAGCCCTGACCGGGCACCTCGGTTTTTACATATTGGCCGATTGCGGCCTTCCTGGGATCGGTGACAGCGGTGTCAAACATCTCCTGATAATATGTCCGATCACTTCTCGGTAAAATTTGGTTGGATGGGCCCGTGCATCCTCCCGGCAGAATGCGCAACGGTTGAGCCGACACAGGGGAAGGAAAACGCAATTTCACGGAATCCATCGTCAATATACTCCTATCGAATCATCATCATTGTGGGCATCGGTGCTCTAGTACCCCTATAAACCCCCCTCAACCCAACCCTGTGCTAGGAAAAACTTCCCATCTTTAAACTATTGCCCCCCTACCATGAGACCTTAAGGTTCTTTGGTAGAGGGGCAGTATGCGAAATGAGAATGTCTAAGCAATAACTATTGGCTTAGGTTCCTGAGGTGGATTCTGGCCAAAAAGTAATGCGCCGGGATTCGGGCTTCCAATAGGTGAGACTACACCGTTTGCCACGGCGGGTCGGAAGCCAAAGCCGGGTATAGTTTGGCTAAGTTCAGCAAAACGATTAAAACCAAGTGGATAAGTCATATGAGATAAGTCCTCTACTTTCTTGTCCTTCTCAATCGCTGTGTCGACCCTTATGCACATAATTTGTAGAAATCTACCCTATCTCTCATTTACTTGGCTGAGCCACAGATAATCTACTTGTTGTTATTCAACGAGCTAAATTTGCTAGTAACCAACAAGTCTGGAGTTTGCATAAAAATTAGACCCATAAAAACTTAATTTTGTAAAACATTAGTGGCAATAGTCTTTAACACGAGGTCAGAGGCTTCTAATATTAATAGGACGCTTCGAATACTCTTTGCAATGACAGATTACTGCGTATATAGAAGGCTAAGCAGATTATGGATTTTCTTAAATGGGTTTCAGGCAAAAAAGAATAATCATGACGTCATTAGCAATTAAGAACAGCGGGAGAAATATCACGATTTGTAACAATCCATGGGCATGCCCTCAAGGCATTGGGATTCTTGTTCGACATCTCAGACAGCAATCAGAGGAGCCTTATGGCGGATTTCATCCGGAGACAAACCCAATGCCACCCCCCCAAGCGTTTGGTTGTGGTGGACGCGAGTGGGCATACCGAGCAAATCAGTGACCAACCGGAGCCGGATCAAACCCGGCAATCGCTGGAAAGTCTCTATCGGCTGCCTTCATTGGATTTGACCCTGTTGGACGAATCCCCCAACCTCCGCCTTGACGCGGTGTATCATCCGCGCAACAACCAGACGGCGTTTCTGGTTCGTCAGCCCCTCGGCCGACCTTAGGTCAGGCTTTCCGGAATTGGTCTGGAAGGGGCCAACTCATCACACGAGAAGAGGAGACTCCCCCTCATGCAACTGAATCCGTATACGATGCTTGGCAATCTCGGCAGTCAGGTCTCTGCTGTTGTCGCCCAGGGCGTTGATTTCACCCCCCAGCCGGGAGCCTTCAGTGTTCCGGCATCTCGGAGTTACAACACCGGTATCGATGGATTTTACCCACAAAACCCGGCATCCCAGGCCTATGGCGGCGGATTTAACAGCTATAACTTTGGCAGTTTTGAAAACAACTATTATCCTCCCGGCCCCATGTCCGGGTTTGGCGGCACGTCGTTTCAACCCCAGCCGATGAATTACTTCAACCAACCGGCGGCCATGCCTGGCTTTTCTCCGGGTTATCAAAGCGGCATGCCGTTTATGCCGCCTCAGGCTCCCCCGACGATGCCCGCCATCAATCCGGCCCAAATCGCCAACCGGGCACTGAGCTACGCCAGCAACCAGATCAACAACGCCTTTCAAAGTACCTACCGGGATTTTAACCAGCCCGACTGGAATTTTATGCAGCGGACCGGTGGCCAGTTTACCACCTATGCGCCCCCCTTGCCCCCCCCACCGTCACCGATGCCCTATTACGGCAGCGCCAGTTTTGCACCGCAACAGTATACCGGCTTTGGATCACCGGCAACGGCAAGATTTGCCGACACCGTGATGCCACCAGCCTATGGCCCTATGAGCGGCTTTGGCATGGCACCCTATGGACCCGATCCGTCATTCTATCAAGGTTACGGCTATGGCGCCCCGCCTCCCTTGCCGCCCATGCCGCCTCCACCACCGCCCCCTAGTTTTCTCTATCCGCCTGCGACAACACTTGGCTACGGCGCCTCCATGTTTCCGCAAAGCCCCATGATGAATGCCGGCTTTGGCGCCATGATGTCCCCGGGGTATGAAAGTTTTGCGCCAATGGGGTATGGCTATAACGACATGATGCCAACCGGTTATGGTTTCGGCGGTGCCGCCTCCTTGGGGTATGGCACCGGCTACTCCGGCGGATTTGGCTATGGCGGCGGTAGCCCTTATGGTGGAAGCTCGACCGGCAGTCGGCTGGCCGCTATCAATTTCCGAAACGCCACGAGTGGACTCAATAATGCTTTCAACTCAGGCCCTTCACCCTTTGTGGGCAGCAGTGGCTTTGGTGATTACGACTTTTAATCCTAAAGCAAAAGACCCCAAAATGCCGTTGCAACAAATTGCAACGGCATAAAATCCGATACTGCCCCGGATGGCGCGACCAAGAAAAATGGGTCAGGCCTGTCTGATAACTGTGCCGGTTGCCCGGCTGCCGGATGAGCATGGCCTATGCACACCCGAAGGTGCCCATAGGTTCAGACCGATGCCCAACCCACCCAATACAACTCATCCAATGTAAGTCGCAATTTTATCCGGTCTTTCTATCCCAAAATGTGTGTGTGCTTTCTGTCTAACGTTTCGTTATATGCCCTTGTCCAAAGGGCAGCCTATGTCCCAACCTGTTTGAAATGTCCAATTGTCCTGTGTCTAACCCAATACGTCTGCCAATTTCAATCCCGAGAAATGTCCTGCCCTAAGATTTTTTAATCCATTGAGAAATCTGTGTCTGCACGCTGCCGGTCAACCCGAGGGACTTGGCCCGTTGAACGGTGTCTTGCTGAGAATTGAATTGAGAAATCCAGTGAGCGGTATCGTGAGTGTGTCCCATACGTGAACCTCCAGCGTACGAATCTTGTCTTGCCTATACCCCGGGAACCCTTAATCTTTCCTTAAGAATTCCTTGTATAAATATAAAAACATTCTTAAGAAGTTTTGTGCTAGTGAATTTTTAAATTGCCGTATATGCGCTCAATAACCGGATGATCCAACTGTTTTGAATCAACCTATGCAATATCACACTTGCTTCAATAGAAGAGTCTCAATTTAATCAAATACTTAGAAGGCTAGAATGAGCGTATCACCAAGCCAAAGTTCATGGATGAGAGGACTGAAGGACAAGTAGAGAATCCATCTTGTAAGGTCGGATTTAAACGCCTATTTTGCTTTAGATGTAAGAAGACTATCAAGGATAAGGGTTCTCAGAGATGAAAGTTGATTCAACCAGTCAATAACTCAGAAACAAAATCTATAAGGCATAAAAAAGGACCCAAATGTGGGGTCCGCTTACGTAAATCTCGTATTTGCTATTAGCTTTAGTTTACCATCCCAGGTCAGTATGGTAAAGCATTTCGTGTGTCGCTTAAAATATAAGAAACAGGAAGGTTTCAAGAGCGTTTTGCCCCTACGGGCATCCAGGGCTCCTTCTCTTAGAACCGGCATAGATTAATCCGTTCTCTGGGCTCTCTCAAGGGCTTCTGCTATCATGACCTCAAATTTGAGGTTTTTCATGAGTCTGTCCGTTATATCACAAGGGCCACAGCCTACTCCAAGACCCATTGTGGTCGTATTAGACGAAGCCCGTACCCGGTCCATTGACTTAGACAATGATGGCATACCGGATCTAGCACATGGAGAGGTCATCCAGAAGATGATTTCAAACTGGCGTCCCGATTTAGATGTGCGCCTCCTGGAAGCTCACCAATCTCCACGTCAGGCCATACGCAGCCTCAAGCAAGTCCAAGCTTGGCAAAGGCAAGGTCTCCCCATTCGGGTCATTAACGTGTCTTTCTCACCCACTGCCTTGACCTTGCCCCAACTAGCCAAACTTACAGGCCTGGCTCTTCATTCTAGAAGCTCTTCAGAAATCCGTGAGAAATGGATCACTCAGATGACCCGTGCGGCTCAAGCTAAGCCGACCGTTATGGCGACGCTCAAAGCGCTTCAAAAACAATTGGGAGAGTGTTACCAAAGTGAAAGGCTTTCCTTTGAAGAACTAGAGAAAGCCACGTCCGGCTTACAAAGAAAACTGGCCAACCTCAGACACAAAAAAGCCATGATTTGTGATTTACAGCCTATTTGTAATGCTTTGCAACGCCTGATCAAACAAGGTCTTGAAATATATGCGGCTGTTGGCAATGACGGAGACCCCAATTTGCTTGGGATGATTCCTGGTGTGACAGCGGTGGGTGCACACACTCGCCAAAACAAACTCGCACCATTTTCGACCCCGACGGCATGGGTGAGCCGCTATGCCCAGGGCGTCTATGATATTCATTCGAACTGGGTGGGAAGTACGCTTAAAGGTCTCGTAATAGAGGGGCCTACCCCGTTACATGTCCCTTTGGCGATGCTTTCTGATTCGCTTTTGGGGCAGCCTGCTACGCAACACTTGGCTGTTCCAGGTCAGTTGCCTTTACTGGAGTCCAAGGTTCGTCATCCCCAGAGGCCTCTCCCAGCATCCTTATCTCAAGTAATTTTCCCGATGCGCCTGTATCGCCAATGGCAGGGAGAAACACCGGCCAAGGCAGACAACAAACTTTATGTCCGTTTACGTCCCCTAAGCTCCGAGATTACGGTCTATGCCATTGATGCACAAGGCTGTCTCTATCGGCCGGATGATTACTTGCCCCCCTTGGAAGGCACCTCTTTTGCCAGCCCAAGAGCTCTCTGTGACGATCTAATCACCCCTGCGTCATACAGTATGATTCCAAAACAGGCTAAGTGAGCTCGGGGCAATTTTGACTGTTGAGGATCTTTTTAGACCCATTCGTTTGTTTGCTACGTTGCAGACAGGTTTAATATGAGGAGATGCGTTTCATGACTGTTCAATTTTCCGGCATGGCCCATATCGTTCGTCCCAAGCACACTATTGAGCGTTACATCGGCCAGGAAATTGGCTTTGCCCGCCGCAATGATCGCAATAAAGAAGTTCGCGAGTGGCGCCAGGAATTTCCCTTTGACAATCGCCAGGATGAAGTTGTGCTGTTGTATGACAAAGATCTTAAAAATGCCGGGGATACCAGTAACTGGCGCTTTGCTGATGCCTATGACTATGCCCGAAGCCTGATAAAGAATCCTTTTGAAGTAGGGAATCCCACCATGAACGGAGGCCCAGTGGAATACGGTTACACCAAAACTGGCGGGCGTGCAGCCATATACAAGCATCAATAAGGATACTTTGCTCTTTTTAGTCTAGCCATTCTTATGGGCTCCGTTGCTTCATGAGATGATATACGACTTTGAAGCAATTGGTGCAGCAGGTTGATCACATTTAAAGTTCGAGTATCAATAAATTGCATTAAAAATGGATGGGCATCTGTATAAGATACTTCAATCCTAGCTGTGGCTGCAATAAAGCATATCGATAACGGCTTTGTGTATTACCAAAATTTCTATGGTGGATTATTATTTTACTCGGACAACAACTCACCCAACTTGCGATTTTTTTCCAGGCTCAACTGAAAGTGTTCTATGGTCGAAGCTTTGGGTTGATCCGAAATTTTCTGTCTGATGTAATTGGCCACGGCTTCTTCTAGAACGGCCTCAAGCAAGCGACCTTCTGCTTCTGCAATTATTTCCAGATTATTGAGAAGCACTTCATCTAATTGGCATGTCGTTTTCTTCTTCTGCTCTGTCATTGTTAGGAGCCTCCTCTCCACGCTATTTATTAAACTCTGGGAATTGATTTAGATTTGCTTGTCACCTTTGGTCAATGCCAAAGGTTCTACGATGTTTACATGTTTAGTCATGCATCTCAACCTATATCTTGAACTCAAGACTTGATGTTACTCCTTAAGTAAGTGATGGATGTGTCCCCAAGGATACGAACATAGGAGAACATAGTAATGCAAGCCTTGAGAACCTCATCTACAAATCAGATTGAGTTTTTGCCTTATTGGGAAAAAGCAATGCGATGTGGGTTAATGGGAGGAAGGCCGTTTAGTGAGCATAGTGTTTCAACTTATCTACTCTATGCCAAGTGGTTTTTAAAGAAATATGAGCTAGTTTCTATCCAAAATTTAAAGCTTACGATGCTAGAGATTCCTCCAGAGCAGTTTGCAAAGCGGTTCAAGTTATATCAAGCGCTTAATTGCTTTGCCAAATTCCTTATCGAAGAGGGTCAGCTTACAGAAGACTATTTGGAGCAGGCTAAACGATACAAGCCAAAGCGTCATTTGCCACCACGAAAGACGACGGTTTCTGAACCAGAGATTCAGCTTATGCTAGATAAGGCCAATGTGTTATTGGATAAGACGTTGTTGATATTACTCAGTTCAACAGGGCTTAGGGTATCTGAAGCGGCAAATTTGAGAATCAACGACTTGGATTTGGAGAGCAAGGTATTAACCATTCAAGTAGCTAAATGGGGAAAATCTAGACGAGTAGGGTTATCACCTCACCTTTTGGAAGTACTGGAACAATATCTTGTTACAAGACAACCTTTTAGTGGAAATGCTTATCTGTTTCTTGATAAACACAGTAAGCCAATAACACGCTATGGTATTCGAGAGCGAATAGAGAAGTTAGGCAAAAAGGCCGGAGTGAAAGTGACACCTCACGCATTGCGCCGAGCATTTGTCACGATTAATGCCAACAAAGGTCGTCCCTTACCGATGTTGCAAATTGCCTGTGGCCATAGCTGTATCACAACGACCCGCTCATATTGCATGACAACTGAGGATGAAACGATTCAGGCCATGCAAAGCTGGGAGTAGTATTTAGATGATCAAGTATAGATTTATCTTTTGAACTTAAAGGAGAGAATAATGACTCCAAACATTACTCTTAAAGGAGCCATCCAAGCTTACATGGAGTGCTTGGCCAAGGCAGGTAAATCCCCTCGCACGTTGTACACCTATGGCAAAGATTTTGAGCAAATTCAACGCTTTTTTGGACCGGATAAACCGCTTACGTCCATTATGAAATTTCAGGTGGGTAAATTCATGAAATCCGATGAATTGCTTGCTCTGACCAATGGTAAACCGAGGGCACCTCAAACGGTTAAAAAGACGTATCGAGTATTGTGCATGTTTTTTAAATGGGCCAAGCAGGAGGGGCTGATTGAAGCAGTTCCTATTCCAAAAACGACTCTATGTTTTCCATTGGGTGACCCGTATTAGGAATCCGCAGAGCTCTGCAGATTCAAGCTTAAAATATAGACTCACGTGGCACGACAGAGGCAGGATGTTCGTTTGGATATACGAAAATAGCTGTTTGATCGGCAACAGAGGCCCATTTTTTCGGTTTTTCCTGTTGAACCCGAACCATGATTTTATTAACTTGAACGTTATGCTCATAACGTTCTTTGACAAATTGAATAAATGCTTGAATGACTTTTTGCGGCTCCTGCTCTGTCCGTTTGCACTGGAGGCGAATATTGTTCTTGATGCGTTTCCAATCGCCATAGCAACAGCCGGTTGGGTGAGAGCTTGGGCTTGGATCCGAAGGACAACCAGTAAGGTGGCAAAAATTGAGGTTTCTTTTTCCAAATGCTCTACCTCTGGGATCGGTGTCTAAGCGTCCACAAAATCGACATTGTTTATAGGGAAGTGAGTAGATCGGGGCAACAAACGAGTGGGTTATCCAATCCAATTGTTCAATCGGGCCTTTGCAAGATAGTTCTGATTCATAATCATCCAGAAAAACATCAAATAGCTGGGTCTCATACACATTGACCAGTGTCCATTGCAGGGCACGGTAATCGCAAGACGTGGTTATGTTCATGACCCATTGACGGTGAGTTAATAAGTGTGCATTCCAAAGGGCGACCACCTGGGTTAATTGCTCATCGGTCAAATTGCGCCAAGGTTCAATAAATGTTGTGTAAAATTCAATTCCTTTTAACTCAAGGCTGTCATACAGGGTTTGTATGCTATGCGTGTTTAAAACGTTGGTGAAATCCAGGACAGTTTTGAAATCTGCTCCTTTAGAAAGGAGGAGTTCTTCAAACACCTTCCTAAGGTAGGGATAAGTCTTTTTGGTCATGTATTTGTAGCTGTCGACAATATGTATGGTTGTAATTATAGATGAATGCCTATAGCGGAGGCAATAATTAAGGTGATTTCTACAAGAGGAAAGGTTTCTGTAATGTCGACACCTTTGCAAAAGCAAATCCAAGCTTTACCGGCTTACTTTGGAAACAAACGAAAGCTTCTTGGCTGGATTGGTACAACGCTGACCAAGGCTTGTCCACCAATCAGGTGGAATCAACTGACTTTTATCGATTTATTCATGGGAGGTGGAGCCGTTTCATATTGGGCCAAAGCTCAAGGGTTTCAGCAAGTCATCGCCAACGATATTTCCATTCGCTCAGGGATCTTGGCGACCGCCTTTTTAACCAACCAACGCGTACAACTCAACAAGGAAGATACCCTGTGGCTTACCCAGCCTCTGGCTCAAGGTCCGGGTTGGATTGAAGCTCGATATTGTCCGTCGGTTTTTTCGATGCGCCATGCCCGGGCTTTGGATCAAGGGTTCTACTGGGCCAAGCAACACCCGGATCCCGTGAAGCAAGCGCTTTTGTTGGTTCTCATGTGGAAGCTAGCGAGCGATTTCGTGGCATTCGGCTCTTCCTTGGGGACCAGCAACCGCCCTTTTGCAGAAGCCCTTGATGGCAAGCGTTCTTGGGATTCCATTAACCCCAAGCGATTTACGGATGGGAGTTTAAAGCGTCTGTGCCAACCTGTCTGGAAAAGTCTCGAAACGAAGCGCAGCCAAATTAATGGTGGCGTAATAGGAGGCTCATCGGTTCAGGTGTATCAGGAAGATGCCATTTCCTTGCTTTCCAAAGTCCAGGGGGACATCTTGTATTTAGATCCGCCGTATGCCGGTACCGTGTCCTATGAAAAAGCCAATGAGGTTTTGGATGCACTGCTGATGGGCAACCCCTTGTCGGCCTGTCCTCAGGTCTCTGCCTTTTCCAAAAACACGGAGACTCTCAATGCTCTCCTGGCCCAAGCGGATCATATACCCGTTTGGCTTCTCAGCTATGGGGGGCCCGATCTGTCTTTGGAAGACCTTAAAGCCATGGTGAGTGTTCATGCCGGTCCCCGAATCGTCGAAGGGTATGCCAAACGATATCGTCACTTAAGTCATGTCAGTAAAAATAAGAATAATCAGGAATTATTGGTACTGGCCTACCCGGAAGGAGGAATGGTATGACACGGATTGCCCTGAAACAATTGCATCCTGACCCCCGGAATGCCAATGTTTGTGGCCCATCCGTCCTTGAAAAACTGCGCCGCCATATGGAGCGTTCCGGATTTTGTCCGTCCCTGTTGGTACGCCCACATCCTAAGCGATCTAAACACTATATTGTCGTGGATGGTCACCATCGCTTGATGGTTGCACAGTTACTGGGCTGGAAGGAAATTGACTGCCAGATTAAGGAGATGACGGATGAAGAAGCCGGGTTATTGCTGCTGACATTAAACCGTTTAAGGGGCACGGATATGCCCAGGAAGCGGGCTGAACTGATTGAGTCGTTGCTGGGGCCGTTTTCCTTGAACGATCTGTCTTTAATGCTGCCTGAAAGCGGGGAAGAAATCGAAGGGTTACTGGCACTGATCAAACAGGATGAAGATGCCCTGGAGAAGGCGTTTGACGCTCAAATGGAGGAGGAGCGGCAAACCCTTCCAGTCCCTTTTGGGTTTATGCTTTCTGCGGAAGATGCCGCATTGGTCCGAGAAGCCCTTGCGTTTTATCAAGCTCGCCGCCAATCAGATCAGGGTGATGCACTGGTGGCCATTTGTCGTGATGCACTTTCTTGTCATGAGGTGGATGATGGCCAAGCCCAAACGTAAACGAGCGACCAGGGAAATGTTAGAGAAGCGGGTGGATCAGGTTTTGGAGCTCATCACCAAGCGTCGTTTCTCGGATCGCAAAATCCGTAATGCACTCATGCAAAGTGAGGGCATCTCTGCTAGAACAGCAAATCGGGCTATTGAACGCGCACGTCAAATCCTTGCAAGTATCGGTCGTCAAGCATCGGATGAAGAACGGGGACTCCTGTGGGAGCGTGTCGATGAACTATTTGCTGCCGAGCAGAATTCGAAAAACCCGGATCGTAAAGTTCTGAATCAGATTCTTCGTACCCAACTTGAAGTACACCGCACCAATCCTAACTTGAAAGGAGGATTCGTTGGTGAGCCGGCACCCGCTGCAACACCTTCTCTCTCAGCCGAACTCCAAAAAGCTATTGAGCGACTCGACCTACTTAAACCAGATTAAGGATCCGAATGTTTCGGATCAGGCCCGCAGAGAGTATCTCTATATCCGTGGGTTCTTTGACTTTCGCTTTTTTGTCGAAACCTTTTTCCCTCATCATTGCGGGTACCCCTTTTCACCAATGCACTTGGATTTTATTGCGGCAGAGATGGATCCGCTGCGTCGAGGGCAGCGTGATGCTATTGCCGCACCCCGGGGGCATGCAAAAACGACGTTTAAGGTATTGTTTCGAGCACTCCACAGCATTGTCTATGGTTATGAGCATTTTATACTCATCTTTGGGCACTCCGCTCCAGAGGCTGAAGCCAAAGTCCGGGATATTTTATTGGAGCTTGAGAATAATGCGTTGCTGCAGGAGGTCTATGGCTGTTTGGCACCCACAAAAGGGCAGTTGGGGTGGAGCACCAAGAACTTCGTTACTCAGAATGATATTCGGGTCATGGCCAAATCTCGAGGGAAACAGGTCCGAGGACTCAAACATGGTCAATATCGTCCTACATTGATTATCTTGGATGATATTGAGTCACCGGATAAGGTGTTGAGCGAGGAGCAGCGTTATAAAACACGGCAATGGCTCGAAAAAGACATTCTGAAGTTGGGCAGTGTTGATGGTCAGGCCAATGTGATGGTGATTGGGACATGCCTACACCCAGAAGCCTTACTGCCTGAGTTATTGGTTTCTCCCGGTTGGAATGGCAGGAAGTATCAGGCAGTCATTTCGTTTGCCCAAAACCAGGCTCTATGGGAGGAGTGGAGACGTATTTACACCGACCTGACCAATCCGGATCGGGCCAAAGCCGCCCAAGCCTTTTATGAGTCTCACCAAGCAGAGATGCTGGAAGGTACGGAGGTGCTCTGGCCTGAGGCCGAATCCTACCTTCGTTTGATGCAGGTCATGGTCAATGAAGGGCAAGCCAGCTTCCAATCGGAAAAGCAAAACGATCCCTATGACCCAGAACGTCAAATTTTTGATATGAACCGCGCCCAGCGCTTCAAAATGGAATACGACACGAGTGGTGAACCTCTGGGTGTTCGCTGGTTGGACGCGTCAGAGCGGTTTATCCCCTGGCGGGATTTCTCTCCCATTGTCGCATTTCATGATCCGTCCATGGCTGAAGGTAAAGATTCGGATTATGCTGCCATTGTGGTATGTGCAGGTGATCGCTACGGCCATATCTATTGTCTGGATGCGTACATCGAAAAAGTGGTACCGTCTCGGCAAATCGAACAGGCATTGGCGTTACACAAAAAGTGGGGATTCCGTAAACTGTGCGTGGAGGATAACAATTTCCAAGGCATTTTGAAGCATCATTACCGAGATCTGATGAATCGGCATGGTGAATCCTTTATTCTGTCGGGTGTTACCCAGCATCGCAACAAGGAAAAGCGTATTGCCAGCATGGAGCCCTTAGTCACTAACGGGCATCTGCTTTTCAATATCGATATAACCCCACGGTTGATTTCGCAGATGCAACTGTTCCCAACGAGCCATGACGATGGTCCTGATGCATTACATGGATGTGTTGAGCAGCTCAGGAAACGTGTTGGATTATACTAGCTGTTTTTCTATACACATAAAATACAATTGATCTGAGCCTTTCTCGGCTCACTTTGGTCATATTAAATATGTTTAGCATCATTTTATGACCTATTTATGTCCTCTGCGGATTGTTGGGTAGGGTTCCAAAGCTAGGTGAAGTATTACTTTGTGCTTATGATGGTTCAAAAACTGGGACATAAAGTGCTATTTTGGGGACATAAAATTTCGAGAATATTAGATTTTTTACAATGACATATGGCAAAATTGGCTCTGTGTAAAGGTTTGTACCGTATCCTTCACACGGAAGGGGTCACAAGTTCGAATCTTGTACCGCCCACCATTTTTTTGCCCCTTATTCTAATCATATGAAATCAAAGCAATATTATGGGAGTGTCGATTATTTGATATTCGTATGGGTTGTGGTTGAGGATTTATAAGTCAGTGTCCGAGAGATTAATACAAGGGTTCCCGATTTTACAAAATGCAGGTGCTCCTCAAGGCTATGGGCTGTCTAGGAAACCCTATCATCAGAGAAGGGGGTTGGTCTTCCTTCAAGATACGGTGCATTTCCAGGGGGCAATGCCTTCGACGTTTCCTCGGCGGATCAATATCAAGCAGGGGGCTGTGCCGGATTGTCAATTATTGACGGCCATCGATGCCTTAGTGAATCACCCTGAAGGATACAAAATACTGAACCAGATCGTTAAGGTCCAACCGGATGGATCGTATAAAGTCACATTCAAACGCTTTCCTAATTTGCCGATAATTGTGCGACCTCAATCCCAGCCAAGGCCCAAAACGTTGATCGATCACATTCGAGTGTTCGCAAAACGTCAAGGGATTGCGCTCACCCGTAGCCAGGCTCAATGGTATCAGAAACTGCTCAAAGAAACTCCCACGGGTCGTTTGGTGATTGATCCCGAGGATCACGCCCAGCTGCAAGGAGTGTTTGAAAAAATGCCCAAGGGTATGCGTACCTTTCATTCCTTTGTCCATGGCAGTCCCATGGTAAAAGTACTAGAGCTTGCCTATGCGCAGCTGCAAAAAAAACTCTTCCCTGATGTGTTTGCCCATATACCGGATGACGATATTATGACGTTGTATTTTGATCGTGATAAATATCATTACAACGGCAAAATTGCATTTCGTGATTTAACAGGTTGGGATGCGGAGCTTGTTTTTTTTAACATGGATGCCGAGGGAAATATGATGGAACATCCGGAAAAGTTTGAATCGCAGTTAAATGACTATTCCCGGCAGCCGGAAAAATACATTCTCAATGTATGGACGCTTCCTCGCCCCAAACCTGATCAAATGTATGTGGATCCCGGACAAAAGTACCCGGCATGGCACACGTATTCCGTACATAAAGTGGACAGCACCAGGCGAGAAATCATTATTAAAAATCCCCATGAATCCAGTAAGCCCCTGGTGGTTCCTTACGATGATTTCTTTAAGTATTTTCGTGGTGTGACAGTATCCCACGTTAATTCGACCATTGCGGACGATGCCAAAGATCGCTTTCGAGAGCACTTTTAAGCGAGTATTTGTCCATATTAAGTAAGTTTATATAAAGCGATCTCGATAAGGCTATACTAAACTTCTACCTTGATGTGTAGTCTTAGCAGTCATACGCAAAATCCGGATGATAATATGTGATTTCCTAAACGATAGTACTTTTTAAGTTTTCCATTATTTATGCAATGAATGTTTTTGATGTTCAATTGCTAAAATTCTGACTTGAACTTGTTGTATTGGTACCTGAGTAACTGTGATTGCACCTTTTCTTGGCATGTCCAGGTCTATAATCAGTAAAATGACCAGGGTAATCAAAATTTGGAGTAATGCTGGTGTGATGAAATGATATTTAGATTCTGTGTTCTGGAGAAAACCTTGCAATATCGCTGTGATTAGTGCATAAAAAATGAGCAATTCTAAAACAATGATTGGTATATGGGCTTTTTGAGCTGCCATTCGTTGTCCTCCCACCTCAATCATTTTTGAGATCTGTCCGCTAAGCTGATATTGTGGAGCTTTATGGAATACTTGTATTAACCTATCCCAAATTCTAAGCTGTAGTTCTTCAGATTGCTTTTGGAAATAGGCTTCTCGATAAATATTGTTCGGATTGAATAACTGGATCCGTATGGTCGTGTAGTCAACAAGCAAGTGACTAAGTTGGTCTTTATAGGGTTCTTGCAGCAGTTGTAATTGTAAATACGCTGTACCAATGGCATTTGCCTCGTCAACCACGAGTTGCCGTCTTAGTTCATAGCGGTTCAATGCCATTGAAAACGTAAACCCTATTAGCAGTGCTAATAATCCGAGTGCAGATCCCCAAATTGCTTCCGGACCTTTTTTGCTATTAATGTTAACTCTTTTCTCTAGAAGACGGCTGAGACACCAACCGGAATATACAGCGAGAAGAAAAATTGAGAATAGTATGCTTCCGAATACCCACAGGGGAAATAAAATAAGAATTTGTTTAATTAGCACAATATAGAAGCTCTCGTTTATTCAAGGATGCTAATTATAGCTTTTAAATTTATAACGAATGATGCCCGGTTTATCTATTCTTTTATTGTAGGAAATAATAATTGTAATTTTCAATGAGGGCGATTTAAAACGAGTCAAGGATCCTACGATGGCCTATATTTAAATACTCAGTTCTCAGCTTAGCCTACGAAGTTAATGTTATATCTTATGAACTGGATATAACATACCAATGAACAGTTTCAATAGCAATCTATACTGTTTTGAAATATATAAACTCAGGAGGGATGGACCAATGTTTAATAAAGAAAAAGCTGAGTTACGCAAAGAAGAACGCGGCGAACGCCGTGAAGGTCGCCAAGAAGCTCGTGAAGAACGCCGTGATGATCGTGGCGAACGCCGTGAAGGTCGCCAAGAAACACGTGAAGAGCGCCGTGATGATCGTGGCGAACGTCGTGAAGAACGCCAAGAAGCTCGTGAAGAACGCCGTGATGATCGTCAAGAAGCCCGCGAGGAACGTCGTGAGGAACGACGTGAAGGACGGCAAGATTAGAATTAACTTATAAGCTATTAAAACTAAAACCCCTAAGCATTTTTAGAAAGTGCCTAGGGGTTTTAGTTGTCTCTGGTCGCAAATTCGATTTCAAGAAATTAGTACTGTACAACTTGGAACATCTGCTGACCATTGTAATTAATAGATTGATAATAGACATTTCCTGCTTGATAGAGTAGCTGCCCTCCAACTTGAACTTCAGTAGCGTCCGGTGGTAGGGTCGATACTATTGCTCCAGTCGGTGGAGCCACAATCGTGTATCCCTCGTTACCACTAGGGGCATAGTACGCACCTTGTGAATAATAATAAGGTTCTCCTTGTATATAGACGGTCTCGTATGTGCTTGGTAGTGAACCCACAATGGCCCCTAGTGCAAAACCAGCAGCGCCGGCACCGACAGGCCAGCCATCATCTTCCCAGTTCCAGCCATTACTGTCGATATTAACATTTCTATTTAAATCTCTATTTACATTTCTTTCTTTGTCGAGGTCTCCTCTTAAGGGTGTTTGTTTGTTACCTGACCATCTTGTGTTATCACGGTCGCGTGGATAACTGGGCTGTCGATTGGTGCGGTTCTGTGTTTCTCTTGTACTCGGAAGATTGTTAATTTTGCCTGACATGGGCTGCTGCCTAATTGGTTGAGAAATATTCTGAGGATGAGGGAGTTGATGAGTTGGAGGCCGATCAAATTGCTGCCTAGGAATATTTCTCTCTCTACCCGTACTAGGGCGATTTAATGTGCCCATTCCTCTAGAGGATGGCCTAGACAATGAATTACCTCTGACACTTCCAAAACTGGCACCACTTCTGCCACCAAAGTTATGAACTCCGCCACCGCCACGGCTACCACCTCCACCACCACGGCCACCTCTGACGATTAAATCAGGTATCTCAACGATTGATAATGTCGTGGTTCTTAATCCCTTTAATTGTGATTGTTGTTTTGTGTCATTAAGATTAAACGCCGAAGTTGGGGTGTGTATAGCCTGAACTGGAGTGATTAGAATCGCTCCCAATGTGGATAAGGTAATAAATCGAGAGAGCTTGCTTTTAGTAAACATTTCTCATCTCCTTTTTTAGTTTTAGCAAAATACTTTTAGGGATGAGGCCTCATCTCAAAGCGTAATGGTGTATTATCTACTAACAGTGTAATAATTTATTTTAAAATAATAATTACACGATTAGACAATAATTGAGCTCCTGTTCGTTTAAAAGCTAACCTGTTTAGAGCGGTTATTAAATTAGAAATTTATTCTCCAATTTTGTTGAGTTTAAGCTGTTTTTTCTAGAGGTTTTTAGAGTACTTCTTAATTTACAAATAGACTAACGAGTCTACCTTTTTAGAAACCCTCCAAACAATGTGTTCATGACCATAATCACTTTCTGCTCTAGCAAGACTCTCTAAATACCTAAGTTTTTATATGATTACTACTTGGTGAGACTTATCATGCCACATTAAAAAGGTTTTCGAGGTTACTGAGCCCAATAAATATATGGCTAAAAAAGCCTATAAGGCTGGGCTTCTTGTGTCCCCTCATTACTTAATCAGACAGAAACATCAAATCGCAGTTTGTAGTGATACAATACTTCCCAGATAAGAATGAGGAGTATGCAGCGATGGCTGAATCCAATAAAAAATGGCCTAAGTGGTTAGGTATTTTGACAACCAGATGTAAGAAAAGACGCTGAGTGCAAACGGAAGGCGACACAAGTTTAAATTTTGTACCGCCCACCATTTTTTGAAACAGAATTAATTAAAAATAAATAAGTAGTATTTCTTTTGCTGAGCGTGTTCTGCTGTGACAACCACACCATTGAAAACAATCTACCGGCCGGGTACTTGGGAATCTTTCCAGGCAATTAAGACCAAAGAACAACGATTTCTTCATTATGCGCTTAATGGGACACCTGTTGTTTTTCCTGTGTTTGGCGAGCGAAAGCACTTAAAAAAAGGTGTACTTTTAGAAAAAGATATCAACTTAATCAAGCAAACAGACTGGTGCAATCAGGGCTATACAGTGGCCCCTTTTTTATCGGATAAAGAGCTGTACAATCATTTGTTAGTTGGCATACAAGGCTTGGTCGGCAATTTACTAGTAACACTGGCCCCTGAGTTGGCGGCTTTAGGCCCATTCCAATTGAGCCAATATCATCATTGGGTGCGTCGCTCTGAAGATCTTCACAGCAAAGTACAGGAAATACTTTTCAAAGGAATACCCATAGATCAGCTACCAATACCCAAAGTATTGATCGAAAATCGAATATCGGAGATGTGTGGTACTCGGGTGAGTACGAATAGCGGCATCATTAACGAAATGTTTATGGTGCGTATCGTTCGTCCAGGCTCGAAAGACAATAACTTGCCTCACCGTGATGTTTGGTTAGATGTCTACCGTAATAGTGTTAATATCTATGTGCCTTTGGCCGGGAGCAATGCATTGTCCTCATTATCTCTTATCCCCGAGAGCCATTTATGGGATGAAACGGTTATTGAGCAGGGTTTTTCAGGAGAGATTGATCTCAACATGATCCGTCCCAATCCGCAGGTAAATGAAGTACTTGTTTTTTCTCCCTATTTAATTCACGGCGGAGCGTGTAATTGGAATCATGATCTCACAAGAGTTTCATTGGAAATGCGGTTTTGGCCAGTCTAGCAGTTTTTTAGCGGCTCAGCCAACAACCTTATACAGTTTACTTTTTTAAAATAAAAAGTTTGGAGCCAATCAAAATCCAATATCATAAAGACCCGTTGCATTCATTACAACGGGTCTTTTCGTTTGTCTGTGTTAACGTTTTATTTATTAGGACGGTCAGAGTCTCTGGATGTTATTTTATAGCAAGGTCAAAGCGATCGAGATTCATGACTTTGGTCCAGGCTGAAACAAAATCGTTTATGAACTTTTCTTTGGAGTCATCAAATGCGTAGACTTCGGCAATGGCACGCAATTCGGAATTTGAACCAAAAGCAAGGTCTACAGGGGTTGCTGTCCACTTGAGCTGACCTGTCTTGCGATCATAGCCTTCGTAGATGCCTTCTGACGTGGATGACTTTGTCCATTTGGTTGACATGTCCAATAGATTGACAAAGAAATCGTTACTTAACGTTTCAGGGTATTTGGTCAGTATGCCGTGTTTAGACTGGTCTGCATTTGTATTCAATGTTCTCATACCACCCACCAGAACGGTCATTTCAGGAACGCTCAGCTTTAACAGGTTGGCTTTGTCGACCAATAGTTCTGCCGGGGTTTTCCGGTTGCCCTTTGCATAATAGTTACGAAATCCGTCTGCAGCAGGCTCTAGGAAAGTAAATGAATGAATATCGGTCTGTGTTTGTGATGCATCTGTACGTCCTGGTGTGAACGGTACTTTCACACTGTATCCGGCATTTTTAGCAGCCTGCTCTACTGCAGCACTGCCTCCCAGAACAATCAAATCCGCCAACGAAACTTTCGTGCCATCCCTCTGAGACTGATTGAACTGTTTTTGGACAGTCTCCAAAGTGCGAAGGACCTTGCGCAGTTCAGACGGGTTGTTCACATGCCAGTCTTTTTGGGGAGCAAGTCGGATACGGGCTCCATTGGCACCTCCCCGCATATCACTGCCCCGGAAGGTAGATGCTGACGCCCAGGCTGTTCTGACGAGCTCGGCAATGGATAAACCCGATTGAAGAATCGTTTTCTTCAGCCCTGCAATATCCGCATCATCAATGAGCTTGTGATCAACCTCGGGAACAGGATCCTGCCAAAGCAACACTTCAGAGGGCACTTCCGAACCCAGGTAGCGAGCTCGTGGTCCCATATCGCGGTGGGTCAGCTTGAACCAGGCTTTGGCAAAGGCGAGCTGAAACTCATCTGGATTTTTCTGAAAGCGCTGTGCAATTTCCCGATAGCTCGGGTCAAACTTGAGTGCCAGATCGGTTGTAAACATAATTGGCGCGTGCTTTTTGGAGGAATCATGAGCATCCGGAACAAATTTAACCTCAGATTCATTCTTGGGAACCCATTGAACCGCACCGGCCGGACTTTTTGTTTGCACCCAGTCGTAAGCAAAAAGGTTGTTCAAGTAACCCATGGTCCAAGCGGTTGGATTAAATGACCATGCTCCCTCAAGCCCGCTGGTAATAGTATCACCTGCATTGCCGGAGCCACATTTGCTTGTCCATCCGAAGCCTTGTTCTTCAACACCGGCGGCTGCAGGTTCGGGGCCTACGCACTTGGAGGGACTGCCAGCACCATGGGCTTTCCCAAACGTATGGCCCCCTGCGATTAATGCCACTGTTTCCTCGTCGTTCATCGCCATCCGTCCAAAAGCTTCACGGATGTGTACAGCTGCGGCCAACGGATCCGGATTTCCATTAGGGCCTTCGGGATTGACATAAATCAACCCCATTTGAACAGCGGCAAGTGGTTGTTCCAGTTTTCCATCCGTATTATGGCGTTTATCCGCCAAAAATTCTGTTTCCGGACCCCAGTAAACCAAGTCCGGTTCCCAGTCATCTTGACGCCCGCCCGCAAACCCAAACGTCTTGAAACCCATGGATTCCAGAGCAACATTGCCTGTCAGAACCATCAGGTCTGCCCAGGAAATTTTGTTCCCATATTTTTGTTTGATGGGCCAAAGTAAGCGTCGTGCCTTATCCAGATTGGCATTGTCAGGCCAGCTATTAAGAGGCTCAAATCGTTGTTGGCCTCCATCAGCGCCGCCGCGTCCATCAGCCATTCGATACGTACCGGCACTGTGCCAAGCCATCCGAATAAAGAATGGTCCGTAATTCCCAAAATCTGAGGGCCACCAGTCTTGTGATGTTGTTAAGACGGAAGCGATATCTTTTTTTACAGCGGTAAGATTGAGGCTTTGAAATTCTTCAGCGTAGTTAAACCCTGTACCCATGGGATTGGATCCTGAAGCGTGCTGTCGCAATGGGGAAAGATCCAGTTTATCAGGCCACCAGGATTGGTTGGATATTGCCTTGCCTTGAGCAAACGCAGGATTCACCAAAAATGTGGGAGATAAAGTAATTGCAAGCAAGGTGAAGACAGTGATTGTTGATCGATACATTTTGAAATAGCCTCTTCTACTCATTAACCAACGCTTAAGTGAATTAAACTTAATGGCTTACTTAGGATGTATTAAATCATACTCGAAATGCGCACACCCACCCAGGGCTTTTTTCAGAAAGCATATTTCTAATTAATCAGCATGAAGTCGCCTTGTTAAAATAGGGACGCTTCCATGCAAGAAAAGGGCTTTACGCCACGGAACGTCGTTGAAGTGACTTGCTTATTATCGAGCGACAGTGGCAACGCAATAGATTAATTTGCCCTCAGAATGCTCTGAGGATAAGAGGCATAGGTCAATGACGCAGGTATAGCTGGTTTTACCTGTTTTTTTCGCAGGAAAGAGCAATTTGCAGGGCTCGATCTAACTGGGCTTTGTACCAGGCTTGATCTTTTTTATTGGTAGCCCATCTGCCTATGGTGCCAGGAATCCAGGCAAGGAAATCCCATGGGCTTTGTCGATGCTCGTCAGCTCCCCAAGCGCCTATGTAGGTTTTATCGGCCAATACTTTCTTCTGACGGGACACCGTAACAAAATGTTCTTGACGTCGTCCGGCCGATGTTGAATACGTGGAGCTGGTTAAATCAAGATGTGTATCCGGTTTCAGCTGCGAGTGAACCGTTTTCTCGAAGTGTTTAAAAACGTCTGAATGTCCCGGGAACGTGATAAAATGCGGGGCAGCATCTCTTGTTACGGTGCCCTGAAACCGCACGTTCTGTTGATTAACGGCATTAAGTCCTTTTACACTGTATACTCCCATCAATCCCAAGCCTCTTAAAAATATAATTTGAAGACCCGCTATCATACATCAAATAGTGTTGTTTATCAAGAGGGTTGTAAATACTGCAGGAGTATAATGACTAACTTATTGGGTTGTTTCTTTTTGTGCAGAATGATTTGCAGTACAGAGGGTGCTTCCGATTGAGGCAGCAATGATACAGAAAATAGCAAGCCATTGAACGTGATTGAGGTGTTCCTTAAGAAGAATGAGTCCGGCAAGGGCACCAAGGGCAGGTCCCAGGCTTTGAAGAATTCCGAACAGTTTGACGGGTATCTGATTCAGTACACGCATTTCTAATGAGTAGGGAATGATACTTGATAAAATGGCCACGCTCAATGCTGTCGGAAATATGGCGGGTGAAAACAACTGCATGCCGACTTTTGCAAGTCCAAATGGCATTACAAGAATGGCGCCGATACTCATTCCAATGGCAAGCGCTGTGCCGCCATGAACAGTGGTGCTGGTTCGCTGGCCAAAGAGAATGTATAAGGCCCAGCAAAGGCCTGCTCCAAGGGCCAAACAAATTCCAATTGGATCCAGAGAACTGGATACACCACCGATCGGCAATAACATGGCGAGACCGGCAATGGCAAATAACACCCAGAGGAAATCCAAAGGCCTACGAGAAGCAATCAAAGCCACTGAGAGTGGCCCAATAAATTCCAAGGCGATGGCGATGCCTAAGGGAAGACGATCGAAGGCCATATAGATTAACAGATTCATACCGCCCAGTGATAACCCGTAAAGCAGGGTCGCGAGCCACTGTGCACGTGACAGGGCTTTTGTCCATGGCTGCCAAAGGGCAGATAAAATCAGGGCGGCATAAAACAGTCGTAAGGACGAGGTGCCTTGAGGTGAAATGAGTGGAAACAACTGTTTTGCCAAGGCTGCACCAATTTGAATAATAATAATGGCGCTCACGAGCATGGCGACCGCTAGTGCTAATCGTGGTGATTTGGTTGGAGCGTGGGACATTGGAAAAAGAAGTTCCCTGGCATGTTCGGTTTTGCCAATGTGGTTTACCTCATGGTACCACTCATTGCAAATGATTTTGGGCTGCTATATTCACTGGTGGGCTATGTGAGGTGGTCATTTTGGCTTATTTTTTTGAACCCCATTGGATGGATCCACCATAATGTGGGCCAAGTAATGTCCGTTCCAAACTGAAATTGTCGCTTTGATCCGTAAACGGGTTGTTTACCGTACTTCGTAAACTAAAATTTCCTTTATTGTCTCATAACGCATATGGGACTGTAACTTTCATTCCATTATCTATCGTAATCCCTCTCTCTTTAGGCCGCAGCGTTGCAAAAATGAGTGATTGCGGAAATATTTGTCTAAATTGAATAAAAAGTTTAATTGGCTTGCAAGGGTGCTGGTATGGCTAAAGTGATTGGTGTTGGGCGAAAGACTCAGGTTTTTCGCTTTGTTTTCGGAAGGGTGACGAAATACTCAGGCTTAAAACTGCGCTGAACCATTTTGCGTTGCTGATATTTGTCAAAAACCTGCCTGGCCATTTGTTTCGCCAGGTCCATTGAGACGCTCATGGGCTGAATGATGCCAGAACTGGGTTCATATGGATAGTCTTGAAGCAACAAGCTCAAATGGCGAGGGCCTGTTTTTTGATCAAAATATTGAAGGCCTCCTCGCTTTTTAGCCCCCATGGCCTTGTAAAATCCAATACAGTCAGAATTCTCAGGGTTTGCAGCCCGTATAAAC
Organism: Vampirovibrionaceae bacterium NZW_1234; assembly: GCA_041697335.1. Taxonomy (GTDB): domain Bacteria; phylum Cyanobacteriota; class Vampirovibrionia; order Vampirovibrionales; family JAGQHJ01; genus JBGUGD01. The sequence goes on along the minus strand of JBGUGD010000035.1, from coordinate 23,109 downwards.
AGGCTTTTCTGCTTTAACGCCCGGCAAGACTCATAGACATGAGACAACAGGATTTGACCCACTCCTTTGACTTTTCGCTGATCAGCCAAAGGCCATGAAGAGAGCCAATCCAGCTCGGTTTCCTCAGGCTTGGCCCGGTAACTATAAACAAGTTTATTATCCTGGGTAATTTTAGGCATATGCGCCATGGCAATACCCACAGGTTGTTTGTTGACAACGGCCATATACATCACGGTAGGTAAGGGGAGCGCACAACGTTCAACCATCTTGAGGATGGTTTTCAGGTCTTCCAGCATCCATTTGATAATCCAATTGTGGACAAACGTCTTGTGATCGTCTTTGTCTGGGTGTTGAACCAAGCCTCTTTCCTCAACTTGGCGGCTTAAATGTTCGATAATCGGTAAATCCTTGGGTTCCAGTTGTACGACAGTCAGCCTCTCAGTCTTTTCCTTTGAATGTCCAGGTCGGGATACTGGGACCTGGTACTGGGCTATTGGAATCCCCCGAAACCGAACAGACATACTTCAACGACGCTCCCGTGAAACATCCTGACATGATAGAAATGGTGTGTTCTTGAAACCATGTTTGATTTTTCTGGAATATAACATAAACATTGTGGCATTGATGTGTCGATCCGAAAAAATGGCGGGAATAAAAACATAATTTTCCAAAGAGCTTTTGAATGACTTAAAGCGGGCCATCCCAATCGGTAGGGCTGAACTGTGTTTCTTGGGATTCGGTTATGTTAGTGTGGTCATAACCACTGGGGTGACTAGTTGAGGAATGAAAGGAGCCAAAAAGGCCATGGCCAACATCTGCTATTTTGAAATTCCTGTGAACGATATCGCTCGAGCCCAGGCGTTTTATGCTCAACTCTTTGATTGGCGTTTCGAGAAAATGCCCGGTACGGCACCTGAATTTGACTACTGGAGTGTTGATACGGGAACGCCAAACGAACCCGGTGTAGCCTTTGGAGGCATGATGAAGCGTCAAGCCCCAGGGCACCAGGTGACCCAGTATGTGAGTGTGACATCCCTAGATCGTTCTCTAGAAAAGGCGCAGAGCTTGGGTGCCACTGTTCTGGTCCCCAGGACGGCAGTGTCTGGTAAGGGCTTTTTTGCCATATGTCGGGATCTGGATGGGAATCCCTTTGGTCTTTGGGAATGCGATATGTCTGCAGAGTAAACCCCATCATTTATTATTTGATTCTGATCCGCAAAGTTTTTATCGCTTTCAATTCCGATTTCCGATTAGGGTAAACCCGTTGGAGGGAGTCGCATAGGGGATGGCGGGTAGATTACCATGTGGTAATTACTAAAGTTTCTTTTTGACGCGTTTTAGCGCTTTAACAACAACTTGGGGGCCGAGCAGAACCGATGCCAGATTCACCAGGCTTTACCACGCTAATGAAGATACCCTTTGTTGAAGTGCTTTGGGGTAGACGATCCCGTCGATTTTTTCGAGGCGCTGAAATCTCTTCTGGCCCGTTTCAATATCGATCGAACCTTGATCCGCTTCCACTGACCGAGGAAGAAACCATGCTGGTTTTAACGGCAATGGCGGGCAATACAGGATGGCATAATTTAATTCCCTTCAATTCACGGTATGCGCCCCATTTGCCCAATTACAGTATGAGTGCCGGTGGGCGAACCTTCCCTTCAGCTGCCGGGTTTCATGTATCCAATCTGTTTTTTACCGATGATTCAGGGACCTATTTTTTTGAGACCAAACATGCGCCACAACTCGTTCAGCCAACATCCCTGAAAGACCTTCCAATTGAGACGATAATGTCGGCTCACCGAGATCGGGTTCGTCAGTTATCTGACAGACGCTTGAAGCTGCCGCCCCAAGATCCTCATGTGGAAGGTCACAATCAGTGGGTTGCCAATTGTCCCGGCAGTTTGTTTGTTATTCCTGTTGCGGACCTGGCAGAGCATAATATCGCGAACCTTTGTTACTACCTGCAGAATGGCTACATGCTTTATGATGATATTCACCAGAACGATATTCCCGGCCTGGAGCAGTTTCACGATCTGGTTGATCCGAATCGGGTGATTCCCCTCAGCTTTTTGGAGCAGTATACCTTATTGGAGGCCAACGCCGAATTGGTCAGTGCGTGCTATGCCGGGGCATTAATGCTTCAGGCCATGGGCTTAGGCGGTTGGATGTACAATGGGGTGAATCCCTACTCCGTGCTGGGTGCCAGTGGTGACCCTGCTGTCCCCGGTTTGGGATTCGATTACCAAGTCGAGGAACACTGGACCCTGCCTAATGTGTTGGGTTTGCAAGGCGTATTTGAAGGTCACTGTCCACCCTATTATCCTTCCATGCATGAAGCTGTCCTGGCTGTTGTTGACCGTAAGTTTGGTTTAAATGGCCCCTTCCACGAGAAGACTCCCGGACCATGGAAAGATAGTGGCCGTGTTCGCCGATCTGCTCAAATCCATTCTGAACGCTTTATCGCGTGTATTTCTCGCCAGGCGCAATATATTTACGATCAGTTTGGTAAATTCCCGGGAACGGTTCCGACTATGTTGGCGTTTATGTATTTACAAGCCCACCACCTGGATCTCAATTTTTACGATCAGTATTACGGCCCAGGTGCTTACCTCAATACCCATGCCAATCACATGAAAGATTGGCATTCAGAGTAGTGATACGATAGGTTATACACCGGTCTCTAGAGCCGACGCATCGCTGAAAACCCATCAGCCAGATCCAGAATCAGATCATCCACATCTTCAAGCCCGACCGACAGTCGAACGAGCCGATCCTGGTAGGGTTGCAGATCCGGCCGATGGGCTTCGTTAAAGGGAATCATCAGACTTTCAAAGCCGCCCCAGGAATAGCCAATAGCCCAAAGCCTGCGTTGATCCATCAGGGCGGCTAAGCGTTCACGGCCCCCAATTTTAAGGCTGAATGAAAAAACACCGCTTGAACCTGTAAACAGGCGCTTCCAAATGTGATGATCGGGATGGCTCTCCAGGGCCGGATGAAACACCGTCTCGACCTCAGGTTGCGCTGTGAGCCATTGGGCAATTTTGAGTGCTGAGGCCTCATGATGGGGAAGTCGGACAGCCAGGCTGCGTAACCCACGTGCACCTTGATAGAGTTCTTCAGAGCCTGCTGCAACCCCTGTGAGCCACACATGTTCGCGAAACGTCTCAAAAAGACCCTGCTCTTTTATCGCAACCAGTCCCAGTGTTCCGTCACTATGCCCCGAAAGATATTTACTTGCGGAATGAACCACCACATCACACCCATAATCCAGAGGCCGAAAATACAGTGGTGTCGCCCAGGTATTATCAATGGCAGCGAAAGCGCCTGCCGCGTGAATCACGTCAGTCAATGCAGGAACGTCAGCTACGTCTAAAACAGCAGAGCCTGGTGCTTCCAGCATCACCAACCGTGTTTTCGGGGTAAGTTTCGAGCGTAATCCTTCGGCGCCTTCTCGCCCATCGTACACCTCAACAGCAATTCCCCGACGCGGCAGAACTTGTGTGGCATAACGCCAGGTAGGGCTATAGGCCGAATGGGGAATGAGCACATGATCGCCTTGCTGGGCAAAGCAATCCATCACGGCTGTTAACGCGGCCAGCCCGGATGGAAAACTCAAGGCGCCAGCAGCCCCTTCAAGTGTTGCTACCGGTTGCTCAAAACCCCAAGACGTAGGCGTACCCAGTCGTCCATAGCGCATAGCCTCAGGGTTGGCATTTGTTCGATACATGGCATCGAGGGTGGGGTAAACAACCGTAGACACCCGGTGGGGAGGCGTATTGACGGCCCCTGAAAATGCCTGTGGTTGGCGACCTGTATGCGTGAGAATGGTACTGGGTGTTTTGTAATCCATGATCATCGGCCTTGTAACGTGTAAACCATATTATAGTTAGTAATGCTCGTGTGTGGGTGCTTCGAAAAGATAATGCGAGACTTGCCATTCATTCCCGTTGCGATAGCCCCACAGCTCGGCACAGGCCATAAAAAAGACAGACCAGTAAACCCACCAGCGTGTCACCTGATCGGGTCCATAAATGGATTTAAACAGGTCCCGAATCTCGCGACGATGGCGCTTCATATTGTCCAACCAGGCTTCGGCGGTCTTTTGGTAATGGGTGCCATTGACCACCCAATGGCCGGTAATTTTGAGTGGGTGCTGAAAATAGAGCAAAAGATGATGGCTGGGCATGGTGCCTCCCAGAAAGAAATATCGAGTCATCCAGTCCGAAGGGCCCTGACTTTCGTAGTGATAAGCAAAATATTTATGGGTGAAGATATGGATAAACAGTTTTCCCCCGGGTACAAGCCATCGGCTGATTTTTGCCATCAATGCGTCGTAGTTTTTCATATGTTCTAACATTTCAATGGACACTATGCGATCAAACTGACGAGACCAGTCGTGAGTGACAATGTTTGCCGTTACAATCTCGAGATTTTTAAACCCTTTTTCCTGGGCCCGCTGTTCAATAAATTGTTTTTGCGAGGCCGAATTGGATAGGCCGGTAATACGGGCATTCGGGTATTTCTCGGCCAACCATAAAGACATCGATCCCCATCCACAACCCAGGTCAAGAATCTCTTGCCCATCCTGAATATCGGCACGCTCGCAGTACAAGGCCAGCATGGCTTCCTCTGCTTCCGCCAGAGTTTTCACGTGTGTTGTCCAAAGCCCACTGCTGTATTTTAATCGTGGACCTAATACAAGCTCATAAAATGCGCCAGGGACCTCATAGTGCTGCCAGTTGGCGCTGTCTGTTTCAATGGCAATGGGCATGCGTTTCAGTCCATCAACAAAGGCCATAAGTTTTTCCTGAAGCCGGGCTTCCGACGGCTCGGCTTCGGTGCGGAGCTTGAGCCACAGGAGGTAGCGGATGCCTAGTCGAATCAAAGGCTCGGGAACCTGATTGGTTTCTAATACACGATCTAGAAGCACGTCTTACCTTTCTAGCTCTGTTTTGGAAACCAGGGAATAAACGGGCTGGTTTCCGCCTGATAACGTCGGTAGGCTTCGCCCCGGGTTTTTAATGCATGGGCTTCCGTGGCTGCAATGCCAGTTACTTTGGTGAGAAAAAAAAGCATGAGTAACGGGACATAAAAAGTCACCCAACCTCCCGGAACACCCAAGCCCATGACAAAATAGCTGACCCACATGACCCATTCAAAAAAATAATTGGGGTGTCGGGAATAACGCCACAGACCAACCGAGCAGACCTTCCCCTGATGGTTCGGATTGGCTTTAAACTGTTGAAGCTGTTTGTCGGCCAGGGTTTCCCCGAGAAAACCGATAAGCCATAACCCCATGGCAACCCATTCTACCGGTAAAAATGCAGGTATAGGGTTTTTAGCGACCATGGCAAAAGGCAGAGACAACACTCCCATCAGCGTGCCTTGCAGTAGGAACAGGCCCAAAAACATCAGGTGAAGATGTTTGGTCCAGATGGTTCTTAGAACCGCATAACGGCCGTCTTCCGTGGGAAATTCCCGCCAAAAGCGTTGATTGAGATACCAGGCCAGTCGTAAGCTGCTGGCGCCTACCATGAGGGTCAAGACTATTTTTCGCACAAGCCATCCCTCGCCTAAGAAGACATAAAGCAGCACGAGCAGTAAAAAACCACCAGCCCAGAATACATCAACGATGCCCGCATTTTTCATGGCGGTTGCCCACACCCACACCAATGCCATCATGGTGCAGGCCACTCCAAGCCCGAGACTCATCAGATGAAAGGCTGTCAGGTCCAGCGGTATCATTTGGGCAAGCGCTCCAGGATCGCCTGATGTTCAGGGCGAAGCAGTACAGCAGTTACTGGCGCATCCTTGGGCAATCGCAAGACAATACGAAGCACAAAAAGGGCCATGGCCATGTTGCCCAGCAGCATAATAAGAATGAACCAGACAATTCGGCTTGGCCAGGAAGGGCTTCGGTACCAGGCCCAGATATAAAATGTGAGAAAACCGAAGTAGGCATCAAACATCGTGGCCACAAACCACGGATCCGTGGTGACGTGCGCGGGAATCTGAAGAATATTTTCCTGTAAACTGGCCGTAGTGGTCACCCAAAGCATCGTGACGAGAATCAGGCTAAACAAGAGGCGAAGCCCTAAAATCATTGAGCACGCTCCTTCCAGAAGGGGGCCATCAATGTGGGGTTATTGGGCCGTGTATACACGGCCTGGACAACGGTAATGTTACGAGTGGCAAAGGCAGCTTCACAGTATTGAAAATAAACGTTCCATTTGCGAATAAACCGCTCATCAAAGCCCAGCGCCTTTACCTCATCCAGATGGTCATTAAAGCGTTCGTACCAGGCATGGAGGGTTAAGGCATAACTATTTCCGAGGTCTTCTAATTCGTGCAGGAACAAGTCGCCGGTTTGATTCAGGGCCTGTTGGACCCGAGTCAGCGAGGGGAGAAGTGACCCCGGAAAAATGTGTTTTTGGATGAAATCCACATTCTCTTTTAAGATTTTGAACCGTGAATCCGGGCAGGTGATCATCTGGAGTACCAGCAGTCCGTGTGGTTTGAGTAATGCATGGCACTGGGCAAAAAATGTTTCATAATAGGCATCGCCCACGGCTTCAATCATTTCTACCGAGACAATTTTATCGAACTGCCCCTGAACATGGCGATAATCGATTCGTTTTAGATCAATCCGGTGTTGCAGGCCTTCAGCAGCAATTCGTTGTCTGGAGTACTCATATTGCTCTTTCGAGATGGTAATGGTTGTAACCCGGCAGCCATAGGTTTTGGCCATGTAACATGCCAAGCCGCCCCAGCCGGTCCCAATTTCCAAAACGTGATCCGAGGGGCTCAGACGAAGTTTTTGGCACAAGGCGTCATACTTGGCCAGCTGAGCATTCTCCAGTGACTGTTGTGGCGAGGTATACAGGCCTGACGAATACGTCATGGTAGGATCCAGAAACACGGCAAAAAAGTCGTTGCTCAAATCGTAATGGGCCTGAATATTGCGTTGACTGTTTTGAGGACTATTGGCTCGTAATATATGAGCGATCTTATTCACCAGGCCCATGGCATTAATCCAGAGCGTCTTATTTTGAGACCCTTCCAATAAGGGTGATGTTTGAATATTCAGGATAAACCATTCGACAACTGACGCAATAGATGGGGTTTCCCAGTCACCGTCCATATAGGATTCGGCAAGTCCAATGTGCCCAAAGAAAAGGCCTTTGGTAAAAAAATCGTCATTCAGGATGGTCATGGTGACCCGAAACGGACTGGTTGGATCCCCCACGTTAAAATACGTACCATCGGTATGGCGAAGGGTGAGATAGCCCTGAGTCATCTGCCCCAGCGCGTTGCAAATGTGTGTTTTGCACCACCGATTCAGCCATTCGGGAAATTTAGGCTCAGGGGGTTTTTGGCGCTCGGGGCTGGCCAATGGTGTCAGTTTAGGGGGATGCTTTGGAGAAACTGCCATGAGAGGCTCCTTGGGATTGTTGGGAATAATACCGGGCCAATGCGGGGTGTGGGAGCAGCACGTGTTGCTGCAGTTCGGGAGAAGCTTCTTTTTTGAAAAACGGAACACCTTTCAACCACAATAAAAACGCATGCCAGTGAATTTGGGAGATTACCTGGGTCGTCATCAGGGGAAACTTCAGCGTCATTTTCAGGAGGGTGCTGTTGGTCAGGGGTTTACGCGTCCCCTTGAATCGGCTGATCACAACAGGGTGATGGTGAGCGTTGCAATCATCAATGGCAATCTTAAATTGGGTATCGGGCACACCGAGGCGAAAGTCAAACTGAAGGTTGAGATCCGAAAACGGGGAGACATAGAAATGTTTGACAGCATTGCCTCGAAAGCAAAAGCCATCTTCAGAGTCAGGGTGCTCAGAGCGAGGCAGAACAAAGAGTTTTTTTTCGCCAAAGGTGTTGCCGACTTCTGCAATGACGGCAAAGGCGACATTATTGGGGTCAAAGCAGTAATAAAAAGAAACGGGATTAAAAATATACCCGAGCACGCGGGTGTGGGTTAAAAGTCGAACCCGGTGCAGGGGTGTTTGAATGCCTTCGCGATGGAGAATGGTTTGGACCTTCTCTTTTAAAGGCTGTGGACCCAAGGGTAGGTAATCGGATTCTAAAAACCGGTAGAGTCGGGATGGTTTTGTGCCGAATAGACCCAACGATTTTTCAAGAGAAGGCAATTCGTCCAGATCCAGATAAAACATGAAAAACGAAAAATCAAAACGATGGCGCTTGGGTGATAGGCGATGATGCATCACATGGCACTCATACAGACATGAGGAGTACGAAGGGGCTACCATACGGGCCCTCCTGTCAATTGTTCACACAGCTTCACTGCGGAACTGAAGGCGTCTTCATGAAAGCCATACTTAAAATAACTGCCGCTAAAAAACACCCGGCGGCCCGTTTGAGGCGTATTTAACTGATCTAGTTCCTCTTGGGCCCGAATCGCCTCTAACGTATAAATGGGATGCTCATAGTCAATGGTTTGAAGGACGGATTCGGGGTCTACAAGGTGGTCACCGTTGATAGAAACAATGTATTGAGTCTTGCCCGAGATGTGCTGTAATCGGTTCATCCAGTAGTGGGTAGAGCAGCGTTTGTCACCGCCGCCTTGCATGTCAATCCGGTAGTTCCATGCTGCCCAGCATCGTTTGGTTTGAGGCATTACGGATGCATCGGTATGGAGTTGTGCCAGATTGTGTTCGTAGCGAAACGGGCTTAAAAGTCGTTGTTGCAATGCATCGGGATTGGTGAGAAGTGCCAGGGCTTCATCGGCATGGGTTGCCAGGACGACTTTATCAAAACGGTGGGTTTCGCCGTTTTTGAGCGTGAGTATGACCTGATCTGCTGCTTGGGTCACCTGTAAAACAGGTGAATCGGATCGGATCGCATGGGCAAAGGGGGCAATCATTTTTTGCACATAGGTCTTTGCGCCCCCCACCACGGTGTACCATTGGTAGTGGGTGTCCATGCCTAAAAAGCCATGGTTTCTAAAAAACATCAGCAAGGTGCGAATGGGAAAGTGCCGAATTTTTTCCGGCCGATTGGACCAGATGGACGAACTCATGGGAAGCAGATACAGGTTCAACATATCGTCTCCGTAGCCTCTCGCATCCACGTAGTCCTGAATCGTCATCTCACCGTATGATGCATTCTCAATGGCCTCAATGGCATCCTGGTTAAAGCGGTTAAGCTGAAACAACATGCGCCAAAAGCGCGGGCGCAGCAGATTTTTGCGTTGTCCGAAGAGCCGATTGTACCCGGCGCCATTCCATTCCAGGTCCTGCTCGCGATGCTGGACACTAAAGGACATATCGGTAGCAAGGGTCTTGGCCTCAAGGCGATCAAAGAGCTTACAGAGGTTTGGGTAGGTGATGTGATTAAATACCATAAATCCGGTATCCACCGGGATCACTCCGTTGGGGCGAGTCACCTCCACGGTGTTCACATGTCCGCCAATGTAATCATTTTTTTCAAACAGAGTAATGTCATAGTGGGGGTGCAAAAAATACGCACATCCCAGACCGGCAATGCCTGTTCCAATAATTGCCAGTCGTTCCATGGCCTAGCCCTTTGAAGTCGCTGTCGGAACAGCCAGGCGGACTTTGTCCGGCACCGGGCTCAGATCCCACACCAGGCCGACCCAGGCCATCAGTTTAAGCAGGTAGTAGGTGACATCAATCTCCCACCAAAAAAATCCTTGACGTGTGGCCCGCTGGTAATGGTGGTGATTGTTGTGCCAGCCTTCACCCATGGTTATCAACGCCAGAAAGAAATTGTTTCGGCTCTGATCCTGCGTACGATAACGCCGGGTGCCTAAGAGATGCGCCACTGAATTGATGGAGCATGTGGCATGAAACAACACACTGGTACTGATAAAAAAGCCCCAGACAAGCAATTGCAGCCCTGAAGTCTGAAGCCCCGGCCAGAACCGGTTCAGCAGTTCACCCAGACCAAACAATCCTAAAAACAATCCCAAGGGGACCAGCCAGTCATGCCGGTTTAAAAACACCAGTTCCGGAAATTTGGCCAGATCTCGTACTTTGGTGTAATCGGTCTTGAGGTTTTCCTTGTTGGTCATCCAGCCAATGTGAGACCATAGCCAATCGCTTTTAATCGGCGAGTGAACGTCTTGGGTTTGATCCGAGTAAAGGTGGTGGTTTCGGTGATGGGCCGCCCACCAGAGTGGTCCCTTTTGGACCGCCGTCAGGCCCATTAAGGCAAACACCAGCTGAAGTGCACGAGAGGTTTTATACGTCCGATGGGAAAAATAGCGATGATAAAACCCGGTAATGGCAAACATCCGAACCCAATAGAGGGCAATGGCAATGCCGATGGCAACGGGGCTGGCTCCGGTATAGAGCGCACCCAGGCAGCCTGCATGTAGAAAAACAAAAGGCCAATAATGCCACCAATGAGCTTTTAAAGGTGTAAAGACCGTTTCATCATCATGGGAGAGACTGGAGGTGATGAGTGAGGATTCTGGCTGGCAGGGTGATTGGACCGAGGTGTTCATAGAATCTAACTTTCATTGAAGGTTTCAAAAAGAACTCGGGGAGGAAACCCTAAGACTAGGGGTGGCCCTTTTGGTTCAGTTTCTCAATGACGCCGGATAATTCCTCATTGGAGGGCATCCCTTTTTTCACATAGGCAATGGTGCCATGCGCGTCCACGATAAACACAGTCCGATCGTTAAATCCCAGAACTGATCCCACACCGTAAGCTTTGGCCATGGCTCGGTCCTTATCTACCAGGATAGGAAAGGTGTAGTGCTGTTTTTGAGCAAAGGCTTCGTGACTTTTCAAATCTGCCGGATTGGAAGCGATGATGGCTGTATTTTTCGCTTGAAACCGGGACAGATCGTCGCGCAGGCGACACAGTTGGGTTGTACAACCTGGGGTTTGATCTTTGGGATAGAAGACAATAATCAGGTTCTGGCCTTTATAATCCGATAATTTGACGTTTTTTCCGCCTGTGGCCGGGAGATCAAAATACGGGGCCGGAGCACCCACCCCGAGCGCTGCGGACTGAGCAATATTAGGGAGAATCACCAGGGTTAGTACCAACGCACCCATGAGTAATAGAAATTGCATCACGCTGCCTCCATAGGCTTTTATCACGTCTCGAAAATCGATAATAGACCCAGAAATCCATGCCGAGACACCAGAATGATATCACAGAGTTGGGTGATTGCTATCAAAGGAACTTTGTGTTCTAAAAGTACTCCCTGAAATTGGAAACTGAGGGATGTTCTCCAGAAAAATCACTGTTTGGACTGAGAATCAGCATTTTCGTACACCGTGACGCATAGCCCGTCTAGGGCGCTAGAAGAAATGTCTGGGTTTCAATCCGAGAGGGCCTTTTCCCTGATTTTCAGATGCTGAAATGGACTATGATACACTCCAGAGAGACGGGCCCTCAGTCAATGCCTAAGGAGACAGCGATGAACAACATTTTGGATACCTTGATTGTCGGTGCAGGGATCGCAGGCATGCTGATTGCTGAGCGCCTTCAGGAGTCCGGGCAGGCGATTCGAGTGCTGGAAAAATCCAAGGGGGTTGGTGGCCGTATGGCCACCCGACGCCATGAGTCCTGGGTCTGGGACCATGGGGCTCAATACTTTACGCTCAGAGAGCCTCAATCTAATGCCTTGAATGCGGCTTGGCAAGCCCAAGGCTGGTCAACGTGTTGGGCTGAAGGCTTTGTGAATATAGCCGGCCAATGGTCGGAGCCCCTTGCTCGGTGGCGAGGGACTTCATCCATGACCCAGATTGCCAAAGGCCTTGCGGAAAAGCTGCCCATTGAGCGCGGATGCCGAGTCCTCAGAATAACGCCTCAGAAGGATGCTTGGGTGATCCAGACGGATACCTTGGGAAGCGTTAAGGCCGCTCGTGTGGTTCTTACAGCACCTGTGCCCCAGTCGTTGCAGCTGATTGAAGACCTGCCGGTTGAGCCTAAGTTGATGGACGACCTCAAAGCCATCCAATATGCCCCGTGTTTGGCACTGCTCTTGGGCCTTTCTCAACCCAGTTTCATTCCCCCACCAGGCGGTCTGATTATGGAGGGCGATCCGGTTTTACATTGGGTTGCGGATAATCAGCAGAAAGGCATCTCCAATGCGCCCAGTATTACTGTTCATGCCAATGGTGTTTGGAGTCAAGCCCACTTTGATGCACTTGAATCGGAGATTGTGGCGGCCTTGAGCCAGGCGGTGGCACCATGGGTGTCTGCCGATACCATACTGTCTCATCAACTGATGCGCTGGCGATACAGTTTGGCCCTCAGCACGTACCATAAGCCCTATGTTTGTCTGGATGACCATGAATCCCTCTATATGGCTGGAGACGGCTTTGGCGGTCCCCGGGTCGAAGGGGCCATTCTCTCTGCCCTGGCACTGTCAGACACGTTTTTAATGTCAAAGTGATGTCCCGGGTGGCTGGATCAACTCGTTTGAGAAGGCAGGAGATGACATCGGGAGCATTAAAAAAATGCCCACAAAAGACCAACGGATCGGATTAAAAAATCCAGTTCATCGCAATGAACTGGATTTTTTAAAATTCTTTTTATTACAGAGTTATTCCGTCACCTCAGGCTCGGTTGAATCATCCATTTGAGGGGTAGAAGGGGCTGACGCATTGTTGGGGCTCGTGGCAGAAGGGTGCCATTGCAGAGGATTCATCTGCCTCAAGGTTGGATCCACCGTGACCCGATCCGGACCATCAAGGATACTGAACGGAAGAATACCACCCACCATGTGTTTCAGCTGCTCCGTGCGATCGGTGAGTTCATAATACTGTTGATACGGAATTGAGGGTCTTGGTACGCGCATGGCCAGAATGTCATCCGGCGGATCCCCGTTGTCATAAGTAATGGTGCCATGCAGGCAACGACCGCCTTGGGTCATGTGCATGGTCACGCGTCCGCTATAAAAGCTGCCGGTATCCAAGGCATAGCGTCCTTGAAAGGTATCGCCCATTTGTTGGCCGTTGGTGTAACTGGAGCCGGAGGCAGGGCCTTCAATGGTTCCCACATTGGTTTCAATCAGGCGCATCAGCCCTGGAGTACCACTCCAGTAGCCGGCAAAGCTGTTGCCAGGGATGGCAGCTTCAGAGCCGGCAATGCCGCAATCGGCAGCTGGGGCAGTAAGTCCCTGAAGGCTGATACACGTGAGCATTAAAAACGCTGAAGTTGCGCTCACACGAAACCATAGTTTTTTAGACGGGTGCATGAAACGAAGCCTCTTATTAACCCTAACCGATTATCTTTATTTATTATACTCTTCATTTCCGCCAATCAGCCCATCTTGGATGTGTCACGCAAAAACCGGCGGATCGATTGACCAGCCGGTTTTTTAGCAGTGATTCTGATTTATCGTTCTAGCCGACCATGCCTAAGGGGAACAGGTTGAGGCGGCGTTGGCGCATGGCATCGATGTAGCCGTTACCCGCATAGCCAAGACCTCTCTCAGCACCAATATACCCGCGGAGTTGTTGGTCGATTTCCGGGATACTCTGACCCAGACGGGTACGAAGTTCCAGAGTCCGGATGTCATTCAAGCTCCAGCCGTTCCAATGGGCATCCCCACCGGTAACGGTATCCCGGCGAAACGGATCGATACTGGCAAAGATAGTACCGCGGTTGGCCAGAAGTTGTTGAAACAACGCTTTGTCTTCCGCCGGCGTATCAGGGTTATTGATGGCAGCCGTGAGGCTTTGAGGCGTCAAGACACCATCGGCAGTCGCGTAGCGCCGAAACACGTCCGGATTGGATAGGCGGGCCAGTGCTGCGTTGGATGGATCCGCTTGTCCACGACCCAGGCCCATTTCGGCGGTTACGTTGAGATTGCCGTACATCCCGAAGCGACCGGCGAAGCCTCCGTTAACACCGCCCATAAACCCGTTGGGTCCTCCCATGCCAAAGCCATTGCCCCAGGCACTGCCTTGCATGTTGAAGCCAAAGTTGCCGTTCACGTTTAAACGACTGTACATATCGATGGGAAAGGGAGTGACCCCCATGCGCCCATATTCGTAGACCCGCATCATGCGTCGTCCGGCATAAAAGCCATCAAAGCCCGGGCCGCCAAAGCGTCCGCCAAAGGCGCTTCCGCGTTCTGCAATTAATCTCGGTGGAATGTAGGTATTTCCAAAAAAGTCAGCCATGTCCAGCGTCCCTCCAGTCTAAATACAACTAGCCAAGTGGTTAGTGTCCTTACGTATCGAATGTCTGTCCTATGTCTAGTATGAATATAAAAACAAAAATTATTAATTCTTTGTTAATTTCCGATCCCGTATATTGCAATCGCGTTACAAATGAGCTTCAAAGGCCCAATTGGGCTTGAAATTCGCAGGTGATTTCCTGCCTTAACTAGGATAGGGCGTGGGATGCCTGTTGACTCACATACCACTGGTAGGTATGCCGAATCCCGTCTTCCAGAGAGGTTTGGGCTTTCCAGCCCATCTCATGCAGGAGCGACATATCCAATAATTTTTGAGGGGTGCCATCGGGTTTGTTGGTGTCAAAGACGAATGTACCGTCAAAGCCAACGATCTGCCGAATCAGTTCGGCGAGATCCCGAATGGAAATATCTTCGCCCACGCCCACGTTGAGAACTTCCGGCGGGTTTTCGGCATTCAAGAGAAAGAGACCGGCTCGAGCCAGATCGTCTACGAACAAAAACTCCCGTCGCGCTGTCCCGGTTCCCCACAAGGTTACGTCCTTGGCGCCGGTAAGTTTGGCCTCGTGGACCTTGCGAATGAGGGCCGGTAGCACGTGAGAGGTCTCCAGGTCAAAATTATCATTGATGCCATACAAATTGGTGGGCATGGCCGAAATAAAGCGGGTGCCATACTGGCGATTGTAAGATTGACACAATTTCAGGCCACTGATTTTGGCCAGCGCATAGGCCTCATTGGTGGGCTCCAGGGCGCCGGTCAACAGGTATTCTTCCCGAATGGGTTGTGGGCAAAGCTTGGGATAGATACATGAACTGCCTAAAAACAGAAGGCGCTTGACGTGGTTGAGATAGGCATGATGAATCAAGTTGAGTTCAATTTTGAGGTTTTCATAGAGAAAATCGGCCGGGTACGTATTGTTGGCTAAAATACCGCCCACTTTGGCGGCGGCAACTATCACATAGTCCGGTTTTTCCTCGGCCATCAGTTGGGCAACGGCCTCTTCGTCCATCAGGTCCACTTCCTGACGCGTTTTTAACAACACGTTGCTGTACCCCTGGCGGGTCAATTCCCGCACAAAGCTGGAGCCAGCCAAGCCTGTGTGCCCGGCCACATAAATTTTCGCGCTCCGATCCATCATGAGCCTAACCTCGTAACGAGGAGCTGGTCACAGTGTCCAGGGACAATCCCTCAACGTTCAGGTCGGATTCGACCATATCCCGGACCAGGTCCTTGAAGGAGAATTTCGGTTGCCAGCCCAATTTTTCGCGGGCTTTGGAGGCATCCCCCAGAAGGATGTCAACCTCGGCAGGGCGCAGGTACTGGGCATCAATTTCAACATAGCGTTCCCAATCCCGTCCGACCAGACCAAAGGCTTCTGCCAAGAAGTCTCGTACCATGTGGGTTTCTCCCGTGGCAATCACATAGTCATCCGGCTGATCCTGTTGCAGCATCAGCCACATCGCTTCCACATAGTCTTTCGCATGACCCCAATCCCGCTTCGCATCCAGATTCCCCAGATACAATTTGTTTTGCTTGCCGGCTAAAATCCGGGCCAAGGCTCGGGTAATTTTTCGGGTCACAAACGTTTCCCCACGCCGGGGCGATTCGTGGTTGAACAAAATGCCGTTGCAGGCATACAGATTGTAACTTTCCCGATAATTCACCGTCATCCAGTAAGCGTAGACCTTTGCACAACCATAGGGGCTTCTGGGATAAAACGGCGTTTTTTCCGATTGCGGGATTTCCTGGACTTTGCCGTACATTTCACTTGAAGAGGCTTGATAAAAGCGGGTTTGAATTTCGGTTTCCCGAATTGCGTCCAACAGCCGCAAGGTTCCCAGGCCGGTGACTTCGCCCGTGTATTCTGGAATGGTAAAGCTGACCTGCACGTGGCTTTGGGCCCCGAGGTTATAGATTTCATCCGGATGAATTTTTTCCAGTAACCGAGAGAGGTTTGACGCATCCGACAGATCGCCGTAATGCAAAAACAGCCGGGTATCGGTGTGATGGGGATCCTGGTAGAGGTGATCAATCCGCCCGGTATTGAAGGAGCTAGAGCGGCGAATGAGCCCATGAACCTCATACCCTTTTTCCAGGAGAAATTCGGTCAAGTAAGAGCCGTCCTGGCCGGTAATGCCTGTAATCAATGCTTTTTTCGGGGACGTCATGTGTTATGTTTCCTTTATCAACCCACCGCTGTGGTAAAACATTAAGCTTATTGTAAAGCAACCGGCGCCTTGAAGGCCAGCCATGGAATGGAGCGGTGATGTGCTTCAGGCAATTTTGGTTTTGCAGGTGTGTTTAGAAAAACACGGTCCTCACACATCTTTGGTTCCGGTGCGCAAAGGCCTGTCAAAAGGATACCCCATGGTCCGCATTGATAAGATCTACCTTCATCAACCCTCCGCCTTGGCAGGCATTCACCAGGCCCGGCAAAGGCAGGGTCGTCATCCCGAGGGCATGGCAACACCCTTGGATGAGTTTGGTCCTTCCCTCGGGCGCCATCGCATAGAAGATGCTGTGGATGGCTTCCAGCGCAAGTCGCCAAGAGATTCGTCGAATGACGAGGCTGGCGAAGCTTCATGGCCGGTTCGACCTTGGGAAGAAAATTTTTTTCAATCCCACCTGGCTGAAACCTGGGCGTCTCAGGGCAAAGGGGCTTTTGTCTTCGGCGGCTTGTCAGAGCCGTCTTCTCCCGCATGGGCCTCTCAAGGCTCGCTTCCTGTTGCGGATGCCAGGGAACATCGAAGTCCTGCTCAGAGTGAGCCACCGCCAGGGCCTTTAGGCGAAGTCTTTTGGGGCGCTTTTGTCTTGCTGCCGCTGGCCTTGATGTATGGGGTATCGCTCCTCCATCCGGGGGAAGTGACCCAGTATTACGTCGACCTCATAATGATGATCTACATGGCCATGGCGGGCTTGTGGGTGTGGCAGGTTTCCGAGTGGAGTCACCTGCTTTGGCAATGCTTGAGCCGAGGGGTTGTCTTGGCCGTGCTCCTGATGCTGATGAGCTTGGCTCCGGCCTTTGATGTGGGAGGAAAGCAGGCCGGATTTGTGCTTCCGACCCCGGCACGGATTCAGGCGCATTTTGAGCGACAAGCCTATAAGCATCCATTGGGGCAACTCCCGGCCCATCAAGCTCTGTGGCAAGCCTGGTTCTGCAATCATCGACAGGCCTCCGATATCCAGCTGTGGGCCTTCAATGCCCTTTGTTTGGGCTTGTCGTTGACCTGCCTCACCGGTGCCTTTCAGCGCCCGCCCGGTTCAGAAGTTCACTTAGAAGTCCACCAGGACCAGCGGCAGCACGCGTTGTAAACTCGCAGGGAGTGGCCAGGGCATGGGGGCAATAAACGAGGTTCCCACGTGCCACAGGCACAAAAGTAGACCACATCCGGCAATTATTTCCTGAAGCGGTGATACGGCCGCGGTAAGACGCTGCGGTGTTACAAAGGCGATGCCTTTCGATAAGCCCCCACGATGACGGGCCACCCAGCGGTAGGCCTGGTCGAACCATGGCGTAAACTGCTTAAGGAGAAAGACCAAGGGGCTCCCCAGGGGCGACGTTTCCAGCAGGTGTTTCATGGCGGTGCTTTCCGTATAATGCTCCCCGTTTGGCCCCAGAACAATCCAGGAATGATAGGATTCCATGGCCTGCAATAGGTCCGGATCACTTTGTGCCGGGCGCATAGGCACATGCCAAACCAGAAAGGCGGTGCGGATGAGGCAGAGCAATTTATAGCAAAAGCGGCAGTCCCCGTCGTAAATAATTTCCAGTGTTTCTTGCCGGGGGCGATTGATGCGGGGGACACCCCACCGATCCCAAGCCCAGGAGGGCAGCCATGCCAGAAGGGCAATCAAGGTCACGCCAGCCAGGGCAGGGGTCATACCTGTCGGGTATTGCGACAGCCGAATCAGGAGCCAGAGAATCTGGAGCTTCAGGCCCAGGGTGCTCAGACGGGAGATGGAATCGGATAAGTTTTGCCCTTGAGCCGGATCCAACGCCCGGTCCACAGACCACGCATGGCCTAAGGGCACCAGGGTGGCCCACCCCAGAAAAACGGACACGCTGTTCCAGGCGGGGTCTTGTTTAAGGGATTCGGGTGACAGTAAAGAGGGCAGCAATACCGAAAGCCCCCAGGTCAACAGTGTGGCCCGGCCGGTGCGATACCCGACGATGAGGGCCAGGGTGCTGAGAGCGAGGACCAGAGATAACACCATGGCAGCGGTTTGGCTGCCCCAGCCAAACCCGGCCTCAGAAACCACAGCAGCCAATGGGCTTACGTGTAACAGAACAGCCGTCCCCAAGCCGACCCGAAAGAGGGCGAGCGAGCGGATGTCCATGGAGGAAAGCCAGGCCCAGTCCGAAGGCGTTCGGGGTGAATCAACCGATGGGGACGTCATAGTGGTGTCCGGATTTGTCTGACCGTTGGGGCGGCTCACGCCAAGGGCAAGCCTGTTCTGATCTTAGCATAGCGCCCTATCCAGAAGCTTCCGGCTTGACCGGGGCCAGGGTCTGATCTATGGTGCAGGTATGTTTTCGTTGAATTTAAATAACAATCATAAGAGGCTTTCTGCCAGTCCCGGATTCGGGGCGTCGGCTGGCCCGGTCAGACATCACACCATGACAGTCAGCCCTGCGGGAGGCATGTCTTCATCCCGGCTGGTCTTTGGGGGGGCCGCCCCGGTTTCCTTTGCCCGATTGAAAACCCAGGTCTTCCAGAAAATTGAAGCCTTTTTGCCCGTGACCCTGGCCCCTGGCGAGGCGGAAACCGTCAGTGTACAGGAGATCCAAAAGCGGCGACGGGCGCATTTTGAAGCCTGGCTCAAGCAGTTTCGTCCAGCTGATCGCCCGACGGCCTTGTTGTTTCTCGATAAGTTACGCTACATCGATCACCCCCGGCTCTTGGGCCATTTGAGACAGGCCCATCAGCGCCTACTTGCAGCCCTTGAACAGGATGGCTTTCTGGACAAGTCAGGGGCGGATCCTTTGTCCAAAGTAGCTTTTACCACGCTTTACCGGGCCAGTAGCGGCGATATCATCAGTTATTTGTACCGGAAAACCAACGGCATTCCCAAGGTTAAGTTTCATGATCAATGGGCGTTGGCCACCGATGGGCAGGACAAGTCTCAGCAGGCCTTGATTATTGTGGACGATTATCTGGCCACTGGGGCCCAGTTCTTTTGTGAGGCCCTGGGCCATGGGGATGCCCTGCATCATCAGCAGAACAAGCACTTGCCTCACCTGGTGAACGCCTACAAAAAAGTCTACTTCGTCGTGGCCGGTGCCCACCAAAAAGCCCTGCAACGGTTTCAGACGTTACAGGCGGGCAAAACCGATGACGCGGTGAAAGCCATTTTGGAAGGCTACCAGGAGTTGGACAACGCCCGTTACGAAACCCCGGTCAAAAACCGGCTGAAGCAGCTTCGACCCAACCAGTTAGAGCTCATTCATTCCTTTGTCGAACACCCCCTGCTGTCTGAGCACCATCCCGGGGTGTCTGCCGACGAGCGTTCAAGGCTTCGCGAGTTTTTAACCCGCTATAACGTCTACAAGTACCCCTTTGGCGTGGGGCACCTGGAAGGCAATACGGTGTTTTATTACAGCACTCCCAATAACCTGCCCGATCTGTTGTGGAACACCAAGGCCCGGGCCTTAACACCCCAGGGTGTGCAGGATGCCAGCCGCCCATGGTTGCCCTTGTTTCACCGATTGGAAGACATCAGCGCCTACTGGTCGGTTCAGGAAAAGCAAATCCCCATTCGCAACCAACTCTGGTAATCCCGGGATCTCGAGCCAGTTACCGCATTTGGGGTAAGCGGCATTGATCCTTGGAGGGATTGTCGGATCCCTCTTTCGACCCATGGATGGGATCGCTCCAATGAGGCCGTCTGGTCCCACCCCGGCGGGATGGTTAATGACATATCCTGTGACATAGTGAATCTAGTACCATTCGTTTTGTTGTCCATCAGACGAGAAGAACCGTTGAGAAAGTAGCCCCCCTATGGGAAGTGGTATCAAGGTCAAACTTCAGCAATGCCTTGCAGAGACAGATACGTCTCTGGAAAATCGCTTTTTGCAAGTGGCGCAGGGCACCAAGGCTAAGGCCTATCGTGCCACACTGAAGCACTTTATTTTGGCGTTACCCGAGGTCATCCAGCAGACCCGCATTTGGTTCGAGTCCGAGGCCACTCCGTCGGACCTGAAAAAGCTTTACGGCTATGTTCTGACCTATGTGTATCATACGTTGGATTTTTTACCCGAAGAGGAGTATGGCTTCTGGGGCTACCTGGATGATGCCTACTTTGCCGGGCTGGTGTTTCAGCAAGCCATTGCCTTTCACCCGGAAGATGCCGAGCGTGTC
Source organism: Vampirovibrionaceae bacterium NZW_1234 (assembly GCA_041697335.1). Taxonomy (GTDB): domain Bacteria; phylum Cyanobacteriota; class Vampirovibrionia; order Vampirovibrionales; family JAGQHJ01; genus JBGUGD01. The sequence goes on along the minus strand of JBGUGD010000035.1, from coordinate 2,597 downwards.
GGCCAAGGGTTTCTCGATCAGCTTGGGGATTGGCTGGCCAAAACCCGTGAGGTGATTCCTCAGCAAACCCAGGCATTGGATGGCGTATTCGAAAGACTCTTGGCCGGGGACACCCGCTATTTTCACGAGGCCTTGGTGTCGTAATGCCGGGTTAAAACAAGTTTTACCCCAAGTTGGGTACGTTCAAGCGCAGCTGTCTCGAATGACTCGTATGAGACAGCTTTTTTTTGTCTGGAAGTTATGTTGTGGTCGTGAGTCAAAGAAAAACCCGCCAGACTCAAGTGAGAAAATCTGCTGCGGGTGTTAGGATGTACTCTGTTGAATAAGAGAGAGCGTATGTTGAGGGTGTGGTGACTAGAAGGGTAACGTTGTAAACAGGGTTTGCAGCACCTTGGCGGCTGCCGGTTCCTCCGGGTTCACCCAGGTCAGGGCATGGGCATGCAACAGGAGGGTCAGGATCATGGGGATCACCAGTAATTCAGTCAGGTGGGCCAGTTTTCTGAGCCCTGTACCCATGGTGGTTCTGGCCGATGCCCCATCAACCTGGTAACCGTTGCCAAGGCACTTTGCCAACCGCGTCATCGACAGGCTCATCTTCCGGAACGAACAGGGTCTTGGCGTGGATGATCCGAAGGACAAGCCGTCTTATCCCATAGCTCATCCGAATAGGCCCAGTTTCTAGAAGTCGTGCGGTTGTCTTGTCTCACAAAGGATGCATACTTTGCATTGGATAAGCGCATTGGGTAACCTCCTCTGTTTATATCACGGGGCAAGCAACCGGCGTACAATAGCGGTCTCTCAGAGGTCTTGGACCTTGTCCTTGACTTTTTGAGAGGCTTTCCGGCTTGCACTTGTTACTATAATCCACACGCTTGTGCTTGGCATGAGACAGGCGAGTGAATCGGGGCTCACTCATTGGACTTGGCACACACCCCCTTTGAACGGCGGAGTGCGAACTAGGTCAATAGCCCCATAAGAATGACTATCAAAAGAGCGATGCCTCCCCGAGACCCAATGGGTATGATAGACCTACTCAAGAAATCCATTCAGGTGTTTCTTTGCTCTTTATATCATTCCAGGCTCCTGTCGAAAGGGGCTATTTTTTTGAACTGTTTTAGGATAAAGGTCGATGGGTACATTAAACAAAGCCAATCATCGTATTAAAACGTGAGGATATATTCTCCGTGTTGCCTCATTCACAGTACCTGCAGGCATAATCAGATGACGCTGGGTTATTTATTCATTTGTTGTAAATTTGAGTGTGGAAAAAATATGGCAATAAAGCCCACAAAACCGACAGATGAAAATTACGATGCCTGAAACCATGAAAATCATCACCTTCGTTGTTCTTGTGTTGAGAACAGATTCGCAATTTGGCCAATACGCCTCTAGAGAACTGAAAATCCGAAGTGAATCCTGTCCCAACTAACGTAACGCCTTTCGGTCTATGGCTTGTGCCTTGCCATACTTGTTCTGAATGGGCCGAACCAGCCCGAACAAGACAATGCCACAACGCTAAAACAAACAGAATATACTCTAAAAGGAAGAGGTTGAAACAGTGTCAAGGCGGGTAAAATAAATTTTTACTTGCAAACCACCATGCCATGTTTTTATTCCATTTTGCTCAAGCCGTTGCCCGCTGCATTAAACCCTTTTTTTCAGTGACGCCAAAGAATTCAGTGATTATCGTTCCTCCTTGCTTTCATCCAGGAAGCCTCGGGGACGAAGCCATGTTGCTGGTCTTGATAAGCCAGCTTGTTGGAATGGGATACACCAAGATAGGCGTGCTTAATTTTTCAATTGCCGAGCTTAAGGATTATAGTCCCCAATATCAATCTGCTTTACGTGATTCTCAAATTGAGTATTTGAGCTTGAAAAAAATAACACGGCTTTGGCCACTGTGCTTTCTATGGCTGCTCCTGTTTCGGTATCGTAAACTTATCGTCATGGGTGCCGATGTGCTGGATGGTTTTTATAGCGAGCAGCAATCCTGCTTATACCTTGGCTCACTTCATATTGCAGCGGCTTTGGGCAGAGATGCTATGACAACAGGGTTTAGCTTCAATAGCTCGCCAAAAACGGCTGTTTTACCTTACTTACAGCACATGCCGCACAGCGTAAAATTATTTGTCCGGGACAAACGCTCTTTAGACCGACTATTGGCTATCTGCGGTGAATACCTGAACATCCATTTAACAGCAGATCTCGCTTTTTTATTAGAGCCTTATGCCGAGTCTTCTCGGATACAGTGTTCCTTAGACTTTATTCAACAACAGCAACAAGATGGGCGGCTTGTGATTGGCGTAAACCTGAATCCTGAATTTTTTGCACACTCCAGCGCTTCAACCAACACTTCCGTTGCCAATTGTTGTGTTTTTCTATCCGAGCTTACCCAGGCACTCCCTCAGAAATTGAGTTTCATGTTTCTCTACCATGATTACCGCAATGGTGAGCCAGAATTCCTTAAAAAGCTGTTTGAGGATTTTAAAAAAGAATATCCCGACACCCCAGTCCACTGTTTGCCTTTGGGGCTTAATACGCAGGAACTAAAAGCGATTACAGCGCAATTGGACTTTTTAATTACTTGTAAGATGCAT